>NZ_BNJH01000005.1:20000-1061919 GCF_016587395.1 Ktedonobacter sp. SOSP1-52
TTCGCTCCCCTAGCTTTCGCACCTGAGCGTCAGATGCTTCCCAGGACACTGCCTTCGCCATTGGTGTTCCTCCGGATCTCTACGCATTTCACCACTCCACCCGGAATTCCGTGTCCCTCTGAAGCCCTCAAGTCTCGCCGTTTCCGAAGACCTTTCCCAGTTGAGCCGGGAACTGTCACTCCAGACGTACGAAACCGCCTGCGTGCGCTTTACGCCCAGTAACTCCGGACAACGCTCGCCCCCTACGTATTACCGCGGCTGCTGGCACGTAGTTAGCCGGGGCTTATTCCTGAGGTACCGTCCTTACTCGTCCCTCAGAAAAGCAGTTTACACTCCGAAAAGCGTCCTCCTGCACGCGGCGTTGCTCGTTCAGGGTTGCCCCCATTGACGAAAATTCCTCACTGCTGCCCCCCGTAGGAGTCTGGGCCGTTCTCAATCCCAGTGTGGCTGACCATCCTCTCAGACCAGCTACCGATCGTGGCCTTGGTGAGCTCTTACCTCACCAACAAGCTAATCGGCCACAGGCCCATCCCAAGGCGCCCTTGCGAGCTTTGTTTCTCTTGCGAGAAGCATATGCGGTATTGTCGGCGATTTCTCGCCGGTATTCCTCACCTCGGGGCAGGTACCCATGTGTTACTCACCCGTCCGCCACTCCCTCTCTTGCGAGAGAGCGTTCGACTTGCATGTGTTAGGCACGCCGCCAGCGTTTATCCTGAGCCAGGATCAAACTCGCCATTCAAGTGATGAATGTATCTCACAGACACCAGCAGGCATCTGCAATGATCTTTTGTAAGTTTGCGTCCAGGCTAGAAGCACGTTGTCGTTACTTCATTGCTTTGTTCGCAGAATTGACAGGAACGGTGTTCTTCGCGATTGAGAGATGCTCAATCAACGAAGTTCCGTTGTACTTCTGCATTCCACTCTTCAGTTGTTCAGGGTGCTCTGGTTCGTTCTTCTTTTTGTTGATGAACCGCAACCCGGCAGGCCCGTGGGCTTGCCTCGTGTGTGTCGCTCCGGCGCTCGCGATGTTCGTGCTCGCCGTTGACTGTGTCAGTATCGCATAGTCTTTGCGCTTTGTCAAGTACTTTTCTGACCTCTTTTTGCGACCGCTGAAAACTCGTTTTCAGTCGCGCAAAAGCTAGTCGATCATCCCCTCTACATGCTGTCAAAAACAGCACAAAACCACGTCCACTCTTCTTGAGAGAGAACGTGTCATGCAGCGGGAGGAAAAGCACCCGTGGCGAGCCACCTTAGCGTGGCACCTGAGCATCTGTTCACTGCACTTCAAAAGTGAGGCGCAGACGCCGGGTAAATCGGACAGGAGCACCGATCAAACCAGTGATTGTCGCTGTTTACCATATGTTGGAGCGAAGTGCATTATCCCACAGCCACCCGGCACTGTCAAGCTGTACAAATAGACCCACCCATATGGGTAATGTCCCCAGCCCAGTAGCCGCGTACGCAAGTAGCAGGCTACTAGGCTGGGGGGCGTAAGTCCATGCAAGCATGGACCCTACGATTAGTTATGGAGTTAGCGTTTAGTTGTGGGGTTAGCGATCAGCGATTTTTACGAGCTGCTTGCCGAAGTTTTCGCCTTTGAGCATACCAATAAAGGCTTTGGGAGCATTCTCCAGGCCTTCGGCGACGCTTTCGCGATACTTGAGTTTGCCCGAGGTATAGAGTTGCGTTAGCTCCTGCTGCGCCTGCGGCCATAAGTTCATATGTTCTCCAACAATAAAGCCCTGAAGCTTGACACGGCTGGCGAGGAAGGCTCCGAAGTTGCGCAACTGATACGGCTCAGTCACGTTATATTGCGATACAAAACCGCAGAGCGGGATGCGCGCGTGCGCGTTGAGTTGCGTCAACACTGTATCGAGAATTTCGCCGCCGACGTTCTCAAAGTCGATGTCGATGCCATTGGGAGCAGCTTGCTTGAGATCCTGGTCCAGGTTTCCGGCTTTATAATCGACGCAGGCATCAAAGCCAAGCTCATTGACAACATAATCACATTTGGCCTTGCCACCCGCGATACCCACAGCACGGCAACCCTTCGCTTTGGCGAGCTGGCCAACGACGCTACCAACCGCGCCCGAGGCAGCTGAAACGACGACCGTCTCGCCAGGTTTGGGTTCGCCAATCATGTTCAGGCCAACCCAGGCGGTGATGCCAGGCATGCCCAACACACCCAGGAAGGAGGAGAGGGGGATTTTGCCCGCAGGTACCTTCAGCAGGCCCTTCCCGTTTGAGAGACCGTATTGCTGCCAACCAAAATAGCCAAGTACAACATCACCCGGCTTAAATTGCTCATTCTTAGACTCAACGACCACGCCGACTGTACCACCAACCATCACATCACCAATCTCCATGGGGGCGGCATAGGATTTGCCAGCACTCATACGACCACGCATGTAGGGGTCAAGCGAGAGATAAATATTTTTGACCAGGACCTGGCCTTCTTTGGGCTGGGGAATCTCGCTCTCAACAATTTTAAAGTCGCTCTCCTGTACCCACCCTTTGGGCCGGCTCGCGAATAAAATCTGCATATTTTTATTACTCATGATGAAATCTCCTTTTTGGATTAATAGGCAAGCGCTGTGAGCGCAAGCAAACAAGCGTCATAATAAGTCTACACACGCCATAGTAGCCCAAGCCCACTATCTTCTTACACGAAAGCCAACATCACTACCGTGACTAGCGCTACCGCGCTCAGGTCTTCGATAGGCAATACATAGAAACGAGTTAATGCACCGTTTATTCCCCTGGCTTGAAACACAAGCAGCCTTAGATGCGCGTATAATGAAGTAGCAAAATATCGACGACGCTGAAGAAAGAGGTGTGTAATATGAAGATTGCCTTTAGTACGCTCTCCTGTCCCAACTGGAGCCTGGAGCAGATTATCGCGACTGCTCAGCAGCTTGGTTATCATGGCCTGGAGTTGCGCGTGCTGGACAATACTGTGTTAGAACTTGAGCGTGACCGTGTAAAAATTGGTGAAACGGTCAAGCAGATACGTGATACTGGGCTGGAAGTATGTGCTATCGACACATCGTGTACGCTCAATCAACCTACTGAGGAGGAGAGACAAGCCCAGGTCGAGGGAATGCGCGCCTGGATCGGACTGGCAGGAGAGCTACATATACCCTTGCTCCGCGTCTTTGGTGGGCAAAACAAGGCTGGCAGCGCAGCCGAACCCTCTGAAGAAGAGGTAAATATCTTGATTGCTGAAGAGCTAAAGGCTGTAGCTGCGGAGGCCGAACAGGCAGGCGTTACGATAGCATTGGAGACGCATGACGCCTTTTCATCAGCCTATCGCGTCGCCAGAGTTCTTAACAAAGTGCCATCACCCAATATCGCGGCCCTCTGGGATAGCATGCATACCTACCGCTTCGGTGAGACATCGGAAGAGGTGATTCACGAGTTGGGCTCACGGATCGCCCATTACCATGTCAAGGATGCGGTACGCACAACAGACAATGGCTGGGAATTGAGGCTGTTGGGCGATGGCGAGGTGCCCGTGGCTGATCAACTGACACAACTCAAGCTTCTGGGCTATGATGGTTGGATCTCGGTAGAGTGGGAGAAGATGTGGCATCCTGAGATCCCCGAGCCAGAGGTCGCACTCCCCGAACACATCTCCTGGCTATCCACATTCCTGCCCACACTTGAGAGCATCCGCCTAGAACAGTAGCACATCTGTAGCACCAACACCCACCAATCCCTATGGTACGCGCTCCCTCTGACCAGTCAGAGGGAGCGCGTACCATAGGGATTGATATGTTTTTAGATTAGACACCGCTGAAGGCTGCGAAGCCACCATCAATGGGAACTACAATGCCAGTGATGAAAGCAGCAGCAGGGCTGACGAGCCAGAGTAGCGTACCTACGAGATCTTCGGGTTGACCGTAGCGTCCCGCGGGGGTATGCGAGAGGATGGCTTGGCCACGCGCGGTAGGCGCACCCTGCTTATCTGTCAGCAGAAAACGATTCTGCTCAGTAAGAAAGAAACCGGGAGCGATAGCATTCACACGGATACGTGCATCGTACTCCTGGGCCATATGCACAGCCAGCCACTGCGTAAAGTTATTGATTGCTGCCTTGGCCGCGCCGTAGGAAACGATGCGTGTCAGGGGGCGTAGCGAGGCCATAGAAGATATATTGATTATGCTTCCGTGGCCCTGGCTGGCCATAAGGCGCCCAAAGACCTGGCATGGAAGCAGGGTCCCCTGAAAGTTGAGGCCGAAAACGGTATTGACAGCCTGCTCATCCAGTTCAAAAAAGGACCGCTCGGGTGAGACGGTCGCAGCTGGCTGGTTGCCTCCCGCACCATTGACAAGGATATCGATGCCGCCAAAGTGCGGCTGTATCTGTTCGAGAGCGCGTTCCAGGTCTGATTTGCTGGTCACATCACAGGCAAGAGCAAGGGCCTCACCGCCATTGGCCTGGATAGTACGCACAACATTCTCACAGGCCCCCAAGCGCCGACCTATGACGACGACGCGTGCGCCTGCTCCTGCTAGCCCCTGGGCCAGCGCACTTCCTAGCACACCACTACCACCCGTGACAATAGCGGTCTGTCCATTGAGCGCAAATAATGAAGAGAGATTTTGCATAAGATAACCTCTTAGCTCTTATTCCGAAACCCTACCCCCATTCAGGGGCAGGCGTCACTCTCGTGACGAGCGCTTCCCCCATTCGGGGACAAGTGCGCTCAGGGTTTCGGATAGGTAGTTTACTGATAGACTTTGAAGAGACAGGTCGTGCGAAAACCAAGACGCTGGTAGATACGCTGGCCCTCGCCCGAGGCCTGTAAGACACCGATAGTATAGCCCACAGCTCGCGCGTCCTGGAGCGCGGCCAGTGTGAGCGCTGTACCAATACCACGTTTACGCGCGTGAGGAGCGGTGGCTACGGAGTAGATGCCCGCGACCCCGGCATTCAGGAAGACGGCACTCGTCGCCACTGGCTCGCCGCGCCAGTAACCAAGAAAGAGGCGCAGGGGACCATCCTGGCTTAAGGCTACCGCTTCAACACGCTTGTAGAAGAGGTGGACATTGGTATCGGGTGATTCAAAGATCCGTGAGACGGCCTGGGCAAACTGTTCTAATTGCTGGGATGAACTCACACGTTGGATAGAGAGGTCCTCTGGAACCGCCACAACGCGTGGCAGAGCACGCAGGTCGGCTACCATCCCCTCATCCACCTCCACAGAATCCAGTCCAGCCTGTTCCAGGTAAGCGCCCAGGTTTCCTGGCTGGCTGGCTGGTCCAACCCACCAGGCAACAGGCAAGCCGCGTGCGGTGAAGTAGGAGATAGCTTCCTGCGTACGCGCCTGAACCTGATTGGCATCTAATTGAGCGCGACAGATATAGTTAAAGGTATCCGAGGCCACGCCAGAGTCCACGAGCAGGAGATCGCCTTCATCCACTAGTCGCATGCCAGGGGTACGCGCAGCAAAGTAGGTCAGATATCCAACCGAGTTGGCTTCCATAGCGGCATTAAGCTCTTGCGCTGATAACTCTTCCAACATTCAGAAGCCTTTCCAAGCAAGAATGTGCATATTCTAGCGTTTACACTATTAGAGATCACTCAGGTTCAGAGTACAATAGAAAAGAGGTGGGATAGTTGTTGCTTCCTTTGTAGCAGAAGAAAGGCCATTTTATGGACATTCGATTACGCACCCTCAATCCAGACCAGGACTATCCTCGCCTTGCTGACCTGCTGAGTACAACGGAGTTTGAGCCAGTCAGTCCAGACATGCTCCTCGCACGCCAGCAAAGTGCTCCCCCCGCTCAAGTTCAACATACCACACTTGCGATCAGTACACAAAATAGCGTACTGGGATTTTCGCAAATTCTGCATAATCCATGGGTGCATAGAGGTCAATTCTGGATCTCTATTGTCGTCGATCCTGCATGGCGACGGCGCGGGATCGGTAGCGCCTTGTATGACCATGCGCTCGCATTTCTGGACACACAAGAGGCCAATCTACTTATCACCCAGGTGCGCGATAACTCCGCTCCCGGCCTGGAGTTCGCGCTCCACCGTGGCTTTACCCTGACCAGCTATACCCTGGAATCCTGGCTCTATCTCTCTGACTTCGACGATGCGCGCTTCCATGATTTCCCCGAGCGCCTGCAAGCCTCTGGCATCCAATTCTTTACCCTGGCTGATATAGAGGCGACAAATGAGCACCAAAGATGGCTATACGACTTACATCGGCGTATTTACGAGACTGGCTCAAACTCGGCTCACAAGAAACGCGTCTCTATCTCCTCATTTCATGACTTTCAGCGTATGCTCTTTCTCGCGCCCTGGTTTCGCCCGGAGGGCCAGTTCATCGCCGCTGATGGCGAACGATGGGTGGGCACGGCTACTGTGGGCCATTACATAAACTGTAACTCGATGCACAATACATTTACAGGCGTTGAGCGAGCCTACCGAGGCCGAGGCATCGCGCTCGCGCTCAAGCTCCTTGCCATCCGCTACGCCCGTCGGCGCCGCGCCGACTATATCCTCACACGCAACGATGCCGAGAATGCCGCCATGCTGTCTATCAACCGCAAACTGGGCTACCAGATCAAGGGTGGGTACTTTAGCCTGGCCTGCCGCATTGAATTTGCGCATTAATAGCGCCTAAGGGGCGTCAAAAGAGCACTCAGGCTTATAAGCAGGCAGAGGCTCCCCAGAATGACTCCAGCTAGTGGCACTCCAACACACTCAGAGATCCAGGTTGTTGAGATAGCACCTAAAGGAGCCAGGGCATAGTGAATAGTCCAGAAAGCAGAGGTCACACGCCCCAGGAGGGGTCCAGGCGTAATCTCCTGGCGCAAAGAGACAGAACAAATACTAGCCAGGGTACTGGTAAACATAAAACATATCCCAATAAGTACAAGCCAGGAAAGGTTAATTGCCAGTCCCATCAAGAGAAGAGAGAGACTATTCAAGATATTGCCACCAATCCAGCAGGTGGCAAAACCCAGGCGCTTGCGTAGAAATGGCATTGTCAAACCCGCGAGGATAGCACCAATGGTCGCCAGGGCAAAGACGAGACCTACAGTTGTATCATTCTGCCCCAGATCATGTTTTATATGAAAAATAAAGATATCTGTGACCGCCGCCATCAGAGTTGAGAGAAGCGTCAACAAGATAGTAATCGAACGCAGGGCTGGTTGTTGCCAGAGAAAGCGCCACCCCGCCAGGAAACGTAACCAGAGGGAAGGCTCAATCTCTTCTTGCTGAATAGGCCTGGCCGCTCGTAACCGTACGAAAAAGAGGGAGAGAGCCGAGAGACCAAAGGTCAATGCATCGATTACGATAGCACCTGGAGCACCAAACTTACTCACGACAAGGCCCGCCAGGAAGGTACCAACAATGGACATAAAGGCATAACTAGCCTCTAGACGACCATTGGCCTCTGCGATATAGGCAGAGCCAACCAGCCTGGGGACAAGGGCCATATATCCAACTCGGAAAAGCATTCCCAGACAAGAAACCAGTGCTGTAACGAGATAGAGTATCACCAGACGCGGCCCCACCAGCCACCAGGTAAAAGGGATAAGCAGATAGCAGAGCATGCGTAATATATCACAAGCCAGGAGTAATCTGCGTTGCTCAGAACGATCGACAATCACGCCCGCGAAAATACCTGTCAGCACAACACCTGCACTGAAAATGGCCGTTACCAGCCCCATTTGCGCTACTGAACCGGTCGCCTCCAGCACGAGAAGCGGAAGCGCGATACTGGCAAAGGCATCACCAAAAGTGGAGCATATCTGTCCAAACCAGAAAATGTTAAAGGCTGAATTACGCCATAGACTCTCGCGCTTTTCGGGGCTAAGCTCGCCTGATTGAGTGGAATCTTCCGCCATCGTTTTTACATCCCTGCCTTGTGTGAGTGATACAATTTTTCTGTAGGGTCAGAGCAAGCTCTGACCCTACATGATTTAGGATTCGAAAGGGACGCCACAGTTGAAGCAGTAGTGGAAGTAGGTGGGGCAACGAGCGCTGCAAACGGAGCAGGTCAGGGCCTCCTCCTGCTCACTGAGAAGCGAATTGGCTTCTTCGGGAATAGGAGGAATATTTTCGGCGGTCACGCCCTCCTGGTCGAGTATGCGTAACACCGCTTCACGCACGCTATCTAGCCGCTCAGTACGCAAGACATCTCGGAGCACGTGGGCAGCGATACCTTCACCTTCACGAATAAGGCCTAAGAGGATATGCTCAGTGCCAACAAAGGGATGTCCAAGACGCTTGGCCTCATCGACCGCGTATTCGATAACTTTTCTTGAACGTGGTGTCAAAGTTCCTTCGCCAGCGGATGGTTTATCCCCCTTGCCAATAATAGAGGTGATTCGCTCGTGTACCTGCTCCAGACTTACGCCTTGTTCATGTAATACACGCCCTGCGATACCTCCATCTTCTTTTATCAAACCAAGCAATAGATGTTCAGTGCCAATATAGTTATGATTGAGACCGACCGCCTCCTTTTGGGCCAGGGCTAAAACATTACGAGCGCGCCTGGTGAAGCGCTCAAAGCGATCATGTCCGCCTGTCGGCTTACCCATTAATCTACGCATAAAGCCTTGAAAACCATTAGGCTCGGAGCGCTCACCTTTGGCTGGGAGGCGCTGGCGCTGCAAGTATTGCTCCAGTTCGGTCTCGGTAAAGCGAAACTCATTGCCTACGCGGTAGGCCGTGATCTCCTGGCGATTGACTAGGCGGCGAATGGTAACGACATCGACCTTGAGAATGGCGGCTAGCTCATCTGAAGTGAGTAAAGGATCCATAACAAACCTCGCTTTTTGCTAACTCCCTATCACTATGAATTACTTTACATTACTATAAAGTAATTACCATTACTTCTGAATACTTGTCAAGGCTTTAAGTGATACAAAATAAAAATATCGGAGAGTTTGACTTTCAGAAGAACTTTTCGCGTTTGTGACGCTTAAAAAGAGGGTGTGTAGAGGTAATGTGTGAGCCATAGCCCACACATTACCTCTACACACCCTCTTTGGTATGTCTTCTTGTAAATTCGTCTTTATTTCACTAAATTTCGGCTATCGCTTCGACGAGGGGCTGTGATTCCTTATGCTTGATTGCTTCTTCCGCAACCTGGAAGGCAGCCTCTTCGAGTTTGAAGGGTTTTATGCCCCAGGCGGTCAACATATACCAGAGGGCACGAAAGTTCTCTGAAAGCATCTCCTGTTGCATGCGCTCATAAAGAACCTGGAACTCTTCATCCGTCGTCAGATTACACTTTTTAAATAGGGGCAATAAACTCATAAAGCCGCTACGCCAGTTCTCATACTGGCTCTGGTTAAATGTGGTGCCATATGAGAAGTCAAAGGCGTGTGGACGATGTTGAATTTGCTCACATCCTGCATCATGCAAAAACTTGCCCAGCAGAGGTGTAATGCCAAAGGAGCGGCCATGCGGCGAGAAACCATAGCCCAGTTGATGAAGCGCCATGGCTGCGAAGCACATCAACTCTTCCAGGGCCAGGCTATTAGACGTTCCCATATCATCTGGCTCGGTCAGGCGAATAATGCCACCAGGCCGTACAATACGATAGAGCTCTTCCATAACCTGCGGCCATACATCACGCATAATCACGCCAACCATAAAGCGCGCATTGACCAGGTCAAACGAGTTATCGGGAAAGGGTAGCTGCTTTAGCACGTTACCTTCCATAAAAATAGCGTTCTCTCTGCCCTCAGTCTGTGCCTGAGTGTGAGCGTACTTGATCATACGTTTACTGACATCCAGTCCAACTACTTCAACCTCAGGATATTCGTATGCCACATTCAAGACCCAGTTTCCTGGTCCACAGCCAATATCGATAATACGCTCGTAGCCTTTAGGGAGCTGATTATCGAGTTCAGGAAATAGTCCCCCCATTCCCTGAGTAACAAGTCGATCCTGGTTCATCAGGCGAAGCATCTCCGCTGTATCCTCAGGATCGAGCGCATACGTATCCTCGCGTTCTCTCTGGTGAGAATCTCTGCTCATTTCGGAAACTCCTTTTTCGTCGCTTTCCGCCCTATAGCGACGCTCCCTTGCCCATAAACACGCATGTATGGCTGCTTTCCGCCTATAGCATCCATACATCTTACAATGAGGTGTATAGAAATGTTTAAAGCACTCCTATTTACCATACTGTTCTTAGTATACATTTACACGCATTTAAACACAAATATCCTAACAATAGGGTACTTTGTTTCCTATCTGTTACGGAGCAAACGCTTAAACTGTCCGATGGGACAGGAATAATCTGCCCTTCAGACCATAGATGCAACCGGTCTATGTGCGCTACACTTCAAGCACATGAAAGCGAGGATAAATGCTATGGATACGACAACGTCAACCACATTGGATGAGGTAAAGCAACTCATGCGTATGGCCGTGGGTGATGAGAAACACGATGTCAGCGCCCACTCTACACTCAATATACTCTGGGTGTTATATGACCGTGTTTTACGTTATGTCCCTGACAATCCAGAGGCAAAGGAACGCGATCGCTTCTTACTCAGCAAGGGGCATGGACCACTAGCTCTATACGCCATTCTAGCTGCGAAGGGCTTCTTCTCTACCACGGAACTGGAACGCTTTGGGACGTGGGAGGGGATTTTAGGGGGACATCCTGACCGCCAGCAAGTACCGGGGGTAGAGATCTCTACTGGCTCATTGGGGCATGGGTTACCTATGGCGGTAGGAGTGGCCCTGGCGCTACGCGCGAAGAAAGGTGAGCAACGCGTTTTCGTACTCATCGGCGATGGAGAGTGTAATGAAGGCAGTATATGGGAAGCGGTAATGCTGGCTGGGCAGCTTAACCTGGCAAATCTGACCTGCATCCTGGTAAACAACCACTCCAGCCTCTACAACTTTAGCGACCTGGAAACAAAATTTAGCGCCTTCCACTGGCAAACTACCAATGTTGATGGGCGTAATCACGAGCAACTTTACCAGGCATTAAGCATGACCGCTACCACGCAACCGCATGTAATCATTGCTGATATCGCCCGGTGAGCGAATGCAGCAAATACAAATACGTACTATCTGAGAAGCAGAAGAAACAAGCGCTAGAGCGAAATGGATAAAGAAGAATGGCAACAACACAGAAATTAAGTATGCGCGACCAGATGGTCGCCACAATAGCCGAATTATTCGAGCGAGACGAGCGTACGGCCCTGATCCTGGCTGCGGTAAGCGCCACGCAATTCGCACCTATCTTGCAGCGCTATCCCCAACGCGCACTAAACCTTGGCATTATGGAGCAGAGCATGATCGGCGTTGCCGCGGGCTTTGCCCTGGAAGGCTTTATTCCCTTCGCACACACGATTACCCCCTTCCTGGTTGAAAGACCACTTGAACAGCTTAAAGATGACTTCTGTTACCAGGGACTGGGTGGTAACTTTCTCAGCATTGGTGCCTCCTACGACTATAGCACTGATGGTTCGACACATCATGGGCCTGCAGATGTTCCCCTGCTCATGCAACTTCCAGGCATGCAGATCGTGGTTCCTGGCACGGCTCACGAATTAGATCAATTATTGCAAGCAGCGTATGCTAATGGTTCGCCCACATACTATCGCACATCAGTCGCTGAGCACAACGAACATCTGGATATCGAGTTTGGAAAGCTCAAGGTTATCAAACAGGGAAGTCAGGCAACGGTGATCGCGGTTGGCCCTTCGCTGGAGTACGTGCTTTCAGCGGTCGAGGGATTGGATGTAACGCTGCTCTACTGTACAACGGTCGCTCCTTTCGATAAAGAGACCCTGCGCGCTCACGCTGGCAAGGGAGAGATAGTCGTGGTCGAGCCATACTATGAGGGAGCGCTTGTACCAGATATTAGCGCGGCGCTAGAAGACATACCTACACGCATTAAGGCTATTGGTGTTCCACGCCAGTTCTTACATCGCTACGGCACATTAGAGCAATACAGCGCAGCACTCAAACTTACACCTGAGGAAATACGTCGGCGCATCGAGCAGTTTCTATAAGGCGTAATGTGGCTGCATGCCAACGGCGCACTTAGAGTTAAAGATGCAGGTATGCACGCAGCTGCTCAGCGGCCTGTTTGATCTCGCGCACAAACGCGGAGCGGGCTGGGACGCCTCGCGGCCACATCGCACGTAAGAGCGGCTCAAGCATATGGATAGCGGTAAAGAGGCGTAGGCGTTCTTCGTAATGATCAGGGAGGACACGAATCTGGGCATAGCCATTAAAGAAGGCATCGCGCAGGGCCGCCTCATTTTCGCGACCTTGCAGGCAGAGGAGTGCAATCGCCATATCATAGAGATAATAGCCGAACTGACATTTCTCGAAGTCAATGGCGCGTACCTCGTCTTTATAGAAGAGGTAATTAGTGGGCTGAAAATCGCTGTGAATCAATCCATAGGCTGTCTTATTTGTTGTCAATTGATTAAGCATGTCCTCTGTCTGCTCAAAGAGAACGGCAAAGGTCGCGGCATCGCGTCCCGAGAGTTTGGCCTTGCCACCAACCTCGGTCAGCTCAGGCTTGACTAACGCCTGCCAGTCCCAGCGTGGTCGCTCAAAGTCAGCAGGCAGCATATAGTTCTCCGCATGCTGGTGCAGGCGCGCCAGAAACATACCCGCGCGCTCAAGTCGACCAGGGCTGAGCAAGGTTTCGGCGAAGCGCCCCTCTACCCAGCGAAAGAGGACACAGCGTGGCGTCTCAGGAATATCGGCAACACATACCTGGATCAGTAGCGAGCCATCGCGCATGAAGACTGGCTCTGGCACGAGTAGCTCAGTATCGCGTCGCAAGGCAAGCAGCCAGCGTAGCTCTGAGAGAATCGCCTCTGTGCTCACCTCCTCGTGGCCATAGAAGCGGAGGATATACCGCCCCTTCTCCAGATGCATGCTCAAGCTATCTTCATTAAAGACGCGCCTTTGGGCAACAACCTGAAAGAGGATATCCACACCAGCATTGATCAAACTTAAACGCGCATTTCCGATATCATAGTAGGCAAGCGCCGCCTCAGCCAGCTCGCGCAAGCGCCGCACGCGCCCATTATAAGTTAATTCGTTTATCGCAGTCTCCATCCACCTTGACCCATACAAACTAGCCAACACAGTTTCAACCTCAAATATATTACCATACTTCGTTGCCGTTACAAGCGCTTTGAGCCAATTCTACTACCTTCATCTTATAGAATAAAATAGATCTTGACCCTTTTTACAGATGGGGATGCAAAGATATATGATACGATGAAGCATATATATCCTGGCGATATTCGTTTGAAACATACTTAGCAGAAGCAGGTTTTTCGCATGCTAGCTGTGACTTTTCAACTGGTTACCCTCGATACTCTAGATATCCTGACAGGGTTTATGCACCAGTTCTATACTCATTTTAACTACTCTCTAGATGAGAGCAAGCTCGCCGCTGTTGAGCAGCTTCTTCAGAAGCCTGACTATGGGCGCATCTGGCTTATCTACTATGATCAGCAGCCCGCAGGCTATATAATTCTGACGTTTGGCTATAGCATCGAAATGCATGGGCGTGACGCTTTGATTGACGAACTATTTATTGGTGGGCAGTATCGAGGCAAGAAAATTGGCGAGCAAACGATCAAGTTTATAGAGGAGACCTGTAAGCAAATGGACATGCATGCTCTTCATCTTGAGGTGGAACATGAGAACATTGGGGCACATCGCCTCTATCGCAGACTGGGCTTTGAAGAGCATGAGCGGCACTTTATGACCCGGTGGCTGGAGTAAACCTGGTCTGCTCGCTCCCCGTGTTATATGATGGATGAGGGAATCAGATAAAGTCAAATATATATTAGGAAGAGACATATGCTAAAAGCAATTATTTTTGATTTTGATGGTCTTGTTATTGATACTGAGATGCCAGATTTCACTTCCTGGCAAGAGATTTATCAGGAGCATAACGTCACCTTTGCACTTACGGACTGGCTGCCCCTGGTTGGTACCGGACCCAGCACCAGCCCCTTCAATCCCTATGATTACCTGGAAGAGAAGAGCGGCAAGAGCTTTGATCGCGAGATCCTGCGTATGCAACGCATGAAGCGGCATCATGAGCTAATTGCCAACCAACCTGTGCTTCCGGGGGTCGAGGCACTTATACGCCAGGCAAAAGAGCGAGGTCTCCTGCTCGCTGTCGCTTCAAGCTCCACACGCGCCTGGGTCACAGGCCATCTCAAAGAGCGGAATCTCCTGCACTACTTTGATGCCATCGCCTGTGGTGACGAGGTGAAGCATGCCAAGCCCCAGCCCGATGTCTACCAATCAGCGCTGACCCAATTGGGAGTACAACCACATGAGGCAATCGCCCTTGAAGACTCGCTCAATGGCATGCGCGCCGCGCGTGCCGCAGGCATCTTCTGCGTGGTCATCCCCAATGAGCTCACCAAGCATTTCGACTTTGCCGGGGCTAGCTTGCAACTCAACTCGCTGACGGAGCTTTCGCTTGAGCATATTCATACGCTCATAGCCAACGTCGAGGCCAGGACTTCAGAGAGCCACTAGCAGCATAGCATTCATAATAATGCTGTATTAGCATGTGCAGCTTCTTACGACGCTTATAATGGATAGAAATATAGGTTTTGTGGATGGTGGCTGGAAGGGTTCGGACATATGCATATCCCTGGCGACGTAAAGCTATTTCTAGTGCTGCTGACAATTGCTTGCATCTTGCTCTTTGTGGTTACGCCCCTTGGTATCAGTTACTGGTGTCTCGCACGTACTCCGCGAGACGCCAGGCCATCATTGAGAGAGGCTGTCGCCATCCTCGCTGGCATGCTCATGGGAGATATCGCGGCCTTGGTATATGATCATAATCAGGCAAATGTCTTCTTCGGCGCTCATCCTAAGCTTGTCCTGGTTCTGCTCCTGCTTATCAATCTCCCTGGCCTGCTTTTCCTCTTCGACTACTGCGCAAGCTATTATCTCCTAACCAGGCAAACAGTGTGGACCCGGGAACGTCTCGCATGGCTCAAGAAAGCCTCCCCCTTGCTACGTATGCCACCACTTTTAAAAACTCCACCGCCTGTAACCGACAAATTTAAACTATAGGAAATCAGTGTAGAACAGGCGAAGGGGCCATTAGAAGATCAGGTTACTATTGTAGGGCGAGTTGGAGTTATGCTGCTCACCATCGTTGTGTACCACATAGCGACCGGTGAAGGAGACAACGGTGGTTGTGCCTTCCACAATATCAACCTTGAGTTCCAGGCGTCCTCGGCCTCGCCTGCGAAGCATACGCGCGAACTGTTCAATACTCTGCTGCTGTGGGCGAGCACATATGGTTACGAAATCCTGCGTCACAGGTGCGAGATAGCGACAACTACTATCTTGAATGACAATCTCTCCAACTAGCTCCAGCTCTTGCATAAGCAGCCAGGTCATGCCCCAACCAGTTAGAGTGAGAAGGGCGTTTAAACTACCGGCGAATACGGTGCCTGCGTGATTGACATTAGCGGTCAGGGGCGCGGTAAAGCAGAGGCGTTGGCCATCATAGCTGTCGACCTTCAGGCCTAGCTGCCTGGTAATAGGGATGTGGGTCCAGAGCATGTCCTGCAATTGGGCTAAACGTTCTTGCATCTTTTCCAACCTTCTCCATAACAAGGTGTTATTGTTCAGTTATAGCAGAAATAGATGTATTTGCAAAGCTCATATGGCAGTATAACAGATTCTCGTAAAGGTCTGCGAGCCTTCGCGCCTACGGTACTCACAAGGAGAAAGGTATGTGGTATGGAGCTATCACAGGCAGTTCCCCACCGCATCTTATACAACATTTTTAACATGTGTTAATCAGAAAATAGACTAAAGCGAAAAAGCCTTGATTTATAACGTTCAATTAGGTAATGTGTAGTTGAATACACTACTTTGATAGTTTTATGGAGAGCGTCTTATGAGCTTCAAGGACGTCCAATTTTTGGATGTCTGCCAGCGGAAAGGAGGGTGGAATATAGAACCAGGAGAGATTGAACAATTGCTATATTGATGACGGGCTGTTATCGATAGCACAAGGGAGCAGAAGATGCATCCTTCGCCGCTTTACATGTGATTGTAAGCACTACCACCCAGACAAGGAGCACCAGTATGCAAAAAGTGTCCCTGCGCAAGGTTAAAACGCCGATGAGCTATATACAGGACATCGACGAGGAGGTAATGCACTTCTCCTTACAGGGGCTTCTGCCGCCTGGCCATACGCTTGCGTTGAACACGACACTTGGCACGCTTTCCCATCTCGTCTGTGAACAGGATCGCCCACATATGCTGATGGAACAGCAATTTACCACCAGCGAGATCTGCGTCCTGCTACCCCTGTTGGAATCTTACCCGTATTATTGTCCCTACGAAGTGCTACTCGCCAGTTTCGCCAGTGGCCGTGTCACTGAAACGACCATTGCTCGGTGTCGCGAACGCCTGCAAGAGGCTCAAGAGGCAGGTGTGTGGGACCAGGAGATGCGTCCCGTGCGCAATGTGCTCTCGCGCACGCGTATCAAAACACGCTCCTTCGGCATCGAGATTTCATCCATTTTAGAAACTGGCTATATACTCATGTATATGCCAAATCGGAGACGCGCAGAAATTTAATTGTATGCTGTTCGACTAGGAACGTACATTGTAGTACAAAGTCTATACAGGCTACTTCCATTTCTAGCTTTCTACGCGCGGTGCATATACCTGCCGGTACCCCGGGCTGGCAGGTATCGGTTCACAAGAAATGTATGCGCTTCACAACGCCAGGTATGGTTTTACACGTGGTGATCTCCCTCCCTACCCTTCACCCCCAACTATTATTAGTGCAGGTGTTCTTTTCTTGAGGTGCTATGGCATGTGAGCAAGCTCCATTGGCCAATCGACTATAAAGTATGGCTGTCCTGCCGCGCCACCGCAACCCACCCAGTTCGCTCGCTATTGCGGTGACGCAACAAGTACAAACCTCGGAACAAATGAAACATCGTCCTTCTCCAGAGTAACACATTTCCAAGCACAATTCCAGCGAAAAGTATAAAAAATTTATAAAAAATGTGCGTTGCATTTATACAGAAGATTGGTATAAGACATTACAAAGCTTATACCAAAAGCTTTGTAATGTCTTACTGAAGACTTCTCGCCACTACGTGGCTCGTAGAGGTTATATGCTGCGGTGGGGCAAGGCCTGCGGCCTTGCCCCACCGCAGCATATAGGGAGAGTTTAGTGATTTTGATGGCTTATCCGCAAAGAAAAGATAGCAGGGTTCAAGCTGGCCTGTTAAATAAGGGTATGGAGCTTGGGTGAAGGCTCGCGCCTTTCCCATCGCACTATATAACCCCCAATATCGATAAGGGTATGGAGTTCGGGTGAAGGCTCGCGCTCCATACCCTTATTACCCGCGCCGCAGGCACAATAAAGATGAGAAGACAGCTAGGAGATAACAAGAAGCTGAACACCCTATACTTCATCCAGGTGCAGTGCAAAAGAGTGCCTGTCTCCTTGTTCGCGCAGAGATAGGAGCTTACGGAGTATTGTCAGCGTATTGCGTTCTCGTAGGGATACCGTGCCAGGCCCTCAAGCGAGGGAGAGCTTCCACGTTTGTTCGCGTTCATGCTCACCTGGACTGCGACCCAGGGCGAGCTCCGTTCTCACGGATGACTCTTCATCGATGGGTGGAGATGCAAGAGTCACGCGCACAATGCAGAAGACACTCTGTTATACGGTAGAAGACGCTAGTTACCTACAAGGTATGCCAGGCAGCAAGGCCGCGTGGTATAAGACGCGGCAAGGGGGTAGAGAGCAGTCGCTATGGGAGGTCATAGCGCGCGGCTCTCCCGCCCTGGCTGCGGGGCATTAGTACCTTATTCGATGGGGATTGGCTGTGTTTTCGAAGGGAGTAACCTCGTGTTTCAGTTGCAGCTCTGGCGGGTGCGGGGGATCAACGCCATTCGTGTCTGCTTCGGCCTCACCTGGCTGGTCAATGCCTGGTTTGCCTGGCAGCCTGGTTTCCTCACAGCGATGACGGCACACGCCGTAGCGACATTGCCTGGCCAGCCCACGTTCATTCAGAGCTGGATACGCCTCTGGCTGTCCATCCTTAGCATCAATCCTGCCTTCTTTTCCGGCCTTATCGCCTTGTTAGAGACAGTCATCAGTCTAGGTCTGCTGGCAGGCACCCTGACCAATGCGATCTGCCTGGTGGGAATTGTGCTCTCGCTCTTTCTCTGGTCGACGGCTGAAGGCTTTGTGTTGCCTCATAACGTCATCAGCCCCGGCGCGATGCTGACGTATACCCTGGTCTTTCTTGGCCTCATCGTCGGAAACGCGGGTTATCCCTTTGGGCTTGACCGCTTCCTCTGCACGTGGCTGGGACGCTGGTATTTTCTTTCATCCGCATCCAGCCAGGTGATTCACAAGCCACAAACGCAATTTGATTTACAAGATCCATATAACCAGGTACTCTGGCTTCCCCCACGTGGCTCCGCGCATATGAGTACACAAGTAATGCCCGCAACCCGCGCCTCCAGGTTCTCAAGAGATGAAACAGGTCACCCAGACCAGGCCTTCGAGACATATAGTAGCAACACACAATCGCGCTTAAACGCCATTCGCGGACAACGCCTCTCGCCCTTGTATATAGATCGACTAGATCGACGCGACCCACGCTCACATGACACATACCCACAAACACCTGGACCTATCGCTCACTAACATGCCCATTAATATGTCGTATGGCATTTCCTGGTTCACCTGGCATTGCCAGTTCAGCGCCTGGCTGTCCGTCTGAAGAGGTAGACAGCGAGAGAAGTGGAGTAGGTAAGTATGTCTTCGTACCAAGATTCGGCTCGATTTGCTAATTCGCGTCCACTAGGAGTACTTAATCCAGCATCTGGTGCTGGCTTTATGCAGTCACTCAATGCACCAGACAACAAGGCAGCAAACTCTGCCCAGGAGAGCTTTACCTTTACTGGCGAGGCCCTGGCTCGCGATACCTGGGGCGAGCGCTATGGCTTCTGGATTGTGCTCTGCTTTACCCTGGCCTTTGCGCTCTTCCTGATCGTCATGATCCTGGCGGGAAATGTGCCTGGCAAGAGCTTCCCACTCAAGAGCATCTCTGATATCATGCAATTTGCCGGTGAATGCATTGGTCTCTTCTTCTGTGTACGCGTCGCCCTGCGTCTACAGCGTGTCACGCGCCAGCTCAAGCAGGAGCTAAGACAGAAAGAGGCCTGGAAGCATAGCCCCAACGAGACAGCGCAGGCCCGCGCGACCTATCAGGCCGCTCAACGCGCCTTCCTGGCCTGGACCTGCCTGGCCATTGCTATCGCCCTCTACGCCAGTGGCCAGGCCGTCTGGACCAGCTATGATGTACGCATGAACTCCGCTGATGTGCCTTTTCCTGGCCTCTATGATATCGGCTTCGTCGCCTGTTATCCCTTCTTCCTGCTCGGCACACTCCTGCTCACGCGGCGTAATAAAGCGGCAGTGGGGCGTGTGCGTCTCCTGCTCGATGCTCTGGCGGTTATCGGGGCCGCGCTGGCTATCTCCTGGTTTTTCCTGCTCAATCCCCTGATCGCAAGCCTTGCTCAGCAGCCAAGTCAGGGTGCGGCCTTTCTCTCGGTCTATTTTCCGACAGGCGATCTCTTCCTGGTGGCAGTCGGCGCACTACTGATGTTCAGCCCACTCTCGAATCGCGATCAGCAGTCTGTCTTTATGCGCCTCTGTCTCGGCCTTTTCTGCCTGGCTGTGACAGATAGCCTGCTCGCCTACTATTCGCTCTCGTTCAGCTTCAACACCGGCACCTTGCAGGATGTGCTCTGGCCGCTGAGCATGGCCCTGATTGGCCTGGCCGCTATCGAATATCCTCTAAGTATCGCACGCGGACAGGTGCAGCAGGCCAATACACAGAACGCTCGTATTGTGGCAACCTCGCTCTCTGCGCGCAACCAGAACTCGCAGACGGCAGGTATCGCTCAGGCCATCGCGCCCTTTATCCTGATCCTCCTGACCTGTGCCCTGCTGCTAACGGTTGTGGCCCCTAAAGGTGGCCAGATTCTGATGCAGGCTGACCTGGTTGCCCTCGGGCTGGTACTCATTATCATCGTACGCCAGGCGTTGACGTTGATTGAGAATAACCGCCTGACCATGCAGATGCGCGGCGAGCTGGTTATCTCGCGCCGCGAGCTCCAGGTGACGCGCCGTGAAGCGGACGAGGCCTCGCGTAGCGCACAGGATAAACAGGTGCTCGAAGAGGGCATTACACTCTTGAGAGAGGTGCATGCACGCGTAGCCAGGGGCGATATCACGGCTCGCGCACCCACGGTTCCTGGACCCTTGCTCCCAATCGCTATCAGCCTGAACCTGATGCTTGACCGCCTAAGCTCGCTCTCAGAACGCGGCTCGCGCTATGATCGCCTGGTACAGGATTGTCGCGCGCTCCAGCAAGGGATCGAGCGCCTGACACAGGGCAAACCAGTTATGCCAAATAATCAGCCTCCGGTGAATCATCCCGAACTGCGCGCGCTCTTCCTTGGACTCAGTCATTTACAGCGCTCGCAGGATAGCCAGCAGCGTCGCCAACAGGGCAGTCTCTCGACCTTAAACAACCTGATGCGTCGCTTCCGAGATTCCATCTACGAGGTTCGCCGCTCGCCCCTCTTTGAGGGGCAGGCCCAGGTAAACTTTGAGCGTATGCTCCTCGACCGCATCATACGCGAGCTGGATCTGATGGAGCAACAGATTCAGAACCTGCTCGGTAAGAACATCGACGCCCAGGCACTGACACCTATCTCCATGCCACAGGCATATCAACTGGAGGCGCCGACTCCGTCGAGACGTGCTCAAGAGGCTGGAGCAAGCGAACGTGTTCAGCAAAGCCAGCAGCTCAATGGCAAGTCACAGCGTCTTTATAATCCATATCAGCGTATTCGTCGTAACACAGACGAGCAGTAAGTAGCCAGTTCGGGGGTAGTTTTTGCCTCCTTGTACAGGAGGCAAAAACTACCCCCGAACACCCTGTTTTGTTGCTGGGCAGTGCGCAGAAAGGTCGGTCGAGATGGACTCGCGTAGGGATCAGGCGGACTCACAACTCTATTCGCAGCAGTATGCCAGGGAAACCCTGGAGCATAGCTCCCCCTATCAACGGCATACGAGCGGCATTCGCTCCTCAGGTGTTCGCGAAAACGCGATGTATTCTTGCCTGGGGCAAGAGACGCATCCAATGCAGCCAGGCGAGATGATTTGCCAGTTCTGCGGCCACCTGGCGGCGGGCGCGCAATTGGGTATTTACCAGGTGCAGCGTTTTCTCGGCAGTGGGCGCGGCGGTCATGCCTATCTCGCTATCCATGCGCGCTCCAAACAGCAGGTCGTGCTCAAGCTGTTTCCGCCTGATCCTATGAGTACGCCATTGTGGGAGGAGGCACGCCAGGAGGCCAGGACCGCTGCCGCGCTCAACCATCACTCCATCCTGCCCGTCTTTAGCTGCACACACTGGCAACCAAACGGCCAACAGGCTCCTGGCAAGCCCTTGCATGAACTGATCACAAAATATAGCGCCAGGGACCAGTATCTGCTCACGCTATGCCAGTATACTCATGCTAACCTGACACAGTTTATCGCATACTATGAGAAGAGCGAGGCACAACAGGCATTAAAGGCGCGTGGAATCTCGCTACGTAACCACCTGGTGACGCTTATCCAGCAAATAGGTTCGGCCCTCAGTTCCGCGCATGCACGCAACCTTGTGCATGGCGCGCTCCTGCCGGGCAACATCTTACTCGATGGGCGCGATCGCCTCTGGATCGCGGATTTTGGCTTGGCGCGGCTACACCCTCCATTTGAACCCTACCTGGCCCCCGAGCTACAGGACGTGGTACGTAGAGGAGCGCAAATCGGCCACTGGCAAGACTTCTGGCGAGCGGTTACCCCTGCCAGCGATCAGTATATGCTGGCGCAGGTCTGCGAGTTGCTCTTCACGCGTTTGCTTTCCTCTGAAGAATATGAGAAGGCGCTGCCAGTCGTACGAAACGCTGCGCAGGCACTACCAGAACGCCGCTTCTCCAGCGTCGATGCCTTTCTTCACGAGCTGCTACCACAGTTGCGCTCCACCTCGGGGACGGCCTTCCCCACGGGTGCTAGCAACCCAATGCTTTCACAAAGTTCTAAGGCCACATCAGGCAGCAATCTAGTCCATGCTCCCCTAGCCACGAGTGCTTCCAGTTATGCTAGCTATCAGCGGGGAAGCTCGCCAGCGCAGGTACGAGCTATTACTTCAGACAATCGCTATCTGCCATCGACTCTTCCTGGCAGCGCGCCCTCGTCATCAGAAATTGGGCAGTACCAGAAGATGATGAACTATGATCTTGCCGCTTCACTTCCCTCCTCACCTGTTGACGAGTGGGAGAAAAAAGGCGATAAATTATTTACCGCCCACGACTACGCCGGGGCTGTACGCGCCTATCGTCAGGCCCTGGCCCTGGATAACTATCGTTCAACGCTCTGGCTCGCCCTAGGAGACGCCCACTTCGCGCTTGAAGAGTACAAAGAGGCCCTCTCAGGCTATGAAAAGGCCTTGCAGCTCAATCCTAACGACGCGCAAGCGTGGTCGAATCGTGGCACAGTCCTCGACGTCATGGGACGCAGGCAGGAGGCATTGGAATGTTATGAGCGCGCGGAACAGCTAGAGGCATAGCGCTTTACCATAATATCTAGAAATCCAGAAACGAGGCATGGAATGCGTAAACTAGAGTTGGCACATGATGTACCACATATTCATAAACAGCCTGGTAACTCTACCTCTATTAATGAGCTACCGCATATCCTTATACAGGGCTGTAGTGTGCTTGCACCCAACCAGCCAGGACACCTACTCACGAACCAGGATATTCTCATTGTTGGCGAGCGGATTCAGGAGGTTGGTCCGTCTGGTTCACTCTCCTATAATCCCTTACGGCTCGACCAGGTCATAAGTGGCAAGGATCGCCTGGTTATCCCTGGGATGATCAACGCCCATACGCATTCGTTGGAGAACGTGCTCAAGGCGACGTCCCCTTCGCTGCCGCTTGAACTCTGGCTGGTGCCTCTCTTTGGCAATACCTTTGAGTGGACACCACGCATGGCTTATCTGAGTGCGGCTCTGGGCGCCCTCGAAATGCTAAAAACTGGCACAACCGCCGTTCTCGATCACCTCTGGACTCCCTCGGGCGTCTCTGAACCATTTCTTGACGCAGTCATGCAGGCATATGAAGATGTAGGTATTCGCGCAGCCGTCGCTCCCTCTATTGAAGATCAGGACCTGGTACTGGATTGTGGCCTGCAACGAGGCCTGCACTTTCCTGAGCATCCCTTTACGGATCGCTTCGAGCTCTGGCCTCCCATTGAGGAACAACTGGAGACCCTGGAACAGTTCATCGCGCGCTGGCACCAGAGTTCTTCTGGTCGCCTGAGCTGCCTGGTTGGCCCAAGTGGTATTCACTGGTGCAGCCAGATGCTCCTGGAGCACTGCAACCTGCTCGCCGAGCGTTACGAGACAGGCATGCATATTCATGCCGTCGAGACAGCTCTACAAGCGCAAGTGATCCGTGAGTATCTAGGACAGGAAGGTATTGCCTATCTCGCCGATCAATATATTATGCGCCCCGGAACATCACTAGCGCATGCCATCTGGCTGGCGCCCGGTGATCTGGAGCGTATCGCCTGCTCAGGGGCTACGCTCGTACACAATCCAGTCAGTAATCTGCGCCTGGGCAGCGGGCGCTTCCCTCTCAAGCGCGCGCTCGACCTGGGGGTAAGCGTAGCGCTTGGCTGCGACGGTTCCGCCAGCAATGATAACCAGAATATGTTTAGCGTGCTCAAGCTAGCGGGCCTGCTCCACAACTATCCACGTTTAGACTATAAGAAGTGGCCTGGCGCGGCGGCGATATTCTCGGCAAGCACAACTGGCGGGGCCGCAGCTCTGGGTCTCGCCTCAGAGCTGGGCGAGATTGCGCCGGGCCAGCTGGCAGATCTCGTTATGCTCGACCTGAACAGTACGGCCTTCCTACCGCTGCGCGATCCCTACCTACACCTGGTGTACTGTGAGCCAGGGTCAGCGGTCGAGACAGTCATCGTGCATGGCGAAACCGTGGTCGAACATGGTAAGCTGACGCGGCTCGATGAAGCGGCGCTTATCCAGGAGGTCCGCGAGCTATGCCAGAAAGACTGGCAGACGCAAATGCCAGCCATAGCAGAAAACACATACACCGTTATGTCGCAGATCGACACATTACGACATATGGTTTTGCATCACCAAAGTAAAGAGTGAAATATCCGCTCAAAGAGTGTTAATATATATAGACTTCGATGTCAATCTTGATATGGCACTCTGTAGTTTGGTATCTGATAGTGTTCCATCTTACCAAAGGAAAGGACATGTATTTTATGGAAGACGCGATGCCCGAGAACCGCCTGGACGCTCCCGCTGATTACACAGAAGAGGCTCGTCCTGCACGTGTAAGCTATACGCTGCGCTACACCGGCCTGCCAGCGCTCGGACAATTGGTAGCCGTAGCGGTGGCCGCCGCGGTCTACACGGTGCTCTCCTGGCTCTCCATTCCGATTCCTTCAGGCATCCCCCTGGTTTCGGCACTTTTTATTGCGATCGGTTTTGGTATTCCCTTCGCGCTCTGGTTTGGTGGTTGGGCGTTTGTGATTGCCTATCTGGGCAACTTCCTGGGAGCAGGCCTGCTCTCGCCCCAGCCCTTACCGCTGCCCGTGGCGCTCTGGTTTGGCACAGTGGACCTGATCCAGCTTGGTCTACCAATGATTCTCTACCGCCTGCTAGCACCTCGCTTCGGCGTTAGCTCCATCGGTAAGGACGTCCTGACGGTGCGCGGCTTTATCTTCTTCGTGCTCTGCGCGGTCCTCCCCAACAATATTCTTGGTGGACTCTATGGGAACTTCATCCTGGTCGCCACGGGCACAGCTCCCGCGAACACGCTGTTACCTGGCTGGCTGGTATGGTCGCTCTCGAATATTGTGGTAACGATCATCATTGGCCCCATCCTGCTACGCGCCCTGGGTCCAGTCGTGGAGCGCTCTGGCCTCACCATCCGCAACATGCTCAATTAAGGAATTGATATTAAAAACACGGGAGCATCTAGCTTGTAGCTGGATGCTCCCGTGTTTTTAATATCAATTGGCTAGTTGCTACACGTTGTGAGCACAACTTACATTTGTACTCAAGGAGATCTTAGCCCAATCGTCGGGCGCGACCTGGTCGAGTGGGCTATCGATCCAGCCCTGCACACATGGCTTAACCACCGTGCTCTTCACTCCTTGAAAAAGGGGAAGCCAGGCCACATCGTCGACCAAGCGCTGCTCAGCCTGGGCGTAGAGCTGATAGCGCTGCTGCTGGTTGGTAGCAGCATCAGCCTGGGTAAGTAAGTGCTGCGTCTCCTGTTGCTGATCCACATTTAAGGCGTTGTTCTGTCCATAGTTCTGAATATTATTGGACATTCCCTGGCCAAACTGTGACGAGAGAACAGCGCGTGGATCGGGGTAATCAATATTCCAGCTCAAACGCCAGATAGCCAGGCCTTTAGCATTATTTACGGTATTCTGTAGATCGCTATAGTACTTGGCTTCGCTGGTATCGTTGATCTTGACATCGATACCCAGAAAGTCCTTCCACATGGTGCGAATAGAGTTGTACTCGCTCTTGATATTCACATCAGAGGGAATGCCACTAAACACCTCAAAGCTCACATTTTTGAAGATGTCCCGCGTCACCCCTTCCTCATGCAGGCCCTCGTCGAGAAGCTGGCGTGCCTTCTGGGGATCGCCCTTCGTGCCGGAGACACCGCCAGGGCCGCTCAATTGAGGCGTGTAGCCGGGAATTCCCGCTGGCACAATATGGTTGGTAGCCAGCATCGTGCCGCTATAGACATCGTGCGCCAGGACATCTTTATTAATGGCCAGTGCCAGGGCTTGGCGCACCTTAAGGTTATCAAAGGGCCTCGTGAGGTAGTTCAGGCCATAGTAATACATCGTAAGTCCAGGTACCTGGTGCAGTTCGCCCACGGGTAGGGCGCGCGCACGTCCAATCTGGTTAGATGGGACAGGTGCAATATCTATCTGGCCGGCTTCATAAGCACGATAGACCGTTTGAGGATTGATATAGTAAGTCACGATGGCCTTTTTCAGTTTAGGCCTGGGTCCATAGTAGTAGGTATTGGGAGTCAGCACGATATAACGCGTAGCCTGTTTGATAGAGCGTGCTATCACCCAGGGACCTGTGCTACCGCCCTCATTAACATGATCCGTCCAGGCGCTTCCGTATTTCTCAACCAGTTGCTTCTTAACTACGGAGGCACAACCATTCGTCAAAGCCGAGAGGAAAGATTGATCTGGTCGCGCCAGTTGAATAATCACAGTCTGCGCATCGGGCGCCTGGAGACTGTCGCCAATGAGGGTCTGTATCTCTTCTCTACGCAACTTGTCCGCGTCTTTAATGGAGCCAAGAAATGTCGAGGCTGTCGACGAGGCCGTCAAGGGCTGTAAAGCTCGATCCAGGCTATACACAACATCTTGCGAGGTCAGGCGTGTGCCATCGCTAAACTTGAGGTTAGGCTTGAGCTTAAAGGTCCAGGTCAGAGCATTATCGCTACTGGTATAGGATTCTGCGAGCTGTGGTTTGACTTGTAAGTGGCTGTCAAGGCTTACCAGGCCGGTAAAAGCCATGCTTATTACCTGGGCTGAGGCGTGGTCGCTCGCACGTGCCGGGTCCAGGCTGGTAAAGTCTGATTGGCTGTTCTCTCCCACCGCAGGAAAAACGCCAGTCTGCTGGTTGACAGCGAGAGGCGCGTTCGGTCCATCCAGAGTGTTATCTTGCTGATCGCAACCTGCAAGCACGAGCACGAGTAGGCACAAAAACAAGCCAAGCGCCGTAGAAGGGCCTCGCCCCTTGTTTATAATCTTTCTCCCTTGCATATATCCTCTAGAACATGAAAGCTTTGCACAGCTGTTTTATATTTATCCATAAATACATAGCACAACAAGACGCCTCACGCGACTACCTGGCCTCCAGGTTACTGGAACAAGATCGCGCGGCGCATAATTTTATCCAGGAAGTATCTTTCATTATAGCAGACGTGTAGCTGAAACTCCTCATCAATAGCATTGCTTGACAAAATAGGTCGCATATCCTACACTCCTCGTTAATATAGAGGTTTTACTATGGCAGAAAATATGAATAATGATTTACATCTTTCCGATTATCGGGAACTGGCCGAGTTTCGCTACCAGATTCGTCGCTATATTCATTTTAGTGAACAAATGGCGCGTTCTGTAGGCCTGGAACCCCAGCAGCATCAACTCCTCCTGGCCATCAAGGGTCTGCCCCAGCAACAGAAGCCAACTATAGGCTACCTGGCCGAACGCCTACAAATTCAGCATCATAGCACCGTTGAACTCGTGAATCGCCTGGTCGAACGCGAATATGTTGAGCGTAAACGTGACACTGTCGATCAGCGGCGCGTCCTCGTGCAGCTTACTCTCAAAGGAGAGGATGTGCTCCAGCGCCTAGCGGCAACAATGTTGGCCGAGCTAAGTACAACCGGCCCCCTACTGGTTCAAACACTGAACAAGCTTATCTCTCAGCATGGCTAACAGATAATAGAGAGAGAGGAGTTGTCACCTGTATGTGACGACTCCTCTCTTATTATTCGGCATCCATAACGGATTAGACACGGTGCAATCCAACCGACGCTACTCGCGTATGCGTCTACTTCCGGCTCTCAAGGTATTTCTTGAAATACGTCCAGGAGGTCTCGTTGGGGCGTGTAAACTCTGTGGGGGCCTGCGTGTAGATTGGCTGATGTTGCTCAACGTAGGCGCGCACATCTTCAGGAAGAGCTGCATAGCCACCTGCTATCTTACAGCCAGCACACTGGTAGAGTAGATTGCCCGGGCGATCCGCCATCGCCATCCAGGGGAGCCAGGGACCAAGGCGCATCCAGGAGATCTCACAGGGAATGGAGGCAAGCTCATCGTTCTCCACGTCCCGGCGGCTGATAAAAAACTGAAAAAGCTCTGCACCCTGGTAGAGATCGCTCTGCGAGTATTTGGAATATTGTGCGCGTGGCAGTGGCGAGGGATAGGCCAGCATTATATCGAGAGCCAGGCATAGACGATCCTCACCTACAGACAGCGTTGGCACCATAAATGGCCCATAAGGACCATTGAGCAGGTAAGTCTGGTTGACAGGATCATTCCAGACATGCACAACGGGGACCTCTTCTTCAGTAAAGGGGTTAGACCAGCGCTCAAGGATCTCACCTGTGGAGGGATTTTTGTAGAATGTAACCTCGCGCGTGAGATGTTGGTACCCTCCCTCGATCTCCACACAGCGACCAATATTGTAGCCATCAATCTTGAAGAGGAGGCGATTTTTCTGCCCAGGAATGACGCTGTAGATATTGCCGCTCCACCAGAATACAATCTCTTCGGGCTGTAGGGACGCACGAGCCTTGATATATGCTCGTAGGTTATGTTCAGGTTGCGTTAAATCGAGCATAATTTTCTTCCGAATCTCTTGATACATATGAATAGATCATAATCAGTATAGCATGCTCATTACTTGAGTCCCGCTCCTGGGAGCAGGGCTTACTATTCGGCTATAAGAATTTTATCGCGTTTCCGTCCATACGCTCTCATGGTATACTATGAAAAGCAATCGTGAACGCCGCTTCGTAGTGGCTAACTCCGCCGCCACGTTCAGCACAGAAAAAGGAGGCTTGCGGTAAGGCTCTTGCTCAGTAGGACCCAACCGCAGACACTTATGGAGGAACACAAGCAGCCAGAACTTAGCCTGATTCCACAAGATGCTGATAACGCTGACCTCACTTCCCAGGACGAGGAAGATGAGTACGATACTGAACTAGAAGCTCTGCTTGATCAGACCTTTGCCGATGTCACTGACTATATGACAGAGGAGGAGGCCACGGAATATCTCGCGACCATTCTCGAAGGCGGCGAGATTGAACATGAGTCTTCCCTCTTTGATCGTATTACTCCATATGTGATGGAGAACCTCAAGGTTACAAATTACCGGCCCGACCAGGCTGTGCGCGAAGCCTCGCTGGCTCAGAAAAGCATGTGGCGTCCTGGCGATGGTGAGATCTCTTACCTGGCTTCCAATACGCTTGAGGTCTATCTCGGCACACCCGAACGCCCACTGGAGATTCCCCAGGCCTTAAAACAAATTCGCCAGTTGAGCGAGAGTACAGTACTAACGGCGCGTATCGTCCTTGGCCTATGGAATATTCGTCGCCATAATGATCGCGTCTCCAAAAATGGCAGTGTGCCTGTTCTCCTCGATGAGATCCTTCAGTGGCAGGGGCTACAAAAGCATAGCCGCGTCGCGCATCCAGGCACCAATAAGCGCTATACCGATGGCTATCGCACCGAGCAGAAGCGCCGCGTGCTCCAGGACCTGACCTTGCTGGCATCCTGTAATGTGCGCGGCAATTGTACAATCACGGTACGTGGCAAGGCCGTGCCTATCCAGGTCGATGGCCCCTATATGCGCTACTCGGTTGTCAGCCGCAAGACATTAACAAATGATAAGATTATCATCGGTTTCCTGGTTTCGCCCGGCGACTGGATCAGTACCTATGAGCAGCATCAGAACTACTATCTCGCTGAGATTGATAGCCAGATCTTCAAGCTCAATCCACAAAATGATCGCTATGCACTGCGTATCGCTCTCTACATGACTGAACGCTGGCGCGAGCAGGCTAAACAAGGCAACTTTAGCGCGCCAATTACCATGTCAGAATTGCTCGCCTCCAGTATGGTCGAGGTTGATGAACGCCACATGACAACGCGCTTCGTCCCAGCCATCGAGAAATCCCTCTCCAAACTGGAGCAAATGGGAATTTTAGGTAAGCAAATTTGCCTGACTGAAGTCAATAAAGAGCAGGCACGCTGGAGTAAAGATTGGCTGGCATCACGTTGGGAGATCCTTCCTCCGTTGAAGCTGATCCAGGAATATCAGGCCCTTAATAGCGCACAGAAAAAACGCCCGCGTCGTGTACGCGCTCGCGAAGTACCAAAAGAGAAAGAATAAAGCAGAAAACCTTTTTGCAATAAAGGCGAAGAGGGCAACTGGAAATGTCTTGACAGGCGTTTCCCACTGCCCTCTTTGCTTTTATCGTTAGTTCCATGCTAAAACTGCCATACCTCTCTTTGGGCATTCCCACTTGTATCCCATCAGACTACTCCTATATAAACTAAACAGGTTAGATAGTGCTTCTGTCTATAAAGGTCTTTTCACGTTTACGCACATTTTCCCTCGCATGGTTGCCTCAATTTCTGCTTTCCCCACCGGGGTATGGTGCATTCCAACTCCTAAAGGCGACAATTTGGGGCTTTCAGGTGCATTTCACATGACGCCAATTGTACAATTATTTGACCTCTGGTAAGGGAATTCATAGCCCTTGCTTTAGCTCCAGTTGATAAAACTCCCCCACCCAGGTTAGGTGCATCAATGCACTCATTATGCCATATAATCACCACCAGAGTCAGGTGCATTTTTCCCTCCCTGGCACTGTTTACCCCCACCCAGGTTAGGTGCATTCCAACCAAACTTTGGCCCTGACACCCCCACCGGGGTTGGGTGCATTCCACCATCCTTTTTGTCCTCTTACCCCCACCCAGGTTAGGTGCATTCCAACCAAACTTTGGCCCTGACACCCCCACCGGGGTTGGGTGCATTCCACCATCCTTTTTGTCCTCTTACCCCCACCCAGGTTAGGTGCATTCCAACCAAACTTTGGCCCTGACACCCCCACCGAGGTTGGGTGCATTCCACCATCCTTTTTGTCCTCTTACCCCCACCCAGGTTAGGTGCATTCCAACCAAACTTTGGCCCTGACACCCCCACCGAGGTTGGGTGCATTCCACCAGGTAAAGCTTGCATCTGCAAATAAAAATATATTACTTCTTCCCCACCGGGGTTGGGTGTATCTCTCTGGCTCTAAATAGCGCCTATCCCTCGCTTTTAAGATCATTTAAGCTTAAATTCCCCACCAGGGTTGGGTGCATTCGCTCATTTTTCTGCCTTTAGAAAAAAGGCTTATAGATTTTTTTTATCCAATATTCCCCACCAGGGTTAGGTGCATTATAACCAATTTTTGCTCTGACACCCCCACCAGGGTTGGGTGCATTACGACAGCTTTTCTTTCTGATACCCCCACCGTGGTTGGGCGCATCCCACCATCCTTTTTGCCTTCTTACCCCACTGAGGTTAGGTGCATTACAGCAAATCTTTTGTCTTGATACCCCCACCGAGGTTGGGTGCATTCCACCATCCTTTTTGCCCTCTTATCCCCACCCAGGTTAGGTGCATTCCAACCAATCTTTGGCCCTGATACCCCCACCAAGGTTGGGTGCATTACGGCAACCCTTTGGTCTTAATACTCCCACCAGGGTTGGGTGCATTCTGCCATAGCAGAGGGCAGATTTGAAAATTTTGCTGACCTGAAGTTTCTTATGCATTTTGTCACGTTTGCCCCACCGGGGTCGGGTGCATTGAATGGCTTTTGCGGCATTTTAATTACACTAAGATACAATTTCTTTTAGCAAGCGTTCGCGATTTTCATTTATTTATAGTCGATATATATTTGTTGAGAATCCCCACCAGGGTTAGGTGAATACGTATTATTTATAAAATAAGGCAAGATCAAGGTACTTTTTATTTGCTTCGCGATTTTCTTCATTTGCAAGCTTTCGCCGCTAAAACCACAAAATAATGCTCTGGAAAGAACTGCTCACCCAAAAGTCATAACGCGACCCCACCGGAGTTAGGTGAAAACCCCACCAGGGTGTGGTGAAAACCCCACCATTGTTAGGTGCAAAACTGAGCTCAGAGGTCAGACACCAGTAAGTGTTTTTTTGCGTATTACTCCACTAGTAAAATCCGTTTTATGAGTGTAATATGTTCTCTACATAAGAGTTGAAAATTGGCAGGCTAAAGTTATCTTTGCTTGTCGATCAATGGTTAAAATTTTTTAAAGTTCGTAGGGTTGGATGCTTTCTAGCCTTCGCTTATTTACACAACCTAATTTATGGCCTAACCAGTTCATTAGCACTAATAAAAATAAACAAACAGGCGATGGCGCCTGCTGCTTTATTGGCTCTTCCCAGGTCTTTGGTAGATAGTGTTTTTAGGGGGTTTGTATGACCAAGTCGTATTCGTCACATCAGCCGCATAACGATGGAGATGGCTGCACGTTACCTATCACAAGTCCTCACAGTCACTGTGAGGAGGCGCCCATATGCAACATAGGCGTTGATATCCAACAAGTTAATCCCACTATCTTCCATATCGTGGAGAAAGTCTTTACTAAGCCCTTAAAGGGGCTTGAATTTCTTGCCCTGCTCCTGACCCAGGCTGTGGTAAAACAAGAGGCTCTCCCGACCTCCTCAACGCAAACTCCTATCGCGTTTGCGGTTGTTTCACTGCAAAATATTCGCGAACTGGCACAACGTATTCATTGGGGTTATGACACAACCCACAAGTATGTTGTGACGTTTTGTGCGCTCGATCTGCTGATCAAGCGTCGCTCGTCTGACCGGATTGAACTGCTTTTCCCGCTCCAACACTACGACCCCCCCAGCTCGTTACATGAACTAGATCGCCTGCTTACCAAGAGCCGACCCAAGGTTCAGCAATTTGCCAAACGCGTACGCGAGCGTTGTCTTATTTACGACGTTGTTGCCATATCTATGACCGCACTCACATCGGGTTCTAGCATTACCCCTCCCTCGCCAGAGCAAGAACTCATGACGCGACTGCATAACATTCTGCGCACGGAGAATATTGATGTCGAGCGCCGTCAGCGCCTGGTCATGCGCATCTCCAGCGAGATCATTGGCAAGCTACTAACCTATCCTTCCGCACAAGTCTCCTCTCCCAAGCAAGGTAGACTCGCGGCACCAGGCATTCAGTCAAAGGTTAACGAGCTGGAGTCTACCACTGAAGGTAGACTTTTCCCTGAATTTTCTTCTTCTGACAAGCTGGAGTCTACCTTTGCGGTAGACTCCAGCTTGTCAGAAATTGATAGTAAGAATGAAAAGTCTACTTGTACGGTAGACTCCACACCACCACATACAACAAAGCAACAGGAGTCTATCACGAAAGTAGACTCCTCAAAGGCTCCACAAAAGTGTGCTCCTTCAGAGTCTACGCCAAAGGGGGACTCCTCCACACAGATGACACCAGCGGAGAAAGAGTCTCTTCTACTGAGTAGACTTTCTCCTGAAAAAACGGCTGAGAGCGCACGAGAGTCTACATTGCATAGGCAGGTAGACTCCAGAAAGCCTCCCTATCCTGCTCAAAAGCAGAAAACTTCCAAGAAGCCATCCATGATTGGTGCCTTGATCTCACGTTCACCAATACACAGCACATTCTTGAAGTCTACCCATTCAAAGGCGGTAGACTCACAATCAGAACAAGTAGACTCATTCCCATCTTGGGTAGACTCGTTAGAGACTGAAGAGACTGCTGTGGTAGACTCATTCCCCACTCAGGTAGACTTTGATACCCCAATGCCGGAGTCGCTGGAGAGTCTACCCACATTGGTAGACTTGCCGATTGAGCCAGCTTCACAGGCCGATAGAGAGCTAGAGTCTACCAAGACAAAGTCTACCGCCCAGAACATTCCCTCAGTAGACTCTGAAGCTCAAACTGGTAAAATGCTGGTAGACTTGAACTTTTACTCTCAAGAGTTTGCAGAGCTATACGTAACGTTAGACGTAAGTAAGTTATTTAATAATATTTTAAATAAAAATAATACTAACGTTACGTTACGCATGGAGCTACAAAAGTTTGTAGCTGAGATCTTTGACAGAAATCGCCAGGCCGGAAACAAATACAAAAAAATGTTTGCAACAACCGATATCTCTACTGTTATTGCAAGCTTTATCTATTCCCTGCAATGTATGTCTAGTTCTGGCGGCCACACTATCGAAAATCCAGGAGCTTTTTTCAATAGCAATTGTAGCAAAATCCAGAACAACAAGCTATCAATTAGCCAGGAAGATATAGATTTCATGGGACAGCTTACCTGCGAACAGATATATGACTACTTGACTAATCCAAACAGCAAGGTAAAATTGGCCCCACTATTTGATCAACCTGGCAAACAGGAACTTGCCACCAGAGATCGCCATGGCCATGTAGTACGTCGAAATGGCAAATTAGTGTATCGTGCAAACAAATTTACCCATGGCAATTTTGGTAACACAGAATCATAACCACGCAACCAGAATTTGCATTGATGAGTTTTTAATACAATTTTTATTGCCCTTTCGCGAAATTTCGTATACAATCGACGCGATTTGAATTTATGTTCGATTGATGCGATGTTGCAAGGGAGGAAAAGGATGACATTCGATTTCCAGCGTAAACGCTCGCCTAACTATCAAAGACCCAGCCACATACCGGGAAAGCGCAGCAAGGCCTTTGCCGAACATATAGCCTCCATACCAGAGCAGAAACGTACCTCGCTCCAACAGCGTATGCTTGTGCGCCATAATAATGGTGAATGTATTGGTTGTACTCATCAAGGGGTACCACTAGGCGTCAATGGAATGGAACTTCCCTTTGTGAGCGTGATGCGCGGCTTTTTTGCTCCTCCCGAGTTTTGCGATTGCGAACTAGGCGTACGCTATAGCCAGCGTATTGAGCGCCAACGTGAAGAGTTTACTAGCAAAGATAGACTTGAAAGATATACCTATGCTTGCAGGCTTTTTTCAAAGGCGTTAGTGCCTCCCCTTCCCGAAGGTCATACCCTTGAGAGCTGGCCAGTAGACTTCGAAAAACCTTCTTCTGTCCAGGATGATGAATATCTGGCAGCTATAGCTAAACGCAAAGCAATATTAGAAGCAGCCATATTTTTTATGCGGGCAATTGAGGAACCAGAGATCTTCAAGAAAAAGGGACTATGTATCCAGGGCTACCCAGGAGTAGGGAAAACAGGTCTGGCTCTGGGTATGGCTGCCTTTTTGTCACAAGCTGACTACTATATGCTTTGTCTTAATGCTCCAGCATTACTTACCCTTATTCAGCGTTCAGAGCAGGAAGAACAGATGGTATATACTCTACGAAATGCACATATCGTGCTTCTAGATGATCTGGGTGATCCTGAATCGATGGATCTAGCGCCTTATACAGTGCGTCGTATCCTGACAGACGTCTTCGAGGCTCGTTATAACGCTTCGTTGCCTACTATGGTTACGACTGGGTTGGATAATGAGCAATTGCGGGAACAGTTTAGCGATAGCGTCTTCTCAATCATGGAGGGCCTGTGCTACTTTTATGAATTGCCCGGTATCAATTTCCGCAAGGAGTGAGTGTTTTCATGGAGCGTCTTTTACCCCAGAATGTTGAGGCCGAGGCTGGTGTGCTAGGTAGCCTGCTTATTGATCCCGAGGCAATCGTAAATGTAACCAGTTTTCTGCGCGCGGAAGATTTCTATCGCGATGGACATCGCTTGATCTATGAGGCGGTTGTCACGCTCTATAATCGGCATGAGCCAGCCGATTTTGTGACGGTCTGTCATGAGCTTGAGCGTCATAACAAGCTGGAGGACGCTGGAGGCGAAGACTATGTCATCTCACTGATCAACCAGGTTCCTACCAGTGGAAACGCCGAGTACTACGCGCGTATTGTTGAGCAAATGGCGTTGTTGCGCCGCTTGATCCATGCTGGTAGCCAGATTGTGACCACGGCCTATGGTGAGGAGAACGCAGAGGCAGCCCTTGAGAAGGCAGAACAGACCCTTTTCGCTGTGCGCCAGGGATATACTCATAAACGCTCTGAGAGCCACCATATTCGTGATGTAATCACAAACTACATGGAGAGGCTTACCTCCCTCTCAGAACGCCAGGGGGAGCTTGTAGGCGTTCCTACGGGCTTTGCTGACCTGGACCGTATGCTGGGAGGCCTGCAACGCTCTGACCTGATTATTCTGGCCGCCAGGCCCGCTGTGGGCAAGACAAGCTTTGCTTTGAGCCTGGCGTATAACACAGCCCTGCTGAGTAAGAGCATCGTGGGCATCTTTAGCCTGGAGATGAGCTCTGAGCAACTGGTGCAGCGCCTGATCTCTATGGATGCCCAAATCGATCAACAGCGCCTGCGTACGGGCGACCTGTATGACGAGGATTGGAATGTGCTGGAGACTTCTATGGCCTCGCTCTCCAGTGCCAGCATTCTCATCGATGATACGGCTGGCATCTCGGTCTCACAGTTGGGCAGCAAGGCTCGCCAATGGATGTCCGAGTATGGTGGGTTGGACCTGCTAATTGTCGACTACCTCCAACTTATGCAGCCCCCCGCCTCTGAGAGACGCGCCGAGAATCGTGTCCAGGTGGTTGATGAGATGAGCCGCCAGTTGAAGGTTCTGGCGCGTGAACTGAATATCCCTATCATTGCCCTGTCTCAGCTCTCGCGTGCCGTCGAGTCACGCCAGTCCAAGGTACCTATGCTCTCCGATCTGCGCGAGTCTGGCGGCCTGGAGCAGAACGCCGACGTTGTGCTGTTTATCTATCGTGACGAGGTCTACAATCCCAATACCGAGCGTCCAGGCCTGGCGGATATCATCATCTCCAAGCATCGTAATGGTCCCACTGGCGAAGTGTGCCTCCTGTTTAATCGCAGCCAGACGCGTTTTCAGGACTTCGATGTACGCACCAGGACTCCTCTTTCCTCCTCAGACACTCAGAGCGATTATATGCTCGTGGAGAGTGAAGAGGGCTAGTCTCCCCTCAGCAACCATTGCTAGTGCTTGCAGTTTGGTGATAAAAAGAAGCAAGGTTCTTTTTATTGTGTCGCTAGCTAAAAATGGGGTACGTCATGAACGTAATGCGAACAACCACTGAAGTTGCCAGCCAGGATGTATTTGAAGATATGCTAGTGGTGTCAGAGGCCGCGGTCTTGCTTGGGGTGAAGGCAGGCCGTGTACACGCGCTTATTGAGAGTGGTGCTCTACCCTCGCGTTTTGCCACTCGCGATGAAATTGCACAACTGCTGACTGTTGGTCGTGTGCGTGGGGTCCCCGGTAGCGGTATTCGCCTGGTGCCCAGATATGCCGTTGAGGTGGCCCAACATCGTCCAGGTCGTGGGTGGCGCAAGGGGCGTTCACGCAAGCCAAAGGATGCGCAGGCTTAAGTACCTTTCCACCAGACTACATCTCATACATAGACGTCTACGTATACGTCACGTCTACGTTTGTGTAATATGTCTTATAGCTCATTTTAAGCCTTTTTTCTGGTACACAAACAGAATGACATATGTTACAATGTGGAGGAATAGGTGTTCTCTATGGTAAACATCATAGTATACGCCGACACAAACGTAGACGTAAACGTGAGCTGAATGTCGCTGAAGAAAGCAGGCATCACCACTATATTTATTAGTTATTTTGTTAAAAGGAGTGTGCCTTGAAGATCATTAGCCTTGCGAATAACAAGGGAGGCGTGACCAAGACGACCACTACAGTCAACCTGGGATATGGCTTGGCGCGGGCCGGGCGGCGTGTGCTTATTATTGATACTGACGCTCAGAGCAATAGCACCTATAGTCTCCTGGGGCACCTGGATCAGGAGCCAACTCTCTTTGATGTCTTGATCAATGGCGTAAAGATGACCGATGCCATTGTGCCAACACAGCATGAGAATCTCTTTCTGGTGCCTAGTTCCATTAATCTGAGTGCTGCCGATCTCTTGATGGCCTCGGCCGCGGGTCGTGAGCGCAAACTGGCGCGCGCGCTCTCTACCGTCAAGGACTTTGATTATATCCTGATTGATACGCCACCTAACTTGGGTGTGCTGACGGTAAATGCCTTCATGGCCTGTACCGATGTGATCATTCCAATTGCCCTTACCACCTATGCTTTGATCGGTATTGGTATTCTGGAGAGCACTATGCAGGAGCTGCGCGAAAACCTGGACGTGGAGCTGCCAATCTTTGGTGTGGTGGCCAACCTCGATGATCATACACGCTTGAGTACCGATGTGCTGGCGGCTGTTCGCGATCACTTTGCTGGCAAGGTTTTTGATACGGTTATCCCCCGTAATATTAAGGTAGAAGAAGCCCATAATCAGATCGCCTGCCTCTTCGATTATGCCCCTGCCAGCACGGGCGCTCAGGCATATAGCAAACTTGTACAGGAGGTTTTACATCGTGCCGAAGGAGCCTAAGAAATTTATTAATCCCTTGCTGCGTCCCTCACCTGCCGCTGAACAGAAGCCAGAGCCTGAGCAAGTAGTGGAGAAGCCTTCTCGCAGAAGCTCTGCCGAGAAGTCTGCTTCTCCCCCTTCTCAACCTGGATCGCAGGTAGAGGATGTTGTTCCTGCTCCTGTGCAGACCATCAGGATCCGTGAGGAGCAGCCTCAAGAACAACAGCTTCCCTCATCTGAAGTGTCGCGGAGTACCATCCCTTCTCACGTTGAGGAAGATGAGGTAGAGGCAGAAGTTGAAGTTCCCACCAGGGAGCCAGCTTTTAGCGCAATGTCTGCCCAATCCCAGGCGTTGACGCAGACACAAACATATGCGGCTCCGTATACGTATACATCTCAGCCAGAACAGCAAGCGCCTGCCCAGAAACGCCAAACCCGGCCTAAAGAGGCACGCCTTGAGCAAGCGCAGGTGCCTCAGTTTCCGGCTCCGCCACCACCGACTCAGTTGCCAGCGTCAGCCTATGCTACTGAGGAGCGACGTCCTATGTATGAGCGCCAGCAGCGGCCTTTTGAGCCAACTGCATATAGTGAGCAGGTACCAGAGCGCCAAACCGTTCCTTATAATAGAAATATATCTACTACTCCTGGCTATACTCAGGATGCTAGAAGCGTGTCGGGTCCCCTTGGTTATACCCAGGCAGAGATCGGCGATTATCCATCTTCATCTTCCCAGTTCTTACCATCTCAATCGACAGCACCCTTGCCTGCCCTGTCGGAGTCGTTTGAGCATCGAACGGGCGAACTTCTAGAGACGACTGAGTTTTCTGCTCGAGGTTCGTTGCGGCGACGGCGCGGTGCCCAAACTTTTGAGCGAACCCATGAGCGTATCACTCTCTGGATCGATAAACGCCTGAAGCAGGCCTTTGATGAACTGGCCTATGAGAGCGAACTCCCTAAGACGGCTCTCCTCAACGAAGCAATCGCGGACCTCTTGCGTAAATATCGCGGTTAGCTCTCAATGCCCCTTTTAAATGCTTACGTAGACGGCTCGAAGCCGCAAAAATGTCTACGTAAGCATTTTTGTGTATGATGCTGTAACCGTACACGTGTACGTTCTTTCTCGTTGTTGAATAAACCACTGATTATCTTGCAAACGTGTACGTACACATATATGTAGCCGTATACAGACGCGAAGGCATTTTATTTGATAATTTTATACTGCGAGCTCATAAACGTATAGATCTCTGTCATCGACTACGCTTTTGGCTACGATGACGCATCCAGCAACGACAACGTTGATAGCAACGTAACTGTTGTCGTCTCTGTACTTGTTTTCGTGTACGATCTCGTACACGTGCACGTATGTGCAATTGTTTCTGTAGCTGTAAGCATAGCTGTAGCTGTAAGCGAAGATGGGCATGTAAGCATAGCTGTAGCCGTAAGCGAAGATGTATTTGTTTCTGTACTTGTAAACGCGTCTGGCAACGGAAACACATGTGTCTACGCTCTCGTTTTTGTAATCGCACACATTTACGCAACTGTTTCTGTAAACACAGGCATAAACGCAAACATAAGCGTATACGTGTACGTTGCCGTTTGTGATGGCGTAGATTTATATAGCAGCATCTTCGTTTACATAGCCGCTACTGTAAATGGAAACATATGTGTAAGTGTACTTGTAAACATAAACGCATATGTCTTTGTTTATGTAAACGTATACGTAAGCATAAACAAAGACATATGCGTAATCAGGTACGGATATGTGTTCACAAACAACAACGTGTATGCACACGAAAATGTTGTTGTAAACAAGGACGTTGATGCATACGCCAATATCCTTGTTTACGCTGAGCTATTCTGACACCCTTCTCTTGACCCTGGTATAATCCCAGGTATTTCCCGTTTACGTTGAGGTATTGGTTGCGCATATTCATAAACGTAAACAAATACGTTTACGTTTACATCTTTCTGTAACGCTAAATGTTTTTACTGATGAGAAGGTAAGTGCTACTTAAACTCCGGCTATTCTTATAGCCTTTGAATGAAGCGCTCATAGGATGATGTTATGATTTTTCTACGTCTACGTCTACGTTTACCGAGTAAAGAGCCTAGATGGCCTGTTTGTGATGTCTGAAGAAGAAAGTGGCCAGCACTAAATTCTGGGACTATGAAGTTCTATTATAAGACAGGTATAAGACTCTTATATGTGTGCTAGAGCTTGTTATGCTTGAGGGCGTTAGAGGTGTAGGAGCGGGCTCTCTCTTATACTTTCTCCAGGATAGGGGTGGAGCGTGGCAGGAGGATATTGGGAGATCGAGCTAAGTGTCATTCTTATACTTAATCTCAGAAAAGGTTAGCATGTATTTCTGTGTCTACCGGGTGCAAGGCCTGGGACAGGGCGACACCGGTAGTCAGTAGCCAGCTGTTCTTATAATAAGATGCGTTTGTTCTTGAGCGAGAAAGGACATGAGAATGAACACAAGCGAGGTCGCGCTCTTACGCCAGCAGATTGAGCTGGAGATGCTGGCGATGAGGCGCGCGTTATCCGAGGTGGCGCTTGGTGTGGCGCGCCACGGCTTTATTAATGCTCGCATGGAGCGCGTGGGTTCGTTTCAGAGCGCTCTGGCACGCCATGTAGGTGCAGATGAGGCGAATCTCGTAGTGTGTGAGCTATATGTGCAGGCGATGGAGCAGGAGGAATCCACTCTCGCGATCTTATAAAATTCTTATAGGCTAAAACCCTTTTCGTTTCTGCCTTCTCTGCCTGTTTGCCAGGTATTTGTTACTTGCTGTTGAAGGTCTTGCTCTTTATTTGTTCTGGAAGGGATTTCGCGCAATGTTGGAGGAGCTGAAAGCCGCTTACGATCTCCATGTAAAGTTACGCTGGTGCGCCTGGTGTGTACTGGTGCTGTTACCTATATCGTTTGTGCTGTTGGGTGGCTTTCCTCCGCGTACCTGGTCGCTCTGCCTTCAGGCGCTTCTCAGCTGGTCCATGCACTGGCAGGAGATGATGTACCAGGCGACGCTCGTCGTGCTGGTCCTGGCATCTCTCTTCTGGTTTATTGCCTGGGGAGGCCTGCTCTGGTTGGCCCTCTGGCTGGTAGTCCATCATTTGCAATTTCGACCTGTAGCCGATATGTCTTCCGTACAGGCAGAGTGGCAGCCTCTGCCCATGTCGACTTCTCCTACGATACAGAAGGTTCCTTCAGCGTCTCTGCCGGGACTGGTGGAGCTTACCCCTTATAGAGGGAGCGAGAGCCTGACGGCACAGATGCAACGTATACGTCTACCGCAACGTACACCACAAATGCAGGCGGGTAACCTGGCGCTTAATCTCTCGCCGTTCCCTTCGGTGCACCCTTCTTTGCCAGATCGATCCGCTCCCCCCTCTGTGGCGACCATGGTTGAGCTGCCGGAGATTCCGACGCGGCCCGCAGGTCGTTCTGCAACGGATCCGCTCTCCTCGCGTTTGTCAATGTTAGAACCTCTGGAAGTGGGAATTGGTTGGAATAGTGGCATTGTACGTATGAGTAAGCCAAATGAGGATAGTGTGATGGTTTTGCAGGGAACCTGTACCTATGAAGAGCAGTTGATGCCTTTTGCTCTCTTCGTCGTTGCCGATGGTATGGGAGGACACGATAATGGACGCGATGCCAGTCGCTTGGCGATGCAGAGTATGATGCATACTGTGCTACAGAATATTGTGATGAGCAGGGAACTTAGCGATGAGTTCTTGATAGATATGCTCATTGGAGGAGTAGAATGGGCCAATCGTGCCATCATGCAGCGTGGCCGCGAGCTAAATGGGAATATGGGGACGACACTGACTGCCTCCCTGGTGGTAGGTCTCAATGCCTATATCGTCAATGTTGGTGATAGCCGTACCTATCTCTACCGCGAGGGCTTCGGTCTCAAACAGGTTACACGTGATCACTCGGTCGTAGCCACGCTGGTCGCCTTCGGCGAGATTACGCCAGAAGAGGTCTATACTCATCCCGAGCGCAATAAGGTCTATCGCAGCCTGGGCCAGGATGAGCATATCGAAGTTGACTGGTTTATGCTTAATCTGCTCTCCCAGGATCGGCTCCTGCTCTGTTCAGATGGCCTGTGGGAGATGGTACGCAATCCAGAGATCGCGCGCCTCCTCCAGCAATATCCCAATGCCGTCACCGCCAGTGATGCCCTTACCAAAGCCGCACTCATTGGAGGCGGAGTCGATAACATTAGCGTCATTGTCGCCCGCGTCCCCTGACCTCTTTTGTGATTACGGCATTGTACACGCATACGTATACATAAAAGAGTAGATATTGCTAATCTAGGAGATGGCCTAGGGATTAAGCGAAACGGGCCAGGTGCCTGGTGAGTTCTTTTACCTTTGGAGTTTTACCCTGTGTATCAATGGAGATGCCTTCCTCCGCTAAAATTCTGGCCTGGCTCTCTACACCGCCGGGAAAGTTTACAATGAGGTTACCATTGGCATTGATAACACGCCAGTAGGCGACATGTTTGCTTGTGTCTCGCGCAAGGGCCTGAAGGGATTTTCTCATAGTTACTGGACAGGTACCCTGGACCTGGAATTGTTCTGTGAGCTTCTTTCGCAGAAGATCGGTTGTTATAAGTTCCTGCTCTGGTATCTGCTGGATTAATGCCTCCAGCGCCACAGGACTTGGAAGTAACATTTTCCCCCGTCCACCAAAGAATTTAATCCGCTTCTCGGGAATATCCACAATGGTATCTACCTCTTGTGCTATAAAACCTCCTTATCATGCCTCTAGCTTCCTGACTACTCTCTATTGAGAGCAGTGAACGAATGTACTAATAGCTTTATTATAGCATAGTAGAATGAAATATATCCACTCAAGGTTTTTCCAAAAGTACAGGACGGTTTCGCCAGGTGGGCAGTTTTCGAGCCTGCCATAGCTGCTTCGTATCTGTATCTGTTTGTAGGAGGAGGGGCCATTGGGTTGGATCTTCTTCTATGTTTTCGATAAGCGAGGATATGTCCTCTGGCATATGTTGCCTCTCCTCTACTGTTGTGCTTGTGTTCGCTGTGCTCATTATATGATAATAGTGTGTTGCTGTTGAAAGTAGATTAAGTTTTATGTGGAGTAAGTTTGTTTTCCTGGGGCCTGGAAGGAAGCGTAGTATGCATGAGACGGAAGAAGATCTTGAGCGTCTGCAAACGTTGATGGAGAAAAGTATAGAGCAAGCGGGGACGTTCGTGCGGGAGTCACTCCAGATGCCAGAGCACTCACTCTCTGCTCGCCAGCTTGTCCATCTATGGCGGGAGCCACAGACGGTCGCTTTTGCTACAGTGACGAAGAAGGGGGAGCCGCGTGTCTCTCCCATAGGCGCTCTGCTGATTCACGGCTATTTCTATATTCCTACGCTGGAGAGTGCGACTCGTACCCGGCACGTGGTAAATCGGCCTGGTGTGAGCTTTACCCTCTATCAAGGGAATGAGCTTGCTGTTATCGCCCATGGCAACGCCACCATCATCTGGCCCGACCAGGCAATCTTTGCCGAGGTGGAGTCTTGCATGCGCGAGTGCAGTGGCCAGGGCGTGAGCGATTGGGGAGAGGGCGTTTTTCTGCGTATGGGCCCGGCTATCCTCTACACCTACGCCCGCGAACTCGAAGCCTACCCTGAAGAGTGAGCGATAAAAAATCGGATCAATATTGGTGTGGAAGTGTGAGGAATAAAAAAGCGGGCGACCCTTTGGCGTCGGATCGCTCGCTACATATGCTCTCTCTCGGGTGGTGTCAGAAAAACTGTAGAGGTTGGGGATAACCTCTACTCCCCATCGTCGTAGTGACTCAATGTATCGTCCCTTCGCTAAGTCACCCCAAGAAGTCCTGGAGCCTGCGGTCTCGGCAAGGATGCCCCAGTTTTTTTAGTGCGCGAAACTCCATCTGGCGTACAGCCTCGTGGCTTAAGCCCATTTTCTTTCCCGTCTCCGTTAAGCTATGCTCACCGTTCCCGTTTAACCCAAACCGTAGTTGAAGCACTTTCTTTTCTCGGGGTGTCAGACAATTCAAAATATCCTGAACCTGTTCCTGTAGGGTCTGGGTGAGGACCACGCGTTCGGGCGAATAGATCGGATCATCCTCTAATACCTCGCTTAACGAAATCTCGTCGTCACCTCCTTTACGCGGCATATCCAGGCTGATGGTCTCCTGGTTCGTTGAGAGCAGGGCAATGACCTCGGGGACGCTGATTTCCATCTGGACGGCCAGCTCTTCGAGCGTAGGCTCGCCCGTCTCTCCCTGCTGCATCTTGCGTTTTACCCGCCCCAGGCGTTTGATCTCTTCAATCTTATACAGCGGCACACGGATCATGTGAGCCTGCTCCGAGAGCGCGCGTGTAATGTACTGGCGGATCCACCAGGTGGCATAGGTGCTGAAGCGATAGCCCTTCTTATAGTCGAACTTATCGACGGCGTGCATAAGCCCGAGATTGCCTTCCTGGATAAGGTCCATCAGGTCGACGCCAAAGCCTCTGTATTTCCTGGCGATGTGCATGACGAGACGCAAGTTGGCCTCAATGAGCTGGCGTTTAGCTTCCTGAGCTTCATTGTCGTCCAGGCGTGCCGAGCGTGAAAGACCGCGCTGTTTTCTAATGTTAGCCTGAGCCTTCTCAATGCGTTGAGCCAGGTCGGTGACCTCATCTTTTGAGAGCAGCTCTACCTGCCCGATCTCATAGCGATAGAAATGGGTGGAATCGCTGATATTCATCGCCTCGGGGTCAGCCTGAATACGGGTCGCGTGCGCTTCTCGACTCGTCACGGTCATGTCAATCATGAGAACTCCCTCCAACCGAAATCTAGCAAATACTGTTGTTTGATAGAAGTATAGGGGAAGGCCCTTTCTATGATCTCCCAATCTCCTTCCATGAAAATCAGCCCTGATGAAGGCCATGAGAAGACATTCTTTACTGAGTAGTCTGAACTTTTCAATTCCGGACAACACGGGAATGTTCCTTTTTCTCAGGAGAGCCTTCGCGCCTGCGGCGCTCAGGGGTAAGGGATGTGCGTGGAAAAACGGCAAAGCCGTTTTTCCACGCACATCCCTTACCCCTGAGGCTCGCGTAACGAGCCGAGGCGGTTGACAGAAGAGGAAATGGTACATACGTCAGTATGCGCTTTTTTGTCTTATACCGGTCTTATCTAAACGAATTTACGCTACGTGGAAGCAGATTTCATTTGAGAGAATTTGGCTGCTTGTACGTTTATGCTTTGTAGAGGATAGAGTCTTGAGACTGAGGCTGTTGTTTACGCGCGGCATGTCTTACAATATCTACAACACAAGCAAAGCTTTTGATTATCGCCTGGAGGGGGGCAATGGCAATGGCAAACCAGCAACATTTAGATATTCTGCGCCAGGGCGTTGAGGCGTGGAATGCTTGGCGCGAGCAGGCACCGGGAATCAAGCCGGACCTGAGTGAGGCCACGCTCTGGGAGATCGACCTGATGGGGGCCGACCTGAGCCACACAAATTTTAGCGGGGCCAATCTTGTGCGTGCATCATTGCAGGGGGCGCGCCTCGAAAATGCCGTCTTCTACCGCACAAGCCTCTTCAAGGCCGATCTAAGCGAGGCAAGTATCCGCGAGGCCAACATGACGGGAGCCAATCTGAGTGGAGCCACCCTTCACAAGGCCGACTTGCAACGAGTTATTCTCTATCGCGCCACTCTCGCGGGGGCTAACCTCTTTGACACCACGCTTCACGAGGCCAATCTCTGCCAAGCAGACTTGCGCAAGGCGAACCTGTCCATGGCCCGTATGCATCACACCGACCTGAGCGGGGCGAACCTGGCAGGCGCTATCTTGGAGGGCATCGATCTCAAGGACGCCGTGGCTCATAAAGCCAATTTTACTGGCGCCAACCTGAGCGATGGCCTGCTGGACCAGGCTAACCTGAGCGAGGCCGACCTCTCCAACGCCAACCTGCATAATAGTATTCTTGATGAGACCGATCTCTCCAAGGCCATTCTGCGCGGAACGACCTTGAGCAAGGCCAGCCTGATTGGCACAAAGCTGCGCGGGGCCACGCTGGAACGCGTCGATCTGAGCAACGCTAATCTTGTGCAGAGCGATCTACGTGAGGCTATGCTGGCTCACTGCCTGGTCTATGGCATTAACGCCTGGGACATTCAACTGGAGGGGGCGCGCCAGCAGGAGTTGATCATTACCAATGCCGCCGCGCACGAGCCGGTGATTACCGTGGACGACCTGGAGACGGGCCAGATGCTCTATCTCCTGCTCAAGCAGACGCACTCTCGGGTCGCCTTTGGCTGTGCCATGCCTAAAGGTGTGCTTGTCCTGGCGCGGCGTGATGGTGGTTATGAGGAGGCACAGAGCATCGCCGCCCGCCTGCGTGAACTAGACTATCAACCTATCCTGGTGGAGCTGAGTGCCGCGCAGGGCGAGAAAGCCTGGGAGATGCTCCAGCGCCTGGCAAGCGTCGTTGGCTTTGTCATAGCTGATATCGGCGGTCCCGAGATTGCGCCCGAATTGATCACACTCTCCCAGCGCGGGCAGACACCCATCATCCCTTTCGCCTCGGCGCGGGCGGACAGCCAGGCCCTGCGTGGTAGCGCTCTCTTTGCCCAACCCTGGGTCTATCGTCCCCCCTTCTTCTACCAGCAGCCCGAAGAACTGAGCACCACTCTGCCCGAGCGCATGGTCTCGACCGCCCAGAGTCGCCTGCAAGAGCGCCAACAGCTGCTTGAGCGCCTCTTCCCTCACCTTAATGAGGGGTAAGGCCCGCTACTGGCGCACGCGGCTACCAGATGCTTTTGCCTGTAAATGGTGTGATGCAGACGCGAGGAGTCGAGCCAGAGACTTGCACGTCGGGTTGACTGGCATACTACTAATATTAATGTTGTGCTTAAGTTTTTACGGTCCCTTGCCGAACAAGATAAACGAGACATAACACATGATTTTTCTTTCAGTGGCTACGAAAGTCTCTTAAAAACGTAGCAATGTAAGATTTTTTATGTTATACTGTCACCAGACACTGTATTGGTGCATAGTTGCTCAAATTCGAGATGACCTTCTGTTATGAGACCCTTGTTTTGAAGCTGCGCGCGCGATACAGAGATTAGTTTATCGGGAAACTTTCCCTTTGTTTAGAATTGAGAGTAACACATGTCTTTAAGTGACCAGGTACTGTATTGCCGCGACTGCAATCAGGAATTCATTTTCACCGTTGGAGAGCAGGAATTTTTCGCTAGCCGTGGTTTGACCAATACCCCCACACGTTGTCCTTCTTGCCGTTCCGCGCGCAGACAGTCTGGTGGTCGTCGTGACAGCTTCGGGTCTCAGGGTGGCGGCGGTTACCAGCAGCGTGAGCCTCGCCAGATGTACACAACTGTTTGTGCGAGCTGTGGTAACGAAGCCCAGGTTCCTTTCCAGCCTCGCGCTGATCGTCCTGTCTACTGCCGTGATTGCTATCAGGCGCAGCCTTCTTCTCAGCGTTCCTCTGGCGGTAGCAGCCGCGGTAGATCGCGCTGGTAAGCCTGATGAGTCAAGTTATTGTAGGACCAGACGATTCCTTCGAGTTTGCCCTTAAACGCTTCTCACGTAAAGTGCAACAGGCGGGCACCCTGGCAGAGGCACGTAGACGCAGATTCTACGAAAGCCCCCAGGAGAGGCGCAAACGCAAGGCGGAGAGCTCCAAGCGCCGTCAGCGTCGCAGCCGCTAAGTCGCTTGTCCAAACAAAAAACAAAGACTATCCCGTCACCTACTCAGGTGGCGGGATGCTCTTTTTTGGCACGATAACAGAGGAGTGAGTGTGAGAAATATCCATAGAGGCCCTGCTTATGGCGAGCCATGAGCAGGGCCTCTATTATTTGCTTATTCCCAGATGAGTTCCATCTCGGGGACGTGGTTGTGTTTGATGACGAAGCCGAGCTTTTCGTAGACGGGCTGACCGTCCTGGGTGGCATAGAGACAAATGCGGTGCGCATTGGTTGTCTTGATGAAGGCGAGTATGTCTTGCAGGATGCGCGTGGCGAGGCCGTGTTTGCGCCAGGTGGGGGTGGTGTACATGTTTAAGATGAGGGCCTCTTTGCCGGAGAAGTGCCTGGGCGAGGGTGGCTTCTCGATGAAGATGAGGCCGCCGCACGCGACGATCTCGCCCTCGGCCTCGGCGACCCAGCTATGGTAGCTTTCGTCGGCGATCTTTGCCAGGAAGTATCTGCGGCACTCCCCCTCCAGGGCGGAGAAGATGGCTTCGTCCTTAACTTTGCGCGTCTCGCGCAGGAAGTCCAGGCGCAGGCGGACGAGGTCCTCAAGGTCTTCAGTGGTGGCTTTGCGGAGTGTGGGGATAGTCTGTATGCTCATATAAGATGCTTTACCTTTGTTCTAGATGAGAGATATGTATAGCTTAACCTCTCTCATTCTAGCACATCAATAACCTAAACATCGGGAAGGCCCGCCGCCCGTGCAGGAGGACTGAGGTAGGTCAATCTTACGACGCCGTTACCAAACGTCTTTGTTTCTAGCAGTTTGAGGTTGACTTTCTCCTTGAATAAGGGCGCTCCACTGCCGACAAAAACAGGATGGACATACAGAACATATTCATTAATGAGGCCAGCCTTCGCAAAATTTTGAATGAGGCTGGCACTCCCAATAATCATCATATCCTTGCCAGACTGCTTTTTGAGTTTTTGCACTTCTTCCAGAGCATGCTCTTTGACCACTCTTGCGTTGTTATAGGTGCCCCAAGGAGCGCTTCCCAGTGTTTTGGAAAAGACCAGTTTGGGTTTCGGATTGATATGGTCGGCTAAGAACGGTTCCTCCTCCTTTGTCTTCTCAGGCCAGTAACCGACCATGCCGTGATAGGTGACCCGTCCCAATAAAAAGGTGTCTATCGACTGTTGGCCTTCACCCAATGCTTGCGCGATTTCATCTGTGTAGATCTTTTCCACCCAATCCATCTCAAGGCCAGGCCCTGAAACGAAGCCATCAAGAGTCACAAACTCGACTGCAATGATTTTTCTCATGCGGATTTCTTTCTGTAATCTGGCCCATTCGTCCTCCAGAGCCCATTCCGGCTGGGTATGGACCCTCGCCGTGCGTCACATGTGGGGACTAGGACGCGTCAGGCATCATAGGTGTCGTGCAGGCGGAGCCATCCCATTGCCGAGGTCGTGCTGCGACCGGATGGCTCTTCCCAGTCCTCCTGCCGTCCGAGCGGGGTCAGGTCGAGGTATTTGTACGTTCCAAGGAGCAGTTCGTTACCACGGTCGAACGTCGAGTACGTGTGAAAGATATTCTCGTCCACGCGCAGGAAGACGCTCGTCGCCGAGACCTCGCCATCTTCTTCCGTGGCATGAAAGTCATAGTTGAAATCGCTGCCATACGAGGAGACCCACGGAAGAGTCCAGCCCATGCGCTTTTTGAATGGCTCGATCTTCGCCAGGGGCGCACGCGAGACAACAACCAGCGAGGTATCGCGGGCGTGCAGGTGGGCCAGGTGGCCGACGTTATCGATCAAGAACGAGCAGCCCTTACAGCCCTCATCCCATTCTGGACCAAACATGAAATGGTAGACAATCAACTGACGACGCCCTTCAAAGAGGTCCAGCAGACTCGCCTTGCCGTCCGGTCCCTCGAAGAGGTACTCTTTCTCGACCTTGACCATGGGGAGCCTGCGCCGTTCAGCATTGAGTTTGTCTAGCGCACGGGTGGCTGCCTTTTCCCTGGTGAGCAACTCCTGGCGCGCAATGAGCCACTCGTCTCGTGAGACAATTGGTGGATAGTTCACGATGTTCTCCTTTGGTTTGATGATTGGATTGCTCTGCTTCTCCCTTGATTCGTCATCTGGAGGGCGCTTGCAAAGAGTAAGTACAGACAATCTACCAGAAGTCGATCAGGAAAACTTCTTCAATCTTGCTCACATCTCTGTGTGGCCAATCTTTCGAGTAATCGGCACTTTTGAAGCTCTCTCCCAGCATTGCCAACGGGTCCATGAAGCGACCGTGGAACAGAGCAAGCTTGATCTGGTACATGTACAGGCCGATGAGACCCGCGTCAAGGGTCGGAAGATAGTCGCGTGGATGGGGTTAGCTATGATGGTTTCCACGCGGTTCTCAACGCGGTGCCTCTGGTGGGGTATTAAAATCTTGTATAAAATTGCGCGTTTCACCCAATTCTCCTAGTGGCGCTGGTTCTTTTTCAAGGGGTTCCTCTGGTATAATGTAAGGGATTATTTCATTTTAAAGGCATAGATGGCCCATCAGGCGCGTAAGTCGTACCATGATATGTAAGCGCGTGCTTTAGCAGCGTGGCTCCCCTCATGACGTTTCGCGTATTTCATTGTATACTTCGGCGGTGTAGCTTCTTATGCGGAAACCAACGCCACTGTCGTGGCTAGCGCTCCGCGCTCAGGTTCCCTGAATAGGAAGAGGAGAGTTCGTGGGATGAATAGCAAAACGACATATCATCAACAAGTCAGCTATTGTGGTAAGCCACGTTGCCGCAAGTGCCGCGAGGGGACGGGTCATGGGCCGTACTGGTATGCATATAAGACGGTCGATGGGCGCACCACGCGTACATATATTGGTAAAAACCTGCCGCCGGAGATTCAGGCCCAGCTTGAGGGTCGCTCCGAAACCTCCGCGCTGGCGGAGGCCAGTTCGCAGTCGCAGGCCCTGGTCCGCATCTATGTGCTGGGCCAGTTCCGCCTGGAGCGCCGCTCTCCCCGTTCGGGCGAGTGGCAGACGGTGACGGAGTCGACCTGGCAGCACCAGCGGGTGCGCGCCCTGCTGGCGTCCCTGGTCTGCGCGAATGGGCGCAAGATGGGCCGTGAGCAGATTATTGAAATGCTCTGGCAAGATCTTGATTATGAGACGGCCTCCAATCGCCTGGACCGCGCCGTCTATAGCCTGCGCCAACTCTTTGAGCCACAGCGTAGTCGTCCCGCAACCTCCCCACTCTTGCTGACCGAGCGCGAAGTCCTGGTCCTGGGTGATCAATCCCAGGTCTGGATCGATGCCGATGCCTTTGAGCAGTTGTTAACTCAGGCCAATGCATTGATACATAGCGATCCAGGACAGGCTGAGAAGCGCTTGAACGAGGCGGCGACGCTCTATGGCGGCTCCTTCCTCCCCGAGATGCGCAAGATGGAGTGGTCCGGTGCGCGCCGCAGCTCGCTCCAGAGAAGCTGGATCGGCATGCTGCTGGAACTGGCCGATATGCGCACCCAGCGCGAAGCCTTTCAGGACGCCATCATACCCCTTGACCGCCTGCTCGCGGTCGATCCCACCAATGAGGCCGCCGTACAGCGCATAATGAAGCTGCTGGTCCACCTGGACCGGCGCGGCGAGGCTTTGCGCGCATATAAGCACCTGGCCCAGGTCCTGCGCCAGGAGTATAATATTGTGCCCCTGCCAGATACGCGTCAACTCTATGAAGATCTTAAGCGCGGCAATAAGAGCGTCGCGACCGAGGTGCGCGGTTCAGCCATAGGAGTTGCCGAGCAGGTCGCGAGCGCCCAGGCCACGCGCACCAGTGGTACGGAGAGCAGCCCGGCCATCCAGATTGGTCGGGCCCACCAGAGTCCCTTGATTGGTCGCGAGAAGGAGCTGGCGATCCTGCGCGAGATGGTGGAGACGACCGAGCATGCCGCGCGTTTCAAGCTGACAGTGCAGAAGAGGACCATCGCCTCGACCCTGGATACACCGCGTCGCCCACAGTGTGGTGTGCTAATGGGCGAGGTTGGCATCGGCAAGACGCGCCTGGCCGAGGAGCTGAGCCGCGAGGCACGGGGCAAGAGCTGGGCCGTAGCCTGGAGCCGCGTCTATGCCCAGGAAGGCTCGATCCCCTATCGCCTCTGGACCGAGGTGTTGCGTAAGGCCACAACCCAGGGAGCCTGGCAGCGCCAGGAGCTGACGCGCCGCCCCCTTGTCTTCCAGCCGCTGACCGCGCTCCTGCCCGAGCTGACGGAGTTCCTGCCGCCCGTGGCGCTGACGCCGCCCCTGCCACCCGAGCAGGAGCAACTGCGCCTCTGGGAGGCCGCGCGCGAACTGCTCACACTTATCAGCGAGAGCACGCCCATGATTATCGCCCTCGATGACTTGCAATGGGCCGATGGCAGCAGTTGCGAGCTGCTGGCCTACCTGGCGCGACGCATCCAGGGCTACCCCATCGTTATCGTTGGCACCTGCCGTGACAACGAACTCCCGCTCAACCATCCGCTCAAGGCCCTGCTCACCGACCTGCAACGCGAGCACGCCGTCGAGACCGTCAGCCTGGAACCCCTGGAGACGGAGCAGATCAGCACGCTTGTCTCCTATGTCTCCAATATTTCGCAGCCACTCGCGCAGAGCATCAGTAAGCGTGCCGATGGCAACCCCTTCTTCGCCGAGGAACTGGCCCGTGGCATTGGCGCGCAACTGGCGACCGCCTCCGCCGGCAATGGCCAGAACGGGAACGGTCACACTACTGTAAGGAGTGCATTGGGCAAGGTCAATGCCAATGGCGAGGAGCCGCTGCCCGACACCATCGCCGCCGTGCTCGATCTGCGCCTGGAGCGCCTGAGCGACGCCTGCCGTCGCCTCTTGCAGAAGGCCGCCGTCCTGGGAGGCTCCTTCCAGTTCCAGGTCATCTGCGCCATGGAGGCCAACACGCCCGACATGGACGAAGACCTCGTGCTCGACCTGCTTGAGGAGGGCCTGACCTCTGGCATGCTTACCGAAGAGGGCACGGGTACGCGCGTCACCTACCAGTTCTGGCACCCCCTGCTCGTCAGCCACCTCTACGACAGGCTCTCCGCCGCGCGCCGTGCCAGCCTGCATCGCCGCGCCGCCGATGTCTTCCAGCAGATGTACGGCGATCACGAGGAGCACGCCGCCACCATCACCGACCACCTCGTCAAGGGCGGGTCCGTCTCCAGCAAAATCGCGCACTTCGCCGAGCTGGCCGCCCGCTTCTCCTACAGCCTCTCCGCCTATCCCGACGCCGAGAAGCACTACAAGATCGCCCTCGAAAATCTTGACCGCACCACCCAGAACCAGGAGCACTACGCATACTTGCTGGAGTGCCTGGGCGAATGCACCCGCGTGCAGGGCAAATACGAAGAGGCACGCAACTTCTACGAGCAAGCTTTGGAAGAGCGTAAAAGGCTTAATGGTTTCACCTGTCTTTCAAAAGAGGAAGCACAGATTCAAGCATTACTGTGTTGCGAAATAGGAGTTACATGGTATGACACAGGCGATGCAATAAAGGCCCAAAGCTTTTATCGGCAAAGCGAAGAAGTACTCAAAGAGGCGAGTCTTGCAAGTGGTTATGCGTGGGCGCATCTTCAATATTGGGAAAGTCGCAATAGTTGGAGAGAAGGAAATTATGATCGAGCTAGGGAAATCGCGCAAGAATCACTTCGTTTATTTCAGAATACGATAAACTCAGATGGAAGAACTAGCATTGCAGCACAAATATATTCCACTCAAATACGCCGTACTTTGTTGGGTGATATGGTAGATCTTGGTCGTATACATAATTTGTTGGGAATGATAGAAACAGCTAGTGGACGAAGTAGTGATGGTTTGGGCCACTATAGCAAAGCATTAACACTATTCGAGCAATACGAGCGAGAAAGAGATATTGCATTAATATCTTGTAATATGGGTGATGTTCTTCTAAGAAGAGCTGATTTTGAACAAGCGCAGTCTGTTTTAAGACGTTCTTTAAACCTTGCAGAACGTGTTGGAGAAACGCCGCTTGTGGCTTTTGTATATGGTAATCAAGGAGTGCTAGATACTCGTATTGGAAGCTTGGTAGATGCAGAGAATGAGCTTAAGAAAAGTTTGGAGCTTGTAGAGAGATTAAATGAGCCTGCCTCTATCAGTGTGTGGTGTATGTATCTTGCTGTTGCTCTACAAGAACAGGGTAAGCTTGCGGAAGCATCAGAAATGCTCAAAAGAGCTTTAGGAGTTTGCCGTTCCACGGGCATTGTCCCCTATATTGGTATAGCGCTCGTAGATATTGGTAACTTGCGCATTGCTCAAGCTCTAGCCAGTGAAGATACGCAACGAAAATCTCTGCTGAGAAAAGCAAAAAAGACTCTGAATAGAGCATTGAGCCTTGAAGGCTTGGAGGCTGAAACAAGAGCAGAGGGCCAGCTAGCCCTTGCTAAAGTTTTACTTTTAATGGGTGAAGATCTAGAAGCTTATGAACAAGTAAAGCAAGTTTCTATTGATATAGAAAAATATGAGCTTACATGGCTACGAAGCCTTGAGCAGCGTATCCTTGGCAGCGTAAAAGAACATGCAGGGAATGTAGTAGAAGCCGCTCAATGCTATGATCATGCCTTGAGTGCTTCACGTAAGTATGGCATGCGCCTTGAAGAGGCCCATACGCTCTTGAATTACGGGCAACTTCTGCTTAAGAAGCATGCTGATCTCGCAAATCATGAAGAGCAAAGTTACCAGCGCGGCATGCGCTATGTGCAAGATGCCCTGCGTATCTTCAAAGAATGCGACGCGGAGCTGGATGCCCGGCGCGCCGAGAAGATCCTCGAAGAATCCTACCCCACGTCATAGGCGCCCCGTTTACGGCGCGCAAGGCGATTTATCGCATGGATATAAGGTTGCGATCAACCATATGGCCTTGGGGCGTCATTCATGCAAATTCTGCCTTGCGGTAAAAGGCGTGACTCTGTACTCGGGCGATAAATCGCCTTGCGCGCGATAAATCGGGCGCCTATGGTATGTGTGGGCGTGTGTGATGATTGGTTGTGGCATTGGTGTGTGGACGGGTATGGTGATTGATTGCCCAGGAACCCGTGCAGACATCCAAGAATTTGACGATGTTCACCTCAGAATGATATGCCCCTAACAACTTGTAATCCCCAGCGACGAAAGCGACGATAGCCGTCCATCTCTACGACCCCCAGCGTCCGACGAGGCATGTCCGCAACGCGTGAAAATTGTGATCAAAAGGCCGCGCTAAAGCCCCCTTATCCGGTATTATTCTCTCACAAGGATATGACGCAGGCGAAACCAGAAACTAAAAAACGCTAAAAAAGGTCAGTACCAGGCTCGCCCACCGTCATCGCTTAGTACCGCACCCTTTGATCCTTAGCTCGCTGGCCTGTATACCTGGTATCGTCGACCAGGGCAGGCACCCATGACACACCCGTCCGCACCCAGAAAGGATGTGCCACCCATGAGTCTCGCACTGCGCAGAAACCAGATGTTCGCTCTCTTCCTGCTTGCCATGCTAACCTTGATCGTCATCGGCCTCGTCGCCTTCAGCACCATTGCCCACATCAATTTGTGGCATTTTTTCACCTCTTTTGACTTCAAGCCTAATGTGATCTATCCACATGGCTAGAAGCTAATTCTTTGTCTAACAGAACTTATTATCTGCGACAAGCCGCATGATCGGGCGAACCGCAGCAGAGCCGAACCGCTAGTATATCGAGGACCAGACCTGTTGAAAGGATGGTACCATGTCACATTACGATTAGCCAGACAGACATACACCTTTCCAACCGACACTACTCCGTATCGGGCATTGCCCGACACCGCGCGAACGAGAGGGCCATCCCTAGTGAGCCAGGGATGGCCCTCTTTTGTGTGTTTCCGCCACCCGTGCAGGAGGGGCCTTGGTAGTGCGAGAGGCCCGCCACCCATTTAGCAAAGTAGGTACGCGGTTTACAAGCACCTACTTTGCTAAATGGGGAATGCAAACCCCTGATGCATGGACAGCGGTTCCGTGACGATGTCAGACCCCCTTTTGGTGCTACCGCCTGACCTGGCTAAGGATGGAGCGGGTCAGACTCATGAAGACGAAGAAATTGGGGATTTTGGCAACGGAGATGGTGGACCAGTTGAGCCACTTGCCCTCTTTACGGACAGAGACAATGCCACGATTGACGCCGAACTCTTTGATCTCGTGCCAGGGAATGGTCTCTTTGCTATTACTCACACCTTGCTGGCTTACGCTGAGGGGGCCGAAGTTGAGGACCTGGCCCGCGTTATAGGCGGCCAGGGCGCGTGGTAGCATAAAGGTGGTTATAGCATCGCTCAGGGCATCGCCGAGCTTTCCTACTTCTTTGAATTTATTATTGAAGATAACCTTATGCCCGTCCAGGCGTTGGATTGTATATTTATGCGTTGTACCAGTATAGATGCCGTTGCGATAGTGCTTGGTGACCTCTTGCCACATGCCCTGGACCTGGTCCCAGCGGAAGGGGTCCGCTTGACTGCCCTTCATTAGCAAGAAGCCCTGCTCACAGAGATAGACGTGCCAGGACATATGTATCAGGAAATCTACAACATAGTAGAGTAGCAATATGAGGCCTAACAGAAAAAGGATAAGCAGAACATTGCTACTGTCGTTGCCTGTATTAATGAGAATAAAGCCGAATAGAAGCGTTATAATCAGTCCCGCGATGAGCCCAGTAAGATAATGCCGGGTTAAGCCCACCTTAAACTCCGAGTGGTAAGCGCCCAGCTGATAGGTGCTTATCGCCTGTTGCGCGGCGGGAGAAAGGGTTGGACCTGCTTGATATGGGTAGGCCATAAAAATGGTTTCTCCTTAAGAATAGGTAAAATCACAGGCGCCAATGGCGCGATATGCATATAAATTAGCAGATAAACTGAGATTTGACTAGAGTTTTTATCTATTTTTATTACAAATGTGAGGTAATACCACTTCTCGCACCTGCGGTGCTTGCTGGGTAAGGGTTATTGGCGTGAGCGTGGCAGAGCCACGCTCACGCCAATAACCCTTACCCAGCGAGCCCTCAAACCCATTATTCTCTCCCAAATGAGCGTCAGCTCCTCACCACACTATAACATCATACTCCACAGAGGCCTTTGCGGTAGGCGGCGGGCGAGACACCAATGTGACGCGTAAAGACGCGCGTGAAATAATAGCGGTTACCAAAGCCATTGGCGGCGGCGATCTGCTCGATACTCTGGTTGGTCATCAGGAGTTGCTGTTCGGCCTGTTTGACGCGCTGCTCCTGGATATACTGGACGGGAGTTCGGCCCATGCTCAGGCGGAAGCAGCGGATGAAGTAGTCGGGGGTCATATGGCAGAGTTGGGCCAGGGTGGCGTTGGAGAGCGTGTCCTCCAGGTGGGCCTCGATATATTGTAGCGCGGGGAGTATCGGCTCGATGGCCTCAGATTGTAGCAGATAACGCTGGACCTGTTCATCCGTCAGGTTCTGGAGATAGAGTAGCAGCGCCTCGTAGAGGATAGCCTTAATGCGTAACTGTAAGAGAAGATCCAGCTTTTGTTGCTCTAATTCGGTACGGAGTGTGTAAACGGCCGCTTCCAGCACGGGCCTGGTAGGTAGGGAGATGGGGCTGGTAAAGTTCTCCTGTTGCACCTGGTAGGGAAGGCCCAGCAGGTCAAAGTGGACAAACAGGTGTCCCACACTTTGCAAGAGATTGGTGGAGAAGCGTACCTTGGCGGGAATGAAATACAGGCGTCCCTGTTCCAGGGCATAGCGCTGTCCTGCATGTTCAATCCATGCTCCATTGGCGTCATTGCAATAGAAGCGCCAGAAACTGCTATAGCGCGTGGGAAAGCGCCAGAAGGGTGGTTCCAGGCGTACAACGTGATAGGCCAGGAGTCGGATATGAACGTGGTCAAGCATCTAAATTCCTCTTTGAAGCCTTGCCTGAGTAGAGAACAGGTCGGAATCGGACACAACTGGTTCGGATCTGAGTATACCATTGAGACGCCATGGAGTGTACTCTTTGTGAAAGAAGCCAGCACAAGCTATTAGCGAAACCTATAGCTTGTCGAGTCCAAGCGACCCTCGTGCGCGACTTGTCTTAAGTATGATGTGTGTGCTGCGCAATGCGCGCCGCAGGCGCGAGAGGTCACGCAAAGAAGCAAGAAAGGTGTCTCAATGAGTCAGACTCGCCAGCAAATTCTGATTCTCCACCTGGCGCTGCCCAGTCTGGAATCAGACACAGTCGCCTGGGCGCTCTACGATGGAGCTACACCCAGTGGAACTCCTCCAATGCAGTCGGGGGATTCCTATGAAACTCCCTATCCCTCAGTTCTGGAGGCCATGCGCGATGGCTGGAATGTGCTCCAGGTGCCAACGCTGCCTCTCTATACCCATGGATATGAGCACGAAAGTGGACATCTGCCATATGAGTATGTCCTGGAACGAAAGGTGGCGTTTCATGAGTAAGGTAGAACGGCAGCACCTCTTGACGGCCAGCCAGATGGCGCATTTTGTCACTTATGGCTATTTGCAGCTCGATGAGCTGGTGCCGCCTGAATATAACGAGGCCGTGCTGGCGGATGAGAAGCGCATACCAGATGCGGGCTATCATTTCTGGCAACGCTCAGAGGCTGTGCGAGCCGTGTTTGATCTGCCCCAGGTCAAAGGCACAGTGCAGAGCTTCGTTGGCGTCGATCCCGCTTATGATCACTCCTATCTCCATATCGTCGGTCCGCGCCGCCTCAAAGCCCAGGAGTGGCATGCCGACTCCGTGATTGATACGCGTCCCTTTGCCTTCGATATTCAGGCCTTCTACTTCACGCATGATGCACCCGCCGAGATGGGGCCGACGCTAATCCTGCCTGGTTCACACCTGCGGCGTGTTAATACTGGCAGTATCGCTCGCTACAAGAATATCGTCGGCCAGCGTCAGCTCGCTGCCAAGGCAGGCACGATTGTCTTTATGCACCAGGCTATCTGGCATTGCGCTCAGCCCAATCATACTGACCAGACGCGCTATGTCTTCAAGCTACGCCTGCATCCTCGGCAGCAGCAGCGCAACCTGTTTAATACCGAGGGCTATCAAGATCCCGAGGTCACGAGCATCATTGAGCGTGGCTATTTGCCCTGGCAGGGGAACGAAGCTCGCCTGGAGCATATCATGCGTGCCCGCTTCTGGCGCTATGTTACCGGCGACGATCTCGTCGACGTCTCCTTTGAAAAGGCCCTGACGCGCATGGTGCTTGGCTAAATGGTGAATTCACGTAGGGTCCATGCAAGCATGGACTTTCTCGGGTGAGCAGAGTCCATGCTTGCATGGACCCTACTTTTTTGGTAAACACACTACATAGATTTAGGTGATTACTTGGAGATGGGCGGGACGGTGAATTGGATCTCGCTGCTGCCGACGCCCAGGGGGGCGCCTGTGGATTGGAGCTTTAAGGTCCAGGCGCTTGGCTTGCCGAGCCAGTCCTCGATAATGGCGATTGACATGCTTTTGAGTGGCTCCCATTTGCCAGTGAGCTTACCATTGTCGACCTCATGGATCTCGGCGTCACTTCCATTGACTGTGGCCGAAAAAGTACTTTCAGGAGGAGTATTTATCGCCTCCTCGGGTTTCACGTAGAGATAGGTCGCGCTCGGGGTAGCATAGACCTGGGTGAGCTTCAAATGGTGTCCGTTGATGACGAGGCTCTGATTGGGAGTCGCGACCCGCTTTTCGCTTTGCATTGGCACGGTAAAGTTGAAGAATGTGCTCGGGAAGCTCGTCCCTGTAGGATCGTCACTGGTGGCACCTCCGACCGCTAAGAATGTGGCTGTGATTTGAAGTTGTTTCGCGTTGATCGCAGCTTGCGGTATGGAATAGGAGTCCAGGAAAAACGTCTGCTTGCTCTTCTGGTCATAGTAAGAACCGCCACCATGTGACGTATAGCCAGCTACAGGATCGTATATGTATGTCTGGTTGCTATCCTGAATAGTCAGCTTAGATATGGAAGCGCCCCCATCATATCTCTGGCTGATGTTGCCGGTTTCGACATACTTAATGAGCAAACGGTTGGCGTCCGCATAGGTGGAGATAAGCTTGAGCTTATGGCCATTGATAGTAGTTGAGTCCTGTAGCGGTGTCTCTTTGCCTTGTAAACAAACCGCGTGCTCGCCGTTATCGGGAATATAGTTTCCATCTGCGAAAACGTGAGAGCAATCAAGCTTCACTTGTGGTTGGGTTGTGACGTTGCTGGAGCCAGTCGTTGTCGATGGGTTGGCGTTCCGGCGTGCGTTCAGCAGGAGTGCGGCGCTGCCAACCAGGATGGCGACGACCAGGACGGCGGCGATAGTATTGAAAAGGCGCGAGATACGGCGCCACCTGGGTTTGCGCTGAGATGCAAGATCCTTCTTGCGTGGGCTGGCTGCCTCAGATTGAGGGGCATTATCGATCATCATCGTCTTCCTTTCACGATGTTCGCGTACTTCTGCGAATGTAAGGATATTTGTTTCCTGGTGTGAAGGCTGCAAGCGGCTATCCAGGAGTCTGCGCACGCGCTGTAGCGACTCCTCGTTTGCCTGCTTATCATCACTCTGGGTGTGATACATCTGCTGGAGATCCTCCACCAGGTATCTTGCCTTGCCATCCAGGTAGCGAGCAGGCTGTTCGATCTGCTGATCGAGTTGCTCCTGTTGGAAGTCTTTGCTATGCTCAGCCATCAGAAACTCCTTTCTGCTCGCTCATCGTCGTAGACGCTACGTAGCAGTTTTAGCGCGCGATAGAGTAAGGCGCGAACTGCGCTCTCACTTTTCGATACCACCTGGGCAATCTCGGCACAGCGCATATCCTCGCCGAAGCGCAACTGCAAGACTTCGCGTTGCATCTCTGGCAGGTTTCGCACATGCCTTTGTAGTTGCTGGTACTCCTCCTGGCGCAGGGTTGCCTGCTCAGGTTCACGTTCCTCGCGCTCATAAATACGCTCCTCGACGCCAACCAATGATACCTGGGGAAAGCGCCGTGAGCGACGATAGTGGTCAACCACCTTGTTACGGGCTATGGCCATAATCAATGGGCGTAACGAACGTTCATCCTGTCGTAAAGCTGACCCTTTTTCCAGAACAATAGTAAATACCTCCAGCAATATATCTTCTGCATCTTCACGCGAACCTAGCTGCCTCAGCAGGTATGCCAACACAGCCGGAGCGTGCCTCTCGTAAAGATCCATTGATTGCTCAGGGACCGGGCCGGGTTGTTGCATTGTTTACTCCACTATTCTTGAGATCTCATTAGTATATTCGCAGAAATGGGCAAAATAACGCGCAGCCTTATGAATGTATTGCCTACTTTCGCGCCTACGGCGCTCAAGATAGTATGTGTGAGTGTGTGGCACTGGCATTCGCCAGTGCCACACACTCACACATACTACACAGGCGAGCTTGCGAGCCGAGGTGGAAGAGAAGATATGCAAGAAAATCTTAAAAAATTGGCTTGAAAAATTGGCTTGAAAAATTGGTATATACATATTGACATTAGTATGAGGATTGGGTACACTCATGTATAAGTTCACTTGTATTTAGTGTTTTCCTGCTATCCGTGCCATTCAACGTATCACTCACCTTGCTCATTCTTCGGCTGCAAAAAAAGCCTTTTTGTAGCCTGGAGGGTTGTGCCCTAAAACTTGTGTGAACGATGGACCTGTCTACCGGATGTATGTAGGTAAACGAGCTGGGAAGATGTGATGGGTTGCATAGCTGGATTAAAGCGCAATTGGGATCGACTGACAGCGGTAAAATGTTTGCCCGCAAGGATTGCTGGCAATACCTAACGCAAGGAGTGACGCATGTCGAAAAAGAAGCTGTTGCGCCTGGGCGCACTCTCCCTGGTTGGATTGTTTCTCTTCTCTCTTCTGATCGCTATCGCCGATAAACCATCCACAGCGAAGGCAGCCTTCAGCACAAACTGGTATAACGCAGCCCCCTATGTCATGCCTCTCGCCAACAACCCTCCTAGCCTGACATCGGTCATGTCGGCGAGCGGGGTCAAGGCCTTTACCCTGGCCTTTATCGTGGCCAACAGTGGTTGTACCCCGGCCTGGGAGACAGATGCCGGGATGGATAATGTCTCCTCTGATACGCAGATGGCTCCCATTATCAACGCGATTCGCGCGGCTGGCGGGGATGTCGTGGTCTCCTTTGGCGGCTATAATGGCAATAAGCTTGGACAGACCTGTGGCACGCCCCAGGCGACCGCCGCCGCGGAGCAGGCCATCATTAACAAGTATAGTCTCCACGCCCTCGATTTTGATCTGGAGGAGCCAGAATACGAGAACGCTACCGCCATCAATAACGAGCTGGCTGCGGCCCAGATTCTCCAGGCCAATAATCCCGGCCTCTACGAATCTATCACCATTCCTGGTACCACCAGCGGCACGGGCTACTTTGGTCAGCAACTGCTCAATAATGCGAAGACGCTGGGCTATATCCCCAACAACTACGCCATTATGCCTTTCGATGGTGGCTTTAGCGGTGCGAGCAGCCAGATCAGCGCCTTGCAGAGCTTTAACACAATTCTGATGAATACCTTTGGCTGGAGTAGCGCGACTGCCTACGCACATGAGGGTATCTCTTCGATGAATGGTCGGACCGATAGCGCGGAGTACTTCTACCAGTCGGATTTCCAGACCGTGCTCAACTTTGCCGAGAGCAACCACCTGGCGCGTTATACCTTCTGGTCGGTCAACCGGGACCGCCAGTGCAATCCCCCCGATAACAATGGCTCACTCTCGGGTACCTGTAGCAGTGTGCCACAGAGCGATTGGGACTTCACCAAGGTTATCGTCCAGTTCGGGGGGGCGACACCACCTCCACCGACACCTACACCTTCGCCCACGTCAGGCTCCACGCCGACTCCCACGCCTACTACGACTGTGATCTCAACCCCCACGCCCAATCCCGGCGGATCATGTGCGGGTGTTGCCGCGTGGCAGTTGAATGTCGCCTACGTTGGAGGGAATCGCGTGACCTATAACGGCTCCCTCTGGCAGGCCAAATGGTGGACAGAGAATGATGTTCCCGGAGGCGCGGCTGGCGTCTGGACCCTCATCTCATCCTGCTAGCTAGTAGCAAGCATAAACGCCACGCTGACGATGCATCGTCAGCGTGGCGTTTATGCTTGCTTTAGTTCTCTATTTATGATTTGCCTTAGTTCTCTTCGGCGTAGCGCGCCAGTGAGTTAACAGTCTCTTGCAATTCTTCTTGCTTGAAGCCCATCGCCTGAGCCAGTCCCTCGGCATCGGGACCTTCAATCTCAATAATATGTGTAATCTGCGTGCCATTGGCGAACGGGGTCAGCACATGGCGCCCAATGATGGCTGCGTCTGGTCCAACAGGTGTGCGATCCACAAACTGGCGACCTTCTTCAACGAGGAGCAGCGAAAAGGGCATCTCTGGCCCTCCCTCAGGTTGCAAGATGCCAGATGTGCCAGTGGTGAAGGGGCCATCTGGCCGATAGAGGACGAGGCCCTTATCCCATCGGGGCCAATTGGCGACATCTTTATAAGCAACCCAGACACGCTCAGCCGTGGCGCTGGTCTGGATTGTTGCAGAAATAGCCCACATAAACACTTATCTCCTGTTTTTCATAATTAGCACTATTGCATATATTGATGATTGTACCATAGATGAGCTTTAGCATACAAGTAGTGATTTAAGAGTAGTTTTTCTGTACTTATCGGCAAATGAGGAAATGCCTGCGCGCCTACGCAGTTGTTGCCTGTAAATGCAAAGATTGCATCCTGTTCGACAAACAAGGAGATGTCAGCCAGCGTAGGCGCGTACATCAGTAACGTATCCTTTTATGCGCACTTGAGGGCGACCTCGGAGGAGGCGCTTTCGGGAACTTGATGCCAGTCGGTGCTATCCTGGTAGCTGCCAGAGGCCACGCTTCTAAAGGTCAGGGTCTGGCCCTGCGAGCAGGCGACAGAGGCGGCAGCGCTCAAACTCTTGGCATACGAGGGACCCGAGGTATTGCTCTCACTGAGCTTGTACCAGGAGCCACCTACGTTGACTTCGAGGCGTGAATTGACCTGGAGCGAGGTGACTGCGCGTGCGCATTGGATACTGCTCGCGGATGTGACCTGCTGAGTCTGTCCCAGCGCTGGCGCGCGTGCACTTACCTGGCAGATGGCCGGTGAAACCTGGAGATGATGAGGACTGAGGCTGTGGGCCTGCACAGCCTGGGTGGTTCCCAGCGCCAGGGCCATGCTCACTATAAGCAGAACGAGGGCCTTGTGCCAGGAAAGCATACGAAGCATGTTGCTACCTCCTTCTCAATGCATTTTTATGTCTATGAGTGACGATAAGAGGACGCGAAGGCAATCCATGAGTTGGCCTCGTCCTCCAACATCACAACGCATTGAGAAGGCGCCATGTGACACAACCTTTATCCTACTTCGATGCCCACCGCGCCAACCTCCTGCTTGAAAATCAGCAATTGCCACCTCCCTCTTTGTGAAGCAGGGTTTCGCGAAGATCTGTAGTAGGGATAGCACCCTGGGCAGCAGCCACGAAAGCTTAAGCTGGCTATGGCGATTGATTTTATCTCGCATGCTATTCTTATATAGGGATCTACCAGTAGAGTACTCTTTTGTCGTTTGGAGAGCTAGAGAAAGGCAGTGGGGTGAGTTTCATGAGTGGGCCAGAGGAAAAACAATCTCAGCCAGAGAAGACAGAACACGTGGACGAGCGCCTGAACAATATAGCTTATTCCCTGGGCTACTTTCTGGGAAATACGCGTTTACGCACTCAGCATTTCGCTCAAGCCTTTCGTGAGGGGAATGTAGAATCAAATCACATGCACCAGGAGCCTGTGGAAGCGCAAAGGGAGCCTTCAGAGCAGCAAATGGAGACGAATTCAATCATCACTCAATATGCTGCGACTCCCAGGCAGCCTGAGCCTACCTTGACCCAGAAAGCAGAGGATGTGATAGAAATTGTGGGTATCCAGTTGGATACGCTTTTCACAGTTTCGCGCATCCTTATGCGTAGGACGGTTGCACGTATTCGCGAAGATGTCGAAGATATATGGGTAGAGAGTCAGATACTTCGAAAGCGTCAGAGGCGACGAAGGCTCGAACGATAGTAGACGCGCTGTGGGAGATGACAGGTTCTCCCACTGAATAGGCAAAGACTTTCTCGCTTTGTGCCTTTCTGGTAGAGCTATATTAAGTGGTGACAGTCACATTATTCGAGCTCATTTTCCTTGGTTTCTTTGAGCTCTCCACCGGATAATGTTGCTCTACCGCCTTTCTCTGTAAAGGGAGGAATGATGCTGTTTTAATAATTAACCAGAGAATAGGTGAGCACCCTCATTCTCGGATTTAATATTAGAGCATTACTCATGTACAATGTTTTAACCTTTACATAAAGCTGCTTTAACAAATATCTACTATAATGAAAATGCAAGCAAGCACTGTTGTGTTATCCAACTGAACTAATGCATTTTTCTCGTGACAAAAGGACATTCCTATGCTGTGGAAACTGGCTTCGATGATTCTTCTCGATATTCTCAAGACTTTGATTGTTGAACTGGCTATAAAAGTCATCTCTTCGCTTATTTCGCATTGGATCGCCTCCATGAAATCGCTCCAGGCGCAACCTTCTCCTGCCCTAGGCCTTAACCTTGTTCCCAGCGCTATATAAATGCTCCTGAACGAAATGTCATGCGCGCTGGCGCACTACTCCGAGCACCCAATATGCCACCATCTTGAGTGCCTGTGCTATGCTGTATGCACCAATAGTCTCTAAAGGTGGATATGTATGCATTATGCCAGCCAGTGGCGTTGCGATATCGCCCGGCGTATCGCGCTCATTATCGCCCGTAACCCTGCTGTCAGCGCCATTATGGTAAGTGGCTCGACCTCGCGCGACCGCGCTGATAGCTTCTCCGACATTGAGATTGGTGTCTTCTGGTCGCGCCCGCCGCGTGCTGAGGAGCGCATGGCACCTATCGAGCCAGCGGGTGGTATCTTCTGGGAGCTGGACCCTTATGATCCCGAGGATGAGGTCTGGATGGAGGAGTGGGGCCTCAACGAGCTGAAAATCGATATGCGCAACATGACTGTTGAGGGTCTTGAGTGCCAGCTGCAAGCCGTCCTCGTCGAGCACGACACCACCCCCTTTCGCCAGTACACGCTCTCAGCCGTGCAGTATGGCATTCCTCTACATGGTCACGAGATTATCCGGGGCTGGCAGGAGCGCCTCGTCGCCTATCCTGTAGGCTTGCAAGAGGCCATGGTGCGGCGCTATATTGCTGGCGATCTGCGTGAGTGGTGCTGGTGGATCGATCAGCTCCTCAGTCGTGGCGATACCCCGCTCGTCTACCAATCCTTCAATGGAGCTATCTTTAGCGTCATCAGCATCCTTATGGGTCTCAACAAGATCTATCATCCCGGCTACAAGTGGTTGAAATACTCCCTGGCCGAGATGCCCATCCAGCCTGAGAACCTGGGCGAGCGCATCCAACAGGCTTACCAGCTTGCTCCCCACCAGGGATTTGCCACCATCCAGTCCCTGGTCCTTGAGAGCTACGAACTGGCAGTCCAGGCCCTCCCCCAGCTTGCAGAGGAAATCCCTCACGCTCGCACGCGCTTCCTCCACCGGCGCAAGCGCTTCGAGCACGAGCCTTCCCACTAGTAGCCGCGTACGCAAGTAGCGGCTACTAGTGGGGAGAGAGGTTTGCAAGCACTATTCGATCTTTTCGGCAGTACTCGCCGCTGGGGCGCAGAGCGCGGCAAGTACACATAGAAAGACCACCAGGAATAACGCGAGCCGAAGTCCCACTCGATCAGCAATAAAGCCAATCACGGTTGGACCGGCAATCATGCCAAAATATCCCCATGTTGTGACTGTTGCAAGAGGGGAACTCGTATCCTGCTTAGCGAGTCGCCCCGCCGCACTTACCACAAGAGGAAACGGAACGGAAAGGCCGATTCCTACCAGGCTCAGACCAAAGAGCACCATGGGCGTCCAGGTAAACACCAGCGCCAGGGTAAGCCCGATGGCCGCAAGTAAGCAGGCACTGCGCACAAGCATAGCAGCCCCGAAGCGCATCGCCAGCTTATCGCCAACGCTGCGCCCAAGAGTCATACAGAGTAAAAAGGCGGTGAAGCCTGCCGCTGCTAACCCAGCTCCGGTATGGAGCGTACTGGAGAGGTATATAGCGCCCCAATCGAAGATAGCCCCTACGCTGAGGAAGGCACAGAAAGCAATTATCCCTAACAATATGAGTGGTCGTGAGAAATGCAGAGGCAGCGCTTTCTGAGTGGATTGTTTTCGTGCGTTTTGTATCGACCTTGATGGTAAAAGCCAACGCGAACTTCCTATGAGGCCAGCACAGGCGCAGATAGCGATGGAGAGAAAATGGAGATCAGGGCTTACATGTAAAGCAGCCAAAATACTACCGAGTGAGGCGCCAACCAGGCTTCCCACGCTAAAGCACGCATGGAACGAATTCAGAATAGATCTGCCATATGCTTGCTCGACATCGGCGCCCTGCATATTCATCGTGACATCCATTGCGCCATTGCCGGCTCCAGAGAAGACAAGCGCCAGGAAGAGTAGCGGCATTGTTGGCGCTACAGCCATCAGAGGGAGCGCGACACCCATACCAAGCGCGGCAACAGTGCTAATCACATTGCTCCCATAGTGCCTGGAGAGTCGACTGGCAATATTCATAGCGAGGAGTCCACCGACGGTACATCCCAGTAAGGCCAGCCCTAGTTGGCCTGAAGGTAGGGCAAGCTTCATTTGTAGCTCAGGAAGACGCGTTGACATGGTAGCTGTCATCAGGCCATTCAAGAAGAAGAAAACACTCACGGCTACCCGAGCTAGACCTGAGCGCCGTTTATCTGTTTGCTGAGATTTTGTTATCATAGCACCCTTCATTCCAGGAGAGAGCCTGTAGGGGCAGAGCTTGCTCGGCCTCCGAGCGCAGCGATATGCCCAGCGGCCAGGTGTTCCCCATTTGGGGACGCGGCGGCCTGCGGGTCTCGGAGTCCATAACAGCATAGACCCTACAAACGTGGTGATTAGGCCAATAAGTGGTAGTGAAGGGGACATACTCGCTTGAAGAGTGGCGCAGCAGCGAAAAGGAGAAAGAGATGCGCAGCATAAACTCCATCGCAGGATCACCTCTTAAGTACGAGATGCCCGGCGATACACGCCGCGAAGATGAGAAGAGAGGTAGGAAGCTATGAGAAAGCAACCTGTTATAACAGAACAGGTATGATTGTGGATTTGTAGCCTGTATTACCCCGCATAAGCCTGGCGTGATCGCTTAGGCGGGTAGTTTGGTTGCGTTAATCATGGTTTCGCTTGCTTTCACACAAATGGTTTTCTTTGGGTAAGGTCAGATCTTTTGTACACAAAACTCTACCAGGAGACTGACGCTCTGTCAAGCGGCTTGCAGGATTAGGCAAGAAAGAGGGCCAATCTTGTCCTTTTCATGAAGTATAGTATGAGCAAGTTGACTGGCCAGATACGACAAGTATCTAGCATACTCTATTTAAGGGGAAAAGAAATGTCTCACTCTACACAACCGAGCCCAAACCAGGGGATTATAGAATTTCTCAATCCTGAGCAGTTACATAAAAACCCGGCGTTTACCCAGGTAATTAGCGTTAGTGGGCCGGCGAAAACCATTTATGTCGGTGGCCAGAATGCGGTTGATGCCCAGGGAAACATTGTTGGGAAAGGGGATATTAAAGCGCAGACTCAACAGGTTCTCGCCAATATACGCGAGGCTTTAGCGGCTGTTGGAGCTGAGCCAGAACATATCATCAAATGGAACGTGTACCTTGTCCAGGGTCAATCATTGCGTGAAGGATTTGCGGCCTTTCAGCAATTTTGGGGTTCTCGCCCCAATCCACCTGTCATCACAATGCTCTATGTTGTGGGGCTAGCGAACCCTGACTTTCTCATGGAAATGGATGTGACCGCAGTCGTTCCATTAGCTTAATTAACTGTACAACCTATATTCTAATGTATTCTAAAAGGTGCCAGGGAACCGCATACGCGGTTCCCTGGCACCTTTTAGAATACATTAGAATATACAAGTTTTCGTACGTCTTATATTTATGTGGCTAAAAAATAGAAGAATTAGGAAATATGTGGTATTTTTATCAGGTAGAGTGCTGAAATTTAGCATTTGAGACGCTATAATGGAAGATAGTACGCTTTTCTTTATATTACTACATTTGACTGCCCTTATCCCCCATGGTTCCTTGTCTCCTAGCCTGGCGGCAATGAGCTATTCATCTTAGATCTGGCGGTGTCTCGGTAAGGAGGGAGCCTTGAGTACGAAAATAACCTATCACCAGCAGGTGAGCTACTGTGGTAAGCCAACGTGTAGCCGCTGCCGCGAAGGGATCGGCCACGGCCCTTACTGGTATGCCTACAAGACTGAGAATGGCCACACAACGCGTACATATATCGGCAAGGAGCTTCCCCCCGAGGTGAAGGCTACACAGGAGGAGCTGGCTGGTATGCAACTGGATAAATTGTCGCCACGCGTGACGAGCGCCGCAGCCCTGGAGAGTGGTTCGGCCTTCTTCCGTGCCCATTTGCTGGGGCAGCTACGCCTGGAGCGTCGCGCGCAACGCCAATGGGCTCCCGTGACCGAGAGCGAATGGCGCCAGGGGACACTCCGCACGCTCTTCGCGTACCTGCTCTGCCAGCCCGGACGTTGTGCCAGTAAGCAGGATATCGTGCGCGATCTCTGGCCTGCCGCCGGGGTCGAGGCCTGGTCACTGCTGGATAAGACGCTGGCCCACCTGGAGCATGAGCTGGCGACTCCCCTCTCCATGAAAGGCAGGAAGACGACGGCCCGCCAGGCACGTGCGCAACAGTCTCTAGTACGGATCACGGAAGACGAGGTTATCCTGGCGGGACAGGCTCAGATCTGGGTAGATGCCGATGGCTTTGAGCAACTAGTAGGCGTACTGACAAACTCAGCTACTAGCGAGCCAGGATCAGAGCGTGAGCAGTTGCTGGTACAGGCCGCCACACTCTACGGCGGAGATCTTCTACCTGAGGAACGCCAGGCCTCCTGGCTGCTTGAACGTCGCCTACGCCTGCGCCGGGCCTGGCTCTCGCTTCTACTTGAGCTGACCGATCTCGCCATAGCTCGTCAGGATTCACTTGGTGCCCTCAAGATGTTGGATCGTGTGCTGGCGGTCGACTCCCTCCATGAGCAGGCGGTGCAGCGCTCGATCTACCTGATGGCGCGCCTTAACTGGCGCGGTGATGCGCTACGTGCCTATAAGCGCCTGGAAGGGGAGCTGCTCCAGGAACAGGGACGCAGGCCCTCGCCCGAAACTCGCGAACTCTATGACGCCGTGCGCAATGGACGTGAGCCACAGCCTGTCTTCGCCTCTACACCCGCCACTCCCCAAACGGCTCATTCGGTTCCCGTGGCTCCTGCATTCCCCACGGCCTCTGTACCCCCAGTAGCCGCGTACGCCAGTAGCGGACTCCCAGTCCAGATTGGTCGCCCGCGCCAGAGTCCCCTCGTAGGGCGTACCAGCGAGCTAGAGACGCTGTATAGCTTACTCGACGAGGTGGAGCAGCAGGGGCACCAGGCATATCAGTCACAGCGCCAGGTCACGGGCCTGCCACTGGATACGCAGCGTCGTCCGCAATGTGTCTTTTTAATGGGGGTGACAGGTATTGGCAAGACGCGCCTGGCGGAAGAGATGGCGCGCCAGGCACGTCTGCATGGCTGGAATATCGCCTGGAGTCGTGTCTACCATCAAGAGAGCGGTATTCCTTATCACATCTGGACCGATGCGCTCCGCAAGACCATCGCCGAGGCCAAGCTCTTCTCGGATATATTCGCCTCCTTTGGTACTCATGCGCAGCTAGCGGGTTCATCCTCGCTCGCGGCGCCGGGTACGCAAAGTTCGCGCCTCGCTCTCCAGGAGCGCACACAGCTGGTGACCCAGGAGCAGAAGAACCTCTCGCGCTCCACCAGGGGTCGCCCACGGCGTGCGCCTCGTGAGATGCCATCCGCGTCAGAGGCGGTACCTACCGCTTCACTGCAACTTCAGCCGCTGGTAACCCTTCTGCCTGAATTAGCCTCGCTGGTACCTAATCCGCGTGGCACCCTTATGCCCTTCCTCTCGCCTGAGCAGGAGCAGTTACGCCTGCACGAGGCCGTACGTGATCTCCTCTTCGCTGCCAGTGAGGCCGCGCCCCTGCTCGTCGTACTGGACGATATCCAGTGGGCAGACGCCAGTAGCGGTGACCTGCTGGGTTATCTCGCGCGCCATGCAGCGGGCCGACCCCTACTCTTCGTTGCCACCTGTCGCGAGACCGAGTTGCCGGAGACGCACCCTTTGCGCAATCTGATCAACCATATGCAGCGTGAGCACTCGGTGCGTACTCTCCAGATCGAGCCGTTGAGCAGCGAGGAGATTGCGCGCCTGGTGTCGCATCTGCCAGAAGACATGGTCCAGCGCATTCAATCGCAGGCTGCGGGCAACCCCTATTTCGCGGAAGAGCTAGCGCACTCGACTCCTCCTACCCTGCCCTCGTCCATCACCGCCGCGCTTGAGCATCGTGTTCGCACATTAAGTCACGCCTGCCGACAGTTGTTGGGGAGCGCCGCCGTGCTGGGAGGATCGTTCGAGTTTACTACACTCTATGCCATGGAATCTGCCTCCTCTAGCCCGGTCAATGAGGATACCGTGATCGAGTATCTGGAAGAGGCCCTGGAATCTGGCGTATTGAGCGAGGAGCGTGTAGGCGTACGTGCTATCTATCACTTCTGGCATCCTCTGCTGGTCAACCATCTGTATGATCATGTCTCCGCCGCTCGTCGCGCCCGCCTGCACCAGCGGGCCGCCAACGTCTTGCAGGAGATGTATGAGGGGCATGAAGACGAGGCTGCCGCGACCATTGTGCGCCACCTCGTCGCCGCAGGCGCTCCCGCGGAACGTATTGTCTACTATGCGCAACTTGCCGCCGAGCATGCCTATGCCCTGCCCGCCTATGCTGAGGCCGAGCGCCACTATCGGCTAGCCCTGGAGCAACTCGATGCGCCGGATCGTCCCTTCGCCAGGCGTGACAACTCGGCTGTTATACCTGAAGCAGAGGAGCAGCATAACCTGCGCCTTAGCCTCCTTGAGCGCCTGGCGGAGTGTACCATGATTCGCGGGCACTTCAGCGAGGCCCGCGCGCTCTATGAGCGCGTCTTACAAATGCGCGACTCAGAGCAGCCCCTGGCGCCCTTCGAGGCCCAGAAACAGGCCCTGCTCTGGGGCGAGGTTGGTCGCTGCTGGCGTAATGCCAGCGATACCAGTATGGCTCGCACCTGCTGTGAGCGTGGCGAGCGTGTCTTGAAGGAGGCTGGCATTACCAGTGGACCCGCCTGGGCGCGCCTGCGTTACCAGCAAGGCAGCATCTATCGCATGGAGGGACGCTATCGCGAGGGTCGCCAGGCCGCGCGCGAATCGCTGGACTTCTTCGATAGTCAGCAGACCATGCACCTGGTGGGTCCCATTATTCAGGCCACGCGCCTGGAGCGTGCCCTGGCTGGTGATCCCGTCGACCTGGGGAATACCCACCGCCTCCTGGGATCACTCTCCGACGCCGAGGGACACGCCGAAGACGCCCTGGAGCACCTGGAGACCGCCCTCATCATCTTTGAGCAAGCCGAGCATAAGCGCTTGATCGCGCACGTCTGCTGCGACCTAAGCTATGTGCAGATCAAGAAGGGCGACTTTGAGGATGCCCAGGCCAGGCTACGTCACTCTCTCAACCTGGCCCAGAGCGTCGACGACGATCCCCTTATCGGTGTCATATGTAGCAACTACGGCGAATTGTATGCCATGAAAAACGAGCTGGACGAGGCCGAGAACTGGTATCGCCGCAGCTTGGCCTATGCTCATAGCCATAAAGACAAGGTCTATATCAGCCAATGGAATAGTCGCCTGGCCGCCGTCCTCCTTGAAGAGGACAAACTTGCGGAGGCTGCGAACTACATCGTACAAGCCGTCAAGACCGCCCGTGTTATCCGCAACAACCCCAGCCTGGGGCGTGCCCTTGTCAGCCTGGGAAATTACCGCATTGCAGAAGCCCTGGGCATGGAGACCCTACCCACCATTCGCCGTCGCCTGCTCACACACGCCCTGCATAGCCTGAAGCGCGCCCTCGCCCTCGAAGGTCTCGAAGCCGAGACCCGTGTGCGTGCTCATTTGGCCCACGCCCACGCTGAACTCCTCCTGGAGCAGCCTGATGCCCGCGAACACTTGCACCAGGCTCTCCACGAGGCCCGCGCCTGCGACCTCGTTCCTCTCGTCCAACAAAGCGAGCGTTTGCTAGTGTAGCTCGACCAGGTCAGGGTCGGTGGGGGCAAATTCCCTGCTTTCAGGATAGAGTTCGAAGGCCTGTTGCAGCGTAGGTCTGGCTTTCTCTAGCTGGTCATGCGTAGCGTAGAAGCAGGCCAGGTTATAGAGCATATAGCCCTTCAAGGTGTCGGGTACCTCGCCCTCTACGACCCTGCCCGCCCAGGCCTCATATGTGTGTAGCGCACCTGCAACATCGTGCCGGTCGAGGAGATAATACCCCAGGTGAATCTGGGTATGCTCGTAACAATTTCCCATAAATGAGAGGTAGAGTGGCATACCTTCTTGCGCCCAGTCGAAGCGCTTGAAGGCCGTCAAATCTTCTTCTGAGAACTGCTCGGTCAACGCGATGAGATCGGCGTATACCTGGTCGGATTCAGCGAGAATATCTGGCCAGGCGCGATAGCGGTTTTCCTCGAAGACAACGGGATTGATCTGCTCAAAATGCCCAATCTCCTCCGGCTGTGGCTCCTGGCGTAGCTGGGCCTGCAACCTGAGCACGAGTCGTTGTCGCCAGAATGACAGGTGCACCACATGGTCTTTTGCAGACCAGCGATCAGGCTCGCCAATAGCAGCCAGCTCGGCGGAAGGCAGTCCCTGAAAAAAGGCATTCTGGTCAGCCTGTGCCTGGCGTAAGAGGTCAAGTAAAATGGGTTTAAAAGTCTGTTTGCTCATGGTTATTTTTCTTCCTTGCATTGTTTGAATGAAATGGGAACATACGCAAGGCATACATCGCCCTGCAAGCAACATCTAACATCCCAATATCTAAAGATGGGGGAACAAGAGGAGGCAATGCACCGGAAGAGAGGATGTAGCGTCTGCCTATCAGCAGCAAATATTCCTGACACCTGAGGTGCAGAGCCCCATTGAAGGCCTAAAAAAACGGCTCAGATGGCTCATAAATGGCACCTCCTTTCAGTTTAGCAAAAACGTCATCCAATAAAGTGAGTATACCAGAACGCCCCGCTTTTAGCAAGGTAAAAAAAGAGTAAGGACCTGCTACATGAGGATACAATCATACCGAGACATCGCAAAGACGAGAGAAGGAAGGAGCGGACGCACCATTTGATTGCTAGGTGCGCCGCTTCTCTTGCATACAGCAAACTTGCTTCTACAGGGCCTTTGCAGAGCGGGAATGCTCTCGCTGAATAATATACACGCCGAACTACTCAATTTAAAGAAAATGCTGGCGCGTTTTGGCCTGAAAGCATCTCTTGGAGACAAGTAGAGCAGCCAGTATCACTTAAGATGAACGAGTCGTACTATGGTCTTTATGACCTGTATTACTGTCATGTTTACGTTCCTCCAAAAGACGATGTTCTTGCTGAAATACCGCGATCACGAGAGCCAGTAATAACAGGATGGGTGCTAGCCAGACGCTAGCAGAGACATTTCCTGTGTAATCAGAGAGCCATCCCGAGAGGACAGGACCTATTGCTTGACCGACGGCAAAACCGGCTGTCATAATCGCAATCCCAGCCGTCCAGAAACTGGAATGAAGATGGCGACGGCACAACCCTGTAACGGCGGTTGGTCCAGCCATGAAACTGCCACCAAAGATGATAGCTGAGACTAATGCTGAAGGGAAGCCAGGATAGAGAAGCACCGGAAGTGTCCCAGTGAGGACGATTGCAGACACGATTGCAGGCCCCCAACCGCCTTTACACTGGGCAAGGATTGGCCCCCATCCCAGAGTTGATAGGGCAGAAGCAATTCCCAGAATGATAAAGAAGAGAGCAGACATCCAGGGGGGGCACCCTGTGCATGCAGCAAAGCAATTACAAATGTCATGTACGTCACGTACCCAGCACCAAAGAGCAGGTATCCAAAGAAGGTCGGACTCAGCTTACTGAAATCGCCTAGCCTTAACATGGCGCTCCCCTGCGTGTTTTGTTTTGGAAGGGTTCTATAGGCGAGCCAGGTGGGGATTAGAGCAACCAGCGCGGCAACCCCCAAAATGATCCAACCAAGACGCCATCCACCCGAACCACTGGTGAGTGCGGTAGGCACGACGATGCCAGAAATGATAATCCCAAGTCCTGGGCCAGTAAAATAGACTGGCATCAATGTTGGGCGTATGCGAGCCGCTAGGGCGGAACCAAGTACAAAAGTGATCGCTGTGCTTATGCCTCCAATGAAACGCAACACGAGCAACATTGTGTACGTGCTTGTCGCACCACTCAGAAGGAGGATAAGAGCGCTGATGGCCATACTTCCCAGGAAAGTCAGGCGGTTCCCAAGGCGTTGTGCAACCCAGGCAGTGATTAAGGTTCCGATAATATAGCCTATCGCGTTTGAGGTATTGAGCCCACCTGCCTGGGCAAAATTCCAGTGCAGTTGTTCGCGCATGGGCGGAAGCAAGAGAGAATAGGCAAAGCGAGAAAAGCCGAGTGCGACGACAGGCCCTAGCGCAAGCCCCAGAGCTGCGAGCATTTCGCTCAAGCTAAACCGTTCTCGTGTTCGTGTCGTTCCCATTGTTGCCATACCATGTAGCCCTTTATGGAAGAATAAGTGTAATAGTGTTCCTCGCCTCAAAATTGACTAGTAGTGTCACAGCGAAGAAAACATATCAGGTTTGATCATGCCCTGGTAAAAGGAGAGAGTCGTAAGGATAGCTTCTAAACTAATACAGTTATGAAAACTGTCCTTCTCTCTTACCTAAGGAGCATTGATCTTTGACCGCTAGTATAGGTTCCTCGCTTGTCGTTGTCATGGCCAAAAATAAGTAACATATGAGGTGTAATCTGCTCTTTGATCAAATTAATTATTGACCTAAAGTAAGTAGTACGCGAAGCTTCATTGTAAATGGTGCTGGATGTTGGTATGGAGGAAGCTGAGAGAAACAGGGTTATATCTTTTTAATCATAATTACACCAACGCTGGGTGGGATCACGCCAATCTGGCTGCTCCGCTTGGTGGCAGCAGTCCTGCTCATGTTGGGAGCACGTCCGCTTGAGCAATCTCTTGAGCTGCCGCCCCGCCCTGTCTGGAAATATCTCATTGGTATAGGTCTTCTTGACACGGGTGCCTTTGTCGCTAATGCGCTCGGGTTTACGCTGGCTCAAGTTTCCCTGGTGAGCGTGCTTGGCTCCCTCTTTAGCGCTGTCACAGTCCTGCTGGCCTGGTTTGTCTTGCATGAACAACTCTTCTGGCGGCAATGGCTGGGAATTGGTAGCATTTTTCTGGGGATTTTTCTTGTCAATAGTTGAGGCACCCTTTGCATCAAAAAGCAAGAAACTATGCTACCATATATTCGTGATAGTCATACTTTGTGTTTACTGGGCAGCATAAAGAAGAAACGAAAGGAAGTAGTTGTAGATGTTGGAGGGCGTATATGTTTATACACGATCCGTTGTTGGAGACCAAGTTTGCCATTCCCATTTCACCACATGCCTTGATGACTCGTCCTCGGCTGACCACTTTGCTCAATCAAGGATTGCAGCGACAACTACTTCTTGTCTCAGCGCCAGCTGGTTTCGGCAAAACAACGCTACTTGCACAATGGCAGAAAGCACTTTCGCAGAAGTCGGTGTTTACGGCCTGGGTAACGCTTGATAAAGGTGACAATTATCTCCTCTCCTTTTGGCGATATGTCCTTGCCGCTTTCAATAAATGCCAGGAAGGTATCGCCAAAGAGGCATTAGACGCGGTCATGGCGCCACAGAAGCCGCGTATATGTGCTTACGACCTTCATTAATGCCCTTGCAACAAGTAACGCGACCTGGGTGTTGTTTCTGGATAATTATCAGGCAATTACAGATCCAGAAATCCACGACTCGTTGACATTTCTTCTAGAACATCTGCCAGCACACCTGCATATTCTTCTGGCGACACGTGTTGATCCACCACTTCCTCTTGCTCGTCTGCGTGCTGGAGGTCAACTCTTAGAGCTACGCACCGAACAACTGCGCTGTATACCCGAAGAGATGACGCGTTTTCTCAACGAAGTCATGGATCTCTCTCTTCCTCAAGACCTGGATGTCCAAAGCGTGACCTCCACAGAAGGTTGGCTTGTTGGCTTGCAATTGATGGGTCTCTGGCTCAAAAAACAACCTTATCCCCACGAGGCACTCAAGGCTCTTCATGGGAGTCACCGCTATGTCTTTGACTACCTGATGGAGGAAGTGTTGAGCCAGCAGTCTGAAGAGGTGCAGGCCTTTCTGCTACAAACCTCTCTTCTTGAGCACCTTAGTGCTCCTTTGTGTGATGCCGTTACCGAGTCGTCTAATAGTCAAGAGATGCTTGAGTTTCTGGAGCGAAATAACCTGTTTATTGTGGCTTTGGATGAAAACAGATGCTGGTATCGCTATCAATCGCTCTTTGCGAAAACCTTACGTTATCGACTCGAACGGAGTGATACAGCACAAATTCACGCCCTGCATCTGAAAGCAAGCCGCTGGTATGCCCGAGAAGGGGCAATCAATGAGGCGATAAACCATGCATTGAAAGCACATGCATGGTATGAAACTGCTGCTTTGCTCGAACCTATTATTCAGAGGCTTCTCTGGAAGCGCTGCGAACTCCCAATTCTGTGGCAATGGCTTCAGCAACTCCCACAGGAGGTTATACGCATACACCCGTATCTGGGCTTGGCTTATGCAATGATTCTCTTCCTTACAACCTCGCCCGAAGAAGCTATCCCCTGGCTTCAAGCAACTCAAGAGGCTATAGCCGTCTACTCTCCAGCATATAATGATGTGAGTGGCGATGTTCTCTCTCAAAATGCGTCATACGAGAAATTGCGTGGAGAAGTTACCGCTCTTGAAGCAATCATTACCAGTTATCGAGGTGCGGATACGGTAACGTTAGATCTCTGTTCCCAGGCGTTGGCCTATCTTCCTGAAGAGGATAATAATGCTCGTGCGACCATCTTCCTGGCTCAATCCCTGGCTTATTTTGCACAAGGCCGAGCAGTGGATGCAACCTGCTGTGCGCTCAAGGCCTCCAGTTTTGCTCAAGAAATAGGTGACATTCCAGGGGCGATCTGTCATCTGAGCATCGCGGCTTACTATCTTCTCTTGCGTGGTCGGCTTCAAGAGGCACACAACCTCTTACAACAGACATATCAACTTGGGAGTGCGCCTGGTAATTTCTCCTGCTCAGCTGTAGCCTGGGCAAATATGTGCCATGCTGAGATATTGAGAGAGTGGAATCGGCTTGATGAAGCCCTTGTGTTGACGTCTGAAGGCATGCCTTCAGAAGAACAGATTGAATTGCTGATTCTACTGAGTACGGGCTACCTACAGTTGGTACGCTTGTATCTGTCACGTAACGAATTAGATGCGGCTGACAATGTCTTTCAGCAAAGGAGGAAAAGTCCTTTACAGGCCGATAGTACTAATCAACTTGCCTGGATACTCGCGGTTGAACAAGTTCGGCTCTGGATCGCGCATGGAGAATTAGAACGCGCTAGCCATTGGGTACAAGAATTAGAGTGGCGCGAGAGGCCACGCTCGCTTTTTGCCTGTGAACGAGAGGGTGTTGCTCAAGCACGTGTTCTGCTGGCACAACATCAACCCTCTGAAGCTCTCGGGGTCCTTAGTTTCCTGTTACCACATGCTCAAGAGATGGAGCGTTGGGGAAACGTCCTCGAGATGCTGATTCTGCAAGCGCTAGCCTATCACATGCAACAAGAAGAGATCCAAGCGCTCTCTATACTCGCACAAGCTGTACGTATCGCTGAGCCTGAAGGCTATATTCGCATCTTTGTCGATGAGGGAGCACCAATGCAACTCTTGCTCAGCAGACTCAAGGATATCGAGCAGAGACCTCCTCATTACTTAGACACGGTCCTTGTAGCTTTCCAAAGAGGAAAAGAGATGCTTTCCACTGGAAGTCAGGAACCAGATACAGTATCAGTTATTGGAATTTCTTCAGGTCAGTGTGCAGAGCACAAAATCATGCAATCATTGACTGAAACGTTAAGTATGCGTGAAATAGAGGTGCTTCAATTGATGGTGAAGGGAAAATCAAATCAAGAGATTGCCAAGGATCTGGTTATCGCGACGAATACAGCTAAACGACATGTGAGCAATATCTTTATAAAGTTAGGAGTCAACAATCGTCTTCAGGCCGTAGCCCGAGCACGCGAACTTGGCCTGATCTTGTGATCCCCTTCCTGGCTGTGCGACTTTCCGAATCACAGGTGCTTGTCTAGTCCCCCAAGAACCTAAACATGGAGTTGCTCCAATTCAGTAGAAGCCAAGAACAGAAGGAACGTTTACTTTGACTAGAAATTGAAGAGTATATCATGAATAGTATAAGATATATTATTAGCAACAATAGAGAAAGCCGCGAAAATAGGAAGAGGGAAATACACATATGCCAACTATGCGGGTTATTTCGGTCAATGTGGGGTTGCCGCGAACGGTTAACTGGGAAGGCAAAGAATTCCAGACCGCCATCTATAAGCAGCCTGTAGAAGGGCGTGTACGCGTACGCAAGGAGAACCTGGACGGTGACCGCCAGACTGACCTGAAGAACCACGGCGGGTTTGATAAAGCCGTCTACGCTTATTCCGCCGACAACTATCCTTACTGGCAGCGAGAACTGAACCGCGATGAACTGTGCTGGGGCTCCTTCGGCGAGAATCTGACTCTCACAGGCCTCAACGAGCGCGAGGTACGCATCGGCGATATATTTCGTATAGGCAATGCAATCTTCCAGATCACACAACCGCGCACACCCTGCTATAAGCTGGAGGCGCGCCTCCAGCAGGAGCGCTTTATCAAGCCTTTTCAAGATAGTGGCCTCGTCGGCTTCTACCTGGCCGTGCTTGAAGAGGGCGACGTAGCAGCGGGCGATCCCATGGAGCTGCTCAAGCGCGACGAGACCAGTATGACCATCGCCGAAGTCGCCGCAGTCATCGCCGATAAAAGTGACCTCGTGGCTCTGCGCCGCGCCGCCGAACTTGAGCACTTTCCCCCCAAGGTCCGCGCCATCTTTGCCCGCTCTCTACGCAAAAAAGAGGCAGCCCAGGCGAGATAGTCCGCTATATGTGCGCTACTTACGTACGCACCTACGCTGATGAGCTTACGGGTGTATCTGCAACAGGTGGATGCTGCCACTTTTCTACATCGAAGTCAGGGATAAGAGGAGGTTTTTGGCACACAAAGCGCCAAAAACCTCCTCTTATCCCTGACTTTTGCGTATCTCGCAGCCATATTTTTGACGATGAGATAGGCCGTACGATATAAGTAGTCTAGAAGAGTATCAATAAAAAGATAAACCATCTTTAGAATAAAGGACCACCATGAGTCAGAGAGCAATAGACCTTGTGCGGCAGTTTCCGCAGAAGCGCGTCTTTCTTATAGGCGATGCGCTCCTGGATACCTATCTGGAGGGAGAGGCCTCACGGCTCTGTCGCGAGGGACCAGTTCCGCTCCTGTGGAAGACAAGAGAACAGCATGCTCCGGGTGGCGCCGCCAATGTCGCCGCCAACCTCAAGGCCTTGAACGCCCACGTCTCTTTTCTCAGTGTGATCGGTAACGATTATGCCGGGTCTCTCCTGTGTGGCGAACTGAAGGATATGGGCATCGATACGCAATGGTTGCTGGAAGACGATACCCCATTAACTCCCCATAAAATGCGCATCCTTGCTGAAGGTCAGTATGTCATTCGCCTCGACGATGGTGCGCGCCAGGGTGTGACCATGCGCCCCACGAATGAGGCTCTGCGCACCCGTTTGCACCAACATATTGAAGAACTCTACGCTAACTCTGACGTGGTCGTGATCTCAGATTACCATTATGGCGTTGTATCGCAGCCGGTCATCGAACAACTCACAGTCCTTGCCAATCGTAATCCCAAGCCCATCTTGATCGACTCGCAGGCCTTACAGCGCTTCCAGCATCTCCCGGCCACCGTTGTTACCCCTAACCACCCCGAAGCGAAGCGCCTCGTCGAATTGGGTGGAGAGACACCCGCCGAGGATTGGGAGGAGCTAGCGCAGCAGCTTCATAAAGTCCTGCACGTTGACTATATCGCCATCACGCTGGCGGAACATGGCGTCTACCTGCGCCAGCGTGATGCTGCCTCTGGTCTGCATGTGCCGACCCGCCCGGTCGAAAATGCCCAGGATGTCGGCGCCGGAGACTCCTTTGCCGCTGCCTTCTCACTAGCCCTGGCCGCTGGCGGAAACATTGAAGAGTCCGCCCAGATCGGACTTGATAACGCGGGCATCGCGGTCACCAAACCCAGAACAGCCTTTGTCTCACAACAGGAACTGCTGCAACGGGCGAGTTTACGCACCTTCACGGCTGTCCTACAAACCCAGGAAGATGAGCTTGAGAGGCTTCGTGCCACGCTGGAGATCGAACGCCTACGCGGTAAAACCATCGTCTTTACCAATGGCGTCTTTGACATCTTGCACGCCGGACATATTCACTTCTTGCGCCAGGCCCGGCAACTGGGCGATGTCCTGGTCGTGGCCATCAACAGTGATCGCAGTGCGCGTGGCCTGAAGGGTCCAGGCCGACCTATCCACAGCGAGCAGGATCGCCTGGCCCTCGTCGCGGCGCTCGACCCCGTCAACTACACCCTGCTCTTCGACGAAGACACCTCCAGCGCGATTATTAGTACGCTCCGCCCCGACATCTATGTTAAGGGCGGCGACTATAGCGATGAGGCCATTCCAGAAGCAGCGGCCATTCAGGAAGCTGGCTGCCGCCTCGTCATCCTCCCCCTCGTCGGCAGCGCCAGCACCAGCAACGTCATCGAACGCATCGTCGCCACCCAAGAAGGCTAAAGTCATGATCCGGCGCGTACAGTCCGTACGCGCCTTTTCTTCTTACAAATCTTCTTCCAGAACTTGACAATCCCTTTGTGATTCATGTACTATGCTCTGTAGCACAGAGTGCTCTATATAATTATGGAGGGAAGCAATGCATATTACTCCTGATGAGGCGCAGGCAGCTTTGAATGATATCGAGGATGCGGCAAAGCAGGCAAGGCACCTCGTAAATACCTGGGCGTACTTTATGTTGCTCTGGGGCGTAGTCTGGACACTGGGCTTTCTTGTCACACAGTTCGCGCTTTCACTGATTGTGTGGATATGGAGTGTGATGCTGCTGGTGGGAATGGGTGGCTCGATGATCCTGGGTATCCTTCAAGGGCAGCGTACGCGACCGGCCCCGGGCGCGCAGTCAACTCGTGATTCTACCTTGTATGGGATATTCAATGGTGTACTCTATGGCTTTGTTTTGCTCTGGGTACTCCTCATTCCTCTCAAACCGCTCCATATCGGACTGCTCTGGATTACAGCGGAGATGATGAGTGCTATTATGGCCGGCATCTGGTTGCGGCAACCATTGTCTCTGGTGCTTGGCATAGGCGTGACGCTCATCACAATTGTGGGTTACCTGTTGTTGCCTGGCTACTTCTGGGCGTGGTCAGCCCTCTTTGCCGGATTACCTTTGATTATTGTAGGTATCTCCTTTTTAAGGCGGCGTTAACTATGGCGGCACTCAATGAGCTTATTCATCAGCCTGTACGCCTGCGTATCATGGCGATGCTGGCTGCGCTTCCCGAAGGTGTACAGGTTACGTTTAACATGCTGAAGAAGCAGCTTGAGCTTACGGATGGGAATCTGGGCGCGCATCTGCAAAAGTTGGAGGAGGCCGGGTATGTGGCTGTTACCAAAACCTTCGTGCAGAAAAAGCCACATACCTACGTGGAGATTACCCCTCAAGGACGTAAGGCGTTTGAAGAGCATCGCACAGCTCTTCGCGAGATCCTGGAGAGTTAGCCCGTCCAACGAGCTATCTGCGTATAAAGAGTAAGTTTATTCTTTTTAACTAGAATCATACGTTTGTCTGGAGGAGTAGACATCATGGCAAAAGCTTCCACCTACTCAACGGCTGAGGAACGCATTGTAATTGACCTTAATACTTGCGTTGTGGTGCAAGAGCGTATTCAGGCTGGTAGAGTTGGCTGGATCTGGCCGCTAATTATGGCCTTTATCCGTTTCCCTCTTGCCCTGCTGGGTGCTGTCTTGACCTTCCTTTTCTTTACACTACAAGGCAATCCCCATGCCTTTGCATTGAGTTTTGTTACCTCTACTTTTTACTTTACCTTTGTCAATCTCATAAGCTTGGCGCTGCTCATATGGCTGGCTCGTCGTGAAGGGCTACGCCTGCGCGATCTAATGGGGTTCAAGCATAATCGATTCGGTAAAGATGCATTGTTGGGACTACTCTGGGTGTTGGTCCTTTATATCCCTTTTACTATTGGCGTGCTACTTGTCCCGTTTCTCTTTTATGGTGGTGATGCTTTCAACCACTATGCGCAGGTTTTTAGTGTCGCGGACACCGGATTCTCTCTACCTCTCTGGTTTGCTCTCTGGGCAGCATTCGTTTTTCCTACACTCAATGCCCCCATTGAAGAGATGCATTATCGCGGGTATGCGCAGATACGCCTGAGCGCTCTCAGCAATAAGACGTGGGTGGGTATACTCGTTCCGACGGTGGGATTTGCACTTCAGCATGTTGTGTTTGCGCCAACCGTTGTTGGAGCAATAGTGTACCTGGTCAGCTTCTTCTGTTGGGGTATGGGCGCAGCCCTGATCTACCAGAGGCAGAAGCGCCTTCCATCCCTGGTTATTGCTCACTTTATTACCAATCTCTTCTTTGGTCTGGTGCCACTTGCTAGCATTTTCTGGCACTAGCAGGCTTGGACAACCTGCTTTTATGATTAAGATGACTAACCCGGCGCGTACAGCCTGTACGCGCTGTCTCCCATATTTGACGATAGACTCATCCTTGCGTCTATAATTGCTAGAAAGCAAGCGCTAGAGCTTATAAGGCTAGCGCGCAAGGCAAGGAGGTCCCCTTTATGGAAGAGCCACACGCAGAGGCAGACGAACCACATATAAAAATCGTGCGCCCATCGAGCCGGCGCAAATTCCTCACAGCTATTTTAGGCAGCAGCATCATTCTGGGCCTGGGCAGCCCGGCCCTCATGCACCTGGCCCAGAACGTAAAAGTCGCTTTTAATACGAAGGGTGCTCCCCCCAATTTTGATGACGATTTCGAGACAACGGGTGCTTTCAAACGCGAGGTCTATGAACTCTGTGATGGGGAAAATATTATTTGCTGGCTCGCGGCTTCCTTCCTTGAGAAGGATAGCTTACTCCGTTCTGGTAGAGTAGCATTCTCAGAATGGGATACTCAGACTGAGCCGCTTGCGCCTCTCATTGTGGCAAAGACGGGCCTGCCCTTATATGACTTGCGTCTGCCTGCGCACAAACGCGCCAGCCAGCTACGCGAACGCGCAATGTCATCGGCCAGGCGGGGATAGACATGTCCAGCAGTGACGCAAAGAATCACACGCAATATAAGGTGGTAATTGCCTTAAAGAGTGAGCACTTGCCCTGAAGGGTGAGTAGCTCAACCATTGACTGTCTGAGAAACCTCTCTTAGCGCGTGGATGAGTGTGCTCGGCATTGGTAAATTCGGATGGTCAGCGTGCCACTGTTTGCGCCAGTTCACGTAGGAAGAGGGACGAGTGGTTCGGCAAAGAGCAAGATTGAAGAAGTTTTGGCCCCTCCTCTATGCTATGATACTCACATATGATGCTCTCGTTCATAAGAGCACATCATTGGAACAAGGAGCAGACAGCTATGACAGAACAGGTATCTCCCCTCGTCACGTTTTACAAACACGGTTGGGAGAACTACCAGCAGGCCCTTGTCAAAACGATCGCATCGCTTTCCTCCGAACAACTTGCCCTCCCTATCGCAGCACATTCCCGCTCGATAGGCGAGCTTCTCGACCATATGATCGGTGCGCGCTTCAACTGGTTCCACCTGTGGATGGGTGAAGGAGATCCCGACCTCGATTGGAACGATGGCGAGGAGAATGACGAGCCAGCTGTGTACAAGGCAGCTTCACTGGTCGCCATATTTGAGAAGAGCTGGCACGTGATCTCCTCCGGCCTGGACCGCTGGACTTCCGCTGATCTGGAACAGCTTTTTTCACCCCCGGCCTCCCACCAGGCATGGCTACGGGATCAAGGGCTGGAAGAAGAGCCTGCGCACATCCGGCAGTGGATTGTCTGGCATGTCATGGAGCATGAGATCCATCACGGAGGCGAGCTTTCCCTGGCATTGGGAACCTATGGCCTGGAAAGTTTCTATACCTGGTAAGCATCAAAAATATCATTCTGCCTTGAATTTACAATCGTCGCGTTCTAGAAGTAGCCACCAGAGAGGTTTTTCAGACAATCAATGGTTGAGCTGCTCGCTCTTCAGGGCAAATGCTCACCCTTGAGGTCAAAAAGTACTCACTTCCCATACGCATTACCATAAGGCCCACCGCTCATGCAGAAGGGTGCTTCTAAAGGGCACGCCTACCAGGCCCCTCCTGCTGATCGGCTACGTTCCATGGCGGAGAAACGCCACGCCCAGCAGGGAAAACAAGGTAGATGCGCCGTTTACAAGCACATCCTTGTTTTCCTGCATGGGCGTGGGGATCAAGCAATTATTAGAGGGCGCCGGTGTTGCGCATGAGGCCGCCGTCGATGACGAAGGTGGAGCCGGTGACGTACTCGGCGGCGCCGGAGGCCAGGTAGAGCGCGAGATGCGCGACCTCCTCGGGCTGGCCCATGCGATGCAGGGGAATCTCGTCGATCAGGGGCTTGTATTTGTTGGGATCAGACTTTACGTCGGCGTCGATGGGGGTATCTATGGCGCCTGGTGCTATGTTGTTAACAGTAATGTTGTGCTTGGCTAGCTCCAGGCAGATGGTGCGCATCATCATGCGCATCCCGCCCTTGGCGCAGCAGTAGGGGACGTTCTCGGGCATGGGCAGGTCCTCATGCACCGATGAGATGTTAATGATCTGGCCCCGTATATTCTGTTTGACCATCTCGCGCGCCGCCGCCTGGGCGCAGAAGAAGGCCCCCTTGAGGTTGGTATCGACGACGCGGTCAAATTGCTCTTCGTTGACGTCCAGGAAGGGGCTGTGAATTTCCATGCCCGCGTTATTGACCAGGATATCCAGGCGCCCAAACTGCTTGACGGCGCGTTGCGCCAGCCCCTGGGCCTGCTGGTACTGTGAGATATCCGCCTGTTGCACAAAGCAGGTTCCGCCCTGCTGCTCAATCATGTTCCTGACTTCGCTGGCCTTCTGCTCATTGTGCGCGTAGTTAACAACGACCGAGGCACCCTCCCGGGCGAATAAGAGCGCGATGGCCCTCCCAATGCCGCTATCGGCGCCCGTGACAAGCGCGACCTTTCGCTCCAGTAATCCCATGCTCTTCTGTATCCTTTCTCGCGAGTATATTCTGCTGTAAAAGATGTTCAATGCCGTGATTGTTCACCTACAACACGTATGGCGAGCAAGAGTGGATACGCTAGGGCGGGCTTACCCATCCATGCCATAAGTAGGTGCATACCCCGTGTCCTTTAGGGTAGACAAGAGCGCGACCGCTTGCTCGACGGTGATAAAGTGGGGCCGGCGCGAGTCATACTGTTGCAGGCGGGTGGAGAGCATGGCCGAGATTGGGGCGCGCAAACCTGTGACTTGCAGGGCCTCTTCTTCGCTGAAAAGCTGGAGTGGGGTGCCACTAAAGACGACCTGCCCATCGCGGAAGGAGACCACGCGCTGGCAATGCTCCGCCACTAGCGTCATATCGTGCGTGATGATCAGGATAGTTTTTCCTTGCTGCTGGAGGGCGCGCAGTAGTTGCATGATGCTGTTGATCGAGTGGTAATCCTGGCCCGTGGTTGGCTCGTCGACAATAAGGATATCAGGCCCCATGGCGAGCACGGCGGCGACGGCCAGGCGCTGGCGCTGCCCTTTGCTCAGGAAGAGTGGGTCCTCGTCGGCGTAATCGACCAGATCTACAGCCTCCAGTGTCTCGCTCACTTTGGTCTTACGCTCATCAGCCGAGAGTCCCAGGTTCTTCAGGCCATATTCGATCTCATCGCTCACTTTGCGACAGAAGAGCTGGTGATCAGGATTCTGGAAGACGTAGCCGACATAGGAGGGTAGACGTTTACGCATACGTTTATTCGCCAGGTCTTGCCCAAGGACCTGCACGCGCCCCGAACTGGCGCGGTAGATGCCCGCCAGGATCTTGGCGAAGGTCGTCTTTCCGCTCCCATTGGGACCCAGCAGGGCCAGCATCTCGCCGCGTCGCAAGCTCAGATCGATGCTTTTGAGCGCGATGGTGCCATCCTCGTAGCTATACCCCACTTGCTCAGCGCAGACAACTGGCTCTCCTGGCTCCTCCTCAACCACGCCAGGCGCAGAGCTATGGGCATCGCCGGGCGTCAAGAGGGGGACGAAGGCCTCTTCCGCCTCATCAAGCGTGAGCGGAGGACGACCCTGGAAGGTACAACCGCTCTCCCAGGAGATGCGTGTTAGCTCACCAACTGAGGCCCCGTAACACTCCAGAACATCCCGGCGCGCGTAAAACTCTCCTGGCGGCGCGACCAGTTCTATGCGCCCACCATGGAGCAGGGCAATGCGGTCGCAGAAGGCGCTCAAAATCTCGGGGTCCTGCTCTACCAGGATCACAGTTATCCTATAGTCATGGCGTAAACGAGCGATGGTTTCGATGACCTCGCGTTTGCCCACGGGATCGAGATCGCTGGTTGGCTCATCGAGGATCAAGATCTGGGGGCGCATGGCGAGGAAGGCGGCGATGGCTACGCGCTGTTTCTGCCCGCCCGAGAGGTCTGCGGGATGGGTATAAAACGCGCCGTGCCAGAGCCGCTCCAGGCCAACCCATGCCAGGGCCTCGTGGGCGCGCTGAAGTATCTCTTCCCTGGGTATATCTTGCAGTTGCAGGCCGATGCCCAGCTCATGCAGCAGGCTCATGCGCAGGAACTGGTTCTCGGGGTCTTGCATGATCATGCCCACCTTGTGGCTGGTGGCGGTCTTCGAGGTAATAGGCTCGCCGAGTAGCTCAAGGCTGCCGCGAAAATGTGAGCATAGCTGCTCAGCGCTCAGGCGCGCGCTATAGGGGAGGATGCCCATCAGCATACGGCAGAACGTGGTCTTCCCCGCGCCGCTGGGACCCGTAATGCCGAAGCACTCTCCCGGCTCAATCTGGAGCGCGATATCGCGCAGCGTCCAGGGGTGCGCCTTCTCGCCGGGCTTGCCCTCACCATAGTCTGGATAGCGCCACCACAGGCCAGATACGGAGACCGCGCTCGTCATGTGTCTTTCTCTCTTTCCATGTCTATAATAGGTGTGGTCATGTGGTTGAGGTGTGGCAAAGCCACACCTCAACCACATGACCACACCTTAAACCAATATTGCTGGCCAGAGCAGGGCCGTCAGGTTGAAATGGGTGCCGAAGGAGAGGTAGAACAGGAGCAGGCAGAGAACGATGGCGCTCCAATCCATCACACTCCAGGGCTGGGTCTCATAGAAATCGTTGGTGACCTGGTTGATGCGGTAGCCGCGCGCCATGAGGGCATCACCGATCTCACCTGAGCGGCGGATCATGACCGCGATCAGGGGGACGGAGATGCTAGCCAGGTCGCTGAGCTGACGTAGGAAGCTGCGCGGGCGTGCGTTGATGGCGCGGGCTAGTTGCGCCTGGTGGATGGTCTGGTAGTCGACTAGGGCCAGGTCGAGCGCGCGAAAGACGGTACTGATAAAGAAGATCACGGGCTGGGGCACACGTAACTGGCGCAGGGCACCAATCAGCTCCGCGTCGCGGCTGGAGACCACGAGGGCGATGGTTGAGAAGATCAGTCCAGAGTAGCCAATGACCTTCGTCAGCGCGATTAGCAGGCCGTGATCGCTGACCAGGAGCGTCAGGGGATGGAAGAAAGGGACCTGCGCGAAGGTCCAGGTGGGTAGCGCCAGGAAGTGTGAGCTAATAAAGGTGAAGAGAGCCGCCAGCACCAGGCCCAATATGACCTTGCGTGTCCAGAGGAAATAGCCCAGCGTCAGTCCCAGCCAGAGCAGGAACCAGGTCGAGATGCCCAGGTCGAGATGCCCGCTATACACTGGCGCCTCTAGCAGCGTAACGTGTCCCAACACAGGGTTAAAGATGATCCAGGTCGAGAAGAGGCTGATCAGTGTGGGGATGGTCAGCAGAACATAGATGCGCGCCACGCGGTTATGCATGCCACTGCCCAGGAACATCGCCAGCGAGAGCAGGCTTAGCAGCGCCGCCATCAAAGGGTCAGGCCTGGCCACGTCAATTGCTCGGAGCTGGACAATCGAGATACAGATCACGAGCAGGAAGCGTACCAGCAGGTGGAAGCGAGCGAATGGGGCATTGACGCGCCGTGAGAAGATAAACGAGCGTACATAGCGCCGCCCCGGAGGCACATCCATAAATATGGGGAGCGGTGTGCGCAGGCCTTTGCTGCCCTTCACAATCAAGCCTCCTTCAGCATTTTAAACACATGTATCGATAGCATCAAGTATAGCTGATTTATGCTGAAACTTCATGGTATAGGACCCGGTTGTTAGTTTAGAGGCTCGCAAGATCGCCTCGGAGTATGGGGTGTCTGGGGACGGGCTGACGGAGCCAGCCCGTCCCCAGACACCCCATACTCCCTTTGCGCCGCAGGCGGGATGGGGCAAGAATGAGGGAGCCTGGGAAACTCCCTAGATTTTTATTCAATCAGGCGTAAGAATTCGAGGCGGGCCTCGCTCTCGCTGCGGAAGACGCCGCGCATGACCGAGGAGGTCATCACACCGGGTGTGCGGATGCCACGCGCTGTCATACACATATGCTCGCCTTTCAGCACCACGGCCACATCTGGCGAACCTGTGATGCGCGTAATCTCGTCGGCGATCTCATGACCGATGCGCTCTTGCAGTTGAAGCTTGTGGGCGAACTGGCGCGCGATGCGCGCAAATTTGGAGAGTCCCAGCACCTTGTCGCCCGTGATATAACCAATGGCAACATCGCACCAGAAGGGCATCAGGTGGTGCTCACACATCGAGAAGACGCGCATGCCCGAGACACAGACCATTTGATCGGTCGAGGCCGATGAGAAGCAGGTCTCAGTCGAACCTGGATCATACTCAACGAACTCGCGCCAGGAGTCGGCCCAGCGTCTTGGTGTGTCCAGCAATCCCTCACGGTCCGGGTCCTCTCCAATCGCGATCAGCAGCTCGCGCCCCAGCTCAAGCAGCCTGGGATAATCGACCCTCTTCTGTTCATTGGAAAGTAGTGAATGGAGAGCGGCATGGCCATTCATCTGCTCTTTATTCATATGTGTTGTCATTCTTGCATCCCTCACTTTAAACGAAGCACACCTTGTCCCTCAGTAGCTGCGTATGTAAGTAGTGGGCGCCTGCTACTTACATACGCAGCTACTGATAATACCTACACGCCGCGCTTGTTGCCCCAGAGGAGGGTGTGCAACTGCGGCAGGATCGTGACCTCGTACCATTGGTCCTCGACAACGCGCTGGATCAGCCAGTCCATGCGGCTGAGAATACCGTTGATGTCGATCTCATTCGCTAGGTGCGGCGGTGTATGATTGCCCGCTTGCAGGTAGAGCGGAATATTGGGGTAGCGCTCGGCCACATGTTTGGCGTACTGGTAGTCCTCTTCGTCGAAGATGACGATCTTCAGGCAGATGCCAGGCTGCTTGCCGTCATGACCCTGGCGTGCATAGGAGATACAGCGATCCAGGCGCTCCCAGTTGGTGGGCTGGGGATTCTGCATCCCAGGAGCCTTGGGCGAGAGGGTCAGGTAGTCCAGTTTAGCGAACCAGGGTTGGGCGATGCTGCCCTGGGTCTCGATGGCGAAGGTGTAACCCTCAGCATGTCCCAGGTCAATCAGTTCCTCCAGTGGCTGCATGGCGGGATTCCCGCCGGAGAGCGTCACCAGGATGGGCCTGTTGTGGGCGAGCTCGCGTACCTGGGTGAAGACCTCCTGTGTCGTCATCTGTTGCCACTCGGCGCGATGTTCTGGCAGGACGGCATAGAGGGTATCGCAGCGCTGGCAGCGGTAATCGCAGCCGCCTGTACGCACGAAGACAGTCGGTTTGCCAATCAACGCCCCCTCACCCTGGATAGTGGGTCCAAACGTTTCAGAGATGGACAGCTTCTTCTGCTTGGAGGGCTGCAAGTCAGGCTCAATTTGCGTGGACGCGAGGCTCTCACTGACGATATTGCTCATAAAAATCTACTCCAGGCCGCGCTCAGCGCGGGTAATTTCGGCATAGCCCTTGGCGGTCTCCCACAGGCGCACACGGTAGAGCAACTCCTCGCGCACGCCGCCGCTCACCAGGGCGTCCCAGATCCAGTGGACCAGGTTCTCGGCGGTAGTGCGGATACCCGTGAGCGTGTTGAGGTCGTTGTGATCCATGCCGCCCTTTTCAACTGGTGTGGCTTCGGGTCCGCGTGGCACAGAGTCAGATAGACTCTCGATAATGCAGTGGTTGACGATCTCTTTCAGATCCTCGAAATCCATCACCATGCCATCGCTCGATTCGCCAGGTGCTTCGATGATGGGTCCGCGCAGAGAGACCTCCAGGCGATAGGAATGCCCATGTGGACGCCGGCACTTCCCCCGGTGATTGGGCAGGTGATGCGAGGCTTCAAAATTGAACTCGCGTGTCACGATAGCGTATTTTGGCATAGGTCCCTCCTTACGGGAAACACTGGGTGCAGCGTGGGTGCACCTCCCTGGCTGTCTGAGTGCCCCAATACTGTGCGTGTCTGCGAGATTAAGCGCGCTGGCCAGGGATATTCAGGAACAACTCGGGATCATTGGCGTACTGCGTTGGGTCCTCCACGCCTGCATGCTTAAAGGCCTCATAGCGCTCAACGCAGGTGCCGCAGTGACCGCAGTGTTTATCGCCAAAGCCCTCGCTACCACCCTCGTAGCAACTCCAGGTTAGCTCAAAGGGGACATCCAGGCTGGCGCCGAAGCGGGCAATCTGGGCCTTAGAGAAGCGCATAAAGGGAACCTCGACCGTGACCTGGTCCGAGTCCATGGCGCGATTGAGCATGGTATTAAAGGCGTCGACGAACTCCTGGCGGCAATCGGGATACTGAGCGTAGTCACCATAGTGCGCGGCGAAGGCCACGACGCGCGCGTTCTCGTTCCAGGCCACGGTGGCCGCCTGTAAGAGCATATTCGGATTGCGGTAGGGGACGACCGTCGCCTTCATGCTGTCATCGGTATAGTGTCCATGTGGCATGCTCTGGTCGGGGTTGAGCAGGGCCGAGCCAGAATTGGGTGAGAGGTGTGCGATGGGCAGCGCCACGACCTGGTGCTGGATCTCCAGGTTACTATAGCGCTCGCGCAGCGCGCTGATATAGCGTTCAGCATAGGTTAGCTCTTTGACATGCTTCTGGCCATAATTAAAGGAGAGAAGGTGCAGGTCGAAACCTGCCGCGGCATAATAATGAGACAGCACGCAGCTATCCATGCCGCCGCTTACGATCAAAACTGCGCGCTCTCCGCGTCTCTTAGTGGTCATAGAAATGCTCCTCACTTAGACATACTGTTGATAACGGCGATACTCGGGCCGGGGACCATTATAACCCGACTCCTCGTGCTCGGCAAAGATGATAGTCTTGATGTTGCCGCGAACGGTAAAATCGCCAACCACGCGCATCCAGCGGGGTGAGAGCAGTGTCACCAGGTCATTGAGAATCTCATTAGCGGACGCCTCATGGCTGATCTGGCGCTCGCGATAGCTATTGATATATAGCTTGAGGCTCTTCAACTCCACGACCGAGGGGCCGGGAACATAGTCAATAATGATCGTCGCGAAGTCTGGGAAGCCAGAGCGTGGACAGAGGCAGGTAAACTCGGGAATCTCAAAATGCACTACATACTTGCTCTCTGGATAGGCATTAGGCCACGGCTCCAGGCGGTTCGATTTGATCTCATCGAAGCCATAGCGTCCAGGGACGCGCTGCTGTTCATTCTCCATCTTGTCTTATCTCCTTTATATGTTAATCTCTCTTATTCCTACTTGCCTAATGCGCCAAACCGTAAAGTCTAAATAAGGAAGGCGATACCTACAGAACGCCAGCGTAATCTGTGGGCTCTGTGACGACCGTGACGTTACATATAAGAGGTGGAAACTCAAAACCCTCTACACTGTAGGTATCACTGGCAGAGCCTGGAGGACCCTGTTCGCTATCCCTCACAAAAGATACCATGGAAAGCTGGTCCATAAAGGTCTTTTTTCCGTGACGACAGGCCACACTGCAAGCTAATTTTTCAGCGGCTGCATGTGCTTTTGAGGCGGACGTCCAAGAAAAGCACGAAGTCTATGAACGTGAGAACGCCATGATGTAGAAAGGCTTCTGACCACGCACCGCTTCCCCTATACCTGCCTGCATACAAAGATCAGCATCCCCTGATACAACACCCTCAACCCAACCAACCACTCACTGATAAATGCCGAAAAGTATTATAACATGTTGTGGCCCCCAGGTGTGCCAGTTTGCAAACTGGCACACCTGGGGCCACAACATGTTACGAGAAGGTGTTTTACCTGGAGGCTAGCTGTATGTAGAGGTGGCGGCAGAAGCTGAGGACAAGGTAGGATGCTACGCAGGCCATGAGGATAAAGGCCAGGCTTAGAATGGGTGTGACAAAGGGATGGCTAAACTGAGAGAGGACGCCAAGCACATAGCCGCCCAGCAGTAGCAGATAGGCGCAGACCGCCAGGAGAAAGGCCAGCATGGCGGGGCGGGAAAACCAGGAGCTAAAGGAGGCGTTGCCAACCGCGCGCAGACCGCGCGCGAATAAATATTCCAGGAGGGTAAGGAGACCAGTAAAGCCGAAGGCGAAGATAGAAATCGTGATCCAGGGGGTGACGGCATTGTTGCTAAAACCTATGACAAATAAAATATCGGCGGCGATCATTGCGCCAAACAACGCCAGGCCTAGATACATCCGAATACGCTTACGAAGCAGGCTCTTCTCGTAATCCATGGGAAGTCCTTCTACGCTATATTCCGCGCGACTGTATAGACGGTCATGTATTATCTCGGCATATTACCATATTTCCCTTTCTGATAAAAGCTTCTTCTTATGCGGTTTGCAATCGCGCCTACGGCGCTCAGAGAGCATGATATATAGGTATAGGTGTTGAGCGATCGCTCAACACCTATACCTATATATCATGCTCTCTCAAGCATCTCTAGTTTCTCATTGACCGTTGCAATGGCGAAAGCAATGTTGAGTTGGCGCGCAAGGTTGGCCGCTTTCTCAAAATGCGTGCGTGCTTCGTCGCGTTTTCCCTGCTTGTAGGTGATGTCTCCGTGTGTGACTTGTGCATATACTAGATAGTTCTGGAGCTTCATCTCTCTGGCAAGCTGCTCGGCTTGCTGACAATACTCTAATGCTTGCTCCAGGTTGCCCCGCTCGACATAGACATCGCTTACTAATAATTGAGCCGAGGGCAAGCCTCTTTTGAACCCTATCTCCTCGCGTAGAGCGAGGGACTTCAATGCGTAATTCAAGCTCTGTTCCAGATCTATCGACATGTACAGGCCTGCCAGGTGACGTGTGGCCTCAGAGGCTCCCCAGGCATTGCTCGAGCTTTCGGCAAGCTGTAGCGCGCGCTGATAATATTCTTGAGCCTGTGCATCTTGGTGCTGCCGCTCATAGGTCAGGCCAGTATAGAAGAGGGACTCGGCCAAATTATAAGAGTCATGAAGTTGCTCATAGCGCGTCGATGCCTGTTCACAATATTCACGTGCTTCGCGATAATCGCTCTCGCCTGTTTGCAGGTTATGGTAATACAGTGTTTGACCAATGAGATAGAGCGCGGTGGCGATCCCAGACGCATCTTGCCTGGCCTCTGCTAGCTGCCGTGCCTGCTGTGCTAGCGAATGCATGCGTTCTTCCTCGCTATTAGTCAGGAAGTAGTAATGTATCACGAATTGCCCGTATTTTAACAGGAAGCTTAGTTTATGCTCTGGAGATACTTCTTGGAGCAATAGCCATTGCTCTCCAGCCTGGAAAAGCTGCAAGGCCTCATCAAGGCGACCCTGGAAGGAATATGCATTGGCTATCTCGCTCGTTGCTTGTAGGGAGGTAGCGTAGCGCTCGGAGATAGCTTCTGTAGATAGTGACATATAGGAACCTCATTTCTCATATTTGTGTTCGATCTACTTCCATAGGATAGCGCCTGAAGAGCTAAAGTACATCACCTGAAAGGAGGATTGGGCGTGGGTGATTGCATCAGAGCAGATGCAGAGAACGAGCTTGAGCGATGGCCTGTGTGCGATTATGTGTTCCTAGCTTGCCATAGATGTTTTTCAAGTGAGTCTTGACTGTATTGAGGCCAATAATGAGCGTTTCAGCGATCTCTGCGTTCGAGTGGCCGCTAGCGAGGAGGCGCAGAACCTCCTGCTCGCGCTGGCTTAATTGCTCAGCAAGGAAGGTAGCGCTTACCTGATCAGGTTGAGGAGAATGAGTATTATGAAAAGCTGAGAGCAGGCGATTGAGATAGCCAAGGGAGCAAGACTGTGCTGCTGAGGTGCTTTGTTGGTAGGACTGGCGCAATCGTTTAAGAAGGGATGCCATCTGTGGCCCTTCGTCAATGAAAGTTCGCATATATCTCTGCGGTTCCGCAAGACTGAGCGCCTCTTCCAGGGATGCTAATGCCCGATCAGGTCTTTCTTGTTGCACATAGGCGCGAGCCATGCTCAGGAGAAGGGATAGTTTGAGTCCAGGCCGCCTGGTTTGCTCTGCTCTAGCTTGTAGACGGTGCAAGAGGCGTAGTGCGAGATCCGGCTTATGGAGCTCAATAAAAGCCTGGGCTAGCTGGTGATAGTCATACTCGTAGAAACCATCTAGCTCCGAATCAAGGTCCAATTCCCATTCCTGCGCCCAATCCAGGAGAGGTACAGTATCACCCTGAAGGGCACTCAAGCGTGGGCGGATCAGCTTTAGCCAGGCGATACCACGCGTGAAGTTCGTCTGGCGAGCCAGGTATTCGGCTTCAGTAAAGAGCGACCAGGCTTGCTCATGCTTGCCGCATGCTAGCGTCGTATAGATCAGTCCAACATAACCCAGCAACCAGATCTTTACATCGCCGCCGCGCTGGCCTAATGTAATCCCCTCGCGCAAATAATGTTCGGCAGCTTCAAGATCATTCCATTCATAGAACAGTTCTCCCAGGCCAACATGGAGGAAACCTATGGGTAGCAGATGTTCCTGGTGTGTCTGGAGTGCATATTCAAGACCATCCTCATAGAGCTTGCGAGCCAGGTGCAGCCTGCCTTGGTCCCTGTAAAGCATCGCCAGGGAGCGGAACGCCAACATGGTTGCGCGTAGATTGCCACATTGCTTGCTATGTTCAATCGCTTCACGATAAGCATTTTCGGCTACCTGCGTCTCACCCAGCACTTCACTCGCAGTGCCCAGGCTCAGGACAGCTTCGCCGCGCACTGAATGGTCGTCCTTCGAGAGCCAGCTCAGGGCCTGGCGAGCGAGAGTAACACCGTCTTCTACGCGATTCTGATAGATCGCCACGCGTGCTCGAATAGCGGCAATCTCTCCCCAGAGTAAGCGACGCTCGTCTTCCTCCAGGCAAGTATTCCCAGGGCCATGTTCAGCAGCATGGAGATAACGCTCTATGGAACCAGTATGCGAGGTATGCAGGAGCGTCCAGGCCGCAAAGACGCAGAGATGTGGGCGATCATAAATGACCCCTTCCGGCAGGGCGCGCAGCCACGTTCCTAGCATAATGACCTCGTGTCTCATGAGCACATCCTGCCCCTGTTTCTCTATGAGTTGTGCCGCAAGGGCAAAATCCTGGCCTTGTAAGGCATATGTGATGGCCTCGGCCAGCATATCATTTTGCGCATACCAGTGAGCTGCCCGACCATAAAGCATTGGAATTTGCGCTGGATAGGTCTGTTCCAGGCGATTACGCAGGAAGTCCTTGAAAAGCTGGTGATAGCGGTACCAGAGATGATACTTGTCGAGAGGAGAGAGAAAGAGATTTTCATGCTCCAGTTGCTGCAGGAGATCCTGACTCTGTTTTTGTAAGGTTACTGCATCGCACAGCTCTCCATGGAAGCGCTCCAGAATCGAGGTATGTAAAAGAAAATCACACATCTGCGCGGATTGATGAGACAGGACTTCATTGGCAAGATATTCGAAGATCGCTTGAGGATCTCTCTGAGGAGGGGCCTGCGCATATGTCCTCCTATGTCTAGCACGCAAGGCCTGGGCTGCCAGGGTCAAGCCAGTCGCCCAGCCCTCCATGCGCTCTAGCAGCCTGGAGAAATTTTCGTCAGGCAGGAAGTCGCCGATAAGCGCCTCCAGTAACTCCCTGGTTTCCTGAGCGGTAAAACGAAGATCAGCAAAGTCGAACTCAGCCAGCACTCCACGTGCGCGCAGGCGAGCTACAGGAAGAGGTGGAAGAGAGCGACTGGCCACAACCATGCGCAATTGTTCAGGCATATGCTCTAATAGGAAGGCCACACTTTCATGTATTGGCTGGCTGGTCAGTAGATGATAGTCATCTAAGACAAGCACGATTTCGTTGGGTAAAGTCGCCAGAGCGTTTATCAGGAGGACCAGAAATGGCTCCAGAGTATCAGTCTGTAATGTGGGTAGAAGCGTAAGCAGGTGATTGGCAAAGCCAGGGAAATGTTTTTGTAGAGCAGTGAGTACATAGTCCCAGAAACGGCCTGGATCATTGTCGCTCTCATCTAGCGAGACCCAGGCCACGGGAAAAGATGATTCATATAGCCATGAAGAAAGCAGTGTTGTCTTGCCAGAGCCGGCAGGTCCAGTCACCAGGAGCAGTTTACAGGAGGTATACTCGCGTAATAACGCCGTGAGCCGTGGGCGTGCGATAATTGTGGGGGAGAGCGCAGGGGGAGTTATTTTTGTTGTGAGTAGCATTTGCTGGGCGAGGGGAATCGCATTTTGTCTGGAAAACGTTGGTACCGTGTTCAGTATGTTGGCGATTTCCGTGAGACGTGAGAGGGTTAGCTCCTCGCTTTTGCCTAGGTAGGCATTTCGCAGCGAGCCATGCTGACGACGATAGACATACCAATACCAACCTGCAGCCCTCTGTTCCTTACGCGCGGTAAAGTTACCACTCGGCGATGTGAATCTGAAAACGCGGTGCTCCTTAAGCCAACCAAACCAGTCCGGCGAGCCAACGGATATCGCCTGTGTACCATCATGTGTATTGAGTAATCCCTGTTGAACTCTTGCCGTCATGCGGGCCATAGATGCTCACCCCGAAGTCGCACAAAGTTACACAAAACATAGCATGACGCTGAGCATGAGTCAAGATGCTATTCTTCCGTTAGCAGGCAGGTTATGACGACGCTGATGTTGTCGTGGCCGCCGCGAGCCAGGGCTGCCTGGATGAGTAGGGAGCTGGCGCGCGAGGCATGGGTGCTTGCGCCAGAGAGGATGCGCTCAATCTCGGGATCGCGTATCATCTCCCAGAGACCATCTGAGCACAGCAGCAGTATGTCGCGCTCTTGTAGCTCGACTTTGAAGTAGTCGAACTCGACTGACGCGTGCTCGCCCAGGCAGCGATAGATCTGATTGCGCTTGGGATGGGTATACACTTCGTGTGGCTCTATCAGCCCTTTCTCGACCAGGCGCGCTACGACCGAGTGGTCGCGGGTAATCTGCAATAGACCTTCAGAGGGGCGGTAGCGATAGGTGCGGCTATCACCGACGTTGATAACGTGGGCCATGGTGCCGACGACCAGGGCCGCAGTCAGAGTGGTGCCCATCATATGTTCTTTCTGGCGATTGCGCTGGTAGAGCGTAAGATTGGCGCGATGTGTCGCGTCTTTGATGATGCCGCCGAAGGATTCCTCAAGCTCCGCTTCGCGCAGCAAAGTTGGCGAGACGATATCGCTGATAATCTGGATGGCCAAGCGGCTGGCCTCCTGTCCATCGGCATGACCTCCCATTCCATCCGCGACGACAAAGAGTCCCACGGGTTCGGGACCAGACGATCCTGGACGAATGCCCTGCATGGCAAAGATGTTGTCTTCGTTGGGCGCGTCTTTACGTACGAGGCCAGGGTCCAGACCCATGCCTACGCTCAGGCGATACTGTGGCTTACTACTAACCTCCTGGGGAAGTATCTCTTCATCTGCGTATTCTTCCTTCTCCTCAGCCCGGACAGGGCGCGTGTCATACTCCTCGATGTCGTCTGAGATTGGCGCGATACTGGCCTGGCTGATACTATTTACTGTGCCAGTGGCACGCGCACGCTGGCGTGCGGCCAGCTCTATCGGTGCCGCCTGCTGTGCGCGTACTGGCTGCGGCGTGTCATTGACAGCCTGGGGCAGGGGCGCGTGCTTCTCTATACCTGTGGCGAACTGGAAGCCGTACCCTGTATAGGATTGCCCTGAAGGTGGCGCTGACGACCCGGATTTGATCGCTGGATAGGCTGTGCCTGGCCAATCTGGCACTGGCGTTTCTGCTGGGGCCTGCCTGACTACCGGGCGCGCAGGGATGATAGCAGGTGTGGAGGAACCAAAGGCCTGCGCCTGCGCGCGGCGTGGCTCTTCTAGCTCCTCCCACGTGGCTGAGGTTCTAGCAGCTCGGTTGGCAAGCGGGGCGCGTGCCGAACGTAGTCCCTCAGGCTGAGGCACATCAACCTCCTGCGTGGGTGCCAGGGGCGAGACAGGTTGCGAGGCGCGCAAACGTAGCCCTATAGAGGCTGGCTGAGGCTCCTCCTCTTCGTACTCATCATCTTCTATGTCCTCATACATATTATTGGCGGTGACGCGAGCTGCTTGCGCTATATGGGGCCTGCGCGAGGCACGCGGTATGGCGGGGGCTGCTGCGCGCTCTGGCTGTGTGTACTCGTTATCCAGCACCTCTTCAAGGAGTTCCTCAGACAGGGCATCGGCTTCGGCCAGCTCGCGGGCGAAGCGCTGTTCTTCATAACGCTCACGCCACTGGTGAAAGAGCAGGCGTAGCGTCACTGTGAGCAATATCATCCACAGGATGAGGAGCGAGAGCGAGAGCAGGAGCAGGCCTGTAAAGGGGATCAGCATGGCTGGTCCCTGGGCCCGCCATAGCTCAGGAAGGCGTGGCAAAAGCGAGGCCAGGAAGCGCCAGGCCCAGGGAGGGAAGCCACCAGACAGCGTGTAGAGCAGGATGGCACACAGCAGTAAGCAGCCATAGACCACTACCCGCACCGCCACCTGAGTTTGATAGAGTTGTTTTAGTTCTTGCTGCATAGGTCCGCTCTTTCTCGCGCCTGTGGCGCTTGCTGTTGAAATTTTCTATCACTCACACTGTGCCAGTCGCGGCACTGGCCGTGAAGGACGTTATCTTGACCAGCGTACCAGGCTGGATGAGCACGCGTACGCCCGCCTGCCCTTTGTTGAGCGAGGCATCCTTGATCGTTGCCTGCCAGGTGGCTGGTTCGGGCGCGTTGGTCTGCCAGGCGCGGGCCATAAGCTGGTTGCCGAGGGCGCGGAAACGAAGTGCGTAGCTCGCGCCGTTCTGAGCGGCGAAGGGCACACTGACCAGTTGCTGATTGACTCCAGCGACCCGGCGCATGATGATCAGGTGATTGCCATCGATATAGGCCTTGTACCAGTTATTGACGTTGTGCCAGCGCAGGACCGAGCCAAAGTTATTCTGACCCGTGAATTTGTTTAGTGAGCCATTGATCAGCAGGTCAACGTTGTCGCTGGCAGGACCCAGCACCGCGTTAAATGTGCCGTTACCATCGGTGATGGAGCCAGCCGTATTCTGAACCGAGAAGATCGCCAGTGCATTGGCGTCGGCCGTCCAGGTATGGCCATCGCTGGCCTGGCCCCAGAAGCGCTGGTTCTGGCGTTGAAAGGTATCCTGAGCCAATACATTTGTCTTTGGCGTGGCTGGTTTGCCCGTGGGTGTCACGGGCTTCTGAGCCATAACCGTAGGTGTGCCCACTGGCCCATCGTGAAACATGCGCTGCATGTCCGGGAGGGTGAGCGAGCGCTGAATTGTATTCGCGAAGACGCCCGCCGTTAAGCCGAGGAGCATCAGCACTAGTAAGAGTGTTATGGCGATGACACGCCTTGTCATGATTGGCCTTCCTTCTGACTGTGAAATCTCACGTCTGCGGCGCTCGCTCTGGTAGGTGGTGCGGTGCGGATTGAGCTTACGGCTACCAACCCGCACCGCACCACCTACCGGTCATTTATGCCTTAGCGTGGAGAATATCTTGAATCATCTGGATCGATTGTGGGCTGGGTCGGTAGGGTGAGACCTGGAAGGTAGAGATGGATTGCATGTGATCGTGAATCCAATTCGCCCCGTGCAATGTCTGCCCTGTGTTGGCGTCGGTTTGTCCGATATAGGCGTTGTTGGTGTTGACGATCATGTCGTTGATGAGCGAGAGCGTCGAGGGCTGGCGCATCTGGTCGTCGTTCATCTGCATGATCTTCTTGCCATCGCTACGCACCTGGTTGAGCCAGCGATTGACATTGCTCAGAGCATTGACGATATCGGTCGCGTTCTGGCGCAGAGAGGCTGGTGCGTCCGGCGCCTGCAAGAGTCCGTTCAGGTGCTTCATAACGTGCGAGAGGTAGCAGGGTGGCTCCTGGTCGGGTCCGTTGACCTGGATCAGACCTATCTGGGCCAGTCGACCATCGACGAGCGCGGGAGTGCCAGGTGGAAGGTCTAGTCCGACAAAGGACGCGCCATCGAGATAGGCTAGGGTACGTGTTGTCATGCGCCGTACATAGTTAATGTCTTTGTTCGCCTCCCAGGGATCGCGCATGCTTGTGGTCCACTCCACCAGCTTAGCCGTGTTGCGGTAGAACCAGGTGTTTAACCCACCGGGAAGGTTCAGCTTCTCCAGCGTGGGGTCGCTGGCCAACAGGTGGCGCAGGTGATCAAGATAGCTAAAATGGTTAGTGTTATCAGGTGTATTAATTGGGGCCTGCGAGACCTCTCCATAGTAGCGCCAGGCGTTATAATCGGGTGTGGGCGAGATAGGCGTGACCGAGGCGCTCTCCTCTGTCACCAGGAAGCGGCTCGTTGTGAGCAGCAGGTTGCTGTGCTGCGGGTCGCCGCTATAGAAGAGGTGTGCCTTGCCATTACTCACGTTCAGGCGCCCCATCAGAATAGTGTGTGCCTCACTCTGGCTCTTATCTCCCAGCAGCCAAGCATAATAGGCCTTGCCGCTGGCGGGTGGGTTTAATTGTTGGAGGTCGATAGTTACCTGGTCGGAGATGCCCTGGCTGCTCTTCTCGCTGATCTGGTTGCTGCTGATATATGAGACATTGCCCACGATGGGCGGCACAGCACTCGTAGTGGTCGTGGTTGGCCACTGGTGATAGAAGACCAGGAAGTAGCTCAGGCCCGCGACCGAGAGCGCGATGATGGCCACGATAGCCACAAATTTGGCGAAAGTATTCCTGGGGGCCCGTGGTGCTGGAGCAAGTGGCCCCTCGCGTGGTGGGGGCTGTGTCTTTTCGACGAGCATACCTGTGCTCGCTCTTTGCGTTGCTCCGCTCCGGCGCATAGGTGGAGCATTGTGTTCTAGTATGAGAGGCTCTGGCTCTGACTCCTCGTCTTGCAGTGCCTGGGTGTATGGATCAAACCTCTCTAGCGCAGGGTTATGCCTCAGTCGCTCGCGTGGTGGGGAGGGTTGTGGACTCGCGACTGGTCGCTTCTCCACGCGTGGAGGCACATCCATCTGTGAAACAGGAGGCATATGGCCGGTTGTGTGCTCGCGGGCGTCGAGTGGCTGTCCACCTGCGGACAATTCCATTACCGGCTCGCTCTCGTTGTCTGTATGAAGGGGTTGGCTGACTGGTCCACGTGGTCCCGCGTTGCGTAGATCGGCCTTGAGCGTGTGCAGGGAGGCCGTGGGACTGAGCGGCGCGGTAATGCGTTGTGGGCTTGTTTGCGCTGTATGGGTGCGCTGGCGTGAGAGCTGACCCATGGCCAGGGCGTTCGCCAGGTTATCTACAGAGGAATAGACAGGGAAGCCAAAACGCGTCGCCAGCTGTGTTATATGCCCACTATTGGGGATGACAAAGATCACGGGTATATCGAGCTGGCGCTTAATATGCTTAAGCGCCGAGAAGTCATCTGGCCGCTGGAAGAGGCGTCCCTGCTCCGCCAGCATGATAACTACTGGCTTGCGCAGCTCGCTCAAGGCCTGACTCAGGGTGGCTCTATTGTCGGCGGTCTCCAGGTAGAGTACGCAGAAGTCGCCTGTATCACTTCGTTTCATTCGTTCCTCCCGCTACTGGCGTACGCGGCTACTGAGGCTGCGCCCTGGTGTCGTAGCTACTGTTTATCGATCGAGGCGGTCGTATGCGGGTAGCTCTTCGCCGAAGATCGCGTCGGCGCGCAGGCCCGAGAGATCGACTGTCTGGCGGCGCAGGCGAGCTTTATTGGCTAACCCGACGGAGGCCCGTGCCTCCTGGTGATGCTGCTGAAGCAGGCGCTTGCGTTCTCGCTGCCTTGGGCGCCAGTAGATGCTGGCTGGTGTCGTGCCGGGCTGGTGACGCGCGTGCTCATCCCAGGTCTCCAGGGTATATGCTACGGCGTGGGCCTGCTCCATTGGCACTTCCTCGACCTCAAATGACCTTGCCAGGACATCCATGTCAGATACCTCCTGTGTATTAGCTTCATGCTCGCGTGAGATGATGGAAGGAATAGATCTTGCAGCCGTGGGCGTATTGAAAAGCCGGATTAGCCTGCGCAGGCTGAGCATACTCAGTCCCGCGACTGCGATCCAGGCGAGGAGCCAGCAGAGTGCCTGCCCGATGACCAGGGCCAGCATTGAGCCGTGCCCATGCGCGACAATGGTTTGGTACTCCGGCCACACCTGGGCCAACAGAATCCAGGCCGCGGGCGGGAAGCCTTCCAGGCGCAACAGGGCAAAGGCGCCAGCGATCACACCCAGAACGGGCAGGATTAGACCGCCATCGCTGCCTCGCCAAGTCTGCATCAGGCGGTCACCAAAGAGTGCCGCACTCCGCTTTCCCTGCGTCGCTGGCCGCTCTGCCGACCCCCAGGTATTGATTAAGGCACCGGCCACGATCAGGGCCCCACCGAGGTAGCCATCCAGGGGGAGAACCTCGTGCAGGTAATAGTTGGCGAAGGCCGCGCCCAGCACCGGCTCCAGAATATAGATGAAAGAGACCGTTATTGGTGAGATGTAGTTCTGCAAACGTACCGTAATCAGCGTAGGGAGACAGGTCGTGCCAAAGGCGATGTAGAGCACACTCCACAGATCATTCGGGAGTAGTGGATGCACATCCTGCCAATTACCAAAGAGCAGAGCGATAAAATTGCCCCAGATGGCCATTGTCAGCAACTGAATGCCAAAGAGAGGGAGATAGGCCTTGCCGCGCTGCTCATGGTCCGCCAGGAAGACATAGAATGTGCAGAAGAGGCCACCGATAAAGGCGATCAGCGCGCCGCGCAGGCCGCCGATGGGTGAATTCAAGATGAGCAGAAGCGCTCCACACGCCGAGACCAGCCCGGCGAACCATGTCGCCTTATGTAGAGGCTGGCGCATAAAGAGCCAGACACAGATCGCTGCCAGAAAGCCATTGAGCGAGGGGAAGAAGGCCGTGCTCGTCGCGCTATTATATTTCAACGCCACCGAGAGCGTAAACAGGCCGATGCAGATGCAACTTCCCAGCAATACTCCGCTCTTTATCACCTCGCGATTAATCTCGTGCCAGGAATAGATAATAATACACAGGGCCAGGGGTAGGAGGGCCAGCATCACAAAGAAGGTAAACACAATCGGATCGATGCGCCCCAGCGACCCCTTCGAGACCGCGTAGTAGGTGCCATAGAGGAAAGTATTGAGGAAGAACGCGCCACAGGCCAGTAATTTCATGCGCATACGATAGACTCCCTTCAAGCAGCTCATGACATTCTAGGGAGAAGTATAGCCGTTTAAGAGCGCATAGAAGGCCTTTTTTGCGGTTTTTTGGCACTGTGTACTCACCGAAGGTGACCGGGAGGGGATGATAATTTGTGACCTGCCTCGTTAAATATTTGGATGTGGTACCGCGTAATTCAGAGAAGATGTAACATTGTATAGTTAGCAGAAGAGAAGGGGAGTATGCCAGGCTGGCTGGTAAACAGTAACTGCAAGCATCTCGGCAGGTAGATGCCAGCAATCCCCCATGATTTACCAGCCAACAGGCACACGTCACCAGAAGCACCAGAAGTAGTAGAGAGATATATGTCTTGTAATATGAAAATTTGTTTTCTACTATTTAGTATACTCATAATCCCAGAATTGACAAATCTAAAGGAATCGCTCCTTAAGCTGCCCCAGCCCACGCTGCTTATGGTGTTATGCTGCACTTTGCACCCAATTTGACACCCAATAGCTCAAAAGGTGTACTTTTCTGCCCCAAATTAGCCCAGCTCGCCCAACTTCTACATAATGCCTTCGCTCAGGTCATCGCCTTGAAATTTGGCGTTCAAGTCCTGGGCTGCCGCGTTATGTGACATAGAAATCGTATTCGCCTTTCTTTTGAAGCAACAACGGCTTGCTAGAAAAGAGGAAATGTGTGGAGCGCAATGGAGCCTTGTCTTCTGCTAAAGCACAAAGGGGATGAGCCGTTTTGTGCGCCGCATATATTCCTGATAGCGCTGGCCTAGATGCTCCTGGAGGACATGCTCTTCCACCCGGATACGATAACTGAAACCAATGAGCGCGCATCCCATGATGACGAGTAGGCTCAACCAGTTGTTCGTCAAGCTGAGTCCCAATCCGAGCAACGTGATGAGGATGCCGGTATAGGAGGGATGCCGAATGAGTCGGTAGGGACCCGTTTCAATCACGGTCTGCTCGGGTGCAATGGCCACGCTGGTCGTGAAAGAGCGACCAAGCACTTGAATAGCGTAGAGACGTAATATCATCCCCGTGTACATCAGGACAATGCCCAGCCAGAAGAAGATGTTGGGCGCGCTGGTGATGGCAGTGGCAGGAATTTTCAAAGCCAGCAGTATGCCGAGGAGGAGACCGGACATGATCAGGCAAAGAAGGACCATGTGCGATCCTTTATCTTGGCGCTGGGCGCCAGCACGGAGACGTTTGAACGTTCTGATATCCACGCTCGCTTCCATCACTCTCCAGATGAGAAAGCTCGTTACCAGGACACCGAGATCGAGCGGATTCTGAGCGAAAAGCGGCTGCATGTTCCACATCCTTTGCTCTGAAACTTTTGTGTACAGCAATACGACGCGTGAGCCGCAGGCCGATACACGCTGTTCTTCTATCTTACGCGATCATTCATGGTTCGGGCAAGCAAACGCTACAGAGCATGCAGGACGCTCTGCTTCTTCGCACCCGCAAAGGATTCAGGAGTGGGAACAAGGCTTGTGTGTTTGAAACGCCTCAACTATACTTGTTTCCACTATCGAGAAGAAAAAGGAAAAGATCCATGTCTGTTCCACCTACGATCTTTATGCAAGAAGCTCTTCAGGTTGCTACAGAGGGTTTAAAAAACGGGGAACTGCCTATTGGAGCGGTCGTTGTGCTCAACGATCAAATTATCGCTCACGCCTATACCACCGAACGGACAGAACAGCGCCTCCTCGTTCACGCCGAACTCCGTGCACTCCTTGAGGCGGATCATCTCTCGCCCTTTCCAGGAAAGCGTTCTGATGTAGCCCTTTTTACCACACTCGAACCCTGCCTCATGTGCATGGGGGCTGCGATGTCTTTTTTTCTTGGCAAAATCTACTATGCTCTGGAAGCTCCCGCAGATGGGGCCACCGCTCTCGTTTCTGGGTGGCAACGAAAGGATGAGGGCTTTCCTGCGTACCGTGTCCCTCTCATCGAGGGTGGATTGCTCAAGCAAGAGAGCTTGAACCTCTTCAACGCTTATGTTACACACCATCCTTCTTCCTCTGGACCTCTGTGGGAATATGCCAAAGCGTTGATTGGGAGCGTCCAACAAAAATAGACTGAGAATCCTAACTCATGTGGACACAAACAACGGTCTCAGAGAGAGGCTTGGAAACCATTCTTCGAGAAAAACAAAGGATTCCCCAGTTCGTTCCTCTATCTTTGACTCTATAGAAAACACATGCTATTATTCCCTCACCACCTGAACTTACAGACGATCTCTCATGAAAGGCAAAGCGCTATGGCTACCGGTTACCGAACGGCAAAAGGTATTGCGCGCACCCCCTATTGCAGCGCTCTTGCACTGGCCCAGAGCCTCATTGTGCCTTTTTTCAGGAACGCGCCAAATCATCCTCTCGCATAAACTGAACAAAATCAATGAAGAGGCTGTGGGCAAAACCGTTCATGGTCTTTTTGTTGCGCCCAACACAGACCGTGGAGCGTGCAAGATAGGCTGCGCGGTCTGTTAACTGCGCCCGTTTCCTCGCCCTTTCTTGCACGCATAGAGAGCAGTTTTCATGTGTAATAGTTTCTTCAGGCAAGGAAGGAAACACAGCGATGTATGTACACAAAAAGGATTATCTTCCTCTTCTGCGAACCTATCTTGGAGCGCAGTGGCGCTCGGTCCTGTTGATGAGCCTTCTGCTGCTCATCAGCATCGGATTGCAACTGGCCAATCCGCAATTATTGCAGATCTTTATTGACGCGGTATTACATGGATCTGCCCAGAGTACGCTGATCCTTATTGGTGTGCTCTTCGTCGTCCTTGCTCTGAGCACGCAGGGCGCGTCGATTGCAGCGACGTACTTGAGCGAGAATGTGGCCTGGACCGCAACCAATCGCCTGCGCGAGGATCTGATCAGCCACTGTCTGACGCTAGATATGTCTTTCCATAAGGCTCATACGCCTGGCGAGCTGATTCAGCGCGTTGATGGGGATGTCGATGCGCTCGCGAGCTTCTTCTCACAGGCGATCATCCAACTCGTAGGGAACCTCATTCTGCTGCTTGGGATTGTCCTGGTGCTTTTTCAGAAAGACTGGCGCCTGGGCCTGATGATGCTGAGCTTTACCGCGCTGGTCTTTGTCCTCCTGGCGCTTTTACAAAAGTATGGCAGGCCGTTCTGGCTGGCTTATCAAGTGAAGTATGCTGAGTTCTTTGGTCAGCTAGGCGAGTACTTAGAGGGGACTGAGGAAGTACGAGCGAATGGTGCCACGAGCTTTGTGATGCGCCGCTTCCACCAATTTGCTCGCCAGTGGTGGCAGATCGACTATCGCCGTTCAGTGGCAGAGTTCCTACAATTTGCTGGAACTCTCACCATTTTCTCTCTGGGGAATATCTTGGCGCTGGCCGTTGGGGCCTGGCTGCTGGGCGCGCACGCCATCTCGCTTGGTACGGTCTATGAGGTCTTTTATTATACCAACCTGATCATTCTCCCTATCAAGCAGATCCGTAATCAGATTCAGGACTTGCAAACCGCAGATGCGAGCATCGAACGTATCCAGAACTTGCTGAAGACACGCTCGACACTGACGGACGCTCACTGGCCCGTTCAGAACACCGCATTGCCTGGCACGGATACCTCTCAGACATACACGCTGCGCGAGCGTTACCAGACACTGCCAGTTGGAGCGCTTGAGGTCGCGTTCGAGCACATTACCTTTGGGTACAATGTGGACGAGCCGGTGCTGCGTGATGTGCATTTCCATCTGCCAGCTGGCAAGGTTCTGGGCGTGCTGGGTCGGACGGGGAGTGGCAAAACGACGCTGGCGCGTTTATTGCTGCGCTTCTACGATGCCCAGTCTGGCGAGATACGCTTGAGCGGCGTGCCTCTCCAGAAGATCGAGTTGGAGCAGGTACGTCGGCGCATGGCCATGGTCACCCAGGATGTGCAGCTCTTCCAGGGGAACGTGCGCGACAACCTGACCTTCTTCAAGCGCCATGTGCCCGATGCGCAGATCAACGCCGTCCTCAATGAACTGGGTTTGGGGCGCTGGTTGCAGGCACTGCCCAATGGTCTGGGAAGCGAATTGGGGGTTGGCGGCGCGGGCCTCTCGGCTGGTGAAGCCCAGTTGCTGGCATTTGCGCGGGCTTTTCTCGAAAATCCAGATCTGGTGCTGCTAGATGAGGCTTCATCGCGCCTCGATCCTGCAACTGAACAAGTCATAGAACGGGCCATAGAACGGCTATTACATGGGAGAACTGGCATTATTATAGCCCATCGCCTGGCCACGGTGCAGCGCGCCGACTATATTCTGATTTTGCAGTATGGCCAGATACTCGAATTCGGCCAGCGCGCGGAACTGCTGGCTAATCCTGCCTCGCATTTTTCGCAGTTGTTGGCCAATAATCTCCAGGTGGTGCTTTCATGAAAAACCTCCAGGCTCTGTGGCGATTGATTTGTTATCGCCCGATACTCTATAGCGCCGCAACCATACTCTGGATACTCAACGTGCTCACACCACTTCCCATGGGTCTGCTCGTGCAACATTACTTGAACGAACTTGCGCGGACACAGCAACTCACCTCGGGACTCCAGCGGCTCAACTGGCTAGCTCTGGCCTTGATCCTGGGCAGTGGTCTCTGTGCTCTGAGTAGCGGTGTGCTGGGACGTCTCTTGCGTTTTTCGGTGGCCCAATTGCTCCGGCGCAACCTGTTACAACGCGTACTGGAGCAGCCAGGCGCGTCAGCATTCTCTCATACGTTGGGTGAAACGCTCAACCGCTTTCGCTCGGATGCGGAGCAATTCGATCGGGCGGTAGACTGGAGCATCGATGCAGTTGGGCACATCCTGTTCGCCCTCCTCGCCCTGATTGTCCTGTTGAAGGTAAGCGTGCTTGTCACTGTGCTCATCTACCTGCCGCTGGCCGGAGTGGTCGCTACGACCCAGGCCATGTATGCGCGCTTGCAACGTTCCCGCGAGTCCAGCCGCCAGGCCAGCGGGAACGTTGCAAGCGCGCTGGGCGAGATCTTTGGGACGGTCCAGGCGATCCAGCTTGCCAGAGCCGAACAGGCAATTGTGGAACGTGTCCGTACCCTGAACGAGCACAGACGAGTGGCTATGCTCAAAGATCGCGTCGTCGAGCAATTAGTGAACTCGACCGTCGGCAATATCACAGGACTGGGCACGGGGTTTGTGTTGATACTGGTCGCCCAATCGCTGCATACCTTCCAGCTTGGGATCGGTGACTTGGCGCTCTTTCTCTACTATTTGCCATTTGTTGCTGACTTTAGCAAATTTACTGGAACCTTTATGGCCCATCTCGCCCAGACGAGGATCTCTCACCAAAGACTGCTTGCCATCTCCCAGGGGATGAGCGAAGGGAAACTCGTTGAGCATCATCCACTCTATCTTTCCAGCTCACTCCCGGAGCCACATCTAGAACAGGCAAGACCCGATAATGGACTACAGGAGTTGAGCGCGGCAAACCTGACCTATCGCTATCCTGAGAGTGGGCGCGGCATCGACGGAATCAACCTATGTGTGCGGCGCGGGTCGATCACCGTGATCACGGGGCGCGTGGCCTCCGGCAAAACGACGCTTCTGCGTGTGCTGCTGGGTCTGCTGCCGCGCGAGGTGGGCGAGATATCCTGGAACGGGCAGAAGGTGCACGATCCGGCAAGCTTCTTTGTTCCGGCACGCAGCGCCTACACCGCCCAGATCCCCCACCTCTTCAGCGCTACGCTCAAAGAGAATATCCTGCTGGATCAGCCGGAGACGCAGGAGACGCTCCAGGCAGCTGTGCACGCGGCGGTCATGGAGCAGGATGTAGAGATGTTGGAGCATGGCCTGGAAACCACAGTAGGGGCGCGCGGCGTCAAGCTCTCCGGTGGCCAGGTCCAGCGCGCCGCAGCAGCTCGCATGTTCGCGCGTTCCGCCGACCTGCTAGTCTTCGACGATCTCTCTAGTGCCCTGGATGTGGCTACTGAGCAGCAGCTCTGGGAGCGGCTCCTGGCCCGGCAGAGCGAGGAACATCCCCTCACCTGCCTGCTCGTCTCGCATCGCCGCTCCGTACTCCAGCGCGCTGACCACATTCTTGTCCTCAATGAGGGTCGTGTCGAGGCTAGCGGCACCACTGCAGATCTCCTGCTCACTTCCTCTGAGTTTCGTGCCATCTGGTCTAGCGAAACAGAAGAGGCTTCTGTTCATAAAGGAGATACTGTGTAAAAGCCTCTTCACAACTTCAGAAAGAGAACTCATCCCGAATTTTGCAAAAGGATACCACGAAGTCGAAGAAAAGCAGCGTTTTCTTCGACTTCGTGGTATCTGGGAGAGCGGCTTCTCATGTAGGGTGATGGTCTCATCCAATAGCTCAAGATTCCAGGTACGCTTTTGCCCAAGCATGGACTCATCGATGATGGTAGCTTCGCCTATAGGATGAATAACTCACTTCCATTGTTTTACTCACCTTTTCTTTTTGAGCCCGCTTAAGCCGGAAAATTCTGCTTTTCTTGGAGGCGAAAAGAGTCTATTGAGATGGGTAAAGGGATGTGGGCATGGGGCGCGGGTGATGGCCGCGCCCCATGCCCACATCCCTTTACCCTGGCGCGCTTGCGAGCCAGGATCCATCTGATGATGTTGTCCTGTCGATTTGCGTTGAGCCAGAAAGCGTGCGAACATAATAGAAGAGGTAGCCAGACCAAATTTATAAAGGATCACACAAAAAAAATTATGAAAAACTATCAGGCAGCACTTTTTGATATGGATGGCGTTGTCGCGGATACCAATCAATCGGTTAGAGACTTCTGGTATATGCTGGCGCGGCGCGAAAAGATTACACTGAGCGAAGAAGATTTTAAGCATCATATTTATGGTTGTCCGTCTGAATACACACTGACCAGGCTCTTCCCGCACATGAGCGCCGAGACGAGGCTGGCGATCCATGAAGATATCATGGTTTACGAGCGCAACATGTATTACCAGGCCATGCCGGGTGTCGTCGACCTCCTGCGCGACTTTAAGCGCCAGGGGATTCTCACCGCGCTCGTCACCAGCGGCAGGCGTTGGCGCGTCAATCTCGCTTTCCAACATATTGGTATTAGCGAACTCTTCAACGCTATCGTGACCGTAGAGGATATCACTCGCGGTAAGCCCGACCCTGAATGCTACCTTCTTGGAGCGCGCTTGCTTGGCAAAGCTGCCGAGGATTGCCTGGTCTTTGAAGACGCCGTCAGCGGTATCCGCGCTGGCTATGTCGCTGGCGCGACCTGCGTGGGTATCCAGGAAGACGCCGAGCGTGCCCAGGCTCTACGTGATGCCGGAGCCGCCCTCGTCGTTCCCGACTTCCGCTCTATGCATCTGGCCCCATCCAGTGTGAGCGATTTCAGCACCCTCGTCGTCCAGGCTGATGGCACCAAATACGCCCGCTTCACGCTAAAAGCAGATCACGTGCGTAGGTAACGCGCTACTGGCGTACGCGCCTATTGTTTGCCTGGATGTGTAGGCGCGTACGCCAATAGTAGAAGGCGTCGAAATCATCCTCGCGCAGATTGCGCACCGCCAGGCGCTCGGTCTCAAAGACGATCATTTCCGGAATCCCCTTAATCGTGTAGAATTGTTATCTATCACACTTCAGTTTATTGGCGCGCTCCTACACTATATCAGAGCCGTGTAAAAGCGGGCAAATCGAGGCTGTTGAGAGCAGGCTATATATTTTTTGAGGAGAGACAACAGTATGACAGTATTTATTGAGAGTCATCGTCTCAGCCGTGAGACGATCAAGCGTCGTCATGGCGAGGCGCAGGTTATCGATGTTACATCGCGTGGGGCTGATCCCTGGGTGCGCTTCAGCCCCTTCTATCCGCATGGCGATATTCCTGTGCCTTTCTCACCAGGATATACCAGTCAGAGCGTCGAGGGTGTCTGGCAGAGCTTGAAGGTTTTCGAGCAGGCTGGTGTTGATGTGAGTAAGTTTCGTATCGCCAATATGAAGGGCATCAAGCGCTCTGGTCGCAGCTTGGGCAGTGTGCTTGGGCATCGCGAGGGCGTGGATGGGGAGCGCCTGCTGGGTTACCGCGAGGCACGCTCGGCCATCTACCTGCCCACCTATCGCTGGATCCTGGAGAACAAGCTTCAGTCCGAACTTGAGGCCCTGCGCCAGCTCTCCGTCCAGGCGAGTGTGATTCTTTTAGATTACGAGACCAATGCCAACATTGATGACCTGCACCGTCCTCTCTCCCATGCTGCCCTCATTAAAGCGTATCTGGAGAACAACTGGCCTGAGTAATACTTGAATTATGCTAGAAAAGTCCTCTGGCTTTTGCATACGCGTACGCTGAGAGCGTCAGGCCATCTGTAATTTCATTGTCACGGATGAGGCGTTCAAATTCTGCTATTGGTAGCACGTGTAATTCGGCAATGGCTTCGTGCAGTTCTGCCTTGTGGTAAGTTTCGATCTCTGCATAATAGAGTTTGTTAGATGCCGCACTCATTCCAGTATCACTATAGACTTCCCCTAAAAAGACGAGGCGTACTCCAGCGCCAGTTGCTCCAATCTCCTCAGCTAGTTCTCGCCTGGCATTTGCTTCACTTGACGATCCCCGCTCGCCAAATCCTCGCGGAATCTCTAAATGCCATGTGCGTGTTGCATGACGAAAATGACGCAACAGCACTACACGCCCCTGGCAGACTGGAAGGATAATGACACCTGGCGCTCCATCAGGATTCACAAAGCGTATATACGTGCCTAGAGAGCCATCGGGGAAGCGCACTGCATCACGCAGCAAAAGCAAATATTGATCTTGATAGACGATTCCCACCTTTGCCCACTCTGTTGGCAAATTATGTGCAGCCAGGCGGCTGGTCATCTCTGCTTCCGCCTGCCGTATTTTGTCTTCGTCCAGTAGGATTGTGAAGATTATGCCTGGTGGATTCACGAATAGTTGAGGGTGCTTTTGGGCAAAGGTCAGATACTCTCTGTTCGTCATCATTTTTACCTTTATTTAAAGGAAATCTTTTCATGCCTTGAGCATGCTATTTTCGTGTTGGTAGCAGTATAGTACAGGCTATTCCAGAGATTTAGAAGAGGCGAGGTCGCTTGAACTGGCGCAGGAGCTCGGGGCGTGGCGTCTCGGGAGGTGGGGGAAGCGCCTCCGGCAAATCTTGTTCGATGGCCCAGATGAGCGCCTGGGCGAAGTCGTTGATGCTGGGGAAGCGCTTCTCGGGACTCTTGGCCAGGGACTTCATGACCACCTGCTCAATCAGGGGCGAGAGTGAGGGATTTTGGCTGCGCAATGGTGGGGGCATATGGTGCAGGTGCTGCTCGACCATCTCATCGAAGGCGCCAGTAAAGGGTCGCACGCCACAGAGCCACTCATACACGACCACGCCTAGAGCATACTGGTCGCTGGCGCGCCGTGGCCTGCCTAGAAGTTGTTCGGGTGCGCAATAGATCACAGTTCCCTCAAAATCATGCTGAATTGGCGCGATGGGATCGAGACTGTGCGAGACTACTGAGATGCCAAAGTCGCTTAACACAACCTCGTTGCGAGCGTTGAGCAGCATGTTTTGCGGCTTGAGGTCGCGATGGATAAGCTGCTGCCGGTGGAGATAGCTTAGGGCTTGCGCGAGCTGTTGGATATAGCGAATAACTGTGGCTGGAGGGACGAGGCTACCCCTGGCATGGCGCTCGCGCAGATTGCCATTGGGCATATAGTCCATGACGAGATAGGTAAAGTGGTCCCGTGTGCCGTAGTCGCGTACAGATACTATATGTGAATGTTGCAGGCGCTTGATGCGAGCGGCATGAACATAGAAGCGCGCCAGGTCGTCGCCTGCGCGTTGCCCTGGGAGAATTTTTACTGCGACAGGAAGCTGCTGGCCTTCCCGTTGCGCGAGATAAATTTCTGAGCCATCGCCGCGCCCCAGGAATTTGAGCAAGCGGTAGCCATCGATATTTCGATCCAGGTCTTGCGTGTTCTCCGTAATTTGCATGTTCATCCCGTTGCTAAAGCCATTGCCACCTATATATCTTCTATTCGATTTTATGTTACAACTGTTCAGCTGTCAATTGCTTAGTACGTTTGTGATGGGGATTTTATAGAAGGTGTTGAAGGGAGTGGAGGGCCTTGGCCCTCCACTCCCTTCAACACCTTCTATAGTATGCTTAGTTGGTGCGCTGGTGGACGAGGACGGAGCCGGTTGTGTTCTCAATGTGCAAGGTCGATTGAGTTGGCGATGTACTTGAGGAGTCAAAATCGTTTTGCACCTGTCCAAGCATGGAATCGACGCTGACATCAACGAGGTCATCTTTGGAGAGAGTAGCTTCAATCGTGCCGGCGGTGGTCTTCATGGTGATGTTGCTTTGAGGAGCGACATCACCATCAAAGGTGACAGTGCCCGCGATGGTCTCTATCCAGGAGGCACGGGTAAGGGTGGTCTGGTTGAGAATAATAGAACCGCCCTCGCTTTTGACGATTTGCTGGCCCGAGAGATTCTCTAGCGTGACAGAGCCAGCGGTATCCTGGATATTGGTGTCGCTCGTTTCGGGCGTGGTGATGTCAAGCTCCAGGAAGGTTGTCTCGCTGCTATAAGTGAGGTTGGAAGCCTCCTTCCTGGTCTCAGCCCGGTTGATGTATGAGGTAATCGTAATGGTATTACCTTGCTGTGAGTAATTGGCTTCGATGGTATCGCCGTGTGCGGTATGCTTCGTGCCCTTGATAATAACTTGCTGAGCGGATCCACTGTGGATATGTATAGTGGCGGCATCGCTCTGGATGGAGATTAAGGGGCGCCCAGAGACGGTATACATATCCTGCGAGACCTCTACATTTTGCTGATCATTGTAGAAAAAATGCGAGATCGTATCTCCACTGCACGCGTTCACGAGGAGCAAAAGCAGGCCCATGAAGAGCAGGAGCGGGCTAGCACGCGCCGAGGCATTGATCAGGCGCTTGCACGCAGCTTTATAGCTTGAAAATAGAAGACACATCTACTTTACCTCCACCTTTTCCACCCGCATTGATACTCTCTCGAAGATAAGATTTGCCGAACATGTGTAGCTAGAGTATGCTTCACTCAAAATTATACTCCTGCATACAAATGTAGTTAATAATGACCTGATGGGCATTAGAATATAACGTAAGTAAAAAAGGGGCTTCAACTCTACAACTGGAAAGTTTAGAGTAGCCAGCGTGGCCAGCACTAAAGGCCTGGCCTGGAATTTCGAGAATGTGCTCTAGAAGATAGGCTTTGATCTCCTCAAAACCGGTCTCTTCATTTACAGGAAAAACCATGTTCACTATTCCAGGGTTTCCACATATCCTTTCGTTCCGTTTACCCGGATCCTTTGTCCGTCTTTAATCAGCTTGGTTGCATTTTCTACGCTCACGACCGCGGGAATACCGTACTCCCTGGCGATAACGGAGCCATGGGTCATCATCCCGCCCACTTCCGTCACCAGGCCTTTAATCGATACGAACAGCGCTGTCCAGCTGGGGTCGGTAAAGGCTGTGACCAGGATATCGCCCTCCTCAATGTCGGCCTCCTCCAGTTTTAAAACGATCCGCGCCCGTCCTTCAATGGTCCCTGATGAAACAGGGACTCCTATCAAAGCGCCCTTGGGGAATGCGCCAGTGTCGTACTCACCAGTGATAATCTCACCATCAGATGTCATCACACGGGGAGGCGTCAATTTCTCAAAGACCTCGTAATCCCCTTTTCGCTTCGTGATGATACTGTAATCCAGTTGGTACGTGCTGGCAACCTTCCGGAGTTCCTCAAAGGTGAGATAATAGATATCCTCCGGCTCTTGAATCACTCTTTTCTGGACCAGCAGGGCAGCCTCTTTCTTTAAAGCCTGCTTATAAACATAAAAACGCTGCATAAGGGCATACTTGGGGTATTCCCGGAAGCCGACAAAATTGCGAAAAACGCTGATCATCTTCTTCGTCTTTTTCGCCTTGCGTTTGCCACCAGGCAGACATTCTACCCTGCTGATCAGCTCTTGTTCCTTCTGCTCTGCTTCCAGCCGTTTCTGCTCAAATATCGTCTTGTGGGAACCCGGCTCGAAATTCTTGACATTAGTGATGATCATGGGAATCAGCAACGTCGGCTTCTCAGCCCATCGTGTCCTGGTAATATCAATTTCTCCAGGGCCGCGCATGCCGTATTTTCTGAGATATCTCCGGATGGAATCACTGACGGCTTTGCCGCCTTCTAGCTTCTCCAACTCCTCAAAAAAGGTTTCATCGTCGGCATGTTGAAAATATTCCAGCACAGCTGGATATGGCCGGACAACGTCCGCCACGTCTAAAAGCTCAAGCCCCATTTCCGTGGTGACATTATTGGCTACCGCTTGAGAAAGGACATCGGTAATATTCTTTTCATCCAGCCATTTCTTCATGTTTTTGTTTAGCCAACTCGATGGATAGAATCCAACAATGCCCACGCCATAGTTGTCTAACACAATTGTCTTAAAGGCCTCATCCAAATCCTGCAAAATAAAATCGAACAGCTCGTCTCCTGATTTGCCGTTGATCCTCTGCGCTACATCCTGCGTCAGCGCGTCATTTTTCGCGATCATTTTTTGCATGAGACCCGCGTCATTTTTCCGATAGATTTTCATCGCCTGGAACAGCCCGGAAACCATCTGCCCGGTCGTGCCGCCACTCAAGCCCTGTGTTGTCTTCCCACGGGGCAATGACTTGATATACCCTTTCCTTTTCAGGACGTTGGAGAGCGCTTTCTGGATCAACATGTCTACCGAACCGAGACCGTTGTTCACAAAAATCTTTCTTGCCACTGGCGAAGCAAGATCATGAGAGATGTCCATATACCACCTGCCGCCAGCCTCGACCGTTGACGCACCAAGCTTGCTCAGCCACATCGGGGCAAAGGACAGGCCTAATGGTTTGAGGACATCTGTCATCATCTGCTGGTGACCAAGCGACATATAGACATGATTTTTCCCATCGTTCACCTTCGGCACCGGATATAAGGTGGTAATGGGACGACTCTGAACGATATACAATTGACCTTTAGAAAGACACCATTCAATGTCCTGGGGGCGGCCAAAATACGCCTCGATCCTTCTGCCTGTTTGCTCAAGCTGTAACATCTGCTCGTCCGTCAGAGTTTGTTTGTTCTGCTGGTCAGGCTCCAATGGCTGTTCCTTCGTGCCTCCTTCTGTTAACGCATAGATTGCCAGCTTTTTCGTCGATATCTTCTTACTGATTATCTTGCCCTCTTGTACTTTATAAAGATCAGAATCCACCAGTCCGGAAACCAGCGCCTCACCAAGGCCGAAGCTGGCATCGATGGATACCACCTTCCTGTTCGACGTGATCGGATCAGCTGTAAACAGAATCCCTGCTGCCTCTGGGAAAACCATTTTCTGGATGACGACAGACAGCTGGACCTTGTTGTGGTCGAAACCGTTCTGCATGCGGTAAATCACCGCCCGGCCCGTAAAGAGGGACGCCCAGCACTTGCTGATGTGTTTCAGGATGGATTCCTTTCCTAGAATATTCAAATACGTATCCTGCTGGCCCGCAAAGGATGCCGTCGGCAGATCCTCCGCTGTAGCACTGGAACGCACAGCATAGGCATTGTTCTCTCCCAGTTGTATAAGATGGCTGGTAACTGCTTCTTCAATATCCTTTGCAATTGCTGTTCCTTCGATGACGCTGCGCATTTTTGCGCTGATTTCACGAATCCTTTCCCTGTCCTCCACCTGTAAAAGAGAGAGTTGCTCCAGCAGAGCATGAAACTCTGGTGTTTGTCCGATGATGCTTTTATATGCTTCGATAGTGACGCAGAAGCCCTCCGGTACTCTTACCCCATCAATTCTGGATAGTTCCCCCAGGTTGGCACCTTTACCCCCGACCATCGCAAGCTTGGTTTTATCGATTTCCTGAAAGCCAAGTACATATGAGTTCATACATATTCTCCTCTGCATCTTTAACGTTTGGTGTGAATGAGAAAAGGGTTTGCTCTCGAATCATGCGAGGAGAGCCTGCCAGCGTGAGAAATCTTCGCTCCAGGACTGCCGCAGGCACCCTGGCTTCATGTCCAGCACTCGCTCTAGTGCGTCAGCCGTCGCCTCGCCAATCTGGACCAGCCGAGAGATGTCGGGATGCTCGCTCTCCTCCGCTAAGAGAAGTTCAACGGTGGCATATCCAAGATCTTCAAGCAGGGAGAGGATCATTCTCGCTGCCTGATCAGGATAAGGAGTGGTGAACACGCCTTCTTCTGTTCCCTGCTGAATAATCTGCGAGAGCCAGGGAGCCAGTCGTTTGACACGGGCCAGGTAGAGTTTCTGGCGAAAGAGGGCGTTCTCATCGGCATACCAGACGCGCATAAACGCGAATACCAGGTCCAGGTTTTCTTGTTTGTGCTGGTTGAGCACGGCAAAGACGCGCAACAGTTTGTCCTGGGCGGCCATTTCGCGAGAAGACACGATGGGAAGCACGAGTTGCTCGGCTTGCTCTCCAATGCGTTCCACCAGCGCCATCAGTAAGGCTTGCTTGGATTCAAAATAATGATAGAACGCGCCCCTGGAAATCTGGAGCGCCTCCAAGATGTCCTGGGTCGTCATCTGCTCATAGCCTTTGGTCGTAATGTAACGCGCTGCCACATCCAAAATGGCGTTGCGCTTCTCGGTGTATTCATGGACTTTGACACTTCGGGTCATCACATCTCTCTTTCTTAGACCGACAAACGGTTTATCTATAGAGAGAATATAGTTGACAGGAGAGCCGTTGTCAAGGACATTTTCTCGGATGGCGTGAGTCGATTTTCAGACTCACTGTAGTCCAAGGACAAAGCATGGAAAGGTTGGTTAGAGAAGGGGAACCTGTGGAAACGGCACCTGCGAACCCTCCTCCAAAGTTGCATCCAAAGGCAGCTGCGATTAGCCAAGCAAAGCGAGGGGAGCGCCTGACCCGCTATCAACAGGTGGTGGCCTTACGCAAGCTTGGCTTCTCGATGCTGGCGATCGCTCAGAGTGAGGGAAACCTCGCCACGACCTCGGTAACAACGACGTGCAGTATCCCTTGCAAAAAAACCTTGATGTCAATCCCCCATGCGAATTGTAGTGATGCAGTCGCCATTGTGGGAAGCATCTGGATAAGGTGGGAAACTGCAGGTGAGACGAAAGGGGAAGTTTCGCCTCACCGCGAGCGAGTCTCAGTTACCCATAGAGTTGGCGAAGCTTTTCTCGCGCTACTCCTCCCATATCGGTGTTATCGCTCCACTGATCGATGTTCCCGATCAGCCGCCCTGCCGCAAGCTGTCGGACTGCCGGGTCGGCAATCTGCGCCACAAGAGCTTGAGCGAACCGTTCTCCGTGAATGACGGGAAAGGGACGGTCATAGAAGCGAGACACGGTCGATGGCTGTGTCCGACACACTCCTAGCTTGTTTTGTAGACGGGCCAGCACCTCATACGCCTGGGCAAGCGCTTCGCTGCGTTCACTCCAGGTGCTCGCGATCTCGGCGCGCCAGAGGAGGGGCGCGAGTTCAGGTGCGCTACGTAATCGCCCAAAGGCTGTGCCAAACCACTTGGGGTAGGGAGCATACTGCCTCTCCAGCAGAAAGCACAGGTTCATGATATCACGCACCAGGCGCGAGCCGATAAGCGCCGAGCCAAGCTCGTCTCCCCCACTGCCAGCGCGCGGCATCAGATGCTCTTCCTGCCCGATCCGCTGCCAGCCACAGGCCAGCAGGTACAGCCACACATCATGAGGATACCAGGCAAAGCGCGCGCGGACCGCCGTGAGTTCGCCCACCTCGTCCTGGTAGACTTCCCCGGCAACCAACTCGCCCAGCAGATGCGACCGGAAGGTGAGCCAGTCGGCTGCCTCCAATGGTTGGGTCAGATCGTAGCCAAGCTGAACGCGTACAAAGTCGCGCACGGTAATCGCGATCACGCGATGCTTGATCGGTCCGGCAAGCGGTCTAGTCATAACGCGCATCCTTGGCTCGACAGGGGCTGGGAACGAGACAGGATACGCCGCAAATGTTTCAGGGAGGCTGTGGCTCAACAGGTCGCCAATCGCGTCCCTTTGCCCGATATCTTCCTCTTGCAGGAGAATGAACAAACGTGGCCCCCAATCGTGGTCAACAGACAGCTCATTGTCAAAACCAAGCACCTCGCTGCCTTGACCAAGCAGGGCGGCGGCATAGCGCAGGTCGGGAAACACGGAAGTTACCAACGGACGAACCGCCTCATGAAAAAACTGGCGGCTCAACTCAAGACCGGACACAAAAATGGGCATAGTCATTCCTTTCCACAAAGTCAGTGGGAAATCAACGAGGAATCGGAAAGGAAGGGGAGGCAGGAGTACAGAGACTCCCTCTACTTTAGAGGCGTCCGGCTGATTTGTTCACCAGAGAGCGATGCTCTCTACCATCGCACATGATGGGAGCTCAGAACTCAAGCCAGGGTCCCTTCCAGAAGGTTGAGGAGCAGAGATAGAGTTTTCATGGGAATAGCCCTCCTTTGCTTGATTTATCTTATAATAACCGAAGAACATACAGGATGTCAAGACCTACATACGAGACTCCGCTCACAGCGGACTGACCGCCCGCATCTGCGTGCCATACCGTGTGCACTGTCCACATGCTCCAGGTGAAGTTTGCCATTCAGTCAGCTTTTTTGCAAAGAATATTGCACATCGTTGTTACCAGGATCGTGGCGAGGTTTCATCATGGATCATGTTCTCTTAGGCAAATGACATAAGCAAAGCTGAAGAGAACCATAACACAGACAGGAAAAGAGAGCCTGTTTGCCAATCTAAGCGGAGTAGCCCTTGGTTTCTATGGGTCAAGGGCTACTTTCATTCAGGGCAGTTCGACTCCTTCCTGCCTGCTCAAGTGCTCACCTTATTGCACAAAAAAAGTATCTTATTGGCTGGCTAGATGCGGATGGGTCCTTGCCTGATACGTGCGAGTGCTTGCGGTACGCTGGTATGCCACTCAATGCGCTCTTGCATCCAGGTAACGCCAGCATTCATATAGGCCCTGGCGATTGCGCGGTCCTTTTCGGGGTCCGTGCCTGTTTCAAGTGTGCTCGCGATGACATCAAAAGGTGCGTCATTGGTGCGATATTGCTGGATATATGCGCGAATCTCGCGATAATCCTCGGCGGTCAAGGCTTTATCCCAACAGATAGGATTGATGCCATCCCAGCGTGCTGCGCGTTGAAAGGGCTTCTTATGTGGCCATGTTCCTGCCAGCCAGATGGGGATGCGTGGCTGCTGAACTGGTCTAGGCAGGAAAACTTCTTCGTTGACCTGGTAGTGTTTGCCCGCGTAGCTGAATTGCTCGCCGCTCCAGAGCCCCAAAAGCACCTCCAAACCCTCATCGAGCATCTCGCCGTGGCGCTTGCTGTCTGCGGACTCTTGAAAGCCACTATACTCCTGGCGGCGGTCGGAGCCGATGCCCAGCCCCAGGATAACGCGTCCTTGCGAGAGGTGGTCAAGAGTGACGATCTCGCGAGCAAGCTTCCAGGGACGACGGCGTGGCAAGGGCGTTACCAGCGAACCCAGTGTAATTTTGCTTGTTGTCATGACCATGGCGGCCAGCGCGATCCAGGGATCGGCTGTTGGCTCTACGAGGTTGCGGCCCGGATGAATGTGGTCCCAGATAAAAAAGCCATCCCAACCTGCAGCCTCTGCTTCCCGGGCGAGTTCCGCGAGCAAGCGGGGGTCGCTATAGGCGCCAAAGTTGGGAGTATTAAGCGCAAATTTCATGATGTAGATTGATCCTTTTCGCTTTTGCTGTGCCTGTATTGTATGTCTGTTTAATGGTAGAGGCAAGGCCTTTGGTCTGACGCAGAGACTCAAGTCGTCTTGTTGAGACTATTTATGCCTGTGATACGAGTTATATATGTGAGGGTATTCTTGCGATGCCATTCCCCCTACATAAAATGAGCAGACCCGCCTCGTGTGAAAGGTAGTAATAGATGCAAGTAATCAAAACTCCGGCAGAGACACAGCCGGAGGCCAACCTCCTGGTACATAAGAGAACCTACTTCGCGCTCTGGCGCCCCGCCGTTACCGATCCTGCTCCCAGGCTTCTTATCGGTGAGTTTGTGCCTGGGGAACCGCCAACGTTAGGCCAGGAGCAGGCTTTTACCCTATCTCCTTCGGCAAAAGGTGAGGGATTATGGGATATTGCGGCTAAGGACTGCCAGCTCGAAAACGGTAAGATCTATCACTACTGGTTTGAGGTCACCGATAGCAATGCCTACAAGGAAAGCCACCCGCGTATCCTCTGTACCGATCCCTTCGCCCTCAATGTCGATTGGCGTTTGCTCTCGCCAAAGCCAGAAGATGACGCGTTTGGCGACGAAGACCGCTATCCGGCGAGCGTGGTGAAGTATCGGGATGGTGAGCTGGTGTCGTGCGATCCCGAGGGCCAGAGTCCCGATTGGCGCAATGATCCCCCTCTGGAGACCCTGCCGGTCAACACGCAACTGGTTATCTATGAACTGCCCACAGCCTGGGCTAGAATGCGCAAAGAGGGCGGCGTGCAGGTCGCGGGTGGCAACTTTCGTGATGTCCTGGCGCTGGTCGATCCTGGGGCCATACCTTTCAGTTTCTTTGGCTTGACTGTGTTGCAGGAGGGGCGAGCGCATCTCCGTGACCTGGGCATTACGGCATTGGAGTTGTTGCCGCCCGCTGATAGCTATGTCGATGGTGGATGGGGCTATGCCACCACCAATTACTTTACTGCCGACTATAACCTGGGCAGTTATGGTAAGGGCAGGCGGCCTGCACCAACGACCGAGCTGGCGCGCTTGATTCGTGCCTGCCATCAAAATGGCGTGCGTTTCTTCGCGGATGTTGTCATGGCCTTTGCGGCCCGCAATCCCTACCGCTCAATCAACTACGCCGATTTCTTTGTCAAGGCGAATTCTGGCGATCCCGAAGAGTATGTGGGGGATATCAAGCGCGATGGCTTTGGTAGCGACCTGTTCAAGTATAACCACGAGGTCGAGGGCTATGACCCATTCACTGGGAAGCAAGGCAAATTTATTCCGGCGCGCTCCTTTATGCTGGCCTATCTCGACCACTGGATGCGTTACTATCGTATCGATGGCGTGCGCATCGATAGCATCGTGAATATCGCGAGCTGGGATTTTGTCGAGAGCTTTAAAGATCTGGGGCATCGCGTCTACCAGGCGCGTTGGGTGGAGCAGGGCAACGAGCCTGAGATCGCGGGCGCACGTTTCCTGGTCACCGGTGAAGAGCTGGACATGCCCCTCGACTTGGTGCATCAGCATCGCGTGGATAGTCTGTGGAACGAGTACTTTAAGCGCTATATACGCGCGGCCATTATCGGTCAGCAGCATCCCGATGAGGAGAGCTTCGAGAAGACCGTCAAGAAAATGGTGGATTGCCGCCTGGTGGGTTTTGGTGATGGCTCGCAGGCCATCAACTACGTCACTTCGCATGATGTCGAGGGCTATGGAAATGAGCGACTCTTCGACTACCTGAATAGCTGCGGGGTCGACGAGAAGGAGCAGCGCATCAAGCTGGCCTTTACCTGTCTGATTACCTCCGTTGGTGTCCCGATGATTCTGGCTGGCGAGGAGTTTGCCGACCAGCATGACACGCCTGCGGAGGGACCGGAGAAGCAGCGTGATGCCGTAAACTTTGAGCGGCGCTATGATCCCTGGCGTGCGCGCATTGTAGATCACGTGGCCCGCCTCGTGCGCCTGCGCACCAATTGCGAATCGTTATGGGTCAACGAGACGGAGTTTATCCATAGCGATTTCGCGGATGGCAAGCGGATTATGGCCTGGGTGCGTGGCGAGCCAGATAGCCGCAATAAAGTGGTCATCGTAGCCAACTTCAGTGATTACGGGACCCCGAACCCTAAGGGTAAGCGCTCGGAATACGTCATCAACAACTGGCCTCAACTGCCCAAAGGCATGCGCTGGCGCGAAGTCACTCAGGATCGTGTTGTGCCTACCAAGCGTGCCGGGCGCGAGCCAATTCTCCCCTGGGAATCGCGCGTCTACGTCGCAGAATAGCATCACTCAACCAGCTCCCCAGACCTGGGGAGCCGGTTATATACCCTTCTTCATACCTCCTTCTATCAAGCATTTTGTTTCTTTTTACTCCTTGATGTTTCTTTCTATGTGAGATCTACGAAGTTAACGACGTATAATTAGTGTAGGATAGTTAAGCAACGTATGTATACATTTTGGGTGAAGAGAAGCCGTACTATAGTGGCTTGGCGCTGCGAAATACCCTGAAGGGCGCAGGTAGATGCCGGTCGAGAGCGAAGGATCGACCTTTCTCCTCGTTATTGGCTTCACAACAATTGATAGGGCAGTATACGTAACTCCTCGCACGGCATCAGGTAGTCAGTTCATATCGACAACCTATTCTGTAGTCGTATTGTCTTTTTTGTGATTTAGTGTACGTTATAGCCTCAAAGGAGAGTTAATGTTATGCCTTCGGGTAGAAAACGCTCTATACTTATCTGGCCAGTGCTTCTTACCTTGCTGGCCCTGCTTGTTACCGCCTGTGGTGGTAGTTCAGGGGGAAATGGTAATGGGTCTGGAGCCAAGCTCTCTAACGACAAGCAGGTGTACGTCATTCCGGTGAGCGGTATATCGGATGTCGCGACACTCGATCCAGCCCTCTCGACTGACGCCCCTTCGATTAACGCTCTCAATCTGATGTTTGTAGGCCTGGTACAGCTCGATGATAATCTGAAGGTGTATGGCGAACTGGCCCAGAACTGGAGCACCTCCAGCGATGGTCTAACCTGGACTTTTAAGCTGCGCGACGGCCTCAAGTTCAGCGATGGCAATCCCATCACCGCAGACGACGTGATCTTCAGCATTGACCGTGCGCTCAAGCCGGAGCTGAAGTCGACGGTGGCTCCAGCCTATCTGAGCCTGATCAAGGATTCAGACAAGCGCTTTGCAGGCAAGGTTCCCACGTTGATCAATGATAGCCTCTTCGCGCCTGATCCTACAACGGTCAAGATCGTGACCAGCCAGAGCGCGCAGTACTTCTTGCAAGCCCTGACCTACCCGACATCGTATGTTGTGGAGAAAAGCTTTGTGCAGAAGTATGGCGATACGGATTTTCTCAAGCACCTGAACGAGGGTGGCTGCTCAGGTCCCTTCAAACTAGACCAGCATATCTCTGGTAAGCAGGTCAGCTTTGCGCCTAATAGCAATTATTGGGGGGGCAAGCCTCAGTTGCAGAAACTGGTATACGCCTTCTACAAAGACCCACAGACGGCCTACAAGGCCTACAAGACCAACCAGGTTGACCAGGCTGGCGTGCCAACTGCTAACCTGGATGAGGCGCGCTCCCTGCCCAATAAGCAGTATCGCCAGGTGCCTCAGTTGACCATCGACTACTTTGCGATGAACTACCTGGCCAAGCCCTTTAACAATATCAAGATCCGCCAGGCTTTTGCCCTCTCCATTGATAAAAACGCCATTCAGGATCGTATCAACAAGGGTGCGCGCCTGGCGACCAACCACATCGTGCCTCAAGGTATGCCAGGGTATAATCCCAACCTCAAGGCTCCTGGTGGCGTGACCAGCACAAAGGGCGATAAAAACCTGGCCAAGCAGCTTTTCCAGCAAGGTATGCAGGAGGAGGGTTACACCCTTTCAAACTTCCCTGCTGTGACGGTGACGGTCGCCTCTGGTGGCTCACAGACTGCCAAGAACCTCTTCCAGTTTGCACAGCAACAGTGGAAGGATGCTCTGGGTGTCACGGTGACCATTAACGACGAGGACTTTAACAAACGCCTGGATGATGTCTCCAATACCGTGGGCAATGGCAAATTGCAGATGTGGTTTGCGGCCTGGGGCGCGGATTATCCCGATCCTGAGGACTGGACGACCCTGCTCTTTGGCAATGGCTCAACTAACAACTCGACCAATTATGGGATGGGGAATTCCAAGACGGTCTCGATGCAGAAGCAGATGCAGGACTTGATGCTGAAGGCTGACGTCAATCAGAACAATACTGAGCGCCTCGCCCAGTACAATCAGATTGAGCAGCAACTTGTGGATGATGTCGCCTGGATTCCCATTGACCAGCGTGCTACGAGCTATGTCCTCAAGCCCTGCGTGCAGGGAGTTGTGGATAATGCGCAGAGCCTTGTACCTCCGGGCGATTGGGCCAAGATTTACAAGACCAGCGATTCCCCCTGTGCTAACACAAACGCCTATAAATAGGATGTTCCTGATAGTACAGGTTAGCAGGGAGACAGACATATCGCTTGTTCTTTCATGCCCTCTTGCCGGGAACATGCGAGGGAGAGTGTGCGCTAACGCACCTCTCCCTTTTTCGCTTTATCAAGCTGTACCGAAGGTGACGCCTTTCTCGCGCAGCCAGCGCCGGTAGGCGATAGAGAGCCTGTCTGAGCGCAGGTGTAGCTCGGCCTGGAGGTCCAGGGGCAGGAGTTCGGGCCGCTGTGATTCGACGACTGGAATATCCTCGAAGAGGATGCCCTCCTGGAACTTGATGATCTCCTCGTCCGGCTCATCCTTTGTCGTTGTCGCCTCATAGGTCCAGACCAGGGAGTGATCGATATCTACAGGCGTGATGGTAAAGAGCAGGGCCAGCCCTGAATTATCCTCGTCCTGCTTCGCCAGGTAAGCCGTGAGAGGGCGTAGAACTTTATAAATATAATGCATATACGCGCCTTGGCCTATGCCAATGGGATTAGGCTGCCAGACACAGATGTCGTTGGCGACAATTTCATCCGGCGTCACATCGACTTGATAATCAGAGAGAGCTGTATGCTCCAGGTCGCCCAGGCTTCCCTGGTGAACGAAGGGGAAGTGTGCCACATCCAGAAAGTTCTCGATCAGGCGTGGCCCTCCGGCGTGCACCTTGTAAGGGCCACAGACGACAGCCTTAAACCTCTGGTCGCCCCACTCGGGAAAGACGGGTATATCATGCTCTGGCTTTCCCAGCGAGACCCAGATGGTGTTGTATCGCTCACGGGCCTGGTAGACCTTCGCCTGGGCCTTAGCAGGCGGACACTGCTCAGGATGGGCGGGGAAGCGAATGCAGCGCCCCTCGCCGTTATAGACCCAGCCGTGATATGGGCAGGCCAGCGTCGTTTTAGTTGCCTTGCCCAGCGAGAGTTTCGCGCCACGGTGAATGCAGAGATCGCGCCAGGCATGGATCTCCCCATCCGCGCTACGCCATAATACCAGGTCCTCGCCCAGTAAACGTGCCGCAACCGGTTTCCCCTCGACAATATCAGCAGAACGGGCAATAGGATGCCAATCATTAATTAAGACAGTATCTTGAATCAGCATAGTTACTAGCTCTCTCCCGGATTACGCTTGCGCGCTTGTTAAAGCGTATCTTAACCCGAAAAAGGCTGAAGAGCAAGCGGCAAGCCCCTCTAAGTCTGTCCCGGCTCGCAAGCTCGCCTCTGGGTAAGGGGTGTAGGTGGCAAATGTTGCTTTGCAGCATTTGCCACCTACACCCCTTACCCAGAGGGCTGCAGGCGCGAAGACTTACCTGGGAGAAAACATACACTATACAAATACACGATTTATAGAGTATACTTATCTTGAGCATCTCAACACAATATAGCGACACTAATGTAGGGTATAGACACTTCTACTGATCCTGGACGTGGATATGTGATGGTGGAGGAGAATAGAATGCTTGGTCTAGATAATCCTCTGGTCGCGAAATTTTTTAGCGTGGTTGATAGCAACACCTGGCGTTGTAAGCAGACAGGCTATACCATTGCCGGGAATATCCTGAGCTTTTACCGCCTCTTTGGCACTACTGGCATGAATGGCCTGACGCACATTGGGTTACCCCTGGGCAACGCCTATACGCCCGAACCTGGCAAGCCTCGCTCATACCAGAAATTTGAGCGCGCCATTCTAGCCTATGATCCTCAGCACACATATGACCGTCCCCCTGGTAGTGGTGATGTCTACTTTATGCATATTGACCACCCCCTGCCTCAAGGCTCAACGCCGGTTCCACCCTCTCAACCCACCCCGGCTCCATCTCCAACGCCAACCCCCACTCCCGTTCCTAAACAACCTCCAACTCCCGTCCCGACTCCAACGCCTGCTCCTAAGCCACCACCTGCTCCTAAGCCAGTGGCTGGCAAGAGTAACAATTTTCCCGCAGGACAATGTACTTATTGGGCAGCCTACCGCTTTCACCAGGTGCATGGCGTCTGGGTGCCCTGGCTTGGCGATGCGTGGAAATGGCCTGACCAAGCCAAGAGCAACAACTGGGTAGTCTCACGCACGCCAACGGTGGGCGCCATTATCGCCCTTCAACCTTATGTGCAGGGCGCGGGCAGCCTGGGCCATGTCGGCATCGTCGAGTCAATAACCAGCAATAAGAGTGTACATACCAGTAACTACAACTGGTACGCTGACGGAGGAGGCTGGGGCATCTGTTCCTACTGGGACTTCCAGTATAACTCCTCCATTGATATCGCCTTCATTTCGCTGGCGAGTTAACCTTGCCCCGCCCTGTAGGGTCCATGCCAGCATGGACCCTACAGGGCGGGTGTACCACGTAGGCTTCGCCTACACTTGCACGGGCGAGATCTTATCAATGGCCTTGAGTTCATCCTCGCTGAATTCGAGATTCTTCAGCGCGGCGACGTTTTCTTCGATCTGCTCGACCTTCGAGGCCCCGATCAGAACGCTGGTCACGGCCTTGTGGCGCAGATTCCAGGCCAGCGCCATTTGCGCGAGACTCTGGCCGCGCTCCTGCGCAATCTTATTCAGGCCGCGAATCTGCTCCAGCTTCTCAGGTGTGAGCATCCTTTCGGCGTGCTGTTTGTCCCACCATTCAGCCGCGCGTGAATCACTGGGGATATTATCGCCCAGGTACTTGGTGCTCAGCAGACCCTGTGCCAGGGGGCTGAAAGTAATGACACCGCTCCCCGCGCGCAGCGTATGATCAAAGAGATTATGCTCTGGCCCGCGTCCCAACATGTTATAGTATGGCTGATGGATCGTAATAGGCGCCAGGCCCATCTGTTTGGTGATCGCTACCGCCTCCTCAAACTGCGCCCCCGTGAAGTTGCTCACGCCAATGTAGAGTGCCTTGCCTTGCTTCACAATCAGATCGAGGGCCGCCATCGTCTCTTCCAGCGGTGTCTCGGGATCGGGACGGTGCGCATAGAAGATATCCACATACTCCAGACCCAGGCGCTTCAGTGACTGATCCAGGCTCGCCACAAGATATTTCTTCGAGAGGCCATCGCCATAGGGGCCGGGCCACATATAATAGCCTGCCTTGCTCGAGATAATCAGCTCATCGCGTGGCATATCGCGTAAGATCTTCCCCACCACCTTCTCCGCGTTGCCCGGAGGGCGACCATAGTTATTGGCCAGGTCAAAATGGGTGATGCCCAGATCGAAGGCTCGATAGAGGCAGGCACGCGCCACCTCTTCGCCGCGATAACCACCAAAGGTCTCCCAGGCTCCCAGCGAAATCGCCGGCAGGCGCAGCCCGCTACGGCCGCTACGGCGATACTGCATCCGCTCATAGCGATCTTCAGCAAAGCTCGTCACTTGTGTATCTGACATACATACATCGCTTTCTAGCAAAAATACACACTTACTTACCACCAGGAGCAGCCAGTAGACCGCACCGGTTCCCCTATTAGTATGTCACGTTTTTAAGTTTATCGATATATCTCTTTGCTATTTTAGCCACACACTTAATGGACCAAGGAGCGTAAAGCCAGCGCGTAATGCAGTTTCCAGGCTCTCATCTTGCTCATATCCAACAATAGGAAGATCAGGATAGCAGGTAGCTATCATGCTGACCAATCCTTCCCAGTATTTTTCCGGCTCTTGCTCGGGAGTAAAGACGTTGGAGAGGCCTACTACTCCGGTAGTTCTATTAGCAATCGCTCCTGCTACGATCTGCTTTGCTTTGTAAGCTGCGATAAAGCAGATGTCTGCATCATGCAAGAGTGTAGGGAGGAAGAGTTGATTTTGAGACAAAGATGTTTGGGACCATGCCTCTTCCCAGCGTAGCAGTTCCTTCTCTGATGTGATTTGCCGCCACTGGAGATCAGTGTCTCTCGTCGAGGCAGTTTCTCCAGATAATTCCCTGAGGATCCATTGTGCTTGAAAGAGCTGCTCAAACCCAAAGGGGGCGAGATCCAGGGTCGCGAAACTATCCTTCACGGAAACACTGTATTCCCTTTTAGTAGTAAGAAGCTCAGCAAGAGTGTTATGCTCAAGGTTAATGTTGGCTTTTGGCATGAGCGTCACGAGATTGGGGTAATAGATTGGCGTTTGTCGTTGGCAAACCCAGAAATCATCATGAAACTCCCCCAGGATATTATGAGACCGGCAGATAGTATCGCACCAGACGGCGTTATTATATGCAGCTAGTTGAGTAAATGATTGCAATGGTTCTATTCCCCTTTTTCTTATGTATTCATCAAGGCACATTATTGTACACCATCGGTGATGGTAGTCCTTTTAGGTTGATCCATCCCTTCAGGCTGGGATTGAAGAGGAGGGAGATGGTTGAGAGCAGGTAGATGCAGCCGAAGATGAGGATTCCTGGTGTGATGCCGAGCCAGTCGACGAGGAAGCCAGCGATCAGCCCGCCGATGGGCATGCCCAGGAAAGCCATGGCGGTGAGGGCGCCGAAGACGCGCGCCCGCAGTTCTGCCGGGACTAACTCCTGCTCCATGGTGCTCAAGATGGGATTGATAGGACCGATTGCCACGCCGCCTAAGGCGTAAGAGACAATGAGTATAGGCAGGGGCAGGCCCAGGGCGAGCGCGAAGAAACGCAGGATCGTCGAAAAGCAGAAGCAGAGGCCGAAGGTGAGCCGCCTGGGGAGGCGATGACCAATGGCGGCGAAGAGGAGGGTTCCCGCGAAGGCCGCCCCCCCCAGGCCGCGCTCAGCCAGCCAAGCGCAACCGGGCTTTCCAGTATCTTCTGCCCATAGCTTGGCAGCAGTACGCCAGACATTCCCTGGTCGAGCATATTGGTAATCATGATGGTGATGGCGATGGCGAACATGACCGGTGTGCCGCGTAGAAATGTCAGCCCCTCTTTCAGATTTTGCAGATAGTTGCCCTGCTCTTGTCCCTGCTCACGTGGCTTTGCTTTGCTCGCTGGAATGCTCCAGGCGAGCAGGAGGGCCGAGAAGAAGAAGGTCGCGCCATCCACCCAGAGCAGGTTGCTGGTGCCAATAACTAGGATCAGTATGCCAGCCAGGGGCGCGCCAAAGAAGCCAGAGACACGGCTGACCCCATCATAGAGCGAGTTTGCCCGCTCGGCAGGCATCCGCGATAGCTTGATCAGGTCTGGTAGGAGGGCATAGCGTGCCGAACTGCCCGGCGTCATAAGCAGGCCTGCCAGGAAGACCAGGACCTGCAACTGCCAGAAGCTGAGGCCGATGGTCTCATAACACAGGGGAATGAGCATGACCGCGATGCCACTGGCCACGTCCCCCAGGATGCTGACGCGCTTGAATCCCAGCTTATCAAGAAGCTGGCTACCGAAGAAGGATGAGAGCACGACCGCGAGCATCTCAAAGAAGGCCGTAATGCCCGCTTTGGACGCGCTGCCCGTGGTCTGTAGGACCAGCCAGGGTATAGCGATAAACATCAATCTATCGCCAATCAGGGAGACCGTATTGGCGAGGAAGAGCGCGTAGATGGGCAGCGAGCGTTTCTCTGGTAGCTCTGTGTTCTGCTCAGCTTGAAGATTCTTTTCCTGTTTCATGTTTGCTTCCATTGCCTAACCTCCATAGATGCTGAGCACATCGAAACGCTCGCGAGTCGCGACGACCTCAATTTTGGCCGCACTGGTAATGCTTTCACAGGTGGCGACGAGCGCGGGCGCACCCTCGGCCTCAATCTGACGTGGTGGCAGGAGGCGGATGCGTGGATAGCGGCGGCGGAAGGCCTGGACCTCTGGCAGGTCGAAGGCCAGAGTATCCATACAGGTATGGCAGCGAGAGTCACAGTGATTACAGCGCAGGTCAATAACGATGCTGTTGTGCTGGCGTACCCAGCTTGACGTATCGGCAGGTATACCAAAGTTGAGTGGAATGGGTTGACCGCATTTGGTGCAGGTGACGGAGCCTTCTCGTAGAGCGGTGCGGTAATGGTTGCTGGACCATTTTTCCAGGCGTGTGAGCGCGGGCTTAAAGCTTTTGAGGCCCTCCAGGAACTTGATACCGGTATTCCAGGAGACATAGTCATTCACACGTGGACAGCAGCCGGGACACTTTAAGTAGAGATCACCCTGTACCGGGTCGAGCTTTCCCAGCAGGCGGTGTTGTCCGCAGTGGTGACACCAGAGCGCGAGCTGAGTCCATTCCGCGCTCTCATTGGGAGCGTAAGCTTCTGTTTCCAGTTTAAACTCGTCGGTCAGGACGCGGCGCAGGGCCAGGGTCCCGCGCTTGAGGCGCATAGAGGCGGTATGAATATTGACTCCCATCAGGCTGGCGACCTCGGAGAGCGATGACTGGCGCACATAGCGCTCAAGGAGTGAGGTGCGAGTCTCGGGTGAAAGCAGGTCCATGGCGCGGTCCAGTAGCTCGGCCAACTCTTTGCGCTCCAGCTCAACCTCCATGTCGAAGTTATCGGCCAGTGTCTCTTCAAGGATATTCAGGCTCTCATCTGGCCCTGTTTCTAGCTGAAGGCTTTGCTCCTGCTGGCGTCCCTGCTGACGGGCCCAGCGCAGGTAGACGTTGCGCGCGATCCCTGACAGCCATGCAGAAATCTTCTCTGGCTCGCGCAGGCCTTCTAGATGTTTCCAGGCCTCTAGCAATGTCTCCTGTACCAAGTCCTCTGCCACGTGTGCGTCTCCAGCCAGGCGGGTGCAGAGGCGCAGCAGGCGCGGTCTCTCGCTTATGAGGATGGTTTCTATATTGTGTATGGCTTCGTCCATATTCTCCATCGGTACGTCCCTCTCGAAGTAGTCTATCATGTCTATTACTTCTATGTCGCGATTTAGGGAAGCGATTTAACGCAAAATTTGACTGAATTTTGTATTTTCTCAGAATTTCTCTGTAGTATCAAAAAAAATGATGGATGCAATCGAAAGCCATTGCTAACGCCTGGGCTTGTAGGTGTGTTAAAGTAAGGATAGTTAGTTTGCATATTTGAGAGATGAGGATAAACATATATGAATGCAAATCGTGCTCAATTAATTGCTACTTTGGAGCAGACACATGGGGCGCTGGCGGGATTGACCGCGAGCTTAAGCGATGAGGTGCTGGACTTTCGCCTGGGCGCGGAGGAGTGGAGCACACGCGAGATCCTGGCTCACCTGGTAGACGACGAGATGTTTGTCATGCGCACGCGTGTGGAGCGTATGGTCAAAGAGGAACATCCTACGCTTGCTGATAATGATGAGAAGAAGTGGCATAGTCATCGCAACACCTCACGCGACGCTGTGAGCGAGTTGTTGCACGACTTCGCTATTCAGCGTGCGGCTAGCCTGAATATCCTGACTTTCCTGAGCGAGGAAGATTGGGCGCGCACAGGCTTCCATCCCGGCTACGGCGAATTTACCGTCGAGAAGTGGCTTGAGCATTGGGGCGAGCATGATCTCGTCCACATTCGCCAGATCGAGCAGAATAACACTGCATATACAGCTAGCCAGCGGTAGCACGTCCGCTACTTGCGTACGCGGCTACTGGTGGCTGGCCTGGGAAGTCATCACACACGATGACTTCCCAGGTTCTTATGTGGCAATTTGTTCGGACAAAATTTCCCAGTGAAGTCTTTGGGCGTGTGCCGAGATGTGGGGCCAGCAATTACCGTTGTGGTGGGAAGAGGTGGTTAAAGGGCCAGAGGCTGCTCAGGACGGTGAGAGGCGAGATGGAGGCGTTCATGCTGGCTGGTAACTGGTGCCTGACTGGCCTGGTGGGCTGGGAGTGCCAGAAGATGGCGCCAATGCCGACGAATACAAGCAGGATCTCGATGGTCAGGAGCAGCCATTCATCTCCCAGGTGGGCTTGAAAATTGCGCTTGAAGAGAACCTCAGCAAGCAAGAGGAGCAGGCAGAGCAGGCCGTAAGTGCTGAGATAGAGGCGATGCCGCGCAGGTGGGCTGTGGTGAAAGAGACTACAATGGGCGATGAAGACGCTGATCGCCAGCAGGGCAAAGGGGATGGGCGGTGAGTTGTCGCGCCACCACATGATGTTAATGAGGAGCCAGGAGATAGCTCCTTGAGCCAGGAGCGTGGGATACAGTGGCTCAAAGGCCGTACAGGCGCGTAGGATTCTACCAAATGTGCCTGGCTGATCTGTAGGCAGTTCGGCGAGTTTGAAGCCAAAGGTGAAGGTGAGGAGCCAGAGGAGACCGAAGAGCAGCCAGATGAGCACGATCTGGAAGAGATAGGGTACATCAGGCACGTGGCAGATGAGCGCGTCACTACTGCTAATCCTGGCCGAGGGGCAGAGCAGGCCATCCCAGGTCAGCATGCCCACGACAATGGCAAATGTACAGAGAAACGCGGCCAGGAGCCACCAGCGCGGGTACCAACCGGCATACTGGCGAATGATGTCTCTCAAGGGCTCAGATGACGGCTCTTCACTCTGAGTTTGAACTGGCTGGGTCGCTGTCGTGGTGGGCGTGGGTGTAGGTTCGTACATAGCTTTCCTCCGTTGCCAGCAAGTTGCCGCGACTAAAGGTGGCGATAATGAGCCAGGGATGTGCTTCGGACAGGTATACAGGGTAGGCGTCGTCAGGGATATGGAGCGCGTTCCGTTGTAGCTCTCTTTCACGCCCACACACAAAGGTCATGCTCTGCTCAGACATGCCAGGTCCCGGCTGGTAGAGTAGCTTACGCGCCTGTGTGAAGGCTTCGCGCCAGGAATCATCCTTCGTAAGAGCGGGACCGAGTTCCGTCATCTCGCCGGAGCAGTATGGTTGTATAATCTCCCGGGCGAAGGCTATGAGCTGGCGGCGCAGGTTATCCTGGTTGCTGGTAGGCAGGCTCTGGCCTGTCGCTGTAAGCGTGCGCAAGAAGTGCTGCTGGATGGCTGGCAGGGTCTGATGCCAGGGCTGTACGGGGGCGAGCGTGCGCATCTTATTAACCTGCTCGACGATCTCCTCAAGTATATTACTCAGCCCACGCTGCAAGAGCTCTCCATTGACCACAAGCACGTCGCGCGATCCAGCAGGGCTGTTGTAGAGCTCCTGCTGAAGGCGCTCGGCCTGCTCGTTAAACTGGTCGCGTAGAGTTACAAAGCATGGGGCCAGGTTATGCAGACGCTCGCGTAGATCGTGGACTCTGTCTTGTAGCTCCCGCAAGAGCTTTGTGCGCAGTTCGTCCTCGCGAAGCTCGCAGCGGTGGATATACGCCAGGCGATGGAAGTCTAGTAGGTCGGATCGGGCAACGCGCACGGCCTGCTGACGCTGATAATGAAAGAGGCCATGCGCGAGGAATGTAGCTGTGCTCACGCTTGCTATGATGTTTGCTAATACGCTTATGGGATATAGGAGAGGCAGGGTGATGAGTACGGCAATGAGAAAAGGGAGTGCGACCAGGGCCTGAGCCGCTGGAGAAGGTACTCGGATCTCACGCCGAGTGAGACGCTCCCCCAGGCGTTGAGCGATTTCTGCCTCTTCAGCGGTCAGGCCTGGCGAAGGCTGCTTGTCTGCCTGAGGTGGCTCTTTGGGTGCGCCAGGTGTGGCTTGAGGGAGGCCAGCGCGTGCTGCAAATGTGCGCATGGTCTCGTTATAGCCTCGTTGATGGACGCTCTGCCAGGCGAGGCAGCGCCTTTCGAGTTGTGCCACTTGCGCGGCAAACTCGTCGATATAGAGCATGGCGAGATGTAGCCCGGTCTCATCAACCTGGCCGGTCTCTGCAATGATCTGCTGAAGCCACATGTTAATGAGTGTAGACATGGCCTGCCAGGCGAGCGTGGCGCTTGCATTCCATGCGTTATAGCGCTCAGGAGCCTTCTTCGCGCGACACGCGACCAGCTCGCTCCAGTTCATAGCCGCTCCAGGCTGGTGAGTGAAGGCGTGCTGTACTGCTTCGGGCCAGAAGCAGGCGAAGAGCGCCTGCGCTTGCTCTGAGAGCTGGCTGTGTAGCCGAGCAGCGTCTTCAGAGTTTGGTACCTGAGATGGAGGCGTTGAGCGTAGCCCATCCAGGCTGGGGGCGAGGTGCTCTGGGTGCTGGTGTGGATGCATGCTCCAATGTAAGCCGTGTGTGGTATTGGTTAGAGGACGCTCGTGACTGTCCTCCAGCCAGTGGGTAAGCGTCTTGGCGAAGCCACGCGCCCCGGTCTGTAGCTCCTCCCGCCTGTTTGTCGCGATAGGCATTTCCTGGAGACAGCGCCGCCATTGCTCAAGGAGATCTCTACCAAGGCGTAACGCACAGTAGTCTTGAATGGTCTCTCGGGGAGAGAGCACCAGGCTGGTGCTAAGGCTACCCACAACAATTGGCGTGGCCGGACTGGTGCCACCACGAATCATTTCCATGAAGAAGGGTTCGGTCGTGATACTGGTGAGTAGCAGGGTAAAGAGCGCCTCCGCGATGGCATAGCAGGTCTCGTCCTCCGAGAGAAAGGCCTGCTGTGGCTGGATCGAGTTCCCTTGATAGAGGTAGCAGAAGTGAGCTGGGAGCACAAGCTTCAGAGGTGCTTCCAACTGGTTACTCTGCTGGGTGCGGAGCATAGAGCAGATGAACGAATGATTATTGTTGCGTTGTAGTTGAGCCTGTAGGGCTTGCTGAACCTGGGCGAGAGAGCTGCGTGTGGGATCTCCAATGATATAAATTTGTGCGCGAGGATCAGGTACAGGATAGCCCGCGCGTGTAATTCCCGTGATGAGCCGGTTGGATTGGATCTCTTGCAAGGTGTGTGTGACCAGGAGTTCAAAAGGTCTTGCCTCTGCTGTGGATATTTGCGCCTGCTCAAGTGGGCGGGTCAGGGGGAGTCGGGTTGCCATGCGTTTCTGTGTGTCGAGCTGAAGCAGGGCCATACCCTGGCAGAGAACACTGTCCGGCTTTGTCCGCTGGAGGAGCGACATGAACTGTGCGCAAATATGCTGCCCCGTCTCATCGACGAAGATGACCAGCCCCGGGCGAAAACGGAGATGAATAGGTGCACGCATGGTCCCCCTCCTTTCTTAGGATTCAGCGGGCTTCTGATCGCTTGTTTGCGACGTTGGCTGTATCACTGGAGTCGAGGAGCGGCGGATGACCATCTCGGGCAGGGGAAGAGCATAGCCGAGCGCGTTCCTGTCTGTAACCAGGCGTTCAGCCTCACCTGAGCTATGGACCGGCATCAGACCGGTGCCATGGCTCTCCTCCCAGGCGCGCTGGAAATGCTGGTAGCATTCCATGGCGCTATTGTGTTCGAGATAGAAGTCGCGCACCGTGCTGAGGCTCAGTGCGTGCAGGCCATAGCTGACTTGCAGACGATGCGGATCATGCATGACGTTGACCAGCGGGGTCTGCCCATGACTGGCGAAGGCGCTCATATGTTGTAGGGCCTGCTTGAAGAGGGCCTCCTGACTGCCATCGCGCCAGGCCAGCCCCATAAAGAGCGAGCTATCCAGCGTAGAGAGGCCCTCCGGCCAGAGTTCGGCCTCAAAGGTCACGAGGCTAGAGAGCAGGCCATAGATGTGCTCCAGGTGCGCGATGAAGTAGCCACTGATCTGCTCGCCACGCGTCTGCCCGTTATACGCCGGTGGCGTAGCCTTATCGAGGAGTTCAAAGAGATTCATATCCGCGAAGCGTTTCGTGTAGTACTCGCGAAAGAAATCGACCACGCGGTCCGCCAACCGGGCGGCGATATAGCGCTCAATGGAGAGCGTATTACTGCCGGGGGCGCTGGTCGTGCGCGCAAGAAACTCGGTACAGGGCTTGATGAAGTCCTGGTAGTTAATGGCCTGTTGCTCATCTTCCAGCGGCATGTCTCCAGCCGTGGACCAGCGATAGAGGCGCTCCACAGCGATGTTGTGATCATTGAGTGTACGCAGCGTGCTCAAGTCGAAGAGATGGCGCTGGTGAGGGTGAGGGTTTTCTAGCTTGCCATACCAGGCCATGCTGGCCTGACCCTTCAGGCGCAGTTCACGCGCCCGCTCGGTGGTGCTGGCGCTCTGAAACCAGGAGAGCGACTGATTGAGGGCCTCGCGCACGCGTTCATTGAGATCATGCAGGAGATGTTCCAGTAAGTGGTAGCGCGTAGCCAGGGCGTGGCGGCGCAGGCGCTCATTGTATGCCTCGGCCAGGGCACCGGCGTAGTCACGTGTGACGCGGCGCAGGGCACCAGGCAGGTGGGGCTGGTGCACAAGTCGTTCTTCAAGCTCATAGGGGCGCATGGGGACCCTGGGTGGCTCTCCCTCCTGCAAGCGCTCAAGCATAAAGCGATACTCCTGCTGGAGAGAACGCAGATGCTGCACGCGCCGGTTAAAAAGGCTTGTCTGACCCGTATCATTCTCCTCAAAGGTGCTGACGCCTTCAATATGTCGATGCTCTTCACGAGCCTTCAAGTCAATGACCTCTTGCATACGCGCCTCGGTATTGAGCTCGAAGCGCTCTAGTTTAGCCCAGAGGAGATCGAGATGGGCCTGCGAGGCCTCCTCGAAATCGCTGCTGCGGAAGACGCCCAGGCGCACTGCGAAGGGATTACTCTCGTCGGCCTCGATGCGCCCTACGCTATTCCATTCCTTGCTCCAGGCCCGCCGCTCGTTCTCGCTCGTCTCTCTTGTGGCAGGTTGATAACTGGCGAGGAGGGGAAGCAGGTAGGAGGCCGAGACCTGGGCGAAGGCTTGAGCTGTCTCGGGGGCAGGGAAGCGTACCTCAAACGGACAGGTCGTGCCAAAGAGTGTGGGCAGGCCACGGTCATCCGTCGAGCCAAGGGTGCGACGATCCAGCCACTTTGAATGCTCCAGGAAGCCAACTCCAGCCGCGTTCGTTGTACGTTGAAAGAGATCCATGCCGACTATGCGCGCTGTATCGATGCTGTCGTTCATAGAGGCATTGCCGATCAGGTAGATCTCGTTAGCGATGGGGTCGTTGGTCAGGCGGTGCATGCGGTTGCGCATATATTTCTGATACTCGCCCGTGGGAGATGTGGCGGCGGCGCGACTATAGGCCAGTACCTCTAGCAGGCAGGCGGTGGCATTGCTCTTGCGCCAGCGCAGATCGTTGGCGGTCGCGCCATTTATGGCCTCGGGAAGCATACAGAAGACATTGATGCGCTGTTTATACTGGTGGTGCGTCAGAATTTCGCGAATCATGACGGCGATATCTACCAGGATGCCGCTACCGGTGCCGCCGCCGAGGAAGGCGACAATATTGGCCTGCACGCCCACAGTCTTAGAGATATTCTGCTCGCTGCCCAGGCGTGCCACAGCTACCAGGGCGTGCTCCAGCACCTCATGAATATATTGATAATTGAAGCAGGCCGCGACATGACCGTTGTTGCGGATGCCGCCTGCGCCATTGGTAAAATATTGTGGTACGCGCTGCTGGATAAAGGTATGCTGGTCACTGGCATCGATGCGCGTGGCGCTGGAGATGCCAATAGGGACCGAGATGCGCAGGGGAAACTCCAGGAAGACATTGTTGTGCTGGTGGCGAAACTCGACCAGGGGGGGCGGAGGATCGTCGGTATCGATATAGACCAGGGCCACGCGCTGCTGATCGCCTGGCTTGAGGACTCGCATATGCCGCATCAATTCGAGACCGGCCAGGGCCGAGGTGCTCCCAAGAAGCACCACCAGGTTAGGTGTCAGGACGCGTGATGCCGCGACCGTCGCCGGAAGTTCAGACTCTAAACGGATCTCATCTTCATGCATGCTGGCCATACAGGTCTCTTTCTAGTCGCAGATTCTAAAAGATGTCATCTTCAGAGTTGTCTATGTGCGCGGCTTTGCGCCTCTTCTGGTGCCGGTTGGACCTGGAAGAGGAGGTGTCGGGCCGACCTGATTCTTCGTATAGCTTATCAATTTCCTCTGTGTCGGGAGTGTGACGGGCTTGGATATGATAGGTAGCCATCGCCTCGCCTGGATCTTCTTCGGGTGGGCGATAGTGTAGCTCGTGTAGCTCCTGGAAGGCTGGCTGGACTGGCTCACTATCGCTCTTGTGCCAGGAGGTGCCAGCAGAGGCATCCCTTGCCACCTCGATACCACCACCGTGTTTGAAGCGGAGGCGGAGGCCGGGTGGGAGACCAGCCTGACGGGAGCGCAGGAGCTGGGGATGTAGCAGTGCCTGGAGAGGTCCGCGACGCGCACGTTGCAGGCGGATGTTGCCTACAGCCTCGCCCTCCTGGCTGACCAGCACCTCGCCGAAGGGATGAGGCAGGAGCGCATAGCGCACGAGCAGCACCAGGAGCAGCAAGAGCAAGCCATAGAGCAGGGTAATCAACCAGGCCCGCAGCGTTTGAAGCCAGGTGGGGGCGACCAGGGCAACGCGCAGCTCACGCTGAATCGTTCCGAAGTCGCCATGGCTATCGGCGAAGCTCCCGCGCGTATGGAAGAGCAGGCGGTAAGGTCCGCTTTGTGCATTGGGCAGAGCTAGCGCAAAGCGTCCACCCTGGCGGTTTTGTACCTGCACGGGAACTGGATCTTTCGCGTTGGGCGGGATCGCCTCGGCCCGCACCTGGGCGTGAGTATATGCTTGCTGGCGTAGCAATGTCTGTCCCTCGATCGAGGCGGCGGGCTGAGCTGGAATTCCCTGGAGGGGCCACTGGCTCAGCCACGCTATGGGCGAGAATGGCAGACCATAGAGTAGGCGTAGGGCCGTGTCCCACTCAACCACTTGGACTGTAATCTCCTGATCGGTCGGTTGCTGCGTCGCTGGGGAGAGCAGGTTGGGCTCGGGAAAATGTTCGAGGCGCAGCGAGCGCAACTGACTGCTGAGCGTGTGCGCGAGGCTGACGCTATAGCTATTGACCGTGATATCGTAGGAGCCTGAGGGGGCGTTCTCAGGCACAAAGATGGTGCCCGTATATGTCCCAGGCGTTGCCTTGCTATCGAGCGCGAAGTCCTGACTATACTGGCCCCCAGCACCATTATAGGCAACATGACCAGTGAGCGAGACGGTATTATCGGTGATTGCTTCGCCATGATAGGTCAGGTGAGTGCTGACCGTGATGGGCTGGCCCAGGGCCAGTGCTGATTGTGCGCCGCTTTGCAGGTTGGCCTGTGAGATATCGAGGGCTGAGAGTGCCAGCGACGAGGCCTTTAAGCTTTTCATCAGGAAGCGTCCCGAGCCAGTCACGGCCAGGTTCCAGTCTCCCTGCTGGGGGCGGTCAATTGAGTAGATGACATAGTAGGGGTCAGCGTTAGAGACAAAGACGCCCGGTTGTGCGCTGATGTTATGTCCCTGCGGATCCTGGAGCACGACTGTAGTACCTGGCTGATCCTTAATGACGACTACGTCCAGGTTATCGGTATAGCTGGTCACATTGAAGGCGCGGCTGACGCTGCCATTGGGTTGGGTTAGCCCGATATCATCGCCGACCGTCCGGTGATTATGGCGGGCGAAGATATCCACAAAGAAAGGCGCGATATTCAGGGGCGAGGGCTGGCCCTGGATAACCCCGTTGGCATCGTCATAGAACTTGCCCGAGGTCGCATTGGCGAGGCCGCTGAGAAACTCGTGGAATGAGTGGTAGGGCGTTCCGGCCTGGATAGGCGCGTTATTGCCCAGCGCGATGGTATCGATGCTCCAATTGTGCTGCTTAAACTGTGGGAGAAGCTCGCTCTGAATGGCATTCACCTGGTCATTCGTGCCTGGATCGGGATTGCCATCGGTTAAGAGCACGACCGAGCCTGGGCGCGGCTGGTCCTGAGTAGCCTGCTGAAGCATCTGAAGCGCTCTGTGTAGCGCATCATAGGTCGGTGTAGTGCTATCGGGCTGGCAGTGATGCGATTGCTCAGTGATGGTCTTTTGCAGCGCCTGATGCTGCAAGGGCGTTGCCATCTCGCCGGGGTTGGCCCAGCTTTGAGCCAGGGGAAAATTATGTGGTCCGCCGGTCGTGCCATTGCCATCGAGGGCCACAACGCCGATATAGTTGCCGGGTCCACTTAGATCGATAAAGGCATTGGCCGCCGAGCAGCGCAGGCCAGCGGGATCGCTCGCGCTCATCGAGCCGGACATATCCAGGACAAGAATCGTGACTGAGTTCTGCTCAGCAGGTGTCAGGCCAGCCCCTCTGCGTATCGTCTGAGCTAACGCCTGTGAAGCGGGAGAAGTAATGGAACCTGTCAGCAAGAGAGCGCTGAGGAGTGCGCCAAGTATATAGCAAATGTGGAAGAAGGCCTTCATCACACACATTTCCAGATAGGTAGTAAGTTGACTGCTCTCTATTCACTATAGTCCCCACATCCAAGCCAGGCGATTACTGCTGCGTCATTTGCGCTCGCTTCCCTGCTCTTTGGCTTCAGGCGCTCCTCAGGCTTTATACATTAGATTGTGTGCTTATTTGCTGATAGGCGTCCCTCTAGAGTCTGCTGGGCGGCCAGCAGGAGAAAGGGAATGAGGATGAAGAGCAGGCGCGAAGCGGCCATGAGAAAGAGTAGTGTGTTCCAGGTGATTGGTGTGGCATAGAGAGCTAGCGCGACGCCGATCACCGCCAGCAGCACGCCTGTGACCAGGACAATCGTAGCCCAGCGATGCCAGCCTCGGGTATCGCGGCGGTCCTGGGCGATGCTCTCGGTAAATTGCCAGCAGACAAAGAGGCCATCGATGAAGATGAGGACTGCGATCAAATGTCCAGGTTGCGCGATCCAGGTTTGCGCCACGTTTGTACTCCAGGTCGCTGCGAAGTGCAAGGCCAGCGCGATCAGAAACGTGGCGAATACGCCGATGAGGATGTATACGTCGCGAATGGAGCGAGCAATCGTCAAAACCACGCGCATAGAGGTGTAATGCCTTTCTCATGCTTATAAAAAGCTGTATTTAACCCTGGAGTCCACGGCGTTCGCGTATCCCGCGTTCGATATTGGCGAAGATTAGCGTATCAATTGCCACGCCGATGGCGATAATAATGAGCATTACGGCCATGACCTGAGAGGCGTCAGAGAGATCGCGCCCGTTGTTGAGCAGGTTGCCCAGGCTCAGCGAGACGTAGATCAGTTCAGCAGCCATCAGTGAGCGCCAGGCGAAGGTCCAGCCCTGTTTCAGCCCCTCTATAATAGAGGGTAGCGCGGCCGGAAGAATGACCTGCGTGGCCAGACGCATACCGCGCGTGCCGAGCGTGCGCGCCGCCCTGACATACAGCGGGGGCGTATTCTTGATGCCATTGACGACGCCAAGTGTAATCGAGAAGAGGGCGCCCATCACGACGACAAAGGTGATCGCCTGTTCCGTGAGGCCAAACCAGAGTATGGCCAGCGGGAGCCAGCACACACTGGGCAGGGCTTGCAGGCCTAGGATCAACGAACCCACGGTCTCCTCCAGAAGGCGGAAGCGCCCGATGAGCGCGCCTAGCGCTACCCCTAGTACGAGCGAGATCGCGTATCCAATCGCCAATCTTTGCACACTTACCAGCGCACCCTGGATATACTGGCCACTACTGATGCCATCCACCAGGGAGGCGAACACAGCCAGTGGACCCGGTAGGGCATAGGAGGGCCAGATGTTTAGGATAGCAATGATGTGCCAGGCCAGGAGTAAAAGTGCGTAGAACACGAGGCGGCGCAGCCAGGGACCAATTGCTGCGTATGCTGGGCGTGTCGCTGTTTGCGGTGTCGAAAGTTGAGCGGTCGCCTTAGCCATTGTGTACCACCTCTTGTTCTCCCATAGCATCCTTCAGAACCGCCAGGATCTCGGCGGCCTGGTCTACCAGGCGATGATCTTCCAGCGAGCGGGGCCGGGGGAGATCAATGCGGAAGTCACGCACAATCGTGCCGGGCCGGGGTGAGAAGACAACTACGCGGTCGCCCAGGGCCACCGCTTCATGCACATTATGGGTGACAAAGACAATCGTTTTTTGTGTTGCCGACCAGATGCTTTCGAGTTCAGCATACATGCGGTCGCGCGTCAGGGCATCCAGGGCGCCAAAGGGTTCGTCCATCAGGAGTACAGCCGGATTGATGGCCAGGGCGCGTGCGATAGCCACACGCTGGCGCATGCCACCCGAGAGATGATGAATGTAGCTCTTCTCGAATCCGGTCAGGTGAACCATGTCGATGAACTTCTGTGTGAGCAAGGCCCGTTTCTTCGCGGGAAGACCAGCCTGGCGCAGACCGAACTCGACGTTGCCGCGTACATCGAGCCAGGGGAAGAGCGCCGCCTCCTGAAAGAGCAGCACGCGATCGGTACCCGGTCCCTGCACAGGCTTATTGCTAGCCCAGACCGTACCATTACTGGCGCTCTCCAGGCCCGCGATAATGCTGAGCAGGGTCGATTTACCGCAGCCACTAGGACCAACAAAGCAGACAAACTCGCCCGCCTCAATCTCCAGGTTGACCGGGCGCAATGCCTCGACGGCCTGTGTTCGCCCAGCGTAGGTTTTGCTAACCTGCTCTATTTTCAAAGGGATCCCATTAGGCTCTACAGATACACTCTGGAGCTGGGACGGTAACTCAATAACTGGCGAGCGCCGAAGCATCATCTCTCTTCCTCCTGCTATAGCTTGCACACACCTTTGGCATAACGGCTCGCGCCTGCGGCGCTCGCCGGGGGTAGTAGGTGTGATGGATGCTGGCAGCCTGCGGCTGCCAGCATCCATCACACCTACTACCCGAAATTATGGGGTAGAGATGGCCGGTTTCCCTTTGGCAGAGAGGACCGCGTTGAGATCGCTGAGCTGATACAGGTTCTTCAGATCGGGCTTGCTCTTGCCCAGGAAGCCGAGCGCGAAGGCCTGGTCAGCGGCCTTGTACAGGGCACTGGGCAGTGGATCATAGGTGATGCTCAGGTTGGCAAAGGCCTGATCGAGTTCATTTTGTGGGAGTGCTTTGCCTGAGAGGCGCTTGAGCTCGCCGTTGATGATCTTCTTGGCGTCATCGGGATGGCTCTGAATATAGCCAACGGTATCGACATGGGCCTCCAGGAACTTCTTGACCAGGTCGGGATGCTGATCATAGAAGGCTTTGCGTACGACAACATTGGTCGTCACAAACTGTCCCTCGGGCCAGAGGGTGCGCTCATCGACAAGAACCTTGCCCTTGCCCTCAACCACCAGGCGGGTGGCATAAGGCTCAGGCACCCAGGCGCCATCGATTTTGCCCTGTTTGAACAGAGAGAGAATATTGGCGTTATCGGTTGGGATAACCTGGACATTGCCACCCTTATCGGTGCTTTGCAGACCATGATTCTGGAGGTAGTTGCGCAGCGCAACGTCCTGAGTATTGCCGAGCTGAGGCGTAGCCAGCTTCTTATTAGCCAGGTCAGCGGGCGTCTTGATATTTGGTTGTACCACGAAAGAGGCGCCACCGCTGGCGGCCCCGGCAATGATGCGTAGCGCTGAACCCTGGCTCTTGATATAACCATTGATGGCCGGGTTGGGACCGACATAGCCGATATCGATGCTCTTGGCGAAGAGGGCCTCAATGAGCGCGGGTCCCGCGTTAAAGGTCGTGGTTTGCAGGGTAACATTTGATCCAAGGGCTTTGGCGAATGCCCCTTGCTGTACGCCGACGACTGCGACCGCGTGGGTGATATTAGGGAAATACCCCAGGTGGACCGTGACCTTGCCATTGCTGCTGGCATTCGCGTCCTGCCCAGCACATCCAAGCAGAGCAACGGCGAGCAAAGCAAACAGGGCCAGGATACTCCAACTGTGTGGGAGCTTCTGTTTCATTCCTTTGATTACTCCTCGAAAAAAGTTACTTCTTATCCGAAAACTCTGAGCGCGAAGCGCTAGTCACGTAAGTGACGTTGGGTTTCGGAATAAGATCTTAATAGAGTAAAGAGAACTCGTTTAGGTGAAAGCTTGCTTCGCATACGCCGTTGTATTTGTCACAGAGCAAATATATGGCGCGTCTTTATGCCACGGGTTCGCGCATGGCCTCGATAAGAATGCGGGCGACCTCTGGACGCGAGAACTCGCGTGGTGGGAGCGTCCCCTCACGCAGCAACTGGCGTACCTTTGTTCCGCTCAAGGCCACATGCTGTTCCGCGCCATGCGGACAGGTCTTCTGTGAGGCCATGGACTGGCACTCGCGACAGAAGAAGGCATTTTCAAAGAAAATGGGTGTAATGCCGAGCAGGGCGGGATCAAATTCGGCAAAAATCTTCTGCGCGTCATAGGTGCCGTAGTAGTTGCCGACGCCCGCATGATCGCGGCCCACGATAAAGTGTGAGCAGCCATAATTCTTACGCATTAAGGCGTGGAAGATAGCCTCGCGTGGGCCGGCATAGCGCATCGAGGCCGGGAGCACGCCCAGAAGGACACGATTCGCCGGATAGTAGTTCTCCAGCAGCACCTCGTAGCAGCGCATACGTACAGCGGCGGGAATATCATCGCTCTTAGTATCACCAACAAGGGGATGCAGATAGAGGCCATCCACGGTTTCCAGGGCGCACTTCTGGATATACTCATGCGCGCGATGCACTGGATTGCGAGTCTGGAAGCCTACAACGCGTTTCCAGCCGCGCTCGGCGAAGAGCTGGCGCGATTGCGTGGGTGTGTAGCGATACTGTGCGAAGTTCTGCTGCTGCAAGGACACGATGCGTACGGGGCCACCAAGCAGGACATCTTCCTGCTGATACACAACCTTGACGCCTGGATGGGCCTCTTCCTCGGTGCGGTAGACCTGGCGTGCCTCATGCCGCTTATCATAGGTATACTTCTCTTCCAGCGTCAGTACAGCCTGTAATTCGCCTGCCTGATTCACGAGCGCGACCTCGGAACCCTCCCGGAGCTTTTCAGCCTGCTCACTTGAGACTGCCAGGGTCACGGGTACAGACCAGGGGAGACCATTGCTGAGGTGCATCGTGTTTACGACGCTCTCATAATCCGCGCGGTTGAGAAAACCCTTCAAGGGGCTATAGGCACCATTTGCCAGTTGTTCCAGGTCCGCGAGCTGCCGCGAGCCGATGACGATGTGAGGAAGCGCCTGGGCACGTTCACGAAGCTCTTGTTGTTCGGCCTGGCTGGCAAGGTTGATGATCAATGTGCCGCCATGAGGAGCAATCAAGCCGTCTGTCATGAGTATCTATCCTGCCTTTACTGTAAATAAGAATTCTATGGGTGCGATGTCGTAGGGTCAGAGCTTGCTCGGACTAAGGCCAAGCCAGCTTGGCTTCTACAGGGTTGAAATTGGTGTTTCGAGATAGCTGGCATCCAGGTACTCTAGCTCCACGAGTTTGTGCAGGATGCGCTGCACGCTCTCCTCGATAGTCTCGGCATTGGTCTCGATGATCAATTCAGGATGCTCTGGCTCCTCATAGGGATCATCCACGCCGGTAAAGTTCTTGATCTTGCCCTCGTCCACCAGTTTGTAGAGACCCTTGACATCGCGGTCGCGACAGACCTCGATGGGGCATTTCACGTAGATTTCGGCAAAGTTGCCGATCTCCTGACGCGCCCACTCGCGAGCCTCGCGATAAGGCGAGATGGCGGCGGAGATGCACACTACGCCATTGCGTGTGAGCAGGCCACAGACGAAGGCGATGCGTTTGATATTGGTATCGCGGTCCTCGCGGCTAAAACCCAGGCCCTTGCTCAGGTGGGTACGTACGATGTCGCCATCAAGAATCTCAACATTGCGTCCATGCTGTCGCAGGCGCTTCTCAAGGGCATCGGAGAGGGTGCTTTTCCCGGCCCCGGAGAGGCCTGTAAACCAGATCGTAAATCCTGTATTTGCCATGCTTGACTCTCTTCCTTACTTCTCGCGCCTGCGGCGCTCGCCTGAGTTGTTGGTGTGGTGGATGCTGGCAGCCTGCGGCTGCCAGCATCCACCACACCAACAACTCGGAAAAATGTGCATTGTGTTGAATAAAAATACGCGTCACTTGTGCCTAGAAGGCGTAGGCTTCGTAGAGACGCCACTCGGGATTGAGGTCGAATTGAGCAATGTTCTGCTGCGCGACCTCGCCATGCTTGCGCCCACGTTTCAGGAGGATGCGCGTATGCTTGCCATCGACAAGCACCCAGGCGTTATGCTGCGCATTATAGCTGCAATCCTGGAGCCAGCTTGTGCCCGCATCCACCTCTTCCTCAATCGTGGTGCCGTGACCGGAGGAATTGAGGCGTACGAGCAAGGCTCTGCCGTGGACGGTGTCGGCGACGGTAAAATGCTCCTCATCCAGGATGCGTACTGAGTGGGGATGGTCCAGTCCTTCAAGGATGGTCTCCCACTTCCCGCTTTCGCGATCAATGGCGATAACCGTACCCTGGTGGAAGAGGGTCGCCAGGATGCGTCCATCGGGTAGCTCAGCCACGGAGTTCACATGGGTGGTCTGCTGGAGCGTGCCATATTTGATGATGCGGTGATCGGCCTCTTTATCAAGCTCACGGAGCTCGCCTGTGGGAGTGTGGCTAAAGCCATGGTCGGTGGCCCACCAGGTCCAGAGTACCTCGCCCGTAGGGCTGAACTCGACCAGGAGATCAATGCCTGTGCTGGCGACGAGATAGCCGCGACGGGTGCGTGAGACAGAGTGCAGGGCATTAAAGAGTGGAGAGCTAATAAAGTCGTTCTGAAGGGTTTGCAGTTGCGTATCAACCCGGTGGATGCTATCAAAGGTGGTGACCAGGACATCCTTCTCGAATGGTGCCAGTCCCGCCGCCATGCTCAGGTTGAGCACCTTCTGTGTGGCCCCCAGGTCATCGATAAGGCAGACCAGGCCGCCGAGATCACCCCCAGGCTTCTGTTTGCTTCCAAGGACGGTCAGCGGGCAGGAGGTCTCCTCGCGTGTCTGGGTCCAGTGTTGTTTGAGCGTCGAGTGTTGCGTGGAAATACAACTGAGCAATAGCTTCATGCAGGAACTCCGTTTACCTATATGCCTATCAGGATAGCCTGTCATCGTTATGACCAAATCAACACTCCGTTCCCTCTATGGAAGCCTGCAAGTCGCCCCTTTGCGCTCATGCTCTTATGCCGCTACCCGCAAATATGTTGACTTAGTTTATCAAGATACTAATAATATCCTTATTAACTATACCGTATAGGATTCTTGCTTGTCAATTGTTAAAGTGCAGCAAAAAGGGTGTGGGTGGAAAACTGAGCGAAGCTCAGTTTTCCACCCACACCCTTTTTGCTGCACTTTATTCTTAAGCCACTGGCAGTTCATCCTGCGGCTGGAGTAGTGGGACCTCTACCTGGACCGTATCGGGATATTTGAGGCCGGTGCCCGTGTTGAGCAGAACTACACGCTCGTCTGCTTTGATCCAGCCACTGGCGCGTAGTTGTTCCGCAGCGGCGAGGGTGGCAGCACCCTCGGGGCAGACGAAGAGACCCTCCGTGGCGGCCAGCCTGGATTGAGCCTGGAGTAACTCTTCATCGCTGATGGCGATGGCGCAACCATCGGTGTTGCGGACCGCTTCGAGTACGAGAAAATCGCCCAGGGCCTTGGGGACGTTGATGCCAAAGGCAATGGTGCGCGAGTTGGGCCAGAGCTGAGAGTCAGGCTTGCCCTCCTGCCAGGCCTGGACAATGGGGGCGCAGCCGGCGGCCTGGACCGCGACCAGCCGTGGCAGGCGTTCACCAATCCAGCCCATCTGCTGTAGCTCGCGCAGAGCCTTGTAAATACCGATGATGCCTACGCCGCCACCGGTGGGGTAGAGAATGACATCGGGGACATCCCAGGCGAACTGTTCCGCGAGTTCATAGCCCATCGTCTTCTTGCCCTCGATGCGGTATGGTTCCTTGAGGGTCGAGGCCTCGTACCAGCCATGGGCCTTGACGCCACGCCCGACGATGGCTCCCGCGTCATTGATCAGGCCATTGACCAGGAAGAGCCTCGCGCCATTGATGGCGCATTCGTTGCGCGTAATGGTTGGTGCTCCCTCGGGCATGACGATCACGGCCTCGATGCCCGCTCTCGCGGCATAGGTCGCCCAGGCGCCTCCGGCATTGCCATTGGTCGGCATGGCCAGGGTTTTAACGCCCAGCTCTTTGGCACGTGACACGCCCACGGCGGCGCCGCGCGCCTTAAAGCTGCCCGTAGGAATCACGCCCTCATCTTTTACATAGAGATTAGGCATCTCCAGCTGCGCCCCCAGGCGCTTGAGGGGAATAAGTGGCGTCATGCCTTCGCCCAGGGTGACGACATTCTCTGGCGAGCGCACTGGCAGCAGCTCGTGATAGCGCCAGAGCGAGGGCTCACGCCTCTGTAACTCTTGCTTTTCGAGCTGCTTGCTTGCAGCCTCCAGGTCATAGCGTACGAGCAAGGGTGAGCCACAGGTACAGAGATGCGCCTGAGTATCTGGATCATAGCTTGCGTGACAGCGCGGACATTCCAGGTGGTGAAGAAAGCTAAAGGCCAAGGTATACCATCCAATCTAGTAGAATAAGGGTATTGGTATGATTGTTACCAGTATTACAACACATTCACTCTCGATTACAAGGCTTGAAAGGAAATACATGAGATGTCAGCACAAGAGAAAACCACCCGTGAGCGCGTAGGGCTGGCGATATTTGGCGCCACCTCGTCTGAGGCTATTGCCGCGATTGTGGCGGCTGAAAAGGCTGGAGTGCGCCAGGTATGGATGACGCAAGGGGGACTGTCTCCCGATACGCTAACCATCTTCGCAGCCGCTGCGGTGCAGACGCAGAGTATTCGCATGGGAACGTCTATTGTACCCACGTATCCACGTCATCCCCTGGCTTTGGCGCAGCAAGCCCTGGCCTTAAGTGACATCGCTCCAGAGCGTTTGCGCCTGGGTGTGGGTCCAAGCCATCGTCCGATTATTGAGGGTGGCTATGGTATCCCTATGCATAGCCCGCAGGAGCACCTGCGTGAGTATGTGACTATCTTGCGTGCGGCGCTCTGGGATGGTAAAGTTGAGCATCAGGGGCGCTTCTTTACGGTCAAAGGCACACTTCCACGCGTGCCGCAGACGCCGATTCTGATATCTGCCTTGCGCGAAGGGGCTTTTCGCCTGGCGGGTGAGTTGACCGATGGCGCGCTCTCCTGGGTTTGTCCGGTTCCCTACCTGCTTGAGAAGGCCTTGCCAGCGCTACGAGCCGGAGCTGCGAAGGCTGGACGCCCGGTCCCACCCCTGGTGGCGCATATTCCGGTGGCCCTCAGCCAGGATCGGCAGGCGGTGAACGTGGCGGCGCGCAAGCAATTGGGGCATTATGGGCATCTGCCTTTCTACGTCAGCATGTTTGCCGAGGCGGGCTTCCCCGTTTCACCCGAGGGCGAGCTGAGTGACGCGCTGCTTGAGAACCTGGTGGTCACAGGGGATGACGCCGCGATTGCGGAGCACTTCAAGAAGCTACTGGCATCCGGCCTGGATGAATTGCTAGTTATGCCCATCGTTGTGGCAAATGCCAAAGATGAACGAGAGCGCCTGGCTCGCTTGATTGGTCAAATATAATACCAGGAGCGTGCGCCCGGGATGCTCGTACTGCTTTGAGGAGGTCTGAATATGTCTTTTCAGCCAGAGGCGCCGGGTGATTGGGGCGTCATGCGAGAGATCCCTGACGTGCGTGCGACTGCCGAGACACTGCTCACGGCGGACGGTTGCCCGCATTTTGTGCGTGGTTGGGTCAATGAACATGCCACGCGCGTGCTCTTGATCCTGCATGGACTCGGCGGACATAGTGGATGGTATATTGACCTGGGCAATGTCCTGGCTGAGCAGGGCATTACGGTCTATGCCATGGATCATCGCGGTTTTGGCCGCTCGGGTGGAATGGCTGGTCATATTGATCGCTATCGCACATATATAGATGATGTTGTATTTATGCTCGCCGAAATACGCAAGCGTCACCCAGAGGCGGCTATATATCTCCTGGGACATAGCATGGGTGGCCTCTTTGCCACTTATGTCGCGGCTCGACACGGCGAGGATCTGGCCGGAGTGATCCTGCTCAACTCCTGGATTCAGGACACGGCAAAGGTTCCCTCGTTAACTGTGCTGCAAATCCTCATGGGAGGTCTCCTGGGGTCCCAGCGCTACTGGACAGTTGGTGATGGCGCGAAGTCAATGACGATTAATCCTGAGGCTATACAAATGCTTGAGGCGGATAGTTACTGGGGGAAGCGCCAGACGGCGGCCATGCTCGTCCAGGTCTTGCAGATGCGTCTCGCGGCGCTCGCCCGGGCCAGGCAGGTCACAATTCCCGCGCTTGTCTTACAGGCCGAAGATGATGCCGCTGTCTCTATTGGGACCAACCGGAAGCTCTATGAGCACCTGGCCAGTCACGATAAGACCTGGAAAGACTATCCCGGCTACCACCATGATAGCCAGTTTGAGCATGACCGCTCCCGCCTGGATGCCGACCTGATTGCCTGGCTGAAAGAGCACGCGGGGTAGAGCGGATTTTCAATCCATAGGTGGCACCACCACGCGAGACGGCTCCCAGACCGGTATCTACCGCAAATAAATGTAATGACTACTTTGCGGTAGATGGCAAAAATTAGGTTTATGTATATTTTGTCGCTCTAGAGTTCTTGTGTGTGCCAGAGCCAGCGGGAGTGCGCACGTACCGCTATTGTTCCATTACGCGTGATGCGTTGCAGGCGGCTGAACTCCTCTCCAGCCGTAGGCCAGGGGTCGAACCAGCTCTGGATTGCGAATTGCTCGCCAAAACGAATGCTTTCGGCATACTCGATGTCGTAGGAGCGGATCTGGGGCATGGCCTTGTCGGGCGTAATGCCAGCCTGCGCATAGGCCTCCCAGGCAGCATTATCCAATGCCTCAACATAGGCTGCGTTGTTCATGTGCTGCATTAAATCAGTATCGGAGAAGCGTACTGTAGCCTCAGAGCGGTGTGGCTCGCTTTCGGGAAAAGGGGATAGTGGCGCCTCTGGCTGCTGAGGTTGCGGACCATCCGGTAGCCATATTTCGGCTGTACCTTCGGGCATACGCGTAGGACGCCCACGCTTGTCCACATAGACCCAGAGCGTGCGCGCACTAACTACAGGCGTATCGTGTGGCTCGCCCGCCAGGTAGGCCGCGTAGCCGCGTTGTGCAGTAATGCGTGTGAAGCCCATGCCAAAGGTCTTTAAATCAAGTTTGGTATGTATCTTGATCGGAGCCGCGAAGGAAATAACGGTTCTCTTTACGATCCAGTAGCCCTCTCCCCCCAGTTGTATGTCCTCAGCATCTAGAGAAGCGATCTCTTGCATATAGCGTAAGAATGCCGCTGGAGTGAGATAGCCATAGTTATCACATTCATCATAGCGAACGGTGTGTGTATGATAGAATTGTCGATTCATTCTCCCATAAGTTCCTTTATCCATTTCTCTGCAATTCTCTAGATTATAGAACACAAGCCGAATCTTTGTCATTCCTGATTGAGTGATTGGTGCTATTCAATGATCCGTAAACGCTCGTTACATGCGCCTACACACAGCTCGCGTGGTTTTTCGCAGGTGCCATCCTTTAGGCACTTGCAAATCGCGATTGTGCTGGTGCTGACCGTGCTTATCGTGGGCACGGTTGGCTACATGGAGATTGAGCAGCTCTCCTTCTTCGATGCCCTCTATACCACTGTGGATATGATGGCCACGATAGGTAGTAGCTCACATCCAGATACCGAGGCCGGTCGCATTTTTACCTTATTTGTTGTCGTCTTTGGCGTCGGCTCGCTCCTCTATACCTTTGGCGCGGGCATGGAGTTTATCATCGAGGGACATTTTAATCAGGCGGTCAGGAGGCATCTCATGGATAGAAAAATCGGGGCCTTACGCAACCATTGTATCATCTGTGGCTTTGGGCGCGTTGGTTCGCAGATAGCCGAGGATTTCACGGAGGAGCAGAAGGTCTTTATCGTGGTCGATGAGAATGAGCAGAATATTCAGACCTGTCTGCAATGCGGCTACCTGGCTCTGCAGGGCGATGCGACGCGGGATGATATCTTGCGCGAGGCAGGCATTGAGCATGCGCGGACCGTGCTGGTGGCGACCGATAATGATGCGCACAATATTTCGATCACCCTCTCGGCGCGCCATCTCAAGCGTGAGTTATTCATTGTAGCGCGCGCCAATCGCGATGAAACCAAGGTCAAGCTCAAGCTAGCAGGGGCGAATCGCGTGCTCTCACCCTACACGATCAGCGGTCACTATATGGCTAACCTGGTCTTTGAGCCAGCCATGGTCGAGCTCTTTGAAGCGATCATGCAAGCTGAGACTGGAGACCTGGTGGTTGAGGAGGTGGAGCTTGCGCCAACGGCAAAGATTATTGGTCAGACGATGCGAGATGCTCAGAATACGCTGTTGCACCAGGGGGTGGTGCTGGTAGCGCTTAAGCGCTACGGGTCTATATTGAGCACTCCTACACAGCACCTGCTCATCACCAGGGGAGATAGCGTGGTCGTTATTGGCAAGTTAGCGCAGATAACCGCCTTTTGTCATAAACACATGAGCGCTGCCCATAAGCAGATGTTTCAGGAGGAGTAGCCAGCCTGGCTTACAACATTCTCAGAGGCGCGTGATGGGTGCTTTCATCATCTTTTTTATACTATTTGCTCTTTCTTCTATCCTTGTATACGCCTCCCAGCTTTTTGGGATCACCTTTCCCAACCAGTTTTTCGCAGCTTGACAAATGCGTCTATTACTAGTTATGATATTTATGTTGATTTTATTGATCAACAATATCATATTTAGATAGGCGAGGACGTGTTGCGTCGCGTTTCTGCCTGCTGGTGTAACGGCTAAGCGAAAGGAGTAAGGATGCGCTTCTCCCTCTTCTACAATTTTGATGTCCACCCTGAGCAGATGACAACGACACTCTATCAGGAGGTCGAGGCTCAGGCGATTGCCGCGGATATGTCGGGTTTTGATGCCATCTGGCTGGCGGAGCACCATTTTGCTGCCTATGGGCGTATGCCCTCGCCGCTACTGTACCTGGCCCATCTTAGCGGTTTAACGCAACATATTGAACTGGGGACAGCGGTTGTGGAGGCATCTTTGTATAATCCCTTGCGCCTGGCCGAGGATGTGGCGCTCTTAGATGAGCTTTCTGGGGGTCGCCTCCGCCTGGGAATTGGTTCAGGGAGCGCGAGGAAGAGTGAAGAGTTCGCCCAATTTGGTGTTGCTCTGGAAGAGAAAACTTCGCGTATGCTTGAGATCGCGGAGATCTTGCGCCAGGCTTTTGATGAAAGGCGTATTGACTTTCAAGGGCGTCATTATCAGTATCGCGATGTCAGCTTGCAGCCTCAATCGCGTCGCGCCGCCTCACAACTTCTCTGGCTCGCGGCCAGTGGTTCGACCTCCAGGATTGCGGGCCAGCAAGGATATGGCTTGCTTGTGCCCAGGGGCGGCCAGTTCGAGCAGCATAGGCAATTGATTACTGACTATCGCCAGGCGCTTGCTGGCAAGCGGGGACATGTCTCGGTATTGCGCTTTGTCTTTGTGGCTGAAACGCTTGAGGAGGCTCAGTTCCAGACGCGTAAGGCGATTGCGCGCTATGCACAGTATGACTGTGGTATTACCTGGGATGGACGGACAGATACCAGGGAGTATCAAGATATTTTGCAGCGCTTAAATGTCATCCTTGGTACTCCAGAGCAGGTGGCTCTACAACTACAAGCCTGCCAGGAACAGCTCTCGTTTGAGGAGATCATGTGCCAGGTGCATGCTGCGGGTATAGAGTATGAAGATGCCCTCAAATCGATCCAGTTATTGGGGCGAGAGGTTATTCCCAGCCTCCAGCCTACACCGCCTGTCCGTTCCCAATTGGAAGCAAGCGCAATCAAGCCAAAGAGGCAGAGTCTTCGTCCTAGGCAGCAGCAGCGCCTTTGGGCTTGAACTGGACTTGAATTGCTAGAAGACGCAGAGAGGGCCCATGTATGCAAGAGATCATGAGAGGAGGAGAGTGATGCGAACTATGTCGAGGCAGGTATCCCAGAAAAGAGTCCTCCTGGTAGCATCCGATATTAACTCTGGCTTTGGACTGTCGCAAGCCATTAAAGAGGCAACTCCCTACCAGGTGATCTTTGCGATCAATGTCCTCCAGGCCCTCAAAATTCTGGCGGCGGTCCAACCTCATCTCGTACTGGTAGATGAGCAGCTACAGGGCATAGATGGTGCAAGCTTTATTGACCATATCCACTCATTACTGCCTAAGCAAGGGATTCCGGTTGTGCTGCTCACAAAAAACTGCTCTCAATATCCTCCCTTTATCGTGAGCGCGACCACGCTGAATATGGCCTGCGATCAAGACTTTCTGGTCCACCATTTGCAGCACCTCCTGGAACATACTCTTGCAATACCACCTCTCAAAGGGTAAAGAAGAATGGTGCCCGAATTTGACAGTAAGCTGTGGCGCATGGTACGGTTTGAACAAGCGACTATAAGGAGGATATTTTATATGCGTTTGCTTACTTTTCAATCGCCCGCCGGGCCACGTTTGGGTATCCAGACCACACGAGGCGTTGTGGATGTCGTGGTCGCGCGCGAGCAGCTGTTTGCGCACTCGACGGAATTTGTGCCAGATACCATTGAGGAGGTATTTGCCACAGGCGAGCGAGGCCTTGCGGCCTTGCGCCATCTGCTCAAGGTAGTAGAGGCTCAGGAGCAGCCGGGGACGTGGCTGCTGGCTGAAGAGTCCCTCCAGTATGGCCTCTGTGTGCCGCGCACTGGCAAGATCATCTGTGTTGGTCTTAACTACAGGCGCCACGCGGCTGAATCGGGCATGGCGGTCCCTGAGAGTCCGGTGCTCTTCCCCAAGTATGCCAATAGCTTCGCCGCCAGCGGTGAGGAGGTTCCCTTACCCGGGAATGCCGTTCAGTATGATTACGAGGCGGAGTTGGCCGTGGTCATTGGGCGGCAGACGCGCTTTGTCGGCGTCGAAGAGGCCCTCTCTTCGGTCCTGGGCTACTGCAATGCCAACGATCTGAGTGCGCGCGAACTTCAGTTCCGCACTAGCCAGTGGCTGCTGGGTAAAGCCCTTGATAAGTTTCTACCCGTGGGTCCCTATCTGGTCACAGCCGATGAAGTCGGTGATCCCCAGCGCCTGGGTATTCGGTGCTGGCTTAATGGAGAGCTGTGCCAGGATTCTACGACCGCCGACATGATCTTTCCCGTGGCTTATATTATCAGTTATTTAAGCCAGTATCTTACTCTGGAGCCTGGCGATGTGATCAGCACCGGCACGCCCGAGGGAGTGCTTATGGGTAAGCAAGATCCACAGTGGCTCAAGCCCGGAGACGAGGTCATTGTTGAGATCGAGGCGCTTGGTCGTCTGGTAAATAGCATGCGCTAATGCTCATCCCTGAGTATCGAAGTGAATAAATCTGGTCATGCCATTGTTGTGTATCTTTAGAGAAATTGTATCTGAAAAAGCGAAAAAGGATATAACATAGATGGCACTACCCCTCTCTGTGCTTGACCTCTCGCCGGTTGAGGCAGGTTCAAATAGCCGCGAGGCACTCCAGAACACCCTCAAACTGGCCCAGCTGACGGATCGGTTGGGATATACGCGCTACTGGCTTGCCGAGCATCATAATAGTAGCATGCTCGCCAGCTCATCCCCTGAGATCATGATTGGACACGTGGCCCAGGTTACCAGGCATATTCGTGTTGGCTCTGGTGGCGTCATGCTACCAAATCACTCACCCCTCAAGGTGGCGGAGAATTTCCGTATTCTGGAGGCACTCCATCCTGGACGTATCGATCTAGGGATTGGGCGCGCGCCCGGCACGGATGGTAAAACGGCGCTGGCGCTACGTCGCTCACGGGCCGCGCTGGGAGCCGATGATTTTCCCGAACAGTTGGCTGAGCTACTGGCCTATGCCGACGAGGGCGAAGAGCTTCCAGCGGGCTATCCCTTTAAGTCAGTCAAGGCGGTCCCCACCGATGTTCCCCTCCCACCAATCTGGCTGCTTGGGTCAAGTGACTATAGCGCGCAGGCCGCGGCCTCGCTTGGCGTTGGCTTCGCCTTTGCGCACCACATCAATCCCGCTTTTGCTGTGCCCGCAATCCAGATATACCGCGAGCTATTTACGCCCTCTGAACGCTTGCAGGAAGCTAGAGTTATTCTGACTACAACCGTCGTATGCGCGGAGACTGATGCGCAGGCACAGGAACTGTCTGACTCTATGGCCCTGGCCTGGGTGCGTTTGCGTACGGGGCGGCCTGCTCCCCTGCCCAGTCCGGAGGAGGTTCGGGCGTATCGCTATACCGCTATGGAGGAGGAAGTGGTGCGTGAGTATCGCTCGCGGCAGATGATTGGTCGTCCCGAGGTGATACGTGAGAAACTGCTGAGCCTGGTGAGTGAGACGGGTGCGGATGAACTGATGCTCTCTGCTATGGTGTATGGATATGCGAACCGGGCCAGAACCTACGAACTGCTGGCCGAGGCCTTTGAACTCTCCGCACCAGTTATGGCAGAAGACGGCCCAACCTGGGAGTAATACCCTATTTGAGAAGGCGTTGAATAAGGTCTTCTAGCTCATCCAGATCAAAGGGCTTGGCGAGGATGGCTTCAACGTGAATGCCTTTGATAGCGCGAGCTGTGCTCACGGCACTGAGCATAATGATAGGAGGCAGAGCCTGCCTCCTATCAGAGGCCTCTTCCTGGAGGGCTTTGACAAAGTCACCCCCATTGAGGACTGGCATCATATAATCTGTAATGATGAGTAGTGGCCAGCGTTCAATGGCCAGCGAGAGCGCCTCCTGCCCATTGTAGGCTAGCACAGGTGTATACCCTAGTTCTGTAACAAACTCGGCTAGTGTCTCAGCAATAGCCACCTCATCATCGACAATGAGAATGGGTGATGTATCGGTTGCGAGATGAGCACGGCCCTGTAACGTCATACACTCCCCCTCTCTGAGGGGGGGGCCTGGTAGATTGGCGAAAGGTAGCCAGAATGTCCACTTGCCTCCCTGGTGAGACCCGCTAGCGTGTCCAGGCCGCTCTCCTGAGGAGTCAGGACACGAACGCCTTCAGGCGAGGTGATGATAAATTCGCGCAAATTATGATCATGAGCCGAAAAGCGCATCTTGAGCACAGAGATGACACGATGCAGGCGGTTGTTGACCGCCAGGTGCTGTACCAGGATAACGTTTTCCGCCAGGATAGAAAGTGCGTCTGCGGAGAAATCCACGTCGGTTGAGACAGCCTTGGGGGACTCTTTGAGTGCGAGTAAGGTAATGTCTCTGGATCTTAACATCGCCAGCAGCGCTGCCAGGTAGTTGGAGACGCGATCCTTGCCACTACTTTCTATCACGGCACGTTCGAGTTCGGCGATGCTGTCAATGACGACGCGTCGTATGTTGTTCTCACTGAGTATGTTGAGCATGGTTGTCGCAACCTGGTCAGGATCAACTTCAACAGGTTCCCAGCGCTGCAATGTCAGGCCGCCACCAGGAGCCAGGGCTGCTCGAAGTTGTTCACCGAGCTGAAAAGACTCCGCTTTGAGCAGAAGCTGTTCACGTGTCTCGCGGAAAGTGAGAAATAAGGCGTTCTCACCTTTTGGGATGCCTGAAAGCGCGAATTGGAGCGCGAGGAGTGTCTTGCCTGTCCCCAGGCTGCCAGCCAGGAGCGTACTGGTCTGGCGAGTCAGGCCGCCTCCCAGGAGCGTATCCAGTTCGAGAAGCCCAAAGGTGACGCGTTCCTTTTTGTGTTCCACGCTTTTCGTGTCGGAACGAGTAAGCTGATGGCTGCAGGCCTCAAGGCGAGGATAAACCTGCACTCCATCCTCACTTAGCACCATACTATGCCGACCCAGCATTGGTGCGCGGCCACGTACTTTGAGTATTTCCAGGCTGCGGAAGGCGCGCGTCCCGTTAAGGGTGAAATAGAGGCCAATAAGCAAATCGCCGGTGGTCATCTCGGGGAAGAGGGTTGGATCACGCGGATCAGCTTCTGTCGTGATGATCGTTGTCGTTCCGAGCAGGCTCAGGCGTGCACCCAGGTCATACAACAACTGGCGGCTCGTAATAAAGTCTGGCTCCAGAGCACGAATTGCCTGAAAGCCGTCCAGAACCACCAGGTTAGCACGCGTCTGCCGGACAGCAGCCACGATATCCTGCGCTGCCGGTGGTTTGCTCTGTGTCAGGAACTGCTGTATGCTAAAGATCTGTACCTCATTACCTACAAGCTCGGGGGCAAAGAAGCTATATGATTGGAGATGACCGAGCAACTTCGTTGTTGGCTCCGAAAGTGCCGTTAAAAGTAGCGCCTTCTGCCCGCGCTTGGCGGCGGCGAACGCAATCTGACTTGCCAGGGTGGTTTTGCCGCTGCCGGGTGAGCCAAGGATAATCGCGAGCGAGCCTTTGGGTAATCCTCCCCCTAACACTGTATCAAGCTGAGGTACGCCTGTAGCTTCAATCATGGTTGACGATGAAGACCAGGTTGGCGTTTGATCCGCATCGAATGATGGTGTACTCACATTTTCCTCTTCTATCATTGCTTGCTATTTATTAGTATGACACAAAATGCTTGCACCTGACCAGTGTTAATGGCCTGCCCTCCAGCTAACTGTTTTCGCTAGTAATGGCGACGATTAGACCCGCCAGCAGTGCCACACGTTTAGGAATGGGAGGAAGTTTAACATACTCTGTGGCAGTATGAGCACCCGAGCCAATCGCGCCCAACCCATCAATGCTTGGGCACCCTTCGTCCGCCGTCTTACAGCAGTCCGAGGCACCGCCACGCGTCTCAGGGGCAAAGCGTGTATGCAGAATGTTTTCCGTGATAAACCGTATTTTCTCAGCCATGCCCAGGCTTACTTCCGTTGCAGCCATAGGAACCATAGAGTCAGGCTCGCTGGTCAATGTTAATTGGACGTCTGGCACAAGCTGATTGCGTAATAATTCACGCCAGCGTGCCTCGGCGTCGAAGCGGTCTTCAAGGCGCAGGAAGCGGATATCAAACATGATCTGGGCAAAGTCGGACACAATATTGGCGCGTGATCCTCCTTGAATAGGACCCGCGTTAATGGTAAAGCCTGGACGCCAGCCCATGAAGCTTTGGGCCTGGACAATCTGGTGAGCCAGTTCTAGAACTGCATTTCGACCCTTCTCAGGGCTACTACCCGCGTGCGCCGCTCTGCCCTCGGCGGTGAGGCGATAATGCGCGCATCCCTTGCGCCTGGTCACCACGGTCCCAATAGCGCTTGCGCCTTCCAGCCCAAGCACATAGGGTTTCTCATCGCGTGCAATCTGCCGTACGAGGCTGGCCTGGTAGCGATTCGAGATCTCCTCGTCGGGCACAGATAAGAAGATCAGCTTCTTAAAATTCCTGTAGTCATGTTGCTTGAGGATCTCCAGGGCATAGATCCCCTGGAGCAGTCCGGCCTTCATATCAACGGTCCCCGGACCATAGAATTTATCTTTATCAAGCTGTGTGTGTGTCTGGGCGGAACCTACCGGGTGGACGGTATCGTGGTGGCCAAGGAGGAGACAGGTGGGAGCGTGAGGATTATCTCCCACAAGGGTGCCGATGAGCGCATTGCCGCGTGCATGTTCTACAATGGTTGTTTGCATCTCAATGCGCTGGAGGAGAACCGCGAGCTGGTCCGCCATCGTATCCAGACCCTCTTTATGCTCGGAAGGGGAATCAATGAGCGTGAGTCTGTGCAGGTCTTCTGTGAAACGTGGTATCGCCTCTTGCATGTATGCCAGCCCATTTGTGACTACGGTCTGGACGGGATTTGAGGCATCAATGGCATAGCGGGTATCCAGGAAAAACGACTCCGATCTCTCCTCTGGCTGAAGCATGACAACCCCTTTTCACTTAAAAGCACAACAATTCATTGGCGGCTCAGGCATGATTAAGTGTAGCAGAGGATATACTACGATGCAAGAGAGTAGGATTGGTCGTTGCAAGATGTGAGTAAAGATATGGGCGTGGATTAGGGGCATTCGCCCGCAATCCACGCTCATATTTCTTACGCGTTCACCTGTTTGTCGAAGTTCTTGAAGAACTGGTCGAGCATGCCTTTAACGGCGGGCTTGACGATGAGTTCGGGAACAGCGGCGACCTTGCCCGAGAGGCTGGCAGTCGCTTTGTAGCTAAGCAGGGTGGTCGTACCCTCTTCGGCCAGGTCGACGGAGCAGTGAGCGCTAACACTGCCCAGAGAGCTCCGAGGCTCGGCGACATAGACGAGGTGGGAAGGCTCTACGATGTCTGTGGTCTGCAGGAAGACATCATATGAACCATTAAGAATCGCAAAATTGAGCGTGATATTCAGTTTAAGATAGCGTCCATTGGGGAGATCGACATACTCTGCACTCTGGCAATTAGGGATACTCTTCTTGAGTACTTCAGGGTTAAGGAGCGCGTTAAAGACGGTAGCACGCGGAGTTGGAATCCGCTGTTCTCCTGTGAAATCCATTCTTATCAATTCCTCGCAATAGATGATACTATATATTTTTGCAGAAAGCGGTTGGCTCTGATCGCCTTGCGCTTTACTTACATTTGCACTCTATTATATGCCTGAACATTTATTTTTATCAATGAGGATGCTAAATAGTACTGTCATAGAGCAAGGGATGTGGTGGCTTGGCGGAGCCAAGCCACCACATCCCTTGCTCTATGACAATAGCCGTCAAAGGCCGTGCAGCTCGGGTGAATAGTGGGGTGTGCGCGATGGATTCTTCTCCTCAAGATCACCACTAAGATAGTGCTGGCAGACGGAGCCAACAATCTTGATGAGTTGCTCGTCAGGAATTGTGCTCAGGGCCTCGGTATGCAGCAAACTGCGCATAATATTGACGCCAATAAGCTGAGATAGAGCCAGCTCGGCGCGCAGGCACCCATCGGGTCCGCCAACCTGCTCTGCGATAGGTTGCAGGAATTGCTCGTTTAGAGCCTTGCGGAGCATGTCAGAACTATCGTTGCTCGACGCGGAGCGGATCATAATGAGGAGCGGATCGCTGGCGTCCTGCTTGCTCCAATGTGATATATAGTGGTGAATCAGGTTATGACCCAGGCTCATTCCGTCTCCACCGGGAAGCCCACTACAGCCATCGCCTTTATCCAATGTCGCCAGGAAGAGATCTTCTTTTGAACCGAAGTAGCGAATGACCAGCGCGGGATCGATACCGGCTTTAGAGGCGATGTCGCGAATGGTGACGCGCTCATAGCTATCGTGCGCAAAGAGCGTACGCGCCGCCTCTAAGATGGCCTGGCGTGTCGCGCCCGCGTCACGCTCGCGCCGACAACGACGAAAAGTGTTTTTAGCGGTATCTCGTAAACTCATCTCGACTCCTCATCTTCCTGGACCCGCATGTACCTCTAGCAACTACTCAGTCCCTCTATTTTCATTATCAATCATAACATAGTCAACAGGCGTTGACAAAATAGGATGAGATAGTTTATAGTTGACTTACTAAGTCAACAGGTGTTGACAAATGGATATAGTCGGGCCTGAGGGTCCATAAAGAAGGGCGAATATTTATGTACTGGGTTGCGCTTGTCTTGCAGGTATTATTGGGGCTGGCATTTCTCGCGGCTGGTTTCTCGAAGGTAACACGTAATAAGCAGATGGTGGAGAACTTTCAGAACCACTATCACTATCCCTCTGGTTCATGGTCCTGACCGGGGCGCTTGAAATTGTGGCTGCCCTGGGTTTGATTGTGGGCATCTGGGTGCCGGTTCTGGCTACATTGGGCGCGGCGCTTCTGGTCTGTATCATGTTGGGTGCGGTCCTGACGCATGTTCGCCTAAAGGACGCGATCTCTGGTACCGCTCCTGCGGCGGTCCTGCTCATACTGGTGGTTGCCTTGCTGGCTATTCATCACCCTTTGGCATAAATCAAGTGTTGTGGACGTTGTGGTCGTGGGAGAGCCAGGCCACAACGTTTAGCGATGCGTATCCGAGCGGCGCTCAAGGCGACGAGGGTGCAGGCGCTTCTTCTCCTCAGGAGGTACACCATGTGACTCGTCAGCTTCCTGCTTGAGAAAGACCTTTTCCTCAAACTCCTCCAGCAATTTCTCACATTGTTCAATACTCTGTAAGGCCTCATCACGCCTGGCGGCTCCAAACCAGTCGCGCTCAACGGTGCGCTCATACCAGCGCCGAATTTTGTCGAGTTCCTGGCGAATCTCTTCGGCCTCGGCATAGGTAAAGTTCTGGCGAAAAGTCTCGAACTCGATCTCTTTCGTAAAATTTACCTGGCAGTTCTCGATGATCTCGTCGTATTGCAGGTTGCTTTGAGCCAGAAAGCCATCAATGATCTTCTGCTCCTCTTCTTCGGGTAAATTATTTAATGGGAACAGGTGATAGCTCCCTCCCAGTTCCGAGACACGCTCGCAGACCTTCTCCAGTGTCGCGAGCAGCGGCTCAGTATGGGGAAGGATACAGACGCTCTGTTGTAGGTAGAGCGCGCCAGTGCGTTTTAGCTCGCGCCAGATGCCGACGCGCGCCGCCGAAGGTTGGCTTGGTACCTGGTAGATGAGCAGAATATATTGATGAGAATCCACTTTTTCACCTTTGGGATAAGCAAACGGTGGCGGCGGGCCATGCCCACCGCCACCGTTTCCACACTAAAACTTTAACCTTTAACGATGGCGGCTATACGCCTCGCGGCTCAGGGTAGCGATGAGCACGACCAGCGCGGCTATGATGAGTATGAAGCCGCTAAATGGTCGCAGCGCGGCTAACACACTTACTGTGTAGATGAGCGCGAGGAGGATGAAGGCGATCAAGATTCCCACAAGGATAATCATATCGCCAACGATAAAATTATATACTGCTTTGATAGCATTGAGAATAGGCCTGAGTACAATCATATTGCTTTGCCTCCACGTAATGAGAGAAGACTATGAGCGAGCGACATTGGCGGGCGCGGCCAGTTGGCGCTGGCGTACACTCTTGAGCCAGAAGATGATTGCCAGCGAGGCCAACAGGTAGAGCGCGGCCAGTATGATCAAGAAGGCGTCCGCGAACGGCCAGGCAAAGCCAAAGCCCTCGGCGGTCCAGAAGGTGCCGAAGGTCGTTAACATGATGCCAACCACAAATTTCAGTGTGTTCTCAGGTACCTTGGTCAACGGAGCCTTGATTAACACACCAGCAAGGATGACCAGCAGACCCGCCGCGAGAGCTCCAATCGTAGCTGAGGCGATGCCCCCGATCCCTTGTTGAGTGACGGCGTTACTACCGAAGGTAATGACGATAAAGGCCACCTCAAGGCCCTCCAGGAAGACCGACTTGAAGGCCAGGGCGACAGCAGTAGGCTGTAAGCGCTGTGTAATGGCCTGTCCACTCGCCTTTAGCTCAGCCATAGTCTCCTCAAAGATAGCCTCCTCGTCATGAAGCGCCTTCAGCCCGCTATAGCGCAGCAAGGCTTTTTTGAGCCACTTCAAACCAAAGAGTATAAGAATACAGCCGACCGCCAGGCGTAGTGCGTCGAGTGGAACATACTGAACCAGGGTGACGCCAAAGATGGCTACGATAACGGCCAGGGCTGCCACCGCTGCCAGCGTGCCTACGATGGCGCTACGCCAGTTGATGGTGACACCGACGACAAGAACAATAGTGAAGGCCTCAACAAATTCAACCGCTGACGCCAGAAAGGCTGCGATAGTGATGGCCCATTGCATGAGTCAAATCCTCCTCGATAAGCTCCGAGTCTTTGCTTGCTCTGCGATAAAATCAACCAATTTTTCCGGGTAACAACGAGAAGCCAGGGGACTTCTCTCTATCTATTATGTAACATGTTTTGATTTGTAGCAAGTGTTACACATGAAAGAGGAGGGGGTGTGGTGGAAAGACAGGGCTAAGCCTGTCTTTCCACCACACCCCTTCCTCTAGGGTCCATACCAGCATGGACTGCTACCGGCGCTGAACTTTAATTGTGCCGACATTGGTACTCAGGTTGAGGCGCGCCAGGGGTGCATTCCCAACGATTTCGCTGCCGAAATCGTTATCTACCGTTCCCATATTGGTCTTTGCCTTCAGGGCGAAGGCGCTTGTCGAGGGAAGGGTGACATGAACCGTGCCTGCGTTGGTGTGCAGGCGGTAGTCGTACGCTCCACCTAACTCGCCATCGAAGTGGATCGTCCCCGCGTTGGTATCGACATTTGTGTTCCCTGCAAGCTTGACCCCCTCAAGATGAATCGTGCCTGCGTTACTGTGCAGGTCACTGCCTGTCTCAAGTATAGATTGAGAAATGTGAATGGAGCCAGCACTTGTTTTGGCCCTGGCATAACCTTGAATACCCTGTATATGGATGGCTCCGGCCTGGCTATCTAGATGTACCTGGCAGTGTTCGGGGACAAAGATATTCAGGTCCATGTGTCCCGATTTAATGCCCTGTGTAGCAATATTGCGGCTGACAATACTAATGTTGTCTCCCTCTTGCTGGCAATCAAGTACCAGGTCTTCATTTTTGCCAAGCACGCTGCTGATATGCTTGACAGCCTGGACCACGACTTTATCTCCCTCGCCGCGCTGAATACGAATAGGTCCCGCTGGGTTATTAATATGGAGCGTGGCTTGTCCGGAGACGGCAAACTGTTGTGGATGCAATGGGGTAGCCCGGTCGAAGCCAAATTTGGCAATAGCAAAAGCAATAGCGATAATACCTATAAGGCCGAAGATTGAGCCAAAGGCACCCGAAAACAGACCTTGCACGATGCTGGACAATATTGCCAGGCCAATGATAAGCAAGACGATTTGCCCGGCTGAAAGGTTGCGCGCCCGGATGAAGGGAAATGCCTGCTGCCCCGCCTGCTGTCCTGTCTCCTGTGCGTATTCATTATAAGTGGAGGCTCCGTTATAGCCCTCCTGGTAGGCGCGCTCCTGACCTGATCCCTCTGGATTGGCCTGCTCAGAGGCAGGCCTGTTATAGCGAGGGTAGGCCTCGTATGAAGCCTGAGGTTGCTCATAGGGATCATTATTGTAGATCTGTTGGCCGCCAGAGGATTGCTCCGGCGGCTGATACATAGATTCCTGGTTGCTCATTGAGATACCTCGCGAATGTCAATACCAGACTCAGAGGCGACGATACGAAAATGCCTGGCCTGTGGGTATTTCTGCACTTTCTCCTGAATGACGCTGTCCAGGCGCTGCTCAATTTCTTGATCGCTCACACCTGGCTGTCCGCCGCAGTTGTTAATATGTGCCTGCCAGCCAAAGATGGCTGCACCATGTTCCGCGGCATACTCCTCGCCCACGTTATTGGCCGCAGGCACGGCCGAGCCACCGGCATAGGATTCATGCCAGTAGTCGTTGGAGCTAAGTCCGCTTGCGCGCTCAAAGGCAGCCCGCGTGGCGGCCACGAAGCGCTTATCCATACAGGTACGTAAGAAACCAAAGGTTTTGCTATCGCTCATACTCACTTTTCCTTTTCCATCTATATACTACTTCTCCGAAAACCTGAGCGCGAAGCGCTAGGCACGCGAGTGACGTTGGGTTTCGGAATAAGAGCATAGTATGCCTGGGAATGTACCAGGTAGTAACTGTTCAGTCTGGGTACACTAAGATATACGTACGTTTGGGGGATTAGTCACATCAACATAGCAAGAGAGCCCCGACGACTCTGTCGGAGCTCTCTTGCTGGTTATCACCCCCCCAATGGATGTCTACTGGAGGATGGATTTTAGTGCACTTAGCGCATCTATCGGACCTAATGCATCAGGACCGGATTTGCGATCTCTTCGCTGCCCGCAACGGCCTCTTGCGTGGCCTGGCCCTGGCTGCTACCGCGTAGCGGCACTTCTTTGAGGAAGAACAGTAGAACGAAGCCAACGATGGTAAGCCCGAGCGAGATCAGGAAGAGGTTATGGATACCCAGCGCTAAGCCATCTTTGACGGCGCCCAGGATCTCGCCGTACACAGTCTTGCCCGCAGGGCCAAATTTGGCGAAGAACGCCTCTGTCTTCGTCTGAGCATCGGTCGAGAGCAGAATGTTAGGGTTATCAAAGCTAGAGAGAAGCTGATCACCCAGGCCGCCGGGAGCGTGACCACCAATCATGTCGAAGAAGCTCTTCACATCGGTTGATAGCGCATTATGGAAGGCCGGCTTATAGGTATTGAGCAAGACCGAGCCGAGGGCCGCGCTGGCAACCGAGCCACCAATCTGGCGGAAGAAGGTCAGCGACGAGGTGGCCTGGCCAATCTTTTTGGCTGAGACCGAGTTTTGCACGATCAGCGTATATAGTGACATGCCGAAGCCAAGGCCGAGGCCAAGCACGATCATGGCAATGATCAAATCTGCCTGTGTGGAGTTGACGCCTAGGCGCAGCAACAGGAGCATACCGCCAACGGTAACGATCATGCCCACGAAGGCGATCCATTTGTAGCGACCAAAGCGCGATACGAGCTGACCCGAAATGACGCTGGCAAGGATCAGTGAGAGCATCAGTGGCGCGAGCAGGAGACCGCTATTAGTGGCGCTGATGCCCAGCACGCCCTGCGCATAGAGCGGCAGGAAGAGGATGCAGCCAAACATCGCGATATTGGTGATCATAGTGATCGCTACCGAGACCGAAAAGACGCTGCTCTTGAACATGCTTGGCTCGATGATAGGCTGTGCGTCGCGCTTCTCAAGCGTATGTTCATAGACGAAGAAGAGCGTCATGAAGACGAGAGCCACAGCGAAGAGCCCCAGGATCTGCCAGGAGAGCCAGTCGTATTCCTGCCCGGCCCAGGTCAGACCCAGCATCAGGGGAATGGTGCCCGCCATCAGGAGCGCCGCACCAATATAATCGATGCGTGTATCCTTACTCTTGGATCTTAGAGTAGGCATCAGGAAGATCAGTACCAGCAGGGCAATGATGCCAATAGGCAGATTGACATAAAAGACCCAGCGCCAGGTCGAGTTATCCGTAATCCAGCCGCCGACCGTTGGCCCGAGAATGGAGGAGAGACCAAAGACGCCACCAGTCACGCCCTGCCACTTGCCGCGCTCGCGTGGTGAGAACAGATCACCCACGACGGCGATAGCGATAGGCATGAGGGCCGCCGCCCCCAGGCCCTGGAAGGCGCGGAAGGCGATCAACTGGTTCATTGACTGCGCGGCGCCACACATGACCGAGCCAGTCAGGAAGAGCACAATACCAATCAGAAAGATAGGTTTACGACCGAACTGGTCCGAGAGCTTGCCATAAATTGGCACCATGACCGTGGAGGCTAGCAGGTAGGCAGTCGTTACCCAGGTATAGCGATCAAAGCCCTGTAACTCTGAGATGATGCGCGGCATCGCCGTCGCGACAATCGTCTGGTCCAGAGAGGCCAGCAGCATTACAAGCAGCACGCCAGCCATAGTGAGGAGCGTTTCGCGGCGGGTGAAGCGAGGTTGCTCTACATCTTGTACAGGGGACGAGGCTGGGGACTGCATCTTGTCATGAGTTATTGTTTCCATACATATCCTCATATCTATTCTATAGTTATTCTGGCTGATTTTGTGTCATACCATAAAAGCAGAGTGTTTTTAATTGTTGTAGTAGCTCGTCTGGCGTTAGATCATGTTCCAGCAAGACGTGATCATGGGCGCGCGGTGAGAAGAGACTAAGCATCATAAAGAGCATGACGCGCGTCGAGACATCCGTGCGAAACTCGCCCACGGCCTTTCCTTCATCCAGCAGCTTACTCACTTTCGAGATCAGGCACTCCCACATTTCGCGAATTGAGCCTCTCTTCTCGTTTACCAGGCGCTTCAGATCGACGCCGGTGTAGGTCGAGGAAAGCAGTTTGGCGCGCCGACCATAGAGACCCTCATGCAGATAGGACATGATGTTCTCTAGTCTGGCGCGCGGTGTCAGCTCTGCCTCTAGGATAGCATCAAAGCCTTGCAAAAACTTCTGCATATCACGTGCGAAAATGGTAGCGACCAGCTCTTCCTTACTTGGGAAGTGCGTATAGATCGTACCCTTGGCGATACCGACGCGTGTAGCGATCTCGTCCATAGAAGTCTCGTAGTAACCCTTCTCCTCCAGGACCTCCTCTGCGGTCTGTAATATCAGGTTCTCACGCTCCTGACGTTGTTTTTCTTTTAATGTGAGATGTGGTGTAGGTGTTTGCATAGGTCTATCCAGGTTTCACTATGTCTTCTCGGCTATTCAGACGCGTGAGTAATAGTCTGACCACAAAGATGGTTTCTGACCAGCTCATATTTTATGACTTCATAGTCATTATTTTACGACAAGGTCACCAATCTGTCAAGAGGAGATTTTTTGCTTGTCAGCACAACCATTTGCTTGTATACTGTAAAACTGCATTGGTATATTTAATGGTATTTGTTGGGTTGTGAGCTGTAGTTATGGCTGAAGATTTTGAGATCCATCCTGTAGAAATCCACTTGCCTGGCTTGCTGAAAGTTCTGGTGAATACGCGCCAAAGATTACTGTGCGTATCGATCACGTTTCGCACCAGCTTTTGATAGAGGATAATGGCTCGGGCCTGACGCATAGCGAGATCAATACCTTTCTGGCAACTGTAGGCCGGGGCTATACGCGTGAGTTGCGTGAGCGCCTGGGGAGTGCCCAGCGTGAGGAGGCCCTGGAGTTGATTGGTATGTTTGGCCTGGGTCTGCTCTCCGCCTTTATGATCTCTTCACGCATCGAGATCACGACGCGCAGCTATCAGTCGCCTGAGGAGGCCTGGCGCTGGATTTCGGATGGTGGACAGAGCTATGCCCTGCGTGCCGCGACGCGCGACGCCATTGGTACCACCGTCCGGCTCGACCTGCGCGAAGACGCCCTCTTCCTGCTGGACACGAGCGTCTTGCGCGAGGTGATAGGTGGCTATGCGCAGTTCCTGCCTATCCCTATCATGCTTGGAGACGATCTCGAACCCATCAACCTGCATTCCGCGCCCTGGGCCGAGGAGCTTGAGGAGGGGCTAGGCCGTACCGCGCTCTATAGCGCCTGGGTGGAGGAGCGGACTGGCTCACGCCCTCTGACAGTACTTCCACTGACAACTATTACTCCCTCCGATGGGCGAAGCATTCCGCTGCATGGCGTGCTCTATGTGCCGCCGCGCTCGGTTATCTCGCTTCAGGAATACGGAGATGTGACCATCTATGTGCGCCATATGCTCATTACCGAGCAGGAGCGTGATCTCTTGCCCGCCTGGGCTCGCTTTGTCAGCGGTGTGATCGATTGTCCCGTGCTCAATCCAACCGCCAGCCGTGAGTCGCTGCGCCATGACGAGACCTATACCGCGCTCCGCGAGGCGCTGGAGAAGTTGCTGCTGGAGCATTTCTCCTACCTGGCCGAGAACGCGCCCTTCGATTGGTCAGCCATTGTGCAGGCCCATAATGACCTGATCAAGGGCTGGGCCGTGCGCTCGGCAGCGCTCTTTCACTATGTATCGGAGTTGGTGACCTTTAAAACCAGCCGGGGTACGCTGACCATTCCCGAATATCTGCGCGAGAATCCGGGGCGCATCTTCTACTATGAGGACGACGATGGGGTCACGCAAGCCCTGGCCCTCTTTGAGGCCCGCCGCCTGGCCGTAGTGGACGCCCGCTGGTTCGCCGACGTGGCCTTCTTGAAGACCTATGGCCAGGTCTATGGCGTCCCAGTCGAGGAGCTGACGCCCGCCGCCAGCTATCTCTTTACCCCTGTAGAAGATCCTGAGCAGCAGTGGAAGGCCCTGGTAGCCTCCTGTCGTGCCGAAGGTCTCCCGGTCAAACTTCTGGCTTATGAGCCTGAGCACTTGCCGATGATCCTGCTCTATCCTCCCGGAGCCGAGCGCCTGCGCCGCGCCCAGCAGAATATGGACCAGGGACGCTTTGTTGGCCCCATTCGCTCGCTGGTGCGTGGCTATTTAAAGCGCCAGCAGGTCGACGATGCCGTACTCAAGGGTGTGCTCCATCTCAATGTATGCAACCCGCTCCTGCGGCGTGTGCGTGACCTGGGAGTGGAACATCCCCAGTTTCAACCTCTGGTGCGTATCCTGGTTGCCAATGCGCGTATGTTTGCTGGCCAGGGCCTCTCCGCTCACGATGCCATCACCTGTTTTGAGCAGATCAACGGGGCGCTCTCGCAGCTGGCGGGTCTCGACCTCACCGCCTCAAATGCTGGCGTGCCCTTGAGCTCCTCCTTGCTCACTAAACTGGGCCTGCATCCCGAGGCCGCCGGGCGCCTCTGTGCCGCCTGCGAAACTATTGAAGACTTGCTTGCAGCTGATGTGCCTAGCTTGGCGGAGCGCACCCGTATCTCGCCTCTGATGCTGGAGACCATCCGCGAAGAGCTAAGCAAACAACCTGAAACCTACGACTCGGAGAAGGATAATTCAGATGGCTAACGATCCCACCGATATCTGGGCCTGGACGCATGCAGACGAAGAGCGTTTCGCGGCGGAGGATGGTCCAAAGAAGACTATGATCCGCTACTACTATGAGTTCTGGCAGCAGTATAAGAGCGATGGCGATTCCGCCAACCTGGCGATCAATCAGGCCCTCGACATAGCGCGCTCAACGGGTGACCTGTGTTGGCAGCTTCACTTACGCCACTGGCGGCTCCAGCTCTGGCTGCACCAGAACAATATCAAAAAGGCCTTGCCCGAGGCCGTGGATCTGCTGACGCTGGCGACCGATGAGCGTGTGCGCGATGTCCCACAGCGGATCTGTGCCTATCATGATATCGTTGAATGCTATGTCGAGATGGATGCCGCTGGCTACTATGAGGAGATTGTCGAGAACTCGCAGCATATTCTGGCTCAACTTCCAAAGCGTCATTCCTGCGCGACCTGTGCGCGTCTGCATATCGCCCAGGCCGCGGCAGATGCCGGGCGCGTGCCAGAGGCCGAGCTATGGCTGAAGCTCTGCGAGGCCAATATCACAGAGGGGCGCTATCCAGAGCTAGTCACCTCCTTTGGCAATAAGTACGAGGCGCTGGAGAAGTGGAAAGAGGCGGAGCGCTACTATCGCGAGGTCATGGATATAGCTCGCAAGCGCGAGAGCATGCCCGATTTTATGAACGCAGTATTAGGGCTGGCGCGTGCCAAGGTTGCTCAGGGCCAGGCTCAGGAGGCTGCCTCGCTGCTCGATAACGTACGCGGAAACCTCAAGTATCGTGGCTCTACTCCTCAACTCGCCCGGCTCTTAGAGGTTGAGGGCCACCTGGGACATGCCTTGAAGAACCCGCAACTTGCCGTCTCGTCCCTGACGCGTTCGGCGCTCATTAACCTGGACGTGGGCCGCTATCGTGCCGCGGCCCTGAATGCCTTGAGCGCCGTCGAAATTGCGCGTGCCTCCGACCTTAAGGAAAAAGAGAGCGAGGAGGCGCTTGAGATCGCAGCCCAGGCCGTAGGCTATATGCCGCCAGCCTCGCGCGATGTCTATGAGCGCCTCGCCACGCTTGGTCGTGAACCCATACCCGCACCCCTGGAGAAGCCGGGCGCGGTGCCTCTTACTCCTGAGCAAGAAGAGGAACGGCATGCGCGCAAGGAACTTATGGCCCTGGAGGAGATGCTTCAGCAGAACATGGCATTGGGTGATGCCCGAGGCGTTGCTATCATTCTCTTCCGCCTCTCCCGCTGGTACTACGGACACAAGGCCCAGCGCGCCGCCGTCGACTACCTAATCTGGAATGCCGCCCTGGAGCGCTGGCTCAAGCTTGCGAGCGAGCAGCGTGAGGATGCAGTAAGTGCACTCTCAGGCATTCGCCAGGAACTCCCCGATGGAACAGTCGATGCCGCCCTGGAGGCCGCAGCGGCCTCACTGCCTGAGCTGCTGAAGCCCTTGCTGGCAGAGCAGGTCTCGCCTGTACGCTGGTCCTGGCTTGTGCACTGCGTTGGGCAGGAGGTGCGCGGCGAACCTGTACTGGAGGAAGAGCCAACCGAGAAAGATGCCGATGGCGGCTTCAACGACTGGCTCGAATATAACGCGGGTACCATCGCGCTTATGCTTCGTTTCTCCCAGAAAGCCAGTTCCAAGGAGCGTGAGCAGTGGGCAAGCGCGCTGGATCAGCAAGGGAAAGCTATCTCAAAGCAGGCTCAGGAGCATCCCGTACAGGGCGAGGGTGCTGAGGAGCAGCTACAGGTAACGCTTGCGCTCATAAAGAGCCTCGCCGCCTTGAGTCGGGGAAGCACAGTCGAAGAAGCGCGTGCCCTCGCCCTGCCGCCCTTTGACAGGCTTATTGACAGGATTGGGGCCATCTCAAAGTTGCCCATCTGGGAGATGCCCGGCTTCGCGCCCCTCGATCTCATGGTTGAGCAGGCTGCACGCGACACTGTACGCGCCCTGACTCGTGTGGATGAGCACCGTAAGGAGCGCCTGCGCCGCCTGGCCTTCCGCCTGCAATTAATGCAATACGACCTGCTCGACGTGCCAGAAGCCGAGGAATTAGAACCCATCTCGCGCTTCCTCGAAGCCCTGCGCAAACTGCTCCTGAACGATGGCAAGCGCCTCCCTAAATTTGACGAGCCGCTACCCGAACCCTTCAACGGCCTGCTCGCCGCTACCTTCAAATCCGCCCAGGCTCAAGGTGTGATTGATAACGAAAGCCATCCTCCCACTCATAACTGAGTCAGAAGTGCCAGCGATGTGCGGGCGATCAGCCCGCACATCGCTGGCACTTCTTTATTCTTGCGAGCCACACAGTGGCGAGGATTCACTACACGATGTGTGATAGAAAGATAGATGCAGGTTTCTTGCTCTCTCTGCTCTATTCCTGAAGTTGTGGGCTTAAATGCTTGATAGACTGGTTCATGAAAAGGCTTCTGCGTTACTGATGACGTCAAGGTTTTTGTATCACCTGCTCTTGTGTCTTGTCTCGAAAACAGGCTGACTCGTTTCGAGAGAACATCATATGAGAAACCGCTATTCTTCCTCTTAAAAAGAAAGAGACAGTGAGTTAAAAAATACCACGATAAGGAGTGCTTTTGATGAGAAAAATTATCGTCCTCTCTTTCATAACGCTCGATGGGGTTATGCAGGGACCTGGTGGGCCAACAGAAGATCCCAGTGGGAACTTTACTTATGGTGGATGGACAGTTCCGTACTTTGATGATTCCCTTGGCAAGATCATGGAAGAGCAAATGAGTAGGCCATTTGATCTCTTATTGGGGAGAAAAACATTTCAGATATTTGCATCCTATTGGCCACATCATGAGGGTGAAGGAGCTGGCATCAACAAAGCAACAAAGTATGTTGCTTCGAATACACTTACAACACATGAGTGGAGTAAGTCGGTCTTTTTAAATGGCAATATTGTGGATGAAATAAAGAAACTCAAACAACAAGATGGTCCTGACTTACAAGTACACGGGAGTGGCAATCTCATTCAGACGTTATTGAAGCATGATTTGATCGATGAATTCTGGCTCAAAATCTTTCCTGTGACACTCGGTACGGGAAAACGCTTGTTTGATCAAGGGGCTATCCCCGCTTCCTATACATTGGTTGAATCTCAATCTTCACCAAGTGGAGTGATTATTGCTACATTCAAACGTGCGGGAGAAGTAAAAACAGGATCATTTGCCTAATTGCCCACGATGGAGCAGGCCTAAAGGCCATCCTGAATGCGGCGAAGGATCTCTGAACGTAGAGAAGAAGCTCTCTCGAATGTGAGAGCTTCTTCTCTACGTTCAGAATGACAATTCTATGAAAATTCCTGTACAGTACAAGTATTGTTTTGCAAACAACAATATACACTAAGAGTGTGTGTTGTGCTCCACAATACGCTGGAGCATGGTCTCAACCTCTTCCAGAGGCAGCTCACGCATAATCCTGATGCGAGACTTCAATGCGTCATGCAGCACAGGATACATATTATTGGGCCGCCAGGTGAAGGTCGTAGTCTTCTCGCCAATCAGGATGACTGGCATACCATCAAAGCGGGGAATTTCATAGAAGCTGGCGGAGCCGGGGAAGAAGGCAAAGGCGTTGAGTTCATAGCCCTCTTCATCCTGCTGTAGCGCGCCAGGATAATAGAAAGCTAAGCGCTGCTCATCGCTTAGCTCCTCTGCTCGCTGATGATCCTCAGGCGCCAGGTCGCGATTCTGCGCGTAGCGCACGGCCTCGGGATCAACGGGCTTTGCGTTAAGGTAGCCAGGCCCCACATGTTCTAGAAGCGTATACTGCAACAAGGCATAGCAGTGATACATGCGGTCCTGCACACCCTCCAAACGCACCAGGAAGCCACGCTTATCCAGCGGATCGAGAACGAGCAGCTCTTTATCATCCAGCAGATTCAGCAACTCTTTGATGTAGACCAGCGGATCATAGCGCTCACGCTGTTCCTCGCACAGTAGCCAGACATCATTTACAAGCTCACGTATATCCTGGCGTTGCTGCCACTCTTTGCGCTTCTGCTTATCGCGTGAGAGCATCGTCATCGCCGCCAGGAGCGTAAAGTTCAGTGCATAGTGCGCCCGTGTGGCTTCTGGAAAGTGCAGGAAGAGCTCCTCAGCGCTCAAATCACGACAGACTTTCCTATAGCTCAGTGCCTGCTGCAACTGGCGTAGCGTAAGCTCCAGGGCCACCTCAATTGGGAGCGCAACGTCGCCGCCCCGCTCTACCAGCGAGCCACACAGCAGAGCCAGCGCCCCCGCGTGAAAGCCATCCACGTTGGTCAGCAACGGAGCTAGCTCGCGCAACGCCTCGTCAACATCTTGTATCGAACGAATAAAATAGTGCACCTCTTGCCTCGCGAACACCTCCTGGCCCGCCTGCATCTCTTTCAGATCACTTGGCCGCTCCAGGAAAGCGATAAAGCGTTCCTTTTCCAGCATGAACATCCCTCTATCTAACTCTTTTTCCTCTATCGTACAACATATATACGTCCCACTACGCAGGAAGTAGGAAGTGTGAGGGATAGAAAAAAGACCCTGAAGCATCTTCGCTTCAGGGTCCACATGAGGGTGGAGGAATCAGGAATAGTCTTAGGGTATGACCACGTCCTGGAGGATGACCGGGCCCTTCGTGTAGTCAAGCTCACTGGACTGCTGCACGTTGCTGGGTGTGAGCACATCCATAACCTTGGGCACTGTGGCGGGATCGACTGTGCAGTGGGGATCACTGCCCACCGTCGCGCAGACGCCAAAGTTGTAGGGCTGGGGCGTCGAGGCGAAGCTGCGCGCCTGGTCAGGGCTGTAGCCGTCCTGCCCGGTCAGGGTGACCGTGAAGCCCCAGCCGGAGCCGGGCTGGCCCAGCGTTGCCTTGGGAACGCTGAAGGTGATGTAGCGTGAGATGGCATTGGCACTGATGTTGATCGTGCCCAGCATCGTCCCGCTAGTGTCGACGTAGCGTTGACCAAAGCCCTGGACCTCTAAGAGCTGGCTCCAGGACGCACCTGGATCGATGCTATAGTTACGCTGCGGATAGGCCGCCGAGGTTGAGGTCTGGCTGGCTCCAGGCTCGTGTACGTAGACGTCGATGAGCTGCGCGCCCAGTGGGCTGCCAAAGGTCGGCGTCAGATCGCGGACCTGCACCTTGAAGATGATGTTGGTGCCATCATCGTAGACGCGGAAGTCCTGCATATCATAGGCGCCGGGATGAAAGTCGCTGGCGGTCGGATAGGCATAGTTGCCCGGACCGTTATCGTCGTTACTCGGGTCAGTTGTCTCAAAGAGAAGTTTGCCGGGCGTGAAGTCGTACACGATGCTACGCGTATCATGCGCGGTCGCGCCGTCCGGGCTGACGGCAACGGTGTTGAGCACTGTAGTTCCACCTGTGACCGTAACTTGCAGTGAGAAGGAGCCATCCGCGCCCGCGGTTGTGCTATAGGTTGTGGTCGCGCTCTGCTGATCAGTATTGGTCGCGGCGACATAGACTGTGTTGCCGGGTGCGGTCGTACCGTTGACCGTGATGGGTGAGCCATTGACCGACGAGAGATTCTGCGGCGCGGTCACCGTGAGTGAGGTCTGGCTAGTGTGATTGATAACGTAACGCTCGTAGGTGTTGCTGGGTCGCTCAAGCTCTTTTTGCGCGGCCAGATTGTTGAAGAGGCGCACATAGGAGGCCGAGGCCCAGGTCAGGGGAGCTGCCGAACCAGCGGGCTTCCCGTTCTGGAAGCCGATGGAGGCTGTTGTGGGATCGGTCCCGTAGGGCGAGGCCGCCAAGTTGGGCTGCTCCCAGTCCTGCTCAGGGATCAGGCCCACGCCAGAGCCAAACTTGCGCAGCGTGTCCAGCAGGGTCGCGGCGCTATCGTAGTTGCCGCTTGATACATCGTACTCGCCGCGCTCCTCGGTCAGCAGCGGCCAGAGGTGTCCATTACCCTGTCCGCTGGGCGCCCAGGGATGACCATCCTTAGAGCCGTCGCCATAGCCATCACCATTGTAGCGATACCAACCGCTGCCGCTACTGGTATCAACCTTGATGGTCTTGTCAACAACGTTCAAAGAGTTCTGGATATCGCTATCGCTAGCGGGAAGCAAGCCCAGGCGAACCAGTTCCAGGAAGCCTGCGTCGATAACGGTCCGCTGATCCTGCGTGAGGCCGCCATTGCCCAGGTTATAGCTGATGCTGGCATTGGGATCACCGGTCTTGGAGAGACGGATAAAGTAGGGTTGACTCGAAAGCGAGCCATTGGTCGTCACAGTCCACTTCTTGATGGAGCGCTGCCAGTCATCGGCCACGCCCAACCAGATTTTGGCACTCTGTGTATCGCCATTTTTCGTCGCGATATCCGAGGCCGCGACCAGGCCCGCTATCTCGGCGGCAATCGTCGAGGGTGAGTAGCCGCCCTGCTCCTCCCAGCGCTCCACCCCAAAGCTTGGACCGTGACTGATCACAAAATTGGCGGCAGGCTTGATATGTTGAGTATAGAGCGTGGCGTCGGTCATGTTGAGCTGATAGGCCATCAGAATGGGGTAGCTGGCCTCATCGAGCTGGGTTCCGAAGGAGTCAGGCGCGGTCTTGCCGTTGAGCAGGCTATTGCGTGGCATCGAGCCATCAGCCTGCTGCTGGCGGTCAAAGAGATAGTTGACCATCGCGCGCGCCGTCGCCAGGTCTCCATCCACATAGAAGCCGGTCCAGGCCTCATAGAGGTCGCGCGCGAAGACCTCGCGATAAGAGCCAAAGTAGCTGTTATTAGGATCACCTGCCGAGACGGCCTGTCCCCAGGGAGAGGCCAGGCTGGCCACCACCGCGCCAGGGTAGGTCTTATCCTCCGAGGCTTTGATCACATTCGCATTCAGATAATACTCTTCAAGCAACTGTTTATATTGGTCAGCGGAGAGGTGTGGTTGTTTGATTGCTCGAAGCTTTAGTTGGGCGTCGTACTGCACCCATTGCAGGGTATATTGAGCCAGCATTTTATCAAAGTCGCGCTTCAGTGAACTCTCAGCAGTCTTGACTGCGTCGGCCTGGGTCTGCCCGAAGCCCAGGGTAAAGGTCAAGTTACTGCTATGTGAGAGATCGGCCTGCACGGTCTGAACGAGGTTGCCGTTGTTGGCATCCGTATAGAGCGCGGTCAGACTGTGCGACTTGTCCAACTGCGTCAATCCATCGCTCTGTCCATCCACAAAACCGCTGGTCGCCTGGAGGAAGGGTTGTGAGGCGTCCAACGCGCTATAGACCGGCACGGCATAGTCGCGGTTGGCGGCATTGGACTTTGTATTGGTATCGAAGGCGATGGGAACCTGATGTCCCGTCGAGGTATCGATAGTGCTGGAATCACCTCCACCGTTGGCGGAGCCGCCCCCACCATTGCCATTGATTGTGGCGTCGTAGCGCAGATAGAGCTTGTAGTCGGAGAGCTTTCCGGTCAGAGGCTGGAAGCGTAGGCGCATCACCACTGTATTGGCGTTGGGATCGGTCAGATAATCGGTCACGAGGCGATACTTGCCGCTTTTGGCGGTCGTCGTCACGCGACAGGCCAGCTCAGGCCCATTGAGTGCTTGCACGCTGTAGGTCATATCGCGTGTTTGCAAGTCCGTGAAGCTGCTGCCATCGGTCACGACATATTGCAGCGTCTTAACATTGGTATTGTCGATGGTTGGATAATAGACATCGCTCAATACGCCATTGGCGAGCGTAAACCAGACCTTAGAGGTCGTATTGCGAGCGGTTCCCAGGCAGTCTTTGCGCGCCTGGTCAAAGTAGGAGAGCGCGCCTGGACCATCGGGCGCGGAAGAACTGGCGGCTTGAGCGGCCAGAGTTGCCCGTGTTCCCAGGCCAAGCAAGAGGAGCGCGAAGGCCAGACCCAGGAGGGTGCGCCAACGCGAGAAGCGCCGCGTGGGCGTGGCATCCATACCGGTTTTCTGCATTGAAAGCCAATCCTTTTTGGAACTAAAACATTGATTGTCTACAGATCTAATGAGTACAGCATCTATGTTTCGCCATCGAAACAGGGGTTTAATGAGCGTTTTGAGTATAGGCAGCCATTGATGCGTGTCTTATATAGCGCTTCAGCTAACCTATGTATTCCATATAGCAAGAGTATATAGCACACACAGGGTTGTAAATATTAGAGAAAGCAATATTTGTGCCAGAAAGTGTGCTACACACAAGCAAGTAGGTAATAGAGCATGCAGAAAGGGCAGGAATAGCTCTTTGGAGATGGTTTGTAAATCTACTATTGACCATAAAACTAAAAGGCCTTAAGGTATTTAGGTTTTGTGCCAGGCACAAGTGTGTTATCTGTGTAGCACACTTGTGTTTGCATTTACACAGAAGTTAGGGGTAGTAAGAAAAAGGGCATTGTTTCACTCGCACCAGGTATATGAAATTCAAAAATGGGAGCTGTATATATATGTCTCGTTGCATATGTAAACAGTTCCTATTTACTTTTGAGGGCGGAATGGATTATTTTTAGGGAAAGAATTGGAGATGTGGTGGGAGGAATAGTATTGTGGATATGTTGCGATGTGGGGTGTGTTTGCAGCAAATTGTGGCGGGGAATTGTGCTTGCTCCACAAGCACAGGAGTAGATAAGGATAGGCAGAGGCCCGCGGTAAGGCTAGATTTTGCGGGAGGTGATCTGTCGAGATGGCACGCCGAGGGCGAGGCCTTTCGCGGGCAGCCAGTGCGTGGAGACTGCTTTCGTGCGAGCCGGGTTAAGCCCGGACTTGTGCCGTTGGGTGGAGATTACTGGGATGGTCCATATCCCGTGGGTCAGCGGGGCGAGTACTGGATTAGCACGGAGGATTATTTAACGGGCACCCTGACTTCTGAGACATTTATCCTCGAAGCCTCTTCTCCCTGGTTTACCTGCCTGCTTGGTGGTAGCGATGTCAACGACGCCTGTAGCATCTCTCTCCTGATCAAGGCCAACGAGAGTAATAGCTCCCGTCTGAGCGATAGCTATTCCAGAATTTATATAGCCAGGGAGAACAGCGACTTCTTCCAGGTATTTCAAGCTACGAGCCGTGGCCATGAGATGATGCGGAGAGTGGTCTTCTATGCCCAGGAGTTCGTGGGTGAGTGGATCAGTGTGCGTATAAGCGATAGTTCGATCAGCGGGCATATTAATGTCGCTGATGTGCGCTTCTCGGCTGAGGATCCGTTGACCCTGGAGACGGAGGCGGGCGAAATAGATCCCGATGCGCCTGTGTGGGGCTTCGCCGATCTGCATACGCATCCGATGGCGCACCTGGCCTTTGGAGGTGTCATCTTCTGGGGGCAGCCGGATGGCCCTGTAGATGAGGCTATGGCGAAGTGTGTGAAGGCTCATGGCATCGCCGGTACAGGCATCGCTGGTCGCCGCAGCAGCATCTTGATGTCCTTCTTTGAGCAGATTGGTTATGGCATAAATGTAGGGCACCTGGTTGGCGGCTATCCACAGTTTGATGGTTGGCCACGCTTTACCACGCTTGTACACCAGCAAATGTATATCGACTGGATACGGCGCGCTTTTGATGGCGGTCTACGCTTGCTGGTCGCGCACGCGGTCAATAACGAGATGCTGGCGAGCAACTACAATGGGCAGGAGCCATACGATGATAAAAGCGTAGTTGAGTGCCAGATTGCGGCCATGAAAGAACTTGCGGCCCGGCATCATGACTGGATGGAGATAGCCTATACGCCCGCCGAGGCGCGGCGGATTATTCACCAGAACAAACTGGCTATCGTGCTTGGTGTAGAAGTTGACTCGCTGGGGAACTGGAAGCAGCCGCAACTGCCCACGGAAGAGGAGATCAGCACCTATCTTGCGCACCTTTATCATGATCTCGGCGTACGCCACCTCTTTCCTGTGCATATGGCCGATAATATCTTCTCAGGTTCGGCGATCTATTATGACCTCTTTAGCCTGGTCAATCATTACCTGCATAAGGATTATTTCGCGGTTGAGGATGGCAGCGCCTATGGCATAGAGTATCGCTTGCAGGAAGATCCGGGCCTGGCCATCGATATCGCGCGTGTGACGCAGGGCTACAACCCGCCTTATCGCCAGGTGAGTGGCGGCCATATGAATGGTAAGGGTTTGACTGACCTGGGACACTTCTTATTATGCCAGATGATGAGCCTGGGGATGCTCATAGAGGTTGACCATATGTCTCATAAAGCTGTTGAAGCGACACTGGACCTGGTAGAGCAGTATGACTATCCTGTGGTCGCAGGACATACAGGCTTTCGCGAACTGGCTCTGAAGCGCAATGAAGAGACCGCCTGTAATCAGAAGTGTGCCAGCGAAGGTCTGAAGACAGCCTTGCAGATAGAGCGTATCGCCAAACTTGGAGGTATCATAGGGCCACTTGCCTGCCAGGCCGATGTGCGCGAAGTCGGCGAGGTCATTCCCAGTTTACAGGGGAAGGTGCACGGAGACTGTGCAGGCTCGTCTAAGTCCTGGGCGCAGGCGTATCTCTATGCTGTCGAGAAAATGGGCGGGCGTGGCGTTGGCTTTGGCACCGATACTAATGGGTTTGCTAAGTTTAACGCTCCGCGCTTTGGCCTGAACGCGAGCTACTTCCTGGACTATGATGTGCCGGGCATGGGGCGCGATTCCAGGCGCAGATCCTTGAGGAGAGAGCAGGTCGAGGCGCAGGAGAACGGCGTGCGCTATGATGAGTCTCTAGCTGATACTCATCACTACCGCTTTGAAGGCGTGCTTGAGGGCGATGTCTATGATGGCTTACAGCGTGATGTCTGGCAGGCTATTGGCCTGTACAAAGCGGGCTGTGATCCCTGGAAAAGCCCGAATATTCTAAACTATTTTAATCGAGCGGTACACTTTGCGAAGGGTTTCTTCGCCCTGGATGATGCGCAATTGGAGCGGCCAGGCCTCCTTACCGGGAATGAGCCGTGGGAGCAACGCGTTGCCTTCTTAGTGAAAACGGGCCAGGAACCGGGGATAACGGAGCGTGATCCACAGCCAGTCCACGAGATGTATCCCAGGGTAATGGCTATCTGGCAACGCTGGGAGCAGATGGAGGGAGATAATCCTCCTCTCAAGCGCTGTTATACGGGCGAGCGCGACTTTGATATTAATCTGGATGGCGTTGCGCACTATGGTCTGCTGCCCGATCTGCTCCAGGACCTGAAGAACGTTGGCCTGACACATGAAGACCTGGTCCCCCTCTTCCGCTCGGCTGAGGATTACATACGAACATGGGAGAAGTGTGAGCGCCGAAGCTGGGCTATAGTTGAGAGCAAAGACAAATGATGGCGGGTTAATAGGCGCCCGCTACTGGCGTACGCGGCTACCCTTGACACGTCAAGGGTAGCCGCGTACGCCAGTAGCGGGCTTTTGCTCTCTTCTACAGATGTTTATTTAAGAAGGCCAGGGCCTTGCTCCAGCTCTCCTGGCTGGCGGCAACGCTTGGTCCCTCTTGCTCAAAGGTCAAGAAGGCGTGGCCAACGCCGGGATAGATAGTGAAGTCAATATCTTTATGGGCGGCCAGAGCCTTCTGTTTGTATGCCAGGACATTATGAACGCCCACGGCTGTATCGTCCGCGCCAAAGAAACCAATGAGGGGAGCCTGGAGCTGCTCTACTTCGTCAATAGGGCTCTCGCGCCGCTGGGGTATGGGATTATTGTTGACCGGGAAGCCATAGTAGATAACACCCGCATCAATGGCTGAGGTGCGTGATGTTGCGTGCATCACCAGCGTGCCACCCAGACAAAAGCCGATGACACCCACCTTGCGCCCCTCGCTTTTGAGCTGAGTAACGATGGATTGAACATCTTCTAGCTGGGTTGCAAGGCTACTCTTGCTTAAGCGGGTGACAGCGGCCTCGCGGTTGCGATTAGGAATGCTGCCCTCGCGAGAGAAAAGATCTGGCAATAGAGCCGCGTAACCTTGCTCAGCAAGGCGTCGGGCCATATCGCGATAAAAAGGGCTCACGCCATAGATATCATGTAAGATAATGACGGCTGGCTGCTGTTCACCAGGCTGGTAGCCATAGGCGAAAGTTGGGATCGTACGACCACTCCCTGGTAGTTCTACGTTCTGTTCGGTCTCGTGATTGTAACCGCTGTTATCACCTGGATGACACATACTCTAAGCACACTTTCTAGTGTTAGGGATGATACACTTCCTCGAAATTTCTGGCCATTATGTGGCTCGCAGGGGTATGGGTTGTTCGTGCAGAAAGGCTTGCAGCCTTTCTGCACGAACAACCCATACCCCTGCGACAGGATCGCCGTTTGATTGCTATATGACTATAGTATAGTCATATCTCCAGCCACATTTCATACCTTTGCGAGTACGCAGCGGCGAGGCGCTTCAAACATTCGCAAAGGTAATCATTCTGTGATGATGATACGTGTCTCTTCTGAAGACAGAGCATAAGTGTGTATGTTACAGAAGGAGACATTATGGATCTGGGTGAAGTAAACGTAGAACTATGGGAGCGGAGAGTATCTGTAGGGTTAGGTGGGGCATTCGTTTTGGGTGGCATGGCACGCCGCTCCTGGGTTGGAGGGGTGCTAGGCCTGGCTCTGCTCTACCGGGGCCTTAGCGGGCATAGCTACCTCTATGAGCTACTCGGGATCAATACGGCGAACAGGCTCAAAGAGCCAGAAGCCAGGCTCACTGAGCTTGAGCGTTCGATTACTATTCAACGACCCGCTGAAGAGCTGTACCGGCTTTGGAGCGATCCATCTACGCTTTCAAAGATTATGGGAGATAGCGTGGAGGTTACCAGGGGGACGGGCGATCATATGCACTGGCGCGTAAGTTTGCCCCTGGAGCGCCACCTGGAATGGGAGACGCATACCGTGGAGAACCAGCCGGGACGGCTTTTACGCTGGCAATCACTTGAGGGCGCGCCAATCTCAAATGATGGAATGGTTAGTTTTCATCCTGCTCCCGCAGACTGGGGAACGGTCGCGACCCTGCGCTTCCGCTTTGACACGCCAGGCGGCTCAATTGGGAGCGGCGTGATACATACTCTGGGTATCATGCCAGATATGATCGTGGAGAAAGCGTTGAGGCGCTTTAAGAGCCTGGCCGAAACGGGTGAAATTCCAACGCTTGAACACAATCCAGCGGCCCGCGCAACCGCTTACGCGCATTAAGGAGAAGAAAGCTATGCGAGCACTCTGCTGGAATGGGGTCAATGATCTCCAGGTGGAGACCGTGCCCGATCCCGAGATTATTAATCCGCACGACGCCATTTTAAGGGTCACTATGTCGACCACCTGCGGCTCAGATTTGCACTTCATTGATGGCTACATTCCGACAATGCGTAAGGGTGATGTCATCGGGCATGAGTTTATGGGCGAGGTGGTGGAGATTGGTCATGAGGTGAAGAAAGTAAAGAAGGGCGACCGCGTGGTTGTACCCTCCTTTATTGTCTGTGGCGCTTGCTGGTATTGCCAGCACGGCCTCTACTCGCTCTGCGATAATACGAATCCCAACGCCGAGCTTCAAGAGCCCGTGTTGGGCTATCCAACTGCGGGCATTTACGGTTATACTCACGCCTTTGGCGGCTATGCTGGCGCGCACGCCCAGTATGTGCGCGTACCATATGCCGACAACGACTGCTTCCATGTGCCCGAGGGATTGCGTGATGAGCAGGTCATCTTCCTCTCGGACGCCGTGCCGACCGGTTTTATGGGGGCGGACTTCTGCAATATTCAGCGTGGAGATACAATCGCCGTCTGGGGATGCGGTGGTGTAGGCCTGATGGCGATACAGAGTGCCTATCTCCTGGGGGCCGAACGCGTCATTGCCATTGATCGCTTCCCCGAGAGATTGCAGATGGCGAAGGAAAAGGCTGGCGCTGAGACGATCAACTATACCGAGGTGGATAGCGTTCTTGAAGCGCTCAAGGAGATGACTGGAGGGCGTGGCCCTGATGCCTGCATCGATGCCGTGGGCATGGAGGCACATGGAACCGGGATAGATTATATATATGACCGTGCCAAGCAGGCGTTGCGTTTTCATACGGACCGGGGTGAGTCGCTACGCCAGGCAATCATGGCTTGTCGCAAGGGCGGAACGCTCTCAATTCTTGGCGTGTATGGCCTGATGGATAAGTTTCCTATTGGGGTCATTATGAATAAGGGGCTGACGGTGCGTAGCGCGCAACAGCACGGACAAAAGTATGTGCCACGCTTGCTGGACTATGTACAGAAGGGCCAGCTCGATCCCTCCTACCTGGCAACGCACCATTTCCCGCTGGAAGAGGCCCCAGTTGGGTACGCTATATTCAAGCATAAGGAGGATGGTTGCGTACGAGCCGTCTTCAAGCCCTAGCATCGAGCTGTGGGAGACCGACGCTGCTAAACATGCGTCTACATCTGGATCAGATGTAGATGCGTGCTTTAGCAGCGTCTATCTCTTCTCTTACTCAGGCTTGAGCCGAGTTCTGTGCCTGTTTTTTGTGGTGCTCTTTGCCTATGTCTTGCGCTTTCTGCGTGATAAACACCAGCAATGCCAGGTGCTTAAGCAACGCCGCGTTGATTAATGGCTCCTCCGGGAATAAATCTGAGCTACCGACGTGTTTTTTCATGGCAGAACAATTTATACAGCTATGAAAAAACCAGAAGGAGCTTAGATACATGCAGTATCTAAAGGCAGGTGATGTTGTGTCCGGTTCTGAGCTTCTTTGACGTTTCTGATGAGAGGTTTTGACACCTGAACCTGACACCTTATTTTATTTGAGACTATCCAGATCCTCTAACTGACAAAGGTGAGCAAATCAGAAAATTCAACCGGTTGAAGCATATCATACCCTTTCTGAGGAACTTTCACATAATGCCATTGTTGACCGGTCAATTGGGTTGCGTTCTCACACCATAGGTTAGCTGCTCGATCCTTATACTGAACCTCAAGGGATTCCTGTCCTTTGGTTTCAACCAGCCACATTTCATCCTGATCAGTTTTCACAACAAAATCCGGATAATAATAGCGCAAATTGGCATTATTATCTGTGTATTCTATTGAAAAACCAAATTGTTGTGGTAGTTTGGAAAATGCCTGTACATCCTTGGCGTTTTCCAGGAATTTAGCAAATTCGTATTCAAAGTCATTATCACAGGGAACAAGATTGAGTACGCATTTTCTAGCGTCAAGTACTGAACGAGAGAAGGCAAATGGTTCTATTGCTGATAACAGGCGATCCTGCCCCTCAATACTTGGCTCCAACTGCTCGATCAGTTTCTCTTTGAGTGCACGGCCAAAGACATCAAGGACTACGTATCCAGCAACACGATGGTTCATGGCTTTGATAATCGTTGAATCATTAAGTGCTACTATTTCTCCAAAGGCTCGCTTCTCAAAAAACTCCCAGACTTTAGGAGCCAGTGAACTGAACTGACCTGGCAATTTCAGATTAACAGCAATGAGCTTTGCATAGTAACTGACGATTTCATCTGGTCGTTGGACATCTTTGATAGCATATTCACGCTCAAAGAGTTTTTCCATTGTTAAAATATCAAAAGCCTGATACTGAAATTTTCTGATATCGGCATCTGTCGGTTTTCTGGGGAGTGGATCAGGACTAAACCGAAACCTTGTAATGTCCAATGAACCTATTTCTTCAGCTAGAGTCTTTTTACGAGTAAGCATTGGTGAGAGTCTGGGTAACGAGAGATCAAAGGCTGCTTTGTCAGGCAGTTTCGGTGCAATGGTAATAATCTTGAGTTTATCTTTACCAGGCTCAAAGGTATCAAGTTTTATGTCCTCTAGCTTTTCCAGATCGTCCACAAATGCGAGAAAAGCTTTGTTGCCAATAATATCTACGCGTTCAGAATAGCTTTTTCCTCGAAACATTAAGCGTAGTCCGCGGCCAATTGCCTGTTCTGGCAGAATATTGGCAGCAGCAGTATAGGGGCGAAGGCCAACAACTACCGTGACATTTTGGACATCCCATCCTTCGCGAAGCATGAGAACACTAACAATTGCATTCGTTGGATTATCAGGATAATCTACTTCACGAGCCAGTTTTCGGGCAGCATTAAGGTCTTTCTTCGTAATTTCACCTGATTTGTCAGTATGGATGACTAAGACTTTTTTATCGCCACCAAACTCAGATGGATAGCGTTTTCTCAACCAGTCCCCAACGTCTTCAGCTTCTTCTGTGGTATTCATCATAATAAAGAGTAGCGGCTTTTTGTTGAGTGGTGAAAGCTGCTCTTTATACTCTCGCCAGCGCTCCACTCCTGCTGTTAGATATCCCTCATAGCGGACACTGGCAACCGGACTTTTGGCTTCCTCAAGTTCTGTAATACCCTTCACCGGTCGTTTGACAATACCATCAATGATTGCTTGTCTGATAGGATAATCAGAAATAACCCAGGGGAATAAGCCGCCTTTAGCAAAGCGGGGAGTGGCAGAGAAGTCTAGTTGCGAAGCTATGGGCAAACTGGTATGCAGCCTTCTGATCACGTTATTCCATTCATTTTCCTCATCATGCGTATGATGTGCTTCGTCGTTGCACACTAGTAACTGGCCGTCGCGCTTGGCAAGCATCTCAGTAAAACTTATAAGTTCACTACTAATATCGTCTTTGGGTTTTGGTCCAAGCATTTCTGTCATAATATCAGGCTCACTATTGCCATTTTTCTTGCGCTCTGTCTTGTCATACAGTTGCTGAATATTGGTGAGAAAGAGTATACCATCAGCTAGCGCACGTTCCCTTTCTCCGCGCATGATACAATCAAACTCCCAGAAAATCTTGAATTCACGTGGTATAAGCGGATCGCTATTGAAAATGCGGCTATCTTCAAAATCACTTTTGAGCCTTTCAAAAACAATCACATTGGGAGCAAGAATTAAAAACGTTTTGGCGTAGTCACTAGCATCTTCTCGAACAGCATTAAAATATTGCCAGACAATAGCAAGTGACATTACCTTTGTTTTTCCGCTGCCAGTTGCCATCTTTGTGGCATAACGAGCAAACTCATCGAAGCCTGGCAGTTGCAAGCCATTGTTGGTGGTAGCATACTGTTCTAATAAATCTTTACGATTTCGTACCTTTGCCACTTCATATACATAGATAAGTGTTTCAATGGCTTCCCGTTGTGCCTCATGATAGGTGAAAAGCTGCCCGGTTGGGAGTTTATGATCGGTAAAAAACCAGAAGTTCAAAAGTGTCCGAGTCGTCTCAGTTGCACCTTTATATCCACTCTCCCGCCAATCAGCGACAAGCCTTCGTAATGCAGGCACACAAGGAGCAGTTTTGAGAAATGGCGTTTGATCAAAGAGACTAGGTTGCGTGTCAATCTTTGTTACCTTGCGAGCACGAGCCATAATAGTCACCTCCTATGACTGACTTCATTGAGAGCCGTAGAGAGAATTGCTATCCCTGCACTTCTATGGTTACAGCCTTGGTTGTATCATTGCCTAAAATATCAATGGTTTTGATGACAATCGTGTACGTACCAGGCTGATCATATGTATGAGTGGTTTTTAACAGAATCTTTGGCTCTTGCTTTGAACGATAGCTTTGCCATTGGTTATGGAATGTGTCCTCCCGGTAGTCCCAATCAATAGCCCAGTAGTCGATCCACTGGCTCCAATGAGAAATGGCTTTTTTAACATCTTCTGGCACATCATCAGGAGGCATAAAGAAGTTTTTTAGCTCAACTCCGACAGTCTTTCTATATTGGTTTATATCCACAGCAAGAGCAGCTAACTCATAAAAATAGATGTCGCCTTGTTCAACTGCTTTCTTTTCTAGCACTTCACGAGGAATCTTTTTAAAGGAGAGCCTGATATTTGCATCTGCTGCCATTTGCTTGGCCGTTTCATTAAGATCAAAGGCGAAATCCCATCCGAGGATATCGATCCCATTACTGTGCTCGCCAGCATCTTTTCCCCTGACTTTCCAGAATTCATTGACAATTGCTTTGACTTCACCAAGGGCAATAGGTGCATCTACTGAGCCAACATGAACCAGCCTGCCGCTCTTCACTCCATGAATCCAAGTGTATCCATCAATGGGGGTTGCATGGTAGAGTTGGAGAATAAAGGCATAATAGCGTAATTGTGCATTTATCCGCTGAGTTGGATCGTCAAACTCACTAACCTGCCAAGCCTGCCGCTCATATTTACCTAAATTCTGCACGACAAACGGTTTTATATTCTCAATACTAAGCAACCGTTTGCGAGTAGTATGGATAGCAAAACGGCCTAAGTCACATGTGATCCATCGACGTTCTAGTTTCTCAGCAACCGCCGCTGTAGTACCACTTCCACAGAAACAATCGAGGACGAGATCACCTTCGTTAGAGGAGGCTTTGATGATACGCTCAAGGAGTGCTTCGGGTTTTTGAGTTGGATAGCCTACACGCTCAGCTCCAACAGGATTAATTCGGTCAATATCATCCCACACATCCAAGAGGGATTTACCCTTTAGTTCCTCTCGATATCTCTTGTATTGCGGCATTGTGCCATTGGGAGGCCAATAAATGCGTCCCTCGGCATCAAGCTTATCGAGTGTGTCTACACCAAATTTCCAGTGCATTCCTTTCTTTCCTGGATCGATGCCACGCCAAGGCATGCCAGATGGCCCTTTACGGGTTCCAGAAGCGCAAAGATCGGCACGCCAATAAAGTCTGCCGTCACCATCATCGAACCGATAATATTTGTCGAGATATGCTGGATCGTAGTCCGTGCGTACATCATTCCAAGTCCAATTGGCCGATCTTCCATAAAAAAGAAGTACATCGTGTACTGGACCGTATCGTTGTGCGCTGTTGTGTGAACTTGTCCGCTTCCAAATGATTTCGCTCTGATAGTTATCTGCACCAAAGACATCATCCAGTACTGTTTTTGCATAATGAACAACTGTTGGATCCAAGTGCACATAGATACTACCATCGTTAGCTAGCAGATCATGTAGGATTACTACCGTCTCGTAGAACCATTGAAGATAGCTATCAAGCCCTTTTCCCCAAGTATCCCTATATGCCTTTGTTTCAATAGCGCTTGGTGTTTTAGTAAAACTTTCATTACTATCCGGAATCGCAGTTGTAAATGAAAAATCAGCCCCAGTGGCAAAAGGAGGATCAATATAGACAAGATTTACTTTCCCAGCAAATTCTGACAAAAGGCTGGGAAGTACATATTTCTTATCACCCCAAATCAACCGATTACGCCATTCCGTAGGTCGTCCAGATGAAAATAAATCCAGCGTCAGTTGACGCTGCTGTGCTGACTCATTCACAGTCTCCACCGTCTGAAACGGCAAGGCAATTCGTACTGGCCCAACCCTTTTGCTATCTTTGTACTTGCCATCCCATATTAACTCGGTCAAGGTGCTTGTCTCCTTACTATCAATGAATCAATAAAAAAATGTTGCTTATACGGCAGATCAAAAGCTTAATCGATAGAGGAATTAAAATGAGGTTGTGAAGATATGCGCTACTTTTGCTACCTCAAAAGTGAAGCATAATAGATATTTCATGAATAGTTCTGCTTTGATACAGTTTATATCACTTTGTGAGAATAATGCAAGAGATATGAGACAAAAAAACAGTTTTCTGTTGCCAAAAGACGGAGGGAAACGCTATGCTTAATTGGTTGGAATTTCTTTCTTCACGTTCGAATAGCTCCTTCAGCCCTTATTCTTGAGAAGTGTAGTACTTTATTATAGCTCTTGATGGCTAGTCGGGATGTGAGAGGAGTTATATCGTGATGAATTTCAAGGTGGTAGTATGAAGCTATAGTATGTTCCCGATTGTATTTCCGCTCTCTAACCTCTTTTGCATGTAATTGAAGCGGTTTTGACACCTGAACTTGACACCTTATTGGTTTTCAGCTTATTGCTTTTCTATGGATGTTAGAGTTTAAAGCTTTGAAATATGTGGCGCGGAATCGACGGGATGCTACTTATTTACAATAACACTGCGTAACAGGCTGCTACTTTATAGCACATAAGCATTATTTTATGATTATAACGCACATTCCCTTAATTTTCCACTCCGAAATCGTGTTCAAACGCATTACGAGCTAAAAATGCTGCAAATTTTGCTAGAAGAGCTGTTGAATGTGATTGGCAAAGACGACCAGAGCGTTTTAAGTTATAGCGAATACTCCAGTCATCTAAGTTAATCTCACCCGTAAACAAATTCTCTTTTGTACCTGGTAAAGATACCAAAGGAACAGAAAGGATTCTTGCTTTTGCAAATCCAAGTACGTGCTCTGCCTCTGCTGGGGGAAGTTTACTACAATACCCATATATTTGTTGATACTGCTCAAATAGCTCTTTCGCTTCTATGACCAATTTTTTATAACGATCTTGCCAAGTAGGTATGACATATTTAGGGCAATCAGCTTTAACATTTAAATATGCATATCCATCATCTTGGTAGGCACATAGGTCGATGATTAAGAGTTTCACCGAATGTCTTTTTTGAAAGCTTACATATTTTTCATGTCCATTTTCAGTAAAGTAAGGAAGCTCAAAAAAGGCATCTTGATCTAACGGCTTGCCGTCGATATTTCGTCTTCCTATTGTCTCAGAATCAATGATCTCCGCGAGTATGATTTCTGTGACTGTTTGCTTGCGTTTACCTTTCGGGCGTATCATTAAATCGCAAGGCTGTGCTAATAGAATAAATTTTTTTGTTTCGTTTGGTAATATCACATCAAATATGTCACCCAGCTCAACAGGCATGTGTAAATAATTGATATAAGTTTCATCTTCATAGATTTCAAGGCGCTGGACCTCCCATGAACGATGTTTAGGCGCTTCTGTCGAGTGCGTAGATACTGTGCTGATAGGCCTGATATCAGCTGCAATCTCATGCAATTCATCTTTTGACCTAGCTAGTTCTCTAGCTATAGATCGCTGGTAAAGTCCAAATAATCTAAATAATGTATCTGGTTCCCAAACTCCTTCAAGTAAAGACGTTTGAAAAATAATATGTTCAAAATCATAAATATCAATAAGATTGACCTTACTTTTCGCCTCGTCGTGAGCCTGCCCAATTATACCAGCAACAACTTCTTTTAGCTCCTTACATTTGGGGCTGAGGGCGGTTAATTTGATTAATCGAACGAACTCTAATGGGTCTTTATGGAGTTGTTGTTTTGAGATAAAAATAAATTTATCCCGATTGCCTTCTTGATTTTTTATATATTCATTTAGTTGTTCGTGTTCCTGCTCTGGGGCAAAAGTATGGCTCAGTAGACCACACATGATAATATCACGCTCTTCTGAAGTAAGGATATCCTCAATTAGTCTAATACCTTCGTGAGAAGATCCGCCTTCTTTACTAAAATCTTGATCGAAAAGAAACAATGTTTTAGTTCTTTTGGCTTCGCGCAAAATTTGAGGTTTACGCTTTCTCCATTGAGCAAGAGACAACTCTTTAAAATCAAAGGAATTTAATAATGCATGTAATGTTTCAGCATATCCATGATCGGTGTTACTATTCACCTTTGTAAGTAATTGTACAAATACCCTTTTTTTATCATCATCTGAAAAATTTTCCCATAATGCTTCAATATCTTTTTCCCTTACAATATCTGGGTCAATAAATATAATAGGATTAAGCTCAGGTATTGTTTGCAGTTCTTCTATCGTTGTCTGCTCATAAAGAGTTTTAAACTTTGCAAAAGAGGGCTGTTGGTCATATTGATCATCTACACAGACAACACGTCCAATATTTAGACTCTTAAACAGCTTTTTAACTGATTCTTGAGCTTTTTGCATTATACTCTTACTGACACTAGCTGTTGTTCCGTTAGTGTTTGTTGTTACCACTTAGGCCTCCTGTAAAGTCTATTTCAAACACGTGTAACCTGTCGTATTTATTCCGTGATGCAGCAAGAGAAATCCCACAATTTTCTGAAGCCAAAAGTTGCTGTACAATAAATAGACCTAGACCTCGTCCTCTTCCTTGGCCTTTAGTAGTCACGAAAGGTTCAAATAATGATTTCTCAATGCTAATATCTATACCGCGACCATTGTCAGATATCCTAACAAATGGCTTTGAGAGCTCAACAGAGATAACTCCACGTGCCATTCGCTTTAATCTTAAATCTTCCCTTAACCAATATTCACTATTTAAAAACAAATTGTCTATTATTTGATTGAGCTTACCTTTGTTTATAAATATAGCAAATGCCTCTTGTTTTGGGTTTTTGATTTGCATTTCTATATTAAAAGACGCAAATCTCACTTTATAAAAATCTTCAAGTTCTAAAAAGTATTCGTATAATGCTACATGTTCTCTATTTTCTCTTACATATCGAAGAGAAGGCTGGAGATGAGATAGCTGTTTTCGAAGCGATGAAACTGCTGTATTAATGTAGCGTGTGAAGCCAACTAGCTGGATTTCCTTATTTCCTCGGCTTGCAAGGTAATCCATAATTTGTCGGTTACGATATGCTAGCTGATCTATAATATTGGTGATTTCATGAGAGAGAGACTCTGCTGTTAAGCCTAAACCAACCGTTTCATAAGTTTGGCTAAGTTGTTCCCCTAGTAAAGCAATCTGACTCTTAAGGAGAACTACTTGATTATTGAGACTTTCAACATTTTTTTGCAGCTCAGGAAGGTTCTGTAAGCTGATTTCAACTTGATTAAATTCTTTTTTTGCGCTTTCTACCTTTTGTGTCATACTCTGTGTTACCATTTTTATTGGCTGGGTATCAATACCCTTATTTGGAGTAATTGTTTCAGTAAACTTTAAAATCGTTGCTGTATCATTTGCAACTTCTTCTAATGCATCTTTAGATTTTCTTAAAGACTCTCCATAAGAAACCGTTGATGCGAGATTAGCAGTTATTTCTTTATAAATTTCTTCAGTTTCAACCTTCTTATTATTTTGAGCTCCAGATTTTTCTTTTTCTTTAAATCTATTGTATTCTCTCCTAATATATGTTTGTGCGTCTATAGTAAATCGGCTAACTTCTCGAATAAGAAGGATAAAATTTTCATAATAAGGATTAGCTTGAAACCCTTCTCTATCCGTTTTTTCCTCTAAGACAGCATTATCTTTTGCAGAGAGTGCTATATATCCGGTAATATTTCCAGGCCTAAGACCATAGAATGATCTACCTGAAGTTTGTAAATTTCGTAGTTCGAGTAAGTCACTATCAATACGAATTCCAAAACCATCACGATAAACTCTTAATCCTCCAAAGTCTTTTATAAAGCTTTTAAGGACAGTATCACCACCTAAGTTAGAAGCTATTTCTGATCTATCATCTAGATAGAAGGAATCAATTTCACCATAGAAAGGGCCTGGGTTAGCAGCTTTTCCGTATAGCAGCTTGACCTTGTCAATTTCAACAAAGTTGCGCAGATATTCATATTCAACATACCAGGTTTCTTCATCAGATTTTTTGAGTTTGTATCTTTGAGATTGACTTGACTGTAGAAGAAAGTCGAGGAATTTTTTCCCTCCGTCTTCTTGAAGAAAATTTCTATATTCTAGCTTTTCCTCGCTAGGAGAGTATCTACCTGGCCTAAATAGATCCAGTTTCGCTTTACCTTTTATATGTAACTGTTTTTCATTGAAAACAAATTTATAATTAATGATGGCTGCTTTTTTAAATTGACTACTATATTCAGCAAGCTCAAGGCGCCTTCCGTTGAAGATGGCAGAAACAATGAAATCTCTAGTTTCCATGTAAGGGGAAATTAATTGAGATAGTTTTATTTGAAGATCATCTACAGGTTTTAAGCTACTTGCACTGTCTTTCCATGACTCTACATCTTTAAGACTTGTGATTAAGAGTTTCGTCCCTTGAGATCTTTGAGGTGGTATCTCTTCAAAAAACACAGGGACTTCAGTCAACGTGATATCTCTCTCGAGGAATGATTTCCATGAAAATGCTACATGATACTCAACAGGGCTTCCTACAGGTCTGGTAAAAATTTCTAGGTTGAATGCTAGACGCTGCGCACACAATCTGCCTAAACCTTTATCTCCTAGTGGGGTACGTCCGCGCTCAGTGGTCTGTCCTAATCTTTTCATCTCCCGTTTAGGTGAATTAGAAACAGTCAACCAACCTCTTATAATTGTAGCTTCATCCATCCCAATACCATCATCTTCAATACTTATGTATCCATTAGCATTGGGATAAAAAGATTGTTTCCCAGGTGAACTTTCTGTATCAACGATAACTTTTGCATAGCTGGCATCTGCATCGTAAGAATTCTTTACTAGTTCTACTAGGGCCTGAGCTACATCAGTAATTAATGTCTCTCCCAATTGCAAAACTACCGACGCATGTATATCAAAATGATGTTTCGATTCCTTTTCTTGCATATTTTAACTACTCATCACCCTTTTTCATAACTAAAACAACTTCTGAACGCATTGTAGAAGATGATTTATTTCGTAAAGCCATACGCTTAGTTGGTATAGCTCTTTGTAGTCTGGTTACTAAAACGGCACCTCGTGCATTCAAAAGTTCTATCAGAATTTGGTCAATTGGAATTGGATGATTACCTACACGTCGATTCCCTACAGTCCAAATCATGTATGCTTTAGGTTTTAAAGATGTTAATATTGGATCAATGCAGTTGTTAAGGTCACGATAAAAAGCCGCAACGCGCACGCTTCTATCTTTGGGTTCATCCTTAAGTTCAGCCATGATTTGCCTAAAACTTTTTGATTGTCCTTGGACATCACTCGCTGCTTCTAAAGCTTTATCTTTAGCTCCTCCTAGACTCCTACTATCAATCTCTTTAGTAGTTTTAAGCCATTCTGCTCCAACAGTGTCATCAATATCCTTTAAATCTATCCACTGTAAGGGGAGATAGGAATGCTGTCCATAAGGAACTGTAGTTCCATTATCTCCGTAAGGAGGTGAGGTAACCAATAAGTCGTAGGAGTTCACATTGTATGCAGGTTTAGCTGTATCACAGTGCTTAATTTCAACGTATCCCCTATATTGGTCGTCTACGATAAGCCCTTTATCTTTAAGGGTTTTCTTTTGTTTGGCTAAACTAGTCAAATTGCGTTTCGTGATGGTTTCAAAGATATTGATAGGAGAAATAGTGGCATCTCTTTTTTTGATGTCATCTTCACTCCTTATATGCAGCTTGAAGGTTGATGTCCGGGAATTACTAGTTAACCGAACTGTTTCAGCTAGAGCTACCCAACAAAATCTACGGCACCACAACTCTGCTTCATTTAAGATAGCTTTCCTTATATGAGAGAGCTCTATGGCAATTTTGGGTTGGAACCATTTATCTCTTCCAGGAAAATCTATATCTATTTTCGTGTTATGATCATTTCTTGCAGCATTGATAATTATTCCTAACTTTTTTTGTAATATTTGATCATAAAATGGCCCCATTTTTGCACGACAGATCAATATCGCCAGAGGATTAATATCTTGGCCAGTAAAATTTAGCCCTTGCATCATCGCTTCTGCCATTGTGGTTCCTGAACCAACAAATGGATCGAAAATATGGTTTGTTCCTGGGGCGACTTTCCTCACAGCGGCTATTAATTGCCCTTGCATTTTGGGAACCATCATAGCAGGATACTGAAAATAAACGTGTGTATGTTCTCTCTCTGCTCTATCCCGAAATGACCAAAAATCGGTATTTTCGTTAGAGTATGAATTTAACAATTGTTTTAATTCTTCAGATGAAGTTTGGTCTTTAATCACAGCACCTATCTCCTGATCGCAATAATTTGTTGCTTCAATGCAGAGAAAAAGGTCTTAACGGCACCATGTGATGGAGTGAATATAAGGTTATTTTAACATTTCGTGAGCTTTTTTACTATCCCTCTTTCTGTATGTTTTGTTTCTTCTGTTGAAAAGGGATACAATTTCATAGTGATCAGATAAAATAAGTGTTAGGGAATGGTACTTAGTCTGTGATAGTGCAACAATTCTTCGAAGAGAGTCGTTGGATGCATTACTCTGGCCTTTTTTTAGATAAAACTAATTTCTTACTATTCTACTTGTTTTCTATCTCCACTTGACCTTTCCTTTTTCCTGGACCCTATTCGCCTTTGTAGACTCAAAAAAAGATCCTGGTAGCTGCACACTACCAGGATCTTTTATTTGCTTTCTTGCACTTTTGATATCCTCCCTTTTTCATGTGGTATTGGTGGATCATCTACTTGGTCGAGGGTATCTAAAAAGTGCTGCACCTGTCTGTTGGCTTTTTTTAGGTCAGTTAACAAGTAAGCATTTTGTTTCCCCTCTAGTTTCTCGAAGCCAAGGAATCTCACCAACCTCTCGCCTTCGTCGCTGGCAGCTATGGCATACCATTTTTTGATGTCATATTGTCTGTCTAATGAATATGCCCAACGAATGGTATTGCGAATGATGAATATTCCTCTGTCAGCGTCCTTCTGTTTGTTTCCTGTGTGAGTGATGGAGATGCTAGGAATATAAACGGATAGATCGGGATCGTTCCACTTTCTAATTGCCCATTGTGGAATTTCTCTCTCTCGTATTCGTCCATCAATGAGAGAGAAGATTGTACTTTCTGACATTGGGATCATTGTTATCCCTCCAGCTCTCTCGTCTCCATCTCTGGCAGTCATGAAGATGTCGTAGTTGGCTTCTCTCCATTCGAGAAGAGTCTCATATTCTACTACATCTTCTTCATCGTAGATTCTACGACTGTTTTGATATCCTGCCCATAAATCGTTATTTGTTGATGGTCCGAATGTAAGCTTGGTCTTCATTGATTTCTTCATTAGCCTGTGATGGGCATCTATAGCCTCTTTAGGGAATTTTCTTCCTCTTTTTCGTCCTGCGGCAAGTTCACTAGGAATGATACCTTCATCAACTTCTCTATAGAATGTTGATCGCGACTTGTCGAGTAGCTTCATAACCTCATCAGCGGTGTAGTATTGCTCGCTCAATTGCTCCCTCCATATGGGATTTAAAATTTATTTTATTCCATACTAAGAACAATGATATTATAACAGATTTGCACCTGACTTGTCTCATGAGAATTGAGACTTAAAATTAAGGGAAATAGTATTGACAAACTTAATACATGCAGATTATAATTGACACATCGAGAATAAATACTTAAGGATTAGAGTAGTGATAAGTAAAGGAGGTGCAAAGCGCAAACAAAAAACCGACTGATGCTGGAACATCAATCGGTTTCTTAACAAGCTTTTTCGATTTTTTTTACTGTTACTGTTGTGTTTTATCGTCGGTGCCTGTCATCCTCTAGTATCTCATAGAGCAAGGGCACCGTCAAGGAGGATTGTGTCTCTATGGCTCTTACCTTCGCTAACGCGGTGCTTGTTTTCGCCGTTTTCGCTGTTTTGTTCTACATCATGTTTTCGCTAGCCTCCAAGGTGGTGAAATCAACGCCTGTTGCGGTCGTTCTTGGGATTGTGTTCTTGATCGTTGTTGGTGCTCTGGCGCGTGTCCCGCAGGCGACTGCGCTCGTCGCGTTCTTCACACATCGCTAGAGTGAGGGGCATGATGAAGCAGAGGGAAAGGAGGCCCTTAGATGTCTACTGCCGCGACCACCTCTGTCAGACGAAAGGTCACGATTTTACAGAAGGTCTTGTTTCGGGCTGGTTCACGTGCCGTCGTTCTGACTGTCGTCAAGTCGCCTACTGCCCTGGCTGTCTCGGTCGCACTCTTACCAGTTCTGTAGTGTGTTGGTGCTCGTTGCATATCCCTGTTGTCCAGTGAGGTGTGCTGTGGTCTACCTGCTGCATTTCGAACGGCGATACTGGCACGCTGGCCACTATCTTGGCTGGACGCAGGACTTACCAGGGCGTATGCGTGCTCACCGAGCTGGTGATGGCGCTCGCCTGATGGAAGTGATCAACGAGCATGGTATCCGCTGGGTCGTCTCTCGGGTCTGGTGGGATGGTGATCGCACGCTAGAGCGGGCACTCAAGGCCTAGCACAATGGGCCGTTGCACTGTCCGGTCTGTCGAGGTGAATGCACTTTTGAGGAGTGTCATCCCTTTCTTGATTGGCTTCTGGCACAGCAACGTTACACGGCTGTTGACCAGGTGCCGCAACAGTTCGCTTTCTGGTAAAAGTCGTATGCTTGTCAAGTTGTCGAGTTGTTTAACGTCTTCCTGGCGGGCCTGCCTCTGGTGGGTGGGCTAGCCAGGACATAAAAAGGAGAAACACAGTTATGGGAATGTTCTTAGAAGGAACTGTCAAATCTGCAAACGCTTTCCAGGTTGGCCAGACAGGGGAAAAGTTCCTGTTCACGATGAACGTCGTTGACGAGCTGGGCAACACCTTTAGTTGCCAGATGTGGGACGACGATCCCCAACAGCCTCAACTGATTCAACAGCCTCCCGCTCGTCGTCAGCGCGTGCAAATGGCCGTGGTTGGCTACAGCGTGCGCATGCGCAAGAGCAAGGATGGGAAGGAAGTCCCCCAGGCCAATTTCATCGTCTCGGATGTTCGTCTTGCGGCTGCGCCTGATCTGGCTGGCGCTGGCGGTCGCTAGTGTGTCTGTAAGGAGGTGTGCCTATGTCTCTGCGTTTTGTGGTTCGCACCTTTCTGAGCCTGCAACGCTTCGAAATCTTCCTGGCGGTGATGCTGCCGTTCTTCCTGATTTTTGAATCGTCGCTGGCCAATGGCTCGGTCTATGCCGGTGGCCATCTCAACTTTCTCTCGCTTGTGGGCTTGATTGCCTTCGGTCGGGGCCTCTTCTTTGAGGTCCTGACGTACGCAAGCGCAAAACTGACGAAAGTGCTGATAGCTCGCGGCCACTATGCTGGTGCGGCTTTGCCTGGCCTGATTGCAGTCTGGTGCATCATTGTCAGCGCTGGCAATAACCTCGGCTGGGTCCTCTCAGGTGGTGACTTTGATAGCATTTTTGCCTCAATGGGCCACCTGATGCCGTCTGCCTTCCTCTTCTCCTACAAGATGGGCCTGGGTCTGCTACTCCCGCTCTCGGTGGGTATCCTGGCACTGGTCGATGTCTCGCACCTGATTGAAGAGGCCATGGAACGTTCAGCTCTGGACGAGCAAGCAACCGAGGTCATCGCTTCTGAGATGAACCGCAAGCATATGACCCAGGCCTTAAAAACGGCAACGAAGGAAACAGCCGCCGATTATCAAGCCATTGCAAAGGCGCATGTGCAGCAGTATGTCAAGCGGGCACAGAGTGGTGACCTAAGCTTCTCAACCCATAGGGAACCCAAACAGGTGAAAGCAAAAATCACGCCTGTCCAGCCTGCACAGATTGGCCCTACCCAACAGCGTGGGCAATTGCCGCCACCACAACAGCCTATACCTGGTCAAGGCTATCCTGCTCAGCAGTACACGCAGCCGATGCCAGGGCAAGGCTTCGGACAGCCACAGGGTCAGCCCTTCCCTGGTCAATTCCCGCCAAACCTGCAACCGCAGGGACAGCAAGGCTACTACCGCCAGTAGTGCATACTCTTTCTTCCCGTATGCTCCTGGTGAGCATGCGGGAAGAAGAAAGGGGGTCTTCATCATGTTTGATATGGATGCGGCAATTCAGGCAGTGCAACAGGCTGTTGCTCGCCTTGAGGGTGAACGTTCACAAGCGGCCTGTGTTCATCTTGCGTTTGTTCTCTGCTATCGGGTGACGATTCTCGAACCATTCCAGGCTGATAGTGGATGTATTCAACTTGAGTGGCCTGGTCTTCCAGGGGCATCTGTCTACTTTCGTCTTGATGTACTTGCTGATGATCTGCTTGCATCTGCTCGTACATTCCTCGACCAGGTCAGTGAGGTGAAGTGATGGGACATATGCTCTTGCAGGCGATGGCAAATGGCAGTGAGATTGCATCCTGGGTCTATCGTCGAGCACCTTACCTGACGGAGCTTGTCGAAGGTGATCTGTGCGCCGTGGCCAAAGCTATCAATGCTCTGGAAGCTGATCAGTATGATCTTCACGCCTTTTTCTATGGCCTACAGGCCATATCGCGCCTGGAAGGGATCGCCCATGTTGCGGGGCTAGAAAACACGATACATTCCCTGTGGAATATGGCTTTACAGTTGCAGGGAGTGATGAGTCCATTTCTCGCGTCGGCTTCCTCAGTGGTCTCTGATGAGACAGTTGAAAGCGAGGTGTACTAGTGGGCAAGGGTGCTATTCGCCGTCAACAAACATCACAGGTGGCGCTACGCCCACTGGCTGAGTGTCTGCGTGAACTGGCTCATTGGCGGGTCGTGTTGGCTCCAACTGATTGTGTACGATGGCTTATCGGAGACTGTGAATACATCACACCTCGCCAAGCGTCTGAGCTGGTCTATCGCGCTGCGATTGAAAGCAACGCGGCTTATGTCGAGTACTACGAAACCAGTCGTGATTCTGATCTGGCGGCGATGGTGGCCGCCATTGGTCCCGATAACCGGGCCTGGTCACTCTTTTATGTGTATGTCGCTGCTTAGGAAGGAGGTCAAGGATGGCACAAGCCTATGGGTTATGGCCTGGGGTCGTGGCGATTGCTGCCGATGCCAATCTGTTTTGCATCCCCTGTGCGATGCGCTTCTATGGTGAAGAGGTGATCCAGGCCGTGATTGCTGGTGAACCTGGTTGGCAGTCGTACACCGATCATGAGGGCAACCCGTTTACTCCTGTTTTGCGGGGAGCTGAGGACCTGCATTATCAGTACTGTGGTGGAGGCGGGTGCACAACTCACCTCTGCGACGAGGATTGTCGATGCTATCGCGCTTCTAGTGGCATGGTGTTTCTATAGGCCTACACATATGTAGGGGAAAGTGAGAAAACGTATGCATTTTACACCTGATGAGGCAAGCCGCGAACTGATGCCGCTGGGCGTGATCGTCGTCCAGGCTGAGGATGGTTTGTATGATGTCGTCGATACCAATGATGATGCCCATAGTTCCTATGGCCTGACGGCTGACGAGCTGAACGAGCTGGTTATGGTGATTCTTGCCGCTGCCTATGCGTGGTAGCTCGCGACCAGAAAGGAGTGTCTGAGTGATGCAAGTTCAAGGTGTCGAGCAGGTGACGCGCTGTATTGGCTGTCAGAAGTTATTCGATGATGCCTTTGTCCAGCCTTGCCAGTGTTGCGGGTGGTATGCCTGTCCTGGGTGTTGCGCGACGGTCCCGACCATGATTGCGATTGGTGCGCAGATGATTTCTGTCAGGGTTCACATTTGTATCAGTTGTATCGGCCCCCAGGTCTTCGCCTGGCTGCGCGAAACCGGGGGTGAAACGGAATGCTAGAGGTTTGCACACATAACACCTGTATCGGCTGTGGTGGTTGTCATGAGCCTGACTGTCTTGTCTCTCAGCCCTATTGCCTCCCGAAACGTTGGAATGTTGCGCTGAGGTGTGCGGAGATCGCCGGGTTCACAGTCGGCTTTTGTGATGGCCTGGTGGTGATAAGCCAGGGAGATCAGCAGACCTGGTATCCCTTGACTGAGGACGGCTTGCATCTCGTCGAGGCCTGGCTCTTCGTCTTTCAAGATCAACGTTTGCTTGCTAAGTATGCTTAGTTGTTCATCCTGTCAACCGTATGGCAGAGGAACGAGCCGAACATGTACACGCAAGAACAATTTGAGGCTGCACTTGTCATCATTGAGCAGCAAATGAACAATGCGCGATTCTATCCCACGCCTAGCGCGTTTGCGAGTACTTCGCTCATCACGCTTGTGCGAGAACTTGCAACCGGGCTGTTTTTTGATGGGCCTCTGACTGCGGGCCAATTGCAACGCATTGATGCTGTTGTAGAGAACTATCAACAGATTATAGCTGGCTCATTTCGCTGAGCTCTTGAGGGTGCGCCTTCGCTGGCGCATCCTCGCCCATTTGGCCTCTGAGGGCGCAAAAGGAGACATAACCTTTGACTTATGTTTTGAAAGGGTGGGAAGAGCCGTGTTGCATGCTCGTGCTTCTTGTCAAGCGGCTGCAAGGCACATTACCACAACGAGTAGAGCGCGGTTTTGGCATGGGTAGCTGAGTGTTGCTCTTAGGAGACGTGCAAGGGCCTGGATTTGCGTTGTAGCGCGATTCTGAGCCTCTAAAGCTCTCAATTCGGCGTATTTCTGGTCTTTTGAGCCTGACATGTATTTTTACTGATTCATTTTGCTTATACATGCTTTTACTGCTGATCTGATGTGATGTGATATAAAAGGAGGTGCTCTATGAGCCTGGCGTTTCAGGATGTGGACGTGTTGGCTTCGGCCTGCATCGGTCGGCGCAATGATTATGCATTGCAAACAGCCGAGGGCCGATACTATCGCGTTGGTCAACCACTCACCTATGATCTGCTGCATCTGCACCTGGCGGGACACTACACGCTAGGGACCTATGTGATTGATGAGTCGGGTTGTTGCCAGTTCGCAGTGTTTGACTGCGATAAACGCGGGGGCCTGGTTGACCTGGTTGGCATACAAGAGCAGTTGGTGGCTGATGGGATTGTGTCCTACCTGGAGGCCTCCCGCCGTGGTGGGCACCTATGGGTGTTCCTGGCCTCGCCGGTCTCTCCTGCCCAGCTCCGTCGCTGGCTTCTGCCCTACTGCCCTTCCGAAATCGAGTTCTACCCCAAACAAGATACGGCAGGTGATGGCTTTGGTTCGCTGATTCGCGTCCCGCTGGGTGTCCATCGCCTGACAGGAGAATGGTATCCCTTTGTGCGCCTGGTCCGTCAAGAGTGGACGCGACACCTTGAGCCAGTGGCCACGACAAAAGAAGCTTCGTTGGCCTGGCTCTCAACAATTGAACGGGTTTGGGTCCCTGAGTTGGCGGGTGTTGAGGAAATGTCCTCGCCGCAGTCCTCGCACGTGCTGATGCTTCCCAGCGTGTCTACTGACCAGGCTGCATGCTATGCGACCATTGCCGATTGGTGCCGCGCTTATGATCCCTACCAGGTCATTGGTCGGTATATCGCGCTCGATCAAAACGGGGCGGGGTGTTGCCCATTTGGTGAGCATCATAGTGCTGGCCAGGATCGTCATCCCTCGTTTCAGGTCAAGCCGCTGCGAGGGAGTAGTTTGAACTGCTGGTACTGCTATACCTGGCGACAGGGTGGCTCGCTCTTTGACTTTCTCCGGCTCTTTTATGGCGTGGATGCTGCAAGCCTGTGGGCGCGTCTGCGCACTGGTGAATGGATGTAGAAAGGAGGTCCCAGGTGAGAAACCACATTTGCTCTCATGCTTCTTGCACGCATGCACGCCCGTACGCCGGTTCGCCTGAACCTCGGGACGCCCGGCCAGGCACGCCTGCCCTCTGCCTGATCGTGTGCTGGTGGACGCCTGGCGCTCGCATCACGCTAGCACGCCGACCAGGTTCCTCTGCACGCATCCGCTTGCACCTGGTGATGGGCACGCCTGTCGTGAGGGAGCTGGTGTCCGATGTGCTGAGCACGCCAACTTGGCACGCTGACCAGAGCACGCGATCCGCTCCCCACAGACACACCATGTTAATCACCCCGCCCCGAGGTGCGTTCACGCTCGGGGAAAGGAACACCTGCACGCCTGTCGATGGTTGCGCGCACCACGAATACAGTAACACGTGGTGCGCTATCTACTTCTGTCTATTGTTGGCTTTCTAGATATACAAGGAGGTTGCCTATGCCTGACTATGATGTGGCCCTCTGGCTGCGTCCGCCAAAGGGAACGTCTATTCCCTATCGCTCTGAGGTTGTGCAAGCACCTGACCCATTGCAAGCAGTGCTCTTGCTGATGCATCGGTATTGTCTTGTCGAGGTCGGGTATGCCGCTGCGCACCTGGTGGGTACAGCAGAGATCACACGCTACTACCAGGTTGAACTGTTTGAGGATGAAGGCGGCAATTTGCAAGGAGGGTATCTCTCATGACAAAAGCGCCTGCACTTGATGAAAGGCTGCTCTACTCGCCGCCTGAGTTGAAAGCGGTTGGCAGTGGCCCTGATACCTTTTCGGTGAACTTCAAGTTTGCTGGTCCTGACGGCAAGCCCAATGGTGATACCTTGTCGGATACCGTTGTCCAGCGGCTTGAAGAGTGGTTACATCTGGCACGTGAGGAACATGAGGATGTGCCGACGGACATGGTTTTCCGCTATGCGCTGGGTGATGAACAGATCGCGCAAACCTTGAAAATGCGCCCACATGGCTATGGGGTCTGGTCCTGGCTGCTCTACTGTGATGATCTCAAGCTCTCGATGGGCCATGGCTCGCTTAATGGCGGGGTCTTTTGCCAGGCGCGTTTCTCCTCGCATCTGCTTTGGACGCTGGGCGCTGAACAGGCCACCGTGGCGCTAGAGTCCACGCTCTATGATCTGCTCGGGTCGATGCTCTATCAGCAGTCCTCTGAGCTGCATATCTGCCTGGATGTGCAAGGCCTCGATTTCGCGTCCCTGGACTGGCAACGTGCGTTTGTCTCGCGGGTGACACGTATGCGTGAGCGTCCAGAAGTGCCGATGGAAGAGGAACTGGAAGGCGGGCTTTCGCCTGCGGAGGTCAAGCGTCTGGAAGAGAACATCAAACAGGGATTGATTGAGCAACAGCATAGCCCTATTGCAACGACTGAGCACCGACGCCTGGCGACGTTGGATTTTGGCTCGCATGCCTCCGCGCTCTCGGCACAGATTTACAACAAGTCGAGGGAGATCAAAAAGCATCGCAAGGAATGGTTTGAACCGATCTGGCATTCAAACGGTTGGGATGGTCATACGACGGTGTGGCGGATTGAGTTCCGTTTCCGTCGCCGCTTCCTGGCTGACTTTGAACTGAATGAGGCCTTTGAAACGCTCGATAATATTCAAGCGCTCTGGGCATATGCAACGACTGAATGGCTGCGCTATGTGGACCTGGACGCCTCGCAAGATAGCAACAAGTCCAGAATTCCCACGCATCCTTGTTGGGAGTTTGTGCAGAAGGGTTTCGGCGCTCTGGATGATGTTGAGCCGATGGACGAACAGGCACAGCTTGCCTGTAGGCTAGAGAACCTGGTTGAAGAAAAGCCGCTCCAGGTGCTTGAGAATGTGGCCGCCTTGAACCTGGACCGGCAATTGTTTGATGAAACTGCTCTGGCAGAAGATGATCTGTCTGCTCTCACAGAGATGTTGCAAGAAGGGCGGTGCATGGTCGGTGCTGGCCACTGGTGGAGCTGGGTGCTAGAGATGGTGCAGAAGCCTGTTTATAAGCGGATATTAGACGAGTATCGGGGCATGCGGCTGACACTGGGAGACGAGTCGGCTGATCTGCTGCGGGAGCTGGCACGTGAGCACCTGGCGACGCTCTCCCCTGACCAGGTCAAGCCGCTGGTGCTGCATCTCTCCTCTGAACCCTTCCAGGTGGTCCGGGCCAGGTTGGTGCGGCGCAAGAGGAGGATGGCGAAACTCAAGGCGTGCATTGCTGGGGTAACTGGCTATATGCGCTCTGCGGTGGCGCTCTCTGGTGATGAGATTCCTATCCGTGATGGGCATGGCACACTGCCAAGCTTCACGATGTCAATGGCCTGGCTCTTCAAGAAAATTGAGGAGTACGACAGCGAGCGCGGGCGGGTGCATATGGAAGAGGTTTTCAAAAAGCGTTTGGCCTATGGCTTTGTCACGGCTGAAAAGATCGAGGAAGAGCGGCGGCTCTATGGCGTCGATCTGCATAAAGAGGATTGGTCCAAGATTGATTTGATCTTGGATGACGCAAGGCGGCGCAACTCTCGCGCGGCTGCAAGTGATGCTGTTTTTCTTGATTAGCAAGGAGGTGTGTTATGGCACGAATAAGCAAGAAGCAATCCGAGCAACCATTAATGCCTACACCTATGGGGTTACTCGATGTTGATGGTGCTGCGGCCTGGTTCGGGGTGAGTCGTGCGAAGCTCTTTGAGTTGATGCATGAAGAGGGCTTTCCTGTGATTATCATTCCGAAGAATAATATCCGTTTCGACCCGAATAGCTTGTATCGATGGGCTTTAGAGCGACAAGTAAACGGTCGTTATGTTGCCTAGTCATGAGTAAGAGAAAGGAATGGAAGCTATGCCAAGATCAAAAAGAGAAGATGATGGGAAATTAAAGCGTCGTGCTCGTGGAGAAGGAACCGTAGTGCAACATTCTGATGGGCGTTGGATTGCGCGTGTGCCGCTCGGGAATGGTAAACGAAAGGAGGAATACTATAAGACCAAGCAGGAAGCGGAACGGGCCAAACGGCGTATGTTGAATGAGCGTGATGCTGGCAAACTGGCGACGGAGCGTGAACAGACTCTTAAGGACTACTTGGAGTATTGGCTAAAGGCGCACCGTACAACTATACGCAAGACGACCTATGAAATGTATCAAAGGAACTTGGCGGCTCGCGTTATTCCTGTGCTTGGTCATGTTGGATTGCGCAAACTTAAGGTGGAAATGTTCCAGTCGCTTTATCAGGAGTGGGAAGAAGAACAGCTTTCACCGAATACTATTCGTCTGATTCATAGGATTATCAATGAGGCCTTAAATGATGCGGTGAAGTGGAAAAAGCTTGCTTACAATCCTGTGCAGAATGTGAAGTTGCCGAAGACTCGGAAAGTAAAAATCTATGTGTTGACTGATGAAGAAATAGAGCATCTGCTAAATTGTGCTCAGCGTAACCGCTTGTATGCTCTGTTTCGGATGGCGTTACTACTAGGCATGCGTAAAGGTGAGCTGCTCGGTTTGAAGTGGTCAGATATTAATTTCGATACGGCTACTTTGACAATAAAGCGTACGGTGTCTTATGTGCGCGATCCTGCAACTGGTCATAGCGTTTTTCATGTCGGTTTGCCAAAGACGGAGGCTGGTGAACGTTCTATTCATTTACCATTAGATATTGTGAATGTGCTGCGCGAGCACCAGGAAAAGCAGAATCAGATACGTGCTTCAGTTTCTCTTTGGAAAAATCTTGATTTAGTGTTTTGTACCCGTGGCGGTAACTATATAACTCCTCAGAGTCTTACCAGGTGCTTTGATAGGCTGCTTGGGATTGCGGGCCTGGAACATATGAAGTTTCATGCGTTGCGTCATAACGCTTCTCGTATCCTAAGAAAGTTGAAAATTGACCCAGTGGTGAGAATGGAAATGCTAGGCCATACCAGTCTTGAAATGACGGATATCACATATGGTCATGCAACACAGGAGCAACATAAGGAAGCTGCTGAAGATATAGACCGTCTCTTTGGAGAGAACTTGTAACGCTCTGCACTAATACATGTAAATAAGCCTCTTCTTACACGCGATACGTTGGTGAAAGCGAGGCTCTTAACGGAGAGTAGAAGCCTTCTATCAACTTTTGTTCAGAAGAGTGAGACAGGAGAACACGATGATGCTTTCTTCCCCCAGAAAGGCTTTATGCCTCATTGTAATAGGCTTGACCATCGCAATAGTACTTCTGACAGGTCTATCTGCAACTGCATTTGCCTCTTCGACGCGCACTACTCCCTGGTACCCACAGAATAATCAATACAGCAGCGGAAATGGCGGCGGTATTAATACTAATAACAAATACTATTATGGAACCTTCCAGGGAAATGATGGAAACTCGGGGTACAACTGGGGCAGCAACCAGGATAACTCTGACAATTATGGCAACCAGGTGATCTATCAGGGTCACTGACAGAAAAGCCCCTCAAAATCCGCTCAGGGATTGGTAGGCAGGTATGGTGGAGAGCCAATGCCCCGACAAGTAAGTCATTTACCATTAAATTGACACCTTAACCGATATCTGACTTGGTCGGGTATCGGTTATTTTTATGGAGCCGGAAAGGCCTTGAATCGGCTCATCGCGTAGCTTTATAAGCTTTTATAAATCGGTGATTTTGACACCTTATTTTGACACCTTATGCTCTATACTTTTCTGGTTTAGCTTAGACTTTTATGGATGTGGATTGATTGGACATTGTAGCTCGAAGGTGCTTATAATGCCTGTGTAGAGACTTTAGTTACATTGATTTTATGGAGGTTATGATACATGCAGTATCGTCGTCTTGGTAACACGGGTACAAAAGTGAGCAGCGTGGCATTGGGTGGTTGGATCAACTACGGTGAGGGGAAAACAGCCCAGGAGGCGGCGCAGCAGGTTATCCGCACGGCGTATGAGAAGGGCATCAACTATTTTGATATCGCGGATGTTTATGGTCGTGGTGAGGCGGAGAAGGAGATGGGGGCGGTCCTGCGTGATTTCCCACGTCATACCCTGGTAATTGCCTCGAAGGTTTTCTGGCCTATGAGCGATGATGTGAATGATCGAGGACTCTCGCGCAAACATATCATGGAAAGTGTGGAAAAGAGCCTGAAGCGCGTTGGCACGGACTACATCGATATCTACTTCTGCCACCGCCCAGATCCAGAGACTCCGCTACTGGAGACGGCGCGTGCCATGGACGACCTGATTCACCAGGGCAAGGTGCTCTACTGGGGAACCTCTATGTGGGAGGGTTCACAGATCGCCGAGGTCTATCAACTTTGTGAACGCTACAACCTCTATGCACCAGTTGTCGAGCAGCCACAGTATTCCATGCTCGAGCGCGAGCGCGTTGAGCGCGAGATTCTGCCAATTATTGAGCCGCGTGGAATTGGCCTGGTTGCCTTCTCGCCCCTGGGTCAGGGCATACTGACAGGTAAGTATGATAATGGTATTGATGAAGGTACACGCTTCCACCGCGAGACATGGGTACGCGATCGCTTCTTCAACGACGCCAACGTGTCTCGTGTACGCAAGCTCAAAGAGATTGCTGACGAGCTTGGCGCCAGCCGCGCGCAACTGGCACTGGCCTGGGTGCTGCGCAACTCCGGCGTAAGTAGTGCCATTATCGGCGCCACCCGTCCCGAGCAGGTCGAGGACAATGTTCAGGCCATCGACTTCGTCGAGAAACTCGGCGATGAGGTGCTCCAGCGCATCGACGCTATCCTCGCGTAGGCGGAGGTGCGCTACTGACGTATGCGCTTACGCCCCCAGCATAGGGGCATACGTCAGTAGCGCATCTCTATAATTTCATTGCTTTCCAATCGCGCAGGACCTGGTAGTGAACGGGAAAGGCGAGAGGTGGGAGCTCTTCCCAGGCAAAGAAAGCAAATTCGCTTACCTCTTCAGCCTGGATGGCTAAATGGCTGATCTGATTACCAGGCAGATGCGCATGAAATGCAGCCAGGACGTTCGAGCCTCCTTCTCCACCATAAATACCGATTAAACCGTCTAATTGAATATCAATATTGGCTTCTTCCTTCGCTTCTCGGATGACTGCCTCCTGAACTGTCTCACCAAGCTCAATATAACCTCCACAAAAGTTCCATAGCCCTCTCGCTGGCTCTATATTTCGCTTGAGAAGCAATAGCTTTTTCTCGTATTCGATTACCACTAACGCGACTAACTTTGGCTGTGGGTAGTGAACATACTGGCACTCTGGGCAGAAGAGGCGGCGAACATCATGTATCTCTTTCTCGATAAGGGCTGTTGCACAGCGTGGGCAATAGATAAATGTAAGGTGAGGCATACCGGTAGATACTCCTTGTTTGTATGTTGATAAGATGGCAAGGATCGCTTCTAGATGACTACAGCCTCTTTGTGCGCTGGAGTTGTTCTAGCGCAAGCCCCTTGCCTGTATAAGCAGCAGGATCGTTTGGATCGAGGGCAATGGCCTGGTTATAAGCCACTAGAGCCTCTTCATAGCGCTGAAAATTGCTTAAGGCATCCCCTTTGCCATTAAAAGCGACAGCGTCATGAGGATCGAGAGCTATCGCCTGTTCAAAGGCGACCAGAGCCTCTTCGTAGCGCTTTACTTCAAGGAAATTTTTGCCCTCGTCTATCCACTGTTGCTTTGTTTCCTTGGCAGTTTGTCTTCCTTGAAAGGAAGGTTCAATTGTTCCAGCTACAGGAAGGTGTATTGCTGTAGATTGTCGAATAGTCGGTTGCACAAAGGGCTCGCATAGAGCAGCGAGAAAGGCCGAAATATTTGGGTAACGGTCAGCACGTTGCTTCGCCAGCGCTTGTAAAATAGCTGTTTCTGTTGCCAGGGGTATTTGTTGATTGTGTTCGCGCAGAGGTACAGGAGTTGCCGTCAGGTGTTGAAAACCCAGAGCAAAGATACCAGGCGCGGTAAATGGCACGTGTCCAGTGAGCAGCTCGTAAGCGATGCAAGCGAGAGCGTATTGATCGCTCTGTTTACTAATAACGCCCTGAAATTGTTCTGGAGCCATGCAGGAAGGCGTGCCGCTAACGTCTGCTATATGCTTACTATTGACCGTCGAGAGCATAATAGCAATGCCAAAATCGGCGAGCAGAGCCTCCTTCCGCTCATTAAAAAGGATATTTTCTGGTTTAAGATCTCGGTGAATGATCTGTTGATCGTGAGCATATTGCAACGCTTGCCCTATTTGTTGCAGGAGTGAAAGTGTCTGGGTAAGGGGAAGGATCTGCTTCTGCTGCCTGAGGAGATGGCGCAAGGAACCGCCAGGAGCATAGCGCGTGATCAGATATGGCTGGCTCTCGCTAAAACCAAAGTCGAGCAAGGGCAAAATATGTGGGTGCTCAAGCTGAGCAAGAAAGTGGGCCTCTTGCGTAAAGTATTTTTGTTCAGTAGAAGATTCTAGATGTGTGTGCAGGAGTTTGATGGCTACTATTCTTCTTTTGAGATGGATATGCTCTGCTCTATAGACGCTCCCAAAAGAACCGCCGCTGATCCTTTCGGTAATTCGATAGTTTCCTATTATCTGGCCTATTTGCGTGCTAGTCTCCATAGTGGCCCACCTGCTTTTTTTGAAAATTTATTTACCTGTCTTGATATTATGCATGCTCGATTGGTAGATAATGATCGCCGATGCATGGAGCGAGTTGCAAGGTGCTTGCGTGTCCCTCAGGGGAAAAGCGGCCAGAGCCGTGCAGGCGTACCCGGAATGATCTCGAGCTGGACGTGACGGATAAGTAAAAGTTTGCACATGATGTAACAATATCATGTAAATTGTGATAATTCTAGTCCAGAGCCTCTGCCTGTTAGATGCGTGCGCACGACTACACGAGAAATTGTGATATGCTGTGCTTTAAAAAACAAGCGAGAGGAAAGCGATGAAACGGAAGCGCGCAGATAGAGGCGATGGCTGGAAGCGTATCAGCAAGCATCGATTTATGTTACAGGTAAGCGAGACAGAAGCTTTCCAGGGGCATGTAAGCCTGATCTATTTTGATGAGGTGCGGGAGCCACTATGGGTACCCTATGTCGGACAGAGTATCTGCATAGTAGATGATGGATACTCCTGGTTGCAGCTCTTTCCACAGGGTGCCAGGCATGCCGCCACGGTCATGTTTAATGCGCAAGGTGAGGCTGTGCAGTGGTATGTCGACATCTGCAAACGCACATTTGTAGATGAGCAGGGAGTATTGTGGTACGACGATCTGTACCTGGATATCATCTTTCTCCCTGGCGACAAGATTGAATTGATAGATGTCGATGAACTGGATGAGGCCCTGGAGCAGGGCGTTATTTCGGATGATGAGTATAACCTGGCCTGGAATGAGGCCAGCGTGCTCTTGACCCAGATTAAAGAGGAGCGCTTTCCCCTGGTGCCACTGGCTGAGCAGTATAGAGTTAGTTTGCTGGCGCAGATGCCTCTTGCAGGGGCTTGAGGGTTGCCACATAACTTCTCGCGCCTGTGGCGCTCGTCTGAGTGGTGTGATGCAGGTTGGTGGCCGAAGGTCACTAGCCTGCATCACACCACTCCATACCCATTTACATAAATATTGTTACTAAAGCTTGCAATTTGGTAAGAGGAAGTGCATACTATAAATAGAAGTTGTAATACTTCTTTTCATATAAAAGAGTACTCGTTGTGAGAAGAGAGTAACAATACATTCTAACTATTGTTTCTCCCTATTGGGACTCTCTTTTTCTGGATGAAGGTGGTGGAAGAGTGGAAGATGCCTTGAACGAATCATTTGACCAGGACGAAACCACAAATGAGGAAGATTTTATCATGACCATTTTCCCCCAGGCATCGGGTGGCCACCCTGAGCCGGGGCAGCCGCCTGGCAATGGGTATAGTCCGCAAAACACGAACACTCAGCCCAATTCTCCAGCCCCTAATGGCTATCCCGGCTATCCTAATTTTCCAGGTCATAATGGGTATCCAGGACAGCAGGGACCCGGCAGATATCCTGGCCCAAGACCGGGGTCGGGAGGGTATCCAGGACCCTACCGTGGCCCCTGGGGCTATCCAGGTCCACAAGGACCTGGTTGGTATCCAGGTCCTCAGTGGCCAAATGGCTATCCTGGTTATCCACAGCCAGGAGGGTATCCAGGTCCTCAGGGACCTGGAGGTTATCCTGGCTATCCCGGGCAACAAGGTCCGAATGGTTATCCTGGCTATCCACAGCCAGGACCAGGAGGGTATCCCGGACAGCCAGCCCCTAATGGCTATCCCGGCTATCCCGGGCAACAGCAGTATCCTGGTTCTCCGCAACCGGGAGGGTATCCTGGACAGCCAGGTCCGAATGGTTATCCCGGGCAGCCAGGCCAGAGTGGATACCCTGGTCAACAACCGGGACCTGGCCAGCAGTACCCGAATGGCAACCAGTACCCGAATGGCAACCCTGGACAACAGCCAGGCCCCAATGGTCATCCTGGTTCTCCGCAACCGGGACCGGGTGGATATCCTGGTTCACAGACAAAACCACAGAGCCAACACCTGGCAGCGTCTTTGCCTCAGACCCCTCATCGCCACCACCCGTGCCTCAGACGACTCCACCTCCGCCACCACCTCCAATGGTTACTGGAGCTGCAGGTTATGTCTTTAATACGGGACCACAGATTGTTGCTGCGCGGGGCGCGATTGTCTTCAACAACACTGGCCTGTTGACGGCGGGTATTGCGCATAGTACGACGACCAGCCCGGAGAAGATTGCTATTGCGAGCGCTGGACTCTACCTGATTCAGTTCTCGGTATCCGGCTTTGGTCCCAACCAGTTTAGTGTCTTCCTTAATGGGACGAGCGAGATTGTGGGGGCGACCTACGTTTCCGGCGATCAGTATCAGCAGAATACTGGCCTGGCGCTTGTGGTTCTGCCAGCCAATAGCTTCCTTACGCTGCAAAACCGCGCGGATAGCCAGGTATACCTGCAATTTCCTCAGGATGGGCAGCAGCCTTCCTTTGTGAACGCTTCGCTTTTTGTGCAGAAGTTTCCGTAGGAGTTTTGTAGTAATGCGGCCCTGGTCGTTGGAGACGACCAGGGCCGCATTAGCCGCATTACTATATTACGTAGGAGAGTTCGCCTTCGATCAGAACGTCTTCGCCGATGGTCTGTATGTGTACTTGCTGGAGTTGTAGAGCCTCGCGCATGACGGCGAGTCCTTTTCCTCCAAGGGGCGAGAGTGCGGCCTCGCCTCCAACAAGCTTGGGGGCAATGAAGGCCGCGACATGGTCAATACGCTGCTGGTCGAAGGCGCTGCCCAACGTGCTGTTGCCGCCCTCGATGAGCACATGCATCACGCCCTTCTGGGCCAGGGCGGAGAGGGCCGATGTGAGATCGAGCTGGCCAGTTTTATTGCTGGCCACCTGAATGATCTCAACGCCAGTGTCGCGTAGCCGTTGTTGTTGCTCTACCGGGCAGTCTTCTCCCACGATAATACATGTACCGCTTGCCAGGCCAGGTTGGAGCAGCTTGCTCTGCGCTGGTAGCGTACCCTGGGAGGCCAGGATGACGCGCAAAGGCCCCTGGCGGGGAGCGCGCGCATAGAGGCGCTCCTCGTCCGTGAGGCGTACTGTTAGCAGAGGATCGTCGGCGCGGACCGTGCCAGAGCCGACCAGGATAGCGTCCACGCGGTCACGCAGGTTATGAACCCAACGCCGGGCCTCTGGTCCACTGATCCAGTAGGCATCGCTACTGTGGGTTGCGATCTTGCCATCGAGGGTCATGGCCCACTTGGCGGTCACATAGGGGCGCTGCTGGCGTATAAAGGTGGCGAAAGGGCGGATGATCTCATCTGTCTCCTCGGCCCCGACGCCTATTGTAATCTCGACCCCAGCCTCGCGCAACTGTGCCAGGCCCTGTCCGCTGACCAGGGGGTTTGGATCAAGCGAGCTGACGATGACGCGCCGAATGCCAGCGGCCAGGATGGCCCTGGTACAGGGTGGTGTGTGAATCGTGACGCAGCATGGCTCAAGTGTCACGTAGAGGTCGGCCCCTCGTGCCAGTTCGCCCGCTTCGTTGAGGGCGTGTACCTCGGCGTGGGGTCCGTAAGGGGGCGAGGTTGCTCCTTGCCCTATGATGACGCCATCGCGCACCACAACGGCCCCTACGGGTGGGCGTGGAGCTGTACGCCCCTCAACCGAGTGCGCGTGAGCAATGGCCAGGCGCATCGCTTCCTGATCGTCCATGTTTTCCTCCTGTGACATTAAGCTTGCTGCCGCTACGTATAATTATAAGCTACAATGAGGGAAATAAGCGACAGGGGAGGTTGCGGGCACTGCCCGCAACCTCCCCTGTCGCTTATTTCCCTCATTAGATTTTCTCGATGGCAGCGATGCGCGTCTGGACGTCGCGAATGCGCTCTATATCGAACTTCTCTTTACGGTCAAAGGTATAGATGCCGTTCTGCTCCTGGTAGACATCGGTGAGCTGGGTGTAGCAATAACCGAACATCGCGGCATCATCCAGGAGGACATCGCAGAGGCCCTTGAAGCGGTCATAGAACTCGTCGAGGGACCTGGGCGCGGCACCATATCCCCAGCTATCCTTGCCTGGCTCAACCTCAGGGTTCCACCAGATGCCACCGAACTCGCTGACAAAGTATGGTTGGTTGCGGTATGGGACGGAGATCTCTTGCTCGCGGTGGCGGTTAATGAAGGGCTTATTCTCCCCGGTTCCGGCGTGATTGGCCGCGAATTTGGCTGGGTCCTGCTCGTAGTCATGGCTATCGTAGATGTCCGTCTCGGGAACGCGGTGGCTGTAGCCAGACGTGTCGAGGACTGGGCGTGTGCTATCCAGGGCCTTGGTAGCCAGGAACATTGCGCGGGTAACTTCATCGAGCACGGTGGTGCGGTCAGTGAGGATCTGCCAGGTCTCATTCAGAGGACACCAACCCACGATCGAGGGGTGAGAGTAGTCGCGTTCAATCGCTTCTAGCCACTGAGTGACATAGGTCGCGCCAGGTTGCTGGTGATTATCCTCGCGTCCATACCCACCGCAACCCCAATCGGGGAACTCGCCCCAGACCAGGTAGCCCAGGCGATCCGCATGGTAAAGGAAGCGCTCCTCAAAGACCTTCTGGTGGAGGCGCGCTCCATTAAAGCCAGCCTGCAGGCCAAGCTTGATGTCATGGACCAGGGCCTCATCGCTGGGCGCGGTCATGATACCATCGGGATAGTAGCCCTGGTCGAGCACCAGGCGTTGGAAAACTGTCTGGCCATTGATCTTGACGGCCTTGCCATCGATGGTCACGCTGCGCAGGCCTGCGTAGCTGGTCGCGGAATCAACGGTCGTCTCTCCGTTGAGAAGTTCGATCTCCAGGTCATAGAGATAGGGAGACTGCGTGGACCAGTAGTGGCGGCGCTCCTCGGGAATAGGCAGCGTCACCTTGGGAGAGAAATCACGGTCGGCGGGCACGCTCACGGTGCAGACCTCGCCCGCGTCATTTTTCAGGCGTACGCGCAGGGTTAAACCCGTGCCCAGGGCGCTCAGAGGCTGGGTCAGGTGGAAGCAGCCATGCGCCACATCGGGCGTAATGCGTGGACGCTTGAGCGAGACGGCGGGGACTGGCTCCAGCCAGACCGTCTGCCAGATGCCGGTTGTGCGCGTGTAGAGGCAGGAGTAGTTTTCATAGCGTTGGGACTGCTTGCCGCGTGGCTGGGGAGGCTGTGCGGTATCACGCGCACGCACAACAATAGTTACATCACTACCAGCCAGGCCAGAGGGGATCTCACAACTAAAGGGCGTGAAGCCGCCGCGATGACGAGCTACCTCGGTACCATTGACCCAGACGGTGGTATCGTAATCAACGGCCTGGAAGTGGAGTAACACGCGTTGCTGACCCCAGGAACTGGGAATGGTCAGGGTACGGCGATACCAGACTGCGGGCATGAAATCGGTGTTGCCGATACCAGAGAGTTCGGACTCAGGGCAGAAGGGAACGAGGATACGATCTTGTAGTTCACGCTGCACCAATCCGCGCTCAAGGCCGCTATCACCGGCGTCGATCTCAAACTGCCATTCACCATTGAGGTTAAGCCACTCAGAACGGACAAATTGAGGGCGAGGGTATTCTGGACGAGGTATGCTCATAGGATCTCTCCTTTGTGAAATCGAACTACAGTGTTTCTTCTTTATGGTAGAATACAGCGAAATGAGAGACGAGTCCATGAGTGAATTCCAAATAGACCTTTGTGAAACCCACATCATTGGGTCGCATACACATGAGCAAATGGTGGGCAAGCAGGCATGCCAGGCCTTTGCTTTACATAGAATCGGCCTGGTAGGCATATCGCAAGCACAGGCACCATTCCGCTTTGTGCGCCAGCAACCGGCAACCAGCCAGGTGCTACTCTGTCTGGAGGGCTGGGGCATGATCCTGGTAGAGAACGAATGGCGGCGCTGCACACCTGGCACAGCCTATCTCACGCCGCCAGGAGTCTTACACGCCTATCACGCCGTCGAAGAGGTACCCTGGACTGTCTGTTGGGTTGCCTATGATGACAGCCTTGAGCAGGCAAGCGTTACAGGTGAGAGTCCACGCCAGGTCCAGGTTGACCCGCAGCCCCTGGCCACCGTCATCGCGGGCCTCTACCGTGAGTATATGGACCAGGCCGAGCAGGTGGCCATGCAACAATGGACCGAGCTTATCGCCCTGTATGCCCAGCGCATCATTGGACCTGAGCGCCAGGAACGGCGCTTGCAGCAGCTCTGGGAGGCCGTGAATAACGACATCAGCAACGACTGGACCGGTGAGGAGCTGGCGGCGCGGCTGGGGATCAGTGGCGAGCAACTGCGCCGTCTCTGCCAGCAACAACTGGGCCAGAGCCCAATGAAGTACCTGGCCCTCTTACGCATGCGCCGCGCCATGGCCCTGCTCTCCAGCGATTCCTACAGCGTCGAGCAGGTCGCCTGGCGTATAGGCTATAACAACGCCTTTGCCTTTAGCACCGCCTTTAAACGCCACGTCGGCGTCTCCCCCTCGATCTACCGCGAGCAGATAAGGGGATCAGCGAGCCACTAGCTTGTTCACTTGACAGAGGTTTGGCGGTCATCTATACTAAAAGAGAAATAAATGACCAACAGCCCATTTTTATGAGATAGCTGTATGCGACGAAGCCTTGTTGAAGGGGAAGAAAGCCTATGCCAAAAGTTGTTGATGAGCAGATGCGTGAGGCCACGCGTCGCCATATTATCCGCCAGGCGGCGAGCGAGTTTGCGCGCCTGGGCTTCGACCAGGCCAACATCAACATGATAGCCGAGCAGGCGGGCATTGGCAAAGGGACCATTTACCTCTACTTCGAGAATAAGCGTGAGCTCTTTCTCTCCATGCTGCGTTATATCGCGCAAGATCACCTGATGGCGATTCGCGCGGCCCCCGCGACCGATGGAAATATTCAGCAGCGCCTGGAGCGTCTTTTCTGCGCCTTTGTGCAACTCGCTCAGGAGGAGCGAGATAGCTTTAACGTCTATATGAGCGCTCTCTACGGCGTAAACCGGGCTTTCCAGGCCGAGGCGACCAAACTGATGCGGGATTACCTGGCGACCATTGCTTTTATGCTGGAGCAGAGCCAGGCGCGAGGCGAAATTCGCTGCGCAAACGTAGAATCGACCGCGCTGATGGTCCTCTCGCTTATGGAGTCTTTTGTACTCTCAGCTAACGTGCTGGGACAATCCGAACAGGTTATTCTCCAGCAGGCCAGCAAGGTCGCTGAAATGGTGCTACACGGTATTGCCTCTGCATAAGGGGACAATACTGTGCTCTTTTTTTACTTTTTTATTGAACGACCGCCCACTCATAATTGTTGATAGAAGAATTGTAATGAGAGGACAAGAATTTTTGCAGGAGGTTATCCCTGGTTTATGAATACATCTGCTATTGTGACGTTTCTGCGGCGCCTCTTTCATATCAGGCGAGGCCGGCGCAGTTTTGAAAGTCCACGCTATCTGCTGAAGTGGCTGCTCATCAGCACTTTGATTGGTCTGGTGGCGGGTGTGGGAGCCATCGCCTTTTACGCGGCCATTCACTTTGCGACTGACCTCTTCCTGGGGCGCCTGATCGGCTATCTTCCTCCCAGCCCCGCTGGTGAGGGCGAACAGACGACTGTGATGTCCTTCTGGTCGGCGACACGTCCCTGGCTTCTGCCCGTTGTGACGACTCTCGGTGCCTTGGTCTCAGGTATTATCGTCTTTAACCTGGCGCCTGAAGCGGAGGGGCATGGAACGGATGCGGCCATCGCTGCTTTCCACGAGGGGAAGTCGATCCGGGCGCGTATTCCCCTGGTCAAACTGGTGGCCTCGGCGATTACGATTGGTACGGGTGGTTCGGCGGGGCGCGAGGGACCTGCGGCGCAGATCAGTGCTGGCTTTGGTTCGATCCTTGCTAATGTGTTGCGCCTGGATGTCCAGGATCGGCGTATCGCGCTTGCAACCGGTATTGGGGCCGGTATCGGGGCTATCTTCCGCGCTCCTTTGGGGGGAGCAATCCTGGCGGCTGAGATCCTTTATAAGGATGATCTGGAGGTAGAGGCGATTATTCCCGCCCTTATGGCCTCCATCATTGGCTATAGCGTCTTTGGCGCCTGGTCTGGTTGGCAGCCCATCTTTGCCACTTCGCCCAATCTGGCCTTTACCTCGCCGCCTCAGTTGCTCTACTATGTTGTCCTGGGTGTGCTTTGTGGTTTGCTGGGTCTGCTCTATGCGCGTGGTTTCTATGGTATCACGCATATCTTCCATCGCCTGAAGCTGCCCAACTGGTTTAAGCCAGGGATCGGCGGTTTGCTTGTGGGCCTGATCGGGCTGGTGATGCCGCAGGCGCTGGGCATGGGCTATGGATGGGTTCAGGTCAGTATGGGGCCAGGCCTGCTCTCACTCCCATTGTGGGTGATCTTGCTTCTCCCTTTTGCTAAGATTCTCACCACTGGCCTCTCGATTGGCTCGGGTGGTTCAGGTGGCATCTTTGGCCCGGGCATGGTGATTGGTGGTATGGTGGGTGCTTGCTTCTGGCGGCTCTGTTACCATGTCTTTCCTGGCCTGCCCGCGACGCCCGCGCCCTTTGTGATTGTGGGTATGATGGCTCTCTTTGGTGGAATCGCGCATGCCCCGCTGGCGGTCATGCTGATGGTCGCCGAGATGACCGGAAACCTTTCGATGCTGGCGCCCGCAATGATCGCGGTTGGCATCGCCACTATCCTGGTGGGTGGCACTACGATGTATACCAGCCAGGTACCAACACGGGCCGACTCGCCCGCGCACCGTCTGCAACTCTCCTTCCCTCTGCTCTCGACCCTCTCTGTCCAGAAGGCCATGCAACCGCTCATGCTACGATTCGCTCCTGGACAGTTTCTCTCGCAGGCGGAGGCGCTGCTTGGGCAGCATAAGGCGAGTGGCGCACCAGTTATAGACCAGGCTGGTAACCTGGTGGGTGTATTAACGATGGCGGATATCGAGCGTATCCCGCGCGAGGAGCGCGCGCAACGCTTTGTCAATGAGGCCATGTATGACGACGTTCTGACCTTCTATCCAGATGACACACTTGATGAGGCGCTGGAGGGGCTCAGTACGCGTCGTGTAAGTTGGGCGCCTGTGATAGATGCCGAGGGGCTGACCGGCGACCGCAGCGTGCTGGGTTTAATCTCAGTCGCGGATATTGTGCATCTCTATCGCGAAACTGTCGCTAAGGACGTGCGGCGCATGCGTGGCCTGGTAGAGGGTACGGTCATGATTGAGACGACGATTGAGCCACGCATGCGCCTGGCAGGGGTCGCGCTCCGCGAGGCGCAGCTACCGCCTGAATCCCTGGTGGTCTCAATTCGCCGCTCAGGTGAGCTACTTTTCCCCCGTGGAAGCAGTGTTATTGAGGCGGGAGATGTCGTGACCTTCATGGTGAGCATCAAAGCTGAAGAACAATTACATCGCTACCTTACCCAGCGCGAAGCTCCAGTCTTGCTCGGAGCGGATTAACGTTTAGCCTGGTTAGAGGAACCCTCTCGCTCTGTCTCGGCGTCTGCGGCGCTTCTTTTGGGGTATTAGGGATGTGGTGAAGAAATGCCTGCGGCATTTCTTCACCACATCCCTAATACCCTTGCTCGCCACGTAGTGGCGAGTTGTCTTGAGAATGAGGATGGCGTATGCAACTTACCATCATAGTCATCAGCATAGATGGGTAGATAAATAGTTCAGTTACCTTCTGTCCTGGTCAGGCGTGTGCCCTCGGTAAAACATGTTTTGGCGAGCTTTCATCGTGAAAGAGAGGAGCACACATGGCAGCACCATTACAGCAGAGATCGACCTGGACCGCTAATCGCCGGGTCGCCCTGATCATTGGTATTGTGTTTACGTTAATTGGACTCGTGGGCTTCTTTATTGCTCCCGGTATGGCGCCACGCAGCTTGCTTGGTTTGGACGTGGATCGTGTGCACAATATTGTGCACCTGGTAACTGGACTCCTGGGGCTTATCGCGGCCTTTACCGGCTGGTCACGCCTGTATAACCAGATCTTCGGCGTGGTGTACCTGGTGATTGGCCTGGCAGGGCTGGTCTATCCAGCATTTTATTCGCATGGTATGCTCTTTGGCGTGATGCATGTTAATGCTGTGGGTCATGTGTTTCATCTGGTCGTCGGCGCAATTGCTGCCTATGTAGGCTACTTTGTGCATGACTATAGCCGGGTCGAGGAGCCTTATGCCAGGGAGAGCCAGAGGAGAACCTACTAACCAGCCCTGTCTGATAGACGCGCTGGAGAAGCATACAAGTGCTTTCCAGCGCTCTTTTTATCTACTGCTACTCTAAGTGCTAAATTTTAAGCACCCAGAGCCTGAAAGAAGGTGTAGCAGGACATTGCCTGGTCGAATTGCTTTCCTCTATTCTGTTAATAAGGTAGGAATGTGGCGTGTTTTTGCAGGCTCAGCCCGCAAAAACACGCCACATTCCTACCTATAAGTAAGGCCCACGAAACGGGCCAGAGCTGAATGGTGTACCTCATGGAGGAGGCTGTATGACCTTTTTAAGAAAGCTTTTGCAGAAGCGGGGAGGGTTGTTGTTAAAGGTGGCTGGGGGTCTTATTCTTGGAGGCATAGTGCTTGGGGGAGGTGGATTGATCTATTGTGGCATCATGAGCCACACGGCGCGCGAATTACCAAAGCCAGGTGGCCCGTATGCGATTGGGCGAACCGTATTTGACTGGGTCGATCAGGCGCGGACCGAGACTTTTGCCCATAAGCCTGGGATCAAGCGAGAACTGATGGTCTGGGTCTGGTATCCCGCGCAGTCAGGCGCGAGCAAAGAGGCAGCAAGTTATCTTCCCTCTACGTGGGCGCAGGCCTAGGACCAGTATCATGGCGGCTCTCTCTTTGGAGACTGGCTTATTTCGCGGGCTGAGACTATTCGCGCACATGCATTTGAGAATGTGCCGCTTGCCACGAACCAAGCTCGCTACCCAGTGCTGATTTTCTCGCCTGGCATGGGTCTCTTGCCCACAGATTATACTACTCTGATTGAAGACCTGGTAAGCCATGGCTATATCGTCGTAGGCATTGCGCCAACCTATAGTGCCTCCGCCGTGGCCTTCGCTGATGGCCGCGTGGTCCAGGCGACTGACGAGGGAAAAGACGGCAGCGACCTCCGACCCGGCAAACGTTATCAATGCGCATCTCCAGCAGATTGAGAAGATCTGGGCCGCAGATGCAATTTTCGTTATGAATCAACTAGAGCGCTTGAATAGTTCCGGGCAGAGCCTGTTTGCTGGCAGGTTAGATCTGAAGCGCCTGGGGCTTTTCGGGCATTCTTTCGGTGGAGCGACCGCCGCGGAGGTCTGTCACCTGGACGAGCGTTGCAAGGCTGGCATCGACCTGGATGGAAACCTCTTTGGCGATGTTGTGCAGCAAGGGCTTACAAAGCCATTCCTCTTTATGCATCATGGTACTACAGACAATTGTAACGACTGCAAGGACCTGTTCACGCAAGCTCGCTCTGTGCTGAGAACGGTACCCACGGGCGAGAAATACATGCTTGGCGTTGAAGGCATGAAACACATGAATTTCTCTGACTTCTCGGTCATGTTTTCGCCCTTTAAGCTTATGGGTATACTTGGTCCCATTGATGGAGCACGAGGATTAAGTATTACCAGTGCTTATGTACGGGCCTTCTTTGACACCTATCTCAACCAGAAGCCTTCGCCTTTGTTGCGCGGTTCGGCCTCGGCGTATCCTGAAGTATGTTTTGATCAATTGTAGCAGAGGAGCGGCGCCGCTACAGCTAATAGTTGTTTTCGCCTACAGAGGCCTTACATTCTTGACAGGCTCATCTGTTGATTTTATGATAGGTGAGCCTGTTTGTCTGCTTTTGTAATAAATTTAAGAACATCTTTGGAGAAACATGATGTTTAAGCCGCTCCGTTTTGATCCCATTCTCAAGGCTATTCCAGGGCTGGCCCATCTGCGCCTGACTCCTCACGCGGCGCATAATGCGAAGAAGCACGCGCGCGCGCATGTGGATGAGCAAGTGGAGATAGATCAGGTTCAGGTGACTCCCAAGGGTCTCAAAGAGACGCGTATACGTGAAAATATCCAGAAAGACGTGAAGGTCGAGCGGAGGAAGGGCGAGACGACGACCGAGGTTCATGAGCGCATCACCGAGGACATTAAGGTCAAGAAGGTTGAGCGTGATGGTGCGCCGAGCGAAACGTTGATGCATGTGCATACGACTATCGAAGATGTCACGCATATTGAGATGACGCCGCCTCATCCCCCGCGTGAGGAGACGCCAATCTACCAACGCACACATCATCACTTGGTGCATGTTCTGGACACGCCCTGCGCGATCTGCGGTGTACGTAATTCAACCCTGCAAGATCCCAAAGAGAATCCCTTTGGCGCGCAGGATATTGAGACGCACCACTATCCAATCGAGAGGAGCCTGCTGAACGCCTGTGATCCAAGGAAGGTGCATCACATCTTTCCCCAGGTCAAGGATTATGAATCTCTCGAGGATTTTGTTGATTCCGAGGCGAATATGATGGTGTTGTGTGATATCCATCACCGCCATCCCCACTATGGTATTCACCATATCCTGGCGCAGGACTTCTTTGTGCAGCCATTCCTATATGGTGGGTACGAGGTCGTTGCGGAGGCTGACGAAGTGGAGAAGGTCATGGTAGCCAACGAGCGCGTCATTAAGCGCCATGCCCCCAAGGGACTTGATAACTAACCTAAAAATAGTGCGAGGCCAGTTGACAGCCACAGGCTGCCGACTGGCCTCGCACTATTAAGATTATGAGTTGCTTAAGGGGAGGGTAAACCAGAAGGTTGAGCCCAGGCCCGGGGTGCTGGTAACGCCGACGCGTCCACCCTGGCGCTCAATAATTGAGCGGCAGATGAAGAGGCCCAGGCCCAGGCTGACCCCGGAACCGTTGCGTACATGAATGCCAGGGGCGCGATAGAAGCGTTCCCAGATTCGTTTCTGCTGTTCCTCATTCAGTCCAGGTCCCTCGTCACGTACAGAGACAGAGACCGCGTTTGACTTCAGGAAAACCTCGACGGCGACGGGCTTATCGGTGTCAGAGTATTTCAACGCGTTGGTCAGGTAGTTGTTGATGACCTGTTGCACGCGCTCGGGATCGGCCTTGATCCGTATTTCAGCCTCCTCAGGCATCATGAGCTGTATCCTACGATCAGGATGCAGCGTGCGTTGGTCCTCGACACAATCCTGAAGGCTCTCGACGAGATTATATAGACGCGGGCGCAGTTCCATGCGGTCGGCGCGCACACGCGAGGCATCGAGGAGATCATGGACCAGCCGGTTTTGCAGCTCAAGCTGATGCTCGATGCGCTGGAGATTCTTCCGTAACAGAGACAGTAGATCGCTCTTCTCCTCCACCTGTGGCTGGCTGCCAAGCACGCGCTGTACCTTGCGTTCAGAGACTTGAACACACATCTTTGCTGCGGTAATTGGCGTACGTAACTCGTGTGCTACGACACTGATGAAGTTATCTAGCTCAGCCAATAGGTGCTCTACCTTATGGCGTGCCTGCACCTGCTCGGTAACATTGGAGCCGATGATAATCACACCATCGACGTTCCCATGAGAAGCAAGCATAGGCTGATACGCTACGTTATAGTATTGTTCAACCAGGGAGCCGTCGTTGTGCTGATCGACAAGAACACGATGCTCGACAATCGAATGTTCTTTGCCAGTTGTACCTACTTGTTGAATCACAGGCGTGACTTGAGAGGCATACTCAGGCAGGGCTTCTTGTAAGGTTTTGCCCAGAATCGGGCGCTGACCAAAGGCCTGCCAGGCATTAGGATTAACAAGTTCAACGCGCTGCTCATCTTTGCTCAGGACAATAATGGGAACAGGAGCTTGCATAAGTATGCGCGAGAGATTCGCGCGTGCAGCCTCTGCATCGGCGCGTGCTTTGATGGTCTGATGGTGTGCACGCTGTACCTGTGTGCTCAGCAGGGTTATGCCCAGGCCAACCAGGGTAAACATAAGCATGCTATAGAAAAACTCAATCTGCTCAAGTGCCAACGAGATATGCGGTGGCAGGACCAGGAAGCCTAGCAGGAACGTACCCCAGAGTGTTGCAAGCAGGCCTGGAAGCGCTCCCCAGCCCAGAGAGACGATGAGGATGCCCAGCACTACAGGTGCGCTAACAAAGCTTAATTCCGGAGCGATACCTTTGAGGTAGAAGATTCCCAGAACTGTCAGGAAAGGCAGCAGTAGAGCCAACATATAGCCAGCTGAAGGTCGGCGTAGAGGGGCTGGCAGATATGACGGTGTAAAGGCTGAGGCTCCCCAGAACGCATACAGGCGTTTCCAGAAACCCTGATTGCCTGGATTTATGCGCCAGGTGTCCTGCTCAATAGAAGATGCAGGGTGCTGCGAAACCTGTTCTTGGAGCGTTGAGGTTGATTTTTTGTGCTTGATTGTGTGCATATAAGCCTCCTTCGAGGTTTTAGCCGCTGGAGCACATCACTTTATGTGAGGCTCGTAACTGCAAGCACCATGCAGTATATGTGTATAGGTCTTAAAAGGAAGAGACTCTCATAGGAGTTTGTGTTTGAGCTGATAATACCCTTCTCTTATATAAATCGAACGCAATTGCCAAAACTTAAGGTCAGCCAGTAATTTTAGCAAGAGAAAAGGCTTTCCGGATCTCTACAAGCCAAAAAGCCTTTAAGCAGTTTTTTGATGTTGGGTGAGGGGATTACGCGCCTGCGTAGGTGACGATGAGGTCGGTGATATAGCCGAGCATAAAGCCGACGAAGAGGCCCCACATGATGATCTCGTTGGAGGCCATGCGTTTAGCGACGGCGAGCAGTTCTACAATTACATAGAGAATCGAGCCAGCCGCCAGGGCCAGGAAGAGGATAAAGAGCAGATCAGACTGGAAGGCCATGCCGACAACGGTGCCCAGGAAGGTCGGGCCACCACCAATGAGGCCGACCAGGGCAATAAACTTCCAGGAGACGGTCTCGTTTGTGAGAGGACCAGCGATGCCAAAGCCCTCCGTCATATTATGCAGGCCAAAGCCAATGATGAGGATGGCCGCGAGCGAGAGCGCCCCTGTGGCCGCTGACTGACCAATAGCCAGACCCTCAGAAAAGTTGTGCAGGCCGATACCGATAGCGATCATGAGCGCTAGCAGTTTGGGAGATGGCGTCCTGACTGACTTGATCGCTGTCGCCACAGCACCACCTGTCGCCACGGTCTGGGCTTGCTCCGTCTGCGCAGACATGGCGGCTTTGCTCGCGGCAGCCCCAACAAGTGCAGGCGATGCCTCAGCGCTATCAGCCTCGATGATTACGCGTTTGCCAGGTTTGTAGCGTGCGATGATATATTTATTAAAATACACGAGGCCGAGCAGGCCAACCAGAAAACCTACGATCATCAAGAAAGCTTCGAGGAAGACGGTGCTGGCACCAGTATGCTTCTGGCTCAAGGTTTCTAAAGCGCTATTGATGGGCTCTGAACCCTTGCTGATCACGTCATAGAAGAGAAAGACCAGTACGCCCGCCGCCAGCATGCTGGCAAAAGTCTTGAACGACTGCGGGGCTTTTTTAAGAAAGGCCAGAGGGAGACCGAGGTAAATAGTAAGTCCGGCGAAGGCCCCTAGAAGGACAATGGTTCCTGTAGGCACAACTGAATCCTTTCGTCGTGAGTATCTGTATCTCTTAAAGAGGGGCAGGATTGACACGACATGTATATGTATTTTTGTTTTTCTGCGTCGGCAAATAGTGCCAGCAAATATTGACATTAGGGTACGCTAATATCCGACTGCTATGCTTGGGATTTTAGCACTTTATCCCAAAAAAAATCAAGAGGTGAGGAAGGAATAGACCAAACGTATGAGCGAATATCTTTTTATGGATGTGACGGACTACACATTCGTCCAGTTGAGCGAGATGCATAATAGTAGCTTTACCGATTATTTCTTTCCTATGCATATGACGCCGCAGATGCTTGCAGACTTCTGGCGCATCAATCATATCGATGCCAATCACTCTGTTGCCATGTATAGCACTGAGGGCGAATTCGTAGGCCTGGCACGCCTGGGAGTACGTGGGACGCGTGCCTGGTGTGGAGGATTTGGGATTGCGCCCGCCTTTCGTGGGAGGGGCGTAAGCCATCTCCTGGCAGAGCAGATGGTGTATGTAGCTCGCGAGGCTAACTTTGAGACGCTGCAACTGGAAGTCTTAACCCAGAATGAGCGCGCGATCAAGACTTACAAGAGGGCTGGCTTTGTCGCTCGTCGTCGGCTACTGGGACTCGAAGTCGCGACCGCGACGCTACCAGAGGCTGAGTCACTGCATGTTGAGCGTGTGCCGCTTGAGACGCTGCTGCCCTGGCTGAGCCACGACGCGGAGCTTCCTTGCTGGGGACGTGAACTGGCGAGCCTGCTGGCGCTGAGCACTGAGACGATTGTCGCGCCCGGTCCTGGTCGTGGTATGAATGGCCTGGTTATACAGCGCTCTCATGGCGTCACCCGTGTGCAGGCCGCCGTGCTACAGAGCGAACTAACTGACGCGGAACTGGCGAGCCTGTTGCGTGAGGCTGCGGGCGAGCATGCGAAGATTCAGATCTATAATGAACCTGCGAGTAGCGCTCTATATGCGCGCTGTCTCAGGCTTGGCTTCACCGAGCTCTTTAGCCAGCACGAGATGCTGGTACGTCTCTAGAGTTTAATGCAGGCGTAAGCTGAGACATAAGTTTAGCGAGCGCCTGCGTCCGACTTTTTACCTCAAGCTTACCGCAGATATTGGCCACATGCTTCTTCACTGTTCCCTCACTGATAATTAACCTCGCAGCCATTTCGCGATTGGAAGCTCCTTGCAATAGCAGATCAATGACCTCGTTTTCGCGTTGCGTAAATAGCTCGCGCCTTGCGTGCTTCAGGGTTGGTATAGCCTGGACTACAGGATAATAGCTTGTCAGATTGCCGAGCTGGTTATCCGCCTGGGGTAGGGCAATCATCGCGTTTCCGGTGGCCTGCGTGGCGTAGTAGAGCGCGTTGTTGAGCAGGCCATTTTGTTGATACCAGGTGCAGGCGCGCAGGTAAAGCTCAGGGAGCAGGGAGGCGCTATGCTGGCGCAGGTAGCCACGTAAGACCTCTGCGAACAAAGGCTGATAGCGGAACCAGCCTCTCTGGGAATCTTGCGCTTCAATGAAGATATTATGTCGTGATAAATAGTCGAGCATAGCCTCGCTATTGGCCTGGAGTGAGACCGCGCTGGCGAGCGAGATATCGAAGCTATCTAGAGGTGCGGTTGCCAGTAAGAAGCGCTGTACCTCCTCGGGCTGTTGTAGCAGTACCTCTTCCACCATATAATCGTTGAGATGGCGTTGGGGAAGTGCGCATACCTCCTCTATAGTTCCCCCCTCATGGATAGAAGCTACCAGCAGGTGCAGGGCCGTAATCCAGCCATTGGCGCGGGTTGCCAGGGTGACGTATTGTTCCGTGGTGAGAGGCTGCGCGAGCAGTCGCGGCAGGAGTTGAAGCATCTCCTGTTGCGAGAAGCGCAAATCATCCATATGCAACTCATTCAGGAGCCGCTGCGCGCGTAGCCGGGCCAGGGGTAACTCTGGACGTGTGCGCGAGACGATCACGAGGTGAAGCTGGAGCGGCATCAGCTCAATAAGTGTTGTGAGTGCCTGGTGGATCTCCTGTGCATAGAGCACATGATAGTTATCGAGTACCAGCGTAGCAGGCGTAGAAAGTCCGTCAAGTGCATGTAGGAGAGTGTGTAGACCCTGCGTCAGAGTCGCATGTGCGCAAAAAAGCTTAATGGATACCAGGTCACTGAGGCCGGGCATAACTTGTTCGAGAGCCGCGATAAAGTGTGACCAGAACCTGGTAGCCTGGTTGTCCTCTTTGTCTAGCGAGAGCCAGCTACATGCGCAACCCTGTGAGACTACTTCGTTATGCCACTGGCGTAAGAGGGTTGTCTTGCCCCAACCGGCAGGGGCGGAAATAACGGTCAGGCCTGTCTCCAGACTGTTTTGCAGCTTTGTGAGCAGACGGGGGCGAGGCAAAACGTCCCTGGCCAGGGGTGGCGTACGCAACTTGGCCTCGAAGAGTTGGTAGTTGTGCTGGCAGGAAGAGTAGGTACAGAGATTAATCGCGATAGAATTGAGGCGTTCGGCAGTAAGTTCCTGTGGTCTCCCCAGGTACATCTTGCGAATTCTGCCCTGTTGCTTGCGATAGGCATACCAATACCAGCTATTACGCTGACGCTCGTGGCGAGCGGTGAAGGAGCCAAAGTGGCTCTTGAAGGTGAAGGACTTGTTCTGAGCATCGGCGAGCCAGGTATACCACTGATGTGATCCAACTGTGACTCTCGGTGTTGTGTGTTGTGTATAGCCCTGCGGATGGTCTGGTAAGTAGTCTTGTAAGTATAAGTAGTCTTGTAAGTATAAGTGGTCGTCAAAGACCTGTGGTATAGGTTGTCGCAGCATAGCCCGCAACTCCTCATCTATGAAGAATCATGCAATAAAGAGCCTCTCTAACAACCTCAACTGTACCTGATCAAGGGTGCCGGGCACATCCGCATATATGCCTAATTTAATGGTAGCGAAAAAACTGGGTGAGTACGCATATAAGCTTATATGCGTACTCACCCCACAATCTCTGGGCAAAAGCCCACGGTCCACATCAATATATACCACATGAGGTTTCTCAGGTCAGGTGGTGTTCGAGAGCATAACGGGTGGCGGCGCTGCGGGAGGAGACGCCAATTTTGTTATAAATAGAGCTGAGGTGGGCCTGAACGGTACGCGGGCTGATTACCAGTTGCTCGGCGATCTGGGCGTTGGTAAGGCCAGTGGCGACGGAACGCAGGACCTCGACTTCACGTTCGGTTAGGTCATTAAGGTGGGTGAGAGTCGATGTGGTTGGTTGCGCCTGAGATACCTGAGTGTCAACTGCGGGTTGCTTCTCTTGCGTAAACACCTGTTCTGGAGTCATGTGCTGGCCTTCGAGCCAGGCGGCTTGAAAGCGTGTCTCTCCCAGCTGGGTCTGGGCCTGTGCCAGGGCAAGCTGATAGTAAGCGAGTTCGATGGGCGGAATAGGGGCGCTCATAGCGCTACGCAGGGTAGCTGCGGCCCCCCAGAGGCGCGCCGCTTGCTCGGGCTGCCCCTGGGCCACGCAGATTTCGCCCAGGCGCTCCAGGCAGGAGGCGATGAACCAGCGATTGCGAATCTGGATGGAGATCTCCAGACTTTTTACGATTAAGGCTCGGGCTTTCGCCATGTCGCCTCGAAGAAGGGCAAGCATGCCGAGGTCGGCCAGGCGATAGTAATTGGTCTGGATATCGTTTTCGCTATAGCTCTCTTCCAGGAGCCTCTGCGCGGTCTCGTAGTCGCCTTCGATCATGTAGAGCAGGGCCATGACACCCAGGGCATCGGCGATCTGACGTCTATCGCTGACTTCGCGCGCAATATTGAGCCCCTCGGTAAAGAGCTGGCGGGCCTGCGTGTTCTGGCCCTCGTTGAGGACGACAAGGCCAAGCTGGATCAGGCGAGGCGAGATAACTTCGTGGTCGTTAATGGCGCGTGAGATCGCCAGGCTCTCCTCCATGTAGGTGCGTGCCGCGTCATAGTTGCCGCGATGAGCCTCAACGTGACCTAGCATATTGAGCGAGGCAGCGGTCATGGCATGGTTTTCCAGGCGACGCATGCTTGCCAGGCTTTCGTTGAGTAAGGTTATGGCGAGTTGCAGGTTACCCTGATTAAACTCGACGCTGCCGAGAGTAAAGAGCTGGGAGGCGATGCCCTCTTCGTTCTCTGTCTCGCGAAAGATAGCCAGGCTCTGCTCCAAAAGCGTCCACGCGGCCTGATCCTCGCCCTTCTGGTGGAGGGCAACCTCGCCCAATGTCCCAAGATACTGAGCAATCTTATTCTCGTTGCCCAGTTCTCTGGAGACCGCTGAGCTCTCCGCGAACCATGTTTGGGCTGCTGAATAATCTCCCATATAGAACGTCAGCATGCCCAGGGGAACGAGGACGAAGGCGATACCAACGCGGTCGCCGACCTGGCGATGGATCTTCAGGCTCTCGGTGAGCAACTGGTAAGCAGGAGCATAGCTACCCAGGTGCGTTAAGACCTGGCCTAGCTTACTCAGGCGGTAGGCGATACTACGTTTATCTTGCAAGCGCCTGGCGATGGCCAGGCTCTCCTCGTAGTAGGTCCGGGCTTTTTCTAGATGATAACCCAGTGCGACGGCCTCATCGGCCAGAGATGCCAGGACATCGGCGATGGTATAGAGATCCTCCTGCGTGCGCGCGATAGCCAGGCTCTCTTCGAACAGAGCATGACCCTGAAAAGGTGAGGTGCGGGCATAGGAACAGCCGAGTTGATGCAGCGTTGTGGCAATGCCTCTTTGATCCTGTAGCTCGCGGTAATAACCCAGGGCCTCTTCTAGCAGCTCGGTTCCGCGTTGGTAGAGACCCTGGCTGTCCGCCAGGACGCCAGCGGCATAGCAGGCACGTGCCAGGATATGCTTTGCGACCCGGGCGGGCCTCATGCCCTGCAAGGCCCTTTCTAACCATTGAAGTCCTTCGCTCTGATGATTGCGAATGAGCCAGAAGCGCCAGAGCGCGCTCCCTAAGCGTAGTGCCAACTCGCTTTGGGGTTGGGTCAGGAGGCGCTGGAGGGCGGCGCGCAGATTATCATGCTCTTGTTCGAGACGCTCAAGCCATTGAACCTGCTGGGCCTGGCGCAGGTGTGGCTCGGCCTCCTCCGCCAGGGCGAGATAGTACATTGCATGGGCATCATAAGCCGCCTGGGCCTCTGCACTGGCTCGGAGCGTCTCCTCACCATATTCGCGAATGGTTTCCAGCATGACCAGGCGCGCCTCTTCGTGGGTGCGCTCAACCATGCGCAATAGATTCTTATCGATGAGCGAGGTGATAGGTGTGAGCGGATCACCCTCATCGGCATCGATGGCCTGGCAGAGATGCTCGACGGCCTCCAGCGTGCAACCGCCCACGAAGGCGGAGAGGCTGCGAAAAAGCTTTTGCTCTTGCGGATCGAGAAGCTCATAGCTCCAGGTCAAGGTGGCGCGCAGCGTTTGCTGGCGGCGAGGGAGGTCACGTGCTCCATGCGTAAGAACTTGCAGGCGGTGTTCCAGGCGAGCGAGTAGCTTTCCTGGCGGCAGAATTTTGATGCGGGCCGCAGCTAGCTCAATGCCCAGGGGCAGGCCATCGACACGCGTACAAATTTCCGCTATTGTCTGCGCATTCTCAGCCGTGAGTTGAAAATCGGTTTTGACGGAGCGCGCACGCTGGACGAAAAGCGCGACCGCCGCGTTATGCGCGAGGGCCTCAAGGTCGGTCGCAAGTTTTAGATCTGGTAAGGCTAGTGGAGGCAAGGCAAACTCGTGTTCCGCCCGCAGGTGCAGTACCTCCCGGCTGGTTACGAGAATTTTCAGAGCCGGGCAGGTCGCGAGCAGCTCCGTAATAAGCGGCGCCGCAGCGATGACCTGCTCAAAGTTATCGAGGAGGAGTAAGACATGCTTCTCGCGCAGATAACGTTTGATGCGCTCCAGGAGCGGCATCTCATCGAATTCTACGAGACCCAGCGATTGCGCCAGGGTGGGTATAAATAACTCGGAGGAAGAGGTTGAGGCCAGTGCGACGCGGCGTACACCATCGGAGAATGCAGGTTCAAGCTCCGCCACGACTTGTAGAGCCAGGCACGTCTTACCCACACCCCCGGGACCAGTAATAGTAAGTAAACGCATAGCTGGATCGCGTAGCAAAGTAACTGCCGAGGCTATCTCTCGCTCGCGCCCAATAAGGGGCGTTAAATGAACCAGGAAGATATCTCTGCTCTCTGGTTCAGGTCGCGGCATATTTGTATTTGTGGTTAAGGGTGTTGGTAAGTCGGGCATGAGTGTGTGCCTATAAGGGAGATAGCTGTGTGTGTTCATCGATGTCAGATGCTTTTCTGGTTCCCAGGGTTACCTAACGGTACGTATACTATAATACACATCCATAAATATGTCTAGTTACATTATTTCCCGCCTCTCAACAGCGGTTAATCATTTTTTAAGTAGGTGTAGTGGCATGGACTACGAGCTTGCCTCGTAGTCCATGCCACTACACCTACTTAAAAAATAAACCCACAAATACTACTTTTGTTGCCTGCCTTACTGGCTGGTCTCCAGATACACTATGGCTACAAATTCATCGCAGCAGAGATTCTCTTACCAAATCAACGTTGATATTTTGACTGAGGAGGTTGTATGACTCCCAATGTATCGTCGCGAAGCCCTCGTAAAGGGGGCCACGGCAAAGGCAGGATGGTCCTGTTCTCGCTGGTCGCTATCTTTGCCATGCTGCTCTCAGCATGTGGTGGTGGCAATGCCAGCAATCCAGGCTCGAAGACGACGACCCTGAATGTTCTGGCCTCGCCCAATGGAAACTTTAAGGCCAGTAACTTCAATCCGTTTATCGATCCCAGTAATGGCGCGATGTATGGCGCGCAGGGCATGATCTACGAGACACTCATCTACATGAATCGCTATGATGGCAGTGTCACCGATATGCTCGCGTCTGACCACAAGCTCGCTGACGACGCCAGTAGTGTGACCTTCACGATCCGTAATGGTGTCAAGTGGAATGATGGCCAGGCTTTTTCCGCCGATGATGTCACGTTCACGCTCAATCTCTTGAAGCAATACCCCGCTCTCGATCAGCAGGGCCTCTGGACGGCCGTCATTAAAGATGTCACAAACCCTGACTCTAATACCGTCAAGGTTGATTTCAAGAGTCCCAATTCCACCGCACTCTGGAATTTCTCCCAGCTCTACATCGTTCCTAAGCATACCTGGTCCTCGGTGTCTGACCCGGCAACATATACCAATGATAAGCCAGTTGGTACCGGCCCCTACACTCTGAAGTCCTTTGGTCCACAGGCTTATACCTTGCAGAAGAATGCCAGCTATTGGCAGTCGGGCTTGCCAAAGATCGACCAACTGCGTTACCTGGCCACGAGCGATAATACGGCTGCGCAGTTGAAGATCTCCAAAGGCGAGATTGATTGGGCCGGTGTGGGTTGGGATCCCAAGTATGATGCCAGCTTTACCCAGGTTGATCCCCAGCACTATCATCACTGGTTCCCTGGTAATAACACCGTCATGCTATACCTGAACCTGACGCACGCTCCCTTTAATGATCTCAAGGTTCGTCAAGCCATCAGCCTTGCGATCAACCGGGATGACATTCATGCGAAGGCCGCACTCTACGCCGATCCCGCCAATCCGACGGCTGTGCTGCCCTCTCACAAGGCCTTCCTCTCTTCTGATTATCAGAACGCGAAGTTCTCGCTTGATGCCGCCAAGGCTGAGTCTCTGTTAAAGGAGGCTGGCTACACCAAGGGAAGCGATGGCTTCTATCAGAAGGATGGCAAGAAGATTTCCTTCCAGATGATTGTGCCTAGTGGCTGGGCTGACTGGGAGGCCACGCTCGCGGTTATCTCCGATAACCTGAAGGCGATTGGTATCGACGCGAAGCCCAATTCCCTGGCTACACCCGACGTCTACACGGCTGCTCTGAACAAGGGCGACTATGATGCCGCCATCTCCTGGACGGATAAGGGTCCATCTCCGTACTTCACCTTTGTCGACCTGCTGCGTAGCGACAAGACCTGGAGTAATGGCAAGGCGATTGCTGGCGGCTCGACCAACTGGGAGCACTGGCAGGATTCCGCCACCGACAAACTGCTGAATCAGTACCTGGCTTCGGCCGACCCGAATGCGCAGAAACAGGCCATTCAGGGCATCGAGAAGATCATGGTTGATCAGTTGCCGGTTATCCCGCTGGACTACAATGTCGGCTGGTTCGAGTATACGACGAAGAATGCCGTGGGCTGGCCCGACCAGAATAACCCATACGCGTATGGCTCGCCGTTCGATGCACCCGACAATGAGAACATCGTTCTCCACCTGTCACCAGCAAATAGCTAGGTAATACAACCTGTAGGGTCCGGTTTGCAGTCCATGCAAGCATGGACCCTACATACCTTGTAGGGTCCATGTTGGTGACTGAACTTGTAGAGTCCATGCTTACTAGAACACGTAGGGTCCATGCATGCATGGACTAGAAAAAGGAACCCCAATGCGTCATTTGCTCCGCCGCGTAATCTTCTATGTGGCCGCATTGTGGGCCTCGGTTACGATTAATTTTATCCTGCCCAGGTTGATGCCAGGCGATCCGATCCAGGCATACGTCGCGAACTTGCGTGGGCAAGGAAATGTTACCGAGGCCACGCTCCAGGCGTTGCGCGTCCAGTTTGGTTTAAGTGATGCGCCTTTGCCCGTTCAGTATTTCCAGTATCTAACAAACCTGCTCCAGGGGAAAATGGGCATCTCGATCTCGCATTTTCCCTCACCCGTGCTCTCGGTGATTGCCTCCGATATCCCATGGACGCTGGGCCTGGTTGGTACGGCGTCGGTGATTAGTTTTCTTCTGGGCACACTCCTAGGTGTGCTTGTCTCCTGGCGCCGTGGCTCCTGGCTTGATACCGTTGCCGCCCCTTTGTTGACCTTTTTCTCCGCTATTCCTTACTTCTGGCTGGCGCTTGGACTAATCTATCTGCTTGCCTTCCGCAACAGCTTTTTCCCGCTTGACTCGGGTTATGACACGACGAGCGACATTGGTCCTAGTTGGGACCCGGTCTTTATTGCTGGTGTGATTCAACATGCAATCTTACCCGCCGCCACAATTGTCATTAGTTCGATCGCGGGCTGGATGCTGAGTATGCGTAACTCAATGATTACCACGCTTTCGGAAGATTATGTGCACATGGCGCGTGCCAAAGGACTCTCTGAGCGTCGCGTCATGATGGCCTATGCCTCGCGTAACGCCATTCTCCCCAGCATCACCGGCTTTAGTATGTCGCTGGGTTATGTTGTGGGTGGCTCCTTGCTTACGGAGATGGTCTTCTCATATCCGGGGGTTGGTTTCGACCTCTTTAATGCCATCCACCATCTCGACTATAGCCTTATCCAGGGCATCTTCCTGTTTATCGCGCTTGCGATGCTGGCGGCAAACTTCATATCTGAGATCGTATATATGCTTCTAGATCCACGCGTGCGGAATGAGAGGGGCTAACTGATGGGGATAGATCGAGGAACGCCGCCCAATACACAGGGCGTGCTCAATGAACCTGTTGCGCCAGGCATTTTAACAACAGCGAGTCCCGAAACCGTGATTGTGCCCGCGAAGAAGCAGAGCCTCTGGAAGACGCTCGTCTCGGTTGTGACTGTCAACCCGCGTATGACGACTGGTTTCTGTATTCTGGGCTTCTTTGTCCTGTTAGGCCTGGTCGGTCCCTTCCTTGCCCATTATAATCCGACCGGGCTTTCAAATGATCTGTTTCAAGGCCCTTCAGCTAAACATTGGCTGGGTACAACGCCACGCGGTGAAGATATCTTCGCACAACTGGCTTATGGTACGCGCTCCTCGCTGTTGATCAGTTTTGTTGCGGCGATTGGCTCAACCTTGCTCTCTATGGTAATAGGCTTGACCGCAGGCTACTTTGGCGGCTGGGTCGATGATGCGCTCTCCTTCCTGACCAACATTTTCCTGGTGTTGCCAGGGCTGCCCCTGGCCATCGTCATCGCGGCCTTTGCCGTGAAGGGAACATGGACGATCATTGCGGTGCTCCTGTTGACGAGCTGGCCCTGGGGGGCGCGTGTCCTGCGCGCGCAGACGCTCTCGATCAGCCAGCGCGAGTTCGTGGGTGCCTCCCGGCTCATGGGCGAGAAGCCCTGGCGGATCATCTTCTCCGAAATCCTGCCTAATGAGATCGCCATTGTCTCATCCGGCTTTGTGGGCACCTTCATTTATGCTGCTCTGACAGAGGTCGCGTTGGAGTTCCTGGGTCTGGGCGATGCCACGACTCCCACCTGGGGTGTAATTCTGTATTGGGCACAATCGGAGAATGCGCTGCTCTCCGGTGGCTGGTGGCAATTTGTGCCACCGGGTCTCTGTGTCGCTGTACTATGTGCGGGCCTGGCCTTTATCAACTTTGGGATCGACGAGTTCGCGAATCCAGCGTTGCGTACAGAACGCGGTCTGCGCAAGTTGTTGAGGCTTACAAAGAGGATGAAGGTTGTCGCATAAATACTCTACCCATGTGTGGCATTGAACTCCTATGCCCACACATGGAGAGACAGGAGCATACATGAGTAGCACAGAACAGATCCAGACGTTATCATCCGCCGACCTGGCCTTAGCAAGAACCTTTCCAAAGAACTTTGTCTGGGGTGCGGCGACGGCGGCCTATCAGATTGAAGGCGCGGCCCAGGAAGATGGACGCGAACCCTCCATCTGGGATATGTTCGCGGCTATCCCGGGCAAGGTGCATCAAGGTGATAATGGCACTATCGCGAATAACCACTATCACCTGGTGCAAGAAGATGTAGAACTAATGGCGCAACTGGGCCTGGGTGGCTATCGTTTCTCTATCGCCTGGCCGCGTGTTATTCCCCAGGGGCGAGGCGCCGTCAATGCCGCCGGGTTGGATTTTTATGATCGCCTGGTAGATACATTGCTTACCAAGGGCATTACCCCTTTCGCCACGCTCTATCACTGGGATCTGCCCCTGGCGCTACACCAGGAAGGGGGCTGGACGAATCGTGATACGGCCTACGCCTATGCCGATTACGCTGAGATCGTCGCCCGACGCCTGGGAGACCGCGTGGCTGGCTGGATGACCCTCAACGAGCCGTGGTGTTCGGCCTATCTAGGCTATGGTATCGGGATTCACGCGCCAGGGGAGCAGGACCTGCAACAGGCCATAGATGCAGGCCATCATCTCTTGCTCGCGCATGGCCTGGCCCTGCCGCGCCTGCGCGCTAATAGTGCGCCCAACGTTCCAGTAGGCATCTCACTCAATTTCACTCCCATTTATCCTGCCGATGAGCGTGCTGAGACTCTGCGCGATGCCGAGCGCGCGGACCTCTTCGTCAATCGCTGGTTTATCGAGCCGCTTGCCCGGGGACAGTATCCTGATGGCCTCTTTGCTGCCCTGGAAGTTGAGCCTCCTCCTGTCCAGGCTGGAGATCTTGAACTCATTGGGGCACCTATAGACTTCTTGGGCGTGAACAACTACACGCGCGATGTCGTGCGTGGGGGGACCACGCCCGCGCGCGCTGATGAGTCGATCAAGGTAGGACCCGTTCCCGGAGCCTGCTATACCGAGATGGGCTGGGAGATCTATCCCCAGGCCCTGGCTGACTTGTTGATCCGCCTGCACCGAGAGTATGGCATGCAAGCCCTCTATGTTACGGAGAATGGCGCAGCCTTTAAGGATAACTGGGATAGCGGCGACCAGGTACATGATCCCCGGCGCGTTGCCTACATGCAGGAGTATATTGGCGCGCTTGCCAGCGCGATTGAGCAAGGAGCGCCTGTACGCGGCTATTTTGTCTGGTCTCTGATGGACAATTTTGAGTGGGCCGAGGGCTATGCCAAGCGTTTTGGCATCGTCTATGTGGACTACCAGACGCAGCGCCGGATTACCAAGGATAGTGGCCTCTGGTACAGCGCACTGCTTGAAGCCTGGCGCGCTAATACGGTTTCATAAGCTGCCTATCGTCACAACCAGCCTCCTGAGCGGCGGTGCTTGCCTATATAGCCACATATGCTATGTGAGCAAGCACCGCTTTTTGCTTGCGGTTTCACTTATTCTGTAACCAGGCCTGGAGGATCTCTTCAAAGAGGTCAAAGGCGTCATCCTGGGGAGCGTAGCCGACGAGTTCGCGAGTGCTGTTGATATTCAGGCGTTTCAGGTGGTTATCGGAGATACCGTGAACGATGGCAAAGGGGATATTGGGGGTCTCAATGCAACCAATGAGGAGCTGGTTAAAGTCACGTTCACTAAGATATACGCTTAACCCACGTGGATCTGGGTATTTATGCATCCACTCAGGAACAACGCCGTTTCTCGTATAGGCGCCAATACGGATTGCGATACTTGAGAGGCCCTCACTATGCGCGAAATAGGTGGCCACAGCCTCACCAAAGCATTTACTCACCCCATACATATTGCCAGGCCGGACAGGAGTCTCGATGTGCCCCTGTATATCCTCCGCATAGCCTGAGAAAACATGCGCGCTGCTGGCGAAAACCACGCGCTGGCATCCCTGGTCTTTAGCGGCACGAAAGATGTTGTAGACGCCCTGGATATTGTTGGGGAGGAGTGACGAGTAAAAATCGGCCTCGGGACTAGGGTCAGCCGCCAAGTGTACCACGATATCGATATCGCGGCATGCCTCCTGGCATGCCAGGGGATCGGCGATATCCAGCGTGATGACTTCGTGCTCCTTTACCAGTTCTTCGGGCAGAGTAAGCGGTGCTTTATCTGCCAGGCGAAACATATACCGCGAGGAGGTGGCAGCGAAAAAAGCTGAGCCAATCCCCCCGGCAGCACCAGTTAACAAAATTCTTGTACGTGATGAAGTTTGATGACTGTCCATGCCGCTTGAAACCTTTCATTTTAGTTCGTATCATACCAGGAGCATACGTATGTGGCAAGCGGTGATAAATCTAGCCTCATGGTACAATGCCAATAGATAAAGGTAGATGCTTATTTCTCGATGTTGAGAAGGAGTATGTTTATGAAGGCTGTTATATGTAAGACATATGGACCACCTGAAAGCCTGGCCGTTGAGGAGCTTGAGCCGTTGCAGGCGGGCGCGGGCCAGGTCGTCGTCTCAGTCAAGGCGTGTGGCGTGAATTTTCCTGATACCCTGATCATTCAAGGGAAGTATCAGTTCAAGCCACCCCTGCCATTTTCACCGGGTAGCGAGATCGCGGGTATTGTGAAAGAGGTTGGACCAGGCGTAGCGTCAGTGAAGGTAGGCGACCCGGTTATCGTCTTCACGGGGCATGGTGGCTTCGCCGAGGAGATTGTGGCTGAGGCCTCACAGCTTATTCCCATGCCGCCGCAAGTAGATTTTCCCCTGGCGGCATCCTTTGTGCTCGCGTATGGCACCTCGCATTATGCCCTCAAAGGGCGAGCGCAGCTTCAGCCAGGCGAGACCCTGCTCGTGCTGGGAGCTGCGGGAGGCGTGGGCCTGGCGGCGGTAGAGCTTGGAAAAGCCATGGGAGCGCGCGTTATCGCCGCTGCCTCCAGTGCGGACAAACTGGAAATATGCAGGCAATATGGCGCGGACGAGGTCATTAACTATATCAGCGAGGACCTGCGTGAGCGTATCAAAACCCTGACGAATGGCGAGGGCGTGGACGTGGTCTACGATCCGGTGGGTGGGGCTTACGCGGAACCTGCGCTGCGTGGCATGGCCTGGGGCGGGCGCTACCTGGTCGTGGGCTTTACCACAGGCGAGATTCCACGCATCCCACTCAATCTCACGCTCCTCAAAGGTTGCTCGATTGTTGGGGTCTTCTGGGGTTCGTTCACGGCTCGTGAGCCGCAGCGCAACCAGGAGTATTTAAGCGAACTCTTTGCCTGGTTGCAAGCTGGCAAGGTCAAGCCCCTGATCTCGGCAAAGTATCCGCTTGAGCACGCCCCCGAGGCACTACGAGATATGATGGAGCGCAAGGTGAAGGGCAAGGTTGTGCTAGTCGTAGAGTAGCAAATCTACTTACGTTTACGTTTACGTGTTTGTGCTGGTCGAGGACCATACACGCGCTCTGCCATGGCCTCTACCAGCTCCATGACGTCTTTGAGCACGGGTTTCTGCTGGAAGAAGAGGACCTCGCTCTCCGTTTCCTGAAAGTCCTCTTCAGTGACATTCAGACCCTTATAGACCAGTAAGAGCAGGTGCTTGCACTGTGCAGCTTTCACCTTCTCGATTTTGCGCCGCAGGTAGGTGGGGTGCCAGAAGCCAACCAGTTCCACAAGGATGCGGCGTGTCTCATCTTGCTCGTCAATAAAGGTGAAGTCGGGTATCATCACGGTATCGCCCAGGAGCAGTACCTCGCTCTCGCGCTCAAGACGCCAGTGCTTGCGTTTCTGGCCGATTTTTTGCTCAAAGTCGTGGGCGAAGTCGGCCTCCAGGCGGCTATCAAAGGGACCGGAGGCTTTGAAATGTGAGCGGAGCTCCGAGGTGTAGTCCAGGTGGTAACGCAGCTCCTGGCGTGCCTGTGGCGGGTGGACGGAGGCACGTAGGCGCCATTGGTCGCATAAGAGGAGCGCGGGTAGGAAGGCGGCCATCTGCCGCCCGTAGCGTAGCGTCGAAGCGACAAAGGGCGAGATTGGTCCATCCAACTCAATGCGGTATCCCCCCTCGGGCAGTGCCTCGGCCCAGAACATGAGCTGGAAAAACTTGATAAAATGCCATAAGTCTTTGTAGTTGCTAAAGGCCTCGATGGTAATGTGCGAGGCCCAGTAGAGGACGCCGCGCGCCAGCTCAAGATTATAGCGTGCGAGGAGGCTGGCAGGTGTCCAGACAGGCCCAGCATCGGTGAGTAGATAGAAGGCATTGCGGTCGGCGAAGAGCATAGAATCGAACTGTCCTGGTTCAATGGCGAGCGTTTGCGCCAGTTCTGTAAGTACCTGTTCGCGGTTGCGGGGGCTGAAGACATCGGGTTGTTTGAAGACGGGGCCATAGGCGAAAGCCTGTTCGCGAATGCTCGCGGGTGGCAGGGGAGTCGCGCGTGGAGTAAAGGTCGCGCCATCCATAAGCACCTTGGCCAGGCCACGCAGGAAGACATAGTCAACCCGTGCGCCCTCATAGAGCGCGAGGGCTTTCTCCAGGGCCTCCTGTGTGCAGCCCACATGTTTGTGCAGGATATCGATTAGCTCTTGCGCCGTCTGTTGCAGTTTGGGATCTTCTGGATCGACCATCTCGACCGAGAGCGTGGTCTCGGAGTGGCGCAGGCGAGGCCGGATCAGCTCACTGGTGAGCATGCTTAATCTCCCTTCCGCACATGACGACGCTGGGCCTTGCCCTCATCAATCGTCTTACGCACAAGCACCTCAAAAAGCACGGCTTCCCGCTCCTCTTGCTTGCGCAGAATTCTCCCCAGGCGTTGGATGTACTCGCGCTTATTCGATCCGCCGCCCAGAACGATGGCGATTTTGGCCGCAGGCACATCTATTCCCTCGTTGAGCACCCGGGAAGTAACTAGCACCTGATAGGTTCCATTTTGGAAGGCGTCTAGAATATGTTTGCGCTCGGCGACTCCGGTCTCATGCGAGATGACAGGGATGAGCCATTGTTGAGAGATCATGTAAGCTACGGCATTGCTCTCGGTAAAGATCAGGATGCGTTCGCCCGCATGTTCGCGCAGGAGTTCATCGAGCACGACGAACTTGCCTTCGCAGTTCCAGGTGATCTCAAGTAAGCGTTGACGTGCCAGTAGTGCCTGGCGCGCCTGGGTATCAAAGGCCGAGAGGCGCATCAGCTCACGCAACCAGTGTGGACCATGACTGCGACGTAAGCGACGCTCGCGAATAAAGCCGGTGTAGGTGGCGTAGGCCGCGTCATAGTCCACGCGCTCCTGCTCTGTCAGGTTGACGCGAATGCGCTCCGTTCGGTAGTCGGCCAACTGTTGCCCCACCAGATCGCGCAGGGGAAGGTTATAGACGGTAGGGCCAAGTAGCTCATCGACGCGCCAGCGGCCATTGGTCTGCTCTTCTTCCTCAGGATACGTTGCGGTCAAGCCCAGGCGGCAGGGGGCTGGCGTCATCAAGGCGGCCTCGCCCCAGGTACGCGCGGGCAGGTGATGCACCTCGTCAAAAATAAGTAAGCGAAAGGTATTTCCAGATGCAGCGATCAGGTCCCCTGCGGAGTGATAGGTGGTGACGGTAATCGGCTGGAGCAACTTTTCGCCGCTGTAGTAGACGCCGATCTCCGTCTGGAAGGCATTGACGAGGCGTGCATACCACTGGTGAACCAGGGAGATGGTAGGCACAATAATAACCGTTGAAGCCTTTACCTCGTAGATGGCGTGAATTGCCAGGAAGGTCTTGCCCGCGCCTGTGGGTAGAACGATGCTGCCGCGTCGTTCATGTTGCTTCCAGGCCTCCAGGGCGGCTAGCTGGTAGTCATGTGGCTCTCGTGTCTCATGCAGGTTGAGTGCCAAGCGTTTCCAGCGAGGAACGTCATCGCGCACCTGGTTCTCCTGTAGCCACGGGCGGATGGTGTGATAGTGATACGCTTCGCAGCGCCACTGGCCTTTAATGAATTGAAATGGCGGGGGAATGGATGCGTTAGGCTCTACATGTCGCAGCACTAGCGTTCCGCCCTGAAAGAAGATTGACGCGTTCATGCTGCCTAGCATAGCAGCATGAACGCGCTTCGTCCAGAGGGGAAATTTCTCCTTCGCGCCTGCGGCGCTCAGGATAATAAGTGATGAGGTGATCCTGGTGTGGCATTTGCCGCAGCCGGATCAGACACCTCATCACTTATCAATACGATATATTGTAATGTTGTATACTTTGAGCATGGTAAAGGTGGTTATTTGCTGAGGGGATAGTCAGAGCTTTCAGCTTGAAAGAGAGTATACAAGAAAAGTATGAAATATATACTTGCGAATGTGCCAGGTTTTGGGCATGTCAATCCAACCTTGCCAGTGGTGGAGGAGTTGGTGGCGCTGGGCGAAGAGGTCATCTATTATGTACCAGAGGGGTTTAAGGACGCGGTGGAGGCCGTTGGGGCGACGTTCCGGCCCTATGAGCTAGATCTAAGTAATATGGCGCCTCCAGCTATGGGCCAGGGAGGGCAGATGCCAGGCTTCCAGATCCAGAATGCCCTGCCATTTCGGATGATCAAGGAGAGCCAGCGTATCCTCCCCCAGGTCCTGGAGCAACTGAGGCAGGAACGTCCAGACGCAATTCTGTATGATCCAATGTGCCTCTGGGCGCGGATCGCGGCCCAGGTGCTGCATATTCCAGCTATTCAGTTGCGCCCATCCTATGCCGTCAATGAGCATGTAAAACTCTTTCCGATGGGGCCGGGAAATGGGGCACGTGGCCCGGTGCCGCTTCCATTTATGCAGCAGATCCGCGAGGATATTGCCACGTTATGCGAGCAGTTTGAGCTTCCGCCCTTTGATCTTCAGGGGATCTTTGGCCATGCCGAGCCGCTCAATATCGTTTTTCTGCCCAGAGCCTTTCAGCCTGCGGGCGAGACCTTCGATGAGCGTTTTGTCTTTGTTGGTCCCTCAATTCGCCCACGGCATGAGAAGAGCACTTTCCCGCTGGAGAAGCTTGAGGGCGCACCGGTGCTCTACATCTCTATGGGAACAGTCTTTAACAATCAGCTTGAGATCTTTAAGGGCTGTATCGAAGCCTTTGGAGGAACTAAGCAGAAGGTGGTGCTCTCCTATGGCAAACGCATTCAGCCAGCCGAGTTGGGCCCACTGCCTGCCAACTTTATTGCCGCGGCCTACACCCCTCAGCTAGAGATCCTGGCGCATACCGACGTCTTTGTTACGCATGGTGGTATGAACAGTACCATGGAGAGCCTTTATTATGGTGTGCCGATGGTGGTTCTTCCACAGATGGTTGAACAGCAGATGACGGCGCGCCGCGTCTCGGAACTGGGCCTGGGCGTCATGCTAGAGTCTAGTCCTGGCTCCGCCCAGAAGCTACGCGAGTCCGTCGAGCGTGTCCGCCAGGATGTCAGCTTCCGCGCACGCGCGCAGGAGATGCAGCGCGCCATCCAGCAGACGGGCGGCTATCGCGAGGCTGCTGACGCTATTATGGGCCACACTCAGAAAACCCTGCAAAGGGCATAGCTTTAGAGCGGAATAGAAGCGAAGAGCGCCACTTTTTTATCTCTTTACGAGAAGAAAGTGGCGCTAAATTTATCTATTCTATCCATGGCTTTCTCTTTTATTTCCATCTATATTAGTAGAAGCCCCATATTTGATTCACTAATAAAGAAGAGGTAGATACCTTTATGACAGATATTCACCAGGCCACTGATGCCCTCTCTCCATCTGAGGTAACGCTGCATCCTCTGGAGCCGCTTACTCTTGAAGAGATTACCGCCGCGGTCGACATTGTGCGCACTGAGCAGCAGCTCGGCGAGGATGTGCGTTTCGTCTCGGTGAACCTGCACGAGCCAGCCAAAGAGATTGTCCTGAACTTTAAAGAGGGCGACGAGATCGCGCGCGAGGCGTTTATAGTGCTACTCGATAAAGCATCGGGGACAACCTATGAGGCCGTGGTCTCGGTGACGGAGAAGCGCGTGAAGAGCTGGAAGCATATCCCCGGCGTCCAGCCAGCTGTGCTCTTTGAAGAGGTCGTGGAGTGCGAAAAAGTGCTCAAGGCGCATCCTGAGTTTCAGGAAGCCCTGCGCAGGCGTGGCATCACCGACCTGGACCTGGTGATGGTCGATACCTGGACTGTGGGCAACTATGGCCACGAGGAGGAACGGACGCGGCGTATCTTGCGCTCCCTGGCGTATTTGCGCTATAAGCCCACGGATAATGGATATGCCCGCCCCATTGAAGGCATTATCGCCTTTATCGATGTTAACCAGATGGAGGTTATCCGGGTTGAAGACCATGGGATTGTTCCCGTGCCGCCCGAGGCAGGTGAGTATACGCCTGAGGCCGTGGGAGAGATGCGTACCGATCTAAAGCCTATTCAGATTAGCCAGCCCGAGGGGCCGAGCTTTAGCGTACATGGACACGAGGTACGCTGGCAGAAGTGGCGCTTCCGCATTGGCTTTACCACGCGTGAGGGGCTGGTGCTACATACGCTGGGCTACGAGGACCAGGGCCGGGTACGCCCCATCATGTACCGGGCATCCCTAGCTGAAATGGTTGTACCCTATGGTGATCCAGGAGTCAGCCATTATCGCAAGACGGCCTTTGATGTCGGCGAATACGGCGTAGGCATCCTGGCTAATGCGCTTGAGCTGGGCTGCGACTGCCTGGGCTATATCCACTATTTCGACGCGCTCGTCACAGATGGCTTCGGTAATCCGGTGCGCTTGCCCAATGCCATTTGTATGCACGAAGAAGATTTCGGTATCCTGTGGAAGCATGCCGATTGGCGCGTGGATCGGACTGAGGTGCGCCGCTCGCGTCGCCTGGTTATCTCCTTTATTGCTACCATTGATAACTATGAGTATGGCTTCTTCTGGTATCTTTATCAGGATGGCAATATCGAGTTTGAGGCCAAATTGACTGGTATCGTGAGCACGGGTGCGGTACCTCCTGGTGTGAAGCCAAAGTATGGTCAACTGGTGGCGCCGCAGGTCAATGCTCCTATTCACCAGCATATCTTCTGTCTCCGTATGGATATGATGATCGATGGCGTCAACAACTCTGTGTACGAGGTCCATACCGAGGCCGAGCCGCTGGGGCCAGAGAACCCCTATGGGAACGCCTTCTTCGCCAGGTCGACTCTGCTGGCGACCGAGATCGAAGCTCAGCAGACGATTGACCCTTTCTCCGCACGCTACTGGAAGGTCGCCAACCCCAATGTGCAGAATTGCCTGGGTGAATTCGTGGCCTATAAGCTGATGCCGGGCGATAACGCTCTGCCTTTCCTGCATCCAGAGTCAAGCATCATGAAGCGTGCTGGCTTTATCAAGAAAAACCTCTGGGTCACTCCATACCATGAAAAGGAACTCTATCCCGCAGGCGATTATCCTAACCAGCACGCGGGTGGCGAGGGCCTGCCGGCCTGGACCCAGGCCAATCGCTCTCTGGAGAATACGGATGTGGTTCTCTGGTATGTCATGAATGCGCACCATGTAACGCGCCCCGAGGACTGGCCTGTGATGCCCGCGACCTACATTGGCTTTATGCTCAAGCCGGTCGGCTTCTTTGATCGCAACCCCTCGTTGGACGTGCCCCCGCCTACGAGCGCCCACGATCACTGTTGTGAACACACCGGTAGTAAATAATGTGTTTGGTGGTGGAGGCCTGCCGTATGCTAGAATTGAAGGGTAGTACAGTTATTGCGAGGGAGGTCTCATGCTCAAAGGACAATCTCGTACGGAGACCCTGTTGCAACTCCGTAGGGACCAGGTGCCACGGGGAGTGGCGAGCACGCATCCTATTTTTGCCGCGCGCGCACAGGGCGCTCAACTCTGGGACATAGACGGCAATGAGTACATCGACTTTGTGGGTGGTATTGGCGTACTCAATGTAGGTCATAGTCATCCTAAAGTGATCCAGGCCGTGCAGGCCCAGCTAGAGCGTTTGACGCATAGCTGCTTTCAAGTTGCCATGTATGAGTCCTATGTGCGCCTGGCGAAGCGCTTGAATGCCCTGGTTCCTGGGGCTGGAGCGAAAAAGACGATTCTCTTGACCACGGGTGCCGAGGCGGTCGAGAACGCGATCAAGATCGCGCGGGCCGCGACAAAGCGACCCGCAGTCATCGCTTTCACGCATAGCTTCCATGGTCGCACCTTGATGGGCATGAGCCTGACGGGCAAGGCCACGGCCTATAAGCAGAATTTTGGTCCCTTTGCTCCCGAAGTGTACCATGCGCCATATCCTTACGATTATCGTGGATGGAATAGCGAGCGAGCGTTGGCCGCCTTCCAGGAGACGCTGCTGACCGAGGTAACGCCAGATCGAGTTGCGGCGGTGATTATTGAGCCGGTGCTTGGCGAGGGCGGTTTTGTGCCCGCGCCAGTGGAGTTCTTACGTGAGCTGAGGCGCATTACGCAGGAGCACGGTATCTTGCTGATCGCCGACGAGGTGCAGACGGGCTTTGGGCGCACGGGCAAGATGTTCGCTATCGAGCATAGCGGCATAGAGCCTGACATGGTCGTGCTGGCCAAGAGCCTGGCTGGCGGCCTCCCACTCTCGGCGGTGGTTGGTCGCGCCGAGATCATGGACGCTCCCGAACCAGGTGGCCTGGGTGGCACATACGCGGGTAATCCTCTGGCTTGTGCCGCGGGTCTGGCCGTGCTGGATGTCTTCGAGCAGGAGCATCTGCTTGAGCGCGCGCAACAACTGGCGCAGCGCTTTTCAAGCCAGTGCCAGGCGTTGCAGCAGGAGGTCACGGAGATAGGCGATGTACGAGGCCTGGGCATGATGCTTGCTCTCGAGTTCGTGCACGATCGTGAGAGCAAAGAGCCAGCCTCTAAGCTTGTCGACCAGATTGTGAAGCAGGCGCGCGAGCAAGGATTACTGCTGCTCAAGGCTGGCCTGTATGGGAATGTCGTACGCATCCTGGTGCCCCTGGTGATTGAAGAGCCGCTCATCTCCCGTTCGTTGGAGATCCTGCGTGCCGTGGTAAAAGGAGTAGTGCAGCAGGAATAAACCTCTTGGGGAAGGGAGGGCAAAGTTTTCTTACCAGCTCGGTATAGGTATATACCTTACCACAGGCTCCCAGCGTTGTCGGAGCCTGTGGTAAAGCGCATAGAGTAAACAACGTCGTTTCATATATTCGCGCTTCTGACATGCCTGATTATCTTCTATTCTTTACACTGAAAGGAACAGACCATGTCACTGGTAGATAATGTCTCGGATCAACCTGAGGTAAACGTGCAAAAATACGGTTATAAGCAAGAGTTTCGTCGCGACCTCAAACGCTTCGCTTCATTCGCGGTTGGCTTCTCGTTTATTTCCATCACCACTGGTATCTTCTCCACCTATGGCGGCGTCTTAAACTGGGGTGGTCCCCTGGGAATCTGGACCTGGCCCTTTGTCGCGCTTGGCCAGTTGTTTGTGGCCCTCGTCTTCGCATCTCTCGCCTCGCGTATCCCTATTGCTGGCTACTCCTATCAGTGGATGTCGCGCCTGGCGAATCCAAAGATTGGTTGGCTGATTGGTTGGGTCTCGTTCACCTTTCTGATTGTTGTGGTTGTCTCCGTTGACTATGGCATTGCACAGACGATTTTCCCGAGCCTCTTCCACTATACAGAGACACCCATCAATGCATGGATTGTGACGGCTGCGATTGTCCTGGTGCAGATGCTCCTCATTCTCTTCTCCACTGCCTGGTCTACGCGCATCAATAATGCGGCCGTTGGTACCGAAGTGATTGGCATTGTGGGCCTTACTCTGCTCTTGCTCATTGTCGGTCTTGTGCGGGGGGGGCTGCATCCTGATCACCTCTTTAGCATGGGAACTGTTCCCGCGGCAGGTTACTTTAGCCTTGGCACGCTGACAAGTGTGGGACCGTTTATTTTCTCCTTCTTGCTAGGTTCTTATACCATCGTAGGCTTTGAGGCCGCCGCCAACCTGGCCGAAGAGACGGAGAACGCGCACAAGGTTGTCCCGTTCTCGATGTGGAGTGCTGTGGTCTTAAGCGGCATCGTCGGTATGCTCTTCTTGATTGCCTTGAACCTGGCCTCGGGCGACCTCAAGGTCCTGGCTGGTTCGGCCACTCCGGTTGCTGACATCGTAACTCAGACTCTAGGTACGGTCGTCGGTGATATCTTCTTGATCCTGGTGACCTTCTCGATCTTTGCCTGTGGCCTGGTGATTTTCATTACCGCGACACGCCTGGTATGGGCCATGTCACGCGACGAGCGCTTCCCCGCCTATCGCCTCTTCCAGCGCGTTGATAGCCATACCAGCACTCCCCTGGCCGCAACTATCCTGTGTGGCGTCGTGATCGAGATTGTTCTGGCAATCTTCGCCACGCAGACTAATACCCTGACAAACCTGTTCAGCGCCTCCTCGCTACTGCCTGCGATCGTCTATCTGGCGACCGTCATCCTCTATATCAGCACCAGGCGCAAACTGCCGAAAGCACAAGGCTTCAGCCTGGGCGCGTTTGAGTGGCCAGTGATGATCCTGGCGCTGGTCTGGCTAGTCTTTGAACTGTCCATCTTCCGCGATGCCTCGTTTCAGACGCCCTGGCTCTATTCTCTGGTCATGTTTGCGCTGGGTTTGATCTACTTTGTTTACATGCTGGTGAGGCGCCCGCAGGTACTGAAGACGCTACCCCTGGAGGGAACGTCGGTCGAAGAGAAGCCTGGAATCGCCTCTTCTCAGGCGGATTAAGCTTAATATTGATAGAGTTCATTCCTCTTGTCTGGTGCGAGAGGAACAATGCCAGCATGCCAATTATGTTAAGAGAGTGGCATGCTAGCACTCTTCCTGGAGCTCTGATGCCTCCCGTAGAGGTATTTATGTCATTTGAAAGGGTAGCAGCTATGACTGAATACAATATGCTGATCAATGGGCAGCTTGTCAAAAGCAGCATGGGCAAGGTGGTTGATGACCTCAATCCAGCCAGTGGTGAAGTCATCGCCCAGGTTCCTGAGAGTTCACTTGAGGATATGCAGCATGCGGTTGCGGCTGCCCGTGAAGCGTTCAATGATGGTCGCTGGTCGAATCTGCTTCATGGTGCGCGTGCCGCTACGCTTGAAAAATTGGCCTCATTGGTGGAGGCTCATGCGGGAGAACTGGCCGAACTTGAGTCTCTTGACACTGGTAAGCCCATCAAGCTGGCGCGCGATAGTGATATCCCCTTCGCCATCGATAACTTGCGCTTCTTCGCGGGCGCGGCCCGCCATCTCGCGGGCGTTGCCGCCAGCGAATACTCGGGAGGACATACCAGCGTGATCCGGCGCGAGCCGGTGGGCGTCGTGGCCTCGGTAGCGCCCTGGAACTACCCCTTTATGATGCTAGCCTGGAAGATTGGACCCGCCCTGGCGGCAGGCAATAGTGTCGTCTTCAAGCCCTCGCCGGAGACGCCCCTCACCGCCTTGAAGCTGGGTGAACTGGCTCTGGAGGCAGGCATCCCTGATGGTGTACTCAATATCATCACGGATGGTCCTGAGGTTGCTCCCAGCCTGGCGAGCCATCCAGGCGTCAATATGGTCTCGATCACAGGTAGCACGCGTAGCGGTAAATATGTCATGCGCGCCGCCGCCGAAACAGTCAAGCGTGTTCACCTGGAGTTGGGTGGCAAGGCCCCCTTTATCGTCTATGAGGACGCGGATATTGAGGCCAGTGCCTATGGCGCAGTGGTCGGCGGCTATGTCAACTGCGGCCAGGATTGTACCGCCGCGACACGTATCTATGTCCACGAAAGCATCTATGACCGCTTTATGGAGTCCTTCTTGGGCAAGGTCAAGCAGATTCGTGTTGGCGATCCTGCCCAGGAGAGCACTGACATGGGATCGCTCATCTCTGCCAGACAGCGGGATGCCGTTGAAGGCTATGTCGAGCGTGCTCTGCGTGCGGGTGCGAACATTCTGGCTGGTGGGAAGCGGGCCTCCATCCCTGGCTTTGAGAAGGGTTTCTTCTTCGAGCCAACCGTGATCGCGGAGGATCGGCAGGCCGCCGAGATTATACAATCTGAAGTCTTTGGTCCCGTCGTGGTCGTGAGTCGCTTCTCGTCTGAGGAGGAGGTCTTGCGCAAGGCGAACGGGGTGGTGTATGGCCTGGCCGCCTCGGTCTGGACAAAAGACATCTACAAAGCCATGCGTGCCAGCAAGGCCCTGCAATTCGGCACCGTATGGGTCAATGACCATCTCCCCCTGGCTTCCGAGATGCCGCATGGAGGATACAAGGAGAGCGGAATTGGCAAGGACATGTCGCTCTACTCCTTCGAGGAGTACACCCAGATCAAACATGTCATGATCGAACTCTCGGGCGAGGCACGCAAAGGCTGGCACTACACCATCTTCGGCGACCCCACCTAAAAGTGGTAAGGATGTGGCGGCTGAACTCGATTTGAGCTCTGGCGCAGAGACCTCGCCCCTCAGTCTTGGCTGAACCATCTGAGGTATAAAATAATTTGTTCGAGCATGAAAAGAACAGGGAGATGAGGCTAGCCTCATCTCCCTGTTTTCCATTCCATCTGGGCCTGCTGCAGGTCGATCAGCTCCTGCTCCAGGCGCATAACCTCTTGCTGTAGGCGCTGCTTTTGCTGCTGTGGGCCCAGCAGGCGGAGATCCTCGAACCATTTGTAGCCAAGTCTGAGTAGGCCATGAGGCACAAACGCGGCAGTCTGATAGTATTGTGAGCGCGTATTAGACATGCCGCTGGTTATGTGTTTCAGCTCAAGTTTGAGTTGCTTGATCTCAAGCTTGCGTGTGGCGATCTGGTCTTTGTAAGGATTTGCCGCGTTCCTACTACTGTGCCTTCCCGGCGCTTGAGGCGCGTAGGAAGCGATAGCATTAGGTTCCCTGAGCGATGCTCCACAGTTTTCGCAGAAGTGCGCGCCATCCTTCACCCGCTGGCCGCAAGCATTACAATACATACCTGTGTCCTCCTTGAAAAGTAGTATGCATGTAAATAATACGGATGGCCTCTGCTAGTGGATGCGCTGCCCTTGCGAGCCAATGTGGAGTAGTCGCGTACGCAAGTAGCGGGTGAAAATAAGAAAGAGCAAGGTTGGAGAAGTTTTGCCTCTCCTTCTCTGCTAGACTGTTCTTTGTCGAGCACAGACGTGCCTGCCACTCTCTACTCGGGAGAGGGGCATGACTCACGCTCATGGACTTCCGTTCTGTCTCGACAGAGAAGAAAGTAAAAGAGGTAGAAAAACATGATTAATGGAATAATCGCGACGGTAGTGTTCGTCCAAGATCTTGCCAGGTGTACGACGTTTTATCGAGATACGTTCAAACTTCCGTATATGGGGAGCGACGCCGATTCTTCCACTTTCCTTCTGCAAGAACGGCACCTGATCCTGCTCTCGCTCTCAGGTGCCGCAGACCTGCTGGGCGCGGATCCCAATACGTTCAAGATTGGTGGAGCTCCTCGCGTTGTTCTGGCCGCCAGTATTGAGGATGTCGACGCCGCATATGAGGTGCTCAAGGCAGAGGGAGTCACGTTCCTCAGACCCCCAACTGACCAGTCCTGGGGGTTGCGCACGGCGCACTTTGCCGATCCAGAAGGCAACCTCTGGGAGATTAATCAACCCATAGAAGCAAAGGCAGAGGGGTAGGCCAAGCCATTCTGTGACTATCGCGCCAATTGCTCACATTGCATCCTATTTACCAGCGGTGTTCAGGCCTCCAGGCGATACCAGTGGCGGGCGTTGGCGCGCCAGAGCTTCTCGCGGGCCGTGGTCGAGAGCTCGCTTGTCAGGGCATCGAGGGTCTCGACCCAGCGCGTATAGGAGCTTGCCAGGAGCATGACTGGCCAGTCGCTGCCAAATAAGACGCGCTCTTCACCAAATGCGTTGAGGGCATCGTGTATGTAGGGTTTGATATCATCGGGTTTCCAGGTGCTGTGGTTGGCCTCGGTTACCACACCGCTGATCTTGCAGGCCACGTTGGGGTGCCGCGCAAGCTCGTTTAATCGCTTACGCCATGGTTCGCGCTCTTCCCTGGCAATGGCGGGCTTCCCCAGGTGATCGAGGATAAAGCGCACCTGGGGACAGCGCTCCACCAGCTGGATGACCTCTGGAAGCTGCTCATGACGAATGCAGAGGTCGAATGAGAAGTTATAGTCTGCCAGGACTTGAACCCCTTCGAGAAAGTTCGGCGAGAGGCAGAAGCCGAGGGCTTCGCTCTGAACGTTGCGCCGCACACCCTTGATCAAGGGGCCAAGCGTGGTAAGGGCCTGTAAGTGTTGTGTGGCAGCCGCGCCAAGTTCGAGGGGAGCAGCGGCTACAATTCCTTGCAGCCGCTTATCCTGTTGTGCCAGCTCTACTACCCAGGAGGCCTCGGCGAGTGCCTGGGCTGGCTCAACCCCTGTCTCGACGAAGACAAAGGCCTCTACCGCTTGTATGCTGGTAGCCTGGGTAAATTCAGCGAGGCCATAGTCCTGGTCAAGCGTGGCGTCCCCTGCCAGCCAGGAACGCTCAAGCTGGTCACGTTGCCAGAGGTGGACATGGGTGTCTATGAGGGCGAAATCAGGCATGGGTGACATCCTTTACCTTCAGCCAGAGTTCTTCTGGAATGGAATACAGGGCCAGGGCCAGCGTCTGCTCCAGGCGTTCGGGTTTAGAGATACCGACGATAGTGGAGGTAATGCGTGGGTCGCGCAGGGAGAACTGGAGTGCCAGCGCCGCCAGCGGCACCTCATATTCCTGGCAGAGTTTTTCGAGGGCGAATGCCTGCTTGAGCATGTCTTCTGATGCCTGCCCATACATATAGCGTGGGTAGGCTGAAGGCCCCTTGGCCAGGATACCTGAGCCATAGGGGGCGGCATTGACGGCGGCGACTCCATGTGCCTGGCAGACGTCCCAGAAGGGCGAGGCCTCTCGCTCCAGCAGGGTGTAGCGGTTGTGCGAGATCGCGACGCTGAAGAGGTCGGTCTCCACAAAGCGGGTCATCATGTCGATGGGGCCGCCCGCGATACCAATATGTTCTATTACCCCCTCGGCCTGAAGCTGGCGCATAACCTCGACGGGGCCGCCAGGGGCCATGGACTTTTCAAAACCGATATGTTCTGGATCATGTAGATAGCAGAGCTGTAGGCGCTCCACGCCAAGCAGATGTAGGCTACGCTCCACGCTACGGCGTATCTGTGCTCCGCTGAAATCCCCTGTGGTCAGGTCACGATCAGACTTACTGGCGAGCACAAAACCAGGAGGCAATCCGCCAAGCTCGCGCAGGACGAGGCCAATGCGGCGCTCGCTCTCGCCATCACCATACGAGGCGGCGGTATCCACAAAGGGAATGGGGCCGGAGAAGATGGCGCGAATAGTGGTGAGGGCCTGTTCCTCGCTTACGGAATAGTCGAAGGTTTCGGGCATATTACCCAGTTCGGCGCAGCCAATGCAGAGCGCGGGTACCTGTAAACCTGTTTTTCCCAGTGGACGTAGTGTAAGCGCGTTTTCCATGGTGCCTCCTATGAATGCAGCGTGCAAAACAATATTAGCCATTTGATGGCATAAATATATAATAACTACTTGGCGGTCCCTACTTGGCAGTCCAGCCGCCATCAATGACCAGGGCGCTTCCGGTGACGAAGGCCGCCTCCTCTGAGGCCAGGTAGAGCGCGGCGGAGGCGATTTCGTCTGGGCGTCCCATGCGTCCAATTGGTTGGCGCGTGTGGAGCGACTGGCGCACCTCATCCTCGCGTCCGGGGAAGTTGCGTTGGAGATAGCCTTCTACGAAGGGAGAATGAACGGTGCCGGGACAAATAGCGTTGCAACGAATGCCTTGTTGCACGAAGTCAACGGCGATACTGCGGGTCAGAGAAAGCACCGCGCCCTTGCTTGCCGAGTAGGGAAGGCGCTGTTCAACGCCTATCTGGGCCGCGACCGAGGAGATATTAATGATCGTGCCGCCCTTTGGCTCCTGCTTGAGCATCTGGCGCACCGCCTCACGCGCACAGCGGAAGACGCCCCCCGCGTTGACATTCATCACGCGCTCCCAATCCTCGTCGCTAGTCTCCAGAATCGTACCCACATGACTGATGCCCGCATTATTAACGGCGATATCGATACGACCATACTGCCTGGCAATAGCCGCGAATGCCTCCTGTACCTGGGAAGTGTTGGCCACATCTAGCTCCTGTGGCTGAGCTTGCCCACCCTCGGCCTTGATCTCCGCCGCGACCCGCTCAGCAGCATCCAGGCGGAGGTCAGCGATGATGACCTGCGCGCCCTGTTTGGCGAACAAGCGCGCAATGGCCTCGCCAATGCCAGAACCTGCCCCTGTAATAAAGGCGACTTTATTGTGTAGTGAAAACATCCTTGCCTCCTCTTAGTTCGTATGCTGGTCATTCAGCAGGCGGCGTTTGACCTCCTGGCGATAGGCCTGGTAGACGGAATCAATGTGCTGCTGCATGGCGTGAGCTGCCTCTTCTCCCTGGCCGTTACGTAAGGCCTCAAAGACCGCTATATGCTGCTGTGCAGACTCGCGTAAAGAGCCAGGATAGCCGCCTACCGCCAGTTTGACGGCCCAGCGCTGTAAGCTAATAACATTCTTGATCGTTTCGATGAAGAAGGGATTATGTGTGGCCTGGGCGATGGCCTGGTGGAACTGGTTATCGCTGAGAATAAACGTATCGAGTTGCTCTCCTTCAGCGGCCCGCCAGTTCGCGGCGATTAGGCGCTCCAGTTCGCGGAGTTCAGCCAGGGTGATATGTGTAGCAGCCAGGCGCGTGGTAAGCATCTCTTGTTGGCCGCGAAACTCAAAAAGCGCCTGTACCTGGTCTGGTTCGACAGCGAGTGAGAGATGCAGGATACCAGGGGTCTGGCCCGCGACATACACACCAAAGCCCTTGCGTACCCCGACCAGGCCTGTGGCCGTGAGATATTTGACCGCCTCACGGACCACGCTACGGCTCACACCGAAGCGCACGCCCAGGGCCTGCTCCGTAGGCAGGCGCTCGCCAGGTTTGAGCCTGGAGGCCACAATAAAATCAATGATATGCTCCGCAACCTGTTGATATTGGGGGCGATAGGCTGTCTCCAGCCCTGGCCCTCCAGCATTCTCTTCCGCTAGCACGTCGCTGCTCCTCACCCGCTATAGCAAACAGCTATGTCAGTTCAGTCTCGGTGCAATGTATGCCCATACAGCCATCGCTAAGTCTGACTTATAGTATTGGTAATGACAGATATATGAAATAAGTATAACATACATAGCGAGATTTGCTAAGTGGATAATTAATGAACACCCTCTGTGCCATTTTGCGCGCTTGACAGTCCAGAATGAGCATGGTATACCCTTTTATGTGCCCTAAAAAAGGAGCATAAGACCGTGAGATACAAAAACCAGGGTTTTACCCTGGCCTGGCTCTAGGAAACTAGTAGAAATATATCATACTTATTTTTGGATTCTTGTCTGTAACATGCTATCTGTTAGATATCGCGTTTATAAGGAGTGTGCGCTTTGGCAGTAAAAATCACAGCTATTCAGGTTCACGATGTGCGTTTTCCCACTTCGCGGAGCCTGGATGGCTCAGATGCAATGAACAAAGACCCCGACTACTCGGCTGCTTATGTTGTGTTGCGCACCGATGAACCCACCGGTCTGGAGGGCCATGGGATGACCTTCACCATTGGCCGAGGTACTGAGGTTGTGGTGGCCGCGATCCAGGCCCTTGCTTACCTGGTAGAAGGGCATGCACTGGAAGAGCTCACTGCCGATATGGGGGCCTTCTGGCGCTCTATTACGGGTGACAGCCAGTTGCGTTGGATCGGACCGGAGAAGGGGGTTATTCACCTGGCGACCGCCGCGCTGGTCAATGCGGTCTGGGATCTGTGGGCCAAGGTCGAGGGAAAACCGCTCTGGAAGCTGGTCGCGGATATGGCGCCCGAAGAGCTGGTACGCTGCATTGATTTTCGCTATATTACCGATCTTTTAACGCCTGAAGAGGCGCTTGAATTGTTGCAGAGCCAGGCTCCAGGGAAGGCCGAACGCGAGGCCGAGTTGCTGCGTAAGGGCTATCCCGCCTACACCACCTCTGCAGGCTGGTCAGGATATAGCGATGAGCATATGCGCAATCTGTGCCGCACCGCTCTGGCGGAGGGCTGGACACGCTTTAAGCTCAAGGTTGGCGTAAGTCCCGAGGACGACGCTCGGCGGGCGCGCATCATGCGCGAAGAGATTGGCCCGCAGAACCTTCTAATGATGGATGCGAACCAGGTCTGGGAGGTAGACGAAGCTATAGAGCATATGCGGGACCTGGCACAATTCCAGCCCTGGTGGATCGAGGAGCCGACCAGCCCGGACGATATTCTAGGGCATGCCAGGATCGCCCAGGCGCTCGCACCCATCCATGTCGCGACAGGAGAGCATGTACAGAACCGCATCGTTTTCAAGCAACTGCTACAGGCTGGCGCGATTGGCGTCTGCCAGATTGATGCCTGTCGGCTCGGTGGGGTCAATGAAGTGCTGGCTGTGCTCTTGATGGCAGCCAAATGTGGAGTCGCGGTCTGTCCACACGCGGGCGGCGTAGGGTTGTGTGAATATGTGCAGCACCTCGCCATGCTGGATTATATCGCTATCAGTGGCACTGTAGAGCAGCGAATGCTGGAATATGCCGCGCACCTGCATGAGCACTTTTTGTATCCCGTTCGCCTGCAAGGTGGACACTATCTCGTCCCCACTGAGCCGGGCTACAGCATCGAGATGCGCCCAGAGTCATTACAAGAGTATCGTTATCCATCTGGTCCTGCCTGGGTCAGGTAATGGCCTGAGAGTAACGTGTGTGTATAGAACTTCAACAATGAAGTGGAGGGAATCGATGACTACCATAGATGCGAGTACCAATCAGGCAGTCGTACCGGAGCGCGCACGCTGGTTTACGCATGACCGCTTTGGCCTCTTTATTCACTGGGGCATCTACTCAGCGATTGCACGCTATGGGCGTGGGGGACTGGCAGAGTGGTCTAAGAGCATGGACCAGATCAGCGAGGAGGAATACCAGACCTATTTCGAGACCTTCGATCCTGATCTCTACAATCCTGTCACGTGGGCAAAGATCGCGAAGGCGGCGGGCATGAAGTACGCCGTCATCACGACCAAGCATCACGATGGCTTCTGCCTGTGGGATACGCAACTGACGGATTATAAGGCTACCAACACACCAGCCGGTCGCGATTTAATCCGTGAGTGGGTAGAGGCTTTTCGTGCTGAGGGCCTGCGCGTGGGTTTCTATTATTCGCTTATCGACTGGCATCATCCTCACTTTCCCCTGGACGGTTTTCACCCCAGGCGCGAAGACCAGGCCGTGCGAGCAGAATCCAGAGATATAAATATTTATCTGGAGTATCTCAGGGGTCAGGTGCGTGAGCTGTTGACGAACTATGGCCCAATTGATGTTATATGGTTTGACTTCTCCTATCCCGAGAGTGATTGGGGTTGGGCCAAAGGCAAGGGGCGCGATGACTGGCAATCTGAGCAACTGCTGGAACTGGTGCGCCAGCTAAGGCCCGATATCCTGCTGAACAATCGCCTCGACCTGCCCGCGGCGGCTGATTTTGTCACCCCTGAACAGGTGCAGCCGCGAGGCTGGATCGAGGTCGATGGGCGCCGCGTCACCTGGGAAGTCTGCCAGACGATCACCAGTAGCTGGGGCTATGACCGCGACAATCTGGACTGGAAGTCGCCTGACTTGCTTATACGTCTGCTTATCGACGCCGTTTCGAAGGGGGGCAATATGCTCTTGAACACCGGTCCCACGGCTCGTGGCGAGATTGATCCACGCTCACAGGTGATTCTAGGAGAGCTGGGAGCATGGATGAAGCGCCATGGACCAGCGATCTATGGCGCGAGCGCCAGTTCGTTTGCCGCACCTCCCGATTGTCGCCTGACCCAACGTGGCGACCGCCTGTATGTGCATCTCTTCTCCTGGCCCATGACCCACCTCTTTTTAGAAGGTCTGGCAGGCAAAGTCCGCTTCGCCCGCTTCCTGCACGATGGATCGCGCATCCGTTTTCACGATGGAACACTCGCTGGTAGTCATACCACCCCTTCTGGCGTGACGTCCGATGTGTTGACGCTGGAGCTTCCCAGCCAGCGCCCCGATGTGCTCATCCCCGTGATTGAGCTATATCTGCGCGAAGAATAAATTTCATTAAAAAATGCATGGAGCGACCAGTGTATGCCGGTCGCGCTCCATGTATTTTTTTAATGAAATTTATAGATGGTGTTATTTTTTGTTTCTCTTTCGTTTCTACAAGTGTTGAAATATACATACCGATTCTGGTTGTGGGGAAATGTTGGAAGGGAATATTTCATGAGAATTACTGATCTTATCGCGACCCTGGCGGGGGTCATATCTATTGTCTCGGCCGCCGCTGGCGTCACACAGTTTCTAGTAAACAATAGCCGGAATAAGGGCTTGCAGCAGCGTAAGAGCCTGATCATGCATTGTGTGTTTACGGCTATGCTGACAGTCGCCTTTGTGATGAGTGGGGTCGCGGTCTATGCCTTATTTCTGCATCCTCAAGTAACGGTGAACAACCGGGCAGCTATCGCACTTCCAGGCTTGCCAGGACATACTCCTTCGCCTGTAGTAACTGTGATCCAGGAAAATAAGTTCGCCGAAACCTCCATGGTCACAGTGACGCCTACTACATCGTCAACGGTGGGGAGTGATGATATACCCAAAACCTACAGCTTTAACCGCTCGCTGACCTGCCTCACCTCTTGCCAGGCGCAATTGGCTTTGACGCTAATAAAGGTCGTTGTGGATCCCGCTCAACAGAATACTACCTGGTATTTTACAGTGGCTAATAATGGGGCCACCGCCTGTAGTAGTATGTATGCGAGCATGATTATTCAGGACGGAGCGGGTCAGAAGTTGTCAGGAGGCCCTCCAGGAACATTGACGCAGCATGGCCTCTCACTCGATGCTGGTCAGACGCAGGAGCGAGACACAACGGTGTCCCTGGCGCCAAAGTCTGGTACATCCTACCTGCTCAAAGTCTCGACCTCGTGTGAGCCAGTCGCAACGAACGCAACCTACCTGGTTGAAACACTGACCTTTAACTGATGTTACTGAGTAATAGAGTCTAGTGGTAGTAAGCGCGAAGAGTCGCGCTTACTACCATCTATTGCACACTCCGGAGAGAGTGGGTTTATATCGGCTTATTGGTAATTGACCCAAAGAGTGGGCAGGTTTTGACCTCCAGGCGGGCTTTTTGCGCCTCCAGATTGAGCACTCAGGCATTGATGGGTCGAGAGAGCGCACTGCAAGCCATTCATTGTGCTCCGTTTTTGGAAATTCGCAAAGAAATGCTTGTCAGGGTCCGACATAATTTCTCCAACATATTTCGCTAAAGGGATCTTTGTGTAAGCTCTTCATTTAGTGTCACTTACTCATCTCGCACTCAAAAAATGACACGTTGAATCTGGCACGTTTTTTGAGACTGCCCAATCACAAGGCTCATGCCCGCGGAAGTGCTGCGAGAGAGCGCCGAAAAAGCAGCTCAGGGAGTGTCAAGAAACGGTCGATTTTGAATCATTTGCCTGATACATCATTGAACAGTCTGGACAGATGAAGCTGGAGCGGATGCGCACGCTTGCAGGCTCGCCTCCCCTTTGCTATACTCACCCTGTTGGGGAGTTGGGGAAGACGTTCATTGTGGAGTTGTGGAGAAGAAAGGAAGCCATGCCAAAACCAGCAGCTCATGCTCTGCTCTGGTCTCCCGAGAACCAGTGCTATCTTTTGCATACCCTCAACCAGCCACCATTGCCTCTGTTTCCAGAAGACAAGGAAGCGTGGCGGGCCTGGTTGACGACGCATTCCTCCTTTTCCTTTCAGGGTCAACATGGTCACTTAAATGTCCTCAAAGAGGTTCGTTCTCGCGGAAATGGCTACTGGTATGCCTATCACACCCATTCGGCCCAGACCAGGAAGCGCTATCTGGGAACCGATGCGACCGTGACCCTGGTTCGTTTAGAGGAGATAGCACAGGATCTCCAGGAGGGCCAGCAGAAGCTGTCATTGTTCCCCTCGGACGTGCTGGAGGCGAGGCCTGTTTCCTTGCATTTCTTCCCTGCTGGCAACGAGACCCCTTCTCGCCTCGTCGAGCCTGGTGACTCTTTCGACGATCCCGGCATGCTGATGGTGCTGACCAGGCTGGTTCCTCCCCCTCTTCCTGCCGCCCTCGTGGGACGGGAGCGTCTGCTCTCGGCTCTGGAGGCCGCGCTGTCCTGCCCACTGACCTTGCTCTCTGCCTCCGCTGGCTGGGGCAAAACCACCCTGCTCTCCGCGTGGGCGCAGCGGCATCAGGGAGCCGTTGCCTGGCTGTCTCTGGAGCCCCTGGACAGTGACCCAACGCGCTTCTGGATCTCGGTGATCGCGGCTCTGCGGACGTGCTGGCCAGAAATGGGAACGCATGCCCTTGCCCTGTTGCACACCTCTGCGCCGCTTTCGACCAGTTTGACTACCCTGCTCAATGAGTTCGCAGGTCAACAGGCGGAGGACTCCCCTCTGGTGCTGATCCTGGATGACTATCATGTGATCGACGAACCGAGCATTCATGCCTCGCTGACCTTCTGGCTGGAGCATGTGCCCCCGCATGTGCACCTGGTGGTGGGCAGTCGCGTCGACCCGGATCTGCCTCTCTCTCGCTTGCGGGTGCGCGGGCACCTGGTCGAGATCCGCGATACCGATCTGCGCTTTACACGGGAAGAAACGCAGCGCTTTCTCACGCAGCGCATGGGACTTGCCCTCTCGGAGGCCGAGGTGACACTGTTGGAAGCGCGCACCGAGGGCTGGATTGCCAGCCTCCAACTGGCCGCCCTCTTCCTCCAGAAACAGACGGACTCCTCGGCTTCGGTGCACATGCTTAGTGGCAGCCAGCGCTTCGTGCTCGATTACCTGCGTGAAGAAATCCTCACCAATCTGCCGGAAGACCTGCAAGACTTCTTGCTGAAGACCAGCTGGCTCAATCCTTTGAGTGCCTCCCTCTGCGATGCCATCAGAGGCAGAGAGGATAGTGCTCACCAGCTCGAACAGGTAGAGCGAGCGAATTTGTTTCTCCAACCCCTCTCCGAGAGCCGGCAGTGGTATCGCTATCATGCCCTGTGGGCACAGGCCATGCAGCATGAAGCACAGCTTCGCCTGGGGACAGACACGCTCCGTTCCCTGAGGAGCAAAGCCAGTCAGTGGTATGAGCAACAGCGGATGTTCCCAGAAGCGATTGAAACGGCACTGGCGTGTGAGGAGTTTTCCCGCGCGGCTGTGCTCATTGGACGGTTTTTGGTCCCGAACAGCTTTCACAATGCGTATCATCTGCTCTGCTCCTGGCTCAAACGCCTGCCAGAGAAGCTGCTGCAAGCGCAACCGGAACTCTGCCTTCAGTATGTGCTCGCGTTGACATTTACGACTGATCGACGTTCGCCTGGGACCTGGGAACAGGTCAAGAGGCTTCTTCAGTGGGCAACGCAAGGCTTTGAGGCGACGCAACAGTGGAGGCAACTGGGGGAAGCACTGCAACTGCACGCCGAACTGGTCTTTTTTCAAGATGATCAAGCCCGCGCGTTGGCGTTGACTCGTCAAGCCAGATCACTCCTTTCCGGACAGAGTCTGATGTATTCGGACAACGTTGTGATGAGCGGATTAGAAGCCTTCATGGCAGGCGAGACGGACGTGGCCTACCAGCGCCTCCTTGAAGGGTATAGGGGGTTAAAAAACCTTGGCAATCTTTCTGCTGCCTTCGCGACATCCCTCATGTTAGGAGCAGTCTGCGTGGAAAAAGGCGAACTGCACATGGCCTCACACTACTACCACCAGGCCCTTGCCCATATGGATGAAGATCAGGAGATTGCTCGACAGCAATTGCTGCTCTCTACAGGAAGCACAGAACCGTTCTTCGTCTCCTGGGCCTATCATGCTCTTGCGCAACTTTCTTATGAGCGCAATGAACTCTCCGACGCTCAGCGCCATCTCTCTAGAGCGCAGACACTGAGAGCAACGCCGGAGAAAGGGATTCACGTTCTGGCATCGGGCGCTCTCGTCCAAGTTCGCCTGCTACACGCTTGTGGGGAGACACAGAAGGCACAGGAAGTGCTTTCGAAATGGGAGATGCATACTCGTTTCTCCTGGTCTTTGAGCGGAATACGCGTCTGCCAGGCGCGACTCCAACTGGCACATGGAGATCTGTCAGCAGTCGAACAATGGGTGCAGGAAAAGGATCAGACGTTCGGTTCCCGAATGCACGAACAGGAGGAAGCACTCCCACTCCTGCTCCAGCAAGAAGAAGCACTGCTCCTTGTGCGTTTGCACATTGCGCAAAAAAAAGGGGAAACCGCGTTGAAAGCGTTGGCCCCCTGGAAAGAGAAGGCTCAGGCGCAGGGACGCAGGCGTAGTGTTCTGGAAATCCTGATTTTAGAAGCCCTGGCCCACGTTGCCTGCCAAGAACAGAGGCAGGCCAAATCCTCTCTGCGAGAGGCGTTACGACTGGCACAGCCGGAAAACTATCAACGCCTCTTTCTGGATGAAGGCCCAGCGATAGAAGCCCTGCTCAAAACGGTGCTTCTGGAGCTCCACGAGGCGTCCTTGATCTCCTTTGTGCGAACCATCCTGCGCGCTTTTGCGAAGGCGCCATATGCCCGGTCTGCCGAAGAGGCATCTCCTCCTCAGGAAGCTTCGCTGCCCCTGGAGCCACTCAGCGATCAGGAGCAACGGGTCCTGCGTCTGCTGATCGTGGGGCGTTCGAACCCGGAGATTGCGCGTGAACTGGTGATCTCAGTCAATACCGTGAAAACCCATATCCAGGGTCTCTACCGAAAACTCAACGTTCACAATCGTATTGAAGCCAGTGAGGTAGCGCGACGTCTGGCATTCCTCTGATGTGTTCCTCTTTTCCACTCACCCACTTGTAATCACCTTCCTGGGTGAAGGCAACTCACCCAGTGGCGTTCTATACTCCAAATATCCTGAACGAAGGGAGGAAGGCGCTAAATATGCGATGCCGCATCTGGATCAAAGGACACCTGGACCCATCCTGGCAAGAATGGTTCGAGAATCTGGAGATTCTCCCCGAAGTATCTGGCAGAACGGTGCTGTGTGGATCCCTGGTCGATCAAGCGGCGCTCTATCGGGTTCTGCTCAAAATTCGCAGTCTCGGCTTAGTCCTGGTTTCACTGGATACAGATGAGCTACCTTCGGTCCAGGGGTAGCGCTAGTGTTCGCTATCACCAGGGGCAGCGTAGCGGGCAAGGCAAGCATCTATCACTCTTTCTGCTCAAAAATGGGCTGGTGTTTCTCTCTAGGATGAGTCATGCTCCACGATCAGCGATGATGAGCCAGAGGAGAGTCCCAGCGTCATGGGAACCAGGCTTCCTCGTTGTCTACGAGGCAAAAGTTGCGGAGGTCTTGCCAGAACCGGAAGCCGCAACGTGGCGCTCGTTTTCCCAATAGGTCTTTGCCCTTGCCCTCTCCCATCCGCATCCAGGGAGGTCAACAAAGAACGGAGATCTGGTTTATCCAACAAAGTATCATCATTGAAATATTACCTTGACAATCACAGTACTATACTGTATAATCCAACTACGAGGTGATGATATGAGTGAAAACAAACTGACTTCCGACCTGCTGCGCGGACATACCGATACGATGATTGTACGGCTCTTATCGGAAGCTGACCGCTACGGCTACGAGATTGTCAAGCTGATTGCTGAGCGCTCAGGTGGGGAATATGAATTAAAGGAAGCCACTATGTACTCCAGCGTCCGGCGGCTTGAGATGGATGGTGAGATCGAATGGTATTGGGGCGATGAATCGCAAGGCGGAAGGAGGAAATACTTCCGAATTACGGAAAAAGGGAAAGCAACCTACGATCGCAACAAACGCAACTGGGAGTACGCCAAGAGCGTGCTTGAGAACTTCTTGTAAAGGAAAGGTATTGTTATGAGTGAGAAATTGACCCACTATGTTAACAGCGTGTTTGCTCCCTACGATGGGGTCAAAAGCGCGACCGAATTGAAGGCTGATCTGCTCTCCGATTTGCAGGAGCGGTTTCGTGAGCTCAAAGCCGAGGGCAAGGATGATGACACCGCCTTTGACTTGACCATTGAGAGTATCGGCGACATTGAGCACACCGTCCGGGAGGTCGCCAACCTCTCCCGCTCGCTGCAGCGGCAGATGTCCATCAACTTGAGTGCGAGCCATCTGCCTCAGAGCGACTTCGCGGGCGTGACCGCGCATCAAGGCAATTTTAAAAGTAGCGCGTTACGCGGCTCTGACTTTACGGGCGCCGACCTCACTGGGAGCTCGTTCCGGGGGAGTGACGTCCGTGAAGCCAATTTTGCGGGTGCCAATCTGACCGATTGCGACTTCTCCACCCTGGACCTGGCGGAGGCGAACTTCCGTGACGCCATCCTTGTGCGCACCAACTTCAGCACATCGTGGCTGGTCGGAGCACAATTCATCGGCGTCACGCTCACGGATATCAACTTCGCGAAGACCGACCTGAGAAAAACCACCTTTGAACGCTGTCGCTTTCTCGGTGTGGACTTCACCTCTTCGGATCTGAGCGGACAGCGCTTTGATGGGCAGACCTTTCAGGGCGTCAGGTTTGACGAGGCGGGACTCAAGGACACGTCGTTTCGGGGCGCAACCCTCAAAAAGGTGTCGTTCCGCTCGGCGTCTCTGTGGTCGAAGAAATATTACCGGGCCCTCAAAACCATTTCCTTTGACGGCGCGATGATGGATAAGCTCACCTATGCCGCCCTCAAAGGCCTGGAGGTTGATCTCTCCAAGGTCACTGTTCTCTCATGAGAAGAAGACGATGCACAACATTTCCATCCAGAGAAACGATCTCCACAAATCATACAAGAAGCTCGATGTCTTACAATGCGTACATTTCACCGTGGAAAGCGAACCATAAGCGATGTGTCTGAGTCTTTCCAGGAAGGACGAGCAGAGAAGCAAGAATAAGGAATTATCATGCCAACTACTTTGAATCCAGAGGAATTCGCACCAGCTAGAACGCCGGAAATAGTGAAGCAGACAGGCGAAACGAACACACACAATGGTTCGATGGAAAGCGCAACGCAGCCAGACACAGCCAAACCGGCTGCTGGAGGGATGATGCGGCTCTTCAAAGTGCCCAATTTTATGTTACTCTTCGGCGGTCAGACCATCTCGACCTTCGGCGACGCGCTCTACATGGTGGCGCTGCCGTGGCTGATCCTGACCACGGGCGGCAGCGTACAGGAGCTAGGCATTGTGTTGTCCGCGTACGGCATTCCCCGCGCGGTGTGCATGCTGGCGGGTGGCTGGCTCTCGGATCGCCTGCGCCCACGCCGGTTCATGTTGCTTGCTGATACGCTGCGCCTGCTGTTGATGGGAGTCCTGGCGGTGCTGGCCTTTGGTGGTCATCCTCTCCTCTGGCAGCTCTGCGCCATTGCGGTGCCGCTGGGTGCCCTGGGAGGCGCATTCACACCCGCTTCCATGTCCATGGTGCCAGATATCCTGGACAAAGACGATCTGCAAGCTGGCAATGGACTGATGATGGCCTCGATGCAGGGCGCGAACTTGATCGGTTCATCGGTCGCTGGCGTGATCGTCTCCGGGCTTACTTCGGCAGTGGCTCTAACTATCGACGCGGTCACCTTTCTCGTCTCGGCGGGCTCGCTCGCGCTGATGGGGGGGACAAAACATGCCACACCTGATGGAAGCCAGACCGAAGCCAGTCAGGACCATCCACAAGCCAGCGCGCAGGAAGCGGGGGCACAGATCAGTTTCTGGGGGTATCTCGGCACCTCACGCTTGATTCAGATTGCCCTGCTCATGTTCATCGTGAGCAGCCTTGTGACAGGTGGGTTGATCGAGGTGGCACTGCCCGCGCTGGTTCAGGGTCCCATGCATGGGAGCGCGAGCGGGTTTGGGTTCATCCTGGCGGGTTGGGGCGCGGGCGCGCTCATCGGGTCCATCCTCACTGGCATGGTGGGCAAATACAAACACAAAGGGCTGATTATCCTCCTGGGGGGGATGATCATAGCCGCCATGTTTGCGCTGCTCCCGGTTGGAGGGGTGCTCGGAGCCGTGGCCTGTATGCTCATTGGCGGCATCGCCAGCAGTGGCTTCGCCGTCCTGTTCTTCACCGCGGTTCAAATGAACATTCCGAGCCATCTGATGGGGCGTGTCATGGGCTTGTTGATGTTCAGTTCATCAGGGCTCTATCCTGTCTCGACGGCCCTGGCTGGTGTCCTCGCCAACCATTTCGGTCCAGCCATCCTCTTCCCATTCTCTGGGCTTGTGCTGGCTGTGGTGATGCTATTTGGGGTGACGCAAAAAGTGATGCGAGAGCTCTAACGCAGAGAATCAAGTAGAAGATATGAAAAAGAGAAAGAAGAAAGATGATGCAGACAAAGACCAATAGAGAAGAGATCGTTGCCTTGTATGACGGGTTTCGTCAGATGCGTGAGACGCAGCCCGTTTCCTTCAACCCGAATTTCCAGGCATGGAACCTCTACCGCTATGACGATGTGGCACGCGTGCTCAGCGATCATGCAACGTTTTCTTCCGAGCAAAACCGCTTCATACCAGCCGAGTACCGCGATAGCAGCCCGATCAGTTCGAGCATTGTGCGCATGGACCCGCCGCGCCATCACAAGCTGCGCCAGATCGTGTCGCAAGCCTTCACGCCACGCAGGGTAGCGCAGATGGAGTCGCGCATCCAGGAGATTACCAACGGCTTGCTCGACCAGGTAGTGGCAAAGGGTGAGATGGATGTGATCGGGGATCTGGCCTATCCGCTGCCGATCACGATCATTGCAGAGTTGTTGGGGATCCCCACCGAGCGGCGTGCAGAGTTCAAGCAGTGGTCCGATGCCTTCGTCTCGGGAGACGGAGAAGCGACGGAAGAGGATATGCAGGCGAGCATGCAGGCAATGAGCAGCATGGTCAGCTACTTCACCCAGCTCTTTGAGGAGCGGCGTGCCCATGCCCAGAATGATCTGGTGAGCGCGCTGCTGCTGGCGGAAGTGGATGGGGAGCACCTCTCGAACGAGGAATTGATCGGGTTCTGCGTGCTGCTACTGGTGGCAGGCAACGAGACCACGACCAATCTGATTGGCAATGCCATCCTGTGCCTGGATGAGTATCCAGGAGAAGTGGAACGGCTGCGTGCCCAGCGCGACCTGGTGCCCAAAGCGCTTGAAGAGGCCCTGCGCTACTACTCGCCGATCAGACTCCAACCGCGCTGGGCGGTGACCGAGACGACAATTGGCGAGCAGCGCATAGAGGCTGGTCAAATGCTCTTTGCCTGGATCATCTCAGCGAATCGTGATGAGGCCCAGTTCCCCGAGGCCGATCAATTCACGATCGAGCGTGAGCCGAATCGGCACCTGGGCTTCGGGCGCGGCGTCCACTTCTGTCTGGGGGCTCCCCTGGCTCGTTTGGAGGCGAAGATTGCGCTGAACGCGATGCTCGATCGCCTGCCTGGCTCCTGGCACGTGCCCGATGTGTCGCTGTCCCCGATCAAGAACATGTCCACTTTTGGCATAAAGAAGCTGCCCCTGACCTGGAACAAGTAACAGCACATGCGTGCTGGCGAGCAGATCCCTCTCCGATGAGCGTTGGTAGAAACCCTCCCAAATGCTTCTCCACAGCCATCGGAGGGATCAGCCAATCATCACCGCTCTCTCGCAAAACCCCATGCACGAATCGGAGGCCAGTTCTGGTTATGAAACGTCTTTTTCATGTGGGTCAGGTCGTGTCTCATCCCTCGACACTGGCTGTTTTCTCTGGTTTGTTTGCTGCGATCATTGCCTTCCTCATCAATCTTCTAAGCGGAGGAAATACTTCAGGTCAAATTGTCACCGCGCTGGTCTTCGCAATGTTGCTCAGTCTGTGTCTCGCGGCCTGGCAAATGTACACGCAGGATCAGAGCGGGAAGCAATGGATGGCGATGATGCAGGAGATGGTCTTCCAGACCTACTTCCTCACGCTTCTCACCGAGAAGCCGGAGGTATCGCAGATTGCCCAGCAACGATTGGGTCAGGTCTTGAAATCTTTAGATGCCGAGCAGCAACTAAGTATGTTGCATTTTTTCAGCCACAATGGCCTCTCTGTTACATTTATAGGCGATGCACTGAGAGGGAGCAGAGCCCTTGTAGGAGCGGATCTGCATAAGATGGAACTGCCGAGCGTGCAACTGAACGATACGGATCTGAGTTCTGTGAATCTCAGCAGTGCCAATCTCAGCGATGCCAATCTCAGTGGTGCGGCGTTGTATCGTGCTAACCTCTCCGGGGCTAATTTACGCCGGGCGAGCATGAGAGCCTCTGACATGAGAGGTATAGATTTGCAGGGCGCCGATCTCACCGAAGCTGATCTCAGCGGATCTGCCCTGCTTGCAGACCAGGAGGAAACTCCTCATAACGCAAACCTGACACATGCCATTCTCACTCATGCGAAGTTACGAGGAGCCAGTCTCATAGACGCTGATCTCAGTGGCGCCAACTTGCGGAGCGCTGATCTCACGAAAGCGACGTTCAGCGGAGCAAATTTGCAGGGCGCCGATCTCACTGACGCTACCCTCACCGAGGTGACTTTCATCGGAGCAAATTTACAGGGTGCCGATCTCACTGGTGCGACTCTCACCTACGCACTGCTCGACGATGCTGATCTGCGGAACGCCAGAGTGACTGATGAGCAATTGCAGGCGATCAGTACTGGCAAGAACATGAAGAGAGAGGGCTAGAAAACACAAAAAAGATGTCACCACAATCGTGAGCCCAACGACCAGGGTGATACCTAGACCAAATGGAGTAGCCACGTCCTGACCCTGTGAAAACTCCATCGATCCCCACCAATCGGACCGAGCCTCAACGGCTCGTCCTTCTTCTTGAGATTGGCTGCTCTCACCATTGAAGGGACACGAGTCACAACAAACCAAGGTTTTTGCTACTCTGCTATTCCCCTCAGAACGGAGAAATGAGAGACATCCTTACCGTTTCCCTGTCCTTAGCGAAATATGTTGGGGAAATTATGTCGGACCCTGACAAGCATTTCTTTGCGAATTTCCAAAAACGGAGCACAATGAATGGCTTGCAGTGCGCTCTCTCGACCCATCAATGCCTGAGTGCTCAATCTGGAGGCGCAAAAAGCCCGCCTGGAGGTCAAAACCTGCCCACTCTTTGGGCCAATTACCACTTATGGCGGGGTGGGTGCCCCAAATGTGGTTGAGGTATTGACCTATACATCTGGAAGGCCTTATCAAAAGGATCGCACTTTTCAGTTGCTAGTCGTTGGTTAGCATCAATAGGTCAGCGTTAGGGAGGGTACTTGACGCCTGATCTGGTCCACGCTTTCAAAGCCATTCGAGATAGACACCTGGCTCACCCTGATCAGACACTTAAGCAGAGCTAACGTAAGCCTTTCCTTTTCTCTCTCCAATTTACAAGATTTTAATGAAAGAAGCCTGATAGAAAGCGTTTTGACAGGAAGCGCGCATACTGGTGCTTACGATTGAAGGCAATTTCCCACGTTTGAGGGGCCAGATCCGCTCACTTCGTGGGGCATTTACCAGTTCTGGAGACGCTCTTCAAAGCGCGAAAACTGTCTGTAGCTACAGACAGTTTTTTGTTGCCCTGATGCATTTCCTCTTCTTCCAAGAAAAGCGATGCTATTGTCTTCATAGATGACTAATGAGCAGTTTATTAGTTGGATACCCCGATTAGGCGCTTAATAGCCTGCTCTAGCTCTCTCCAGACCGGTTGTGTATTCAGCCCCAAATGATCGAGACTACTTAAAAGTTTGTACCCTGTCGAATACGGCTCTACACGGCGAAGTCCGTAATTGGGTCCATACCACGGGTCACCAGCACCAAGCGATGCGTTCATTAGGATAGTTAGACAGCTCTTAACGACTTCCTCGTCGCCATATGGAACTGGAACAGAATACTTCCATTTGAACTTACCAAGAAGCCAGCCATGACGAGCGAGGCCAGCCACATCGACGTATCGGCCACCCAGGCCAAAGCGCCCGGTCTTCCATTCGGCTTGAACCTCATACTCTTCAGATCTAACAAGCGGTTCTATCTCTACTGCTTCGGGCCGTCCTCTCAAACGCGCTAGAAAGAATGCTAGGACCTGGGCACAACTCCATGCCGCATCACCAGCACGGTGTCCTTATGATTGTTCACTCTTCACCCAAAAATCTGTCAACTCGTTGCTCTTACTACCATCTAGAGCATGAAGCGGACATTGTGGCAATCAGCCACAATGTCCGCTTCATGCTCTAGACTCTATTATGCCTCAAGGTTGAGCCAGCGAACCTCCTCAGGTGTGAGGGTGATGTTCACGGCCTCGAACGAGGTGCGTGTCTCCGAGAGGGCGCGTGGCCCGATCAGGGGGAAGGTTGGGAAGGGCTGGTTTAGCACGTAGGCCAGGGCCAGGGCGATTGGCTGAATGCCGCGCTCACGGGCCATCTGGTTGACGCGCTCCAGGCGTTGGAAGTTATCCTCGCTATACCAGCAGCGCACGAGCTCAGGATCGGAGTGATCCTCCGGTTTTGCGCGCCCGGTGAAGAAGCCACGAGCCTGGCTGGACCAGGGCATCAAGGCCATATTGTGCTCTGTGAGCCACGCGCGAGAACTTGCATCCGAGGCCGAAATGCAGCCTGCCCACACGGGATCGATCATGCGTGCCAGGCTAAAGTTATTGCTGAGGGCGGAAAAGCCGGTCAGCCCGTGTTCCGCGGCCCACTGGTTGGCCTCTTGCAGGCGCTCAATGGACCAGTTGGATGCGCCAAAGACACGTATACGTCCGGCCTTCTTCTGCTCGTTGAGAACAGTGATAAATTCGCCTACAGGAATCTCGGGATTGTCGCGATGCATCATATAGATGTCGAGGTAGTCTGTGTGCAGGCGCCCCAGGCTGATATCAAGCTGCTTGACGATCCATTCAGGCGTGCAGTATGGCGTGTGTGCGCCCTTGCCGAGGATGACCACCTGCTCGCGAATGCCGCGATTAGCGATCCACTGCCCCAGCAACTTCTCGCAGGCGCCGCCGCCATAGATGAAGGCGGTGTCGAAGCAGTTGCCGCCGCGCTCGAAGTAGTCGTCCAGCATAACTGAGGCATGCGGCCACTCGGTCTGGTTATCCACACCCATGACCAGGCGGGAGACGGGCTTCTCCACTCCGGGCAGATTGCCATACTTCATGCTAGCATCCGAGCGGACACGCAGGGGACGCTGGCTTACCGTCAGGATCTTACCCTCAGGTTTCTCCGCCTCATAGACGACACCGATGGCCTTGCGCCAGCGGTCAAGCGTCTGCATATTACCAAGTGTGTCCTCCCAGCTCATGGCAGGCGCTTGCAACTGTTCCAGGTAGGCGGCAACTGTATCGGCTTCGTTGCCATACAGGTCTACCTCGCTCTCAACGTCGATTCTCTCGCTCTGCCCATTTTTCTCTACGAGCAGATATGCTTGGCCGCGCTCGGGAAGCCATGGCGACTGGATGGTGATGGATCCCTTGCTGCCAAAGATGCGTACGTTGTTGTCTCCATTTACCTGGATGCCGGTGAAGAGCTGTGCTAGCACGCCACTCGGGAAGCTGAGTGAGGCCATGGTATATTCATCAACGCCTGTGGATCCAACCTGGCCCACGGCGCTCACCTGTGTGGGTTCGACGAAGTCTTTGCCGTTGGCGATGCCTGCGACCATGCGTGCCATCGAGACGCAGTAACAACCAACGTCGAGGATGCCGCCGCCTCCCAGCGCATTGTTGTAGAGTCGGCTCTCGGGATTAAAGCCCGCATTAAAGCTAAAGGTGGCCTGTATCACGCGAATATCGCCGATTGTTCCCTCCTGCAAGAGTTCGCGCAGCTTCTGTGTTTGTGGGTGGCAGCGATACATAAAGGCCTCCATCAGGAAGACCTGGTGGCGCTGGGCCGCCTCCACGATAGCCATCGTCTCGGCATGGTTGAGTGCTATGGGCTTCTCACATAAAATATGCTTTCCGGCCTCCGCGGCGCGGATGGCCCATTGCGCATGCTGAGGATGCGGCGTGGCGATGTAGACCGCCTGAACCTGCTCGTCGGCCAGCAGCTCCTCATAGCTGCTGTAGCAGCGCCCTACGCTCCATTGCGCGCCAAAGGCATCGGCTGCTTCCTGACTACGACTGCCAACGGCGACCAGTGTTCCCGTCTCTGAATTGGCCAGACCTTTGGCGAAGACGCCAGCGATCCTGCCAGTACCCAAAATACCCCAGGCTAGTTTGCTACTCAAAATAGGTTCCTCCTTATTTACTCCTGTCTATACTATAGTCTACAATCTCAGGATGCTTTCTGCCAGGGCTGGATACGCCTTTCTTGAGTTGACCTTTCGCGCCTACGGTGCTCAGGAGGGAATAGATGAGCGTGTGGCGCTGGCATACGCTCATCTATTCCCTCCTGAAGCGAGCTTGCGAGTGGGGAAAGGGGATGATAGACTTTATTTATCAGCTTCAATGAGAAGTTGTCCAACGCTGCTCAAGCACGCGTCGTCCCACTAGATGCATTTATTATTGATAATCCCCAGGTTGGAGGTAGGATGTCCGATATGGATACACGGTTTTCCTCTGCGCGTGGAGAGGAGGGTGGAAAGCAGGAGATATCTAAAGCACTGCAGGAGGATAAAGAGCTACCATATGTGCCCAGTGGGGCGCTGGTCGTCATTATTTTAGGGGCCTTGAGCGCGTTTGGACCGCTCTCGATGGATATGTATTTGCCCTCGCTACCTGCCCTGGCACATGACTTTAGTGCCAGTACCTCCCAGGTACAGATTACCCTGAGTGCCTGCCTGCTGGGACTGGCGTCTGGTCAGCTTATCGCTGGCCCTCTTAGTGACGCAGCTGGACGTCGACGCCCGCTCCTTATTGGTGTTGCGCTGTACGCGGTCGCCTCTCTCCTGTGCGTTGTCGCGCCCTCGGTATTTACGCTGGCAGTGCTGCGCTTTGTGCAGGGGCTTGCGGGCGCGGCTGGTATTGTTATCTCACGTGCTGTGGTGCGTGACCTGTATTCAGGGGTGGCGGCGGCGCGTTTCTTCTCGCTGCTCATGTTGGTGAATGGCCTGGCACCCATTCTTGCCCCGATCATTGGTAGTCAGTTGTTGCGCTTTACCTCCTGGCGGGGCGTGTTTGTGACGCTGGCGATTATTGGCGTGATCCTCTTCTTGCTCTCCGCCTTTGGTCTCAAGGAGACGCATTCCGTGGAGCGACGCCAGATGGGTGGGCTTGCGGCAACACTCTCCGCCTTCCGCGTTTTGTGCTCTGATCGCCTCTTTATCGGTTATGCCCTGGCGGGTGGCCTCTCCTTCGCCGCCATGTTTGCCTATATCTCTGGCTCATCCTTTGTCTTGCAGGATATCTATGGAGTCTCGCCCCAACTCTTTGGGGTGCTCTTTGGTATCAATGCCCTGGGCATCGTCGTAGCTGGGCAGGTCAATGGCAGGCTCGTAGGTCGCGTCTCGGCGCGGGGGTTGCTTACATGCGGCTTGAGTTCGGTGGCCTTTGGCGGCCTCGCTCTGTTGCTCGTGGCCGTGAGTGGTGTAGGACTGGTTGGCATCCTCCCAGCGTTCTTTATCATCGTAGCCAGCCAGGGCCTGGTTATGCCCAACTCGGCTGCGCTGGGCTTGGCCGATCATCCACGTATTGCGGGTAGCGCCTCGGCCTTGCTGGGGATGTTGCAATACGCGATTGGGGCCCTGGTTGCGCCGCTGGTGGGCCTGGGCGGTGGCAAGACGGCTCTGCCCATGTCCCTGGTTATTGCCTTCTGTGGTGTGGCCTCACTCAGCGTCTTTCTCCTGCTCTGCCGCACCCGCCAGCGCCTCGCCTGAGCCAAGTAGTCGCGTACGCTAGTAGCGGGCCGGGTCTTTTAGTATACCAGGGATAGCACACGAATACATCGTCCTTCTGGGCGGTGTATTCTTTTTTTGAGCGGTGTATGATCTGCGCCAGTGAAAAAGAAAGGACGCGAAAAAGATGATTCGTATTGGATTGGTTGGTGAGTATAAGCCCGAGGTGCAGGCACATATCGCCATTCCCCAGGCGTTGGTCCTGGCTGCTAATGACCTTGGTTGTCAATATGAGGCAGAGTGGCTGGAGACTCCTCTATTTGAGCAGGGCGCTGAAGAGAAGCTGGTAGGCTATCAGGCTTTATGGTTTATTCCCCATACTCCCTATGCAAGTATGGGTGGAGCTTTGAAGGCTCTACAATATGCGCGTGAGCGGCTGATTCCTACGCTGGGGACCTGTGGTGGTTGTCAGCACATGCTTATTGAGTATGCGCGCAATGTGCTAGGCATCCGTGAGGCGGACCATGCAGAGGAGCATCCCGATGCCGCTGTGCTCCTGATTACGCCGCTAGCCTGCTCTAACACAGGAGTTATTACTGCCTGCCATCTCTCTCCTGGCTCGCATGTGGCGAGCATCTATGGGGTAAGCGAGGCCATTGAACAGTATGGTACCTGTAACTACGGACCAAATGCGCAATTCTGGCCGGAGCTTGAGCGGGGCGGTATGCATATCAGCGGTAGAGACCAGCAGGGCGAGGCCCGCATCATTGAGCTTGAGCGGCATCCCTTTTATATCGGTACTCTCTTCCAACCGGAGCGCTCAGCTTTTAAGCAGGTTGTCCACCCTCTCATTCGCGCCTTCCTCCAGGCCGCAAATGATCTAGTTATTCCTCAATCATAGATCTCGCCCGTAATAATGGAAGGGTTTGTGGCACTTCTAGTGCTACAAACCCTTCCATTATTAAATTTCGATGTCCGCGACGGAGTCGCGGATCCAGGTGGGGCGGTAGGGGAAGCGCTCGACCTGCTCCCGGGAGGTGACGCCAGTGAGGACCAAAATGGTACGCAGGCCACTCTCAATGCCTGAGATCATATCTGTATCCATGCGGTCGCCAATCATGACAGTCTCCTCGGAATGGGCGTTGAGCTTGCGCAGAGCGGTGCGCATCATCAGCGGGTTGGGTTTACCGATGTAGTAGGGCTTGATGCCGGTAGCGGCGCTGATGAGGGCCGCCACGGCGCCGGTAGCGGGACGGTCCCGCCCTCGCCTGGTCCCATGGGATCGGGATTGGTCGCGATAAAGCGTGCGCCATTCAAGATGAAGCGGATGGCCTGAGTGATGCGCTGGAAGCTATAGGTCGTGGTCTCGCCAAGCACGACATATTCGGGATCCTGGTCGGTGATGATATAGTCGATATCGTGCAGGGCTGTCGTCAGGCCGGACTCGCCGATGACATAGGCGCGTCCGCTGGGGCGCTGAGAGTGTAGGAACTGTGCTGTGGCGAGCGCGGATGTGAAGATAGACTCTTTGGGCACATCCAGGCCGATATAGGCCAGGCGTACCTGGAGGTCGCGAGGAGTATATTGTGAGTTATTGGTTAGAATCAGAAAGGGAATTTCCTGGTCACGCAGGCGCTTCACAAACTCCGCTGCGCCGGGAACAATCGTGGAGCCACGCACGAGCACCCCATCCATATCTGATAGGTAATTCTTGACGCCTTCCATGTGCTTTCTGCCTTTCGCGCGGGCCAGGGATTAATGTATGAGATTAAGATAAGGACTGCGTATGCCTGGCTCCGCCTCTGTTCTCTTCTCTACATGCTACCATATCTATGTAGAGAATGCGTATCAGCTTTTTGTTGCGATTAAATAAAGATTGCTTTGTAGAAAAGGGGTGTGGTGCGGCTGACCAGCCGCACCACACCCCTTTTCTACAAAGCAATCTTTATTTAGATTCCTTCTCGTGGTGACCACCAAACTCGAAGCGCATGGCGGAGAGGATCTTGTTGCCATAATCGCCTTCACCGCGCGAGCTGAAGCGCGAGAAGAGCGCGGCGCTGAGAACGTGCGCGGGCATGCCTTCATCGATAGCGGCCTGCACCGTCCAGCGGCCCTCGCCCGAGTCGGAGACGCGTCCCTGGAATTGTGAGAGGTTGGGATCTTTGAGCAGGGCATGCGCCGTCAGATCCAGCAGCCAGGAGCCAACCACGCTACCACGTCGCCAGAGCTCAGCGACTTCCGGAACGTCGATGTCGTACTGGTAGAAGCGAGGGTCTATAGGAGCGGTCTCGGCATCGATCTCGTGTGTATTCTTGCCGATGTTAGCCTTCTCCAGAATACCGAAACCCTCGGCGTATGCCGCCATGATGCCATATTCGATACCGTTATGGACCATCTTGACAAAGTGACCGGCGCCATGGGGTCCACAGTGGAGATAGCCCTCCTCAGCGGTACCACCCTTCTGACCGCGTTCCGGTGTAGGTGGCGTGGACTCTTTGCCAGGTGCCAGAGCCTTAAATATGGGATCAAGGTAGGCAACTGTTTCGTCCTCGCCGCCAATCATCTGGCAGTAGCCACGCTCGAGGCCCCAGACGCCGCCGCTGGTACCGCTATCCACATAATGGATGCCATGCTTCTCAAGCATATCGGCTCTGCGAATATCATCGCGATAGTAGGAGTTGCCGCCATCAACGATGATATCACCTTTATCTAGCAAGGGGACGAGTGTCTCCAGTGTAGCGTCGACTGAGGCCGCGGGTACCATAATCCAGATGACGCGCCTTGGCTGAAGCTTGCCCACCAGGTCTTGTAGCGAAGTTGCACCATCGCTGATTGAACCATCCTGAATACGAGCCTGGACTGTTTCCTGGCGTCTGGCATAGCCGACACACTTGTGTCCAGCCCTCAAGAGGCGCTTAGCCATATTGGCTCCCATGCGCCCAATTCCAATCATTCCGATCTCCATCGAGATCTCCTTTCAACTGCACGGATTTATGTGTTTGTATGCAGGTTGCAAAGACATTATATCTCTTTATAACTCTTTGCTCTACACGCAATAGCCATTTTTCCCGTTTCATGCTGGGAAAAATGTGCATGCTAAAGTCAAGCTCAGACTACCCTTATAACCTGAGTAACAGAATCTGTTATGTTTTCTAGTCCCATGCGATTATTATAGGCGAGATCTCAAATAGCATAAGGATGTCCTATGAAGGAATTATCGATCACGCCTGCGCAGGCAACGGATGCCGCCCTATATCAACGCTATGCCCCGGTCATTTTCGCCTATCTTCTACGGCAGGTCCCTTCGCGTGAGGACGCGGAGGACCTGCTGGTCGATATATTTCTGGCAACCCTGGAGAAAAGCTCATTGGCAAGTATGGATGAGCAGCGTGTCGCCGCCTGGATCTGGACGGTTGCGCGCAACAAGGTTGTCGATTATCGCCGTCGTAGCAAGTATCGCGCGAGCATTGAGCTCGCGAAGGTCGAAGATGTGCTCTACGAGAGCGAGGAGTAGGCGCCCGAGCGTATGGCCCTCAAACATGAGGAACGGCAGACGTTACACACTCTCTTGCAAGAATTACCGGAGCTCCAACGTCAAATCGTCCATTTGCGGTTCGGACATGACCTCACCTGTGGTCAAATCGCGACCGTGATTGATAAAAGCGAGGCGGCGGTGCGCATGACGCTGCACCGCACGCTCAAGCTTCTACGCACGCTCTATACCCGTAACGAGAAAGGAGGCACCCTGTGAGTCACGAAGACACATCCTTTATTCCCGAGCACCTGGATCAACAAATCGAGCATCCAGCCGCGTCACTTGCGCCCATCGATCAACACCTGGTACAGGCGTTACGTCAGGAGCACCAGGCAGATGCCCACGCCAATGCCCAATCCTTGCAGCGTGCCTGGGAGCGTCTGGAGAGTATCAAACGCGAGCGCGCTTCACAAGATTATGTTAAAACCGCTTCTCAACCTCTCTCTATTCAAGAGATACAACAAAGGAAGCGTCAATTGAAAAAGCAAGAAACAGAGATCTCATCACGGAGCAGTATCAAGCGAACCCTGAGCCTGCTCGTCGCCGTCTTGGTTGTCGCCGTCATTGTAGGTAGTGCGGCCTTTGTCTTTAATATGGCCGGCAAAAAGAATGTCGCCTAGACATCCAGTAATACCGCTGGCCAGGTATAGGCAACTGCGACGCCAGTAGTAGACTCTTCTGGCATCTATATTACCTATCCGGCCGATTGGTCTACAACTGCCATCAGTAAACTAGATTCTCATACTCATGCGTCCTTGTGGAGCTATAAGAGCTCTGGCACTACAGTGAATCCCGCTGTATATGGAAACACCGTGTACACCAGTACTATGAACGATACAACCAATCAACCGCAGCTTATCGCCCTGGATGCCACAACGGGTAAGGCCCGCTGGAGCACCAACCTCAAACCAGCCCTGGCGGCACCAAGTGGCAAGGGTAGTTCATACAATCTGGGTTATCTCACAACTCCCGTGATTGTTGATGGCCAGGTATACGTACTCAATCGTGCTGGAACAGTCTTCGCGTTCGATGCTAATACAGGTAAGCAGGCTTGGACATATCAGAGTGGGGCCACGGCGCTTGTTGACGGCACCATTAATCAAGTTGGTGTGCCTGTCGTCAGCAACGGTGTGCTCTATGGAGCGCTGGAGAGGACCTATTTCGCGGTTGATACCAAAACCGGCAAGCGCATCTGGACTTCTACCATCAATGCGCAAGAGCAGGTACTTAATGGTGTGCAGGTCGTCGATGACGCGGTCTATGCCTCTTCTGCGGCCGTAAGCCAGCACCATGGAGGAATGTCACTGCAAAGTTATGTCTATGCCTTTAACACCAAGGATGGACAGCAACGCTGGAAGTTTTCTACTCAGAACTGGGTGAACGTTGCGCCTGTCGTCGCCGATGGACACATCTACTTCTTTGAGCGCAATCCCTTTGCCCCGCACTCCATCCTCCATGCGTTAGATGCCCAGGGGCATGAAGTCTGGCACAATGACTATGATACTGATCTTTATGCGCCTATTGCCGGGGGAGGCTATGTCAGCTTCAGCCAGGGAACATATGATCATACCAACGGTAAGATCCTCTCATACTCGTTGTATGTACTGGTTGCCGCGACTGGGAAGACGAGCTGGAAAAAAGATGTAGTGGCCGATCCCTCAAGTATTAACGAGGGCGTGCTCTACACCCAGGGCGCAAACCGCCAGCTCATCGCCTATGATCTCAAAGATGCCAAGGAACTCTGGCACGGCCAGTACGGCGTTGATCTCGTTGACAAGTATGGTAACCACAGCGCCTCAGTCCAACTCATAACCGTCGTACCCTAACCTATCATCCTATTCATTCTTAAGCAAGCAGGCCTGTTTGGTTTCGCACCGGATGGGCCTGCTTGCTTGATTTTTGGCCAGAGAAACGTATGTATTAGTAAGCAGAACTATTTTCATGACTGATAGCAAAGGAAGCACATGTATATGTCGGAGCAGCAACAGGGAGGCATATCTGCGCGTAAGGATGGCGTATCTATCTTAGATGTGTGTGCTGTTCTTGATGCTGTACAGGTGGGCCAGGTAGAGAGAACATGGATGGTAGTATGCCCGCGGAAGCAACCAGAGAGTGCCTATGCTACAGTGGACGTACTTGTCGTATTGCTGGGGAACTTTGTCTATTTTGTAGTTAGCTTATTGTTTTTCTATAGCCTAAATTTGATCAATAACCCATGGGATCTCTATACGCGTTTCCCTTTTCTCCTGCTGACTATCGCGGTCGAGGTGTTGGTGGTATGGATGGCCTTGAGTGTTAATCGATGGGCGAGAAAGCAAGAGCAACTGCACGCCAATGACGTCCTGGTTCTCACGCCTGAGGGTTTTATCGACTATAATCCCTGGAATGATGATGTCATTCGCAAGATTGTTGTCTTTAACTACGCAGAGATTGAGCGGATGACGGTGACCTTTTTAGTATCAGAATTACTTTGGGATACCACCAACAGGTACGACTCCGATAGAGACCATCATTTGCCAGCGAGTAAGGGTATGGGCAATTTTAAGTTTACTATTTACTTGAAAAAGGGGATACGTGAGGAATGGTATCCACGCCCGCTATTTGACGAGCCATATGAGATTGTCAGGCGCATCACAGACGATTACCAGAGATATCGTCAGCTTTATGGTTTGGATGACTAAAACTTTGACGAGATGTCCCCCTTTAGATGTTTGTCTAAAGGGGGACATCTCGTGAGAGATCGCTAAAACTTGATGTTGAGCAGGATGAGCAGGCCGAAGAGGGCGATGCCACAGCCGGAGAGGCGGTTGACCCATAAAAGCCAGGTCGCGCTTAAGCGCTCGCGTAGCAGGCTGACGCCGCTGACGAGGATGAGCCACCAGAGCAGGGAACCGAGAAAGATTGTTAGCGTGACGGCGAGCGCGGAGAGCGGACTGCTCGTTGCCCCCAGGCCGATGCCTGCAAAGATGAGGGCGAAAGAGAGTATGGTCAAGGGATTGGTCAGGGTGAGTAGGAGCGTTGTCACGTAGGCTCTGGGCAGGTTGGCGACTGAGACACTGTGCGCAGCCTTGCGCGCTGGAAGCGTGAGCGCTGTGCGGCAGCCCAGGTAGATCAAGAAGATGCCTCCCAGCAGGTGAATCCACCAGTTCTGGCTGATGAGCAGGTCGGAGAGCGCGGTCAGGCCAAAGGCGGAGATGCTGGCGTAAAGCCCATCGGCGCTGGCGATGCCCAGGCCCGATACCAGGCCATAGAGATAGCCACGTGTTAACGTGCGCTGAATGCAGAGCAGGCTCATAGGGCCGACTGCTGCGGCGATAGAGATACCAATAAAGAGTGTGTGGAAGAAGGTCGCGATATCCATCTGAATACTCCTTACAAGAGGCTAAAAAAGGAACAAAAAACGCCAGACCTCATATCTCAGGTCTGGCGTTGGCTTTAGCCGTTAGTGGCTATGTGCTCTATGGAGCTGTGGGAGAAGACATGCCCAGAGAACCAGACCTGTATTGGTGCTGGCTCTGATGCTGTTGAATATATGTGTTTGTGCTAAGAAGTGGCATCACAGACATGTCTTTAATGGCCGATCCTTTTACTATATTATGCTTGAGTATAGCATAGTTGGCGGGAAAAGTCTGCTACCGTTTTAGCCTTTGCCAGGCCTTGACAGCATGTTGTATATACACTATCATAGGGACCGTGATGAATGTTGTATATACACTAAATAGAGACTATGATGATGAGTACAGAGACTGAGACAGCCGATGCCGGCGTGGTTGGCGAGATCACTCGCAATTGCTTGCTGACGCGCACGCGCCGAATATCGCGCATCATCACCAACATGTATGATCAGGCACTTCGGCCTTACGGCGTCAATGCTCCACAGTTCTCGTTGCTTGTGCTCATTGCGAATCTTGGAGGAGCAAGTCGCGCTGAGATCGGACGTGCCAACTACCAGGAGCGCTCGACCCTGACACGCAATCTCGCGCTTCTCCTGACGGAGGGGTGGGTCGAGGAAATGGTTTCTGACCAAGGCGGTCGAAGCCGTCCACTGGTTCTCTCGCAGGCCGGCAAAGAATTACTGGTTTCGGCGGCTCCTGCGTGGCGAGCAGCGCAGGTGAAAGCCAAACAGTTGCTCGGCGAGGAAGGCGTGACTGCCATCGTCGGCGTGGCCGACAGCATCCCGCTTGACGAACTCGTGGAGTAAGCCACCCAAAGCGTTGTATATGCAATGTACTGTGCAGTAAACGTTGTATATACAACGCACAGTGTAACAAACCCCGTCACATCCACCTTGTGGAAAAAGAGGCCCATAATGTTGTATATACAACAAAAATATAACAAAGCCATCACGTCAACTTGAAAGGAACATACCATGAGCACCATCGTGAAAGCCGCCGCCGTGCAGATCAGCCCCGTGCTGTACAGCCGACAGGGGACCGTCGAGAAGGTTGTGAAGAAGATCCGTGAGCTGGGCAAACAGGGCGTCCAATTCGCGACCTTCCCCGAGACCGTCATTCCCTACTACCCCTATTTCTCCTTCGTGCAGTCACCGTACGACATGCTGTTGGGGAAGGAGCATCAGCGTCTGCTCGAAGAGTCGGTCACAGTCCCGTCTGCCGAGACCCATGCGATCGGCGAGGCCGCGAAGGAGGCGAACATGGTCGTCTCGATCGGCGTCAATGAGCGCGACGGCGGCTCGATCTACAATACACAGCTGCTCTTCGACGCGGATGGGACGCTGATCCAGCGCCGCCGCAAGATCACACCAACCTATCAGGAGCGGATGATCTGGGGCCACGGTGACGGCACGGGCCTGCGCGCCGTCGAGAGCGCCGTTGGGCGCATCGGACAGCTCGCCTGCTGGGAGCACTTCCAGCCGCTCGCGCGTTACGCGCTCATTGCCGATGGTGAGCAGATCCACTCGGCGATGTATCCCGGATCGTTCGCTGGCCCACGGTTCGCGGAGAAGATGGAAGTGAGCATCCGCCAGCACGCCCTCGAATCCGCTTGCTTTGTCGTCAACGCGACGGCGTGGCTCGATGCCAATCAGCAAGCCCAAATTATGAAGGATACGGGGTGTGCTATCGAGCCAATTTCCGGCGGCTGCTTCACCGCCATTGTGAACCCGGAAGGCCAGATCATCGGCGAGCCTCTCACAGCTGGTGAAGGCGAAGTGATTGCCGATCTTGACTTCGCTCTCATCGACTACCGCAAGAGACTTATGGATGCGCGTGGTCACTACAGCCGCCCCGAACTGCTCAGCCTGCTGATCGATCGGACGCCCGCGTCGCCCGTCCATGAGCGTACCGCGCACCCGAAGGCTGAAGTCTTGCGCGCGGCTGTCAACGAGGAGAGGACAGTCGAGGTCCTGTAATCCCGCCGTTTGTCCCGCAAACACCTGCCGCTCCGGATCCAGCATGGTCGGGGATATATCAGACACACGGCAGACGCCGAGGTTCCATCAAGAGGTATCCTGTCTGGTGACGATCAGACCCTAGAACACACCGAACTCCTAATGCCTCCCAACCCATCTGAACCTAACTACAAAGTAAGGAGTATGACGATGAAATTCACACATGACAGCCCGATCCTTGTGACTGGAGCGGCCGGCAATCTCGGTGCTATCGGCCGCAACCTCACCGTATTGCTGCTCGCCAAGGGGCATAAGGTACGCGCCTTGGTCCGGCGGGAGGATGAGCGTGCCGAAGCGTTGCGCCAGCTCGGTGCCGAGGTTGTGCAGGGCGACCTGACGGATCTCGCCTCGATGCACCGCGCGATCGAAGGGTGCGCGCGCATCTATTTTGGCATGTCCGTCTCTGCGGCGTATCTGGAAGCCACGGTTAACACCGCTGCGGTGGCGCGCTACCACGGCGTCGAGGCTTTTGTGAACATGTCGCAAATGACGGTCTCGCAGATGAGCATCACCGAGACCACAGACAGCTCGCAGCAAAAGCTGCACTGGCTGGCGGAGCAGGCACTCTCATGGTCGGGACTACCAGTCGTCACGGTCCGACCGACGGTCTTCCTCGAAAACTTCTTCCTGCTTTTCGCCGCTGCGAGCGTACGGGAATCCGACGAGTTGGCGCTGCCGATGGGCAGCGGCAAGACCTCGCCTATCTCGGCTGTCGATGTGGCGCGCGCCGTATCCATTATCCTTGATGACCCGGTCCCGCACATCGGTCAGGTATACAACCTGACCGGATTTGAGTCGGCCGATCTCGACCACTACGCGCGCGTCTTTTCCGAGGCACTCGGCCGGACGATTCGCTATCGCGACGTGCCGCTCCCTCTATGGACCGATAAGCTTCGAGAGGCAGGGGTGCCTCTGCATATCGTCAACCATGTCGGGGTAATGGCCGACCTCCACGCGCAGGGGCGTTATGACCGTATGACTGACGACTTTTCCAAGCTCACCGGCGAGATGCCGACAAGCGTGCACGACTTCGTGAAGCTCCATGCCGCTGAATTCACGCGGCATGAAACCACGGCTTGAGGGTTCAATGAGCGTGTAGGACCGGAGGACGCGAATGCTGTATCGTCATCCTTCTCGACTCCAGTCAAAGACCGACGGTTGGGAATCGGCCATATTCGCGCTTTCCGTTCAGCGCCCATGCACGAAACGGCCTCTGAGGAACATTGGAACGGATTTGTACGATAAGGGATCAAAGGAAGATGTGTAGCGACAGCGCGATGGGCGATTATTGTGTTTTGTTTTGTAACCAGCGTAATTTATCAGGGTTGGCCACGGCGTAGATATTCCGAATGCGCTCGCCTTCAATATCGAGTAGTAGGACGCCGTAGGGACGGCCATCTACATAGCCAACGATGGCGGGCTGGCCATTGACCTCTTCTCTGCGCGACTGCATGATCGATAGCAGCGGGCGTAGACCGGCAATAGAGCCGTGTGCCACCTTGTCTCGTCCGCGAACTCTGTGTCCAAGGCGAACTTTGCCGCCGCTATCGCCGGTGAAGACAATGTCTTCGGTCAGAAGGTTTAGCAATCCCTGCATGTCGCCGCCGTTGCTAGCACGCATGAACTGATCGGTAATGCGTTCCTGCTGCTCAGGGGAAACGTTGAAGCGCGGGCTGCGCTCTCCCAGGTGCTGCTGGGCGCGGTGAAAGATCTGGCGGCAGTTGGCTTCGCTTTTTCCTACAATAACGGCAATTTCGCTATATGGATATTCGAAGACTTCGTGCAGCAAGAACGCCGCTCGTTCCAGCGGCCCCAGCTTCTCCAACATGATCAAAAAAGCGAACGAGAGCGATTCGGCCAGAACGGTTGTATCAACCAGCTCTGGCCGCAGGTCCGTGGCGATTGGCTCCGGCAGCCACGGACCAACATATACTTCGCGCTGCGCTCTGGCTGAGCGCAGTTGGTTGATACAGAGCCGCACCACAATAGTCGAGAGGTAAGCTCGGGAAGATTGTACCTCTCTGGCCTCCTGCATCCAGCGCAAAAACGCCTCCTGAACAATATCTTCAGCATCCGTAGCGCTACCTAACATACGATACGCAATGGAAAAGAGCAGTACCCGGTACTGCTCGAATATTTGTGTGGTGGTTTCAGATGTGTTCACGGCTCTATCTGACCTCTAAGCTTTTACCCTATTTTACCTCCTATCACTTCAGTTAACAACTGGCGCTACTGCCTCGCGTAGCAACAATTGCGCAACCTGGCGGGCACTACCGAAACTGGGATCAGCCAGGAAGCCCTCACCGATCCAATCGCCAATCAGGTAGAGATTGCTCAGGCCCGGTACGCGTGGACTTGGTCGCCCGGCATAGCCGCCGTTCTGGGCCGTGGGAAGCATGCTGATCGCCTCGATGTGCGGCAAGTACACACGCTTGACCAGCACATCACGCCATCCCGGCTGCACCGTATCCAGCAGATTCTCCAGGTCCCGCTCATCTTCGCGCGGGTCGCCCAAGTGCAGGGGGTCGAGCTGTTTGAACGTATGGATCAGCGCTCCTCCCTGGGGCGCGATCCGTGCGTAGACGGATTGTATCGACATAAAGCGTGGACGCTCTAGGTCCTGCACAACTGTGTAGCGCGGATCTGGCAGGTGACTCAAAGCGACATCCAGGCAGGCCACCCGTGCTGGAACAAGGGGCTCGACAATCTCGCGTAATGGCTGATAATTCCCGCCGTCCACCAGCTTTACTGCGTCGCGGGGGCTGGTCGCGACGATAACTGCCGAGGCATGCACGATCTCATCACTGTGCAAGCGCACACCCACTACCCGGTCCTCTACCCGCTCTACAGCCTCGATGCGACATCCACTTACAATGCGTGCTCCTGCCTGCGCCGCCGCCGTGCGCAGTTTATCCACTAGCGTTTGCCAGCCACCGTCAATGTACAATATCGGATTCTTGAGCAGGATCTGCGTCCTTTTGATCAGCACATCCGCGCTCACCAGATCAAGTGCCGAGCTATAGACGCCAGTGCAGGCGTTTGCTGCCATGAACTCGCGCACTCGTGGGCGCCTCGTATTGCGCTCCAGCCATTCCTGCACGCTCATTGTCCGCCACTCCTCTGGCTTCTGGCCAGCTATCCTGGCAAAGATGCCCATAAGTTCCAGTTTGTCAGCAAAGCTCAAAGCATTGGTTCGCAGCAGCGTTAGCGTATCAAGCGGAGCGATGTGCAGCTTGCCCGCGCGCAGCACGTGCACCTCTCCTGGTCTATGGCCGCTATGGGGAATACCCAGTTCTCCTAGCACCTCCGAGGCCGCTCCACCCGAGTACAGTGCATGGATGCCCAGGTTAAACGAATATCCGTCATGCATCTGGGTGGCCGCCCGTCCGCCCAGTCTCGCTGACTTCTCAAACACCATCACGTCAACGCCAGCCCGTGCCAGGTAGCACGCCGCGGTCAATCCGGCAAGCCCGCCACCAACGATAATGACATCAGCCTGTTTTGTCTGCGTTTCAACATTCGACTCCATATATGTGTGCTCCTTTTGCAACTATTCAATATAGCGATTTGTCGCACACTAGACAGAATCGGGTTGGCATTTGTGACAAAATACAGGCCAGAATCCCAATACTGACGATTTTTGCCTCGAAGCTTGGCTTCATGCATTTCGTTGTTGCCACTGTGAGAGGTTGTCAAGGTGCTCATTGGTGCACTAGGGCTGTTGCTCCAGATTGCGCTTCAACCGCTCTAGGTGGCGCTGCGCTAACTACAGATTGCCTTTGATCCCCGTCAACGGAGGTACGCAGTCTACTTTACATTCGTGTTTTCCATAGGAAAGTCAGGATGTTCTTCATGAGGCCTGGTGATTGCCAACTCGTATCGGGGCCATCACGTCGTCAATTCTAGAGTTGACGACGTGATGACTGGGTATCGTACTAGCAACTTTGCCGTCTTACCTACGCCAGCAATCCCCCATCGACAGTCAGGGATGTGCCAGTAATGTAGGAAGCTGCCGGACCAGCCAGAAAGACGATTGCCGCCGCAATCTCCTCAGGCCGACCGTAACGACCGAGAGCAACGGTTGAGACAATTCCAGGGGAGAACGGGCCATCTGCCGGGTTCATATCAGTGTCTATGGCTCCCGGTTGGACCACATTGACGGTGATCCCCTTGGGTCCAAGGTCTCGTGCCCACCCTCGGGTGTACCCGGCGATAGCCGCCTTCGTTGCGCTATAGTCCGCAATGCCCGGTATTCCCGTCCGAGAGGCAAACCAGGAACTCACCGAGATGATCCGTCCTCCCTCACCCATCACGCGCGCCGCAGCACGCACTCCCGTTGCCACGCTGGCAAGGTTGACCGCCATCAGCCGTTCAAAGGTAGCCTCATCCCTCTGTGGATCGGTTATTTCCCCAAAGGCCAGGATCCCGGCGTTATTGACAAGGATATCAAGGTGTCCAAAATACGCAACGACTTGATCGATCAAGCCTGTAACCTGAACGGGATCAGCCTGATCCGCTCGAAAAGCGATAGCACTCACTCCCAACTCCTTGAGTTGACGAAGAAGAATCTCCGCCTTCGTGGCCGAGGATGCACTGGTATAGCTAATCGCAACATCGGCTCCCTGCTCAGCAAGGGCACGCGCTGTTGCTGCTCCAATGCCACGTGATCCGCCGGTGACCAATGCCACCTTCCCACTCAATGTCTGTGTCATGGTTCTCTGCTCCATTTTGCTCTTTGTATTTTTCGGCCTCTCATCGAGAGAATGTATTTCCACCCCTCCAGATGTCAGAACACGTCCTGAAGACTTGGAAGAGGACTGAAATGACCTCAGTGCTTCACAAAAAGGGACATATGCCCCTATCAGAAAAAAAAGAAAAATCGATACAATAGGCTCGCTTTCTCCTAAAATTTCTCACCGTTGAGAACAGGATCATAGATCTGTATGCTGTCACCAGCGTACATCATCGTGGGTTCCTGTTTCCAGAATCAAGACGAGCACACCAGTCAGCAAGCGCAGGCATCTTCGCCTTTTTTTAAAAAGGTGCATATACCCCTTTTGGCAAAAACTAGAGCAATAGCTCCAACACTTCAACTTTTTTCAGTTCAGCAAGCAGGGCTTGCGTCTGCTGCTCGCCGAAGTGGGCCATCACCTGCTTTTGCGCCTGCAGCCAATAGGGATGAGCCTCTATCAGAGCTTGGCGCCCCTGCTCAGTCAGGCGTACCACTCGCGTCCGTCGATCACTCCCCGCTTCAACGGTCACCAGGCCCTGGCTTTCAAGCGGCTTCAACGCACGGGCAAGCGCACTTCGATCCATGGCTAATTTCTCAGCCAGGTGCATCACCGTTTCTTGTTCTGAGAGTGCAATTACCACCAACACGGTATGTTGAGTCATGCGTAATCCGGTCGGTTGCAAGCACCGATCATAGAATTGTGTAATCACACGTGCGGCCTTGCGCACCTGTGAACAAGCACACGCTTCTGCGAACGCCTTCAAGGCCGTTGTATCGAGTTCATATCTTTCCTTTTCCATGGATAGGAGTATATACCCCTATTTTTGCCGTGTCAAGTTCCTGTATTTTATCTTAGTCCTTTAGCCCTTCGCGCCTGTAGCGCTCAAGGGTATAAAGATGGATTGGATGGCACGGGCATTCGCTCGTGCCATCCAATCCATCTTTATACCGCTTAATAATATAGACAAGTGCGAATGTATGCCCTAAAATGTTATATTTGTTTGGAGCAGAAATTCCCGGGTGCGATCTCGATCCCTGGCTATGAGTTTGTCTAAATAAAAGATTATGCCTATGTCTCTATGTAAGCAAAGGAGCTGTATATGTTGTCTATGCCAACCCTGCTGTCGCGTGTGACGGAACTACCTACGAAACGTTTGTATCTGGTTGCTGGTCCTGCTGCCTCGGGCAAGACTACCTTCTCCCTGGCCCTGGCGCGCTATCTGGGCGCGGCCCTGCTCTCGATGGATCACTATTACGTGGATGAGGAGCAGGTGGTGAGAGAGTACGATGAAAAGTATGGGCTGGTGCCGCAGTGGGAGAGTCCAGAGGCTTATAACGTAGAGCGTATGCAGCAGGATATACGCGAGCTGCTGCGCGCAGGCCATGCAAAGATTCCTCACTACAGTTTCGTGGAGAACCGCAAGGTGGGTGAGCAGGAGATGAGCCTGGGCCTGGAGCAGCCTCTGATTGTCGAGGGGTTGTACGCGATCCGTTTTGAGTCCTTATTTCGTGAGCTGACGGATTCGTTTGTGACGCTGTATATTCAGGCAGAAACAGAGGTCCGGCGTGCGCGTTCCCGTGTGCGTGACGTCGTTGAGCGTGGGAAACTACCCGAGGAGTTTAAGAAGCGCTACCATTTTGTCTCGCTGGGTGAACAGCGCTGGGGACTCTCACAGATGCGGGAGGCCGATTTTGTGGTGGAGGCAAATGAGGAGACGCGAGAGTGCTTTTTTCTGTAAAGCCTCTTCTTGTTTTCGTCGCTAATGGAGGCTGCAGTAAGAGATGCCAGGAAGAAAGCGCCAGATGAAAATCGCCTTTATTGGCACAAGTTGTGTGGGCAAAACAACGCTACTAGAACGGTACAGAGAGATATTCAAAAATGATCCAGGGGTGGCATTCGTTGCGGAAGCGGCAAGAATGTTTTTCGCAAATCATGCGACCTCTGATCGATTCTCCGTTGAAACACAAGGGAAAATTCAGCTTCTGGCCCTTAGAAACGAGCAGGAGGCGTATGCCACTGGAGCACATCTTCTCTTTTGTGACAGATCTGCGCTTGACGCTGTCGTCTATGTAAGAGCCTGCGGTGATAAACTGGGTGCAAACAAGCTCTTTGAGAGAGTACAAACGTGGTCCTCTACCTACTCCAAACTGCTTTTACTCGATCCAGTCGGTATAGACTATGTGACGGATGGTGTTCGGCAGGAAGATCTCGATACAAGACAGCAATTCCACGACGCTTTTGTCCATTTCTTTGAGGAGGCATCTCTTCCATATGAACTCCTCAAAGGGACATTTAAAGAGCGATGTCGTAGGATCGATGAACTCCTCAAAGCTTTCCAAGAGGAGGAAAAAATCAAACTGCCAGGGTAGCAGAGCCAACCTTGAAAGTTGGGTGTGCTTAGCGGATTAATGCGTTTTGGGGAATATTCTTTACAGGCTCTGCAGAGCACCGTGGTTACCTAGTTGCCGTTGGAATGTGCATCGTACATAATGGGAGAGTGAAAGATCATCCAGTATGTTGGATGAACGAATGTACCTGTTAGTGAGCCAAATAGAAGGTTGCCTTTCTTATGGGAAAACAGGATGTTCTTGCAGCAGATGGACGACGTAGAGAAGATGTCGCGCTTATTACCGGGCGCGCCCATTACGTCGATGATATACGCCTACCGGAGGGGCGACCGGCGCCCCTGCATATGGCGGTTGTGCGCAGCATCTATGCCCACGCCAAGCTTGGGCGGATAGATGTGGAGGCGGCGCGAGCACTACTGGGAGTCGTGGGAGCATTTACAGGTGAGGAGCTGGTGCGTGATATGCCCATCCTCGAACCCGCGCCTATGCCAGGCCTGAAGAAACCGCAGCGGCGTCCTATGGCTCTGCAACGAGTGCGCTATGTGGGTGATCCCGTGGCGGTCGCGCTCGCAGAGAGTCCAGCCCTTGTAGCCGATGCGCGTGACCTGGTCGATATCAGCTATGAACCCCTGCCAGCCGTAAGCGATCCCGAGGCGGCGCTCGCGCCTGGTGCTCCCCTGCTCTATGAAGAATTTGGCTCAAACATCGCCGTGCAGACGCACGCCAGCGGGGGTGATATCGAGGCCGCCTTTGCCCAGGCTGAGCATACCACGCGCTTTCGCGTTGTGAACCAGCGTATCGCCCCTAGCTCGCTTGAGCCACGTGGATGCCTATTTGACTTTGATCCCGCAACGGGCGAGCTAACGGCCTGGTTATCTTCACAGTCCATCTACCGCGCCAGAGATACTCTGGCGCATTTCCTGCACATCGCTCGCGAGAAGATTCATGTGTATAATGCCGAGGTGGGTGGGGGTTTTGGCTCCAAGGCGGGTTTTGTGGGCGAGGAGCTGGTTGCTGCCGCGCTCGCCGTCAGGTATGGACGACCAGTGAAATGGATCGAGAGCCGCAGCGAGAATTTGCAGGCACAGACGCAGGGGCGAGGGCAGATCAATTACATCGAAGCGGCCTTCCAAGGCGATGGTCGTTTGCTTGGATTGCGCGTGCGTACAGTGGCAGACCTGGGGGCCTTCCTCTCCGCGATTACCGCCATGGTTCCACATGGCACGGCCTATCTGCTGAGTGGCCCCTATAGAGTACAGGCTATTGATGTACAGATGGTTGGCGTCTACACCAATAAGGTTGCGACCGCGCCCTACCGAGGCGCGGGCCGACCAGAGGCGGCATATATCCTGGAACGCACACTGGATCGCATCGCACATATCTTAAAGCTCGATCCCGCCGAGGTGCGCCAGCGGAACTTTATCGACGCGAACGACTTTCCTCATCGGACAGTCATGGGCATGAGCTATGAGAGCGGTAACTACCAGGCTGGCCTGGAGCGCTTGCTGACCCTCGCAGACTATACTGGTTGGCGTACGAAGCAGCGCGAGCAGCGCTCCCAGGGTGAGAGCAAGTACCTATTAGGCATCGGGCTGGCGACCTTCATCGAAAACTCTGGCGGGAGCATGGGGCCGATCAGGCCTGGTATTCCCCAGGAGGCTGCGACGGTACGCATTCGGTCTGATGGCACTATCCTGGTGCAGAGCGGCGTGGCCTCCAATGGCCAGGGACACTTCACGGCCTTTGCCCAGATCGTGGCGAAAGAGCTGAATGTGTCTATGTCGCACGTTGAAGTTCAGATGAACGACGCCTCTCTGCCCGCCTTTGGCATTGGCACCTTTGGTAGTCGCACCACTCAGACCTCTGGCTCGGCGGTGCTGCTCGCTGCTCAGGCTGTGCGTGGGAAGGCCTTGCAGGTGGCGGCGCGGACGCTGGAGGTTTCTCCACAGGACCTGGTGCTGGAAGATGGACAGGTGATGGTACAGGGCGTCCCTGCGCGCGTGTTGAGTCTGGGTGAACTGGCAAGGATGGTTGAGGCGCAGCCTGAACTGATCGAGCATGAGGCCCCTAATCCCGTAAATGGCGTTTCTATCGAGGGCCTGGCTGCCTGGCGTGACTTTGTCTCGCCTGAGTCGACCTTCTCCTCGGGCGCGCACATGGCGGTCGTCGAGATTGATACTGAGACGGGCGAGGTAAAGCTGGAGGCATATGTCGCGGTCGACGACTGTGGGCGCGTGCTCAACGAATTCCTGGCCGAGGCTCAGGTTCATGGCGGTGTTGCCCAGGGAATCGGTCAGGCCCTCTACGAGGAGACGCTCTATGACCAGGAGGGACAGTTCCTTACCAGTACCTTCATGGACTATGCCATGCCCTTCGCGCGGGGCATACCCGAGATACAAGCCGCCTTTGTCGAGACGCCTTCGCCCCGCAATCCCCTGGGCGTGAAGGGTGTTGGAGAAGGAGGCACCATTGGCGCGCCCCCGGCGGTCGTCAACGCCGTTCTGGATGCCCTGGAGCCGCTAGGTATTCAGAACATCGATATGCCCATCAAACCTGAGCGGGTCTGGGCTTTAATCCAGTCTGCGCGCCAGGGGGCCTTACAGGAAATAGATCCTGTGCTCCCCTCAGTCTTCCAGGCAGAGGTCAAGGCCTCCAACGAAGCTCCCGAATTCGGGTAAAAATATATGTGGTGGGTTGAGTTGCCGCAGGCAACTCAACCCACCACATGTATGATCATGGTAAGACATCCTTAGCGCTGTTGCGCTCGTAGCCTGGCGAGGCGTGCGTTATCCTGCTGGAGCCTGGCTTCAGCGCGGGTAAGCAGTGTTTCGATCTGCTCATGGGGCCAGATGACGACTCCATCATCGTCCGCGATGACCAGGTCGCCATCACGGACGATAGTCTCTTCAAAGGTGATGCGCCCACCCACGACCGCCGGGCCGTCCTTGCGTGAGGCTGTAGGGGTCACCCCACGGCACCAGACGCGAAATACTTCAAGTGCTTTAATCTCCCTGGAATCACGGACCAGGCCATCCGTAATCAGGCCTGCGAGTCCTGCGTTCTGCATTTCGAGCGCGAGCAGGTCGCCCACAGTCGCTGTCCGCGAGGCATGCCCACCCGCGACGACCAGCACCGTTCCCGGCTCAGGTGGTGCCTCCAGCACCCTGCGAATAGCCAGGTTATCATCCTGGCTTATCAGCGCGACATAGGCCGGGCCAACAACGCGTGAACCCGGTAACAGCGGGAGAATATAGTTGGGAAGGATGCCCTTTCCTTCGCTCGCGTCAGATGCTAGTGTGGCCGAGAGCCACTCTGGATACTCTCTCATATGCTTTCTTTGCCTTTCCCTATTAGTAGCATAAATAATGTGATATGCATCTTCTGCATATCGCCTCGCGCCTACCACACCACCTACCCGTTATTATATTTGCGATTGCCCCGAGATGCCCGCCTGGGCAAGCTATATCATATAACATAGCGAGTGCCACAGGCGCGAGAATTAGTTGCCTCGCTGCATGCGTTCGACAATCAAGGTCATCACATGGCTGACTGCCAGGGCGACCTCTACATCTTCCTGTCCCTGAAAGTCTTCGCGCGTGGGGCTGTGGAGCGCAATAATACCAAAGAGGCGCGATCCCATCAGGAGCGGTAAGAGAAGGGTTTGCTCCATACCTGGAGCCAGGTCTTGCAGCGGAGCGGGAAGCTGTGATGTCTGGAAGAGAGACGTTTCCTCTTGCTGGAGATGTACCAGCAGAGGCATGCCTTCCAGTGATTTCCCCATGAACCGATGCGCCAGGCGTTGCTCCTCTGGCTCATCCAACCCCAGACAGAGTAGATCCATGACGGTCATGTTGGCATCTAGAAGGAGAATGCTTGCACGTGTGGTGTGGAAGAGTTGACATTGTAGAGCGGTGATTTGCTTCAAGCTCTCACATTGTTGTCTAAGCTGATTGGTATCAGGCCTCTTGGTTTCTTCTAGCGCAATGACATGCGCAAGCTCCAGAAACATATTGAGGCGATCATAGGTCTGGCGCTCAAGCGCGCGCTGCCGAGTCACATCGCGATAGACGAGGACGGCCCAGCGAATACACCTCTGTTCGTCGTAAATGGGAGTGCCACTCACATTAAGGAGGTGATCCTGACCATCCAGCGAATGAATAAAGATGTCGAGCGTGCTCTCACCCGTCAGGGACTCGCCCGCGAAGATACGCGCCAGCGGCGTCTGCTCTATCAGCAGGTGCTGCCCCTCCACAGAGCGAACTTGCAGAAGTGCGAAACGTTCTTCGTGCGAGAGGGCGAGGAAACGCGGATGATGTTCAATCAAAAAGAGATCATGAAAAGCCATATTGGCCCAGAGGAGAACGCCCTCCTCATTGAAGACCGCCAGCGGATCGGTCAGCGTTTCGATGATCTGCAAGAGAGAAGGCGAGAGTGGCAAGGCGGTATCTGCGGTGGCGGCAGAAGAGTTTGACAAAGCAGGTATGTCTCTCACTACACCCGAATCTGCTCTACCAAAGTCGTTATAGAGACTTTTCGGCGTGAAAGAATCTATTGGTGGTAACATAAACTCAGGCTTTTGGGGGGAAAAGGTACGCTGGTTATTCTGAAGCATATTCACACACCATTTCATCTAGCTACATTTTAAATTGTCTACCATTATATTTGAATACATGAGCTTGTCTGTACTACTATAACATAGATGCGTGGAAAAGCGTCAATGATGTAAAAACGTATAAAAGAGACATAGATAACAGGAGGCGTAAGTTTTTCATCCTTGTTAAGACTTTGTGATACATTGCAACACAACGCACGAAAGTGAAAGCAGGCAGGTGGTCAATATCGACCACCTGCCCGTTTGTATTCGGAATGAATTATGTACCGGATGTCAGGCGGGAGAGGTTTCGCCTGTTTCCACGAGTTCGACGCGCTCCGTCTCGTCGTCGTGACGCAAGAAATCTGCCTCGCGGGCCTCGCGACCTACGGCAGTAAAGATGATGACCGCCAGAAAGGCGCCTAATGAGAAGTAAGCCAGCGCCAGTTGATAGTTGGGGAGCTTCTCCGTTCCCAACGCATTGGCCGTAACGCCCTCGATGAAGACGATCCAGGAGGCGAAGAGATTGCCGAGCTGGTAGGCAAAGCCCGGGAAGGTACCACGTACATCCGTGGGCGAGAGCTCATTCAGGTGAGCAGGGATAATACCCCAGGCACCCTGGACCATAAACTGTAGCAAGAAGGCGCCAATTGACAGTGAAACGGCTGTTCCCACTAGCGGTATCTGAATTAGGCCTGTCCAGAGCGGGATCATAATGATGCCCAGGATACTAGCGATGATAATGGCGCGCCTGCGACCCCAGGACTGAGAGAAGGCCCCAAACAGCGTGCCTCCAATAATCGCCCCAATATTCGAGATAATCGTAATAGTGGAGGCCTGTCCAGGACTGAAATGTAGTTGAGCCTTCAAGAAAGTTGGCAAGTTATCCTGAGTGCCATGAGAGAGACTATTAAAGGCCGTCATCAGGAAAATGACATACAAGAAGACGAGCCCATGGCTCTTAATGGCCTTCCAGATGCTTTGCCACATCCCGATGCCACGCGAGCGTAGCGACTCCTGGCGTTGTGCCCAGACCTCGGATTCGGTGACGCTCAGGCGAATATAGACTACCAGGAGGGCGGGCAACGCGCCCACAATAAAGAGGCCGCGCCAGCCAATAATGGGAAAAAGTATCCCATAGGCAAGGGCCGCCAGTAGATAGCCAAAGGCATAGCCTTGCTGGAGGATACCAGAGTAGAGGCCGCGTGAGCGTGTTGGCAGCGACTCCATAGCCAGCGAGGAGCCGAGACCCCATTCACCGCCCATCCCGATGCCAAAGAGAATGCGCAAGACAAGGAACGTAATATAGTTGGGAGAGAAGGCCGTGAGGAGTTCCAGGGCTGAATAGAGCAGGATATCGATCATAAGCGGAGTGCGACGTCCAAAACGTTCAGCCAGTAAACCAAAGATGAGGGCGCCCAGCGGGCGCATCGCCAGAGTTAGGGTCACGGTCAGCAGGATGGCGGTAACCCCAAGGTGAAACTCTTTGGCAATCTCGGTCGCAGTCAATGAGACGAGGAAGAAATCAAAGGCGTCAAGGGTCCAACCGAGAAAGCTCGCGATAAAGGTGTTACGTTGATTCCTGTTCAAGGAGGTAGCGACGCTGCTCAAGGTAGAGTACTCCTTTACTATAAGCTCATCCTTAACAAATAGTATGTGCGTGTGCCGCCATATTGTAATTTGAGGAACGGTGAATTACACTATATCACTTTTTTCTTAAAACGTGTTAGAACTATCTTATTGAATTAAGCCAAAGATAAAGGCTAGCAGGCCCTTTAACTAGCCCCAAATGTAGATTACTTCTAGTTGATGAAGTGATGGATGTCCCCTGGTACAAAGGTACTTTCTCTCTTGTAACATGCTGGGGGAGGAGTATAATACGCCTGTTTACAGGATCTTGACGAAGGGGCAAGTCACTCCACAGAAGGGTGACTTTAGAGATATAATTTGTGGTCGATATTCTAAATTAGTGAGGATCGCAAGCGTTATTTCGCGAAGACCACATAGGAAATGCTACCCCCTTCAGGCATTGAAGCAGTCAGTTTAGTGTTCATACTATATGAGACATGGTGCAGCCCTATTATCCCTTTCATCTCATCCTTCAGATAGAGGCACATGCCTACAAAGAGCAAAGCAACAGAGATAGTCAACAAGTACAAAACTTGTGAAAATAAAGGAGAAATTGTATATGCCTACGCTTGAGAAGTTCTGTGAGCACGACCTGGTTATGTGGCATTATCGTCAGGGCCAGAAAAATGTTCCCGCCCCCGCCGTGGTTATTCGCCAGGAGGCAGATGGCGTGGTCATCCGTGTCAAGGTTGAGGGCAGCGTCAAGCAGGTCGTTGTCGCTCCCGAGCAACTCTCGCATCGCTAAGAGCGATACAAAAGAAACATCGATCATGTGACTATGACGCATGATCGATGTTTCTTTTTTTTTAAGAGAGGAGTAAGGATGTTAGTAAAGGGCGCGAGCGCCCTTTACTAACATCCTTACTCCTCTCTATTTTCCTCTGCTCTAGAAGGTGGTTTCCAGAGGGCTGTACTCGCCCTGCCAGAGGCGCTGCATCTCCGTGCTGGTCGCCAGGAGGTGCTCAAGTGTGCCTTCGGCCTCGAGTTGGCCATCCTTGAGGACGAGAATATGGTCGGCGCGGCGCAGGACGGAGCGCCGGTGAGAGACCGCCAGGACCGTCTTCTCTCGCTGCGCGAAGATGCGCTCCCAGAGGAGAGCCTCGGTCTCAATGTCCAGCGCGCTGGAGAGATCGTCCACCACCAGGAGTTCGGCGGGACGCACAAACATACGTGCCGCTGCGGAGCGCTGGATCTGGCCCCCGAGAGACGCACGCCCCTGGGACCGATCACGGTATCCAGGCCCTCGGCCATCTCCGCAATATCAGGTTCCAGTACCGCCAGCTCAAGCGCTTGCTTCAGGTTTGCCTCACTATCCTCCATACCAAGCAGGATGTTTTCGCGCAGGCTATCGCTAAACATGTGTGGTACCTGCGAGGTATAGGCGCTGTGTGGAGGTACGAAGAAGGACCCTGGATGCTCCACGCATGCCGCGTTCCAATAGATATCGCCTGCCTCTTTCGGCAATAGCCCCAGCAATACCTGCAAGAGGGTCGTCTTGCCCGAGCCAATCTCGCCAGTAATGACTGTGAACGATCCTCGTGTTAGCGAGAAGTTAATGTCACGAATACCATGCTCAGCGTCGGGATAGCGGTAACTAAGTCCTTCAACTTTCAATTCCTGGAGTTTGCCCTCCCCAATAGGAGGCGGCGCGGGCAAGGCTGGAAGTGGTCCGCGCATATACAACGGACTCACTTCGACCAGTTTAGATGCAGGTGCCCCTTGCATCAGTGTAAGCAGACGTTCGACAGAGACATCTGCCTGCTTGTATGCTGTCAGCATGCGGCCAAAGTGCGCGGTAAACTCTGTAATCCAGCCCAGGTAGTAGACAAAAAGCGCGAAGTCGCCCACAGTAAAAGACCCATTATGCATCACCTGCCCAGCCAGCAACAGGATCACGCCTGTACCTATGCTCACAGTATTGGAGAAGGTCGATTGAAGCACCTGATCAAGCAACTTGTCGCGTACCGTCATCGTCAGGCGGACCTGGTTGAGGCGCTGAAAGTGTGTAATGCTCTTCTGCTCAGCATTTGCGATCTGTACCGCCTGTACCGCGCCAAAGAGCTCGCCCAGGAAGCCCGTCACGTCACCGGTGGCCTTACGGTTATCACCACGTCGCTTCTTGATCTGCTGACCCGCGATGTTCACACAGGCCACGATGATGATCAGGGGTAGGTAAACGAACAGGGTAATAAAGGCGCTGATCTTGAGCATGATAACAAAGGCTATGCCTACAAAGAGAATCAGGGCAATCAGATCGTTAAAGCCCATCAAGAAGGAGCTAATCTCATCCACATCATCGCGCAGGCGGCTGATAGCCTCGCCCGAGGATGCGGGCAGCGCCCGAGCACCTGGCAGTTGTAGGACCCAGGCGAAAATGTTTTTCTGGAGCAGGGCCGCGCTGGTATACATGAAGGGCGAGTTCGTTAGCTGGCAGCCTGCGAGAAAGGTCAGACGCCCCAGGCCTGAGACCAGGAAGAGCGCGGCTATGGACCAGAGGAGCTGCTCATTCAAGCTATGGACTGTTAAGCTATCAAAGAAGCGCTGTGAGATCAGACCTGGAATCATCTCGAAGATAAAGACCAGCACGATAGAAAGACAGTTGAGCAGGTAATACCAGGGCTGGAAGCGAATCAGGTGCCAGAAAAAGCGCCAGGCTTTCATTGTAGAACCTCCTCATGGGCGGCGTGTAGCAGATGTGAGAAGTAGGAGTCCGAATCGGAGGCGAGCTGGAGACGGGAGCCATACTCGCGGATGCCTCCATCGTCGAGCACCATGATGCTATCGGCCCGCTGAACCGTACTCAGGCGATGCGCGATAATAATCGCCGTTCGCCCCTGGAGCAGAGTATCAATGGCGCGCTCCAGAAGCCGCTCAGTAGCTGGATCGAGGCGTGAAGAAGCCTCATCCAGGATAATGACGGCAGGATCTTTGAGGAAGACACGCGCAAAGGCCAGGAGCTGAGCCTCACCGGCGGATAGGCCACCTCCGTTTGTCGCCAGAATTGTGTCCAGGCCGTCCTCTAGTTCATCATACCAGTCGCGGAGTCCGAGTGTCTCTAGAGCCTGGAGGATGCGCTGGTCATCGATACTCTGGTCGAAGAAGGTCAGGTTGTCGCGGACGCTGGCATGAAAGAGCTGTACATCCTGCGTGACCATGCCGATCATATCGCGCAGGTCGGCTCTTCTGGCGGCGCGCAGCTCCTGGCCGCCCAGGCGGATTGTTCCCTTGATTGGGTCATAGAGGCGGAAGAGGAGGCGGGTAATGGTCGTTTTGCCGCTGCCCGTTCGCCCCAGCAGCCCCAGCACCTCTCCGGCCTCGATATGGAAGTCCAGGTCGCGCACGACTATGTCTTCCTCGCCGTAGCCGAAGGAGACATGCTCAAACTCGATGTCGAGCGCACCTTTGGGAAAAGTCACACCGGGACCATCCTCAAGCTCGCTCTGCACTTGAAGTAACTCGCGGATGCGCACAAAGCCAGCGCTGGCCTTCTGGAAGTCATCGAGCTGATCGGTTATGGCCTGAATAGGTTGAAAGATGAGCTGAGTGTAGTAGAAAATCAGAAAGGCCATACCCAGCGTCATCTCACCACGCTGGTAGAACCAGGTGATGACCAGGAAGGCGACCATGGTTCCCAGCAGAGAGGTGAGAATAGGCATGGTCCAGACAGCGACCGACATAACCCTGGCTGAACGCGCGGTACGGAAGCGCTGGCGTGTATAGCTGTAGAGGCGGCGCAAAACGTAACCCTGCGCGCCGCTGGAGCGAATATCCTCTGTTCCATGCAGCCGCTCTTCAAGAAAGCCATATAGTTCGGCGCTGGCCTGGCGAAAAGTCTTCCAGCGCGTTACCGCGACATTGCGCACGCTATTAATCAACAGTAGCGCTACGATAGTGAAAAGGGCGAGCGCAAGCCCTGCGCGCCAATCCTGAAAGAGCATTACGATGAGAACGCCAACGAGTAGCAGCAAGTTACCCAGCACCTTGATGACAAACTGAGAGAAGAAATTTGCCAGGGCCGTCACATCGCCATCCACGCGCTCGATCAGTTCACCCGGAGTATGCTTTTTATGGAAACCCATGTCCAGCGTTACCAGGTGGAGAGCCAGGTCAACGCGTAGTGCGTTGGTCGCTGTCCAGCCCACGCGCTCGCTATAGTAGGTCGCGACAATCTTCACCGCCTGTTGTAGGAGCGCGACTACGATGAAGAGCAAGGCAATCCCAAGCACAGGTGTCTGAATGGTAGTCGCAGTAATCGTGTCGATAAAAATACGTAGAAGCTGCGGGTTGACGAGCTGGAGCGCGATATCGCCGCAAAGCAAGAGCGCCAGTAACACCACCAGGCGCCCTTGTGGAGCAAGGTAGGTTGCCAGCAGATGGCGATAGTCTTTGAAATGCATGATGGTCCCTTCTATTGTGGATGTATGTACCCGGCGAGTGTCCAGTGGTAAAACCCTAGAACAAACGAGCGCAAAACAGGACATAAAAAAACAACAGCAAAGCTAGAGGATGGGACAGCATCCCGCGGAACATACAGAGAAGATGTGAGTGGAAAGGAATCGCGGGCGTTGACCATCCTGCGCCCACGGTCTGTGTAGAGCGTCTATGCGCCTGGAGAAGTACTTCCGTCAAGTATAGAGGCAGCATAAAAAGGGCAAAGTGAGGCCTTGGGCAAGTTAAAACTGCCGGTATTACGAGTTGTTGTCAGGTTTGGCAGCCATACCCTAGAAGCCATGAACACGCTCCCTCTGCGGTTACAGTAAACTATCAATATATTTAAGCTTTTTAAGTTTACCTCAAGAAAGACCTCAAAGTCAAGGCTTGTAGAGGCGGCAAACAGGGCCTTCCCTTTCTCCTCTGACATCTGCTTCGGCTCGCAAGCTCGCCTCAAGGGAAGGGGTTGTGCTGGCTCTTCCAGCCAGCACAACCCCTTCCCTTGAGCGCTGCAGGCGCGAAAGGGAACTTTTGGCGCGCACAATCCGTTACCTTGAATGGAACAATGACATATCGACATGTGACTGCACATCGTTAGCACCCATATGTAGAGTGCTTGCCTGTGGGGAAATGCTTAGGAGAGTCATGAGATGAGAATGAGAAAACCATCATTTAGGCATGGAGTGCGCGTTAGCATTATCGCCTCATTGCTTGGCCTCTTTATCCTGGCTATGAGTGGCTGCGGGAGTGCCAGCGGAGGATCTACCAGTGGTAACCCTTCTAGCGCCAATGCGGTCACGCAAACGGTAGCGCCCTCTGCCTCTGCTACTAGCGCCTCGAAGACTCCAACCGCACTTACAACCCCGACCACGCCTGGCACAACCGCCATCTTGAATTGTGGTGCGATCAAGGTATCGGCATTGCCGATTTCAGGAGATGCAAAATCCCGTGATGCGGAAGAATGTTTTTGGCATGCCTATCAACAGTGCCAGGCCGCAATCCTGATAGTGAACTTTACCGGAATAGATACGCTTACCAGGCATACTGTTACTCTGGGTCCAGGTACGCAATCTGGATCTTGCCATGTGACGGAGGTGGTGCAGCATTCAATAATGCCTCAACCACTCAAGACGACCGGCAACTATAGCTGTGGCAGTATTGATCGGACGCCTCAGGCCATAGTGATAAAGGCTTGCGGCAAAGATGGAGATATCACTATTCCCCTGAATTGAACTATCGTAAACGCGATGGACAGGTAGATCATTGATCTACCTGTCCATCGCGAAGCATTAGCCGGTGCCTATCCTCATGGTAGAGGTTCCTCTCTTGATGAGGACGTGAGTATGATTTAGGGTCCGGTAAGGATGCACCCGGTGACGTGGTTATCTCATTTTTTCTGCACGATGGGAGGAGAATTAGCAAGGCCGTCTAGTGGTCTAGATGACTTGACAATGAAACGAAAAGCAGATACAGTTACTATTAGGTTTTCTCATTTGGGTATGCGCGCATATCCCGTAAGAATCCGTCCACTATACGTTATGCTTCAGGGATGTATGCAGCATAATATACGGTCTTCTAGACCATCGGACGTAAGATTTATAAGCAGGCGCTGCGCGTACGGATGTGCCCTGGTGAGTTTTTGCTAGTGCTTTTTATATTGGCAAAGCGTTTTTATGCGGGAGGGAAACCCAATGAAGCGTCGTGCACCAACCCGATCCCTCGCAGTGGCCTGTATCGTGTTTACCCTGGTTATGTCCTTTGTCGTCACACACGCTGCCCAGGCCCAGTTCTCCCCTACGAAGGCTCAGGCCGCCACTCTGGCCTCGAGCAACAAGATCAATGCCGCCTATTTTACCCAATGGGGCATCTACCAGCGTAACTACAACGTCAAAAATATCGTGACGAGTGGTACGGCCTCAAAGTTGAATGCCTTGATGTATGCCTTTGCGAACATCAACAGTAGCTATCAATGTTATTCAGGCGATACCTATGCCGATTATCAGAAGACCTTTACCGCTGACCAGGCGGTGAATGGGGTTGCCGATACCTGGAACCAGCCCCTGGCGGGCAACTTTAACCAGCTCAAGGAGCTCAAGGCACTCTATCCCAACATCAAGATCTTTATCTCTATCGGTGGCTGGACCTGGTCCACTAATTTCTCTGCCGCCGCCTCGCCACAAAACGTCTCTGCGTTTGTACACTCCTGCATTGATCAGTATATCCTGGGCAACCAGGCTGGCCCGGGAACGATGGCGGGTATCTTTGACGGTATCGACATCGACTGGGAATATCCTAATAATCCAGGGAATGGGAATCCCTATGGTCCCCAGGATACGCAGAACTATACCAATCTGCTCAAGGAGTTTCGCACCCAACTGGACCAGGCTGGCGCTCAGGCAGGAAAGCATTACCTGCTGACAGTTGCCGCTCCTGCTGGCCAGGACAAGTATCAGAATATTCAGCTCAACCAGATTGGTCAGTATCTGGATTGGGTCGACCTCATGACCTATGATATGCATGGAGCATGGAACGCGACTGGTCCAACCGATTTCAACGCGCCTCTCTATGCTGATCCTGCCGATCCATCGGCTCCTCCTGCCAACTCGTACAGTATTGATCATGCCGTAACGGACTATCTCGCAGCCGGTATTCCCGCCAGTAAAATTGTCATGGGCATGCCTATCTATGGGCGTGGCTGGACGAATGTTCCCAATGTCAACAACGGCCTCTACCAGAGCAGTTCGTCGATGCAGGCGGCTCCAGGTACCTATGAGGCGGGTATCGAGGACTACAAGGTGCTCAAGAATCTGACGGGGTATACCAGCTACCGCAACCCGGTGACCCAGGTTAACTGGGTGTACAATGGCACAACCTTCTGGAGCTATGACGATCTCACTACCGTCGCGACCAAGACGAATTATATCAATAGCAAGGGTCTGGGCGGTGCCTTCTCCTGGTCGCTGGATGGCGATGATGCCTCGGGGAGTTTTGTGAATGCCGTCTATAGTGGCCTGGGGAACTCTGGCGGCGGTAGCACGCCAACGCCAACGCCGACCAATACACCGACGAAGACGCCAACTCCAAGCCCAACCAACACGCCAACGCCAACGCCAACTAATACACCGACTCCAACACCGACGAACACGCCAACGCCAACACCAACGCCAGTTCCAGGTAATCTGGTAACCAATCCCGGTTTCGAGAGTGGCACCCTTTCTGGCTGGAGCTGCGATAGTAACGACAAGGTGGTCTCCTCGCCTGTGCATGGTGGTACGCATGCCTTGCAGGTGACGCCAACCAGTTCGACGACGGGCGAGTGCGACCAGACGATTACGGTCCAACCCAATCATACCTACACTCTGTTGACCTATGTGAATGGCTCCTATACCTACATAGGTGTTCAAAGTGGAAGCTCGAACTGGACCAGTAGTAGTAGTTACACGCAACTGAGTGTGACCTTCACGACTGGTGCCTCTCAGACGAGTGTCACCATCTATATCCATGGATGGTACGCCCAGGGCAACGTCTACGCCGACGATTTCTCATTGCAATAGATTATATATATAGGATTCATGCAAGCATGGACTCTACATGTATGCGTTAATCCCTGCGTAAGTTACTTCGGAAAATGGGTGTGGTGCGTGTGGACGGCTGCAGCCGTCCACACGCACCACACCCATTTACTGGCGAGCGCCGCAGGCGCGAGAAGTCACACCAAAGTTAGTTTCCATAGGTGATGACCATGGGTGGTGGGTTGAGCGACAGGACATCTTTGGGGGGCATGATGCCTGTCTTGGCCTCAATTTTATAGAAGATCTTAAAGCCGCCATAACGGAAGTTATGGTAGTGCTGCATGTCGTTTCCGACCCACTCGTTATACTGTTGCCTCTTCTCCTCTTTGTCTCCGGGAAAGCCACCGACGCTATCGACATGAATTACCATATCAACCAGTGGGCTGGAGTGCAGGTTGCGCTTATCGGCGATCTCCGCCTCTCCGGCGTCGTAGGGATTACTCGCGCTCTCGCCATCGCCGCGATACTGGTGGATGATGAGGATCTTCCGTGGGATGTGATACTTCTGGGGAAGCGCGGCGACGGCGTCGATAATTGGATTCAAGTCGCTGGACCGCACATTGCTCAGGTTTGTGCCCGGAATACCATCGTGGCGGGGGAACATCCACTCCGGGTCAATCGCCATATGTACAAAGGGATATTGTGCCAGGTAGGGTAGAAAGGACGAGACCTCCTTCATGACGGGAGCCTGGCCGATGTTTAGATCGAGAAATAAGAGCAGGTTATTGCGCTGACAGAAATCAACGTATGTACGTAAGGTGTCGTCATCGACGTGATGACTATAGGTGTTCTCGGGGCCTGGATAGGAATCGGGCACGCTCACGACGAGATCAATGCCCAGTTGCACGGGATGAGCCGGGTCTAGCTGCTCATAGACTGCTCCCTGTTGCTTTAGATGGTTGAGCATGTCCTGGTTAACTACATAAGCAGGACCGGTCGGCTCGGCGCCCGGTACGGCATAGAAAGCTACCACACGATGGGTAGGCAATACCGCTCCCACACTGGGATCAAAGGGGATGGGAGTGGGAGTAGGACCTGGCTTGGAGACGGTATGCGTCGTTTCCGCATGAGGAGAGGATGGTGAAGCCTTGTCTACCAGTAAATAATCTTGCCATAGAGGTAGCGTGACGAGCGCGACGAGGACCGCCAGGATACCAGCGAGCGTAATTCCAATCGGTAGGTATCTGTTACGGCGGGCAGGTTTTGGCGGCTCTCCAGGTAAGAGTAACGTCGTCTGTTCAACCTCTGGTTGCTTGACTTCAGGCCGTTCAAGTGATGCTTGATCCATTGCTCTCTCAATCCTTTATAAGGAACTGTTGTGGTTAAATAATAATTGTTCTTCTTATATTGAACAATGTTTGTGTACATGACTTCATCTCACCTGGTACTTTTATCGCCAGGCGGTTTTAAGAAATACAAGGGTGCAGGAGGGTCTCCCTCCTGCACCCTTGTATTTCTTAAACACATCCTTAACGGGTCATATTGCCTTTGTCGGCGGCCCCGGCATTGGCGCGTGCCGCTTCGCGGTGTTGTGCCATTTCCTCCACTGTGCGTGTGTGTAGGCGTGCCGCGCCCTGTGTCTTGTGCAGGTGAACGCGCTTCCCGGAGTGTTCAAGCTCCGTGAGCCGCTGTTGCGCCTGGGGAATAGCTTCTTGATACTGGGGGAGCCACCTGGCCTGAGCGACCAGCATCTCATCGGTCATCTGCCAGACTTCTTCAGGATTGCAGACCGCGCCCACTAATGGATCATGCAGCATAGCCTGTTTGAGCAGGGTCACATCGCCATGTACAGCGGCCTGCATTCCCATTTCCTGCACACGTACACTGGCTGAGCAGGTTGCCGCGCAGGCCAGGGGCAGGTCGCCGATGACAGGCATATGGACGCCAGTTTTATCCACATAGCCAGGGATTTCAATGGTGCAGCCATCTGGTAGGTTGGTGATGTGGTGCTGATTAGGGATGTTGAAGTGGCCACGATAGATGCGCCCGGTCTCCAGGGCTTCAATGATGTATGAGCCATGCTCCTCGCTGCGTTTATCTGGCGTGAAGATGGTGGGTGGCTCCTGCATCCAGTTGGGGAAGTCAGTCTCAAACCAGTTGCGCCCCTCGGTGCAGACGCGTAAGTAGCCGCCGGTCTCGCCATTGATCCAGCTTGAGAGATCAATCCATTGCTCGATCTCCTCGGGGCGCTTGCGATACCAGGGCAGATACTCGCTCAGGTGCCCGTTAGACTCTGTGCTATAGTAGCCGAAGCGGCGTAGGACATCGATACGCACCTTCTCCGTGGTCGGGAAGGTTGGATGCTGCTCAAACAACTCCAGTAGTTGCGGCAGCATATCGCGCCCACGCCACTGGACCTTGATAAACCAGGTCTGGTGGTTGATACCCGCGGCGATGACCTCTACATCCCGTCGATGGAGTTTTGCCTCTAGATCCAGCAAGCCTTCGCGTTTGGCCCAATGCTCGATAACACTGGTGATCTGCCAGTGCGCGCCCTGCACGCCATGACAGAGACCAATCGTGGGTACGCCACCATAGGTGTTACAGGCCCAGACATTCATTGCCATTGGATTGGCATAGTTGAGGAGGATAGCCCCCGGTTTGGCTACTTCGCGGATATCTTTGCAGAAATCCAGTAGCGCGGGAATGGTGCGCTGGGCATACATGATGCCACCGGCACAGATTGTATCACCTACGCATTGATCGACCCCATACTTCAAAGGGATATCAATATCGGTCTGGAAGGCCTCCAGTCCACCCTGGCGAATGGTACAGAGTACATAATCGGCATCTGCCAGGGCCTGGCGACGATCAAGGGTGGGTTGAATGGTCGCGGGCAATTTGTTGGCTTCAATATCGCGCTGGCACAGCTTTGTGACCATATCCAGGTTATGCTGGGAAATATCGGTAAAGGCAAAGATGGTATCAGCCAGTTCGGGTACGGTCAAGATATCGCGGACCAGCGTCCGAGTGAAGCCAATGGAACCAGCTCCAATGATGGCGACTTTGATTGGCATCGCAAGCATCCTTTCAGGTAAGTGGTGCAGTATATTGCTACTGTGCTTACTGTAACACGCCATAAGAAGTGCCTTCAAGGTCAGAATGTTCCCTCGTGTCTGGCACTTCCCGGGATACTGCTTATGCTTTGGTCAGAATAGCCACGTCATAGGCTTCCAGCAAAAGTGTTTCTGCAACCTCCTGGTCGCGTAGTAAGTCACGATAGCGGTTGCCTGGTGGAAGCGCGACCCGAGTGGGTGCGTCCTGGTGGTTGAGCAAGAAAAGCAACTGGCCCTGAGCGTTTTGGCGAAGTGTAGCCTCGACCCCTGGAGGTGTGGTGAGCACCGGGTGGATCTGCTGCTCCTGGAGGATGCGCCCATAGAAATCATCCAGGAAGCGCGACTCCGGCTCACTCCCGATATAGTAGGCAGCTCCAGCTCCAAGGTTGTGGCGAGTGAGCACTGGCGTGCCAGCGTAGAAATCGTCGCCATAGGTCGCGAGTGTGGTGGCCCCTTCACAGTGAGTGATGGCGCAGAGATGGCCGCAGGTATAGCTCTCACCACTGTCGTGCAGCACAATCCGGTTGTGCTGGTCAGGATGGAGCGCGTCAATCTCTTCATTCCATATACCAAGGACCTCACGCAGTGGTCCGGGATAACCGTTCTCGAAGGCGAGGTCACACTCGTCAACCATACCGCTGAAGTATGTCGTAATGAAGGTGCCTCCCTGCCTGACAAACTCGCGTATGCGCTCGGCTACGCCTGGTTTGAGCATATAGAGCATGGGTGCGATCAGGACGCGATAGCGGCTAAAGTCTGAGTCACTGAAGACGATATCGACTGGCACATTGCGTTTCCAGAATGTGGCATAGTGCTGGCGTACGGTCGCCACATAACGCTTATCGCGCACCGGTCCAATGCTGGCGTCCATGGCCCACCAGTTGTTCCAATCGAAAATGAGCGCGACCTCTGATGGCGTGACGCCGCCCAGGGTACGATCTTGCAGGCGCAGGAGTTCCTCTCCCAGTTGACGTACTTCGCGGAAGACGCGGGTATCACTACGTCCACTGTGCTCAATTATGGCGCCGTGCATTTTTTCGCACTCGCCGCGACTGCGCCGCCACTGAAAGTACATCACCGCCTCCGCGCCGTGTGCTACCGCCAGGTAACTCCACAGGCGCAGGACGCCGGGTCGCTTAAGACTATTGTATTCCTGCCAGTTCTGGCTGCTGGGCGTTTGCTCCATTAGCATGAAAGGCTGGCCATCGCGTAACCCACGCATAAAATCATGGGCGAAGGCGATGTCGGAAGCCTGGTCATGCGCGCTGGGATAGCAGTCCCAGGAGATCACATCGACCTCTTTCGCCCAGGCGCGGTAGTCCAGTTCGGAATAGGTATTCATCATGTTGGTCGTGATGGGCAGGTGCTGCGAGTAGGCGCGAATGGCGTCGCGCTCGGTTTTATAGCATTCCAGCATCATCTCGTTCTGGAAACGCTTGTAATCGACCACCAGCGCGTGGTTTGAGCGTTCTCCATTGGCATACGGCGGCTCGATCTGCGACCAGTCAGTGTAGGTATGGCTCCAGAATGCTGTCCACCATCTTTGATTCAAGACATCTAGATTTGCATAACGCTGCTGGAGCCATGTGCGGAACGCAGCAGCACAGTTTTCGCAGTAGCAGGCGCCAGCATACTCATTCGAGACATGCCAGGCAATGACGGCGGGATGCTGGTGATAGCGTTCCGCCAGCTTGCCTGCTATCTGTACAGCCAGGCGGCGATAATTAGCTGAGCATGGACAATAGTTGACACGCCAACTATGATGCCAGCGCACGCCGTTCTCCCCAGCACGCATGACATCGGGATAGCGCTGCGACATCCAGGCTGGTTGGGCCGCGGTGGGCGTGGCCAGGCAGACGAAGCGTCCCGCCGCAGCCAGCTTGTCCAGGATGGTATCGAGCCACTCGAAGGTAAAACGTTCCTCTTCAGGCTGAAGCGAAACCCAGCTAAATACGCCCAACGTCGCAACCTCAAAATGGCACTCCTGCATGAGCTGGATATCTTCGTCCCAGATAGCCCGTGGCCATTGCTCTGGATTATAGTCTCCTCCGTGCCAGATAAAGGGCGCGCGTGGATTCAAAGGAGAAAATGGTTGCATCAAACTCTCATTTCGTTGTTTCTCAGAAATCGATCTCAAACACTTAGCTTTACGAGAATAGTACCATCCTCGGCCCGCGCCCAGGTATTTTGTGGCTGCTGTTCCCCCGGCGACACTTCCTTGCATGCTTGAGTAGTATTGATCAGCACCTCGGTAACGAGTGCGTTCCCGACCAGGGGAAGTAGACGCAGAGCAAGCTGACGTTTAGCCCCCGCGAGGTTGATATGCAACTGGCTGCTCTCCAGCTCGGCACTGATGCGCGTCAGGCCATCTGTATCATGCAGCTCAAATGTTCCGCGCTCCAGCAGGTAAGCCTCGACCGTGATATCCACAAAAGGTTCATCGGCAGTGAACGAGACAGGTTCGGTAGTTGGAATGAGCGCGTTAGCCCGCACATAAAGGGGAAGGGTTTCTAGCGGTGCCTGCACCCGGATGGTACGAGGGCCAGTGAATGTTTCGCGCGTCCAGTAATCAATCCAACTGCCTTCAGGCAGATAGACCGTGCGCTCCCCGCTGAGATTGTAGATAGGGGCTACCAGCAGCTCTTCGCCGAGCATATATTGTAAATCCATCGTGTGGGTCGAGGGATCATCTGGGAATTCGAGCACCATTGGCCGCATAATGGGCAGGCTGGTTCGCGCGGCTACACATGCGTAGGTGTAGAGATATGGCAGCAGGCGGTAACGCAGGCGGGCGTAGGTGCGAAAGAGCTCCAGTCCCTGCGGACCAAAATCCCAGGGGAGGCGGGTAGAATTGCCATGGGCGCGGATCATCGGCGAGAAAAGGCCAAACTGTGCCCAGCGGACATAGAGTTCTGTCGAGGGATGGCCGGTGAAACCGCCAACATCGTGGCTCCAGAAAGCGTGCCCACACATAGCCATGCTCAGTCCGCTACGTATGGTCGAAGCCATGGCGGGAAAGGTGCTGTTAACGTCGCCACTCCACTGGGCTGCATGGCGTTGCCCACCTGCGTACGTGGAGCGTGCCCAGACCAATCCAGTGTGGCCTGTAACCTCCTCGGTGACCTGGGCGACAATGTCGTTGTACAGCAGTGAGTAGAGATTATGGAGTTGCTCGCCTTTGATACCACTATAAGCTACCGCGTCGTTAGGAATGCCTTCGCCAAAATCCGTCTTATACACGTCGGCGCCAATGCGAAGCGGTTCGCGCAGCAGTTCTTTAAACCAGGCGATGGCCTCGGGGTTTGTGACATCGATGATGCCAACTGGCGGGTGGAAACCACCCCAGATATCGACCACGTACGTTTGGCCTTGCGCGTTCTTGAGAAAATATCCCTTCTCGTCACCCCTGGTAAAATACTCGCTCTCGATACCAATATATGGATGCATCCAGAGGCACACCTTGAAGCCCATGGATTTAAGTTCAGCCAGCAGACCAGCGGGATCAGGGAATAGCTCGCTATCCCATAATAGCTCCGACCAGCGGCCAAAACGCTGCCAGTAGCAGTCCAGGTGTAAGACATCACAGGGAATCTCGTGCTCACGAATCAGTCGGGCCCGGCGCAGTACCTCTTCAGCACTATCGCGTTGAAACCCCGAGGAGATCCAGGTACCCAGAGACCACTTAGGCGGCAGAATGGGAAAACTTACCAGCGAGCCATATTTGGTCACGATGCTCTTGAGATCGGGCCCGGCTATCACATAGTAGTCCAGCGCGCTGTCCCGGCTAATGATGCTGTAAGTCGCCGTGTTGCTTGCCACCATGTCAAAATCCACCGCATTCGTGGTATCGACGAAAACACCATACTTGCGTGTACTCACGACAAAGGGCACATTTTTGTAGGAGCGCTCGCTAAATGCTCCACCGCAATCGATATTCCAGGTCGTAATGCGTTGCCCGCGTTTATCGAAATCAGTGAATTTTTCACCAAAGCCAAAGAAGTGCTCATCTGGCTCAGCGGTAAAGCTATCGTGGAACGCGACACGCTGACCATTTATCTTGCTCAGGCCAAAGGGCAGCACGGTCAACTTCATGCGTACATTGGTAACTTCGCTATAATTTTGCGAAAGCAGGGGGCGACCATCAGCGTCACAGAAAGTGAGATGAAAAGGTTGAAGGGCGACCTCTATACGCAACGATGGCGTTTGCAAGTAAACGTGGCCCTCGGAATGCGTTATAGTCACTTCGCACTCGTCTGCCGGAAAGTCGCGCGCCAGGCGTATACGCGCCGGATCGCTCTCCTCATTCTCCAGTAGCACTCGCGCGATGCCATCGGCTACCAGGGTGAGCGTGACAGTGACGTTTTCTCCGCTACATGTCTGGCCCTGTAGCACAATTCCTCGCGCATGCTGTTCTTTGACCTCTGCCTGAACAAGAAAATCAGGCCCTCCCTGGTCCTCTGCCTCGCGCACAGGAAGATGGGGCGGCTCAGTCATATACACATTGTACGGGAGCAATGGAACCTGATCAACCATAAGAATCTACTCCTTCCATATCAGTGAAATGCTTTGTCCGTTGAGAGATAGCACATTAAGTCATCTGCACATAGAAACGACAGGATGGTATAGAGAGTTTGTCGCCGAAAACAAACTTTTTAATTTGGAGAATGTTCTCTTGACAATGGGCGTACCATTGAGTAATCTCATAATAGAATCTATTTGGGAGCGATCCCAAAACTATTGTACATGATGCATTGCCCAAAAGTAAACGCTAAAGATTCAAAAAAAACAAAGAGGTTGAAATGCCGCAATTGACGATTGAAGATATTGCCAGATTAGCTGGTGTTTCTCGCTCAACAGTGTCACGGGTCCTCAATAGTCAGCCGAGCGTCCGGCCTGCTGTAAGAGACCGTGTGCAGGAAGTGATTATCGCGCACGGATACACTCCCCAGGCAGCGGCGCGTCAGCTCGTCACACAGCGCACGCGTAGCATTGGGCTGATTTTGCCCGATAATGTCTATAACCTCTTTGGCAACCCAATTTTTGCCTTGATGAGCCAGGGAGTGAGCCAGGTTTGCGCGCAACAAGGTTATACATCTCTGCTCTTTATGGGTCGGCAGGATATGAATGAGCAAGATATGTTTAAAATGCTGCGCGGGCGTGAGTTTGATGGGGTTGTGTTAATCAGCAGCAACACCAATGATACCTGCGCGGCCTTTCTCAAAGAGTCGGGCATTCCCTATACGCGGATCGGCCATGACCCAGGGCAAGACGACCCCAGGTACGTAGATGTGGACAATGTCGAGGCCGCGCGTATCGGGGTCAAGCACCTGATCTCGCTAGGGCATCGGCGCATAGCTCTGCTTAAAGGGCTGGCCAGGGACATCTGTACCTCCGACCGCTATCAAGGCTATAAGGAGGCTTTGGAGGAAGCCGGTATCCCGCTGGACCCGGAGCTGGTCGGTGATGGAGATTGGTCCACCGCTAGCGGTTATGAGTTGACCAAGCGTTTTTTGCGGCTTGAGAGGCCGCCCACAGCCCTCTTTTCCTCCAACGATATGATGGTCGCGGGCGTAATTCGGGCAGCACACGAACAGGGGCGAAGTGTGCCTGAAGATCTAGCTATTGTCGGTTTCGACGACCTGCCCCAGACGACGATGATCTTCCCGGATTTGACTACCATCCGACAACCCTGCGTGGAGCTGGGTATCCGCGCTGCCGAGATGCTTATTGAGCAATTGGAGCATGACACAAAAGAGACCAAACCCATGCATGCCATTTTACCGACAACACTGGTGATTCGTGAATCTTGCGGCTCCAAGCACCGCTCGGTTGTTTCTTAACGCAGGTTCATTATTCAACATAAGCTACGGCATCTGGATAACAAGCAAGAAACTTGACAAGCGCATATTTATTAGGTACACTCATTCGTAATAAAGTTATGGGAGCGATCCCAAATGCCATCAGTTCATTTTAGCTGAATAAAGAGCAGAGGTTGCAATGCTGCAATTCACGATTAAATGTGAGCAAAACCAGAGTAGGCCTGCTAGCCAGCTCACGTATTGTATCCAGTTCCAGAGACCTCATCCAGTAAAAACAGGGTGTCAGGCGGCTCATAAGTAGATGCATGCCGATATTTCTGCCTACTTGCGCGCCCAATAGCACCTGACTTTCTAGCGCATGTTCCCCGCTTTCTAGGCAAAGCATATTGCCATTGAAGAGGCGCTTATCATCAGTTCAAAAGGTTGAGCTGATGTACGTAACCGCAGTATTTCGACGAGCCCAGGAAATGCGCTCACCTTTCTGTTTCTAGCCTCGCCAAATATGTAGCTTAGAGCGGGCACTCTTACTACGCATGTCTAGTTGATATGTTGTTAGCTAGAAGATACGTCGTGCCTGAGGGAATGAGTATTATTTTGGAATTGGATGTTGCTGTTTGACATCTCTCTTTCCACTTGATATATGGGACTGAGAAGGAACTATCGCTATGCAAGCACCAACGTTACCAACTGAACAGAAGATAGTGAGCCACCAGCGGCAGAGTGCCCCTAAGCGCTCCCTCTGGTGGGAGATACGTACAAATGTCTGGTCGTATATCTATGTCACGCCGATGCTTGTGCTGTTGCTGGTTTTCGTTGTCTATCCTACTTTCGCCTCGTTGGGTTACACGCTCTATCAATGGAATGGCATTGGTGACCCCTCAAACTATGTGGGCCTGGATAACTTTGTACGCGTCATACACGATCCCTTTTTCTGGGGCGCCTTTCAGCATACGTTCATTTATACCCTCGTGCTGGTGCCTATCCAGTTACTCCTAGCCCTGGCGCTGGCGCTCGTCCTCAATAATCCCAAATTGCGCTTTGCCTCTTTCTATCGCTCGGTCTATTTTATTCCGGCTGTGACTTCCCCCGCAGTAATTGGTGTTGTGATCCAGCTGATTCTCTCAAATTTTGGCGATAACCTGAATCAGCTTTTGTTGAACATGCACCTGATTCATGAACATATTGACTGGTTGGGGGACCCACGTTTCGCGCTGGGCATTATTATCGTGGTGGGCATCTGGAATACGCTGGGCTATAACATGGTCTATTTCCTTGCCGGACTGCAAACCATCCCGGCCGAGCTCTATGAAGCGGCCAACATTGATGGGGCCAACAGCTTTGCGCGCTTCTTCAGGATCACTATTCCGCTCTTGCGCGCGGTTGGCCTGGTCATTGTGATCCTGGCGATTCTGGGCAGTCTCCAGGTCTTTGACCTGGTCCTAGTCTTGACCGATGGTGGTCCCTATAGCGCGACCGAGGTGGTTAACACCTATATCTATCACCAAGCATTTGGTGGCTCCGCCCGCGCAGGCGTTCAACCCAATGTCGGCTTTGCCTCGGCTGCTTCATTCTTCTATGGCGTGATCTTGCTAGGTCTCTCCTTAGCGCAAGTGCTGATATTCCGTTACATCAATCGCCAGCGCGCCCTTGAGAGCGGCCAATAAAGAGGATGTACAGGGAGGTTTCTGATGAGTGTTTCTTCTATAACAGAGAAGCAAAAAAGACCCCGCGGGTCATTCTACAAACTTCGCCAGAAAGGGGGCATCGGGCTAACCCACCTCATTCTGCTCGTCGGTGGTCTTATCTGGATGTACCCATTTCTCTGGATGTTGGGCAGTTCGCTGAAGACCAACGGCGACTTCTTTGACCAGGGATTGAATATTTTCCCTCGGCAGGTCGAGTGGTCTAACTATGTCAATGCCTGGAATGAGGCCTCTTTTGGCCAGTACTTCTTCAACACCGCCATCGTGGCGGGAACAACCGTCATCGTGGTGCTGCTTTTTACCGCGATGGCTGGTTACGCGCTGGCACGTACGAAGTTTCCTGGCAAGAAACTCTTGCTCGGGCTCATCGCGTTGACGCTCTTTCTCCCGCATGGCTATACTATTATTCCTGTCTTCGATGTTGTCCAGCGCCTTGGCTTGTTGAATACGCTGGCCTCGGTCATTCTGGTGCAGGCGTCTGGCGGCATGGTTTTCAGCACCTTTTTGTTCATGGGCTACTTCTCATCTATGGAGCGCGAGATTGAGGATGCGGCACGCGTTGATGGCGCAAACTTCAACCAGCGCTTCTGGATGGTGATGTTTCCCCTGGCCGGACCCATGCTGGCTACGGTGGCCCTCTTTACCTTCATCGGTGCCTGGAACAGTTTCTTCATTCCCCTTGTCTTTACGCTGGGCGTTCCTGAACTGCGTACCCTGGCAGTGGGTATGTATGCCTTTATCGCCGAAAATAGCACAAACTGGACCTACCTGGCCGCCGGCTCGGTGATTACTCTGGGTCCCATTATGGTGGTCTTCATTCTGCTACAGCGCTATTTCATCAATGGCGTGGCTGGCGCCGTCAAATCATAGTGACATGGATGGGAGGTCGGTTTCCAGCCTGCCTCCTCCATAATCTTAGTGGTGCAGTCGCCAAATTCGTGGTCGCAAGAGCCTGTAGGGTCCATGCTGGCATGGACTGCGAGCGAAGCGACGTTCAGGGCACAAGAGTCCATGCCAGCATGGACCCTACAGATTATGTGAATTCACCACTTAGGCACAGGTAAGCTTATCTATGCTACATTTTGCGAGATAGGGAGTCTGCAAGGAGGTGAGGCCAACAGGCTGACAATACGTCGACACGTGTTATCTGGCATTCAATGAAGAGCAAGTAAAGCATATTCAACCACTTTATTTCGTAAGCAAAGGAGCCTATCGTTATGGATTTTTCATCTCGTTTCAGTCGGCGCAATTTCGTGAAAACGGCTGCGGCTACAGCGGGGGCTGCTACGCTGGGTAGTGCCCTGGCAGCCTGTGGTAGTAGTGGCGGTTCTTCATCAACGATCACACTCAACTATTGGGACTATTTTGTTAGCCAGGCACCCTGGATCGACAATGAGATCAAGCTGTTCGAGAAAGCGCACTCCGGCATCAAGATCAAAAAGACGATCCAATTGAGCTCTTCCTATGCCAATCTCTATGCGTTGGCCGTGAAGAGTCACAATACTCCTGATGTGGCGATGATTCCTGGCCAACCCAACTTCAATATTCAAGTCTCGCAGGGTTGGTTTATGCCGGTCGATAAGTGGGCCAATGCTGCCTGGAAAGCGAAGTTCCCTGAAGGCACCTTCCACGAAGGAAACAATGTGTTTAACGGGAAGCTTTACTCCGCTCCGATCTCCGGTGCCGCTCCCTGGCTGCAGCTCTATATTAGTAATAAAGTCTTCCGCGATGCTGGCCTGGTCAATAGCGATGGTAGCGTGAAGATACCCAGAACCTGGGATGATGTGACGCATGCTGCCGAAACCATTGTCAAGAAGAGTGGTGGCAGTACCTATGGTCTGGGCTTTGGCAACAGTGGAGGAAGCATGTTCCAATGGCTCACGCATGTCTTCACCCTGGGGGCCGGCGCGGTTGGCGGCGGTTATACGATGGATTACCGTGTAGGTAAATACACCTATAGCACGGATCGCAACTATTACGAATTCATCAGCCTCTTCAAAGAGTGGAAAAACAAAGGCTATGTTTACCCGAACGCGGTAAGTATCTCTGACGAGGTTAGCCGTGCCTACTTCGAGCGCGCCAAGTACGGAATGACCATTGGAGGTGTCTGGAACCAGGCCGAATGGACCACGCATAACTTCACCGATTACTCGTTGACGACGTTGCTCTGCCCCACGGAAACGCCAAAGGGCTACTTCCCTACAAGTCCAGGTGGCACCCTCTGGGCTATTCCCGCGCAGACGAAGCATCCCGAAGAGGCCTGGGCCTGGTTCGACTGGCTGTATAGCGTGGATGCTGGCAAGCGCTGGACGCAGCAGTTCAACGAGGATCTCTCGGCCTTCCCCCAGAATAACGATTCCAGCAAGATCAAATTCAAACCATTTGCCCAGTTTGTTGGTCTCAGCAAGTTTGCACTGCCTGCTCCTGATCCCAGCATAAGCAATCCTCAGACGGCGCATGTGGAGGTGCAGACAGTCAAGCCCAATCTGGATGATGTCATCGCTGGCTATTATACCGGTCAGCTTCAGGATCTTCATGCCGCCCTTTCCGACATAGAAGGACGTATGCAGAAGGCCCAGGATGATGCCGTCAAGGTAGCACAACAGAAGGGCTTCAAGGTTAGCCCAGACGATTACAAGTTCACCGATTGGGACCCAACCAAGCCCTATATCACCAAACCTGCTCAGAGCTAGCATGCCGAGGAGTAACGCTCTCCCCGAGTCAGAGCGTTCCGTCTCGTAGGTCCACTTGCAATGAAGGCCAGAATCTGGAGGCGTAAGTCGTCAAACGAGGTAAAATTGCCTTGTTTGACGACTTACGCCTCCAGAATACTGGGCCAGATTTCGACGGAACCATTGCTATTGATGTTTAGACGATCTAATTTCGGCATCTACCACACTCCCATCTTGACGCTTAATGTTGTCAGTTCGCCGATATTTGCTGAGCGGAAACTGTTCTTAATCAACATCTATTGCTTTCGCTGTAGCCATTGGACGGCGATCAAGGTCTTGGCGTCATTAATCTTTCCTTGTTCCAGCAGGCTCCACAGCTCGTTCAGGGATAGTTCTACCTGCTCGATATCTTCATGTTCGCCAGCCGCGCCTCCGCCAACCGCGACCTGGTCGGCGTTCCCTACCTCGGCATAGTAGAGGATGATGCGTTCAGAGGAGCCTCCCGGGGAGACGTAGAAGGTCGCGATATAGGTCAGGTCATGTACCTGGTAGCCGATCTCCTCATGGATTTCGCGGCGAATACAGGCTTCAGGCTGCTCGTTCTCGTTGATGCTGCCCGCCACGACTTCTGTAAGCCAGCCTGGCCCCTTCTCATAGGTTGGGTACCTGAACTGGTTAATGAGAATGACCTTCTGAGTATCTCGATTGAAGAGCAGGGCTGCCGCTGAGTCTCCACGCTCGAAAACGAGTCGCTGTACTGGCTCGCTCATCTGCCCATTGAACTTCTCAAAGCGAAGCGTGGCTTCTTGAATTTTGAAGTGCTTTTCGTCGAAGGTGGTGCGTTGCTGCTGAATGTCTACTTTGCGCATAAGCTATCCTTCCTCAGATGATATGTATATAATCATAATACGTTGAGAGATGGGGGAGCCGTTCTGAAAGTAGAAGAGGATTTGACACGAAGTCCAGGAGTCATGTAGGGTCCAAGCTAGCTTGGGCTCCGAGTGTAGCAACCTTCCCACATCTGGGTGTCGGCCTGCGGGCCTCGGAGTCCATGCCAGCTTGGACCCTACAATTCATCTCTGGCTCCTTACTCCTGGGGCAAGAGGATGCTTTGGGGGGTGCCGGTTTGGGCGGCCTTTACGGCTGCGAACATCAGCGCCAGGGTGCCAAGATTGTCGCGTCCGGAGCACTCGGCCTCGGTATCGCTTTCAATGGACTGGATGAAGGTCGCCAGGCTGCCGAGGCGGTCGAGGTAGGGAACCTCGGGTAAAGCCAGGCTGGCGCCCTCTTCGCCGATGGTGTAGACTGTAGCGCGGTCGTCGGCTGGCGTGTCGCCGCGTCCCGTCCACTCAATGGAGCCGTTATGGCACTCGATGCGCCATTCGCCGTTCCAGGGAGTTTGCGGGCTGGTACTGGCCCAACTTCCCCGATAATTTACCACTGCACCGCCGCTGAACTCAATGGTGGCGGCAGCCGAGGATGGATCATCGAACTGGTCCCAGGAGGTATTCCAGGCGTGGCAGGTGATGCGCTGTGGCTTCTGCTTCAGGAGTTTGCGCATCAGATCAAAGTGGTGTACTGCCATGTCGACCAGGAGCGGTTGCCAGGCGCGATAATAGATGTAGGCATCGCGAGGTACATTGACATAGCGACGGAAATCAATATTAATGGTGGAGATCTCTCCCAGCGCCCCCTCTTGCAAGAGAGCATCAACCGCGGCAACCGTCGGCTGGAAGCGATAGTTCTGACTGACCATGAGGTGTACACCACGCTCCCGAGCCAATTTGACCAGGGAATCGGCCTCTTCCAGTGTAGGCGCGAAAGGCTTCTCAACCAGTACATGCTTATTATGTTCGAGGGCTATACGCGCCAGCGGAACGTGAGCGTTCAGGCCAGCAGTGACCAGTACCGCGTCGCAATCAACCCCTTTTAAGGCCTCTTTCAGATCAGTGAAACATGCTTGAGCAGGTAGGGTATAAGCTTCTTGCACACGCTGTAGAGCTTTCTCGCTCATGTCAACGCACGCGACCAGTTCTACATCTAGATCATTGTTTAGAACGAGTTTTGTCCAGGAGTGGCCCCAGCCACCTACACCTACTTGGATAATACGTAAAGGCATTTAGTTCACTTCTTTGCAAGGAATATAAGCGCCAACCACGGAAGCGTTTACAGATAGCGTTGTTTCTCCAGGTTGCGCGCTCTATGACTATTGTATTGCTGTAAACATTTTGATGGTACCTGATCTATTTCTTGATTGTCAAGTATACCACTTTATAGGTAGAGGGCACCTTAAATGTTCACCTTTCGCGCCTGCGGTGCTCAGGGTAGGAGGTGTAGACGCGTGGTGCGGGCAAATTTGCCCGCACCACGCGTCTACACCTCCTACCCTGAGATCTGAGTAAAGAGCGTTGCTTAAGCCAGTGGACGGAAGGTGATTGCTTGTGCCTCCTCTTCGGAAGCACGTCGAACATAGCTCTGCCCGGGCGTGGTTCGTGCGACCTCTCTTCCTCCCTTGAAAACATAGAGACGGGGTGGCAGCAAACGCAGGGCCTCAAAGGCGGAAGGCGCATCCAGCAGGAGAAAGTCTGCTGGCTTTCCCTCCTCAATCCCATAGCGATCCTCAATGCGTAATGCCTTCGCACCATTGCTTGTAATGAGGTCCAGGACGTCATTGATCTCTTCGTAGCCGCTCATATGGCAGAGAAAGAGCGCCAGTTGCGCGGCCGCGAGCATATCCCCACGTCCCAGGGGGAACCAGGGGTCCATGATAGAGTCATGCCCCAGGGCGACGTTGACGCCGTTGGCTAGAAGCTCTTTGACGCGTGTAATACCCCGGCGTTTGGGATAGGTATCGAAACGCCCCTGTAAGACAACGTTGTCAAAGGGATTGGCGATCACGTGCATCTGGGCACGTTTGAGCAGGCCCATCAGCTTAAAGGCGTAGGCGTTGTCGTAGGAATGCATGGCGGTGCAGTGGCTGGTGGTCACGCGCCCATGCCAGTTCTGCTTCATCGTATCCGCGGCCATGACTTCGGTAAAGCGCGAGTGAGGATCGTCCGTCTCGTCGCAGTGGCAGTCAATGTCGCGGTTGAACTCTTTGGCGAGCTTGAAGACATAATGGACATCCTCAACGCCCATATCGCGCGTCCACTCATGATGCGGAATGCCACCCACGATATCGCAACCTAGCTCCATGGCTCGACGCATGAGTTGCGGTCCCTCGGGGAAGGAGAAGATGCCATCCTGGGGAAAAGCCACCAGTTGTAGCTCACAGATATCGCGGACTTCTTCACGTACCTCTAGTAACGCTCTCAGAGCCGTCAAATTGGGGTCGCACACGTCGACATGACTGCGGATATAGAGCGTTCCTTGCGCGACCTCCCAGCGAATCTCTTCCAGGGCGCGGCGCTTAACATCCTCAACAGTCAAGCTGCCTTTGCGCTCACCCCAGATCTGAATGCCCTCAAGTAGTGTCCCCGAGGCATTATAGCGCGGCTGGCCGACTGTGAGTACGGCATCCAGGTGCACATGCGCATCAATAAAAGGCGGTGAGACCAGCCTGCCTTCGGCCTCGATGGCTCGTGCTGCCTGAGCGGCATCCAGGTTTGTCCCTATCCGCGCAAAGAGGCCATCCTTGACCGCGATATCCACAAGATCCTCATGTCTGTGTAGGCGCGCTCCGCGAATGAGTATATCGTATTGCATTAGATACTCAAATCCTCTCTAGTCTGTACAAAGAGAGACAGGTGGTAGTTTCCTGTAAGCCAGTGCGGCATCCAGAAAATTACCACCTGTCTCTGTGCGTATGAGCACAAGTGGCCGACGCTGTGCTGTAAAGTATGTGCGTCTACATATAATGGTACCATCATATGTAGGCGCGTGCCCCTGTGCCCTTTATGGGTATTTAGCAGCGTCGGTCGAGAACGTGAGATTAGTTCCTCGCCTAGCGCTTGCTCTGCTTTAGCTCCAGGGGGCGCAGGATCAGGTACGCGATACAGGCGAAGACGACGCCCAGCTCAAAACCAACATCTGCACCGCCCAGGGCCTGAGCCAGGGGGCCGGTGAAGAGCAGCTGCGAGGCGCCCAGATAGACGCCTACCAGGCCGAGGGCCATGGAGACCAGCGCGGCCCAGCCAATTGGAAGCTTGCTGGCCGTATTCCAGTCATCCACATTGTACTTGCCACGGCGGAAGAGGCGATCCTCCAGGAAGAGGATAACCGCCCAGGGACCCAGCCAGTAGGCGACGAGGAGGAGGAAGTTGTCCAGGGCGCTGCTATAGTTCCCTGCGATAGGAATAGCAATCGCGATGTAGATGACGGCGCCAATCAGAGTCCAGATGGCGCGATTGATCTTCTGGAAGCCCTTGCCCAGTACTTGCATGGTCAGACCCAGGCTATAATCATTGGGAATATTGTTGGCTACGACGCTCAACGTGAGCAGCGCTAGCAGGAAGGTTCCAAAGCCACCCAGGGGCTGGAGGACGGCGGCCAGGAGATCGCCACCCTCTTTTCCCGCATAGGCTGTGGCTGTGCTCAGGGCCAGCCCCAGGGTCTCGAGCAGGATACAAGGGATGGTTACGCCCAGGAAGGTCAGCCAGAAGACGCGCGCGGCCGAGGTCTCTTCAGGCTGGTTCACATTGTAGTCAGCGGCGTATGAGGTCCAGCCAGTCGCGAAGCCATAGATCGCGCCACCAAAGGAGAGGAGACCCGCGACCCAGGCCAGGCTCATCGCTGGCGTTGGCACAATAGTGGTCTTGGGACCGCCAATAATCGCCAGGAGCGCAAAGATAATAGCCATGGGAATCCAGGCGAAGCGCTCATAGCGATGGACATATTTGTAACCGTAAATACTGATAACAGTCGTCAGTGCAGCAATGACGACGATGCCCACCCAGGCAGGTACCGCGCCCTTGCTTAAGGCGGAGACGAGCTGACCACCGACGATAACGTTCACGGCCGACCAGCCGATACAGGCCGCGACATTGAAGAGGGCCATGATGATGGCGCCGACCCAGCCAAAGGAGAAGCGGGAGATCGTCATCTGGCGCAGGCCCAGCTTGGGACCCAGCGTCGAGAAGAACGCGACCGGCAAGACGCCTAGAATGTTGAAAAGGACGATAATGGCCAGCCCATCCCAGAAGCCTAACTTGAAGATAGGGATTGCCAGGCCGCCCAGGGCGACGGTTGAAATAACCAGGTTGGCCGAGAGCCACATGGTAAAGTTGTCAAAAATGCGAACGTGCGCACGCGCTTGAGGAGACACACGTTCAATACCGTGTGTCTCAATTGGCTTCTCAAGATCAGAAACAACGACAGTATCGGTTGCCATTGAAGAAGGACCTTCCTTTACGGGTATACAGATGTGTAAATATAAGTACGTCTATCCTTTTGGCATAGAAAAAACGTTGTAAGCGTAGGCTTACAGCGTCCTCTGCCATTGGGAAAAATTATCTCTGCTGTCATTATATGCTAGAGCCTGGCTCTATAGCTACTCGTTTTTTGTGCACTTTGAACAAAAAAATGCTGGCGGAGAAAAATCCGCCTCCATTTGATGGTAAGATACTTCTATGTATGCCTATCAAAAAAAGATACAAGGGATAAATATTTAATGAAACTTGAGCGACCTAATATTCCTACGATGCTTTCCCAGCTTGAAAGAGCTTACCAGTTGTTGGCTGACCACTATAACGCCGCTCAAATGGATAGAGAGAGGCTGACCACTGTCTTACTGGACTTGCACTGGTATGCGCAACGCCTGGGCGAAGAGCGATGGGAAGTGGCCCCAAGAGTGGGACGTTGGAGCTTTGCTGAAAACGTGTGGCATATTACCGAGCAGGCGTTAGAAGAGGTCCAACAACCAACCTCCGCCCCTATCGTATACTTTATAGACCATGGGAAAGAACATGTTGGCCAGGCTGCCGAGATCTTTGCCCTGTTTGAATATGGTCAGGCGTAGCTCTGGTTACTTCAGAGATAGTTTGTCTAGTTGAAAGGGAACTGTATGACAAATAATGCTACAACAAAGCTTATTCCACGCAAGGTCCTCTTTGGCAATCCAGTCAAAGCCAGCCCCCAGATCTCGCCCGATGGCAAACGCCTGGCTTACCTGGCGCCCGTGAACAATGTCCTGAATGTCTGGGTGGGGTCGCTGGAGGGCGATGATTATCAGCCAGTGACCGAAGATACAGAGCGCGGTATACGCTTTTATTTCTGGGCAGCCGATAACAAGCATATCGGCTATATTCAGGATGCTGGTGGCGATGAGAACTGGCGCCTCTACCTGACGAATGTGGAGACGCGCGAGACACGCGATCTGACTCCCTTTGCGAATGTCCAGGCCCGCCTGACTGGCCACGATAAGCATTTCCCCCATGAGTTACTGGTCGCGCTAAATAAAGAGAATCCCCAGGTTCATGACGTCTATCATCTCGATCTCGCCTCGGGCGAGTTAAAGCTAGTGGCCAAGAATCCCGGCAATATCGCGAGCTGGGTGATTGATACACAGTTTAAGGTGCGTGGCGCGGTCGTCACTCTTCCAGATGGCGGCAGCGAACTGCTGGTACGTGAGCAGGAGGAGAGCGAGTGGCGCAAGCTTGCCTCGTGGACCTCTGAAGACGCGCTCACAAGTGGTCCCGTTGGCTTTACCCTGGATGGAAACGCTCTCTACCTGGAGGATTCACGAAACGCCAACGCCTCGCGCCTGGTCAAACTCGCACTCGATAGCGGAGATGTGAGTGTACTGGCGGAGGATGCGCAGTATGACGTCGACAGCATCATGATCCATCACGATACCTACGAGATCCAGGCTGTGGCCTTCAATCGTGATCGCGTGGAGTGGACCGTGCTTGATTCGGCCTTGCAAGAGGACTTCAAGCTGCTGCGTGAGCTACAGGCAGGCGATATCTCCATCATCAGCCGTGATGACAATGATCAGATCTGGATTGTGGGCTACATCGTGGATGATGGCCCTGTGGCCTACTATGTCTATGATCGTGCTAGCAAGAGTGGGCGCCTCCTCTTTACCAACCAGCCAGAGCTGAGCAACTACACGCTGGCCCAGATGCAGCCAGTGAGCTTTAAGGCTCGCGATAGCCTCACCATTCATGGCTACCTGACGCTGCCAGCAGGCGAGTCACAAAAGCCCTTGCCCCTGGTGCTCAATGTGCATGGTGGTCCCTGGGCGCGTGATGGCTGGGGCTATCGTCCCGAGGCCCAATGGCTGGCTAATCGAGGCTATGCCTGCTTGCAGGTCAACTATCGAGGCTCGACTGGCTATGGCAAGGAGTTTCTGAACGCGGGCAATAAAGAGTGGGGCGCTAAGATGCATGATGACCTGGTGGATGCCGTGCACTGGGCCATTGAGCAGGGCATTGCCGATCCCGCGAAGGTTGCGATCTATGGTGGTTCCTACGGCGGCTATGCCGCCCTTGCCGGAGCAACCTTTACGCCAGACCTCTTCTGCTGCGCTGTCGATATCGTAGGACCCAGCAACCTTATCACGCTGATTCGGACCATACCGCCCTACTGGTCGACCTTCCTGGCGAACTTCCATATGCGCGTGGGCAACCCCGATACCGAGGAGGAGTTCCTGAAGTCGCGCTCGCCGCTCTTCAAGGCCGATCAGATCAAGATTCCCATGCTTATCGCGCAGGGTGCCAATGATCCCCGCGTGAAGCAGGCCGAATCAGAGCAGATCGTCGCCGCCATGAAGGAGAAGGGCATTAGCTATGAATATATGCTCTTCCCGGATGAGGGGCATGGCTTTGCCAAACCCGAGAACCGCATCAAGTTCTACATCGCGGCGGAGCGATTCCTCGCCAAGCACCTGGGTGGCCGCTACGAGGAGACGGAGGCGACCGCTTAAATGAGCTTTCTCTAGCTTGATGGCTTCCTCGACAATTGACATGAGAGAATTGCTGGCCCTCTAGCTGGCCATTTTTCGTGCAGCTAGAGGGCCAGAACAGTTTAGTTTCATCTGGATACTATTGATGTTGCTCACTTTGACAAATGGCGACAGTGATGCCTACAATCTGAACTGGTTGGTCAGAGAATGACAGTGGAATCAGCGTTTGACAAGTATGTGCAATGCAGCTTAGAAAGGTTGATAGATGCAACAACCACAAACTCATCGTGGCGCACGTGGCTTCGCCCCTTTTCGTGTGAATACGCTCACAGAAATCCTTCAAAGTTATGATTGGTTTGAGCAGATGCGGACCTCCAGTCCTGTCTACCAGGATGAGCAGACGCATCTCTGGCAGGTCTTTCGTTACGCAGATGTGCAGAAGGTGGTTACCGATTACCAGCACTTCTCCTCTGAGGCCGTGCCGGGCTTCTCGGAGGACTCCTTCCTGCGTGATACGGTTGTGGCGAAAGATCCCCCAGACCACCGCAAGCTGCGCAACCTGGTTAACGTAGCCTTTACGCCCCGCGCGGTGTCGCGCCTGGATGGCTTGGTAGCGCAAATTACGCAGGAGATATTGGACGAGGCTCTGTCCCTGGGCAAGATGGACGTGGTCTCAGATATCGCCTTTCCTCTCCCGGCCAAAGTCATCGCGGAGATGCTGGGCGTGCCACGCGAGGACTGGGATATCTTTCGTCGCTGGGCTATCTCTGAGCCAACTGAGCAGGTGAACTCACGTGAGGAGGCGCTGCGCGCTCGCCAGGCAATGGGTCAGCAGATGTATGATTACTTTGCGGGGCTCCTGGCTGAGCGCAGGCGTTCACCGCGCGAAGATTTAATTACTTCCTTGAGTAGGGCCGAGATCGATGGCGAGCACTTGAGTGAGGATGAACTGGTGAACTTCTGCCTGCTCTTGCTGGCGGCTGGCCAGGAGACGACCAAGAACCTGATTGCTAACGCTATTCTCTGCTTTACCGAGAATCCCGAGGCGATGCAGCGCCTGATTGTGGAGCCAGCTTTGATGCCAGCGGCGATTGAAGAGGTTCTACGCTATCTCGCGCCAGTCTGGTTCCTCTTCCGTCGCACCACGACCGAGGTGGAGCTTGGTGGGCAGCGTATTCCTGCTAACTCTATCGTTCTGCCCTGGCTGGCCTCGGCCAACCGCGATCCAGAGCAGTTTCCTGATCCCAATCGCTTTGATATTCAACGCGAGCCCAACCGCCATCTTGGCTTCGGACACGGTATTCACTTCTGCATCGGTGCGCCCCTGGCCCGTCTGGAGGCCAGGATTGTCCTCCCGATGATGCTGACCCAGTTGAAGAACATCCAGCGCGTCCCGGATTTTCCTATCACGGTGCGAGCTGGCGTCGTCTTTGTCATTCAGTCGCTACCTATCACCTTTGTAGCTTCATGAATTACCCAGTTCCCTATCGTAGCATCGTCTATTAGAGAAGGGACAACGTTTACGCACGAACCTCGTGCTAGAAAGTGTAGAGAGTTTATGGTTAAGGCCACCTGGAATGGTGTCACGCTGGCGGAGAGCGATAAATGCGTCGTCGTGGAAGGGAATCAGTATTTTCCCCTCGATGCTGTCAAGCGTGAATACTTGAAGGAGAGTGGTACGCATACAACTTGCCCCTGGAAGGGCGAGGCCAGCTATTACTCGGTCGAGGTAGATGGCAAGACGAATAAGGATGCTGCCTGGTACTATCCCGCACCCAAGGATGCGGCTAAGCAGATCAAGGATTACGTCGCTTTTTGGCGTGGCGTTAATGTAGAGGTAGAGTAGAGAGTAATGCCGCCCTGGACTGCATGTTCAGGGCGGCAATCTTCTTCTCTATGCCACTGGATTATGCAGGGCTAAACCGCCAACCTGGATGTGTACCTGGTCGCCAGGTTGCAGCGAAAATTGGTCGGGAGGTACGATGCCAGTCCCAGTCATCAAGAAGGCACCGCGAGGGAAGGCTAACTCCCGTCCCAGATAACTGGCGAGTTCCTCAAGCGTGCGCTTCATCTGTACGGTGCTTACCTCATCGTGAAAGATCAATGTGCCGTTGCGATAAATAGAGAGCGCGATGGGCAGAGAGCGCATCTGATCGGCGCTCGCCAGCAAGATGCCTGGTCCAAGCCCGCATGAGCCGTTGTAGACCTTGGCCTGGGGCAGATAGAGCGGATTCTCACCCTCGATGCTGCGCGAGGACATGTCGTTGCCAGCACAGTAACCGACAATCTCCATCTGGCTATTGAGGAGCAGCACCAGTTCTGGCTCCGGCACATTCCAATCGCTATCGCGGCGAATGCGTAGTGGCTGCTGCTCGCCCTGAACGCGCCAGCCCAGGGCTTTGAAGAAGAGCTCTGGTCGTGTGGCGTCATAGACTTTCTCATAGACATCCCCTACTTCAGACTCAAGCTTGCGTGCCTCGCGACTGCGTAAATAGGTGACACCACTGGCCCAGACCTCCTGCTCTGACTCGATTGGCGCCAGCAGGTGTTCCTTCAGGTCTTCGCCAGTGGAGAGTCCCTCTAGAGTAGCGAGCATATCCTTCGCCGAGAGACTGAGTAAGGAGCTAAGGCTAAAGGTCTCGACGATGACGTGACCATCCCTGGCCCAGCGTATGCCCTGGGGGGTAAGGTGTCGCGTGAGATACATAGTTGCGTCTCCTCTCTGCAAATGTGTGTTTTTTACGTTCAGGCTGTTGTCTCTTTCATGACGCGTAGTAGTAGATGTTGGAGCTTGTATGCTACTTCCTGTATAGGGAGAGACTGGTGTTGTTCCAGCCACCACTCTGTGACGCCAAGGGAGCCAGCGGTTGAGAAGCGCAGGCGCAGAGCCAGGGGAATATCTATGTTGTGATATCCCTCCACCCTACTCCTACACTTAGTTTAGCAACATTATGTAGTTTAATCAACGCACAGTTGCTCATATAACCGAGCCTTAGAAGGTAAGGGATGTGCATGTGGTGGGGTCAGCACAATGAAAGACCGCAAAAATCGCGACCAGATCGTCCTGGCTACAAAGGTTGGGGCAAGACCAGCTTTCCCAGACGGAGGATTTGAGGACAGAGAAGGGCTCTCTGCTCAGACGCTTGAAAAAGCGGTTGAGGGCAGCTTAGCACGCCTGGGTACAGACTTCATTGATCTCTATTAATTATGCTCACATCTATGATCGCCAAACGCCTTTGGAGGAAACACTGGCTACGTTTGATCGACTTGTCAAAGCCGGAAAAGCGCGCGCTATTGGCTGTAGTAATATCGCGACCTGGCGCATTGAACAAGCTCGGAACATCAGCCACATCATCAGAACTCAAATTTATGAAGGAGAGTGGCGATTTCGCCACTCTCCTTCGAGATTAGTTTGCAGGAACCAGCTCTTTCTTCTCCTCTGCTGCCTGCTTCTCCAGCTGAGGGAGGCGGGCCTGGCGGAGGGTGAGGAGTGCTATGAAGCCTGACAACAGGATCAGCGCTCCCGAGATGGTCATCCAGGGGACGACTCCCAGGCGATCGCCGAGACTGCTGCTCAGAGTTATACTGATGAGCATCGCGAGCGATGTGACGGCTTGGAGAGTGCCGAAAATGCGACCGAAATGCGCTCTTTTTGCTCTGCCCCTGCGCTGAGAGATGCCAACGCGGGAAGCGCAATGAGCAGAAGCATCACTGCGGAAAATACATAGGTCGCGCTATCCGCCAGCACGGAACCGGTGAGCCCCAGCACGGTGAAAAGGACCCCGCCAAGCAGCGGCCCGATCAAGCGGGTCACTGCTTGACCGAGCGATGAGAGCGAGTTCGCAGTCAGCAGGTGCTCTTTTTCGATCAGCGATGGGATGAGTGCCATCGATGCAGGAGTAAAGAACTGCGAGATGGTCGCCTGCGCTGCGAGCGTTACGTATATGAGCCAGAGCAGATCCGCGCTATGCACCAGCAGCATGAGGAAGAGCACGGTGGTTCGCAAGAGATCGGCGGTCAGCATGGTCCAGCGGCGATTCCAGCGATCGACGAAGACCCCGGCAAATGAACTGAGCAGGACGGCGGGCAGGGTCTCCGCAATGACGGTGAGACCTGTCTGTTCTGTTCCTCGCAGACCCAGACTATTGGACCCGACTGAATAAGCGACCAGCGAGGTCTACTCCTACGACCGTGCCACTCTTATCGCGGGTGAAGAAGCCGCGTTGCCCCCTGAGAGCGCCGTCGGTGATGATGTACTCATCTTTGGAGCCTGCCAGCAGACCGAAAGCGAACGGCGCGTAGTCCTGGGGCAGTTCCTGGTTGGCAGCCGCACGGATCTCCGGTTTTATCAACACCTCGAGCCTGAGTCCAGCCCCAATTGTGTCAATGGTAAACGTCATCATCTCGTTCTCGTAGCTGCCGACAATCTCCTGGGCTCGCGCCGCATCAAACGAGATTGGCTCCGGGTCGCGGTCGATGATCCCCAGGTAGTTCTCAAGCGCCCAGCGAACGACTTCCTGATTGAAGGGGATGCCATCCGGGCCAGCGTTGGTCAGCGAGATGACGGCGAAGTTGCGCTCAGGGACGATAAGCAGCTCGGAGAACTGGCCGTTTGCCGACCCGCCGTGCCCGACGGTGCGCACGCCGTCCACGTTGCGCAGGAACCAGCAGAGGCCAATAGCGTCGCCAAGGGTACTCGCTCGCAACTCAGCCGTGGAATCCTGCATCTGATGCAGCACATGTGTGGGGAGCACCTGGATGCCGCTTTCTGTGTGGCCGTCACCAAGATGGAACCGACCCCAGCGCAGCAGGTCTGCTGTCGAGGATGCGATGCCCCCACCAGGGTTGTCGCCGCGCGAATGCCGCCACGGACGCGCAATGGACAGAGTGTCGCCCTGGCTGCGGTCGTGTCCGACCGCGAACCGCCGGGTCATGATGTCATCGCGCGCGAAGAAACTGTGCGACAGTCCCAGTGGCTCGAAGACGAGCGAAGCAACGGCCTGCTCGAACGTCTGGCCCGTGACTTTCTCGATGAGGCGTCCGAGCAGGTTGTACCCCGCCTGACTGTAGGAGACCCGGCTACCAAGCGGCGCGATCAGATCAACCTCAGCCATCTTCGCCACATAGCGCTCTAGGGCGTCGTCCCCTTCACCGGTGTCGGCGTTGGCCCTCCAGTCTAGTCCGGAGGTGTGGTTGAGCAGGTTCAGCACCGTGACTTTGTCTGCGGCCTGTGTATCCTTCAGCTGAAGCTCTGGGATATAACGGCGTACCGGCGCGTTCAGCTCGACCTTCCCCTCTGCGACCAGACGCATGAGCGTGGTTGCCGTAAAGGACTTCGTGATCGAACCCAGAGCAAACAGAGTGTTCTGATCGATGGGGAGTGGATTATCGACGCTTGTCACTCCGTAGCAGGCATAGATCTCCTTACCGTCCAACCACACCCCAACGGCAACGCCTGGAATGTTGAACTTCTTGAATGTTGTCTCGACAAAATCGGTTAATGTGATATGCGACATTTCTCTTTCCTTTTCCTGGCACATGTAAAATTGACACTAAAGATGAATGAAAGGTACTTCGTTGGAATCACGAAATGACCGCAGAAAAAGCAGATGCTAAAGCTTATCCTACTGCTTCGATGCTGCTGCATTGGGGTGGTCAGTATCCCGCACAGACTGTTCTTGCGCCTCCGCAGCCTCACTTGTCTCCAGAGAGAGCAAGGTCAAACCCAGACTGTTGATCTTGAGCAGAACCCGATAGAGTGCCGCTTGATCGAGCAGTGATCCGCAGAGCACTGTTTTGTCAGGTGCTTATGGGATAATCTCAAGATCCTCAAACCATTCTTGCCAGGACAGGTCGAGATGCCCTTCGATGATGATGCGGTATCGCATCTATGGAGCGTTCCTCCTTCGTTCAAGATGATTAAAGTATAAAGCGCCAGCGGGCGAGGAGAGATCACCCCATGGGGTGATTGTGAGCGGGTGAGGGAAGAGAAAGGGAAACTAGAGCAAGGACAGGCGCCGCGCCGCCTCACTGGCCTCGACACGGCTGTGGACGTTCAGCTTGCCATAGAGGCTTTGGACATGGGTTTTCACGGTATTAAGCGAGATCACCAGTTCACGGGCGATCTCTGGATTCGATCGCCCGGCGACCAGCAGACGCAAGACCCGTTGCTCCTGCGAACTCAGCGGCTCCAGCAGCAAGGAGCCCTTCCTGGCATGCGATGTCTCCTCCGTATACAAGAGAGCGCGTTCCAGGGCAATGGCGTGTAAGAGGGTACGCACAAAGGAGATCAGGGATGTCTCGTGGAGCGCTGGCAGCAGCGTTTTCAGCAGGGTTTCCATCGCTGGGCCTTCATCCAGAAAGAGGCGTTGCATGTTTTCAGGGTGAGCCAGTCTTACCGCCTGCATGAGAGAGGATTTGGCCTGACTGTGCTCCTGGCTGACAGAATGAGCCAGGGCCTCCAGAATCTGGATTTCCAGAACGCTCCGTTTGCGTCCCTGAGCCTGGGCCTTCTCTTTCCAGGGGGCCAATGCTTGCAATGCAGTTTTCCCTCGTTTCTGCGCAATGTGCAAACGCATGAGAAGCAGGGCTTCTTCCTGCTGGCGCAAGAAGGGGAGCTCCTCCTGTTTGGGTACCTGGGACAAATCAGCCTGTTGCTTTTCCTGCGCCTATTGTTCGACTGCGGAGAGATCGCCATCTGCCAGGTGCAGTCGGGCCCGGCAGGCGCGGATGGCTCTCACAGACCAGGGAAAGGGTGTGTGCATCTCCCATTGCGAGAGCGTATCCAGAGCCTGGGCGGTCTCTCCAGAAGCATATAGTAGGCGGGCCTGGATGAGTGCCCCTGATGCCAGAAGGTGAACTGCCTCTTCCGGCTTTTCTCTTAAAGCCAGTGCTTGCGACAGATAACGCTGTGCGTCTCTTAATTCATTGCGTTCATAGGCCAGACGCGCAAGGTTATGATAGGTCGATGAAGGAAAGAAAGGCTCTGGCTCCCCTGTTTCTAAGAACAAATGCTGGCGGGAAAACTCCTGGTCTTCATCAACGTAGGTAAGGCCCTGCTGATAGTAGTATGCGGCCTTGCGCACCTCGCCTTTTTCCAGTCGTGTAAAGCGCAAATCAGTATCTCGAATTTCACCCAGGTGGCCGCGTGCCCGAAAGCGGTAAAGGGGAAGATCCGGGTCCACGCGACTGGCCAGTACCAGATGCACATGAGACGGCAGATGCTCATCCAGAAGGTCAGGGATGTGTGAATGGTTGACTCGTTGATCACATGATAATCATCCAGGATCAGTAAAATGGGCGAGGTTTCTCCATGCATGCCAGCCATCTCATTGAGGAGCATCGTCAAGCCAGGAGAAAGAGATCCAGGAGCTTGCAGCAAGGCGAGCGCGCGCGCTCCAATCTCAGGCCAACACCTGCGTAGAGCCGCGATCAGTGAGACCCAAAAGCGCGTCGGATCGTTGTCCAACGCCTCCAGAGAGAGCCAGGCGACGGCCTCGTGATGCCTGTGCGCCCACGCGGAGAGCGGGGTGGTTTTGCCCCAGCCGAAAGAGAAAGCAGTATGCGTCGTTAACCAGAAGAACCACGACTCCTCGATTCCTGATACGAACTGCACGGGTGGGCAAGCAGGGGCATGAAGTTCATAAATGCTGCCCTCAGGAGACCAAATGAGGACATGACCGGGTAATTTTGGCATACGCTCCGCTCCTTTGCTCGATTCTTCCCAACTTCCCAACACGGATGAGTGTTGTCTCGTTCTGGCAAGGCTCCGCGAAGCAGGAAACCCTCGAGGTGACTCGAGGAATCCCCGGCTTGAGTTGGGGGGAGGATGTCAATAGCTATCATGCCGCCAAGGGCGCTGTGAAGATGATGACGCAGTCTGCGGCTCTGGAACTGGCTCCCTTTGGTATTCGTGTAGTGGGTGTGGCACCTGGCGTCGTCGATACCCCTATCATTCAAGGCTATCGTGGTGCTGGCATTATTGATGCCCTGGCGCGCAAGGAGATGAGCGGTAAACTGCAAACGCCTAAGGAGATCGCCGATGCTGTGGTGCTCCTGGCCCAGGATGAGGCCCGCGCGATCAATGGTAGTATTGTGATGACCGATGGCGGCTATGCCGCGTTCGAATAGAAGGTGGAACAGGTTTTGAGTACTTCTGTCAATATTCTTGCTACGATCACCCCAAAACCAGATCAGGTAGAGAACACACGCCAGCAACTGCAAACTGTCGCGGCTGCCTCGCGCCAGGAGCCAGGTTGTCTGCGCTACGACGTCTTCCAGGGGAACCGTGACGGTGAGACAACCTTTCACATCGTTGAGCGCTACCAGGATCGCGCCGCCGTTGAGGTCCACGGTGCCAGTCAGCATTTCCAGGCTCTGCGCGAGCGAGCAGCGGACCTGCTGGCAAAGCCCTGGGAGATAATCTTTGTTCAGGACGTAGACGTTGCTTTGTAATTAGTACCACAGAGGGTAAAGGGTATAGTGCCGGGCCGCCTCAGGCAACCCGGTACTATACCCTTTACCCCTCTGTGATATAGGTATTCTCTATAACCAGCGGCTGGTTTCGGTTAGCTCGAAGGTAACGGTGCCACGGATATCCTGGGAGGATGCGCCGACCAGGACCTCGAAGGTGCCAGCCTCGGCCACCCATTGATGGGCTTTGTCATCGAAGTAGGCCAGGGCTTCACGCCCGATCTCCAGGGTGACAGTCTGCGTCTCGCCGGGGTTGAGATCGACCTTGGTGAAGGCCTTGAGCTCCTTCTCGGGGCGGTGCAGGCTCGCCTTGATGTCGCGCACATAGAGCTGCACGATCTCTTTACCGGCTCGCTCGCCTGTATTGGTGATGTCCAGCGAGACCTGGAGACTGGCGCTGGCGCCTATCGCCCCGGCGCTTGGCTTCAGTGGACCATAGGCGAAGCTGGTGTAAGAGAGGCCGTAGCCAAATGGGAAGAGGGGTGTGACCTTCTTTTTATCGTAATAGCGATAGCCAACGAAGAGTCCCTCGCCATAATGTACTTTCCCGTTCTCGCCGGGATAGTTGATATAGGCAGGGTTGTCCTCCAGGCGTACGGGGAAGGTCTGTGCCAGCTTGCCCGAGGGATTCACATCGCCAAAGAGGACATCAGCGATGGCGTTGCCGCACTCCTGACCCGGATACCAGGCCTGTACGACTGCTGCGACCTTCTCTAGCCAGGGCATGGCGTTGGGCGTACCCGCATTGAGCACCACGATGGTATTGGGGTTGGCTTCCGCGACCCGCGCAATCAACTCATTCTGTTCGCCTGGCAGCTCCATAGCGGCGCGGTCGAAGCCCTCGCTCTCCCACTCGCCATTTAAGCCCGCGAACACTAGCGCGATGTCGGCCTGAGCGGCCAGGGCGGCGGCTCGCCCGATCATGTCTTCGGGAAGTGGTGGCAGGCAGCCCAGGCGTACGGCAGACGCCATGGTGTTCGCGCTTTTGCCAAATTCAAGCACGAGATCATATGCCTGCCCCGCCTGCATCTCCACACGCTGTCGTACTTCAGTGCTTCCCATGCCAAAATAGCTGTCGCCGGGCGTCGGGCTGGTCCAATTATCAATGACTTCCACTCCATCAATGAAGAGGCGGCTCAAACCCGCGCTGACGAGACTGAAGGTATAGGTACCGGTCGCCTGGGCCACGAAGCGCCCCGTAGCGCGCACGGCGAAGCGCTGGGGATCGATGCCCTCGGGCAGCGGACCAAACCATATACGCTCGCTTGTCTCAAGCTGCTCTTGCTGGACAGGTGTGCCCTCCGGCGTTGCTGTGTTGAAATATGCTAGCGAGAAAGCATGCTCGGCCCCTTCCTCATTAACGAGGAACTGAGTATCAAGGAGAGGTAGTAGCTTGTGGCTGGTGCAGCCCTGCTCATAGCCAACCTCTATCCCCTCGCCCAGTTTGGCGAGGACGCCTTCGAAGGACGAGACCCGGTAGTGTGGATTGACCTGGGCGCTACCACCGCCCATAATCTGGGCCTCTTTGGCGTTTGGCCCGATAATGGTGATGGAGCGTAGCGCCTCGCGCTGGAGTGGTAGCGCGTTCTGCTCATTCTTCAGCAGGACCATGCCCTCGGCGGCGGCCTTGCGAATCAGGGCGCGGTGCTCGTGCAGATCAATCGCCTGCTCTGGCTCCTCCTCGGGCTGCGCGAACTTTCCGGCTTTCTCCAGCAAGTTTAGGAGCCGGAGGGCGCTCTTATCGATGGTTTCTTCTGTGACTTCGCCATCCTTGACGGCCTGGAGCAGTTTCTCGCCACGCCACAGCCCGGGACCTGGCATCTCCAGGTCAAGGCCCGCGTTCACGGAGGCGGCGGTGCTCTTGACCGACATAAACCAGTCGGACATCACTACGCCATCAAAGCCCCACTCATCGCGCAGGATGCTTTGCAGGAGTTCTGGATGCTCGCTGGCAGCGACACCATTGACGAGATTGTAGGAGGCCATGACGGCCCAGGTGTTGGCCTCACGAACGGCGGCCTCAAAGGGAGGAAGATAGATCTCGCGTAGCGTGCGCTCATCAACCTCAGTGCTGATGCTGTAGCGCTCGAACTCTGACTCGTTACCGGCATAGTGTTTGACGGTTGCGCCGACGCCCTGGCTCTGGATGCCGCGAATGTAGGCCACAGCCATCCTGGCTGTGAGGTAAGGGTCCTCGGAGAAGCTTTCAAAATTACGTCCGCCAATGGGAGTGCGGTGGATATTTACCGTAGGAGCCAGCAAGACGCGAGCCCCCTTGCTCTTTGTCTCCTGGGCCAGCGCCTGCCCAACGCGTTCGACCAGGGCGGTATCCCAGGTCGCCGCGAGATTGGCCCCGCAAGGGAAGCAGGCGGCGGTGACGCCTCCCTGCATGGCCCCACCTCGAGCGCCGTTAGGACCATCGCTCACTTTTAACGCGGGGATGCTCAGTCGATCATTGACAATGGTATGCCACATATCGGCGCCAGCGAGCATGGCGACCTTCTCCTGGAGCGTCATTTGCTGAAGCAGGTTCTCTGTGGTCTCAGACATATTTTATCCCTTTCGATAATATGTATAGATACTCGTATATTGTATCGCGTTTTGGCACGGGTTTGTAGGTGGTAAGTGGTATGAGGAAGATTGTAAAGCTCCTCAACAGTCCCACTCGATGTATGCTACAATTAGCCAATAGAAGAAAAATTTAGAGGATACTATTTGTGGATACGCACTATACCAATCCTGTCTGGCAGGGAGATATGCCAGATCCCTTCGTGCTGAAGTGGGAGGGCCAGTATTATGCCTTTGGCACTGGTGGTCAGAAACGCGAGGCGAACGGCAATATTTTTCCGGTCCTGCGCTCGAATGACCTTGTGCACTGGCAGGCTTGTGGAGGCGCGCTGATACCGCCTCCTGCCGAGCTGGGAGACGACTTCTGGGCGCCAGAGGTTGCCTATGATGGAGGGAAATTCTACCTCTATTATTCGATTGGCAAAGGGCTGCGCCACCAACTGCGCGTGGCAACGAGCGAGTCCCCTGTGGGGCCATATCAAGATACAGGTAGGCCCCTGGTCGATCCGCGAATTCAACCCTTCTGTATTGATGCTCACCCCTTTCGTGACGACGACGGCCAGTGGTATCTCTTCTATGCTCGCGACTTTCTCGATACCGAGCATGGCTATCACCAGGGGACCGCGCTGGTCATAGATCGTTTAGCGACGATGACGCGCCTGGCTGGCGAGGAGACAACCGTCTTGCGCGCACGTCATGACTGGACGCTCTTCGAGGCTCAGCGCTCCATGCCCCACTATGGTGTCACTGCCGATTGGCACACCCTGGAGGGTCCCTGTGTACGCAAGCACGCTGGCCGCTACTACTGCTTCTATAGCGGCTCCAGCTTTATGACCGAGAACTACGGGGTAGATTACGCTATCAGCAGCAGCGTGCGCGGTCCCTATACGGGCGAGGGCAGCGAGGCGCGCGTGCTGCGTAGTGTGCCAGGAAAAGTGCGTGGTCCTGGACATCACTCGATTGTGCTAGGTCCCGATGGACGGACGGAGTATATCGTGTATCACGCCTGGGATGCGCAGATGCAGGTGCGCCAGATGTGCATTGATCGCCTGCTGTGGACCTCCGAAGGCCCCCGCTGCGCTGGCCCCTCGGTTGATCTCCAGCAGATTGCTCTCTAAGCAGAAATAGGCTCTCAGAGACATATATGAGGGATGGGCGTGTGGCACGGGCGATTCCTCCGCGGCATACGCCCATCCCTTATACTTACAAACAGGCGAGCTTGCGAGCCGAGACGATAGAGGATGGACACTTTCACGGTTGATGGATAGCCACGCCCCGGGTCGGGAGCGAGTGTTCCTTTTGTTGCGACATGGCAGGAGTATCTTGTGTGGTAGTGGCTCTATGCTTTAGCGCGCGTTTGCTCTTTTTCTTGCCCGCAAGAATGCGGCGAGAGAGGAGGGGAGTTACCAGGAGAAAGCTGGCAACATAGATGCCCATAGCCCAGGTGGCGTGAGTGTCGCTACCGGTCATGATGCCATGGGCGCCGGCGAGCACGAAGATGGCCAGAGTGAGGACGTGCAGACGCTTCCACCATGTATAACCAATGCGAGGGCGAAGCAAGGTGCTCAGGCCAATCGCCAGGCCAAGGTACAGGCCAATGATGCCCAGGGCCATCCAGAGCGGACGATAATGACTGGCGAATGGAAGCAAGATCTCGCGCCAACCGAAGTGGGTAAAGGGATCGATCCACACGGCCGCGATATGAATGCCCAGGAAGGTTGTGCTGAGTAACGTGAGAAAGTTATGTAGTTCGCTATTGATCAAGCGCGGCCAGTGGGTGCGTGACTGCGCCTGTGTAGAGAGCGCGAGTCCCACAAACACTGCCAGCGTGAGCAGTATATAGGAGGTGAAGCCTCCGGCTCGGGCGACATCCCAGGTAATATCTTGCCAGATGACGTTCATTGTTCCTCACCCTTCATAAGCGCTATGGGCCATGGCTCAATGGTCTCCCATGTCCCATCCTCGCGCACGAAGAGGCCCGCGATATGATGAGCGCGCAGGAAGGCTGCACCTTGCTCAATCCCAAGAATAAAGGCGACTTTGGCTGCGACCTCGGCTTGCTCGCAACGGTCGGCCGCGACGGTTACCGACCATAGATCGTTCCAGGCGGGTAGGCCCGTGTGTGGATGGAGCAGATGATGATAGCGTGTCTGGCCCTGCTGCCAGTGACGACGCGCGATGCCCGAGGTGGCAAGGGCGCCCGCCCGCAATGGAATGGTCCAGGACTCTTCGCGCCCTGGAATGGCAATCGGCCACTGGCCCTCCCCAGGAGGTAGTCCCAGCACCGCCAGGTCGCCACCTGCATTCACCAAAGCGTAGGAGATGCCCTCTCTCTGGAGAAGATGTAGCGCGGCATCAACCGTCATGCCTTTGGCGATCCCGCCAAAATCCAGCTTACAACCCAGGGGCAGGGTGATACGCCGCGCGGCCCGGTCGACCTGGATCGCTCGCCAGCATCCTCCTGGAACCCTCCCTACCTCAGGTTTATCCTGCCGAGGCGCGATAGCCTCAAAGGTGCGATCATATCCCAGGCGTATTAGCTGTTCCAACAAGGTTGGATCATAGATCCCCTCTGTCGCGTGGGCCGCTGTCAGGGCCGTCTCCAGCGTGTTTAAGAGCAGCTCGCTGACAATGGTAGGTACCCCTGGCTGCCGGTTCAGTTGGGAAAGCTCACTCTCGGGCAGGAAACGGCTTAATGTGCTTTCCCAGACGCTGAAGAGCGTGTGCACCAGTTGTTCTCCCGCCTCTGCCTGTTCTATAGGCAGTAGGAGGGAGATGGTGGTTCCCATCGCCTTGAACTCGCGGCGCTTCATACCCAGAGGATCTCGATAGTCAGGAGGCGTTGGAGCCACTGACGGGACCTTGGGGGCTATAGCTGGGCGCGTTATTGACGATTGCTGGTGGTCTGTAGTTTGTGCCTCCCTGAGTATAGGCTGGCGCGCTGGTGGCCGTTGGGGTAGCGGTACTGGTTCCCTGTAAGGCATCTTGCGATCCAAGGTTATTTCCTCCCTGCTGCCGGAAAAAACTGTTGCTCTTCTGAGATGTAGCTGTGGTGGGTGTCACGTGTTTGGCGGTTGATGATGAGTTCGTTGGCTTAGCCGCTGTCTGGAATTGAGGATAGGCGATCAGGCCACCAACGATACCAAAGGTGGCAAGTGAGGCCAGGGCCGTTCCTCGTTTAAAAGTATTTGCCAGAGCCAACGCCCGCGCCTTGAGCATTGGTTTAGCAGGCGAGGCCGGGGCTTTTGCCTGGGGGCGAGCCGCTTTTGTTTTAGCAAAGTTGAATAACTGTGTTTCCATGATAGGCTACTTTCTTGCTTGCTTGCTTGCTGTATCTTCCAACTACGCGGTTTGCTGCAGGATCTGGCGAATGACGCTTTGCACGATGCTGGCAGGAATGGCGTAGCTGATGCCGTTGGCGGTTGTGTTCGATTCTGTATTGATGGCGGCCAGGGTGGGAATGCCAATGACTTTCCCCTGCATGTCTACAAGGGCACCCCCGCTATTGCCTGGATTTAAGGCCACGTCGGTCTGGATTGCCTGAGAGATGGTCACTGCGGCGGATTCGGAGACGCTGCGGTTCAAGGCGCTTACAATGCCTTGCGAGGCCGTTTCTGTAAGCCCTAAGGGATTACCTATGGCGATGACATCCTGTCCAACCTTTACTTTAGTAGAGTCGCCGAATTGAGCTATGATCATATGCGCAAAAGGCGCGATGCGCACGACTGCCAGATCATGTGAGGCATCGGTTCCGATTAACTGTGCCTGTTCTGTCGAGCCATTGCTCAAGACTGCCTCAATCTGCTGGCTGCCATCGATAACATGATTATTGGTGACGATATCGCCTTGCGCGTCAAAGATGATGCCTGAGCCAAGCTGCTCGCCCTGAGAGGTTGTTACCTTTAATTCGATGACCGCTGGCTCAACACTGCTAATAACGCTCTCCGCCTGCGTGGTACCTGATGTAGTGCTGGATGACGAGGCTGCTGAACCGGTCGTAGATGTAGTGCTTTGCGCAGGTGTGTGAACAAATTGCCAGCCTGCGAAGAGACCCACGCCGAAGACAAGCAGGAGTACAAGCATGAGGAAGGCTAAGGCGACGCCGCCTGTTCTTTTTTGACGCATCTCTGGCCTTTTCTTCTGCTCTGGCTCCACAGGATATTCAGGTATTTGAGCCTGATTATGCTGGAATTGGCCTGGTACTAGTTGTTGATCAGTATATGTGTTTGACATTATAAATGATGTTGAAGGAATGGTATGAAGAGGCGAAACATCCTCATAATGTATATATTCTTCTCGCTGTGGCATATTTCTAGTCTCCTGCTCTTTGACTAACACCGGCACTATTCGTTCGACGTTATTATTGGCCAGTGTAGTCTTTTTCTATGAGAAAAACATTGTAAGTGTATGAGAGAAATTTCATATGCCCTTTCGAGAAGGAAGAGTGATAATAATTTTTAGGCTTTGTCATATCTTTAGTGTACTCTTTCTTCTTGAAAGGACAAGTTATATATATGTTTTATGCGTATTGCTAGACAATCATTTGCGTCAGGAACTTCCGCGTTAATTGTAGAGTTCATGCCAGCATGGACTTCTCCGGCTAGGCCTGGCGCGGGAGTGGTAGTTCTGTCTGGCTGTTTACAAGGGCTTGCTTCTCCTGGCGCCACTTGCGTGTGTAGATGATGAGTTCGCGGAAGGCGCGCAGAATAACACTGAGTTTGGCGCCCGTGGCTTGTCCGCCGCGTCGGGGCAGGTGGAGCACGCCAATCTCATGATAGCTGTATCCCGCTTGCTTCAACTTGTAGAGGAGTTCTGCGTTGATCATGGCGCCCCGGGTCTCTAAGGGATGTGTACACAAGAACTCGGTGTGTAAGAGTTTAAAGGCGCAATCGATATCTCGGACATGGATATCGAGAAACCAGCCAATGAGGCACTTCCAGCCCCAGGCATTGAGGCGGCGCATTGCCGAGTCCTGGCGCTCCAGGCGATAGCCGATGACCGCGTCATACCGCTCAACGGCGCCGAAGAATTGCTGTAGCTCGCGAATATCAAATTGTCCATCGGAGTCCATAAAAAAGGTCAATTCCTTCATCGCGGCCTCAAAGCCACTGACCAGCGCGGCTCCATAGCCTTGATTGGTTGGATGGGTGACCAGGCGAAGCTGTGGTAGGTCTCTGGCAAGCTCAGCAACGATAGTGCCGGTCCGATCCGCGCTACCATCATTCACCACAATAATCTCAGCGTCCAACCGCCATTGTTGCAGAACGCGCCAGACGTCCAGGATAGTATTACCAATAACCTGCTCTTCGTTATAGGCTGGCAGAATGATCGAGAGGCTATGTTTCTTTATCACTTCTGGCTATTTCCTTTCATCTCAGTTCGTCCTCGGTGGATCTTCTGTATATTAGAGTAGCAAGGTTTTATGTGAGTTCTATTGGAAGAAGATGAGAGATATCTCATGCTTGTAGGCTTGTACGATTGGCTGACATGACGTGATATAGTGTGGAGAAAGCAAACCTGTACTGAACAAAGGAATACCAATGATGGCTATACCGCTAAGTGCCGACTATGCCTCGATGCTTGATGCGCAAGATCGGCTGGCTCATTTCCGGGAGCGCTTTGTCGTTCCTGACCCTGAGCTTATTTATATGGATGGCAACTCTCTGGGACGTCTCCCAAAAGCCACACAGGCCTATGCCCAGGAGCTGATCGAGACGCAATGGGGGACGCGCTTAATTCGCGGTTGGAATGAAGGCTGGTTCACAGCGCCGGAGCGTATTGGCGCGAAGATAGCGCGCCTGATCGGAGCACAATCAGATGAAGTCATTGTGGCGGACTCCACCTCGGTCAATCTCTTCAAGCTGGTGGTCGCTGCTCTGCGGGTGCAGCGGGGACGAACGCGCCTAGTGACGGATGATTTAAACTTCCCCTCGGACCTCTATGTACTCCAGGGGGCCATTGAGCTTCTGGAGAAGGGGCATCGCCTCGATATCATTTCTTCGCCTGATGGCATCCATGGTCCCGCCGCCGAGATCCAGGGCTCCCTTGATGAGCAGGTCGCCTTGCTGACGTTATCGCACACGGTCTTCAAGAGTGGCTACCTTTACGACATGGCCGAGTTAACCCGGGCCGCCCATAGTGTGGGCTCGCTGGTACTCTGGGACTTGAGCCACTCCGTGGGCGCGGTTCCGGTTGACCTGAACGCTGCCCAGGTCGACCTGGCAATCGGTTGCACCTATAAGTATTTGAATGGAGGCCCGGGCGCTCCTGCCTTCCTCTACATTCGTCGCGAGCTACAGGAGCGCCTCGGCAACCCCATCTCTGGCTGGATGGGCCAGAGAGACCTGTTTAATTTTGCCCTGGACTACAAACCCGCCATGGGCCTACGCCAGTTTTTAACGGGGACGCCCCCCATTCTCTCGCTCTTACTGATCGAGCCAGGCGTTGATGTACTGCTAGAGGCTGGCCTGGACGCCCTACGCGCCAAGTCTGAGCAACAAAGCGAGTATTTGATACAACTATGGGAAGCCGTGCTTAAGGCAGACGGCTTTGTCCTCAATTCGCCACGAGAGGCCCAGCAGCGTGGCTCGCACGTCTCGCTTGGCCACCAGGAAGGCCTGCGCATCGATATGGCGCTCATCAACGACATGCAGGTGCTACCCGACTTCCGCGCGCCCGACAATATCCGCCTGGGCCTGGCCCCTCTCTATACCTCCTTTAGCGATATCCATACAACCGTCACGCGCCTCCACCGGGTCGTAGCAGACAAGCTCTACGAGCAATACCCACACGAAGTCCCAATCGTCACCTAAACAAATATTGTGTGTTGGATAGTGGTTGGGTGGTTGGGCGCATGCGCCCAACCACCCAACCACTATCCAACACACAATTGATCTCTGAGCGCCGCAGGAGCGAAAACATAGCCAATTAGGCTAAAAAAGATGCTTATCTCATCCTCAAACGATAAAACTAAATAGAGAGTAATATATTTAGTTCAAGATAAACGTTTTGCATTGAACATTCCTCTTTCTCTATATATGTGTTCTGCTTTATTTGGAGGCTTTTATGTCTAAACCGCCGGGTGCAAACAAGCTCTTCCGTTCGCCTATTCCTGGCAGTGAGGCAAGCAAACATACAGGTGCCCTCGCTCATGAGGACAGCAGCGAAATTGGTACCCAACCTGTTCCAGCTATGCCGACTGAAACACCTTCGCATTCCTCCTCTGGTGACCTGGCGGATCGACCAACGATGCAAGCTCCGGCTGTTCAACCTGCAAGTGCAGTATCATATCAGCAGAATCCTGCCTCGCAGGCAGGGATAGGAGGGTATAACCCCATGCCTGCGCCGTTCCCTGTCTCACAGTCAGGGATAGGCTACGGACCAGGCCCCGCCCAACCGCCCGTTACACCACGCCCCCAGGCCCTGGCTGGACAGAGTGGCAATCTGAACAATATGCAGCGGCCGCCTGCTGCCGCAAATGCGCCGTGCCCTAATGCGTTTGTCAAAGCACGCAGGAAATACTCCAACCTATCAACGCGTGCCAAAATCGTGATCCTGGCCATGCTTGCACTCTTACTCTTACCCTCAGTGTTTATTGTGCTTGAGAGTGTGAACGCCTTTGCCCTGTATAGCCAGGCCGATAGCGCCATTAAACATTTGGAGGCGGCCCAAAACGTTTTTAGTGGCGGAGGGAATAGCCATGGCAACCTGGCGCGTTACTTCGATGTGAAGAAGCTCCGCCAGGTTCAGGGAGAGATCAACGCGGCACATAGTGACCTGGTCAGGCTGCGGGATGAGCTGGACCAGGATGGAAATGTGGCCATGTTAGCTAACATGGTACCTGCCCAGGTGGGGACTGCTCGTTCCCTGGTACACATTGGGGTCGACGCTACCGAGATTGGCCAGATTGCGCTTCAATCCGCCATCAAAATGGCTCCCACACTCTCGCAAGCCTTCAATAATCCCCTCAATAGCGGGAGTAAGAATACCGAGGAGAGCACCGCCCCCTTAAAGCCGTATCTTACATCGAGCAATGTTGATGAAATATTTGCAGATATAAACCTCATCATTCCGCATGTCCATGCCATGAATATGCAGGCCCGAGGCCTCTCCCTCAACACCTTGCCGCTGAGTAGCAAACAGAGTAATCTTGTAGGCTCACTCCTGAAACTCCTGCCTGCGGCTGAAGTCGGCCTGAACCAGACAATGAGCATGAAGAGCGAGATTAGCTGGTTGCTTGGTGCTGACCAACCGCGCACCTTTCTGGTGGAACCAATGGACCGCGCGGAACTGCGAGCCACGGGCGGCTTTACCGGGCAGTTTGGCGAGCTCTCAATTAATGGTGGACATATGTCCCCGCTGAAGCTGAAGAATATTGCCCAGTTTGAAGAGGATATTACAGGTGAAGGTGCTGCGCGGCCAGATCAGAAAGTCTATGGCAAAGTGGTAGGTCAGCCAGCGCCAGATCCTTATAATAATTGGTGGCCTGTTGGTAACTTTGGTATGCGAGATGCCAATCTCTCCGCCGACTTCCCGACATCCGCGCGCCTGATTATGGACCGCTATAATTACGAGTTTGAGAAAAAGCTTGATGGCGTCATTATCTTTACGCCTGCCTTGATTGAACACGTCTTACATGTGACCGGCCCTATCCATATTGCAGCCTACAATGAGACTATTACCGAGCAAAATCTTGAGGCGCGGCTGCATTACTATCAACTAGATAACACTGGAATTCGCCGGGAAGAGATTATTGAAAAGGTGGAAGACCCGCAGCAGGCGCGCAAGCTCTTTACCCAGCAGGTGACCAAAACCCTGATGGATACGGCTCAGCACCTGCCATATGATAAGGTGCTGTCTCTGGTGAATGAGATGTTTCTCGCGACGAAAACCAAGGATCTACAGATCTACTTCACCAATCCTAAGGTTAATGCCCTGATCACCAAATATGGTGCAATCGCTTCGCTGGATCGCTCGACCCAGCATGATGGCCTGGCTATCGTGCAATCTAACCTGAGTGCCAGTAAGGCATCGCAATATGTAACTACATCGATAAAAGATATTGTTAGTCTCGATGCCTCGGGTGGGGCGACCCATCAAATGGTGATGATGCTGAATTATCAAAAGAAGGGCGATGTCTACGGCATGAGCACTTATCGCGATTATGTGCGTATCTATGTCCCGCCCTCTAGCCAACTCATTTCGAGCTACGGTTTCGCGCATCACTTAACTCCATATTGTGGCTCTGGCGCGGGCTATCAGGCATGCGCACAGGACGTATATGGAGATGGCACTCTTGTTTGTACAACGGCTCCTGTTGATACCGACTCCACTTCATTTCTCGACTATGGTGCTGGTTTCCAGAAGCCGATCCCGGCCATCGGTCAGCTAACCAATCAGAAGAGCGATGAGCCTGGACGTGCCATGTATGCGGGATGGGTGGTTGTGCCGCCCAATTGTAGTATCAAGGTGACGCTCTCGTGGTATGTACCCCCAAGTAGCCATACCTATAGCCTGCTCTTCCAGCCGCAGGCGAGCGTGCATCCACAGCTAGACTTGACGGTTAAGTCGGCCCAGAAGGCCTGTGCGGGTAGTAAGCCCTCCGACTTACACTTCGTCGGAACCATGGATGGGCAGGATCGTACCTTTACCTTGCAGACCGGGCAGTCCGGTGGTGGTTGCGCTCTGAGGATGTCCTGAGGCTTGCGCGACCAGTTTGAGCTTCTGCTGACGCGAGAGGCACTTGATCTGATATTCGGCTCGGAGTGCCTCGCTCTTGCCTGGAAACGCCCAGCTGGCGAGGAGAGTCACGGGCCGATGCGCGCGTGTGTAGTGTCCACCTTTTCCCGCGTTATGCGTGGCGACTCGCCGCTGGAGGTTGTTGGTGTAGCCTGTGTAGAGTGTGCCGTCCGCGCATTTAAGAATGTAGACATAGTGCGTCTCGTCGCTTGTCTCTGGCATGCCTTATCCTATCTCGCATGACTTCTCGCGCCTGCGGCGCTCGCTATGATAAATGGTATGATGCAAGTTAGCGGCCACAGGCCGCTAACTTGCATCATACCATTTATCATACCTTTTGAGAACGGAGGTCAATTGTGGAGAATGGCGAGGTAACCAGGCTATCGCTACGCTACTGTGGACTTGCTACGCTTCCCGTGTCCCTGGCTCAACTGAATTCGCTACGGGTCTTAGATCTTACCGAGAACAGGTTGACGGCTTTGCCCGAAGAGCTTGGCTGCCTGGAGCAGTTAGAGGAGCTGTACCTGGATGACAATCAGCTCGCTACGGTGCCTCATGCCCTGGGCACTCTGGTGAATCTGCGCGCGCTGCACGCAGATATGAATCGCCTGAGCGCTCTGCCTTCCTCCCTCTACCAGCTTCCACACCTGGAGACGCTTCGCCTTTATAAAAATCAGCTTACCGACCTGCCCGCTGATATTGGGCGATTGCAAGGGTTGCGCGACTTTAGCGTTGGCAAGAACCAGCTCACCTCTCTCCCCAAGTCATTATGGGAATTGAGGCGCCTCCAGGTCTTGAATCTCGCGGAGAACCAGCTTACTTCTCTCTCCGAGCGCATCGGCCAGCTAACACAACTGCAAATGTTGGACGTGGCTCATAACCAGCTTACTTTGCTCCCCGAGTCGCTTGGTCAGTTGACGAACCTGACGCATTACCTCTATCTCAGCAATAATCGCCTGTCGGCCCTCTCTGAGTCACTTTTCACACATCTTACCCAGCTTGCATATCTTAATGTCACCGATAACCAGCTCACGAAACTCCCGCGCAGTCTTGGCTGCCTGACCAACCTCAAAGAGTTAAGGATCTATAACAATCAACTGTCAACCTTGCCCGAAGAGCTTGGCAATCTGGCAGCTTTACGCGAGCTACATGCGATGAACAATCGCCTGGAGGCACTGCCAGATTCTCTGGGCAAGCTAAAGCAGTTGAGGGAGTTACGCCTCACCAACAATCACCTTGCTTCTCTCCCCACCTCCCTCGGTGAAATGGAGAACCTTACCGTCCTGGACCTGCGCAATAACCGCCTCGCCGCTCTTCCAGCCTCTCTTGGTAATCTGGCTAAGCTGCGTTCTCTCGACCTGCGCGCCAACAGGTTAACGGCGCTCCCTCCAGGCTTGCAGAAGCTCCAGCACCTGGAGAAGCTAGACCTGAGATGGCTAAAGCTCTCCCCGCTTCCCACCTGGCTTGACCAACTTGAACAGCGCGGATGCACGGTGTTGTTATAGGGTCCATGCCAGCACGGACCCTACATTTTGTCTTATGCCCCTGCTAAGCAGGGACCTGGCTTGTCTTGTCTGCTGACGTTGCGGTCAGTTCCTGGGCGAAGCGGGGGTCCTGGAACTGGTAGGAGGGCGCGAGACCAGGCTGGGAATATAGTTGCTGTAGCTGCCTGGTTGGGATGGTGCCTAGCGCTGTGCTGGGAATGCTTTGTTCGCCCGTGGCTTCGCGCCAGGCTGACTCCCAGATGGAGGCCAGGCATTGTGCTCCATCCACCATCAATTGTATGGTCTGCTCGCCTAGCTGTTGCCACATGTAGTTCAGACTGTTGTGCATCTGGCTCCCAGTGTTGTAGGCGGCAATAATAGTCTCGGGCGGTAAGAACTGAAGGCTGTGGCGCATCATGGCGATAACGGCCAGTGCCGCCTGTTTGCCCCCTGCAATGGGTGGGTTGAGCGTGATACCCGCCAACTTCTGGTTGACGCCATCCACAATCTCGGCGGTAAAGCGGTTGACCATGGCCGTCTCGTAGGCGCTATGTACGCCATGCTCAGATGGCTGGTCTGGGTGCCCATGGTGCAGGTAGGAGACATGCAGTGGCTGGCAGGCATCACCCACATAATGGGCCATTGTGCCCGCGATACAGACGAAGCTCGCGACATCTTGCTGCTTTAAGGCCGCCACCATTTCATCGTACATCTGCCAGACGCGGAAGGGTAAGGCGCCGCGCTTGGCATCCATGTTGAGCGCGTCATAGAAGTTGTTCCAGAGCGTGATACTGACGTTGTGTTCGTCCTGGCACAGATCGAGCAGCGTTTGCCCGTCAAAGGCCCCCTGCCCAGGCTGGTCCATGTCGGCGAAGTGGTTGGATTCGTCCCGGGGTCGCGTTGTCCTCCATACCAGGTCAGCCACGTCGGCCAGGGGGACAAATTGCCCGCCACCATGAATATGGGTTGTCCCTTGTACCAGTTGATCATCTCCGAAGGCGATAGCGTCTTTATTATTACTCATCAGCGTCTTGAGGTTGGGTAATTGGAGGATGTCACAGGCGCTGCCCGCGATTTTATAATGACCAACCTCGCCCCAGTATTCGCGATGCCCCGTATTCCAGCTAGTGACAAGGTCCACATCAAGTTTATGGCATACAATGCTCAGGCAACTTGCCAGGGCGAAGCGAAGTTGCGCGCTCCCCTGTGCCTCCTGAACTACATGCCCACCCCATTGAAGCGCCAGGGGACGCAGGAGGGTAGGTGCCTTGATGGGGCTACCTCCTGATTTCTGTTGCCCCAGAGCGCGATCAGGATCAAGACACCAGATGGTTCCTGAATCGCCAGGCATAGTCTGGAGGGCTGGCTGTCCCGGGCGGGAGCCGATCAGAAGCTCACTGACATAGTCAAAGCCTCCCATGGAGCAGTAGCGGTAGAAGAGGGCCTGGACCTCACCATACATCTTGCCTGAAGCCGCGCCATGCGCGCAGACGGGGAGGCCGATGAGGTCCAGGGAGATATTCTCAGGATTCAGATTCACGGGCGCACCCAGCTCGCCCAGGCCAAAGATCTGCGCTGTCCACTTGCTGAGATCCTCGATACGAATAAGCCCCGCGTCCAGGTTGAGGTAGGCATTTGTCCCGGACCAGTCGGGATAAACCTCCGCGAAGCCCCTTTTGCGCAACTGATTTGTAATTGCCTGGCCAATTGCCTGCCGTTGCCCATTAGAAATGGTGTAGACGGTATTGCCCGGCTCTCCACTCACATGCTGATTGGTCAGGACATAGATGTTATTGCCGTCTGTAACCAGGCAACCTGCTGAACCTATGTGCTCATGTCCTTGTGTATCGGTCACGAGTGGATAGCCTCCTCCGAGCATGTCATGAGGGAAGGCCACATCTCGCAGGGATGGAGGCGCCTCCTGCTGCTCCGGAGCCAGGATCACGCAGGTGGGAACGATACGGCCATCTGGGAGATAGAGGAAGCGTGGCACCACCTGGTCCGGGTCCGCCTCGATCAAGGCTTGTTGAGTCTGCCATTCTTTAACGAAGACGAGCACGCAGGGCCAGGACCAGGGTTGGACGATGGTATTCTCCAACGTGCGCTCGGGAGATTGATGACGGTGGCGCCATTCAGTTTGCTTTACAGGTGTGTGCGCGTCGGGATCATCCTGGCGAATGCGGTAAAGGCCAATGGCGGTCGCGACCACATTCTCCAGGTTTGCCAGGTGTACATGATAGGCATCCCGCGCATCCAGCAGGTCGCGCACAGACAGCGACCTGAAGTTTCTGCCAGCATGGCTTGGGTGTGTCAAGGCTTTCTCCTCTCAAGCAAGCAACAAGCCGCCCACGTTGGCGACATAATTTGAGTAACCATAAAATGTGTTTGAATTCTTTTACATGTCTGGCACTCAATTGAATTCATGAGTATACATTACTCTAAATAAGACGCTGAAATGGTTCTCTTTTCGTGTCTCCTTACGTCTTCTCGCCGCAATATGTCTCACAGGTTTATTAAGATGAGGTGGGGGGAATTCCTGGTAGAGTAAATGTAGATGGAGTGTTTCTATTTAGAAAGGTGAAAATATGCGTGTCAGCATTGGTTTACCAGGAACTATTCAGGGCGTAACGGCTGAGCGCCTGCTGTAGTGGGCAGGCTCTCAATGAGCAGGTGGGCGCGATTGGCTCGGCCCCGGTGCAGCAGGGTGGACCCGAAGTGCTCATCGGTGGTAATTCACCGGCGGCTCTTCAGAGGAGTGCACGCTGGGGCAATGGTTTTATTAGGGGGGGTGTGGGGATCCCTCGCAGGCGTCTCAGGGCTATTCCCAGGTTGAGCAGGCCTGGAGGAATGCCGGGAGGCCGTGAAGGCGACTTAGCGACAAGGGTGTGGATGAGCCCTGCCTCGCTGATCTCGACCAGGTAGATCGCCTTGCCGACCTTGTCGCTAGTAGCGCTTCATAACGGTTAGAGCCGCTCCAGCCGCCGTGTGCTTGTGCGTGGATCAAGATGATCGCGTATGGCATCGCCAAAGAGATTGAGGCTGATGAGCACAATCACGATGGTCAGGGCAGGCCCAAGCATCATCCAGGGATCGGTGCGCAGAAAGGGTTGGGCCTCGCTGACCATCGCGCCCCATTCGGGCGTGGGTGGTTGTACACCGAGTCCCAGGAAGCTCAGCACCGATTCGTCAAGAATGGCGAAGGAGATGGAGAGCGTGGCCTGGACCAACAGAGGGCTAAAAATATTGGGAATGATGTGGCGCGCCAGGATCTTCCAGGTTCTGGTGCCGCTCACACGCGCGGCGGTGACGTAGTCCTGGGACGCTATCTGGAGCGTTTGACCCCGGGCGATACGGGCGTAGATAGGGATACGTACCACGGCCAGCGCGATGACCAGGTTGATCAGGCTGGGCCCTAGCGCGGTAACCAGAGCCAGGGCCAGGACCAGCGATGGAAAGGCGAGTAAGGCATCTACCAGCATGGTAATGACCTGGTCGACCCAGCCCTTATTATAGGCGGCGAGGACGCCAAGAATGGTGCCACAGACGCCTCCTAGCAGAATCGTAATCGCCGCGACCGAGAGTGAGATACGCGTGCCATAGAAGATACGGCTGAGCTGATCCCGGCCAAGCTCATCTGTGCCAAGCAGATGCGCGCCGCTAGGTCCCTGGGCGATGTGCTTGGGATTATAGGTTATTGGAGAATAAGGACTAATAATGGGTGCGAAGATGGCTATCAAGATGAAGAGGAGCAGGATCAGGCCACACCACCAGCGGGGATCTTTCCGCAGGGCGTATAGTAATTGCTTAAAACCCGAACTGGCCTTCTCTCTCTTGCCGGGTGGGTCAGCCTGTGTCTCGCTCTCCAGGCTTGTTGGTACACTCATATATTTCTCTCCTTGCATGCAACCCTCACTTCGCCTCAAAACCTATGCGCGGGTCAAGGACTGCGTAGCCGACATCGACGAGCAAATTGGCCGCCATATACGAAAGGGCAGAGAGCAGCACAACTCCTTGAACGACTGGGTAGTCCTTGGAGAGGATGCTGGTCACAGCTAGTTGACCAATACCAGGCCAGAGAAAAATGGTCTCTATGGCGAAGGTACCCGCCAGAATCGCTCCTACCTGTAAGCCTATAATCGTGAGCACGGGGATGATGGCGTTGCGCAAGGCATGAGTATAGAGTATTGTGCGCTCTCTCAAGCCCTTGGCGCGCGCGGTACGCACATAGTCCTGGCTCAATACCTCGATCATGCTGGCCCTGATCTGGCGCATATTGACCGCGATAGATCCAGCGCCCAGTGTTATCATAGGTAAAATAAGGTAGCGTATGTTGCCTGCCGGGTCCTCTTGAAAGGAGATATAGCCACCTGGAGGAAAGATGCGCAGATTTACGGCAAATAAGAGCAAGAGAAACAAGCCCAGGACGAAGGCAGGGGTAGCCGTGCCAAGCAAACTGACGATATTGACGAGCCAATCGATCCAGGTATTGCGGTGCGTGGCGGCATAGACGCCCAGGGGAAAGGCCAGCAGCAGGGAGAAGAGCAGCGCGCTAACGCCCAATTCCGCGCTGGCGGGAAGCCGTTGCCAGATCGACTGTAGTACCGGCTGTTGGAGCTGGATCGATTGCCCCAGGTTGCCATGAAAAGCCTGCCAGAGCCAGGTGCCAAACTGTTCGGGCAGCGGTTTATCTAACCCTAATTGCTGGTGCAGGGCGGCGATGGCCGGGGGCGTAGCGTCCTCACCGAGTAGCACACGCGCCGGGTCGCCCGGAACAAGGTGAATAGTCATAAAAGTCATAAAGCTGACCAGCAACGCTACAGGAAGCATAAAAAGTAGGCGTTGTGCGATATAGCGGGCCACACTGTACTCCTTCACTGTTTTGAGGTTATATATATTGAGTATGGCTACCTGGCTGGCGAAGCCAGCCAGGCAGCCATACTCAATATGTTCTTATGCGGCCAGGGTTACTGTCGCAAAGTTGTAAATGCCTGTTGGCAGGATCGTGAAGTTCTTGACGCTGGTGGTCGTTGCCTGGACTGAGACTCCGTGGTTGATAAAGACGTACGAGGCATCCTGCAAGATCTGTTGTTGCGCCTGCTGGTAGTCCGTCGCGCGCTCTTGCTGATCGCTGGAGGTACGTGCCTTCTCTAGCAGGAGGTCTGTCTGGGGATTGGAGTACTGCATATCATTATTGCCGCCGCCCGTATGGAAGTACGAGTACAGGTTGCCATCTGGATCGGGACGCCCACTCCAGCCAATGAGCGCCGCCTGGAAGTTATGGGCGCTGGTGTCGCTCAAAATGGTGGCAAAGGTCTCCTGTTTGATGTTAACCGTAATCCCGGCTGGTTGCAGCTCGGATTGAATAAACTGTGCCTCCTGTGTATTGAGCGGCGAGCCACTAGGGACAAGCAGGGTAAAGGTGATGCTGGTCTTTCCTGCTTTGGCCAGCGCGGCTTTGGCCTTTCCAATATCGTAGGTGTAGGGCTTAAAGTTTTTGTCATAGGCCCAGCTAGTCGGTGGAATGGGGCCATTTGACAGAACACCATTGCCCTTGAGCACGGTATCCAGAATCTCCTGGCGGTTAACACCCCACTCGATAGCCTGGCGCACATCGGGATTATCCAGGGGCGCGACTTTAGTGTTGAGCATAAAGCCGTAGAAGCTCAGGGCTGGCGCCTGTTTATAGGTCAGGTCGGGGTTGGATTTGGCCGACGAGATATCGTTCGGGTCAAGCCCATCTGCCAGATTGATGGCCCCGGTTTGCAGGTTGGAGAAGCGCAGGCTGCCATTGGTGATGGGGCGATAACGCACACTATCCAGGTAGGGCAGCGCCTTCCCCTGACCATCCTTTTGCCAGTAAGAGGCGTTCTTCTTGATCGTGAGATGGTCCCCTTTGGCCCATTCGCCAAACGTAAATGGTCCGCTACCAGCATTGGTAGGGGCATTTGCCAGGTTCGCGCCCAGTTTTTGAACCGCCGTTGGTGATAAGATCATGCCAGCGCGGTCGCTCAGGGTTGCGAGCAAGGGCGAAAAGGCGGTCTTGAGGTTGAAGACTACGTGTGAAGCATCCTGGGCCTGTACCGACTTGACGCTTGAAAGCTCGCTATAACGGGGCGATGATTGGTTGGATAGAATACGATTGATGTTAAATACGACCGCATCCGCGTTGAAAGGCGTGCCATCCTGGAACTTTACATCGGTGCGTAGGGTAAACACCAGTTGTGTGGGCGAGGAATACGACCAGGAGGTCGCTAGGTCAGGGACGAGTGCATTCTGCTCATTGACGTGAACCAGGGTGTCATAAATATTCAGCATTACTTGCCGATCAACAAGGGCCGTCGATTTGACTGGATCAAGCGTTACAACATCTGTGTTTAAGCCGGCAGTCAGGTTACCGCCAGTCTTGCTCTGGGTGCTAGACGTGGTGTCGCCGCCGCAGGCTGCTAGTAGCAGCGCCAGGGCGCTCAAGAGCAGAGAAAGTGTCAGGAGCAGGCTTGGCTGACCCATGCCTCCTCTTCGCCAAAAAGAATGTCTCATGGCTTGGTTCCTTCCTTTCGGAGCACTAAATAAAGAAAGATACGCTATCTTCAAAGAAAGATACGCTATCTTCTCAAAACTTCTCACCACTGCATGGCTCACCAGTATGCGAAGCGTTGCAGACGCTGAGAATACATGATAACAAGAGGAACCGCGTTGTTACCTCAAAAAAACGTTGTCAGTTTATGTAATAGTAGATAACCTGAAGGAAGCAAGTGAGTCAGATTTTATTTGACAATTTTTGCCTGGGGAATAGGATAGAAAGGCAAATGCAACTTGCTTGTTAGTAACAATATAATATCAAATTGACCTTTGTCAAGCTTTTTGTCAAGGCTTAATGCAGAGATTTCCCTAGATATAAAGTAATAAAGAATGGTTGTAAAGTAATAAAGAGTGTTTGCTTTAAAGTAATAAAGAATGTTTGTTTGCTACTAGAATGTGATATACTTCGGTAAATTCCTGCTTAAGTAGCAGCATATTTGTAATCTCAATGCGTCTTGCATTGCTTATGGTAAAAGGAGGTTTCTCTTGGCCCTCACAGCAGGAGCACAGACATTTCCTCAACATCGTCCGGCTACCCTGGCCCGGCGGGGTATGGTTGCGGCCCCGCACTATCTGGCAGCGGAAGCCGGGTTAGATATCCTCAAGGCAGGTGGCAACGCGATTGATGCCGCCATCGCGGCGAGTGCCATGCTCCAGGTCGTCTATCCCTTTGTATGTGGTCTGGGCGGCGATGTATTTATGCTTATCTATGAAGGTGCTAGTGGAAAGCTCTACGGCTTAAATGGGAGTGGTCGCTCGGCTGGGACCGCGACCATTGAGCGCTATCATGAGCTGGGGTATGAACGCATGCCAGTGTTTGGTATTCACTCCGTCACTGTGCCTGGCTGTGCCAGTGGCTGGGGCGAGGCTGCGCAACGCTTTGGCCGCCTGGGATTAGGTGCGTCCCTGGCGCCCGCGATCTCCTACGCGGAAGAAGGCTTTGCCATTGGACCCGACCTGCACGCGGCCCTGACCAATGCTAGCGCCAGGCCCGACGTTCACCGTTCCTGGCATACCCATTTTCTCCCTGACGGTAGCGTACCCGCTCACGGGTCGATCATGCGTTTCCCCACGCTGGCGCGGACGCTACGTACCATCGCTAAAGAGGGGCCGGAGGCCTTCTACCAGGGCGCCATTGCCGAGCAGATCGCCAGCTTCTTCGCCCGCGAGGGGGGCTTGATTACGCGTGAGGACTTGGCAGCCCATCGCAGCGATTGGGTGACGCCCTTGAGCGTGCCTTTCGCGGGCCTGGATATCTATGAACTTCCCCCCAATACCCAGGGGGTGACGGCTCTGCAAATGCTGGGTATGCTGGATCAACTTCCTCTCGGGGCCTCTCCTCTTTCCGCCGAAACGGTTCACCTGGCGGTTGAGGCCAAGAAGCTGGCCTTCGCTGATCGCCAGGCTTACCTGACTGATCTCGGGCACATGCGCGTCGATCCTGCCTCCCTTATTGAAGCCAATTACCTGGCAAGCAGGCGCGCGCTGATCGATCCCCAGCGCGCACAGGCTTCTGTTGCTCCCGGCGGTTTTACGGGTGATACTGTCTATCTCTGCGCGGCGGATCGCGAGGGCAACGTGGTCTCGCTTATCCAGAGCAACTATATGGGCTTTGGCAGCGGCGTGGTCGTGGATGATACGGGAATTGTGCTGCAAAATCGGGGCGCGTATTTCTCGCTGGACCCGTCTGCCGCCAATGCCCTGGCGCCTGGGAAGCGTACATTGCATACGCTCATTCCCTCCATGGCCCTGCGCGAGGGGCGACCCGCTATCGTCTTTGGCAGCATGGGCGGCGATGGTCAGGCTCAGACGCACCTCCAGGTCTACACGGCCCTTGCCCGCTATGGTCTGAATATGCAGCAGGCCATTGAAATGCCGCGCTGGGTCCATGGTGCCATTCATGGTACCGGCGGCGAGACGCTGCTGATGGAGAACCGCTTCCCGAGCGAGACGGTCGAGACGCTGCGCAGCCTGGGACACGAGGTACAGGAGGGCAAGCCATGGCTCACGACCATGGGCTATGCCCAGGGTATCATTTTTGATCCCGCCACTGGCGTTATGCAGGGTGGCTCAGATCCCCGCGCCGAAGGCATCGCGGCTGGCTGGTAAGATGATGGATACAAGCAGGGTGCCTTCCCACATGGGAAGGCACCCTGCTTGTATCCATTTCTTATATTTGGAGTGGCCTCAAACGGGCGCGGTCTCTTCTTCTGGAGTATACAGTGTGCCTGTGGGCTGATCCTCCAGGGACTCGCGCAGGCCGAAGCGCTGCCAGAGTACTTGGAGGGGGCGAGGCGCCCACCAGTTCCAGGCTCCAAGCAGGTTCATCATCGCGGGTACCAGCAGGCCACGCACCAGGGTCGCGTCCATCAGGATAGCCAGCGAGATGCCGACGCCAATCTCCTGAATGACCAGGATGCGCGAGGAGGCGAAGGCTGCCACGACGATTGCCAGCAGAAGCGCAGCGCTGGTAATCAGCCAGCCAGTGCGTTGCAGGCCGGTCGCCACGCTCTCGCGGTTGTCCCCGCTACGATCAAATTGCTCCTTGATACGACTGAGCAGGAAGACCTCGTAGTCCATCGAGAGGCCGAAGGCGATGGCAAAGATGAGGATGGGCTGAGTGCTATCCAGGCTACCAAAGGCCCTGAACTGTAACAGGTTTTGCAGGTGTCCATCCTGAAAGATCCAGACCAGCGCGCCAAAGGTGGCGGTCAGGGAGAGCGTATTCAGGAGAATGGCCTTGAGCGGCATAATCAGCGAGCCAGTCATGAGGAAGAGCAGGACAAAGATCGCCACGCCCATCAGGAGCAGAGAGTAGGGGAACGTCGTCAGCAGGCTGGCGAACTGGTCCACATCTTCCGCTGGCGTACCACCCACCAGTCGGCTCAGGTCTGTGGGCGGCGTGATGGCACGTACATCTTTGACCAGGCTTCTGGCATCATCGGAGCTGGCATCCAGGTTCGCCGTCAAGATGATCTCGGTCACATTCTGCTTCGCCAGTTGTTTCGCCGCCTCTGTGATTTGCGGATTTGAAGCTGGATGCGCGTAGAGCTGCTGATATTGCGCTAGCGTCAGGCCGGGAACCAGGCTGACCACGCTCTGCACATTCGTGACATGTTTCAATTGTTTGAGCTTGCTGACATAGGTATCGAGCTTCGCCAGGTTCTCTGTGCTCAGTGCATCCCCCGGTGTGCGCACGGCAATCGTGAGCTGAGAGTTGCCCTGGTCAGGGAAGTTCTGCTTGAGCTGTTCAACTACGATGCGCGAGGAGGCATTCAAGGGCAGCGAGTGCTCATCGGTCTGCGAGAATGAAGCGTGCAGGAAGGGTGTACCCAGTAGGAGCAGAAAGGCAATAGACACAATCGTAATGGGAATGCTCCAGCGCATCACAAAGTAGGAGAGGCGGTACCAGACGCCCTGGCGTGTATCGCTGGCGGAACGCTGGCGGCGACGCAAGAGACGTTGTATGGAGAGCGCGTTCACACGATGCCCTAGCAGGGCCAGGATGGCGGGGAGAAGCGTGATTGATCCCAGCATCGCGACCAGCGCCGAAGCGATCATGGCCATACCTATCGAGCGCAGAACATCCTGGGGAAAGATCAGCAGGCTTATCAGGCTGGTGCAGACCGTCAGTCCGGAGAAGAGCACGGTGCGCCCGGCGGTCGCCATCGTACGCTGAATGGCCCTGCTCACCTGGTCAGGATTGCTCGCCAGCTCCTCGCGGAAGCGGGTAATGATAAAGAGTGCGTAGTCAATCGCCAGGCCCAGCCCGATAATGGTAATTACATTCGTGGCGAAGCTTGAGACGCTGGTAAAGGTTGTAATCACGCGCAGGATCGCGAACGAGCCAACAATGGCGAAGCCACCAATCAGCAAGGGGAGCAGCGCCGCGACCAGCCCATTAAAAATGAGCACCAGTAGCAAGGCTACCAGGGGCAGGGCGATAGTCTCAGAAAAGGCCAGGTCATGCTCCAATTGCTGGTTAAACTGGATATCGGTCGCCAGCGAGCCACCTATGTCGACATGCAGCGGAGGCGCCTTGAGCAGCGGGGTCAGGGCGTCATAGACCTTTGTCCCGCCCGCGCTAGTATTGACCTCCATATAGAGCAAGGCCTGGAGCTTGTCGTGCGAGAGAAAAGAAGAACTGTGAGTTGTGTAATAGGAGGCGAAGGCCGAGACCTCCGGGCGGGCCTTCAAGGTTGCGCTTAATTGCTGCGCGGCCTGCGCAAACTGCGGGTCGGTCGCCACCAGGTGCGGATCGCTGAGCAGGACCAGCACTGTATCAGTATTCTTGCCTTTGGAGGCAAAGGTGTTTTTGAGTAGATCGCGTGCCTGAATCGATTCGCTATGTGGGTCCTCGATACCAATGCCACGCAGAGCATCAAAGACCTGGAAACCATACAGAGCCATAAAAACGGTGAGTACAACTGCCAACAAAACCACCCACCACCGCGTCCGGTACAGCTTGTCACCAAGCCAGAGTAACATAGGGCATCCTTTCGCCATGTTAAGAAATACAACCCGCAACGCGGCAGCATTTCAATGTATGAATTCTCGAGACCTTTAGAGAGGAGAGATTCCTTACGAATAATACCATAGGAGCCCCGTTTACGGCGCGCCGATTTATTGGTAAATGTCCTGGAAAGTGGCTCTTCACTGTTTTGGTTACAGCTCACAACGCTCAAGAGAAACACTGAAAGCTCTTGACCTAAAGCACTTGAGGTTTTTATACTACGGATATGAATAAGATGTCATCTGTTCAGCATCAAGAAACATACACCATTCATGAAGTTGCTCAAAGAAGTGGGTTGAGCATTCCAACCCTCAGATACTACGAAGAGATAGGGCTTGTGCCTGATGTCGGGCGTGATACAAGCAGTGGTCATCGACGCTATAGTGCTGACACTGTGCAGATTATAGAGTCACTGGCAAATTTGCGTGCCGTTGGCATGAGCATAGAAGAGATGCGTACCTATCTGACACTTCGCGAGCAGGGCGACGAGACGGCAGTCGAAAAGCGAGAACTGTTTCAGGCACACGCCGAAGAATTGGGGAAGCAGATTGCGCGGCTGCAAATACGTCAACGCTACCTCTCGTTTAAAGTCACCTACTGGGATGCCCGTGCCCGTGGTGATCTGGACGAAGCCGCGCGCATCGCTCTTGAGTACGAGAGTATTGTGAAGGATTTAAGATAACTCATAAAGGTGGGAAGCAAAATGATGAGGTTATCTTGGTAAAGGGGTGTGGTGGCGGATGGGCAAAGCCCATCCGCCACCACACCCCTTTACCCTGCACGAAGCACAGCAGGTGCTGAACAGATTAATGGGAGGAGGATGGCCGAAGCACAGTCGTGACTTCGCTGGCGGCGCGATAGCCTGTGAGGAGGGCGCTATGGACTGTTCCGGTAAAGCCAAGCGTATCGGTGGCCTCGCCGGCGAAGAAGAGCGTATTTTCAAGCGGTTCAGCCAGGCGCGTGGGAGCATCTACGGCGCCGACGGGGACATAACTGTAAGCTCCACGTGAGTAGGGATCGCGGCTCCAGTTGTGGGTCGCGGTAGAGAGAATGTGAGACTGTAATGTCTCGACGGAGCGGCCAATTGTGCGTGAGAGGGCCTGAAGCGCCTGCTCAACGAGCGAGGCTTCGTCGGCCTCCGCCAGGGGCAGGGCCTGGGTGCCACCAACCCAGGCCGTCAGGGTCGGCACGCGCAGGGGTGCCTGAGTCCACCAGACGGGAAAGGTTGGGTCATCGCTACGCAGAAAGCCCAGGCCGGGTAGCGCTGTCTGCTGTTGCTCTCCCTCCTGTTCCCAGAAGAAATCATCGAAATGGAAGACGACGCGCATCGCGGCCCCCATACGCAGGTCCTGTGCCGCCTTCCACTTGCCTGGTAGATCCGGCTCATAGGCGATAGCTCCGCGTGCGCCTGCCGGAGCCTGCCAGACTCCCAGCGGTACCGTGACTATCGTGGCGCGTGCTTGCCAGTTCTCTCTCCCGCCCTGAGCATTACGCGTCTGCACCGTGACGCTGCCAGGAGACCAGCTAAGCCGCTGCACTTCCTGTTCATAGACGATGCTTTCGCTTCCAAGTTGCTGTACCAGCCAATCAACCAGGCGACTATAGCCGAAGAGGGGGCGAAACTGGCGCTCTTCGTTGATAGAGTCGGCCGCGTGCTGACTCCGCTGGAGCCAGTGGACGCTGACGTCCTCCAGGCGCGCGGCGTTAAAGCCTTCAATATAGGAGACAACCTGAGCACGTGCTTGTTGCCAGTGCTTGGAGGCAAAATGCTGTTGCAGAAAATCCTGCGCCGAGCAATCTGGTCCTACGTAGGCGTATAGGGCCGCGAGGATGGTCGCGCTTCCCTTTACATCCTCGTGTGCATCTAATACCTGCCCTGAGTGGATAAAAGAGAAGGTACCGCTCTCCTCATTGAGGAGGAGTCCAGCCTCATTAAAGAGGGAGAGCAGATGTGGCTCCATGCCATGCACGAACTCGGCCCCCAACTCGCTCCAGGCGTTCGACCTTGCGCCATTTATATGAGAGGAAGGCTGCTGATGCTCCACGGTGGCAATACGGCCCCCGGCGTGGTTGCGTGCCTCCAGAATTGTCACCTGGTAGCCCTGGCGTTGTAATTTGAGTCCGGCTCCCAGGCCGGCGATACCGGCACCAATGATGAGCACATCCGTCGTGGGCATAAACAATTTCCTCTCTTCTCCTACATCTGTTCAATTGGTTCTCTCAGTATTGTATCCCAACAGGCGAGTGTTGTACCACACCTTCTTTTCAACAGAGACACGCAAAACAGAGAAAAGCGAGGGCGCAGCCTTTTTAAAGGCTACGCCCTCGTCGGATAACGTGGTCACCAGTCAGGAAGCCAGGGAGCTAGGGAGTGGTGATGTTCAAGGCCGCATCATCAACGAAGAAGTTAGTTGGCAATGATGAGTCGGTTGTTCCCTGGAAGTAGACCTGGACCGTTTGCCCCTTGTAGGAACTCAACGTCGAACTCACATCAAAGGTATATTGTTTCCATCCGCTCGCCGTGTTATTGCACAACGATTTGACCGTCGAGATCGTGGAACCGCTACTGGTACGCAAGCGAGCATAGAAGTAGTCATAGCAGGTGCTACCAGACTCCTGTGTGCTGACATAGAGCCAGAAGGTGAACTTGATCGTTGTGGCAGTTGAGGGAATGGCAACAGACTGCCAGATCTGATCGTTACAGTTATTGTAACCACACTGGTAGGCGCTATAACTACCGCTATGAGCAAGTGTCGTGTCGATAAGCTGGTAACCGCCGCTCGAACTCTCCTGCCAGGGAGTTTGCCCATTCTCAAAGCCAGGATTCGCGAGCGCCTGAGTGGTGGTGCCGCCGCCCGAGGTCGTGACCGTGACCGTAACGGAGGCAGTATGCGTAGCACTTCCCTCGGTACCCGTGACTGTAACGGTATAGGTTCCCGCCGCGACCGACGAGCCTACGCTGACTGTCAAGGTCGAGGAACCGCCCGCCGTGACCGAGGTGGGGCTCAGCGACGCGGTTGGGCCAGCAGGCGAGACGCTCGCGGTGAGGCTCACTGTGCCCGCCGATCCAGTTGTGACTGCTGTACTGATGATAGAGGTGCCATTGCCACCCTGGGCGATTGAGAGACTGGTGGGGCTGGCGCTGATAGAGAAGTCATTGGTGCCGCCGCCAGTGGTGCCGGCTGCGTCACGCGCGAAGTTCCAGGCGTCTGGGGTGCCAATGCCGGTCGCCAGGTCATAGCCGGTGCCCGCATTGTAGTGGAGATTATTGCCGCTGGTCACATCGTGATAGGCCGTATAGGTCTGGCTGGTATTGAAGAGGGTATAGAGCTCGGCATTAACGTTGCCAAGCGTGCTCTTGCCCTGGCCTGCCAGGTAGGAGTTAACGTCCGCGGCCACGCCAGCCCATAGGGGAGCCGCCGCGCTGGTGCCGCCAACTGCGATCCAGCCTGCCGAGCCGGAGGAGCAGCCGGATGCGCTCACGGTACAGTAAACGGAGTAGCCGGACGCGGGATCGGCATCGGCCGATACATCGGGAACGTGGCGCATACTGTTGCTATCCACACCCGTGCCACTCTGATAGGATGGCTTGGAGAAGTAGGTGCTATAGCCACCGCCACCGCCCGAGCCTTTGGGGCTGCGCTGGGTATCATTGGGATTGGACCAGGCCGACTCACTACCGTAGCTGCTGCCACTTCCCAGTTGCAGGTTGGTACCACCAACACCAACCACGTGAGGATCGTCAGCAGGCGAATCTACTGCCAGGCTGGTATTGTTGCAGTCGTAGGCGCCCGAGTCGCCCGAGGCCGCGAAGAAGGATTGTCCCTGCGAAGAACCCTGAAGGAAAATATTATCCAGGGCGCTTAGCTCAGAGGTGCCCGAAGAGGCCTCACAGAGACCCCAACTGGTGCTGGTGACCTTGGCGACATTATCGGTAACGATCTTGTTATAGGTATCGTTGACACCGGTTGTCGAGTTGGGTCCGATGTAAATTTTCTGCGTCGCTCCTGGCGCGATGGCCGAGACAACCTCCATATCCAATTCAACCTCGATGGCGCCAGCACCCGCTGTATTGGTGGCCCCATCCACCAGGACATTGGAGTACTTCGCCGATCCCAGGCTGTACTGGCTGAGATAGGTGTTGACGTCCGAGGCGTTATACCCATCCAGCTCAAAGATAGCGACGGTTTGCCCGCTGCCATTGGCGCTGCTGATCAGCGAGTTCATGTCGTAGGCAGTACGCAGATCGGTCGGCGTATAGCCACCGCCAGGGCCTGCGGCAGGTGCCATGTGCTTTGCGGGATGATAATGCGCCGCATTGTCCAGGCCGCTGATGTTGAGCACCAGACCAGAGAGATTGGCTGGGACAGACGGTTCGCTGGTAGGAGCGTAGACGGTGCTCCCATTGAGTGCGTAATCGGCGATTGTGATGTTGAAGGCGCGCTCAACGGCAGAGAGAGATCCAGATGCATCGATTAAGAGACGATTTGAAGCAACCGAACTGACCTGTAAGCCCTGGCTGTGCAGGTAGTTGACGACTGACCTGACGCTAGCTTCAGTGGGGCTAAACTGCGCGGTGAATTGCTGGGGCGTCAGATACTGGTGATACAACGAGGAATGTGGGTCGCTCTGAGCGCGTACCAGGGCCTCCAGCGCGCTTTTATTGCGCAGATTGAGCGCGATAGAGAGTTGGAGTTGCCGGTTTGCAGACGAGGTGTGTAGAGGCGAGTGGTGCTGTAAGGCGGGAACCAGGTGCCCGGATATGACTGAGCGTCCACTGGGCGGCGCCGCTAGAACGGCGGTAGAATGTAAGAGAAACGCTGGCACGATCATCGTAATCGTAGCCAGGACGAGGATCGCCCAACGCCGGGGCGATAGTCGAAGAAATGTGTTCTTCAAGGCTGAACCTCGCTCTAGAAGCCCTGGCGCGCGCTAGCGGCCCTGGCTCCCCTACTCTACCAGGATGGTGAAAGATAGTCGCCACCTGGTCACAGTACACAGAAGGGGATACAGTTTGTGTCCCTTCTCAAGGTGAAACGGGTAGTCTGCCTCCACCCTGCCAGCAGGCAAAAGGATGGATTAGGAGAATATTACCTCATCATGCTTTCGTATCACTTCAGCCACGCCTTCTGCACTCAATGCCCTTTCGGAGCGCTTTCATGTATTGAAAATGCTCTATGTCTTACCCCATCTTCTCTAAGTACTGTCTCTCAGACAAAGACTTATATAAGACATCTGTTCGCTTTTGTCTCAGCTCGCAAGCCCGCCTAACATCCCCATACCATCCTACCCTTTAAGCGCCGCAGGCGCGCAAGCTTACGCTAGGGACAGACCTTGGAGAAGTCGCGGAAAATTGCCTACGGTTTGCTTGTCACGCTTGAGTAGAGCGCCTGAGGATCAACGGTGCCATAATCCAGTTGTGCATTTTGTATCTTATGCTGTAGATCTATGTTGGAGGCGTTTGTGGTTGGAGGATGCTGAGGATGCTGCAAGAATAAAATAGTGAACAGGCTACCCGCACTTATGGCAACTACGAGTACAAGAATAAAGGCCAGGATAAGCCCAAATTTTCCCCGCCGCTTTGGTTTCCTGGGCACAAATGGCGTAATCACTACAGGGGCGTAAGCTTGCATAGGCTGAGCGACTGGTGCATAGGTCGTATAGGGTGTGGGTGCTTGCCAGGTTTGCAAGCCTGACTTAGCATATTCGCGGAAGGCAGTTTCTTCCACAAAGAGCTCAGTCGGCTCAAAAGGCTCAGGAGGATTTTGAACCGAGGCCTGGCAGGAAGGACAAACTCCACTTCCTGCGGGTAGTTCTGCATGACAGATACGACATTGCATACGTGTTCTGTTTCCTTACATGTACTGATATGCTCTCAAATGGATGTGCTTGATTATGCCATATATCTGTCTGCTTGTATAGAGAGAAAGAGAGGGCAGGTGCTGATACCCTCTCATAGCTGGTTATAGTGACTCAGCGCGGCAATTGTTCCCCTCTACTCCCGGCAGGCAGACAAACAAGGTAGGGGCGCCCTTTAGAAGCACCTACCTTGCTTACCTACCTGCATAGGCGAGGAGGCCTTACCGAGAAAGCTGGATGCCGCCGAAGCAGATTACTTCCTGGCCCTGGATGAGGACGGCACCGGCCCGGTTGGGGGAGACCTCTATCCAGAGTCCTGGCTGGACCTCCAGGCGCTCAGGCTGGGCGCTTTCGGAGACGTAGAGGGCGAGTTCGCCCTGGGCCAGCGACTGCTTGATGGCCAGCACCGGGCTATCCTGCTGGATGCTCTTGCTCTCCATATCAAGCACGAGCTGGTAGACCTGGCGTAGCACGTCGCGACTGGCTGAATGCTCCAGCGGTACGCCCGACCAGGCGACCTTGCCCTTGCCCAGGTGGGAGACCTTGAGCCGGTTGTGGGCTTTGCGAATATAGGATAGCTTCTCGCGCTCGAAGCTAAGCTGGCAGCGCTCCAGGCCTTCTCCCTCCAGGTATTCATAGTGACTTACTGGCCTGGGATCACTTCCCTGAACCTCTTCAGTGAACATGGCCGGTACATACTGCCGGTTATGTGTGTCGCGGGTCACGACGCCACTCACAAAGAGGGTGCTTCCCTGCTCTACAAAGCTCTGGAGTGCCTGCCAGGCGTTGGTGTCAAATGCCTGAATGCCTGGTGCGAAGATAAAGTGGGGTCGCTGTTCTGTCTGTGCCAGTTCTACGAGCTGGTGTTCCCCGACCATCTGGGGCACGATGCCAAAGTCATAGCCCAGGACGCGAATGCTCTGCCGGATGGCTTCTATGGCCAGCTCGGGGCGTACGAACCATTGCGAGTAGGGGATAACAACCCACACTTCTGGCAGGGGACCCTCCTTCGCCAGGTGCGGCTGAATGCTCTGCATCAGGCGCCCAAATTCTAACATGACGCCCAGTTCGGGTTTGGCGCTACCATCGGCGCGTACCAGGCCGATGCTGTTCTCGTTCTCATTCGCCATATAGGAGTTAATGTGCCAGAGCCACTGGATCAGGCCCGCGCTGCGCGCGATCAAGGTCATGATAAATTTGCGCTCCAGCAAGTTGGCCTGCTCCTGCTCGCTGCGCCAGGGACGCCCGTCCACATCGCGCACGAACATGACGCCAACCTCCTGCTGGAGATTAGGTTTTTCCACTGTCTTGTCCAGTAGCATATCGCAGAGCATGTCGTCGATATTCCACCAGGGGTGTGTGGTCGTGTAATCGACGACGGGGGCGTAAAACTGCGGGGAGATACGTGCGCCAGCCTCATCCTGGCCGACACCTATCAGGGTCTGGCTGCCCGCGTCGCGGATCGCGGCATTCATGCGCTCGACCCAGCGCGTAAATATCTCCTGGGAGAAGAGGGTATAGTCCATGACCTTGAGCATATGCCGGTTCGCGGTGTAGCGCGGAGTGGTTTCGTAATCCCTGGCCTGCGGCAGGCTTACCTGCTCCCAGCGCTCCAGGTTTGCTGTGGTCTCGCGCCAGCGCGCGCGTAGCTCGGCCAGGCTGTAGCGCTGCGCGAGCCACTGCTGGAACGCGGCCACTTCAAAGCGGTCATAGTTGGGGATGGGGCGCTCGCTGAAGATACGTTTGGGATCGCCAAAGCTGGGTTCGTTGATCAGGTCCCAGGAGACGCTCTGAACCGCTGCGTAGCGCCGTGCGAAGGCCGCGACGAACTCCTGCTGCCCCTCGATAGAGCGTGGATCGAGCCAGGGATTCTCGCCCTCGAAGAGTGGAGGTGAGAAGGCAAAGAAGTTGAAAATGACCTGGATATCGTGCCTGGCAGCCGTCATGACGAAGGCATCCAGCGCCCGGAGCGCGGCCTCATTCGGGATGCCTGCTACAAACATGAAATCACGCCACGCTGTCCAGATGCCGGTGCGGATGAGGTTAATTCCAGCACGCTTCATGGCAGCGAAGTCGCGCTCCCAGCGCGCCGGGTTGGGCAAGGTCAGGAATTTGCGCTGCACCTGACTATCCATATAGGTGGTACCAAAGATGTGGAAGCGCTCCCCCTGCTGATAGAGGTAATCACGGCCCGCCGTTAAGCGTTTATTTTGTGTGCTCTCGACCAGGGCCTCATTCCAGAGCCAGAAGCCGTTTTTGCGCTGGATGGCTGTTACCTGGGCGCCATATGTCGAAACCTCGATCTCGTAGAGGCCAGGTATTTTTAGGGTTGGCAACTGGATGCGTTGCTCGCCCGCTACCCCTCCAGGGAACGTTAGCTCTCGGGTCTCCAGGATTTCGCCGCCAGGCGTTGAAATGATAACGCGAGCCTGCAAGGTGTGGCGTGAGCGTGTGGAGACCAGGACCGTGGGTGCCTCGCCAGGCTGATAGCAGGCGAATTGTGGGTGTGCCTCCAGCGTATGCATGCCCTCGGCTGTCAGGAGCAGGCTTTTCTGGAGTGCGTCCGCATTGGCGAGCCAGTCCTCTTTAGTGGTAGGCTGCCAGGGAGAGATCAGCCAGCGCCCACCCTTAAAATGCCCCGAGCGCTGGTCGAGCATCATAAGCGGTGTGGCGAGTGGTTGGGCCTCCGCTTCGTCAGCGTTACGCAGGAAGAGGAGTGGTGTCAATTGGGTGTCTATGGGACCTGACGATCCCAGGTCGGCAGGCTGGTCGTTGGCCTGCGTCAGCATGGGGTAAAAGGACCAGAAGTTTCCGGCCTGGGCACCTGAGAGTTGCCAGGGCTGCTCACGCAGGAAGGCGGCCTCCTCCGAGGGGGCCAGGCACAGGCTGGTAGTGGGCAGGTGCAGCGGGTAGAAGGGTCCCAGGTAGAGCTGCTCCGTGTAGGCCTGTTGCTCGGAGAGGACGCCCCCCTCGCTATCTACGGGTCGCGTGAAGGGCATGCCGCCAAAAATGGCGAGGTTGCCACCCTGCTGGAGGAAGCGCAGAATGGCTGGCCAGGCCTGCTCAGGGAAATAAGCGCCATGAAAGGATACCAGGAGTGTGCACTCCTGGGCCAGCGCTGTGGGCAACTCCTGGGCATTCGCCACCTGGAAATCCCCTGGCACCAGGCGTGTTAGCTCTTCAGGTGAGCAGCCGCCTGGATAAGTCGCGTCATGAAATACAAGCATGCTTTGATTTGTTGGGAGTGGTTGGAACATAGTGGAGCTTTCTATTACAAAATAATGCCAATTGTAAGGTTGCTATATTACGCGCGGCGGGCAGCGGCCGAGGCGCGTTTGACCAGTTCTACGTTGATGATGCTGGCCGAGCTGACCATATCGGGATCGGCTGCTTGCATGAGCAGGCGTTTGACTGCGATGCTTCCCAGGGCCTCCTTATCGACGTGAACGGTGGTCAGGGCTGGTGTGAGGCGCTCGACCATAGCGATATTATCAAAGCCAACGATGGAGATGTCTTCGGGAATAGAGCGTCTACGCTCCATGCAGGGAAGGTTCAATGAAATAATTGAAGCATTGCTAGGCCTCTGCGATCTCGGGCTGGCGACGGATGCGGGGATCGGTGAAAATATCATATTCATCGCGGCTGGTGCTCGAAAACTCTGAGACGATGGCTCCCTCTGCGCCAGCCTGGAACCAGTGCAGGGTGTCGGGGGGAATCGTGTATTGCTCGCCGGGATGAAGCTCGATCTCATGGGAAACGGTATAGTAGTCCTCGCTCCCTGTGGGAATGTGCGCCTGGATTGTTATTTCCGGCTCGCCTTCAACATAGAGCCAGACTTTACCCCAGCGGCAGCGAAAGGTTTCCATCTTTCCTGGGGTTGCGTCTATAGGTGGATGTTTGTGCTCAGGGCAGGTCTGGTGTGGTAAGAGCACAAGCTCTTTGGCGCAGTAGCGATCAGTGTTGATGTAAGTGATGAGTTCGAGTCCTGTGCGTTCAATTTCGCCCAGTCCAAAGTCCGCAATTTCGATTGCCTTATGTTCTTCAGGTGTGAGAAGAATGCCCTGTTGGGCAAGCATCTTAGCGGTTCGGACTTGAAGTTGATCAACCTGGCTCTGTTTCAGCATAAAATAACCATCCTTTTAAGTTCCACTTCATCTGCTCAGTATTATACTAGCCCAGACATCTTGTCTGGAGAACTCAACCTATATCATATCTACTCATTCCAATTATAGCAATGTGGAATGTAGTACCTGCTGAACACGTCGAAGTATGGAAGATAGTGGTATTTCAGGAAATATTGCGCTTGAGAGAGCTTTTATTGAGCGTTTTTTGATCTAGGATGCTTAAACACTTCAGTGATGATGAGGCCTGGTCCCAGCTCGAAACGATTATTAACTGGGGGTGCTACGCTGAGTTGTTCTCCTATGTTGAAGATCGCAGTGTCTTCCGCCTGGAGAATCCTGAAACGAGCGAGAGTGTCAGAAGTTAAAGACTAGAGGTAAGCCTGGAAACGAACGAGGAGAGGCTAACCAAACTGGCTAGCCTCCCCTCGTTCGTTGCTCAATGTGCCTATTGCTCGATGATATGAAATATCAATGGTGATTACCCCTATTGCAATCTGGTCCAGATAGTCCTATCCGGACGTTGGATGAAGCCAGAACAATCATCACGCGTATTGGCGAGGCGCTAGCTTATGCTCACGAGCGCAAAATTGTGCATGGCAATCTCACTGCGCATAGCGTCCTTTTCAATGCCAACAATGAGGCCTTGCTCACTGATTTCACTATCATTTCTCTGCGTGCGAATGTCTCTCCTGAGATGCCAACTGGCCAGGTGTCTGACATCAACAGCGAACAAGGCGACCTGCGTGCCCTGGTCAGTATGTTTGCTACTCTCCTCAGTAGTGGACAGAGTTCGGCAGCCTCCTCCAATGGGCGTCCTATCAGTTCGCTTGGTAACTGGTTGCCACAAACGCGCATTACCCTTACTGCATCAGTACCACTACCTATCCAGGCCGCGATCAACCGTGTGCTCGATGCTGAATCTCAGCCAGGCTTTGCAAGTGTTAAGGATTTTCTGGCAGCTATTCAGATGCCTATGTCAACCGATGAAGATGCTAAAACTGAGTCACCTCAGTCAACTGCTCCTGGTAAAATAACTGGTATTTTGCCAGATGTATCTGCTGAGGTTTCCAGAAGCGTTAGCCAGGGGCTTCAGGAGGATGTGGAGACGCAACGTCCAGCCTTTCCATCACGCCCAACCACCTCTACACCTACACCTCTTTCCAGAACAAGAACTCCAGACCAGTCAGCACATATGACGAGACCTCTGTCTTCAGATCGCCCACTGGCGAGCAACAGACAGATATCACGTATGCTGGAGTCACAGCCTCCGTTACAGGCAAAAAAAGCATTTCCTGGCACGGCTTCAACTTGTACACCAGTGACACCACTGCCCATTCCATCGTTAGGAGCGAACAGCGAGCCCGAGGCGAATCATGCCCAGGCTACGCAAAAGTTGCAGTCATCAGACGCGCAGGCTGCGAAGCTGGCGCCCTCAGCGCAATCGGAGCCAAGGGCACGCCCTCGCCTTCAGGCAATCGTAGGAGTGTCTTTGTCCTGGGAACCTCTGTCGTCGTTCTTGCCTGTATTTGCGTGGTAACGCTCATTTACGCGTTCCAGCGGTCTGATACATCCACTCATATACCGTTGCAAGCCCTCGCGACCGCTAGCCAGCAACAGATGGATACCAGTACTACACCAGGGTTTTCCCCTACCTCAAAGGCGACAAGCCCATCCGGGTCAGGGGGAGTTCAGAATACGCCCCAGACGTATGTGACGCCCAAACCTGGTCAGGCCCCCTCGACCCAGGCTAATAACACACCTACCACCGGTCAGCCTGCGACCAATCCAACGACGGTCGTACCAACTCAAGCACCAGCCCCAAAGGCCTTCTATTCGTTTGAAGGAAGCGCTCAAGGCTGGTCAGGCGAGTCTTGCGATGTACAGGGCAGTGCTCAATATGCCTATGCAGGCGCGAATTCTCTCGAGGCGAAGAATATCGCTTCTTACTCCTATGCCTATGCCTATGCCTATGGCGCGACGATATCTCAGGGGGAAACCATCACCTTTTATGTCTATGTACCAGCAGGCTCCTCGTCGGTCTCGGCCGACGTCTATATCGACGCCGTAAGCTGGAGCTAAAGCATCTTGCGCATTCTGCGCCCGACCTCCTCGATGGGGTGCTCGGCGTCCTTGCGCCGCATGGCCGAGAGGCTGGGAAGCCCAGCCTGGTTCTCCAGAATCCAGTCGCGAGCAAAGGTACCATCCTGGATGTCTTTGAGGGTGCCGCGCATCTGTTCGCGGGTGTGCTGGTCGATGATGCGCGGCCCGGTGACGTAGTCGCCATACTCGGCGGTGTCGCTGATGGCCTTGTGCATCTGGTTGATGCCGCCCTGGTAGAGCAGGTCTGCGATGAGCTTGACCTCTTGCAGACAACAGGTATAGGCGATCTCCGGCTGGTAGCCAGCCTCGACCAGGGTCTCGAAGGCGGTGCGGATGAGTGAGGTGAGGCCGCCGCAGAGAACGACCTGCTCGGCGAAGAGGTCGGTCTCAGTCTCCTCACCGATGCTCGTTTGGATGACGCCGACGCGAGTACAGCCCAGGCCATGCGCGTAGGCCAGCGTGAGCGCCTGGGCCTGCCCGGTCACGTCCTGCTGCACCGTCCAGAGCGCGGGAATACCCTTGCCCTCGCTATACAGGCGGCGCAGCATAGGACCCGGCCCGTTGGGTGCGACCATGGCCACGTCGATATTGGATGGTGGAACAATCTGCCCGTAATGCAGGCTAAAGCCGTGTGCTACCATGAGCATCTTGCCATCGGCCAGATGTGGCCGAATATCCTGCTCATAGAGCGCGCGCTGGTGCTGATCGGGGACCAGCAGCATAATAATATCCGCCTCTTGTGCGGCCTTGCCGGGCAGAACAGGTTGCCAGCCATGAGCGATAGCCCGCGCGCGGCTCTTGCTTGCCTCGGGGAGGCCAACTACCACGTTATAGCCGCTGTCGCGCAGGTTGAGGGCATGGGCATGCCCCTGGCTGCCATAGCCAATGATGGCGATCCGCTTCCCTTGTAGTACGGTAGGATCGACATCGCCCTCGTACGATATATGTGCCATGATGTTTGATTTTATCCTGTTTTTTAATCTTCTATATTCTGTTCGCGTTCCTTCAGGAGGGCCTCCAGGACGCTTTTCTCCATGTGGTAGGTCTCTTTTTCAGCGGGGAAGCTCCCCTCGCGCACATCGGCGCTGTAGCGCTGGATGGCTTCTATGGCGGTATCAGCCAGGTTGGCGTATTTGCGCACAAATTTGGCTACAGGCTGTTTGTGCAGTCCGAGCAGGTCGTGGAAGACTAGGACCTGGCCATCGCAGTGTGGACCCGCGCCAATACCAATCGTGGGTACGGCTACCTCCTGAGTGACGATCTGGGCCAGACTATCGGGAATGCCTTCAAGGACGATGGCGAAGACTCCCGCCTGCGCCAGGGCCCTGGCGTCTGCGATCAGGTCGCGCGCGGCCTGGATGCTCTTGCCCTGTACCTTGTAGCCGCCCATGGCGTGTACGGATTGGGGTGTCAGGCCCAGGTGGCCCATGACAGGTATCTCGGCGTCTAGAATGGCCCTGACCACGGGTAGGCGCTTGCGTCCGCCCTCCAGCTTGACCGCTCCGGCCTTGCCCTCGCGTACCAGGCGACCAGCGTTGCATACGCTTTCCTCGACAGAGACGTGGTAGCTCAGCCATGGCATATCGACGACGACCAACGCGTTTGGGTTGGTGCGTGTGACGGCGGAGGCATGGTGCAGGATGATATCGACGGTGACGGCCAGGGTATCCTCATAGCCCAGGACGACCATGCCCAGGGAGTCGCCAACGAGCAGCATATCGACTGCCGCGCTATCCGCGATCTGGGCTGAGGTCGCGTCATAGGCGGTTACCATGGTGAGTTTCTGTCCGTTCTTGCGAGCGAGAATGGCAGGTGCGGTTATTTTTTCACTCAAGATTGTTCTCTCTTTTTCTTCTTCTTCTACGTGTGCTGAGAGCTCAAGATGCCCGTGTCCCAGGTGCCATCGGTGTGCAGGGCGAAGTTATCGATCAGGCGCACTGATCCCAGGCGGACGGCGAGCAGGAGGAGCGCGGGGGCTTGTAGCCGTTCGAGTGGTAGGAAGGTCTCCGCGTCGCGTACCTCAGTGTAGTCCAGGTGCGCCTGGGGTTCTTGCGCCACAATCTCGGCCATGGCCTGCATCACAGCAGCGGGGTTGCTCGTGGGTTGAGCCTCAAAGGCCTGTCGACCGGCCTGTAAAGCCTGGTAAAGTATGGGGGCTGCGGCGCGGGTGGCTGGTTCAAGATAGCTGTTACGGCTACTCATGGCCAGTCCATCGGCTTCACGTACGGTCGGGCGGACGCGCAGCGTGACGGGCAGATTGAGGTCGCGTACCATGCGTGTGATGACCGCGACCTGTTGCGCGTCCTTCTGACCGAAGTAGGCCCGCTGAGGTTGTATGAGTTGAAATAATTTGAGCACCACCGTGGCCACGCCGCGAAAGTGATTGGGGCGCGAGGCGCCCTCGCCTTGTTCAACCAGGGAACCCTGTGGCTCGACAAAGGTTGTGAAGCCCGGGGGATACATCTCGCTCGCAGTAGGCGTAAAGACCACGTCCACGCCTGCCGCCGCAAGCATATGCAGGTCTCGCTCCAGATTACGAGGATAGCGCTCCAGGTCCTCGTTGGGACCAAACTGCGTGGGATTGACAAAGATGCTAGCGACAACGGTCGCGTTCTCGGCGCGCGCCGTTTGAAAGAGGGAGAGGTGCCCCTCGTGGAGGTAGCCCATCGTAGGCACGAGGCCAACCGGACCGCTCCACTGCGAGCGCGCATATTCTATCTCATGAATAGTCCTGACTATTCGCATACGTCATTGAGTCCTGTCTGTGTTCTTACCATTTATAATAACCCATGCGGCGAAGAGTTGCGATAGGCAAAATTCCCATGCTTGGGAAGCAATATGCGTGTTTGTATGTTTGGTAACTAAACTATACCTTCTCATGCCCCTTTGCAGTAGAGCTTTTGTGCTTGATTGTAACATAAAAAGCACCTGGAACACTTCAGATCCAGGTGCTTTTTATGTAAATCTTACTTATAAAGAAGTAAAATTCTGTGGCTCTCTCGCAATTTGTGTGGAACATGAGCTTCTCAAGAGTATGCTCTTTTCAGAATGTACTTGTGGAGCCAGATCACTTTTGCATGCTCATGTTATTGCAAAACGTATCACATACATTGCGGGAGAGCCATAGAAATTCCTTTAACGGTGAGCCAAGGATTTGCACACAAACGCGCTAAGGTATGCTTTGAGTTGGTACGCTCTACTGCCCGAATAACTCACTCACAATCTGCTGCAAGGTGTTCTGCTGGGAAGATGAGCCCGTCTTGTTCTGCTGAGAAGATGAACCCATCTTGTCCTGCTGGGAAGATGAGCCCGTCTTGTTCTGCTGAGAAGATGAGCCTGTCGTATCCTGCTGAGAGGATGACCCACTCACACTCTGCTGAGAAGATGAGCCTGCTGTGTCCTCTTGAGAAGGCGAGTCACTCACACTCTGCTGTGAAGGCGAGTCACTCACACTCTGCTGCGAAGGTGATCCATCCAAGACGGCAAGAGATCTAGCATGGGAAATGCTTTGTCGCTGACAGATCAGGCAGGTCACAAATACGAGAGCGAGAATAGCCATGTACAGGCTGACTTTTCGCATGTGCTTTAACATTGATAAACTCTCCTTCTCTTTTCTTTAATACTTACACGTCTACATGTTGCGTGAGCTTTCTCTCTTTGCACCGTTGAGATGCTGCTCATACTTCCATTATAGAAGAGCTTCAACCATAGAAAAGAGCACGACAAAAGCGCCATGAGGCATCGCACGTGGATGAGGAGCCAAAATGCTCGTAGCTACACTGCAGCAGAACAAGCAACTGCGGCTGAAAGTGGGGGATCTGAGCAATTTCTACACATGTATTCGAGCGAGCCCGGGACCTGTGCATTGCGTGAGTCAAACTTTCAACGAAACGCGAGCCTTCTCTCGGCGCCCTCGCCGAGAGTACACCCGCAGAGAGGGCCCCCTACAGGGGCCGCGAATGCTCACCTCCAGGGGCAATGAGACAAGGTTAGCGGGGGTACGACATGATCCCTATTCTTATCATGCTTGCATTGGTTCTCTTGCTCATCATTCTTGCAATGCTCTTGCCCCTTCACGCCTCCGGTGCTCAAGAGTAAAGGGTGTGTGGAAAATAACTATAGCCATTTTCCACACACCCTTTAGCTGAAAGCTCGCGTAGCGAACTGATGAATTGTAGGTCCAGGCTAGCCTGGATTTCACCCGCTGACGGTTTGATTTTTATCCGATGCTTGCGTATATCTAACCATTAGCCAAAGAAAGCGTATATACACTGTAACGATATAAGCGATACCAACAGGTTCCCGTTGCGGGAGGAAGACATATGTTTCTGTTACTGATCTTGATTTTAGGCCTGGTCATTTTTATAGTCTTGCTGAGGGTCATACTGGCGATTGTTGGCCTATTCTTTGGGCGCGTGCTGTATCCGGGGCGCCCTCGTCTCTATCGCCGTGAGCTCTTCTTCTGGCGCCCATGGGGCTTCCGCAGGCGTTATATGGGCGGTTTTTATGGCCCTCGCCTTCATCATCACCACCACCACCATCATCATCGCGGCTGGTAGTGCTACTGTAAATTGGAGCGAAGAAGCCGGCTCTGAGATAAAAGACAGAGCCCGGCTTTCAGCTTTTTTGGGGCACTTTTTCTTATGTCTGACCTATATAACAAGCAAGTGAGTCTGATGAGCGGTGACATGCGTATCTCCTGAAGAGTATGTTTTTTTATGCAACAGGAGGTATATCATGGAGGTCTCGTTCACCCAATTTATCATCTGGATTATCATTGCGGCCATCATTGGTATCCTTGGTGAGTTCATTGCTGGTCGCAGAGCCCCGGCGGGCATCCTTGGCGCGATCATGATTGGTCTCTTCGCCATCTTCCTTATCGTAGGCTTCTTCCACTTCCACATCACAGGTGAACCCACTTTTGAGGGCGTGCCTATCATTAGTACGATTATCGCGGCTGTAATGCTGGTTGTTATCTGGAGTAGCGTGGCATATTATCGTCGTGCTTAAGCAAGCAGGCAGGTACTATGTGGCCTATAGGTTCGCACCTATAATGCGCAAGATTCGAGAAGTTTTTGCACGCGCCATAGGGTATATACGTTCTATAAATGTGTCGCTTCTACTTTTTCAGGCGAAATAAGGCGCATTGAAGAAAGGATAATACCATATGGCCAATCTTGTTACCTGGTTCGAAATCCCCACAAGCGATATTGAACGCGCGAAAACTTTTTACCGTACGATCCTGGGAATTAAAGAGGAGCTGCGACAGGAGAATCTGGGCGGAGACATGCCCTATGCCTTTTTGCCGATGGAGCCAGGCGACGTCAGCGGCGCGCTGGTCCAGCACCCGAACTATAAACCCGGCGAGGGTCAGGGTGTATGTGTATACCTTGTGGTCCATGGCGATTTAAACGATACACTGGCGAAGGTAGAGGAAGCAGGCGGTAGCGTGCTCATCCCCAAGATGCCACTCGGCGAGATGAGCCCCGGCTACATGGCTCAGATCACTGATAGCGAGAGCAACCGCATCGGCCTCTGGTCCGCAGAGTAAGCGCCCATGGCGGCGCGGATAGCCCGACGCGTACTTTAGTAGCGTCGGGCCACACATGGCTTCATGTTCCTGCTATAGAAAGAAAAGGTTCGATCCATTCGCGGAGCGTGAGGTCTCTCTGCCACCAGACCATGTCTGTGCGGTGTGCCCACTCCCAGATAGCGAGGCGCTCTTTGAGCATGTAGAGCGGGAAGCGAGCTTCAAAACCAGGACGCGGCGGTTGGAGCTGGAGATAGGTCCTCAGGAAGATATGCGCCAGGTCCACCCTCTCTTGCGTCATGTAGTCGGCAATGGGGCGTGCGAGATCCTCTTCCGCATCGCCAAAGTGGCCATGCACATCAAAGACGCCACTGACGTGCCATTCGGCGTCCCGCTCTTCTACGACGATATTCCCCTCTTTATAATCTCCCATAACAAAGCGTGCCTGAAACGGCTCAGCAAGCGCGCGTTTGCCCTGTTCCACCAGAGTCTCTACCCAGAAGCTATCGGCCTCTGTAGTGAGATTGGTTGCTTGCCGGGATAGGGAAAGTAGGCGATAGATCTCTCCTGTGATATATCCCGCATAGGAGGGATGAAAAGGCACGATGGTATCGTGCGTGGCGTCGTGTTCGCCTGGAGTGGGCCAGGTGAGGGCATGCATCTGGGCCAGGGTTACGCCAAGGGCGGCGGCGATCTGCTGGCGCTGTTGATCGCTCAGTTGACGCCTGACAACTGGATCGATGAGGGCGAGTCCTGGCATACGCGGCATGAGGATATAGCTCCAGCCGAAAATATCTGTGTCAGGATCATGCAGGTAGGGCCAGGGAACGGGGACAGTGGTGTGTTTGTGCAGTTGCTGCATAAACCAGCGCTCCCGAGCGAATTGCTCCGGCCACAAGGGCTTGCCACGCAGGACAAACTCGCCCTGAGTAGTCGTCAGAAAGATGTTCTGGCCAAAGTTTCCAAAGGGAACAGGCTCGGCCTGGAGCACGGTACCGAGCTGGAAGCGCGTCAGAGCTTCCTGTAACTGCTTATTAGCGATACTTCCAAGATGCTGTGTATATATCCTGGCTGGCATAGAGATGGGCTCCTTCCTCTTTACCCTCTAACTGCGTGGAGTGCATAGCCAGTGTTTAGTGTAGCACAATAACGCTACTGGCGTACGTGCCTACTGCTGAACACGTGCCAGCAGCGTTATTGTTTATCAGCGGAAGTAGCGTGTGGCCAGCGGAGCCAGTTCTTCCCATTCTATGCTTGTCTGTCGCCCCTGGTCGAATTCTTGTGCTAGCAGGGCATGGAGCTGTTGTAGGCGCTCATCGTCTTTGGCGACATATATCCCTAAGTGCTGGCGCAGCATAAAGATCAGGCCCGCGAGCCCACTCTCCTTGGTAAGTGAGACCTCAAGTGGTCTCCCAAGCAACTCGGGAACATTGAAGGGGGCGTACATCCACCAGAACTTGTTCAGGCCATCAGCATGGACGCCAGCGCGTGTCCTATGCGCGTCACGTCCATAGAGGGGATATTTAGGTGGAACTGGCTCGTTCATCTGGTCATAGAGCTCAACCAGCTCATTGAGTATCTTGAAGTCGGGCGCTTGTTCCTGAAAGTATCCCATGCCGCTCAGGTGGAGGAGAAGCATCTCAAGCGGCGCGTTGCCAGTGCGCTCGCCCTTCCCCAGTAGGGTGCCATTAATGACGCCGCAGCCCGCGCGAATGGCCGCCAGGCAGTTAGCCACGACCAGGCCGGTATCGTTATGGGGATGAAACTCCAGGTCGGTGGGCTGGAGTCCAAATGTGCGTATCTCCTGAAAGAGGCGAGGAATACTGCGGGGCAGAGCGACGTCCTCATAGGGCAAGCCCAGGCCCATGGTATCACAGAGGCGAAACTTGGGACGTAGATGTGGGGCATACGCCTGGCTGATCTCCAGTACCGCTTCGATAAAGGGTTTGATAAAGTCCATCGAGGCTCGTGTTGCATCCTCCAGGTGCAGGCGTGGGCGTATACCGGCATCTAATGTAGTCTTGACCGCTTCCAGGTAGGTCTGAGCCGCCTGGTTTCTCCCTCCAGGTTTAAACTTGTGGAAGGTGTGGTAGTCGGAGGCGGAGGCAAGCATACCGGTCTCGCGAATGCCCAGGGTGCTGATTAAGGCCACGTCTTTGGCGGTGGCGCGAATCCAGGTCGTTGGTTCAACTGGCGCTCCTCCCTGGAACCGCTCTAGCGCCCCCTCCAATGCCTGACGATCTGAGGCCCGGTAGACAAAGAACTCGGCCTGGCGGATCGCGCCCGAGGTGCCACTAAAGCGACAGAAGATATCATAAATGTGCAGGCTCTGCTCCGTAGTCAGCGGAAGGCCGCCCTGCTGTCCATCACGATGCGTGGTTTCGGTGGTCCAGACCGCCTCGGGAAGCGTTGCGGGTCGTGTGGTCCAGGCGTAAGCTGGGAATGTATGGCGTGGAAAGCTCTCCTCAAAGTATTCAGGCTGAAGAGGCTCAGGAATTATTGGCATACAGAAACAGCTCCTTTGCTGTAAATTTTTTGGTGTAGATTACGTTTATGAATGACTATTCACTACTGTATATGATTGACATCAATGCCGTCAAGGTTGATAATAAAATCAATATATAGAGGGGGGAGTATATGACGCAGACTCCACATTATGTGACCGCTCAGGAAGCGGCGGAGATGCTCCAGGTGCGTGTAGAGACCATTTATGCCTATGTGAGTCGGGGACTTTTGCGCTCTGAGCCGGGCAGTGGGAAACAGCGTGCGCGGCTCTACCGGGTAGAGGATGTGCAGCGCTTACAGGAGAAGAAGAGCTATCGGCAGGACCCTAGCAGTGCCGCCACGGGCGCGATGCACTGGGGAATGCCTGTACTGAAATCCGCGCTAACGCTGATTAGCGAAAATGGCGTCTATTATCGTGGAGAAAATGTTGTGCAATTGGCGCTGAGTGAGAACATTGAGCAGGTGGCATCCCTGCTCTGGCATGGTGAGCCTGGACCAGGAGAGAGGTTTCTGCTTGAAAATACGCTACCCGTAGCGATCTATCTCCAGCAACTCCATCAGCTATCGCAATCAACGCAGGCGCTACAACGCCTCTCCATCGCTTTAACCCTGGCGTCCGCCGACGATATAGCGGCCTATGATCTCGATCCCTCCCTTGAACAGAGCACGCAGATTGGCGCGCGCATCCTCTACCTTATGGCCTCTGTCCTGACGCAGGCTCCCCAAAACAACCTTACGCTTGCTACCATGCTGCAACGCCGCTGGTGTCCTGAAGATGAGCGGACCACGCGCCTCTTCAACGCGGCCCTGATTCTGTGCGCGGACCACGAGTTAAACGCCTCATCCTTTGTTGCGCACGTCGTCGCTTCCGCTCAATCCTCCCTCTACCAGGTCGTAATTGCCGGGCTCGCCACACTCCAGGGCTTTCGCCATGGTGGAGTAACATGGCTGGTCGAGCGCTTTCTGCAAGAGGTCGAGGCACCCCAACAGGCGAACACAGTCATAACCGCCCGCTTGAAGCGTGGGGAACAAATCCCAGCCTTTGGACATAAGCTCTACCCCTCCGGCGACCCACGTGCCATCTTCCTGCTCGACCTGTTAAAACAGATGTACCCCGATGCGCCGAGCTTGCAATGCTCCCTGGCTATCATAGAAACCATGAGCCAGCTAACAGGGAAGCTCCCAACCCTTGATTTCGCCCTCGTTACCATGGCGCAAACACTAGAGCTGCCCCCTGATTCGGCGCTGGCGCTCTTTGCCCTGGGCCGCAGCGTCGGCTGGATCGCCCACGCCCTGGAACAATACGCCGACGGCCAGCTCATCCGCCCTCGAGCCCAATACACCGGCCTGCTACCGGATTCAAGTGGTATGCAGAAGTATTAAGATCTACAGATATATATATTTCTTGAGTTTGTCTCTTGTTTTATAAAAACAATATACCTTGACAGGACAACTTGCAGGGGTTAACCATTTGAAGTTCATCCTTTGTTTTTGCTTAGCTTAAATGACTTCAAAACTATCCAACCCAGGTAGTAGTGTATCCACACTATCCAACCTACCCGAGCAACGTGGTAATCTACCCGCGTTATCCAACTTACCCGAGCAATGTGGTAATTTACCCCCGCTACCCGACCTATCCAAGCCAGGTAGTCGTATATCCGCGTTACCCGACCTACCCCCGCTACCCGAGCACAGGTAGCACTGGAACCGGTGGTTGGCCTGGCAGCACAGGTAGTACCGGAGCTGGTGGTTGGCCTGGCAGCACAGGTAGTACTGGAACTGGTGGTTATGGAGGTGGCGGTAGCGTTGGTCCGATCAGCTCTACCGTTCCCGGTAGCACCCAGATGCGGTAACTGTGCTTCTCACAGGACTGTTCAGAGCACTAAATTTGTAAGAGGGAGGGGTTGTGTGGCCCAAGCAAAAGATCCGGGCCACACAACCCCTCCCTCTTACTACTGGCGAGCCAGTGAGCCAGAATGGATGAATTTTGAAATGCCTTAAAAAATAAACGTGAAAAACTTGACAAAATAGCAAACATACGTTACGCTCAATATACATAAAATTCCTCATGGAGGCCAAAAGCACGTATGCCTGACCACTACTAATGTACACTCATCCAGGTTGCTGGTGAAAAAACAGGTAACCACTCTCTGCATCAAATAACGCTGTCCTTCTCTGTGAAAAAGGGCAGTTAATAGGGATTTGACGTAGTATGTAAGGTGCTTGTCTGTGTGCATGTGTAGTCCTGGTGAGACAACGGTGCGAGGTCTATCTCCTTTCCAACCCTTTTCTCTCCACCCTTGTTACCAAATTGACTCTAGAGGCTTCTCCGCGCGTTCTTTCCATGCCTGCGCCTGCCCGCTCACCAGTATGCCTTCTAATGTGTAATTTATACATTTTCATTTGAAAGGTGCAGAAAAGGAGAAGTCGTATGTCATCACTTGAAGGTCAGTTACAAGCCCCCCAGCCGCAAATGAGCGCAGAGGCCGTTGTTGAACTGATGCGGCTTTGTGAGCAGAATGGTTTTGAGATCTTTGTTGATGGTGGCTGGGGTGTCGATGCGTTGCTGGGGAGACAAACGCGCCCACACGCGGACTTAGACATAGCTCTCCAGCACAAGGATGTCCCGAAGCTTCGCGCGCTGCTTGAGGCACGCGGTTATAAAGATGTGCCTCGTGATGATACGCGGGATTGCAACTTTGTGATGGGCGATGATGAGGGACACGAGGTAGATTTTCACTCCTACACGTTTGATGCTCACGGAAAACTTGTCTTTGGTCTGGAGTACCCGTTGGATTCCTTGACTGGCACCGGGTCCATCCAGGGCTACCCCGTGAAATGCATCTCGCCTGAGTGGCTGGTGAAGTTTCATTCCGGCTACGAACTGGATGAGGATGACTATCACGATGTTTCGCTGCTATGTGATCACTTTGGCATCGCCCTGCCAGCCGAGTACGAGCGATTTATGCGAGATGGTAACGAATCTTGATGTAGAAAAGGTGATGATAGCGTATCTCCATACTTCCCTGGTACATCATCGGCAATAGAAATCTGTTGAGGCGAAAGACGGCGGATTTATAGGTAGAGACCTTAGCTCATTTTTCGTACCAACAGGTACAGAAAATGAGCTGAAATTTTTTGCTTACCTGGCGTCTCGATCTCTCAGGCCCAGGCGCACGGCCTCTGCTTCTATTTGGAGTGAAATATATTTAACTTTGTTGTTAACTTCCTTATCAGCCTGTAAGAACTGTCTCCCTGTCAGATCGAGGTGGGTTTGTTCTCTAGTGCACTCGATTCTCTGCCAAGGATCAGGATACTTATGAAGAGAGTGAATTTCAAAGCAATTGTTTATCACTCCAGGTGACTGCAATCGATGGTGACTGTTTAGGAGCGATACCAACAGTCATGTAAAACCTTCAAGCGCCCTTAGAGATTTCTCCAGATTTTCCTTCTGTTCTCTATTATGTGATCTAGCAACTGGAGCTTGTATATGGCACTGTCGGCATCCATCGCAAACGCTATGTGTTGTCCTGAGTCTCCAATTGGGCATGAGTGTTGTACAGTAGAGATGTGATCAAAGCAACGTAGTCAGGAAAGGACCAATACTCATGAATGAGTCTGAGATCAGCCAGTATATCATTGGGACATTTGAGGGCGTGGATGTGGTGGTCGCTTCGGGCGACAGCTTCTTCTTCTACAACCCGGATAGTAACGTACCGCCGGATCACAGGTTTCCGTTTGTGACACTTGTGACCAGCGATATCAATGACCAGTTCTCTAATCTCAACCGCCCGTCGGTCTTTCGCTTGAACATCGGCATTAGCAAGCAGACATTTCGCTCGCTCTTTGACGAACCCTCGCATCCTTCCGGCAGAGACAGCGCGGCGATCAGCGGCGAAAACTCTAGCGACTACGACTTCACTGCCCTGGATCAAATAATGCCTCACCCTGTGTATGGCCGAATGTTATGGGTGTGCGTGCTCAACCCGAGTGAGGAGACGTTTGAAACGAAAGTGCGGCAACTTCTTGCCGAGGCGTATGACCTGGCAGTGAGCAAGCACAAGAGACGGGTAGCTCGCGGGTAGGCTCCAACTGGAGAAGATGAAACCATATGAGGTAGGCTCAGGATGCATGTATAAATCTATCACTCACTATGAGCGATTTTTACACGTATCCTGGGCTTACTGACAATTGAGTAAAATTGTTTCAAGAAAGAGTAGCGCCTTTGTCACTTGAATCAAAAAAGTCGGAAGTTTTTGATCCAGGCTCTTGCTATCGTGCATCCTCACCATCCTTGGCTTCATCAATTAGAGCGTTGTTAACAGAGGAGTGTCGCTGTAGCGATGAAAATATAGCATAAGCTCTTCAATATATGGTGTCACGAAATTGTCGCGAAATTATACATGGTTAGTCGCGTTATTAGATTGAAATATCCTAATTGATGATGTTATAGTAAATATTAATAATACATTTATGCAGTCCAATATCCTAATTGCCCTCGAGTATGGACAAACTCTTGCCTTTACAGAAAAAACCTCAAAGAGCATTCTGTGCTACTGTGTAGTTACCTCTTTCATCTTTTTGGAAAAGAATGCGCTCGCAATCCATTCTGTGCCTGAGCATCAGCAAACCAGGGAAACATAGCTGTTTGAACTGGTAAGAGCTGCTTGCTCTTGCGCACACTTTACATACATAGTCGCGTCATTCTTGTTAACCGAGTAGTTAACAAAATGTAAGGAGGCAAGATGATGATTGCACGAACGAAATGGACATCGCGAGATGTTTCTCAATTGCGTAAGGGGCTGCTCTTTATCAGTCCCTGGCTCATCGGTTTCCTCGTTTTTGTGCTCTATCCACTGATCTACTCGTTGGTCATGAGCTTTGCGCGTTACTCTGGATTGCAGCCACCTGTCTGGCTAGGTTGGCAGAACTACACGCGCCTGTTTACCGATCCTCTGGTCTGGAGATCCGTTGATAATACCGTGTTTTACGCGATTAGAGCAGTACCCATAGGCCTTATCATCGGTCTGCTGCTGGCTCTGGCGATGAGCCGCGCGGTAAAAGAGGTATCAGTGTATCGCACGGCATTATATTTGCCATCATTGATTCCTATTTTTGCGATGTCATTCATCTTTATTGTCCTGGTCAACCCTCAATATGGCATCGTCAACGAGTTCCTGGGCCTTTTTGGTGTTCCCAACACAAACTACCTGGGAGATCCGACGGGAGCCAAAAACGTCATTGTAGCTCTGGCCCAGCTAGGAGCGGGAAATACGGCCCTGATCTTCCTTGCCGGGCTGAATAGTATTCCGCAGACACTCTATGAAGCGGCACGCATTGATGGCGCCAACCGGTTGACGTCGTTTCTGCGCATTACCTTCCCTCTTCTTTCTCCGGTTATCCTCTTCAACCTGATTACAGGCATCAGTAGCGGCCTCCAGGTCTTTACACCAGCCTATATTATGACAAATGGCGGCCCAGATAACGGCACTCTCTTTTACATGTACTACATGTACAAAAATGCCTTCAGCTATGCGCAACTAGGCTATGCGTGTGCCCTCTCAGTTGTGCTTTTCCTCGCTGGTCTCTTACTGGCGGTGATTGTTTATACAATCTCCCAGCGCTTCGTAAACTACGAAATTGTGAGTTAACCCCGAGAACCTGAGACAATCGCTGTCTGATGAGATAGTGGGCGACTTTCTAGTTCGTAAAGCTGGTCTATAAGACTGGTGGAATAGAGGAACTGTTGTCACCCAGGAGGAGAAAGAATTTATGAAGGCTGCTCTGAATCCAGCAAACTTTGCCGAGCGAGAGCGTGCTATTGCCCAGCGGAAACGACTGATTGCCACGCGCAAGCTGATTGATAAAAGTTTAACACGCGTCTTCCTGATTATCATGTCGGTCATCTTCTTGGTGCCGCTCTACTGGATGATTGTAACGGCACTCAAATCAAATCCAGAATTGGCGCAAATTCCCCCCACCATCGTCCCTCAAAGCTGGGAGTGGGATAACTTCGTGAAGGCTTTTCAGACCATCCCCTTTGCGAGCTACTTCCTGAACTCGGTCCTGATTACCGTTCTGACGGTAGTAGGAGCCCTGATATCAAATCTGATTGTGGCCTATGGCTTTTCCTGTATCGAATGGCCGGGGCGCAACCTGGTATTTTACCTGGTCCTGGCAACCATCTTTATTCCTTTCCCGCTGGCGATCATTCCGCAGTTTGATATGTTTGCCTGGTTGCATTGGATTAACACCTATCTGCCTCTTGTCGTACCATCGTTCTTTGCAAGCGCTTTCTACACCTTTATGTTGCGCCAATTTCTGCTCCAGATTCCACGTGACCTGTTGGATGCGGCACGGATCGATGGGGCCAGCGAATGGCGTATCCTCTGGCAGGTTGTTGCGCCGATGGCCAGGCCCGCCCTGGCGGCTGTAGCGATCTTTGCTGCTATCGGAGCATGGAACGATTTCATGGGGCCGCTGATCTATCTGCAGGACGACGCATTGCAAACGCTCTCCATTGGTTTACAGGCCTTTCGCTCGACACATGATATTCAGTTCAACCTCTTGATGGCGGCCTCGGTTATGGTGATTGTGCCTGTTACGCTTCTCTTCTTTGTCTTTCAGCGTTTCTTCATCCGTGGTGTAACGCTGGGCAGCATTCGCTAGTGCGTCAGAGATGAACCTTTCCCGAAAATTGAGCGAAAAGGAGTCAAACAATGGTTGTCCAGCGATATATGCTCAAGGCAGGAACGTCCTTCCTGTTGCTGCTCCTGTTCTCCGTGGCTATTTCAGCGTGTGGATTTGGGCAGAGCGATTCCCATGAAGTAGTTTTCTGGACTTCAGTCAACGACGACATTGACATCTCAGCCGAGAACCAGATCGTAGCGGCCTTTGAGAAGGAAAATCCCGACTTACATGTGCGTATCGTGAGCAAGCCATCACCATCAACTGGCGATGCGACAGCGCTCATCACGTCGGTACGCGGAGGTACACCGCCAGATGTGTACCTGGTGGATCGCTTCACCGTCAGCCAGTACGCGGCTATTGGTCTGCTAACGGACATCCAGCCATTTGTGAAGCAGGATGGAGGAACGCTGGGGAATAACTACCTTCCGTTTGCCTGGAAGGAGGCCTCATATCGAGGGGATGCCTATGGTCTTCCCATGGATACCGATGCGCGTGGTATGTACTATAACAAGGATTTGTTGCAGCAAGCGGGAATTGATCCAGGTATTTTTGACCCCTCACATGGTCCCATGACGGTTGACGAGGTGATGAGTATTGCCAAGAAGATGAATAAAACGGACGCGAAGGGAAACTATACCGAGCTAGGCCTGATCCCCTGGTCGGGTCAGGGGTTCCATGCTACCTGGGGCCTGGATTTCTCGGCCAAGTTCTTCAACGATAAGACGTGCCAGGTGACACCAACTGAGCCAGGCTTCGAAACGACGTTCAAATATTTTCAGCAATGGTCCAGAGAGTTGGATTATAACAAGGTTGATACGTTTTTAGCTACCTATCAGCCACCCAATGCACCCCCCAGCCAGACGCCACTGTTTACCGGTCACCTGGGTATGTCGATTGATGGCAACTGGACACTATCAAGCATTCAGCAGTACGCTCCCAAGCTGAATTATGGCATCACTTACTTGCCGGTGCTACATAAAGGAGACGCCCCCTTTACCTGGTCGGGAGGCTTCTCGCTGGTGATGCCACAGGGCGCGCATAACACAGGCGCCGGATGGAAGTTCATGAAATTTATGACGGGTCCAGAGGGGCAGGCCATCTACACAAAAGTAACAAGCCATCTCCCTACCTGGCAGACCTTGTTGCAGGATGATAAGCTCATTCAAGGTAATCAGCGCTTCTTCGCTGGCATGATGAAATTTTCTGAGAGCCGCCCACCGCTTCCGATAGGAGCTCAATACTCGGATGCAATGGATGCGGCACAGTCTTCGATCCTGTTAGGAACGTCGACGGTTGATCAAGCGTTGCAGCAGGTATACCAGCGTTTGCAGCCGCAGATGGACCAATATTGCCCTTTCAAACTGGATTAGACCCGTCCCCAACTCAAGGAGTTGCAATAAGATAGGGGATGTGGAGTGTGCTGGCTGCCTGCGGCAGCCAGCACACTCCACATCCCCTATTTGGCTCCGCTGCCACGGACGAAGTGCCCGGGGGTCGCGCCAGTGTGCTGGCTGTCGCGTATGACGCGTGTGCCGTTGACCCAGACGTCGCGCACGCCGGTGGAGAGCTGGTGGGCATTCTCGAAGGTAGCGCGGTCGGCGATGGTCTGGGGATCAAAGAGGACCACATCGGCGTAGTAGCCGGGGAGGAGCAGTCCTCGATCTCTTAAGCCCAGGCGAGCGGCGACGGACCCGCTCATCTTGCGAATGGCCTCTTCCAGGGTCAGGTGCCGCTCCTCGCGCACATATTTGGCCAGGACGCGGGGATAGGTACCGTAGGCGCGTGGATGCGTGGGACCGTGCGGTCTCGCCCAGGTAGGATCGACGCCGCCCGCGTCCGTGGAGATCTTTACCCAGGGCTGGCGCAGGCCGAGTGCCACATTGGCCTCGTCCATACTAAAGTAGATAGTGAAGATACGCTGCTGCTCTGAGATCAAGAGGTCGATCACGGCATCAATCCAGTGCTGACCGCGCATCTCGGCGATCTCTGAGAGGCGTTTCCCCACATATTGCTGGTTCTCGGGCCGCTCGAAGCCGATGGGCATGACGCCCTCGGGACCAATACCGTGTGCCAGGGCCTCCCACTCGCCCGAGGGGGCAAGCACCTCGGCGCGCACCCGCTCGCGTACAGCGGGATCGCTGAGCCGCTGGTACATCGAGCCACCCTCGGCCAGCCAGGGCGGAAGCACCGAACTCAGTCCAGTTCCCGAGCCGGGATAGGGATACATATCCGCCGTCACATCGATGCCAGCCTCGCGTGCGCGCTGGATACTTTCAATGGCGAGTTGCATCTTCTGCCAGTTGTGGCTGCCACTGGCCTTGAGGTGATAGATCTCGACGGGCACATTGGCCTCGCGACCGATGGTAATGGCCTCCTCGATGGCCTCTAGTAGTTGCTCGCCCTCGGAGCGCAGGTGCGTGACATAGATCCCACCGTATAGCCCGGCGACCTTTGCGACCTCGATCAGCTCCTCGGTCGAGGTATACGTATCGGGGGGATAGATTAGGGCGTAGGAGACGCCAAAGGCCCCATCCTCCATAGCTTCAGCCATCACGCGGCGCATACGCTCCAGCTCGTTCTGCGTGGGATCGCCCATGCGCAGGCCCATGACATACTCGCGTAACGTGCCGCCGCCCAGGAATGATCCCACATTGGGGGAGACGCCGCGCTCAACCATCGCCTCAAGCCAGTGGCGAAAGCGCGTCCAGCCCTTTGCCGGTTCGATCCACTCGCGTACCAATTCACGCTCCTGCGGCGAGAGATCGACGAAGCTATCCGTAATCTGGCCTCCCACGGGCGCCGGGGACCAGCCTTCGCCCATTACCTCTAGCGTCACTCCCTGGGTGATCTTGGAGAGGTCGCGTGGATCGCGCATAAGCGGCACATGCGAGTGGCTCAGGATATCGATAAAGCCAGGACTGACTACCAGCCCCTCCGCGTTGACAATCTCGCGCGCCCTCGCGGGCGAAATATGGCCGGGAGGCGCGATCTCTTGAATGCGCTCCCCGGTCATTGCCACATCACCATAGAACCACGGATTCCCCGTGCCATCAACGATCTTAGCTCCGCGAATCAGGATATCTATGCCATCTGTGCTCATATGTCTCCTCCGCGCTTTTCTCTCTATTGTAGCATCTAGCAGAGGTCCGCAACTGGCGAACGCGGCTACTGTAGGGAGGAGCATTTAGAAGCTCTTCCCGATCTGCGAACAGTAGCCACGTATGCCAATAATGGGCCACCGCAAATATGCTATGATGTGCTTATACTTTGCCTATGGTTGCTTATTTGCTCTGTCTAGGGGCTAGAGGAGAGAGTTATTATGCCACGAGTGAGCGTCCAGGTTCGCGTGCCCTTTCCCGATGTTGATAGTTCGAGGCGCATCCATTTTACGGCCATGCTGCGCTATTTTGAGGTCGCTGAACATGAGTTGATGCGCGCAATTGGTTTCCCCTATGCGACTGCGCTATGGGGAGTGGCCTTCCCTCGGGTCCATGTGGCCTGCGATTTTCGTGGGGCGGTGCGCTATGATGACCTCCTGAGCGTGGAGGCGCGAGTGGCACACGTGGGGCGTAGCTCGTGGAAAGTGGCCTTTACCGCGCGCGCGCTGCAAGAGGTCGCCTCGGAGCTACAGGTAGGCGATGTTGTGGCCGAGGGGGAGATCGCGATTGTGTGTATGAATCCAAAGAGCGAGCGCGCCCAGCCTCTCCCCGAGGAGCTACGCCAGGCGCTTGAGAGGGAGTAATAAAGGAGGGAACCTGTATGGCTCAGCCCGAAGAGCAATTAGAGCTAGTGAAGCCGGATGTCAAGTATGCGCAGGCCTACCTGGCGATGATCGATGCTCATTTTGCCAGCGGCGAGGAGTATAACTATAACAATATGTGGCTGGCACGCGAAGACTTTGCCGCCTTTGTACGTGAACTGGAGGATGAGGCCCAGGGCATCGACTTGCTCGCTGGCCTACCCAGGCAACAGACCTATTTTCTGCTCAAGGATGGCGTGCAGATCATCGGTGAGATCCGCTTCCGCCCGCACCTGGAGGAGCCTTACGAGAAGCTTAATGGGCATGTTGGCTACAATATTCATCCTGCTTACCGAGGGCGAGGGTATGGCACGCGCCAGCTAGCCTTGCTCCTTGAGGAGGCGCGCCAACTGGCTTTGCCTGGCGTCTCCATGACAGTTGAAGACGAGAATCCCTCCTCTGTGCTCGTGATCCAGAAGAATGGTGGTCGCCTGCTGCGCGTGGTGGAGAATCCCCCCTCGCTTCGCATTGAAGAGGAGAACGGGGAACTAGTGGTGAAGGACACCACCAACGAGGGTGAGCGCTGCGCCCTCTGGTGGATTGACCTATAGATGTTATTAGCTTGTGTGGCGAGCCTTGTAGCGCCTGCGGAGCCAGATCGCACCCGCGACAATGCCTAGCAAGGGGACGCCCACAACGCCACCTACGCAGGCCGCGCTTTTCACATAGGTGAGCGTGCAGTCGGGTGGTGGCGAACTATAATTCAGGCTGATATAGGGGCTGACGGGGTTGAGGTTGGCTTTGGGCGCCAGGATGGGATCGATCTGCATGTGATCAGGGGTGAAGCTGGTATAGAAACGCGTAAGATAGGCGTTCTCGGGCATTTCTTTGAGGTAGTTGCCCAGCGCGTATGGGCCGACTGGTTGGGCGTACTCGGTGACAAAGCCATAGCCCCCTGCCTTCTGAATGGCGGTGTCTATAAGCTGGTAGTAGTTTGCGCCAGGATTGGGCGTGGAAGTGATTTGATCCTGGTCGATATGAATGTCCTGGTAGTTCTGGGGCGCGAAACGCTCGTTAGCCAGGATCGAGACCTCCATATTCATCCGCGTATCGATGTCGGTGGCCGCCAGGCGAATAGGGATCATAACCTGTTTCATGACCATGGGGAAGGTGATCTTGACAGGCGCGATACTGGTCGTGTCCGCCTTGGCCTGGAGCCTCATGGCAAGGAAATACATGTTTTTCGCCACATAGGGCTGGATAAACTGCTGCGTGCTGGCCGGTACCGCGTACTGGTGAGCTTGTAGCCAGCTGGTAAGTGCCCCGGCGTCACCCGATTTAATCACATCGTAGGCGAAAGGGCCAACCGCTCCGCTGCCATAGACGTTGACGTTGGAGCTGCTCGTCGTATTAGGCGCGCCTGCTCCCATACCACTATAGTGCGGCCGTGTTATATCCGCGTAATCGCAGGTGCGGGCAGCAGGTACGACAAACCTGGGAGCGGTAAGCTGCTCCAGCGAGGTGAAGAGGGCTTGTGGCGCTTGGTCTACCGTGGGCACAACGGGTACAGGAAGCACCCAGGCGAAATCCTGGGCCTTCCCTTGATAGCGTATCTGCTCATATAGGGTCGTGCTATGCGCGCCAACAGTAATCAGGAGTCTCTCCGTATCCTGGCTGACCCTTGCCTGGTTTGTACTGGCAAAGAGCCCGCCGCACGCGAGCGCGGAAGCTGGCAGGAGCAGCAGGCAGCACAGTGCGAGCGAGAGGGGCGCGAGGAGTCGTATGAATTTCAGCATAGTTTAGAATGCAGAATCCTTTCTATGGGCCATATCTATGGAGCATAAGAGGTCTCATGAAAAGAGACGCTGCTGCTGGGCTTTTTGTTCCTCATGGGGGGTGGCTTCAGAGATATGTTGGGCCTGGAAGATCTGGCGATCTGGTAAGCGTATCGCTGTCAGTGTGCCGCTGCGATAGGCTCCTGTGTCGACGCAAATCTTATTTGGCTCGACTAGTGGCCTCGCTAGCTTCCAGTGACCAAAGACGACGAGCTTGCCCCAATCATAGTTGCTTTTCAGGAAGGCCCTTGGTCCCCACATCTTACGCGCGGCAGGCGTCTCCTCGAAGGGTTTGCCTGGCAGGACTCCCGCGTGGACGTAGTAGGCGAACTCGTCCTCGTACTCCAGACGGGTTTCCTCCAGCCAGTAGCCTATCTCGGCGGGCATATGTCTCCTGTTGGCCCTCCAGAGGCGGCGCGCGCTCTTCATGTTGGGGGCGCCGAGAAACTCTGAGCCATTCCAGCGCTCCAGCCAGGCGTCCTCATGATTGCCCCGGAGAAAGACGCACGAGGGATGCAGGCGCTGGAGCCTCCGCAACGCTCGTATGGTGGCGAGGGAATCCTCGCCCTTATCCAGATAATCCCCCAAAAAGACCAGCGTGTCCTGTGGATGCAGGGGCAGGAGTTGCAATAAACGCATGAGAAGCGTGATCTCTCCATGCACATCGCCGATGGCATAGGTCACAGGGGGGGCGCCCAGGTCGTTGCGCTCAGCCCTAAACAGGGCCTCTTCCACCGAGGGATAGGTATGCTCTCTTACAGGTGACAGGATGCCTGCCACCCTGAGTGCCAGGGCCTTCAGTTTTCGCGAAATAGAATCTATCACAGCGAATTAAATTATCAGAGAATATAGATGGAGAGCCAATAATGCGCTTTAACGAACGCATATGAGAAAGATCGAGCAAGGTAAATTTAAATACCATAGGTGCCCGATAAATCGCGCATAAGGCGATTTATCGCGGTGATACAGAATAACGGGTGCCCATCCATAATGGTGCATCCTCTTGCCTCCAGATGGGGTTGTTAACATCCAGGGGCAAGACAGAACATTTGATTGGCCCCAACCCGATAACCTGGTACTCATGCGATAAATCGCCTTGCGCGCCATAAATGGGGCGCCTATGTTTTAAGCGCGTTGTTCCTCTTTGTATTTCTGAATGAGGTCGGCGTACCAAAGGCCGCTGTCTTTGATGATGCGGCGCTGGCTGTCATAGTCGACGTAGATGATGCCGAAGCGCTTGCTGTAGCCCTCGGCCCATTCGTAGTTGTCCAGCAATGACCAGGTGAAGTAGCCCTGGACGGGTGCGCCCTGCTCGATGGCGCGCACAATTCCCTGGAGATGCTCTTGTAGGTAAGAGAGGCGGCGTGGATCGTGGACGTGCTGGCCACCATCCCACTGGTCGCGGAAGGCCGAGCCATTCTCAGTGACGTAGAGTTTGGGCAGGGCATATTCTTTATGCAGGCGTACCAGGAGTTCGGAGAGGGCGTTGGGATAGACCTCCCAGCTCATCTCGGTATAGCTGGCACTGGGAATGGGAGCAACCAATTGACAGGCATCGGCCAGGGGCGCAGGCTCGGTGCCACGAATGACACTGCGGGTATAGTTATTGACGCCCAGGAAGTCGATAGGGGCCGATATAATCTCCATGTCGCCGTCCTCGATGGGTGGGGCCTGGAGCGCCATGTTTTTAAAGAAGTCTTCGGGATAGCTGCCACGAACGATTGGATCGAGGAACCAGCGGTCGCTGAAGGCGTCGTAGTGTGCCAGGTCGCGCAGGGTCTCGGGGCGGTCGTCGGCGGGATAGCCAGGGGTAAAGTTCAGGGTAATGCCGACCTGGGCGCCGTTGGTGACGTGGGCGCGGATACGTGGCAGGGCGAGGCCATGTCCCAGTAAGAGGTGGTGGCCTGCGTCCAGCGCGCTCTGACGATCCTGTACGCCGGGCGCGTGAACTCCATTGCCATAGCCTAGATAGGCCGAGCACCACGGCTCATTGAGGGTAATCAAGCCCGCGACGCGGTCGCCAAGCCGCCGAGCCACAATTTCTGCATACTCGGCGAAGGCGTAAGCCGTCTCGCGGTTGCGCCAGCCGCCCTTATCCTCCAGGGCCTGGGGGAGATCCCAGTGATAGAGGGTCGCGAAAGGTTGGATGCCCTTGCTGAGCAGGGTATCAACCAAACGCTCGTAGAAGTCCAGCCCACGGGAGTTGATGTCTCCGCGCCCCTGGGGCAGGATGCGCGGCCAGGCGATGGAGAAGCGGTATGCGCCCAGGCCCAGGCGCGTCATGAGCGCGATATCTTCGTCTACGCGGTGATAGTGATCATCGGCGACATCGCCATTATGGCCCTGGTAGACCTTGCCGGGGGTTGCAGCAAAGGTGTCCCAGATAGAGGGGCCGCGACCATCCTCATGGGTCGCGCCCTCAATCTGGTAGGAGGCCGTAGCGGCCCCCCAGAGGAAATTAGCCGGGAAGAGCTTTGCCAGGCTGAGCTGTGTTTGTTCGGAGTTGCTGGTTGTCGTCATATATATCCTTACTAAGCCACCAGGTTTTGGATTTTCTCGCCTTTAGGTTTGCGTTCGCTACGCAGGCGTGGATTGGCGAATTCATCGACGCCGAAGTTGATCAGCGTGAGGGCCGTGCCCACGAAAGCGATACAGAGCGCGGGCGGCAGGAACCACCAGTAAGCACCCTGAAGGATGGCGTCATTATTATTGACCCAGTAGAGCATGGAGCCCCAACTGACGCTGGTAATATCGCCCAGGCCCAGGAATTGCAGTCCGGAAGCAGCCAGGATGGCGTAGATCACGGTGCCAATGAAACCCGACATGACAATCGCGATCTCGTTGGGCAGGATCTCGGCAAAGATGATGTGAAGGGCGTTTTCTCCACTGGATTGAGCGGCCTGCACAAAATCACGGCTGCGCATCGACATGGTTTGTGCGCGAATAACGCGTGCATTCCAGGACCAGCTCGTCACCGTCAGAACCAGTGCGATGGTCAGATCGCCCTTGACGGGGAAGAAGGCCGCCAGCACGATAGCCAGGGGGAGGCCAGGGATGACCAGGAAGATATTGATGAAAATTGAGAGGATATCATCAACGATCCCGCCGAAGTAGCCCGCGATCAGCCCGATGGCGGTCGAGAAAGCCGTGATAAGTAGCCCGGTTATGAAGCCCCAGAGAATGGAGGAGCGTGCGCCAACAATGGTCTGGGCGAAGACATCCTGCCCGGTTTGTGTCGTGCCGAACAAGAACTGGCCCGAGGGCGAAGCCAGGTTAGGTCCAACGTTGAGGGCGTTAGGATCGGTACGGATAAACACTGGGCCAAAGAGTGCGATAAGGATAAAGATGGCCAGGATGACCAGGCCCGCGCCGACCTTGCGATTGACCGTGACCAGGCGCCAGAGGTCACGTAGACGCCCAGTGGTGGGAGGTGGCGCTCCGACGCCCGCCATGCCCGAAGCCCCAACGGTAAGGGTGCTCTCGGCGCTGGTGCGTGACGCGACATGTGTTGAGCTGCCTGTTGCCTGGGTATTGCTTGTATCAGGTTGAGTCGAGCTCATAAATGTTTAACCCCTTTCTTGGCGAACACGCGGATCAAGCACGGTGTAGACCATGTCAACCAGGAAGTTGGCGCTCATAACGGCGACCGTAATAATGAGGAAGATGCCCTGCATCAAGGCATAATCCGAGTTCTGCACTGCCTGGAAGAGCGAGTAGCCAATGCCTGGATAAGAGAAGACGATTTCGAGGAAGAGCTGGCCCGCGACCACCTGACCAAGCGCGATAGCGAAGCCGGTGATATTGGGCAGAATGGCGTTGCGCGCGGCATAGTTGATCATGACGCGGCGCGTGGCAAGCCCCTTGGCCTGGGCCATAAGCACATAATCTTCAGAGAGCGTCATAATCATAGCATTACGCATACCAAGCATCCAGCCAGAGATACTGGCCACAACAAAGGTGATGGCGGGTAGGATGGCATGCTGGATAGCGCTGGAGATAAAATCAGGCGACCAGTCGGGCGAAATGAAGCGATCATAGCCGCCGCTGACGGGGAACCAGTTGAGGGTGAAACCAAAGATGTAGAGCAGGATCAGGGCCAGGCAGAAGTAAGGGATGGCCGAGATAAAGGTCATGAGGGGTGGCAGCAGGCTATCCAGGAAGGAGTTGCGGCGCCAGGCGATGATAACGCCCAGGAGCGTCCCCAGGGCAAAGCTAAGGACCAGCGAGACCAGCACCAGGACCAGTGTCCAGGGGAGTTCCTGCCCGATGGCTTCCGCCACTGGCGTTGGGAAGTAGGTGATGGAGAGGCCGAGATTGCCGTGGAGCAGATTATTGAGGTACTGGAAATACTGCACCCAGAGCGGATCGTTGGTGATGCCAAATTGTAGTTCAATCGCGTGAATGGCCTCGGGCCTGATGCGACCCTGGAAGCGAGCCACAAAGATCAATGCCGGGTTGCCAGGCGCCAGGCGCGGGATCAGGAAATTGAGGGTGAGCGACGCCCACAAGGCAATGAGATAAAAGCCCAGGCGGCGTAACAGGTGACGCATACAGGAACTCCTTTGTGAATAGGGCAAAGCCTCTGAAGCATGGAAGAGTTTCTAGGCTAATGAGGCCCAGAAACTCTCCAGAACAAGCGTTACGAGAGACTATTGTGCAGGTGACAGGTGGAGTATGACAATAGCCGCATCGGGGTACTGCCAGGGTGGCGGAACCGCGTACGGATTGTCAGCGGTGGGCCAGCCTGTGAAGTTCTTGGTGCTGTACTCGTTCCAGTCTGCACCGTAGACCAGTGTGATGACCGGAACTTGCTCGACCATGATCTTCTCCAGACCCTGAATAGCCTGTTTCTGCACGTTGGGATCGGTCGTCGTCGAATACTGAGTTAACAGACTATCGGTCGTCGGATCCTCCCAGCGCTCGTAGTTGGAGACCGCTGTCCCCCCAATAGGAGCGGACTTGGCCTTGCTGAGCACGTTGTTATAGGTATAGAACGGCGAGGGACCACTGCCGACGCTACCAATGCTCATATCAAAGCTGCCAGTATTGAGGGCATTCACATAGGAGTTGTACGCAATGGCGTTTACGTTGGTCTGGATACCGATAGCCTTCAGGTCGCTGTTGACCATCTGGCACATGGTGACCCAGTCGCTCCAGCCAGTGACCACGTTCAGGTTGAAGGAGAGCTTCTTGCCGTTTTGATCGACATAGATGCCATCGGAACCCTTCTTCAAGCCCGCGCTCTCCAGCAGTTGTGTCGCCTGAGAGACGTTGGGGGCCTGGTAGGTCAGGTTCTGATACTCGGGCGAGAGGTAATCCTTCTGCGCGGGGAGGATCAGGCCGGTCGGGTTGGCGACAGGCTCGAAGTTGCTCTCCGCAACATGGAACATCTTGTCGCGATCCAGCGCCATACTGATGGCCTTACGGACATTGACGTTGTTGAAGGGGGCTTTCGTCAGGTTCATGTAGAGCGAGACGTTGTTGCCCGAGGGGAACCAGTATTTGTTGTGCTGGGGATCGCGGTCAATATAGCCCTTTTGCAGGTTCGGTGTGAACAGGCTGACCCAGTCGAGGTTACCTTTGTCCATATCCAGTTCCAGGGACTGGTTGGAGTTGTACGACGGGTAACGCAGTTCATTGACCTTCAGTTGGTCCGCCTGCCAGTAGCTGGTGTTCTTGGTGTAGTCCAGCAACTGAGGGCTGAAGGACTTCAGCACGAAGGGGCCGGTACCCACAGGAGTGGGATTGGTGTACTTCGATGGATCGCCCACGCTCGCCCAGAGGTGCTTGGGAACGATCCAGGTTGTGCCACCGACGCTATAGAGAATAGGTGTGTACACCTTCTTCATGGCGATAACGACGGTGTGGTCATCGGTCGCGGTCACGCTGTCAAAATAGTTCCAGAGGCCGTTGGTGTCCGTCGCGGGATACTGCTTAAACAGGTTGAGGGTAAAAGCAACATCGTCGGCCGAGAAGGGCTGTCCATCGGACCACTTGACATTCTGGCGCGTGGTGAAGGTCAGCGTCTTGTTATCGCTGGAGAACTTATAGTCGGTCGCCAGCCAGGGTGTGACCTTACCGCTAAAGCCGTTGACGTAGAGAAGGGTCTCATAGACCATACCTACTGTGCCTGGATTGGCGTTAGGAGTATAAGGCCCAAAGTTTTTGGTGAAGTCGCCGGTTGGTCCAGTTGAGATCGTCAGATAATTATTGTGCGCATTCTGCCCGCTGCCGTTGCCGGTGCCACCACCGCAGGCGGCCAGGACCATGCCCAGGACAAGTAGGAGCGTAGTGAGCAATGCTCCAGTGTTCTTCTTCGCTTTGAAGAACCTTGTCAGAGATCGCAGTGTCATTGAAACCTCCTTAAAAAAACAGAGAAACAAGTTTAGTCCATTCGTCATTGAAAAGCTGCTAAACTGATAGAGTTCGATATAAGCTCCTTTCTATAGTCATAAATTTGCGCTGTGGGCGCTATAGGTGACTCGCCCGGGTCAGGCATACAATGAGTGATAGGTCGCATGCCTAGCCTCGGCGACACACTAATCTCATAAGATGAGTTCGTGAACAATGCTCTTCTTGGGAAGCGCTTTATGTTACCTGTTCTATGGATGAAACTGCCTGGTTCTGCCTCGCGCCGCAGGAGGCGCGTACCAGGAGACTGGTTGCCAGTTGGATTTGCTGAACCTGCTCGTCCTCTGGCTGGAGTGGTGTGGCGTGTTTACCGGCTCCCGGTGGGATGTATGCACGTTGCCGATGAGCCTGTTCAATCATGGAGATCAGCAGCTTTGCGCCCTGTCGCCCCATCTCTTGAAAGGGCTGCTTAACGGTCGTCAAGGGTGGTCGTACATGCGCGGAAGAGGAGATGCCATCAAAGCCGACCAGGGCCAGATCGTCAGGAATGCGTATACCATGCTCCTCGGCGTATGCTATAACGCCATAAGCCATATCGTCGCTGGCTGCAAAAATAGCCGTTGGGCGTTGCTCCTGTGGAAGCGAGAGTAGCTTCTGCATGGCCTCCATTCCCGATTTACGCCTAAACAGGCCCTCGACAACGAGTGTGGGATCGACGGGTATACCATAATCCTCAAGCGCCCGGCAGTAGCCCTGGTAGCGCTGGCGGGAACAGTAAAGATCTACGGGACCCTGGATGTGAGCGATCCGGCGGTGGCCGAGCTTCAACAGGTGGCATACCGCCTCATAGGCGCCTTGCTGGTTATCTGCACTGATCCAGGGAACTTCCGAAGGAAGCTCCCGATCATCAATCATAACCACAGGGAAGCCATGCTGGTGCAGGCGTATGACATGTTTAGCGGGGAGTCCCGGCAGAATCGAGAGCAGGCCCGCGACGAGGTCGGAGGCCAGGATGTGATCGATGACATCGCCCTTGTCATCAGCGCGAGTCTTGTCATTGATGCTATAGAGCACGAGTTCATAGGGGGTAAGGCCGATAGCTTCAGCGACGCCACAAACGATATCGGGGACCATAGGCCAGGTGAAAGAGGGAACCAGAACGCCAATCAGGTGACTATGCCTGCGCGCGAGGCCCGCGGCAGTCAGGCTTGGGACAAAGCCTTCTTCTTCGACAATACGAAGGATACGCTCACGCGTGGTTGGATCAACATCAGGCTTCTGGTTGAGAACACGCGAAACAGTTGCTTTTGAGACACCTGCCAGGAGAGCAATATCGCCAATGGTACGCTTCCTCGCCATAAATATCTTATCCTTATCGGTTAGCTACATCGCTTACACCAGGGTCGCGCACGCATCGCCTCTTACATAGAGAAGTCTGCGTGTGTAAAGGAAAGAGAAACAAGGCTGTCACGAAATAAATATCGTTCCGTAATCGGTTACGGTAACGCTTACAAAGAAGTATACTGATGAGTAGGTTAAAAGTCAAGGGTTTTTCTGCTGATTACGTTGGGGAATCCCAATATAATCAGCAGAAAAAAACTACTACAAACGGGTCCAGTCGAAGATGACGCCCATGGCGCTGGCGCGGCGCTCCTGGAGCATGGCGTATGCCTCGGGTGCCTCGTGGGGCGAGTAGCGGTGTGTGATGAGGTTATTGACGTGCATATCGCCACGCTGTAAATAGCGGAAGAAGAGTTCGGCCTGGCGCAGGTTGTTCCAGTGGGCGGAGTCACTAGATGGGAACTCGGCGTGCATGTCGTGCGCGCCCACAATGGTCAGCCCCTTTGTGATGACATCTTTGGTCAGATGCTGTGCCGTGGGAGTGCCAGTATCACCGAGCAGCACCAGGCGGCCAAAGGAGCGCAGCAGGGGCAGAGCCTGCGCGAAGACTGGCGCGGCACCCGTTACGTCATATGCCACATTGACGCCCTGGTTCTCGGTCAGGCGCAAGACCTCCTCACGGGCCTGTTCCACCCCCATCTGGAGTACTGTGGTCGCGCCGTGGGCCTGGGCTATGACCAGGCGTTGCTCCGCCACGTCGATGGCGATAATCTGGCGCGCACCAAGCAGGCGCATATATTGCGTGACGAGCTGACCCAGCAGGCCCAGGCCCACTACCGCCACATCATCGCCCAGGCGGTGCTCGGCACGCCTGATTCCGACCTGCACGATGGTTGCCAGGTGGAACCAGGTCGCGTCCTCGTCGCTCACGCCCTCGGGGATACGATAGATATCCTCGTCGGCGCGAACGACCGAATACTGCTTGTGGTTGTGGCGCAGGGCCACGCGCTCCCCTTCGCGTACATGCTGAACATTCTTGCCAACGGCGATGACGCGCCCAACCATGCTATAGCCAGGATGAAAGGGATATTTGACCCAGTTATCCCAGTGCGAGCCAGGCTCAAAGTTGCTGCTCAAACAGATGCCCTCGGTCCCTGTACTGATGAGGGACTGCGTGGCCTGGAGCAGAAAATCATCGGGTCCCAGCTCGCGTACAGCCTCTTCACGTACCTCGACCTGGTTCTTGCCCGTAAAAATAACGTTGAGCGATTTCAATAGGGTCCTCCTTCCGTGCTTCCATTCAAATTATTGTATGCTTCATAATAGTAACGCCAAGAAGCGTGCGTCAATGAGGGCGGCTCTCTGTTTGAGCACTCAACACAACAATCACCATGCCTCAGGCTCTCCCCCTACATAGCCTGGGGCATGGCGAAGATGTCTTTCAGGCGTTTTGTTTGGCATAGGTGTAGGTGCCAAAGCGCTCCACAAGCTGAATGGTCTCGGTGGGTAGCCCCTGGTGCAGGGCTATACAGCGAGCGTAGAAGTAGTGCCCTGGTTTCTGCACAGAGCCAAGATGATAGGCAATGAGCGTCTCTAACAGTGCTCCCAGCCAGGCTTGAGGATTGCTATGCTGGCGAGCAAGCTGGATGTAATAGCCCTGTTTCTGAGAGGTCTCCCCAAAGACCTGGCACAGGTAGCTTGCTACCTCCCTAACGTTAACGTTAACGTTTTTAATTAAATTTAATAACGTAACGTTAACGTTAGAGAGATTAGTCGCCACCTCTGAGGGAGACGAGTCGCCCATAGTATGAGCTGAAGTCGCCTTGAAGTCGCCCATTTTTGGGGAGACGAGTCGCCTTTTTTCTGGCGACTCGGTAGCAAGAGAGTCGCCATTTTTGTTCACCGAGTCGCCAATTGTAGTCGCCTTTCCAGAAGGGGAGTCGCCATTTTTGTTCACCGAGTCGCCAATTGTAGTAGACTGGTCGCCAATTGTAGTCGCCCTCCCAAAAGGCGAGTCGCCATTTTGTGCAGGGGAGTCGCCTTTTGCCTTTTCCCTTGGAGAAGGAGAGTCGCCAATTGTGGTAGCCTGGTCGCCAATGTGAGTCGCCAACTCGCCAATTGTAGTTGCCATCTCAGAAGGCGAGTCGCCTTTTGGTGTGGCGACTCCCTTGGTGGCAGGAGTGCTACGCTGGCTCGCCAGACTCTCGATCTCGTGGAACAGGCGGTGCGCGGCTACTGGATCGAAAAGGTCGAAGATTGCCTGGCGTACATCCTCCAGGTTGACCATCCCTTTGTGTGATGTGGAGGGTGCTTTGTCGGCTTGTGTAGTTTGCGCAAACTGCGGCGTGCAGGATAGGATACAGGCGTCTTTGGTGGCTAGCAGGGCCAGCCAGCGCTGTTTGACCTGGCAGGCGAAGGAGGCCACCTTGGGCCGGTAAGAGGTCAGGGCGTCTAGCGTGTCGGGATGGGCCAGGCGTGGCTCGCCCAGAGGCAGGTAGAGTGCGATACCGGGCCTCTCTTCACATCTCTGGAGCACACGCATCTGTTGCAGCACTAGCACATACTTATTGGTCCGGTCATAATCCAGGCCCAGTAGCCGTGCCAGCTCGCGCTGGTTGCGTGCCCGCACCACCGCCGCTTCGCCAGCGGACTCTACGGTAGCCTGGGACAGAAAGGCCTCCAGGAAGCTCAGGCCGCCATTGGCGGGCAAGAGGAGGTCGAGTAGTTGTACCAGGAAGGGGTGAGCTCTTCGCATAGCCTGATTGCAATTCGCCTGGGAAGTGGGCTGTTGTATATTCTGTTCAGGGGGAAATTCAGTTAAGGGAAGAGTGGTCATCGCGCCTACTTTCTTTTCCACACAGCTATCCACACATACATAGTAGTAGGGCAGGTATCTCTACATATAAAACGTACGAGATATAATTTTTGGGGCATGAGTTTTTGGCGCGGGCCCGCTACTGGCGTATGCAAGTAGCGGGCCCACCCTTTTACAGGGTGGACGAGTGTGCTATAATGCAGATGACCGAACTCACTGAAAAGTGTTGAGGGAGACGAGTACGCGCAGGTTGCCCGGTACAGAAAGAGCACGGCTGATGAGAGTGCTACTGGAGACGCGCCGAATATCACTCCTGAGCTGAACGCCGAACGTCACCTGACAAGTAAGCGGACCGGCCTTGCCTCCCGTTAGCGGGGCAGAGATGTGTTGGCATCTCATCGAGTGGACGTGCCTTGCCCTCATAGGGCTGTGAAGGGACGTCAATAGGGGTGGTACCGCGAACCTTTCAAGCTTCGTCCCCAGTTGGGGCGGGCTTTTTTTTATGCACTTTTTTCCGATTGTTTCATTAGAAAGCTACCCGAATATCCGAATAGCGCATGGTTGGTTGTAGACAGTATCTGGAGCGTTGAAGAGCATGTTTAAAGAGATTGAGACGAGGCAATCATTTCCTGCCCTCGAACAACAGGTGGAGCAGTGGTGGCAGGAGTATGGCGTGGTCGAGAAGGTGCTCGCCCATGGAGACCGGAAGCAGCCGTTTGTCTTCTTTGAGGGGCCGCCGACCGCCAATGGCCGCCCGGGCGTGCACCATATTGAGTCGCGCACAAGCAAGGATGTCGTGATCCGTTATCGGCGAATGCAGGGCCAGTATATCCTGGGTGCGCGCGGTGGTTGGGATACGCATGGTCTTCCGGTTGAGCTTGAGGTGGAGAAGCAGCTTGGCTTCTCGGGCAAGCCCGATATCGAGAAGTATGGCATCGCCGAGTTTAACAAGGCCTGTAAAGAGAGCGTCTGGAACTATGTCCAGGAGTGGGAGCGGCTGACGAACCGTATCGCCTACTGGATCGACCTCAAAGATCCCTATATCACCTATACCAATGAATATATCGAGTCCCTGTGGTGGATCCTCAGAACCTTCTGGGATCGGGGCCTGCTCTTCCGTGACTATAAAGTCACGATGCACTGCCCACGCTGTGGCACCTCGCTCTCAGACCACGAGGTCTCACAGGGCTTTGAGGACAACGTGGATGACCCTTCGGTCTGGGTGCGCTTCCGTGTGCGCCAGACCGGGCATGAACTGGCTTCGCAGCTAGCGGGTGCCTCCCTGCTGGTCTGGACGACCACGCCCTGGACCCTGCCTGCCAACGTGGCGGTCGCGGTCAAGCCCGATGCCGACTACGTGCTGGTTGAGTATAAGGATGAGCGCTTGCTGCTGGTGCAGGCCCTGGCCGACAAGGTTCTGGGTGAGGGCGCATACACCGTCCTGGCGACTTTCAAGGGCAATCAGTTGCGCGACTTGCGCTATGAGAATCTCTTCAAGGGCGTTCCCGGCGTGGGCGAGCAGGTGGATTGGACCCACACCTACCGCGTCATCGCCGACGACTATGTCTCGCTGGAGGATGGTTCGGGCCTGGTGCATATCGCGCCCGCCTATGGTGACCTGGAGATCGGGCGCACCCATGGCCTGCCAACGCTCTTCTCGGTTGACCTGGCAGGTAATACGCTCTCGGCTTATGATGAACTGGGCTTCGGTGGCCTCTTCTTTAAGAAGGCTGATCCCGTTATCACACGCAACCTGAAGGAGCGCGGCCTGCTCTTCAAGGGCGAGCGTGTGCGCCACAGCTATCCCTTCTGCTGGCGTTGTCATACACCCTTACTCTACTATGCCAAGCCCTCCTGGTATGTGCGTACAACCAAGTTCCGCGATGAGATGCTGAGCAACAATGAGCAGATCAACTGGGTTCCCGAGCACATTAAGACGGGGCGCTTTGGTAACTGGCTGGAGAACAACGTTGACTGGGCTTTGAGCCGTGAACGCTACTGGGGCACGCCCCTGCCGATCTGGATCTGTGATAAGTGCGAGAAGACCGACGTGGTTGGTTCGGTGGCCGAGCTTTCGCAGAAGGCTGGGCGCGACCTGAAGGAGCTGGATCTGCACCGCCCATATGTGGACGAGATCACCTGGGGCTGTGAGTGCGGCGGTAACTATCATCGCGTTCCTGATGTCGCTGACTGTTGGTTTGACTCGGGTTCGATGCCGGTCGCGCAGTGGCACTATCCCTTCGAGAACGAGGAGATCTTCGCGCAGGCGGGCCAGGCCGACTACATCTCAGAGGCTATCGACCAGACGCGTGGCTGGTTCTATACCCTGCACGCCATCTCGACCCTGCTCTTTGATCGCCCGGCGTATAAGAACGTCATCTGCCTGGGCCATATCCTGGATGCCAGGGGCGAGAAGATGTCGAAGTCGCGTGGCAACGTCGTCAATCCCTGGGAGCTGCTGGAATCTTATGGCGCCGACTCGACGCGCTGGTTTATGTGTGCCTCCGCGCCTCCCTACAACTCGCGCAACTTCTCGTTCGAGCTGGTGAACGAGATGCAGCGCCAGTTCCTGCTGACACTCTGGAACACCTATGCCTTCTTCGTGACCTACGCCAATATCGATGGCTGGCAGGCGCCAACAGAGGGCGATCCCTTCGCGGGCGTCGAGCTCCAGTTGATCGACCGCTGGATCCTGGCGCGTTTGAACGCCTTGATCGGCGATGTCACCGGGATGCTCGACAACTATGATATCCATGGTCCCACGCGCCAGATGGTCAGCTTTATCGAGGATCTCTCTAACTGGTATGTCAGGCGCAACCGCCGCCGCTTCTGGAAGGCCGAGAGCGACCAGGATAAGCACGCCGCTTACCTCACGCTCTACACCTGTCTAACGACGCTGGCGAAGCTCCTGGCGCCCTTTACGCCCTATGTCAGCGAGTCGCTCTACCAGAACCTGGTTGCCAGCCAGAATGCCAGCGCGCCGCAGAGTGTGCACATGGCCGAGTGGCCGGTGGCCGATCCCGCGCGCCTGGATAGTCAGCTCGTCACCGATATGGGCCTGTTGCTGGAGACGGTCAACCTGGGGCGTTCGGCGCGCCAGAATGCCTCGCTGCGTATCCGCCAGCCCTTGAGCGAGCTGCTCATTCGCCTGACGCGTAGCAACGCCACGGTGGAAGGGCTGCGCCGCTTCGAGAGCGAGCTGCGCGATGAACTGAACATCAAGAGCGTGCGCTTCCTGGGCGTCGAGGACGGCCTGGTAGAGTACTACTTCAAGCCAAACCTGCCGGTGCTCGGTAAGAAGCATGGCCGCCTGATCCCGCAGGTCCGTAGCGCCCTGAGCGCTCTGACGGGCGAGGTCGCTACGCAGGCCGCGCACAAGCTGGAGAAGGGCGAGAGCGTCGCCATAGAGGTTAATGGACAGGAACTGCAACTGGTCTCCGAGGATGTCCTGGTCTTCGCCACCTCACCCGAGGGGTATGCCGTAGCGGAGAGTGACGGTCTCGTCGTCGCCCTCAACACAACGGTCTCGCCTGAACTGGCACAGGAGGGCATTGCCCGTGACCTGGTGCGCCTGATCCAGGACGCGCGTAAGTCGGCTGGCTTTAGCATCACGGATCGCATCCAGGTGCGCCTGCAACCGGAGGGCAAACTAGACCTACAAGCCGTCCTGAACTCTCACAGCAGCGTCATCAGCAGTGAGACGCTGGCCAACTCGCTGGAGCTTGGCGCGAGCAACGGTGGCTATCACACCACTACCGCCGAACTCGAAGGCGGCAACGTCGTCATTGCCGTCCAGCGTGTGTAAAATAATATTACTAAACAAAGACGCAAAGAGCCGGACCGTTGCATTTGCAACGGTCCGGCTCTTCTTTTTTCAAGATGGTTACCAGACAGGGAGCCAGGCTTATGGTTGCTCGTAGGACTGGCTGCGACCCTGCTCGATGGATTGCTGGGAGAGGAACGCCAGGCGGAAGCTTTCGTAGGCATCCTGTAGCGTTACCCCTGGTGTGTAGTCGGGCTCCTGGATGGAGTGTACCAGGTCGGACATACCTGCACGAATGGCGTTGGCGTAGTCTCCCGTGCGATCGGGACGTGTCAGCGTTGCCTGTACAAGCTGGCCCGCTGTCGCGCCTGTAATGCCCTCGGGGGCGGGTATTGTCTGGATGGTAAGCTTGGTTTGCAGGAGCTTTTCGAGGGCGGGATAGTCCGAGGAGGCGAGCGTGCCCTCTATCTCCATCCGATCTGGAATCCAGCCATAGGCCGTGGCCGTACCTCGCTCCATGACCACACGCAGCACCGTTTTCTCCAGAATTGCCAGGCGGTCAAAAGCATGATAAAAATGGGCGAGGGCGCCGCTGCTGTAAGAGACCGATGACATGACGCGATCCTGTCTGCCATCGGAGCCTGTGTGGGCATTGCCCGATACCAGGACAGGCTTGCTGGCAACCAACTGGTTGCACAGATCAAAGAAGTGTACCCCATGTTCAATAAAGATGCCACCGCTACGGGAGCGGTCCCAGAACCAGTGCTGTGGGTGAAGCGCCTCGTTGGAGGCTGTATTTTCCAGGCGGATATAGGTTACTTCGCCTAGCAGCTTGCTGTGTACCAGCTTCTGCAGTGTGACGTAGAGGGGAACATAGCGCAGGACATAATCGACCTGTATCTGTACACCGTGTTCTCTGGCTGCTGCAACAAGGGTATCGGCATCCGTAAGGGTCGTGGCAAGGGGCTTCTCCAGGAAGACATGTTTGCCCGCCTGAATGGCCTTGAGCGCCTGGGGAACATGGAGCCAGGGGGGAGTGGCAATCGTCACGAGATCTACCTCGAGATCCGCGAGTAGCTGATCAATATCGGCATATGACGTGGCGTCGAAGCGTGCGGCGGCCTCTTCTCTGCGTGCGGCGGCCACATCTGTAATAGCCGCGATCCGCACCTGAGGCATTGTCGCATACGCCTGGGCTGTAAATTCGCCGAAGCCGCCATAACCAATAATACCAAGACCAAGAGGTTTCATGTCAAAGAGCTCCATTTCTTAGAGAAGCGTCGCAAGAATGTCTTTAATCGAGAAGGTTGCGCTACAGACGACCAGGTCAGAAGCGCCATAGTACACGGTTAGCGTATCCCCGTTTTCAACGACGCCATTGGTAAAGACCACATTCCCGAAGAAGCCGTTGACCTCATATTCAGCCAGGGGCTCCATAATAGGCTGTTCTGAGCGTGCGATGACCTTTGTGGGATCATTGAGATCGAGCAGCACTGCACCCAGGCAGTAGCGGTTCTGCTCATTGGCTCCATGATAGATCTCCAGCCAGCCAGCTTCCGTGCGTGTAGGTGCGGCCCCGGCGCCGATCCGCACGGAGTCCCACATTCCAGGACGCGTTGTCAGCAGGCAGGTATGCTCTCCCCAATGCAGCAGGTCAGGAGATTTGCTGATCCAGATGTTATTCCCACCAAGGCCAGTTTCGCCGAGCGTGGGGCGGTGTAGGGCGAAATAGTGCTCACCGATTTTCTCAGAGAAGAAGGTACAATCTTTATTATTGGGGGGCAGGATCATGCCGTGACGGTTAAAGTGCTGCCAATCCTCTGTACTAATCATGCCCACTCCATATCCCAATCTGGAGACCGCTGTATACGTCAGGTAGTAGCAATTCCCGATCTGGGTCACGCGGCAATCCTCAATGCCAAAGGCCTCCAGCTCGCCTTCACCGATGAGTGTAGGCGTTGGCATGACCTGGAAGTGGACGCCATCCTCGCTGGAGGCGAGGCGCAGGTGGGAGAGGGTCGTCAGGTAGGTATTTCCCTGATAGACAAAACTGCGTGGATCGGTTCCGTACTCTAAGCCTGGATCATCCTTCTTGCAGGAGAGGATGCGCAGGCCATTGTGCGCGGAGGGATCGATCACGAGTGCTCCAACTGTGTCCTTAGCTTGTTCTGGACGCTCGGCCACGCGGAGCAGGAGCCAGGTCTTGCCCTGGAAGGTGAAGGCCCCTGGATTGAGCAGGCATTCGACTACCAGCCCATCGAGGCTGGGGGCAACATTAGCTGGATGTAAGAGGGGATTATAAGTAGAACGCTTGGCGTTGTCTGTCATTATATTGTGCTCCTTAGTATAGCAATGTGGATTGCTGGTATATACACCAGGTTTCGGTGAGGGCCAGAGGGCCGGGATTAATCCCAGCCATAGCGGTGGCCCCACGACTCAACAATACGGCGAATGATAATGATTGAGATGAAGGTTGCGATTGCGTTAAGCAGGGCAATCGTTGCTCCATATCCCGAACGGAATTGGTTGAAGGCTTGATAGTAGATTTCTAGCTGCCAGGTCTGCGTCGCCATTTGCGGCCCACCATTGGTTAAGGTGAAAGGCTCCGTAAAGATGGAGAACATCAAGCCAACGGCCAGGATAATGACTGTGTAGAACGCGGGATAGAGCATAGGTATCGTCATACGCCAGAAGCGTGTCCAGGCGTTAGCGCCATCAATAGCGGCTGCCTCATAGACCTCGGTGGGAATGCCCTGAAGGCCGGACAAAAAGATCAGCGAATAGTACCCGGCAAACTTCCATACCATCATAAAGACGATGACCAGGGTCGCCAGTGTGCCATCCCCCAGCCAGTCGGGTGAGGAGCCAAAGAGGGAGCGGAGAAACGTATTCAGCGGGCTATCATAGGAGAGAAAGCCGCGCACGACGAGAGAGGTGACCACGCCTGAAGCCAGGTAGGGGAGGAAAAAACCAACCGCAAAGAGAGGCTTGAAGCGTGGAATCCGGTGAATAATCAGCGCCAGTCCAATAGCTCCCGCCAGTACAAGGGGGATAAAGAGTACCAGAAATTTGTATGAAACCAGAAAGGCCTGCCAGACCCGAGGGCTGGCGAGCGCTTCCTGAAAATTGCCCAGGCCAATAAAAATGGGGGTAGGCGAGATCAGGTTCCAGTTCTGGAAGACCAGGAAGAGGCTCCAGAGCAAGGGAATAAAGAAAAAGATCAGCGTAAAGATGAGATAAGGACTGGTCAGAAGCCAGCCTTGAAGCTCTCTCTTTATGGCTTGTTTTTTGTTGATAGCTGGTATGCTACTCATGAGAATCGCTCCGTTATTTCTATGATGCAGTGCTTAGCGCAGGACCAGTTGGACGCCCTTGACGAAGTTGCGACTAAAGAGGCTAAACAAGAAAAGGATCGGGAAGGTCAAGAGAGCGGCGGCGGCATAGAGCGGACCCGGGTAGGCACCATAGGGGCCAAACATGGAGCTCAGGAGCACATTTAGCGTTTGTCTGGTTGGCTCTTTGACCACGATGAGGTCCCACATGAGTTCGGTCCAGCGTTCCATGAAGACAAACAGGAAGATGATCGTACTGATAGAGCGGGCCATAGGGATCATGATACGGAAAATGATCGAGAGATTATTGGCGCCATCCAGGCGTGCCGCTTCGATCATTTCGAGAGGAGTAGAGCGGAAGAAACTGGTATACATGAAGATGGCCCAGAGGCTGACCAGCTTAGGAATAATCATCGCCCAGTACGTATTATACAGGCCAACGAAGCGAATAATGAGAAACGTCGGCACGAGGAGAATGATAGCCGGGTAAAACATTTGAAAGAGGATAAAGTTGTTGATGAAGCGCTTCCCGCGAAAGTCGAGGATAGAGAGCGCGTACCCAACGATGGCTCCCACCAGCACGACACTGACGCTATCGACAATGGTGACCATGAAACTATTCAATAGGGCATTGACGAGAGGAAGCGAGGCATAGCCTCCCCCGTTGAATATCCATTCATAGGAGCGGAGGGTAAGAGCGCTGGGAATAAAGGTCTTATTGACCTGGTCCCAGGGCGCAAAAGACTGTAAAAGCAGATACACATAGGGCAGAATCATAATCAGCAGGACTGGTATGGCAATGATATATAGCCAGTTGCCCCTGGTATGATGCGTTGTTTTACTCGTAATTTTAGGGCGAGTATTGGTCGCAGAAGCCAAGGGTATGGCTACTCCCTGTTTGCTTTGCGTTTGTGCCATCATCATTCTCCTTCACTTTGACACCAACTAGTTGTAGACCTGGCAAAGGCACCCGGTACGTGCAAAAGAGAGATTGGGAGAGAATTAGTTCAAAGATCTTATTCCGAACCCCAACGTCACTTGCGTGTCTAGTGCTGCGCACTCAGGGTTTTCGGATCAGAAGTAATTGCAATAGGTAGTAGTGTGATTGGCACTATTGCTTTGCACCCGGAGTGTGTCCCTTTTTGGAATGTGTAACCGCTGTTGCTATCCAGTAGTGGTTTGAGGAGCCTGGGAGTAGCCACCTGGTTTTCACCAGGCAGCTACTCCTATGTGCAAGGTTACCAATGTGTAAGATCTTATTCCGAAACCCAACGTCACTGACGTGACTAGCGCTCCGCGCTCAGGGTTTTCGGATCAGAAGTAAGGTAGGTGTTACTTCAGCATGGTTTGAACAGAGGATTTCCAGCTATTCCATGCCTGCTGAGGGGAAGCGCTACCTTTAACAACCGGGATAACGGCCTGATCTCCTAGTGATACCTGAATATCTGTATAATTCGATACATTGATCGGAGGTATCGCATTTGGGATATTTTCGGCATACTTAGAGAATTGTGGATTCTGAGTGAAGTACGCTTTAAACGTCGTATTTGTGCTCAGATCATCACGAGCCGAGGGCAAGCTAGTGGTTTGTAGCCATTGCAGGTCGTGCTGCGAGTCTGAGAGCACCCACTTAAGAAACTCCCAGATAGCGTTCTGCTGCTCAGTTGAGGCCTGCTTGTAGATTACCAGGCCCTTGGCATCGGCAAAGGTTTTGATGTTCTGGCTATTGGCCATGTTATCGGGAACCGGTGGCGGGGTCAGGACATAGTTATCATTGAGTTTGAGATTGGGATACTTCTGCTGCCAGGTGGCAAAGCGCCAGGGCCCAATGATGTCCATCACACTCAGGCCAGTTTCAAAGGCATCGGTCTCAGTCTGTGTCAGGAGGAGCTTATTCTGCGAGAGATCCTTCAAGAAGCTTAGGGTGTTGACGGCAGCCTGGTCATTGGCAGTGACTTTCCCGCCAGAAATGAAGTTCTGTCCATTACTAGCAGCGTCATAGATGCTGAAGAAATCGAACCAGCGCTCGTACCAGGTATCTTTCACAAGCGCGTCACGTGCCCAGACAAACTTGTCAGGGAACTTCTGCTTTAGCTTCTGGCCCATGGCGATAACCTGGCTATAGGTGCGTGGTGGCTCGTTATAACCGATCTGTTTGAGGATATCCATACGCCAGCCGAAGAGCATAGCGTTGCTATACATGGGCAGAATGTAGGTATGACCATCGCTAAATTTCCAGTTGGTGATGGTCTTGTCCATGTGGCGGGCTTTAATGACATCATTCCATCCGGGCATCTGGTCGAGAGGCACAATAGCCTGCGAGCTTTGTAGCTGCCCGCCAAAGCCGGTAAAGATATTCTCTGATGCTGCTGGCCCGGTGCCACCTGCCAGGGCTGCTTGAATGCTGGCCTCTGAGGTGGGATTTTCTGGAATGGCCTTGACTGTAACTTTGATGTCGGGGTGCTGGGCCATGTATTCTTTGGCCATCTGGTTCCAGAAGGCCTGTTGAGGGGGATTGGCTGCGGACCAGAAGGTCAGATTCTTAGCGTCACCAGTACTTCCACCTTCGCCACAGGCGGCCAGGGGGAGACACACCACAAGTAGAAGTAGCGAACCCCAGAGTAATTTTGTCAGCTTCACTGCTGATTCCTCCTTTATATCTGGACACTTTTGCATCTGGGCACTGCCGAAAGAATAGTTATATATTCTTTATCGGCTTTTACGGCGTAATCAATAACTACTGAAAGCACATCCACATGAGCGGCGCAACACCAGCTCAGTCGCGAGTTGCGTCTGCACCGTTACGGGCGTCTCCTCAGATTCCTCCAGAATGTTGAGCAGGCGGCGAGCCGCGAGCTTTCCCATTTCCTGGGTAAAAACCTTGACGGTACTGAGCGGAGGCGTACTGAGCGCACTAAAATAGGTGTCGTCAAAGCCTATAAGCGCGATATCTTCTGGCACACGACGCCCTAGTTGTTGTAGTGCGCGTAGTGCCCCCAATGCCATGGCATCGTTGACGGCGAAGATTGCGGTAAGATTGGGAAGCGTTTGAAGCGTTTCTTTGAGCAACACTTGCCCGGTTTCGAGCGTGGTATCCTCGGCATGAAAGAGATGAGGCGCCAGTCCTGCCGTGGCGAGGGCATTCCTATAGCCTTGACCGCGATGAACAGAACTGGCCCAATTCTCCGGCCCTAGCAGGGCAACAATGTCGCGATGCCCATGCTCGATCAGGTGCGTCGTTGCTTTATAGGCTCCCTGAACATCATCGCTATTGATGGTGTCGAGAGGCGTATTTAGAAGCATATTATCAACCAGGACCATAGGAATTCCCTCTTGTTTGAGCTCCAGAATGAAGCGGGTGGGAATATCTGGACCAGCTAAAATTATGCCATCTACGCGATTTTCAGCCACAGGTTTAAAGGTTGCAATGCTCTTTTGCTCCTCACTGATAGTGCTTAGCAAGAGATGATAGCCATGACGACTTAACTCGGCCTCTACACCATGCATGATGATGGGATAAAAAGGATCTCCCTCCAATGGTGTATGGCGCTGGTTGACAACATAACAGATCGTCTCCGTCCGTGATGTCGCCAGGACGCGTGCAGCCATATTCACCGAATATTCGAGTTCCTTTGCCACGGCAAGGACCCGTTCACGTGTCTCTGGCTTCACACCATCTTTCCCATTGAGCGCGCGAGACGCCGTTGCTAGTGAGACGCCAGCCTTCTCAGCAATTTCATTTAAACTTGTGGACATTTGCAAATCCTTGAAAAACTTTTGGAAACGCTTACAAAAATGATACATTTATTTTCTATTTCTGTCAAGCATGACAAAATAGGTAGGGCTATTCACATTTTGGCACACGAAAACCTTAGGTGTCATCTTGCATCTATGAGATCAAAATTGCAAAAACTGGATTACACTACATTTCGCTCACAAAAATAACCCTGGGTAGGATGGAAATTTTCAGAGCGAAAATTTTCAAATAATTTACAATTGCTTGAGGTTTTTTCTGGGGCTCTGTGTTAGATTTTCATCTTAAGAGGTATATGTCCTTGAAGTGTGCTTTAACAGATCTATCGTATATATTTTTGAAGAGTTTTATTGGTTCTAATTATGTCATGCAGTGTAGTTGCGGAGCACGTAACTATACTGAACAGCCCCTTGTGCAGTATCGAAAAGGAGGCCTATTTCAATGTATGGGCAACGTTTGCATAAGACTATTATTGGAGGGTTCGCGGGACTCTCGCTCTGCGCTCTCCTTTTGAGCGGGTGTGGTTCATTCCCCTTTCAAGGTAGCGCTGCAAGTTCCACTCCTACGGCGACCAATTGTACCTCTTCTGCCCGTTTCAGGCCCGTGAATGGGACGCTCAAGAGCGTTGACGGGAATACGCTCTCCGTGACGAACCAGCAGGGGAAAAGCGTCACCGCCCACCTTGAGAAGATGACGCGTTTTACGCAGGAGAAGGCCGTCGCGGCCAGTAGCTTGAAGGATGGCATAGCTGTCTCCGCTGTGGTGAAGCAAAATAGCGATAACAGCACATACACGGCGACCCAGATCGTGCTTACCGATAGAAATACTGGCGCGTTTGGGAACAATCGGCAGCAGCGTGGCAACAACCTGAACGCGAACTGTGTGCCTGCCCGCCAACGTACTCCCACTGGCAACGGTAAAGGTAATGGTAATGGTGGCGTGCGCACCAACGCCAATGGCACGCATACCCTGAGTGGGACCGTGGGACAACTAAACAATAATATATTGACGGTAACGGATACGAAGGGTGATGACTATACCATCAACCTGGCAAGTACCACAAACATTATGCAGATAAGTAGTGCGACCGCCTCCGACTTGAAAGCGGGCGAGACTGTAACCGTGACCGGAAGCACCGAGAAGGACGGCAGCGTTGACGCGCAAAATGTTTCCATCCTGCCAGCCGGAAGCAATAGTCAATCCCCAGCGGGAAATTAATGGTGCAATATTATTTTATGAAAGATGAGAGAGAGATATGGCTGAGCAGATAGAAGATATTCCTTTGTTAGATGAAGAAGAGCCAGATCTGGATGGTCCGGAGGGCGAGGAGAAGGCGAAACGGCGCTTCCCACGCTGGATGATCATTGTTTCGGTCATCCTGATAGTCGTTTTGCTGGCGGGCGGCGCTCTCTACTGGCGCACGGCGAGGCCTAAGCCCATTCAGTATACCCAGGTGGCCGCGACGACCGGGAATATCAGCGTAAAGGTCTCCGCAACCGGCCCTGTAGCCGCGAACGCGCAGTATCCCTTGAACTTTGGCACCGCTGGCCAGATCAGCGAGATCGATGTCCAGGTTGGGCAACATGTGACCAAGGGGCAGAAGTTGGCCAAGGTGACTGTTGATACCACAACCCTTCAGGACAACATCGCACAAGCGCAGCTGGATGTCAATTCGGCGCGTGATTCGCTGAACTCGGCCATCAACTCGGCGGGTACTGCCTGGAACAACGTAAGCAAGCAGCAAGGTGTCAATACTGCGAACTTAAATCTGGCATATGACCAGGAACAGACTGATCTGAGCAATTGTAGCAAGGCTGGTGCCGCGCCCAACTGCCAGCAGCAAGCGAAGGATAAGTACACGCAGGCACAGAAGCAGGCGGATAGCAGCAATACGTCGACATATAACCAGGCGGTCTCGGCGCAGAACCAGGTCACCTCAGCGCAGGATAATCTGAATAAAGCCCTGTTGTCGTTGACCATAGCCCAGCATGCTCTGGCCAACGCCAATACCAATGCCGTGCTCCTGTCCCCAGTTGACGCGACTGTGGCAACCATTAATGGAACTATTGGGCAGAACGTCTCCTCCTCTGGTAGCGTCAGTAGCAGTAGCGGTGGCAGCAGTAGCAGTAGCAGTAGCAGTAGCAGCAGTAGCAGCCAGGGCTTTATCATCCTGACGGATACGGGCAAGTTGATGGTCTCGGCGCAGATCAACGAGGCCGATATTGGTAGCATCCAGGTTGGGCAGCCTGCGCAGTTTACGCTCACGGCTTACCCTTCGCAGACCTTCCGCGCCTCGGTAGCCTCGATCAATACCATTGGCCAGGTGACCTCGAACGTCGTGAACTATACAGTCATGCTGGCGGTGGATAATCAGAGCATTGGCTCAGCCCGCGTCTATCCCGGCATGACAGCGACGGTCAATATCACCACGGCCCAGCGTATAGATGCCCTGCTCATTCCGGCCACCGCCTTGAGCTTCCCCAGTACTGCCTTACAGAATGGGGAGATTGATCGCACCCAGTATCTCTCGCTGCTGAGAAACAACCTGGGTGGTTCATCCACCGGCGGCACTGGCGGCGCGCAGAGCGATACAAGGGTTATCCTGCAATTGAAAGATGGTAAGTTGACCCCCACCGTGATCAAGATTGGCCTGAATAACGGGCAGTATGTGGAGGTCCTCTCGGGCTTGAACGCAAACGACCAGGTAGTGACCGGCCAGACTGGTGGGAGCAGCACCACTTCAGGTAGCGGTACGGGCAACGGTGGTCTCTTCCGCCTGGGCGGCGGCGGTGGCAACGGTGGCGCTGGCGGTCGTGGTGGCAATGGCGGCACTGGTGGTAACGGAGGCACTGGTGGCAAGGGAGGAAACTAAGCATGCTAGATCAAGAACAGACTGTGGAAGTCTCGACCACTGAAGAGAACGCGCCAATTATTCGCCTGGAGCGCCTCAAGAAGTCCTACAAAATGGGGCGGACGGAGGTGCAGGCCCTGCGCGGCGTCGATCTCTCGATCAAGAAGGGCGAGATGGTCGCGATCATGGGGCCCTCCGGCTCGGGCAAGTCGACGTTGATGAATATCCTTGGCTGCCTGGACCGGCCCTCTGGCGGGAAATACTACCTGGACGGCATCTCCGTGAGCCAGATGAACAAAGGGGAGCTCGCGGACGTGCGCAACCAGAAGATTGGCTTTGTCTTTCAGAGTTTTAACCTGCTCTCCTGGATGAGTGCCTTCTCAAATGTCGAGCTGCCACTGGTGTATGCCGGTGTCTCTACTGAGCGGCGCAAGAAACGGGCCTTGTGGGCCTTAAAGCTGGTTGGTCTGGGGAGCCGGGCCAACCATCGCCCGATGGAGCTTTCAGGTGGTCAGCAGCAGCGCGTCGCCATCGCGCGGGCGCTCGCTACCTCGCCAGCCATGATCCTGGCTGACGAGCCGACTGGCAACCTGGATACAAAAACAAGCACCCAGATCATGATGGTGCTTCAGAAGCTCAATGCACGTGGCATGACTATTGTCCTGGTCACGCATGAGCCAGACATCGCGAACTACTGCCACCGTAAAGTGGTGCTACGAGATGGAAAAATTCGCGAAGATAGCATCAACGCCTTCCCCCTCTCCGCGCAGGAGCAGCTTGCTTCATGGTCGGCACCAGACGAAACGGAGGAGTTACCATGAACACGCCAGAAGAGCAGCAGGAGATCATGCTTGAGGACCAGGACACGATAAAAATGCCAGCCTTCGACCCGCCTGAAGAGTTTGCCTTTGTGGATCAAGAGACGGCGAAGATCACGCCACCCATCGCAACCTCCCCTCTGGAGCGCAAGGGGCCTGGCGAGGGGCGACTGAGGCGCCGACGAGGAACCCTGGCCCTGTACCAGAGCTTCTCAAGTGCCGTGGTGGCCTTACGTGCCAATAAGATGCGCTCACTCTTGACCTCGCTGGGTATCATCATTGGCGTGGGGGCGGTCATTGTCATGGTCTCAGTGAGCCAGAGTAACGCCGCGGTCATCAACCAGCGCCTCTCGACGCTTAATCCGAACGAGCTCGTTATTCGCTCGGGGAGCGCCAATTCGAGCGGCGTTCGCCAGGGCCAGGGTTCGCTGCAGACGCTCACGCAGGCCGATGCCGATGAGCTCTCTTCACGTGTACCCAACGTCTCGGCGGTCAGTCCTATTGCCAATGCCAGCGGTCAGGTGATCTTCCAGGGTCAGAATTGGGCCTCGACCATCCAGGGGGTCTATCCCTCGTTCCAGACAATCAATAGCTGGCAGATGCAGGAGGGCAACTTCATCTCCGACACGGACGAGCAGAGTGGTGGCGCCGTCGCGGTCATCGGCCAGACCGTCGCGGACAATTTGTTCACGCCCCAGGGCGTTGACCCACTGGGACAGCAAATTCGTATCCGCAACGTTCCCTTTACCGTTGTAGGCGTGCTGGCCTCAAAAGGCGCCAACGCGGGCCAGCAGGACGCCGACGATGTCGTCTACGTCCCCTTCAGCACCGCGCAGAGGCGCCTCACCGGGTCCCAGTTTGCTAGCTCAATTGACGTGCTGGTCAGCGACCAATCCCACATGACCGACGCCCAGAGCGCCGTGCAGCAGGTATTGGAGCAGCAGCACCATATTGGCGATCCAGCCTCCGACGACTTTGTGATCCAGAACCAGGCGCAGGTCCTGGACACGGTCCAGACGACGACGCAGGCCTTGACCTTCCTGCTGGTGAGCGTGGCGGCCATCTCCCTGTTGGTGGGTGGCATTGGCATCATGAACATCATGCTCGTCTCAGTCACCGAGCGTACGCGTGAGATTGGTATCCGCATGGCTATCGGGGCGCGCCCTCGTGATGTCATGACCCAGTTTCTGATCGAGGCCCTGATGCTAAGTGCGCTCGGTGGCCTGGTCGGAATTCTTATAGGCATAGGAGGCGGATTTATTGTTTCGCTTGTCGCGAACACCCCCTTTGTCCTGAGTCCGCTGGCGGTCCTGCTGGCCTTCGGCTTCTCCGCCGGCGTCGGCGTTGTCTTCGGCTTCTACCCGGCCCAACGCGCCGCCCAACTCGATCCCATCGTCGCTTTGCGCACTGAATAAAGATACTTTACGGGTGGGGCGTTACCAGCGTGTGCCGGTAACGCCTCATTTTCCGTTCTTTATTCTTCAGTAGCAGATCTTACAGGGCGTTTGAAGTAGTGGAACGGGGTCCAGTTTCCACACGGCTCCCAATGATCGGCCATCATCTCGTTGATAATCGCGTTACGGTTGAGGCCAATGCGACGGGCGTACTCCCACTGCTGAACGTTTCCGGGATTCCAGGGGCGCTGACAATACAGAGCAAACGCGGCGACATCTGTGAGTTCCCAACCCGCCTTGCCTGCTTCTTGCAAAATGGCCATCTCGTCGAAGGCTGTGGCGCGAAACGTGCGGCGCTGCATTTCTCCTCCTGCGACCCGTTCGCGGGCAGTCACGCGCTCTTCAGCGTACACCTCTGGAGATCCAAAAGCTTCCAGAGGCGTTTCCCCGCTTTCCGCCAGGTGACTTTCTACCTCCGCGAGAATCTCACCGATCTGGTGGTTGTCCAACCCATAGCGTTGGAGACAGGCGGAAAGCTGTTCAAGATATGTATCAGTCATTCTTGTTTCTCTCCTCTTGGATAGATTAACGTTGCGACATGTTCAGTGAAGGACGTCCAATCCCCCGCTTGTTCTTTAAAGGTGTGATGCCCTTGTTGTGTCAGGGTGTAGTACTTGCGCCCTGGCCCTTGTTCTCCAGCTGTCCATCGGCTTGTGACCAAGCCAGCTTCCTCGAGCCGTGCCAGGAGGGGATACAATGTGCCTCCTTTAATGTGCCCCAGCCCTGCTTGCTCCAGGCGCTGCGTGATGGCGTACCCATAGTATTCGCCATCGGCAAGCACACCCAGAACGCAGAGATCCAGGACCCCGCGAAGCCATTGTGTTCGTCTTTCTGCTTTCATGGCTATATAGTATCACAATCTAGATAGTAAAGCAATATAGATTGCAGCACAACCTAGAGAGGGAACGATGCGTGCTAGAACAGGAAATTAGTCCCTGTTTTGACTGCATGAGCTAATTATTGCTAGAATCTTGAGTGTTTCATTGTATATTTTTATGCATTTACATGTACGATTCTATCAATAATTAAAGGGATAGGACGGCTTGATGATGAAGCATATTTCCAGACGAACGATGAGGCTCCTTCTCCTTATGGTAATGTTTGGCAGTTCGGCACTTTTGTACTCTGGCTGTGTCTTTCGTGGCCCCAATGCAGTAATCACAAATGCAAGTAATGGAGCCAACCAGTGGGTTGGTGAAAGCAAAGTTACTGCGCCAGACTTTGACTTCTCGGTGCCAGAGGCCCAGGCGTTGAGCGTCTCCCCACTCTTTGAGCGTTACACTCAGAGTCATGGAGGAACGATAAACCTGGGAGCTCCGCTGACCGCTGCGTTTCCTACAGACCAGGGGTGGTTGCAGTTCTTTGCATCGAGCGCGTTGCTCCTGCCAGTAAGTCAGCAGGGGCATACGCAAGCGAACGATGGCTCGCTGGTTGCCTTAAGCAAGGATGGCGTGAGGGACGCCAATACGGGAATCGTGCGCCTGCCGCTGCTCCAGGCCTTGCTTACGGCTGGCAGCCAGGTGCCCATTGGTGGTGATAAGAGCCACTTTACCTATATTGATCTACGCAAGGCAACCAATCCCGGCTTCATGCTGGCGGCACCAGCGACGGGTCAAACCGCTACGGCCTCCGTGAGTGGGAAGGGCGTCTTTGTCAAGGGAGGGACACGCGCCGGACAGGATGTGGGCCATTTCATTCCACAGTCGCTCTGGAGCTATGTCAATCGTTCTGATGTCTCGCCTGACGGGTGGAAAACGGATTTTGGTCTACCACTTACGGAGGCGCTTTCTTTGAGCGTTACGAAGGATGACGGCCTTCATCATATGCTAGTGCAGGCATTTGAGCGCGATGGATTGGTACTCGATCAAGGCACTGTGGGCGCCTCGGGTCAGCCTCAGATCCAACGCCTCGATACTGGCACGGACTATGTGCATACCATTGGCCTGCCTACCGTCGCGATTAGCGCCAAGCAGGCGATCTGGGCGCTAGAAGATACAGCCCTCCTCTCCGCTCCGAGTGCGGGCCAGGCGGTGGCGCACGTTGGGCAGAATTTCCCGCTGACACTGCTTGGGGATACGAAATGGGACACAGGCATGCTCTGGTACCATATACAATGGGCAGCGCCAAAGGGTGGTGGAGAGGGATGGGTGCCGGCGAACGCCATTACCTTCACCGCGCCTGGCAATGCACCGAGCCAGGCCTCAATGGACGCGCTTTCACCGGCTCTGGCAACGTACCTTGCCGGGATCGGCAACAATGCAGGTGCCGTGGTCTACGATGTGTCGCGCCAGCGTTATTATACCTATAATGACAGTGCTCAATTCATCGTAGCCAGCTCAATGAAAGTGCCCATTATGTTGACGTTCTTCGATACAATTGAGCAACAGGGGCGTGAGCCGAATGATGACGAGATGAATCTCCTGACGACCATGATCGAGAATTCCGATAACGACTCGGCCTCGGCCCTCTTCTTTGATAAGATCGGCGGTGCGGCAGGGATTGCAAGTTATATGCAAAAGACCGGCATGAGTGGGCTCAATCCGAGTGATGATGCCTGGGGATACAGCACAATTACGCCGCAGACCATGGTGAATCTGCTGACGCTCCTCCAGGAAGGCAAAATCCTGACGGCCCACGACCGCGACATCGCGCTCAACCTGATGGAGCATATTGAATCTGATCAGCGATTCGGGGTTGGAGATAGCGCGCCCGATGGGGCCACGGTGGCGATGAAAGACGGCTGGGTGCCTGGACCCGATGATCAGTGGGCCGTGAACTCTTCTGGCATCGTGACCCTGGGCCAGGAGACCTATATCATCTCCATCTATACAATGGAAAGTGCCTCTTTAGAGGATGGGCAGGGCATTGTGCAGCACGTCTGCGATAGTGTTGCCTCACTGCTTACCTAGAGAGCCGGCGTTGGCCGCCTCTATTCAGGTCTCAATGTATTCGTAGGTCTTTCCCAGCCCACACCTCCTTCTCGTAGGTGTGGTATTGGAAGAGGGTGTGCATGCCAGCGCGCTCATAGAGGCGGAAGGCGCCGGTTGAGCTGAGCGTGTCAACGTTCAATGTCATTTTGTGCAGGCCGCGCTGATAAAACTCTCGCTGGATGTGGCGTAAGAGTGCCATTCCCAGCCCTTGCTTGCGCCAGGAATGCCGGACGCCCAGGTGACCAATCCATCCCTGGTCATCCATCGTCTCGCCGCTCACAAGTCCCGCGACCTCGTTCCCATCGCAGGCTAAGAACATCAGGATCGTGTCAGAGATTTTCTGTCGCCGCCACTCCTCGAAGGTCAGGGGCACGTGTCCGCGCTCATCCTGCGCGATCTCCTCATCGGCTTCATAGCAGGCCTGGGCATCTTCGTGGGAGCGAAATGGGCGTATCACGATTCTGTCGTTTGGTACTGGTATTGATGGTAGCTCATTCAGGTCAAGCTGCATATGGGCGAAGCTGTACACTTTCTCATAGCCATTCTGGTGCAGGAGCCGCTGCGCCTTCTGGTTGCGCTCGCTGATCCAGCTTGCCCCCATGGTGGCACGTGCTCCTGGCGGGGCTTCGGCGACCCATTCCTGGACGCGCATCTCAGCACAATGGAGCAGGAACCCGCCAATACCACGCCCGGTGTACTCAGGTAGCAACCACACATTGGCAAAGAGCCGGACGCGTCCACTTCCCCTGGCACAGGCATAACCTATGATGCGCCCGCTTGATGTTCCTACCACCCACGTATCGGTCAGGAGATTGAAGCCCTTGGCGTGCCAACTCCTCCAGAGGCTCTGCCTCTCAGAGAGCGGCTTCCCAAAATCCGCCATTTCCTGGGCGATAAGCACCTGCAAGACCGCCTCCAGGTCCCCTACTATAGCTGGGCGAACCCAGAAACCATCGGGAAGAGCAACTATCTTCGTCATCTAAGCACTCCTTGCTGTAACCATCTACGATATATCCATAACAGATATATTAAGGCAGAGGCGCGCTTTCGTCAAGGGCATCTAGTGTCTAAGTTGGCCTGAAGCTACGTAATCGGCGCTTTACAAATATTTTGGCTCTTTTACTTGCTTGAGATGTTGAGCCGTTCATGGACAAAGTTTGCAACCTTTGCCTGTTCTGCCTCCCAGGTCCTCCAGACAGATTGCTCCCATTGTTGGAGCATGTCGATTCTTTGCTGCTCGGGGACGTTGAGTACATCCAGGACGGTCAGTGTTGCTTTGGCTTCTGGAAGGCGAAATGAGGGCCACTGTTTTGGCGTTTTCGCAAGAAGCATATGCGCTCTTTGTACCTGTCTCCCGGTATAGCTGTGCTCACATGCCAGGTATAATCCGACCAGGGCAAAGGTCAACGTAATAGGTTTGAGGTTTGTTCCTGCATGCTGTGCGGCATATGTATCGACAGCAAACTGGTGAGGGAAACTTGCATCCGGCAATGACAGGGTATAGGCAGATAGCTGATCATATAGTTGTCTACATGCAGAGGAGGCGTGATAGCGCTCATCGAATTGCTCTTCTGTCGAAGGCAGAATGAGCCCACAGCCTGGACATATTACCGTTTTATTCACAAGTGCTCCTTTTGCTTTGTTCCAGGGCGAGCAGGCGCTGTTTACGCTCAATGCCCCAGCGGTAGCCGCCTAGTTGCCCGTTGTTGCGCACTACACGGTGGCAGGGAATGAAGACCGCGATGTGATTGGCGGCGCAGGCCTGGGCGACGGCGCGTACCGCACTGGGCTGGCCGATTGCCTGGGCGACCTCGCTATAGGAGCGTGTCTGCCCGGCGGGGATCGCTTGCAGAGCGCGCCAGACCCTCCATTGAAAGGCTGTGGCCTGGACATCGAGGGGGATATCGATCTCAATTGTCCGGCCTGCCAGGGCACGTTGCAGGTGCTCTATCCACGGGCGCAGGTGCTCCGCGTCGTATGTGCGCTCCGCATGGGGATACTCGCGCTCTAGTTCTGCCTCCAGTGCCTGCCTGGACTCGCCAAAACGGATGGCTGTAATCCCACGCTCAGTAGCCGCGATAAGTACCTTTCCAAGCGGGCTATCGGCGATAGTATAGGCCAGGTGCACCCCTTTGCCTCCGCGCTGGTAGGTCGCGGGCGTCATGCCGAGTTGCATCGGCGTGCGCTCATACACGCTGCTGCTCGATTGATAGCCCGCGTTATAGAGGGCGCTGGTGACTGGCTCGCCCTCCTGAAGGCGCGTTTTGAACTGCTTCAGTCTGAGCGATTCAGCATACTGGCGGGGCGAGAGGCCCGTCACCTGCTTAAAGGTGCGTTGGAGGTGATAGGGACTCATATGAAACTGCGTGCTTAAATCGGCGAGGCGTAGGGGGGCATCTATGTTGTTCTCGATATATTGACGCACCTGCTCAACCAACTCCGCATGAGGAGAAGGCACCTGCTGCTGATCTGGATGGCAGCGCAGGCATGGGCGAAAGCCAGCCGCGACGGCCTCTGCGGGTAAGCGAAAGAAGCTCACATTCTCCCGCCGTGGGCGACGCGCCGGACAGGACGGACGGCAATAGACTCCGGTGGAGCGTACCGCGAAGACAAAAGCCCCATCCATCCGCGCGCTTCTTATAGTCACAGCATCCCAACACTGCTCCTCATCGAGGGTAGACTGATTATGTGTCTGGATATCAAACATACTGGCATTTTCCCTTTCCTCATTTCTGCTCATGAGTAAGTATAAGCTAGGAAGAGGGGATAGGCTATCGCTTTCTTGCGCACCAAACTGAAACTCTTTCCTTGTACAAATATCCATGAAATGCATTAATTGCATCAAGCATTCGGTAGGGACCAGCTCTCCAAGCTCAGCCGCTTGTTAGGACCAAACTCTCCAACAATGTATTATGTTGGTACACCGCACGACCAGTTCGACATAAACTCAATGATCTTCAATACCATGTTTCAATCCTTCCAGGAAAAATAGTGAGGCATGAAAATGAATAGCACTCATATAAGACTTGACAGGAAGATATATTTTGTGGTACACATTAAAGAAATCTGAATATCTTTGCTGTCACAGAGAAGTAGTACGTCCATCTATGCGTACAGAGAATGGCAAGCTAGTAGCTGCGAGCTGCCATCGCTAAGCGGACCGAACCCATCCCTGAGCAGCTAGCGATGAGCTAGCCGGGTGTTCCCCCGTTATCGGGAAATCAAGTGAGCAATGTTGTGCTGACAGAGCGAGATGCCTCTTCATCATCTCATTGCTAACGAAGGTGGTACCACGGAAGTAAACGTTCTTTCGTCCTTTGCGACGAAGAGAGCGTTTTTTTTGTGGTCTCTTCTCGAAAACCTGAGCGCGCTTGTCCCCGAATGGGGGAGCGCTAGCCACGAGAGTGGCGCTGCGCCCCCGAATGGGGGGTGGTTTTCGCCTAAGAAGGGAATCGACCAAGAAAAGGAAAGTTTGCACAATGGCAGGTAGGCAACACCGTATCGTCGTAAAAATTGGTGGCAGCATTTTAACGAGCGCAAGTTATATGCTGCGTATGGAGCGGCTGCAAAGTCTGGTAGACGACATTGCCCGGCTGCGCTCTAGTGGCTTTACACCGCTGATCGTGAGTTCAGGAGCAGTGCCAGCTGGCTTTGGCGCCTTGAGTGGCACGCGCTATCCCACATCCGTCGCCGAGAAGCAGATGGCCGCTTCTGTGGGGCAGGGCCGTTTGATGCACCTGTACCAGCAACTCTTCATGCAGTATGACCTGTTGACAGGCCAACTGCTACTCACCAGTGATGATTTTCGTGTCCGTGCGCGTTACGTAAACATTTGCAATACTCTGAATTTGTTGTTGCAGCGTGGTGTGGTGCCTATTGTCAATGAAAATGATACGGTCAGTGTCGATGGTATCAAGGTTGGCGACAATGATACGTTGGGAGCGTTGGTCGCCACGGCAGTGGATGCCGAACACTATATCATCCTTTCAGACATCGATGGTCTGTATACTGCGAACCCGCGCCAGGACCCGCAGGCGCGGCTTATCACAACAGTGGAAACTATTACGCCCTACATCGAGACCCTCGGTGGCGCACGTGGCTCGCTGGGGACCACCGGTGGTATGCGCACTAAGATCAAAGCGGCACGGATCGCTACCGCTGCGGGTGTGGAGGTGGTGATCGCCAATGGCGAGACGCCCGACATTTTGCGGCGCATCCTCAATGGCGAGGAGATCGGAACGCATTTCAAGCCGCGCAAAAGGCCGCTCTCAGGGAAAAAATCCTGGATCGCCTTCGGTTCACATCCTGAGGGAAAAATCTTGATCGATATGGGCGCGGTGCAGGCTGTGTTGCACCAGCATAAAAGCCTGCTGGCAAGCGGCATTTTGCGGATCGAAGGCGATTTTTCAGAGGGGGACGTGGTCGCGATTTGCGGACCAGATGGCAGCGAGCTAGGACGCGGCATCAGCCAGTATGCCTCGGACGATCTCCAGCGTTTGAAGGGCATGCGTTCACAAGAGATCGCTTCTTTAGCACCGGCAAATATGACGACGGTTCCTGAAGTTGTACACAGAGATACGCTGGCGCTCTATCGCTCAACGATAGTGGCCACCGCACAGTAGTATGGGTAGGAGAAACAAATGCTTTCAACAGATACAGCCCAAGCTCTGAAAGAGCGGGTGGCAACCCAGGCCCAAGCCGCGAAAGTAGCGGCCCGCGAACTGGCGCGAAAAACGAGCGAGGAGAAGAATGCGGCCCTAGAACTGATGGCTGCTAGCCTGGTCGCACGCCAGCATGAAATTCTGCAAGCCAATGCGCAAGATGTCAGCAGAGTGAGCGCCGCTGGTGCGGCCAAGAGTTTCATCGACCGCCTGACCTTGACGCCCGCGCGCATTCAGAGTATTGCCGATGGTGTGCGCGCCGTCATGGCTTTGCCCGATCCCATCGGAGTGACGCAGGAGCGCTGGCAATTGCGCAATGGCGTGTTTGTCGAGCGGCGCAGCGTTCCCCTGGGCGTCATCGCCATGATCTACGAGGCTCGCCCCAATGTCACAGTTGACGCCGCGACTTTGGCGCTGAAGACCAGTAACGCCGTGATCTTGCGTGGCAGCGCCGATGCCTTAGAGAGTAATCGCGCTATTGTCGCGACCCTGCGGGAGGGCTTGCGCGTCAGTGAAATCCCCGCAGAAGCCATTCAATTGATAGAGAGTGGAGAGCACGCTTCGGTCGAATACCTCATTCGAATGCGTGATGCCATTGACCTGGTGATACCACGTGGCGGTGCCAGGCTCATTCAGACTGTTGTAGAGTCGTCCGTTGTACCGGTCATCGAGACTGGAGTGGGAAATTGTCACGTTTACGTTGACGAAGCCGCGCAACAGGAGATGGCAACAAAAATTGTCGTCAATGCCAAGACACAGCGCCCCTCTGTGTGTAATGCGGCTGAAACTCTGCTGGTACATAAAGACATCGCGCCGCAGTGGCTACCCCAGGCGCTCAAAGCCTTGCAGGAGCGTGGCGTAGAGATCCGTGGCTGTGCACGCACTTGCCAACTTGTCCCTGATATAGAAAGCGCGAGCGAGCAGGATTGGGGGACAGAATACCTGGAGCTGATCATGGCCGTCAAACTAGTTGACAATGTGCAAGAGGCCATCGCGCATATCGCGCAGTACGGTACGCGACATACGGAGAGCATTGTTACCGAGAACGAGGAAACGGCAGCGCTGTTCTTAGACCGGGTGGATGCGGCGGTCGTATACCATAATGCCTCGACACGCTTGACAGATGGTTTTGCCTTTGGTTTTGGCGCGGAGATCGGTATCAGCACGCAGAAAATGCATGCACGTGGCCCGATGGGTCTCCAGGCCTTAACCAGCTACAAATACGTTGGGCATGGCAGCGGCCAGGTTATTGAGTAGAGAGAAGGTTGAAATGGCAATACAACGCGACCAAACCCTGTTTTTCCTGGGCGCAGGCTCGATGAGCGAGGCGATGATCAAAGGCATCGTTGCCGCTGGCATTTTGCCCGCTGAGCAGATAGTCATCGCTAATCGGCGACATCCTGAGCGCCTGGCCCATCTGCGAGAGACCTATGGTGTACGTATCTGCCAGGAGAAACAGGCAGAGCTTGCCGAAGCTGGCATGATTATTATCGCCGTGAAGCCCTTCGACCTGGCCACGGCTTTACAGGAGATCGCGCCGTACGTAACCGCGCGGCAGCTTGTGATCTCGGTTGTTGCTGGAGCCGCGACCGCGACAATTGAGCAGCATTTTCATGAAGCGGTGCCAGTCGTTCGTGCCATGCCGAATACCTCCAGTTTTGTGCAGGCATCAGCGACCGCGCTCTGCCGTGGTCGCTGGGCCAATGACGAGCACCTGGCAGTAGCACGCCACCTTTTTGCCGCCATCGGTGTCGCCGTCAGCGTCGAAGAACCCTCGATAGACGCGGTTACAGGTCTCTCAGGGACTGGCCCAGCCTACTTTTATTATGTGATAGAGTCCCTGATGGCAGGAGGACTGGCCTGTGGACTCTCGCAAGAGGATTGTCGTGTGCTCATGGAGCAGACGGTGTTTGGCGTGGCGAAAATGCTGCAAGAAACAGGAAAAGATCCGTCGGAGTTGCGTCGCCAGGTGACGTCGCCTAATGGCACGACCATGGCCGCGATGGAGGTGCTGGATCGAGGTCATGGGAAGCAATTATTCATGCAAGCTGTCCAGCGCGCAACTCAGCGCTCAGTTGAGATGGGCAAAGAGATGACAACGCAACCGAACCTGGTATGAGCGATTGCCCTTTGAGTATGGTTGAGTTTATGGTAACACCAAAAAGTACTCAAGGAGCCTAAAACTGCTCCCAAATGGCTTCGACATACGTGAACGATATAGTCAAATATATGCCACTTGCGTGGGTGTGGTATATTTGGTTTCAGTTCACATTGAAAGGAGGTCTGTCTATGGCAGACGTAGCATATTGCGTGAAGTGTAAGGAAAAGCGGGAGATGAAGGACCCTCACAAGATCGAGATGAAAAACGGGAAACCTGCGATGCAGGGGACCTGCTCGGTTTGTGGTACCAAGCTCACGCGTATTCTTTCCAGCAAAGACGCGTAGTTTTTATGCGCATTTGAACGAGAATATGCTTGCACATGCGGTGTGAGCTTTGACCTTATGCAAAAGGAAGTGACCTCTCGGGGTCGCTTCCTTTTGTCGTTATGATCAGGCTTCCTGCGGCGAGCTTTGTGTTGGCCGGGCTGATGTGCCTGCCTCCTGCTTCTGTGGTGCTGGCTTGCCTTCCACCAGGAAGAGGGCGCTGAGAGCGCTGGCGAAGGCCAGGCCCGCGCAGACCCAGGCGACCAGGCGGAAACTGCTCAGGAAGGATTCATTGATGGCGCGCTTGAGAGCTGCCTGGCTAGCGCCACTTACCTCTGTGGGGATGCTGATGCCTGCCAGTCTTGAGCGTTGAGCGTCAATCGCTGCTTGTACCGTGGGCGAGAGGTGAAGTGTTGCCAGGTGCTGATCCAGGTTACTGTTGAAGACGGCCAGGACCACGAGGCCAAGGATCGCGATGGCTAGTAGGCCAGCAGTGCGCGAAACGGCGTTATTAATGCCAGAGGCGACACCGGAATGACGTGACTCAACTGACCCCATCACGGCGGTGGTCAGGGGCGCGACAGTGATAGTCATGCCCGCTCCCATAGCGATAACGGCGGGGAAGAAGGTAGTCCAGTAGCTTGCGGCTCCACTCCCAACGCCTGGCAGGGAGAAGAGGATAAAGCCAAGACCGGTGATGGTGGGTCCCACGACCAGCGGCAGTTTCGCGCCAAAGCGATTGACCAGGGCGCCGGTCCAGCGTGAGAAGATGAAGAGCATCAGGACAAAGGGGACCATGGCCGCGCCCGCAAAGACAGCCGGATAGCCTTGCACCTGAATCAGATTGAAGGGTAAGTAAAAGGTCAGGACACCCAGGGCGCCATAGAGCAAGAAGGTAAGGATATTGGTACCGCTAAAGGTGGGCGAGTGGAAGAGCGTGAGCGGAACCATCGGGCTTGCGCTGCGTGCCTCGACCAGCAGGAAGGCGCAGAGGAGCACAATGCCAACTGCCAGCATACCCAGTACCGTAATATTGCCCAGGCCGAGCGAGCCAGCCTCGATCAGTCCGTAGACAAGCGCTCCCAGCCCGAAGGTGACCAGGAATGTACCCCACCAGTCCAGTCGCCCTGTGGCGCTCTCGTCGCGACTCTCCGGAACACGCCAGAAGAGCACAATCAGCACGATCACTGCCAGGGGAACATTGAGGAAGAAGATCCAGCGCCAGGTGGCGTACTCAATAAAGAGTCCCCCGAGAACCGGACCCACAACTGAGGTAATGGCCGTAAAGCCGGACCAGGTGCCTATGGCGCGCCCACGCTGCTCATCGCTAAATGACGCGCTGATAATAGCCAGACTTCCGGGCACGAGTAACGCGCTCCCGATGCCCTGAATGGCGCGTGCGAGGATTAATTGCGGCACGTTGGGGGCCAGGCCGCACCAGAGCGAGGCCAGGATAAAGATGGTAATGCCCAGGCCGAAGATGCGCCGTCGTCCAAAGCGGTCGCCCAGTGAGCCACCCACAAGGATGAGAGAGGCGAGGAAAAGCGAATAGGCCTCGACAATCCATTGTACATCGCTGGCGGTAGCGTTTAGCTCTTTCTGGATAAAGGGTAACGCTACGTTGACAACGGAGCCATCGATAAAGGCCATGCTTGATCCGAGGATGGTGGCGACAAGAACCCATGCGCCAACATTGGGCGTGCAGGGCTGTGTTCTGGGAGCAGAACGGATTACACCTTCGTCACATGGTGCTTTCATAAAGTTTGGCATGAGTTCTTCTCGTTCCCCTGGCAAAATATTTGTATCCTTCTATATAAATTTCGTAGTGGTGCGCAAAAACAATTCTGACGCAACGCTGGTATAGCTACCAGACTGCATCTATGCCCTCATTGTATCATCTAACAAGGGGAAGTAGCCGCGTACGCCAGTAGCGGGTATCAGCCCGCTACTGGCGTACGCGGCTACTGTGGGGGAAGGAGCTATGAAGTCGCTACTGGTACTGTACGCTCAGAACCGGGACATAGGCACCTCCTGAATCGCCGCTGTAAAAATCCATCACGTCTGACTGGTTGTTGTTGCTGGTGGGCAACTGGAAATGGACGCGGAACTGGGTATGGCCACTGAGATTGATATAAGCTAAGGCGCTCTGGCTGAGAGTATCCGTGGTTGCCTGATTCGTTTGCGTGGGTACGACATTAAAGTAGCCAATGTTCGTCTGGCCCGACGTGGCGTTGTAGTCAGCCTGCTCCAGGGCGTTATTGTTGTTAAAGCCACCAGTGGGCGAGATATCCAGGCTGATGGAGCCAAGATCGCCCAGGTAGTAGTAGGGATCGTAGCGGTACAACGTCACGGTAGCACTGACAATGGTTGAGCCAGCCGGGATCTGGCTCGTATCGAAGGAGAGAATACTTATCTCCGCCTGGTTCAAGGGCGTTGAGCCGGACTGGAGATAGGCCAGCGATCCGACGGGAATGCCATCATTGGGATAGATGTAGCCATCTTCAGTGGCGATAGATTTGAGGGTAATGGTATGCGTCGGCGGTGAATTGATCGTATAGGCCTGGGATTGCACAGGACCGCTATTGCCTACCTGGTCCTTGCCAAAGAACTTGAGCGTCTCTGAGCTTGTAACCTTGATCGGTCCACTGTACTGTGTCGAGCTAGTGGTCGGGGTCGAGCCATCAGAGGTATAGTAGATCGTGCCGGGCATATTCAAGCTGAGCACGACGCTCTGTGGACCACTATAGGTTCCTGCTGGTGGACTGGCTGTGACCTGAATAGCGGTTATGGTATAGACCTGGCTCTGGACCGTGCTTGTATTGTTGCTGGCATCCACGCCAAAGTATTTGAGGGTCGTGGTTTGCGTAAGGCGGAGTGGCGCGCTATAGGTGGCGGACGAAGCAGTAGGCGTCGAGCCGTCAGTGGTGTAGTGAATGGTTGTATTGCTCTCGTTTGAGCTTAGACTTACTGACACGGGACCACCAAAGGTGCTGCCCGAGGGCGAGGCGGTAATGGTTGGACCTGTGGCATTGATGGTATAAGTCTGGGTAGCCACGGTGCTTGTGCGTCCGCTAGCAACGGCGATGGCCTTCAACGTGGTTGTTTGCGTGAAGGTCAGCGGACCACTATAGGTAGTTGAACTGGTAGTGGGCGTTGAGCCATTGGTGGTATAGTAGATCGTCGCGCTGGTAGGGCTGGCTGTGAGCGTGACCTGTACGGAACCGTTATAGGTACCGCCCGCCGGCGAGACGCTTACTGTTGGGGCCTGTCCCTGGGGATGATTCATGAAGAAGGTATACATGGCCTGGGTAGCGCTGGGTCCCTGCGGATCGGTATAGGAGCCACTGCTGCTTCCGCCCGACCAGGCATGACCCATGCTATTGATCTTCCAGTACTCCTGTACCTCATTGCCATTGGTATCGTTCCAGGTCTGAACAGTATAGGAGCGACCACCAGAGACCTGGCCGTTGGTCGAGGTTGAGGGGCTATTAAAGCTCGCGTTATACGTATTGTTAGAGGCCAGGTGGTCAGTCTGCATCCATTGCTGCACAATCTGATCGCCGTTGACGGGATAGACGGTATAGTCGCTGGTGCCGTGGAAGACGATGGTAGGCACGACGCCCGCGACGCTCCCCATGGCGTTATAGGCCGCCTGCCCTTGCTGGGTCGGATTGGGACCTCCCTGGGTTTGCGCGGTTGAGGCGGCGGTAAGCGAGGTGGCGGCCTGGTATTCAAGTCCAGACTCGACACCGATAGAGGCGAAGATATCGGGATAGGTTGCCCCCATAATGACGCTCATGGCCGCGCCGGCAGACATTCCCGCGACATAGACGCGATTAGGATCGATGCTCCACTGGGAGGTAGCCTGTTTAACCGTCTGAACAATCCCGGCAATAATCGCCGGCTCGCCGCTTCCCCGCGCCTGGTCGGCTGTCTGGAACCAGTTCCAGCAATCGCTTGAGTTGTAACTGCTCGTTTGCTGGGGATAGACAACGATAAATTGTTTCTGGTCCGCCAGGGCGTTCATCTGTGTGCCATTGGCGAAATCGGTAGGATTTTGCGTGCAGCCATGCAGCATCACGATGAGCGGGACGGTGGTGCCTGCCTGGTAATTCGCGGGTGTGTAAACATAATAAGGGCGGCTACCGGCGGAGCCATTATAGGTATACTGCTGGAAGGTTCCACTACTGGCGTGAGCATGAGGAGTGAAGGGGGCCAGGCCAAGCATAAGTAGAACCAGGACGGCGGTGTATCTGCATAATCTGGACATGACATGTATCCCCTTAAGGGTCTTGTGGGAGCCTACTAATCTGGAGTGACAGAATTGGTAGGCTCTGTTTGTGTACGAAGCCAGGGAGATGTTTAACGTGAGTGGCTCATGAAGAAGGTATACATAGCCTGGGTAGCGCTGGGGCCAGCGGGATCGGTATAGGAGCCAGAACTACTGCCGCCCGACCAGGCATGGCCCATGCCATTGATGGTCCAGTACTCTTCGATCTCCTGCCCGCTGGAGTTGTTCCAGCGCCGGATGGTGTAGGAGTGACCGCCAGAGACCTGGCCATTGGTGGTACTGGAGGGGGAGGAAAAGCTGGCGTTGTAAGAGCCGCCGGAGGCGTCGTAATCCGTCCGCATCCATTGTTGAACGGCCTGATTGCCATTGATGGGGTTAACAACGGTATCAGCGGTGCCATGGAAGACAATGACGGGGACCACGTGGGCGTAGCTGCCCATAGTATTGTAGGCAGCGTCCCCCTGGCTGGTCGGATTGGGTCCACCGTAGAGTTGAGCGTAGGCCGCGCCATAGGCATTGGTGGTGGCCTGGTACTCAAGCCCGGAATGGATGCCGATGGCCGCATAGAGGTCAGGATAGGTCGCGCCCATATTGGAGGCCATAGCTGCACCCGCTGACATGCCAGCGAGATAGACATGATGAGTATCAATTCTCCAATCGCTGGTATCTTGCTCCACGGCCTGCGTGATGCCGCCAATAATCCCAGCTTCGCCACTATTGCGGTATTGATTGACGGAGAGGAACCAGTTCCAGCAGAGCGAGGCGTTATTGATGTACTGCTCCTGTGGATAGACGACGATAAACTGGTGCTGGTCTGCCAGCTGGTTCATCTGGGTTCCCGCCGCGAAATCCTGTGGCGTCTGCGTGCAGCCATGCAGCATGACAATCATGGGAACTGAAGTGCCTGGCTGATAATTAGCCGGAGTATAGACATAGTAGTTGCGGCTGCCTTGAAAGGCGTTGGAGTAGGTGTAGAGATGCCATGCGCCTCCACTAGCATGGGCCATGCCTGTAGAGAGGGGAAGCAAGAGACTGAAGCTAAGCACTACAAGGCCAACCATGATCTTTGTGATCTTTGTGATCTTTGTATAAAGAAACATCCGTGTTACCTCCTTCAGACACTCCTCTGTGCCTGATCGCCGGGCAGTATCCGCCCTGAGGAAAAGATCGGTTGAGCTATCCCACGAACAATGCAGCAACGATATTCGCAGGGAAAACATGACAAGTGAATCACTTATCATATACCAGATAGAAAAGCTCTTTGTCAAGATATACATGTGAGGGTATGGCAGAGGAAAGATTAGAAAATAGTGATTTCTCCTTTGCAGAGGAAAATTGCCTGTTTGCTGGGTTGACAATTATATATTGGGATGATAAACTACTAACAACGAAAGGAGGTGGTGTGAATAATGTATGAACCTAGTCGCTGCACAAGCAGCACATTGTTGCGCACCTCCCAGAAGAGAGGCCTGAAGCACTAGTTGCTTTCTCTTCTCGGGTGTGATGCACACTGGTAGGTCGCGTGACTTGCTTGCTTGTGCAGTTTCTATAAAACAGAGCATGGGGACCAAGAAATATGCCCTCTGCTCTGTTTTTATTTTTGGAATGTCGTGGGCCATCTAGAATGTCCTCTCTGGCAAACTTATTGCTCTTTTCACTATTCGGGGCCGCGACATTTTTACCTCCCAAATCCCCGTTAAGGATTGGCAAGACTGATAAAAGCCTTCTGTTTTCCCTCTAAACTTTGAGAAAGTGGCCCTCCTTTCCCATCCAGTGCTGTTTCATTGACAGGTCACTAATGAAGGGCCAGAAGTGGTCCAGGGAACTGTGGCCGACTAAAGCTGTGCGGTGCATGTCAAAAATCGTTCGTTTGTTGCAATGAGTTCCTCCATTTCCTTAAGAAGTTTATGAGGAGGCACAGAAGGCAGAGGGAGAGCGGTGTTTCTCCTCTCCCTCAAAAGCAAGCGATAAGGAAAACCTTTTTCAGTTCTCTTCATTCGAGAGCAATGCGGTCTCTTGTTCACCACCAAGCGTTTGCTTTTTCGCCTGGTGCCTCTGAAGAAGCGGAAGAGCGATCCATACACAAACCATGGCGAGGAGAGTAATGAGCGAAGCTGAGGCATAGACTTGAAAATGCCCCCACGCTGTGTAGATGAAACCGCCAATAAGTGGTCCGACAACCCATCCAAGCGATTGCAACGATTGTGTCGCTCCACTCACACGACCTTGTTCGTGTCGTCCAACCATTTCAGAGATGAGACCTCGCAGAGCGTTTTCAACAAGGCTACCTGAACCTGCGAAGAGTACAATACCGACAAGCAAGAGAATCGGTGTGGCGAGAAACGTGATAGAACCAAGCACGAGGTAGCTGATGCCGACCAGCACGAAGGCTATGAGACCGAGCTTTATGTTTCCCAGCATTGCGAGGAACCTGTCTACCAACACACCCTGGACGAGAATGTCTACCGCGCCGAGCACGGTGACCACGAGACTGGCCTGCGTGACATTGAAGCCAAGGCTATCTTTCATCAAGACGGTGATCGTCGTCTGCAACATGCCCACTGGGAAAGCGTACAAGAACCAGGCCAGCAGTAACCAGCGCAAGTTTGCCCAACGAAACGCGGACGCCAGTTGTTTCAAGGGGTTCAGTTCATGTACCGAAACGGAGGTGATGCGGTGCTCTTTGTTCAAACTCTCTGGTAACAAGAAGTACCCCCAGACAAGAGTAAGCAGGAGAAGGCCAGCCGCGGCAAGAAAGGGGGCGCGATCGTTGATCGTGGCCAGCAGTCCACCAAGCGCAGGGCCAATGAGAGTACCGACACCTGCCGCACTGCCCAGCAGACCAAAGTACTTGCCACGGTCCTTTGGTTCCGTGAGATCAGCGACATAGCCAAACAAGACACTGATGTTGCCGCCCGTCAAGCCATCGATGATGCGTCCGAGGAAGAGCAACCAGAGCGCACCGCCAAGGCCCAGGATGAGATAGCCAAACACGGAACCAAGGAGACAGATGAAGAGAATGGGGCGTCGCCCAAAACGGTCGGAAAGCACGCCTAAACCTGGCGCGGCGATCAACTGGCAGATCCCATAGGCAGCGGTCAGCCATCCCACGATGACGGCGAGATTATTCGGATGAGCCAGGTACTGGACCGTGAGAAACGGAACAAGAGGGACAATGATCGTGATACCCATCGTATTCAAAAGGGCGATAACGAGAAGAAGCACAAGAGATGTGCGTCCTACAGACGTGTTTGTAGGACCAGCTGATTTGTTCATGGAGGTGTTCTACCTTTGCAAAAAATTCTATCCTCCTCCACCTGTGAAGGAGGAGCATGAATCTTTTCAAACAAGTCCCAGCTTTCTCGCGCGGTAGATACGCTGCACACCTGTTTACGAACTGTATTTACGGAGAAGAAATGGGGAACGGGAGAGCTTCTCTTGCTGCTCTCTCTCCTCGCCGTGCGCCGCATGCGGCTCGAACACATCCGTACGATGAGCAAGAACGCTGACAATGAATATTCGTTGGAGGAGTTGTCAGCGCTTCACCCTTGCTTCATCGATATATTTGCTGTGATATACTTGCTATTTGCTTTTTGAAAAGACGTGCTCACTTTATCACAGGGCGTTTTTGTCTGTCAAGCGTCGTTTCCTCTATCCACTCGGCATCTTACAATCGACCTTTTTTTGACCCTTTCTGCTCTGCTTTTCCTGCACAGGAATCCATCACCTTCGCGCTCTGACAAAACCTACTTCGGGCAGCTTTGTCGTCCCAGTTTCGATCTCCCCGCTTTCTATCTGCAAGAATCCTGCTGCTTGCATCAAGGCAGGCTGATCTTGAACTCCACTCTGCCAGGGACCTGTATGGACAGGCCGCTCAGATTGTTCCTCATGCTCCTGCGGGCGCCTGAAATCGACCACCAGCAGACGCCCTTCCGGTTTGAGCACGCGGGCTATTTCAGCGAGTCCTTGACGCTTGAGATCATCAGGCATAACGTGCATCATAAAGGTACTTAAAACAACATCGAATGACTGGTCGGCGAAAGCAAGCTGTTCGATCACGCCAACCTGGAAGTCAATAGAGAGGCCCGCTCTCTCCGCCTTGGAACGCGCGCGAGTGATCTGCTTCGGCCCGGGGTCAATGCCAGACACACGGCCCACCGCACCCACGTGTTGCTTCGCGATGATTGCCAGTGTCCCGGTGCCGCACCCAACATCCAACATAGTTTCTCCTGGCTGAAACTGGGCCAAGTCGGCTATGTGTTGCTGAAGCTCCTGCCACTTACCACGCGACAGGATATTTTGCCACCACAGCATCAGATCGTAACGCCAGCCCAAATCAATGACATGTCCTTGTGTCGCTTTAGACGACGCCTCGCTCGATTCCTTATGGTGATGGGTGAATGATTGCATAGATCTTGCTCCTTTCAGGTTTCAGAGACATTCGCTAAGGCATTCTGACCTCAGCCTTTATGCAACAAACTCAGCATGAGCAATGGGTTGGCTCTCGCGCAAGATGAGCAAAGCACTCCAGGCAATTGCCAGCCCTTCAGCCGCATACCCAGCTATCTCGACCCACATCGGCACCATCAAGTCAATGCCCAGAATTACCCCACCGACGAGAAACAGCACCCCAATAGGCCAGGGGAAGATGTGTTTTAGCAGGAGAAGAATTCCCAGGAATCCATAGCCAACGATAAGGAGGAGAGACATCAGGAAGGGAGTATAGAGGGCGATCCCGAAGCTCTGAAGCAGAGGACTCTGGGCTACGGCTTGAAAGAAGTCAGGCGAATGGAACTGCGTTTGCAGCGTGGGATCAAAATGCGCAAAAAGAGGATTGAAGAACCCATCAATAAACAGGAGGCCCGCATACGAGATTTGCCCAAGGAGAGCCAGAATCAAGCTGAGGGGCGCGCCCCTGCCCATACGCTCATGGTAGCGCAGGTAGATGGCGATCAGTCCAAACCCGGCCAGGATGGTACAGTAGGCTCCTATCATATGGGCTGCCATATAGGCAGCGGCGCGCGGGTTGATCTCCATGGCGCGTCGTCCGCCATGGAGAAAGGCCTCATAAAAAGGAAGGAAAAGCGCAGGGAGGATACTGACTCCCGCTAACAGACGCGTCATGCGAGTGAAGCTCGCTGGGTAGGTGTTGTACATACTACCAGTTCTTTCTATGCTTGTTCTTCTTGAGAGAAGAGACAGTTTAGTTCAGGATGAGAGAAGGTGATCTTTTTGCTCCAGCCCAAGTTGGCTTCGCTTGTTATGCTTCCCACATCCTGCTACAATCAAAATACAGGATAACAGTGAAAGAAACAAGTACGCAAAATAATTTGAGGTAGTCTAGAAAATCATACTATAGAAAGGTGCATCTCATGAAACAGCAGCAGAAAACGGCGGGGTGTCCAGTCGAAGTGACGCTTTCGATCGTTGGGGGAAAATGGAAATTGCAGATTGTCTATTGTTTGCTCAACGGAACCAAACGCTTCGGAGAGTTACGCAGGCTCATTCCTGCTACGACCCAACAAATGCTCACCCTCCAATTGCGGGAGCTAGAGCAGGCAGGGATCATTCACCGGAAGGTCTATGCTCAGGTCCCCCAAAGGTGGAATACTCACTCACCGAGTCGGGGCGAAGCCTGGAACCAATCGTCTACCAGATTCACGCCTGGGGAGAGTGGTACTGCGAGCAAAACAACATCGAGTATTGGCAGTTGAGTGACAACATGGAAGATCATGGTAGTCGTGCGTGAGATTGGCTGCATTGACTCCCTTGACAAGTTCCCCATCTCTGGCTATAGTATGTTAGTGAACATTCACACACATATGGAGAAGGAGTTAAGGTAGCATCTCATGGCAAAAACATTTCGCCCAACACTTTTCTTCCGCGTGGGCCGCAACATCAACACGTTTCTGCTGCGGGCCGGTGTGAAGAAGGGCAATATGACCCTGCTCACGGTACGTGGGCGCAAAAGCGGGCAGCCTCATACAATTCCGGTAGCGCTCGTTGAATACGATGGCCAGCGCTGGTTGACCGCGCCCTACGGCGTCGTCAACTGGGTGCGCAATCTGCGCGTGGCAGGCGAGGCCACGCTGACACGTGGTCGCCACACCGAGCGCGTCTCTGCATTCGAGGTGAGTGCTCAGGAAGCAGCTCCCATCCTCAAAAGAAGCCTGATCGGAGCTCGATCTTTTGTTCTGGCTTACTTCGATGTAACAGCAGACTCCTCGCTTGCAGAATTTGAGCGTGAGGTATCGAAGCACCCTGTTTTCTTGGTGAAAAGTCTCTCAGAGCAGCCCCATACTTACAAAAATACTTCGGAAAGAAAGGCTTTGTTTTCATAAGGTTGACCCCACCTCTTGACAAGACCCTCATTTCTGACCTATCATGTTAGTGAACACTCACACACATGGAGAAAGAAGCATGGGAAAAACACGAGAGAAAATCCTGGACGCCGCTGAAAAGCTGCTGCTCTTGAAAGGTTCGACACACGTGACCACCAAGGAGATCGCACGCGAGGTCGGCCTCTCCGAAAGCGCACTCTACCGACATTTCGATCATAAAGAAGACATCTTCTTTGCGCTCATGGCCGAGCACCTGCCGGCCTTCCACGAGGTGTTCCAGACGCACCGGGCAGGCACCGCAACCGTCCGCGAGAACCTTATCGCGCTCGCGCTGGCAGTTCTTCACTACTATGAGCAACTGCTGCCCATGGGCGTCTCCTTCCTGGCTGACAAGGAGCTCCTGGCCCAGTTTCGTGCCACGACCTTACCGTTGGGTATGGGCCCACACAACGTTTTTGAACGGTTTGCAGCCTACCTTGAGGAGGAGCAGCGCCTGGAACGCATTGGGCGGCACCTTCCCTCTTTGACTATAGCGACCCTGTTGCTGGGTCCCTGTTTTCAAAGGGTCTTTAACCAGCAATTCCTGGGCTTCGATCCGTTTCACAAAACAGATCAGCAGTTTGTTGAGGAACTGGTGCAAGGGTTGCTGGCTGGCAACACCCCTTCCTGAACAGGGAATGAAAAGGGGTTCTCTCTGTGAGCGCAATAAATGCTTCAACCGGTCAACAGGATGAATGTATGGCAGGTACATTTGGTGAGAGCTTTTCTCACTCTCGAACAGCATCTGGAAACAAGGAGATACATTGATGTCGATCTTCGCACAAACTTTTTCGTGCAAGGGACAAATAGTGAGAACCATAGCGGAAAACGCCGAGCAAACGATCACAAGAAAGAGAGACAGATCATGAGCGAAAAAACGACTCATACCACGCGAGAGTATCTGACTGCCCCTGGAAAAGGTCATATGACTCTGCTGACCAGCTTCCGCCGCAACGGCATAGGCATCGGCACCCCGGTAGGCACGGTGGCCTCAGACGGCAAACTCTACTTTATGACGCCAGCGGATACCTGGAAGGTCAAGCGCCTCGCCCATAATTCACACGTCACCCTCGCGCCTGGCAACCGCAAAGGGGAGGCGCTTGGTCCGGCGATTGAAGGCACCGTGCGTCGCCTGTATGCCGAGGAGGCCAGGCGCGCGCGAGGTATGTTGCGTATCGGCATCGTGGGTCGTTTCTTCGGGATCGTCTTCGACCGCAAATATCCTGGCGAGAAAACGGCGGTGTATGAAATTGTGCTGGATGAGAGAGGCGCCGACATGGGAGATGGAGGCTTTGAGAAGACGCAGGCTGCACGTTCCTAAGCTGGATCAACGCAGAGTTCATCTCGATCAGGCATGGAGACGCGCAAGGCTGCTTCTCCCCACGAACCAATCATGGCTGCGCTCAGCCATGATTGGTTCGTCTATGCCAAAATTTGATTTTAACGGTTGCGCTCGCGGCGCACAAAGAGGATGGTGCCGCTGACGAGGAAGATGGTGAAGAGAACCGCGATAATGGCCAGATTTATGAGCGGGTGGAGCAGGACGATCTGGTTGTACTCTGGCCTGCCCGCGTAGAAGATGCCGCGAACCAGGTCCACCGCGTAGCGCATGGGCGTAATCTCTGAGAGAAGGGTCAGGTACCAGGGAAGTCCACGGGTGGGCAGAAAGATGCCTGAGAGGAAGAATTGTGGGAATAGGAGAAAGGGCATAATCATATTCGCTGTCCTCTGATCGCTGAAGAGCGAGGTGAGCAGAGCACCAAACGCGCCGCCAAAGAGGCAGATGATCAAAGAGACGGGTATGACGAGGAGCAGGCTGGTGAGCGAGAGCGGAACACCAAAGAGGAGAGCGCCCAGCAGGACGAGAATGACTGCCTGCACCAGGGCGACAAGTGACTCACCAAAGATTTTGCCAAAGATGATGGTATAGCGCGAGATGGGGGCGATAAAGAGTTCCTGGCTAAAATCGCTCGTTCGGTCCTCGATTAGTGAGACCAGGCCGCTCATCGTGCTCTGGAAGAGCGACATGGCGAGCAAACCAGTCATGCTAAAGGTAATCAAATTATAGCCCGCCGCTTTCCCAAAATTGCCCTGAAGGGGACCTGCCAGCCCACCAACGAGAATAATGGGGAAAATGAGGGTAAAGACCAGGCGTATCGGGTCACGTAGGAAACGCATGACGTCGCGCCCAGCGATGGTCAGGATAGCATTCCAGTTGCGAGAGACGTTACTTCGTTGCTCTCTAGCAGGATGAATGACGGGATTGGTCATTTTGTGTGTTCCTCCGTTTGCTCCTCGATATATTCTTGTTTAATGATATGGATATAGGCATCCTCTAGCGAAGGGGTATGGGTTTGGACCATGCTCAAGGGTGTATCGATGCTCTTGAGGAGCTGGTGTACCTGCTGGTTTTCAAGGGCGATGGAGAAGAGGCCATCTTCTTTAAACGCAATATTTTTCGTGTGTAGCTCCACGCGTAGCTGCTCGCGCTCGTGCGCGTCGATGAAGAGCATAGGCTGTGTCAGGCTGGTTTTGATCTGCTGAGGGCTGCCAGCGCTAACAATCTGGCCGCGATTGATAATCAGGATGTTATCGGCCCCCTCGGCCTCTTCCAGGTAGTGAGTGGTAAGAAAGATGGTGGTCCCGCTCTCGGCGCGTACCTGGCGGAGATGATCCCATAGCTCGCGTCGACTCTCCGGGTCCAACCCGGTAGTAGGCTCATCCAGGAAGAGGACCTCGGGACGGTGGAGCAGGCTACGGACGATTTCGAGCTTGCGCTTCATACCTCCAGAGAACGTCTTGACGGGTTTGAAGAGGCTTTCTTCGATGCCCAGGAGATGAGCCAGCTCCTGTACCTGGGCGCGGTAAGTCTTTGGCATCAGGCGAAACAGGGGTCGGTAAGGGTAGAGACCATAGAGGGTCGCATGCAGGCGTATATTCTCTTCAGCGGTCAGGTTAAGATCGAGGCTGGGCTTCTGGAAGATAATGCCGATCTGGCTACGAATCAGGTGAGCCTGTGTTGCCAGGTCATAGCCCGCGATACGTATGGTGCCAGACGTGGGAGCCAGGGTCGTGGTCAGCATGGAGATGGTTGTGGTTTTGCCGGAGCCGTTGGGTCCCAGCAGGGCAAAGAGCGTGCCGGGCGCGACCGAAAAAGAGATTTGGTCGACGGCATTCTTTGTCGCCTTTTTATAGCGTTTTACCAGGTTCTCGACATTGATGATAGGTGTTTTTGTTGCGTGAGGGATATGGCTTGTATCGATAGGAACAAGTGTCTCTTGAGTCATATCTTATAGAACCTTTCCATGGAGGGGTACATCTAGCTCCCCTGCGCGATTGACTTGTTTTGAGTATAGCGATAAATAGGATGAAAGTGCATCATCCATCAAGACGATGCGAGGGATGATTTTTGTTTGAAGAGTTATGCTATTAGCCTCTGGCCAGTATTATCACCAGGGGCATCAACTCGCCTACGGGCGTGAGGTATTCAAGTCGTATATCCTGAAAACCAGCCTCCTGAACGGTTTGTACCGTGCTGCGGTTCCAGTGACAATTGCCCAGCAGGAGCCTGGTAAGGGGGGTAATCAAGTCCTGTAGCAGGGCGGGCATGCGTTTTTGGGCGCGCACATGCTCTATCATGAGGAGCTGGCCGCCAGGTTTGAGGATGCGGCGCATTTCTTGCAGGCCACGTAGGGGATTATTGACGGAGCAGAAGACCAGTGTGCAAACGATGCTGTCAAAGTATGCATCGGCGAAGGGAAGTTGCTCAACGTTGGCTTGCGTGAGGGTAACAGACACGGGTGCGCTTTGGGCGCGTGTGCGTGCATAGCTCAGCATCGAGCTATCAAGCTCAGTTGCCTCTACGCGCTCGACAAACTCGGGATCATAGCAGGCGAAGTTCAGACCGTTGCCCGCCCCCACTTCGAGCACCAGTCCTGCAGCCTGCCCGACAATTTTCTTACGCAACGGCTCCATATAGTCTTTCTCTGCTGTGCCTTGCGACATACGCTCATAATAGGAGGCGAAGAGACGCCGTAAAGGTGCAGGTGTGGAGAGACGCTCCTGGTTCATGCCTGGCAACCTCGCTTTCAGCTTAAGATATTGATGCTCACCTTCTAGAAGAATTACAACCCGTGTATAGTGTAATGCAAAGAGGGATATTCTACATCATCCTTTATGGTTATTTGCATGAACTAGCGTGGGTAATGCCGTTTCTCAGAATACCTGGTTCATACACAACTTTAGTGTGAAATGGTCGGTGCCTGCTTTCTCTGGAAGCGGAGACCAGTGAAATGATATAATTCCCAAAACCTCTTTGGGCTATCACTTGATAAAAGTGGCTCCTGAAGCCATTTCGCAGCGAGTTCATCGCATTATGACATGGATGAGGAGTTGCTGATGGAAGGGCCTGCTGTTCTGCCTCTTCTTCAAGGATTGCGTCTCACTGGGATTTATGTGAGAAACATCAGGTAACCATAATGGTTGTTTTTGAAGACTTAAAGGAGATGCAGCTGGCGGGCAAGCTCGCTGGCGGCATGGCGATTATTGACTTGTAGTTTGCGGTAGATGCTCTGGACCTGGGAGCGGATAGTATTGACAGAAACAATCAGTTCGCGGGCGATATCGGGGTTGGAGCGACCTGTTGCCAGCAGGCGTAGTACTCGCTGTTCCTGGCTCGTCAGTGGCTCATAGAGCGGTTCAAAGACGGGGGTCACAACAATGGACTGGCTGGCATCGTGTTGTGAAAAGGCCTGAATGAGTTGGCGCGCATAGTTTCGCAGTGGTTGAATATGGAGATGAGGAAGATTATCGCGCAGGAGAGTCACAAGCCTTTCGCCCTCATCAAGGAATGTGCGCCGGTAACCCTCAATATGTCCCTGCTTGAGCGCTTCCATGAGGGTTTGATGTGCCTGGGGGAGTTGCTTATGAGCTGCGTAGACCTGGGCCAGCAGTAATTTTATTTGCAGGGCGTGTCGTCCCCGGCCAGCCTCCTGAGCTGCGGAAAGCTGGATGTTTAGGAGATGTAGCGCGGCCTCATACTCATCCTGAGCAAGATGCAGGCGTGCCATGAGGAGTACGCTCTGTTCGCGCACCAGGACAAGCATATCCGGTGATGCTTGCATACTTTCTGAAGGGTGTTCTTGCATAGCGATCTCCCCTGGTGCTGGCAGTAAAGATGGTTCGGAAGATGTCGTTGTGGCGCAGGTACCTGGATGAGGTGTGAATTGGAACCAGTAATGCGCTGTGGCGATATCTCCCTGCGAGAGAAAGAGCTGGACAAGCCAGCTGCGTGCCTCATGATAGAAGTAGAGAGGCAGGCCCTCCGGGGTGTTGTGCACCTGAGCTAAAGCATTGGCCAGGCGCTCTATAGCCTGATCGGTTTCTCCCTGGGCATGCTCCAGCCGTGCCATAAGTAGCTCAACCAATGGCTGGAAGAAGTCCTGGGGGACCATTGGAAAGTTTTGGGCCAGGGCTGAGAATGCCTGAAGCTCGCGTTGTACACCGTCGAGGTCGTTCTTCTCATAGAGGACCTGGGCCAGGCCAAGGTGCGCGGCAAGGGCGACAGGACCATCTTCAAGGATAGTTCTCTTATGAATAAGCTGTTCAAACTGGTGGGCTGCCTGGCGTAGTTCACCAGTTTCATAGCAGATCATGCCTGTAAAAAGCGTAGTGCCATCTAGAATGTGCAAGCTATGGAGAACTTGCCAGCACTTGCCAACCTCCGCAATGAGCTGTCTAGCCTCGTTGAGTCGACCTGTTTGCAGGGCTTCGATTCCCAGAACCACCAGGCTCATGCCTCTCCATAAAGGCTCTGTTGCTGGGAGCCAGGCCAGGGCTTGCCTAGCCCAACTTACAGATTGCTCGCGCTTGCCTTGTTGGTAGGAGAAAAGAGCACGAAAGGCGAAGACCTGTCCAAGATGGGGAAGATCTTTACGTACGTGCCAGCCTTCTTCAGCCAGTTGCAACAGTATTTCTAGTTGTTCCACGAGGAATGGGTCTGGTTCCTCTTGCTCGTCGCGACCAAAGATGAGTGTTACGGCATAGCTTAAACAGAGTTGGGGAGAGCTTTGACGTATTTTTTCGGGTAGCTGCGTGAGCCAGCGGCGCAGAGTGTGAAACTCGCGAAATTCCTGTACGTGCAAGGCCTCTATATATTGCTCTATCAATCTCGCGGCCAGCTCGCTATCCTTAGCCTTCAATGCCGCTTCAATGCCTTCTGTAAGCAGGTCATATTCTGCGAACCAGTGGCTGGCCCTCTGATACAGTGTGCGTAGTTCATCCTCGCCCAGGCGCAGGCGCGCCTCATGCTGCATCGCCTCGGCGAAGAGGGCATGATAGCGGTACCACTCGCCTGTGCCATCGAGGGCCTCCAGAAAGAGGTTGGCCCGCGCAATACTTTCTAACAGGCTTGCGCTCTCTTGCTGACCGGTGACAGCCAGACAGAGAGGAACACTTAAGCGCGCCAGGATGCTCGTGCGTAGCAAGAAGTCTTGCAGCGGCTCGGGCTGAGCCTGGAGGACCTCACTGACAAAATAATCCCGAATGGAGCGGTGATTGCCGCGAAAGGTGGTAAGGATATACTCTATCTGTGTCTGTGTCTTGTGTCCCTGCAAGGAGAGCGCGAGCAGGCGTAATCCGGCGGCCCACCCCTCCAGGTGCGTATCGAGCGTAGCCAGGAGTTCCGTAGAGGGTGACGCTGGAATAATCGGCTGGAGGAATGCAGCCGTTTCCTCGGGTGAGAAGCGCAGGTCACTGGCATAAATAGAACTAATTTCGCCTCGTGAGCGCAGGCGAGTAAGCGAGAGTGGAGGCTCTGTGCGTGTCAGCAGCAGAATATGCAGCGTCTCAGGCAGATTAGCGAGGAGAAAGTCAAACGTCTCATGAATCCTTGCCTCAGTGATGACATGGTAGTCTTCTAAAACAAGCAGGCGATGTTGAGAGTGTTGCGCCACCTCGTTGAGGAAAGGAATGAGTAGCTCTTCGAAGGGACGCGCCGGGATGCCTGTTTGAGGTGAGGGGAGGTTTAGAGGAAGAATATATGGTTCGGGAAGGGAGTGCCAGCCCTGGCAAGCGCGCAGGACATAGCGCCAGAAGCGAGCTGGATCATTATCATTCATGTCTAGCGAGACCCAGGCTGCCTCAGATAGGAAGTCATTTTGCGCAAGCCAGGAGGTGACGAGCGTCGTTTTGCCCGAGCCAGCGGGCGCGATAAGCAATGTGAGCTTGTATGCTGACCAGCCATCGAGGCGCTTAAATAAGCGTGGTCGCTCCACCAGTTCCAGGGGGAGGCGTGGCGGACGCAACTTGGTATCCAGTAATAGCTGATCCTGCTTCGATGGAGCTTGTTGGGAGTGCTGAGATGCTGTTATGGGTTTATCAACCATGTGCCCATTGGAGGTGATAGGGGTATCTGGGGGAGAGAGAAAGCTTTCTGCAATGTTTTCCAGATGGCCTATGGAGAGATCGGCCGTGCGGCCAAGATAACGTTTGCTCGTTCGACCCTGGGATGAGCGATAAGCATACCAGTAGGGGCCATTGCGTTGAATATTCTCTTTGCGCGCCGTAAAGTGAGCGCCAGTGTAGCTGTAAAAGGCAAAAGAGCTGATATCAACCAGCTTATGTAGCAGATCGGAATGTTCAAGAGTCTGGCCACCCGATTGAGAGCATCCCTGGTCGAGAAGTTCATATTTTTGTGCTTGAGGAGACCAACGCAGGAGGTAGGGAGCCTGTTTGGGCATGTGTGCTCCTTTAGGGAAATACGGTATTACCTAAAACCATTATCTATCATCCAATATATTACCACATCTTTGCTTTTAGGTAATACGTATGAACACGGATCGCATGATATAATTTGCAGAGAATCCATTGTCTTCCTATAGCAGAGAGACATGAGTCGTGAAGAAGTTTCAGCATGATGATGCCAGGCCATATCAGGCTTTTGATGTGCCGCCAGAACATATTGTACAGTCGAGTAGGGGGCGGGATTGGAATGGCTTTGATATCGCGGATGTCGTGCATCCCGATGATGACTTTGTCTTGCCCGCGCTGCCAAGACATGTGCTAGTAATCAACCTGAGTGCCGCTACCGAGGCTCAGGAACGGCTTGCCGGGCGCCAGGGGCAACTGGGAACAGGCAGCTTGACAATTCTACCCGCGGGCGCACCAAGCACATGGCACCTGGATAGTCCCGAGGAGGTGCGCCACCTGCATCTCTACCTGCCTCCAGCTCTACTCAAGGGGGTTGCCGCCGAGATTGATCTCAATCCCGAACGCATAGAGCTTATTGACGAGATTGGCGTAAGTGATCCCCAAATCGAGGCACTGGCGCTCGCATTCTTGAGGGAACTCCATACTAATGACCTCGGCGGTAGGCTGTATATCGATTCCTTGACGAATCTCTTTATCCTGCATCTGCTAAGGCAGCATTCTTCAGTAAAGTTGCCCACAAAAACACAGCGCCATTGCCTATCTTCACGTCATCTCAAACGTGTACAGGCTTATATTGAAGAGCGCCTCGCGACCGATCTTACTCTCGCCGAGCTCGCGGCCCAGATTCATCTTAGCCCTTATTACTTCGCGCGCCTTTTTAAGGAAGCTACTGGCCTCTCTCCCCACCAGTATGTGCTCCAGCGCCGCGTAGAGCGCGCCAAAGTCTTGCTCACCACCACTGACTGGTCTGTGCTCTCTATCGCTCACAGCGTGGGCTTCGCCAATGAGAGCCACCTGGCCCAGTACTTTAAGCGCCTCACTGGTCTCTCGCCAAAACAGTACCGGCGCTAAATTGTAGGGTTCAAGCTGGCTTGGACTCGCCCGGCCCACAGGCCGGCACCCAGGCGCTGAGCAGGTCGCTTCGCTCGAACTCTGTCGAGCCAGCTCCAAGATCGCTAAAACTGGGAAGATGAGGGAGATTCATATTCCAGTAAGACCTTCTTCCCGAAGAGGTCACTGAGCCGTTCCGCTTCGGCTTCAATCCCTTTTCGGATCGAGGCGGTGGATGAGGAGAACAGGTTCACCTTGACGACGGTTTGCGAGCGTCGGATTGTAGAGCGCCAGACTCCTTGTATGGAACCGTTGATCAGAATGACCGCAAAGGTCCACCCTTGAAGGTTGAAGACCTGGCGCTTGTAGGCTTGAGCGAGCAGGGGTTCGCAACCGCGCGGCGCCGCCCCGATCGTATAGGCATCGAATAAGGGGAGCAGGTGGATCTGCTCTGCTGGTTCAACGCTTTGGATGAGCGGAAGGGTCGCACGCAGGGCGAAGGCTCGCCACCCTTCTACCTCTACTTCTTCCAACTCCTCTTCTATCGATTGGAAGAGTTTTTTTGCGAGGGTTTTCCCACATCCCCACCAAAAAGCAAAATCGTCTGCGGTCGCGGGGCCATATGCTCGCAGATATCGACGGGCTATTTCCTGAAGCGCCAGCTTGGGCTCGATTGGCTGCCATTTCCCAATCCATCCTCGGGGTTCATGAAGGTGACCGTCTTCCCCTGGCCTGGCCCGAAACAGAGATCTCCGCGATAGGCCGATGGCTTCAAGGGAGACCCCCAGCTCTCAGAGAGGATCAAGTCGCGCACGCGAGCAGCACCCGTATGCTTCGCAACAGCGTCAGCGAGTTGCAGACGAGTCATTGGTCCCTGCTCCAAAACATGCGGGATAGCCAAGAGATAGGCCTCCTGTTGCTCTATTGAGAGGCCGAACTCAGCGAAATAATTCGACCAGCTCGCAGTATGCTGCCAGTCACGCGCCGCTACATACAGAGGGAGTTCTCTTGCAGAGAGTAAGTGTAATGTGCCACGCATGGCCCAGGTCCTCACCAGGGTGTGGTCCTGGAAGATCGCAGCTTTGACATCATGTGGAGAGAGTCCTTCCACACGGGTACACAATGCCAGCTCGGCAGCAGACATCACCTGTGCCTGAATCCCACCAGTGCGCGTCACCGCCTGAACGAAATCCTGCGAGGAGAAACGCGGGGAGAGGCCATGTTGCGACAAACGCCAGGCATGCACCTGGCGCCATTTCAATACTCTCATCTTCGCTCCTTTCAATGCCACCAATGCTTTTACATTAATCTTCAATCACAGTGTACTGGTTCATGCGGTCAGAATACGTCCTCAAAAGAGGGGTTGTGCCCAAGAGAGGAGGTTGAAGAAAAAAAGAAGACTTCTTCGTGTTGGAAACAGATCAGTGTCCTACAGACTTGGTGAATAGACCATTTAGAGTGCAAGAATATGATGGAAAGGCGCAAGAATATAGCGGTCTTTTCCCTCCAACTGCAATATAGTAGGAGCAAGATAAGTAGTCTGGCGAGTTGAGAAAGAACGGTTCGCCAGTAAGAGTGAGGAGATTACTTATGCTACATACGCATCTTACAACCTGCTGGAAGTTAAGCTATCCCATCGTTGGTGCGCCAATGGCGTATGTGGGCAAAGGGCGCCTGGCACGAGCGGTGAGCGAGGCGGGCGGCCTGGGCATGCTTGGTATTGGGAGCAAGGACTCTGTGGAGTATATCGCTCGCGAGGCACAGATCGCGCGTGGAGACGACCAGGGACGCTTTGGTATTGGCCTGTTGGCCTGGTCCCTTGCGTCAAGGCCGGAACAGTTGGAGGCGGTGCTGGCGGCTCGCCCCTTCCTTATCTCTATCTCGTTTGGCTCGCTTGCTCCCTATGCTGCACGTATCAAGCAGGAGGGTGTGCTGCTTGCCTCCCAGGTGCATTCGCGGGAGGAGGCCCTGGCGGCAGTACAAGATGGAGCGGACCTGCTTGTGGTGCAGGGGACAGAGGCCGGAGGCCATACTGGGCATGTGAGCACGCTGCCTCTGCTCCAAAGTATTTTGGATGCTGTTGAAGTGCCTATCATCGCCGCCGGGGGCATAGCGACGCCGCGTGGAGTGGCGGCAGCCCTGGCCGCTGGCGCGGAGGGTGTCTGGATCGGAACCTGTCTGCTGGTCTCGCCGGAGTGTGATACTACTGAGGATGCACGCTCACGTATTATCGCGGCGCAGGAGAGCGAGACCGTGCTTACCCGCGCCTTCGATGTGGCGCAGGGCTTTGCCTGGCCCCCTGAGTATCCTGGTCGCGCTTTGCGGAACAGCTTCAGTGAGCAGTGGCATGAACGCGTAGATGCGCTGGTAAAGGATCAGGAGGCGCAGCAACAACTGAGGGAAGCGGTCGCGCGCAAGGATTACGACCTGGCCCAGATTTATGCAGGAGAGGCTGTAGGCCTGGTAAGGCAACGCCTTCCCGCGGGCGAGATCGTCCGTCGCCTGGGCGAGGGGACGGAACAGCTTTTGCGTGAGCGATATGCTGCCCTTTTAGGGGAAGCGTGATACACAAAGCACAACTTTATCTGTAACCACCGCCAGGCGATTGTTTTGCTTATAGACATAGGAATTAGCAGGGGACATTCCGTTCTTGTACATAATTTGACAAAAGATGTCAGTTGATGGACGCTATGCTGGAATGCCAGGAGAACATATGTCTCTTGGCATTTGCTGAAAGGAAGAGCGTTTATGGCTGGAAACGACCAGGTATTGGTGTATTATCGCGAGCAGAGCGCTTTGACGGACCCAGGCAAGTATGCTTATCTCTATGCCGACCTTCCACGTGATATGGCTGGCCTGGTGAGTGTGGTGCAGGGACTGCTGATTCCACCTTATACAGAATTGTTGCGTGAGGGTTATGGGCTTGGAGCAGGCGAGATTGATAACGCGCTCTTTGGAGAGCGGCGTACCGAGGCTTTGCTGGCGCGTATCCTGCGGCGCAGACCAGAGCCTTTGACTATGCGGCGACCGCCAGTAGATCGTATTGGCATGATCTGCCGTAATTTCGCCGTGTTGCTGGTCTCTATGCTGCGCTACCAGGGGGTGCCCGCACGGGCGCGAGTCGGATTTGGTGGTTACTTCCGTTCACCCTACGCCGCTGATCATCGCCTCGCAGAGTACTGGGATGCAACCCAGGAGCGCTGGGTGCGCGTGGACCCGATGATCGACGAGGTTCAGCAACGCGGTCGGGATATGGGTTTCAACCTGCTGGATATGAAGGCAGGCGATCCCTTCTGGCTGGCGGGTGAGGTCTGGCGGCGCTGCCGCGCAGGCGAGCTTGAGCCGTGGGACTTTGGCGATAGCGACGTGGACAGGGGCATGCCACCCATCCGTTATGCCCTCCTGCAAGACTTTGCCTATTTGAACAAGCTCGAAATGCTGGGGAATGACGACTGGGGCGCGTTAATTACAAAGCCCGAGGCGGAACTAACACGCGAAGACCTGGACCTGCTTGACCGTATCGCCCTCCTGACAGAGAACGCCGACACCCACTTCGATGAGTTACGAACGTCCTTTCCCCAGACAGCCTATGGCCGGGCTGTGCTAGAGAGCATAGCAAAAGTATAAGCCCCTGAGTAGCCGCGTACGCCAGTAGCGGGCGCCCGCTACTGGCGTACGCGGCTACTTATGCTTACCGTCAACTAAGAAGAGGCTGGCTGAATACGAACAGCATCGCAGCCAACGCGGCCTTCCTGGCAGATGAGTGCGATAGCTCCACCCTCCAGGAGATTCTCTGTATCCTGGAGATCAAAGAGGGGTTGCTCGTTGATCCAGGCCTGGATGTGTGTTCCCTGCACCTGCAAGCTTAGTGCGTAAGCCTGATAGAGTTTCCAGGGGAATGACGTTTCGGCCAGCACGTGTTCTCCGTCCAGAACTTTGACCAGTTGGGCCTGCCCTGAGCGAGTCAGCAGGAGGGCATAGTAGCGCTGGAGGCCCTGTACGCACGCGGCCAGACCAAAGGCTTCGGCCAGGTGGGGCGTGAAGGTCGTGCTGATGCGGTAGTCTTGCCAGTCACGTGTCCCTTGAATGAGCAGACCCCTTCCGGTGTTTTGCACCAGGCGAAAGGACTCTGCTGCCCATGGCTCAAACTGGTCGACAGCGTTCGTCCAGGCGCGATGCCACATCTGTCCTTGCCGAACGGGACGTGTCAGGGTTGTTATGGGTGCTCCCCGCCAGTCCAGGCTCTCCAGATAGACTCGCCCTGGATTGCCGCTTGCTTCGTTCCGTAGGATAAGGCCGATCTCCATGATGGGTTCACCTGCTGTATCAGGAATTTGCCATGTCATGACTTGCTTTGCCTGTGGTTCCAGCGCAATAATCGGCCCCCAATACGTTTCTAGCTGATCCTCTGTCCCATAAGTACGCACGAAAAGCTGGACGCTTATAGGAGCTATATTCGCCTGGTCGGCCAAAAGGTGCGCTTCTACAACCTGGCCAGCATAGAACGTGGGTGAGGCCAGAAGCTCATAGCCGGGCATATCCTGTGCAGAGGGTGGAATAAATGTTGACGTTGCCAGCGAGGTCTCCCGCTCACCCTGATAATGAATGGCCAGGCAGCGTTGCGCGCTATTTAGAGGATGGACAACGTTGCTGAGGATTGCGTTCGTTTCCTCTCCTCCAAGTTGAAAGCCTTGCAAGGAGCCGGGCAGCGAGAAGTTAAAGCGTGGCGGGAGGGTGAAAGGAAGACCGCGTAGTGCATGCGCCATGCTGGCAAGCTGATAAGTTACCTGGACAGCGTCAGAGATGCAACTTCCTCCATCGGCGGTCGGCAGGTAGAGGCGGTCTGCCACGGGACCGCGCCAGTCGGGGCCAGCCTCCAGAGTTTTCAAACCATTTTTGATGGCTAGCAGACAGCCAACATTGCCCGAGTTACAGTCGGTATCCCAGCCACAGGTATTGACGATCATCAGCGAGCGCTGGAAGTCGTCGTCTCCATACAACAGTGCGAGGATGATGAGGGCATGATTGGGAATGACGTGGCAGCCACCACCGTAGCGATCATAGCCGTAACGAGCTACGATGCGCTCACGCGTCCTGCGCCAATCACCATCCTCCTGGTGCCAGGCACGGATGTCCTGGATCATCCTGGCTACAAGCGAGGTCGAGGGAATAAAGGAGAGCCCAATATCAAGGAGCGTGTCCAGGTCATGCTCAATGAAGGCTGCCGCCTCCATTGCCGCGATTACCTGCGCAGCGTAGACAGCCTCACCATCATGGCTCACGCTTCCAGCCTTACGGGCCAGTTCCGCCGCCAGCACTGGATCACCCGGCGCGACCATCCCCCAACCATCGATAAAGATTTGCGCGCCGATCTGCTCGGCGACGACCTGGCCATTTAGCTTGCTGGAGCCACTTTCTGGAGCCTGGATGCCAGCTTTGAGCCGCAGATAGGTCGTATGCTCGGTAGAGGTTCCCATTCCACCCCACCAGAGGATTGTGCGCTGCTCTATAATGTAGTTAAGCCACGTTTGTCCGATCTGGGCTGCGCTAAGATCAGGCGAGTTGCCATAATCGGCGAGGGCGCGCACAAAGGTAAAGGTACCAGAGAGATCATCGTCAGTCACTATGAGTGGAACGCCCAGTTTATCATGAACATAGTAGTTGATCTCGCCTAGCTCTTGCGCGATATGCTCATAGGTCCAGCCCTCAAAGGGCCGCCCCAGGTAGACGCCGATTATCTTGCCCAGCACCCCGGCATAAACCCGTTCTATATAATCGGGTGGAAGTTCTTGCAGTGGAAAGCGCTCGTTATCTTGGTGCATCGTCATCGCCATCATTTCTATCCTTGTTTTAAATAAGGCATAGGGAGAACGTGATTCTTGAGCTTTATTATAGAACGCAATTGAAATGATTGTATAGGCTGATTCATACCTGTGCCTAGCTTTTCAATGCTCGCGAGAACGGGGCGGATACTCTTTCTCGCGAGCGCCTTCGCGCCGCAGGCGCGAGACGAAAGAGAGTTCGAAAGTTGCGCGCAACTTTTGATAATCCTCTGGCATTATAGTAAGTGTGCAATTCAAATTACTCTACCATGTTTTGTGTAAGCATAGAGTGGATAAAAAATACAGGTCACGACGGAGTGCACTATGCGCAAAAAAAGTATATTCTCAACTATTGGTATGGTTTCAGCTCTGGCTGCGCTTCTTTTGCTCGCGGCATGTGACAGTGGTGGAACAATCTCGGCGTCTTCTACCGCAACACCAACCTTATCAACTACTCAAACGCCTGCTACCTCGGAGACACCCGGGACTAACAGCACGCAGACCGCTACACTGCCCTCTTCGGTCAAAGGGCCACTGACCGCCATTCGCATGCTTACAACGCAGCAAGGGTGGGCTATGACGTCCAATGCGATCCTCAAAACAACTGATGGTGGGAAGAACTGGACGAATGTAACACCGCCTAATGCACCTGGTTACCAGGTCGCACGAGGAACCTTTATTGACAATCTCTATGCCTGGGTTGTTAGCGCTCAGGAGACCCAGAACAAGGTCATCATCCAGCATACGACCGATGGCGGGCAGACCTGGAGCAGCCTAACGCTCGATGTCCAGGACCCTGCGGGCGTTGATATGTTGCATTTTAGCGGCAACGAAGGCTGGTTTGAGGCTATCACCTCTCCTGGAGCTGGGAGCCAGGGTGCTTACATCTTCCGGACGACTGATGCGGGTCAGACCTGGAAGCTCATATCCCAGGCTGGAAGGAATGGTTTGCCGCTTGGTGGCTTCAAGTCAGGTCTCTCCTTTAAAGACGCGAGCACTGTCTATGCTACGATTCGCAGTACGACTGGTCAGCCAACTGATCCGGGCCTCTATGTCTCCCGCGATGGCGGTTTTACCTGGCAGGAACAGCAATTGACTCCTCCGGCTGGTCTTACTGTCCAGCAGATAGGCACAACGCCTCCCATCTTCTTTGGAAATACCGGTCTCTTGCCTGTCTATATCACCACACCGGATGGACATGCCCACCTGGTTCTGTATCACAGCAATGACGGTGGCTCATCCTGGTTCCCGACCCTACCTATCGAAACGAGCGCCGATAGCACCTATGTTGCCGATACCTCCCACGCCTGGGCCTCTGATTGGCAGAGTGGTAAGCTCTTCTATACTACCGATGGCGGCAAGAGTTGGCAGACGGCCTTAGTTCGCCCTGGCAAGCTCAAAGAAATGAGCTTTGCCGATGCGAATAATGGCTGGGCCGTCACAGAGAGCCAGCTCCTACATACCTGGGATGGTGGCAAAACCTGGGGCAACATCTCCTACACCAATCAATAGCATTACATCTTAGAGCGCACCCGGCAGCACACAAGCTGCCGGGTGCGCTCTAATAGGCACTTGAGGCTGAGCGCAGCGATAAAACCCACTATCAACCTGTGCGCTTCGGCAGTGCTGTTCGCTCCACGAAAGGAACGTGCAGTGCTGTTCCCACACAGAGTGTCAGCGCCCCAGCTCCCTGCTCAACCTCGGGAGGGAGCACTGGACGGTTACCATGGTGAAGTCTGGGATGACGTACCTCGCTCCTGCTGCAAGCAAGGGAGAGGCAAGCGCCTCCGGGCGCACGCCAATGCACAGCGCTCCCGCAACACGAGCTGCCTGGACCCCGCCAGGCGCATCCTCAAATACTATGCAGGAGGAGGCTGGGCGTTTGAGCAGGTGAGCCGCGCGCAGATATCCTTCGGGGTCTGGTTTCCCCCTGCGCATGTCTTCTGCGCTCACCTGGACCGCAAACAGGCCAGCGAGACCCAGTTGAGCCAGGACGGTCTCGACTTTCCAGCGCTGGCCACTCGTTACCAGGGCTGTCGGAATCTGCGCGGCGTGCAACGCCCGTAAGAGCGCCCCCACGCCTGAGACTTCCTGATACACCGCCTGCTGTTCTGCGGCCTGGAGTTCTTGCAAGATAGCGTCTTTCTGCTGCCCGCTCAGGTGGGCAAACAGCATCTCCAGCGTTTCGGAGGCTCTCCGTCCATAGACAGACCGATCCAGATCTTCCGTGGTGAGTTCACATCTGTACCTGGCTGCGATCTGTTGCCAGAATGTGGTTACGGCGAGCTGCGTATCCACAACCACGCCATCAAGATCAAAGAGAATGGCTTCATAGCTCATAGGCACTGTCCTGCCTGCCTTTCTCGCACTGTGATGGGCGATAGATGCTAGCGGAGGGAGGATGTCGCGCCGATTTCCACGAAATATGCCGTCGTGTCCAGGCGGCCCGCGCCGGTAAAGACTTCCGCGCCAGCCTCCACGCTGATGAGATATTGCGAAGTGCTCAACCCACGTTCGACGAGATAGTCAAAGAATTCGCGCAAGTCGAGCGCCTGTGAAGTGGTATTGGAGGTGCGGAGAAACGAATGGACCGGCCAGCCACACTGAGGCAGAGAACCCTCCCATAGCTCCCAGGTAGTCCCGCCAAGCGCGATGGAGGTCTGTTTTGTGCCGATTGGACGAATATCACCACTTTGATAGAGCCAGATCATAATCTCATGATCGGCGTTGGCATTACCCAGGTGCGGGTCGGAGGAGAGCCAGAGGTCATATGACACATTGAGACTCCCAGGAGTTGTCTCTTGCAGGTGGAAATCCCAGGACGTCTGGACATTGCGGTGCTCGCAAAGCTGGAGAGGCAAGCCGGTGCCAGAGAGTTTCCAGCCCCAGTGCCATCCAAGCACTGCGCAATTGTAGGATTTCACGGTATCGACTGGCCCGCTCCAGTCCCAACTGGTGCCCCAGGCAATGGCCGCATCGCTCTGCGACGTATCCCAGAGGTATTGCGAACCGGACCCGGTTTCGGCTCCCCAGAGATTGCTGTTGAGCCAGTATTTGCCCAAGGTGAACGAGTCACCGTCCTTGTGCAATTGTGTCATGCTATCCTCCTTGTGTTCTAGTGTGTGAAAAACACATCTGCGATAGACTACACGCGAGGTGCGGCGCAGGACTGACGCAGGATCAATTCTGGCTGCACAATCACGCGACACGTATCTTCTTTTGGGAGGCCGCCCTCGATCAAACGATGGATCAAGCGTGTCGCGTGGTCAGCCATCATCTCAACCGGTTGGCGGACGGTAGTGAGGGAGGGAAACCCCTCGGCAGCCTCCTCGATATCATCAAAGCCGAGAATGGACAGATCTTCGGGCACCGTGCGGCCCACCTGCCATGCCCCACTCATCGCACCAAGAGCGAGCAGATCTGAGGCACAGAAGAGAGCGGTGGGCGGCTCTGACAGGGCCAGAAAGTGGCGCACGTGAGCGGCGGCATTGCTGCGTGAACTGTGGCAGTGCTGGGCATAGTACTCCTGCCACTCCAGGTTCCGCTCTTGCACAAAACGCTGGAAACAGACGAGCCGCTCGCGCACTCCTGCATGCTCCAGATTGCCCAGAAACGCGATCCGGCGGTGCCCCAATTGGTAGAGGTAGTCCAGAGCTAGTTGGGTTCCAGCCTCCTCATCAATCACCACTGCTGGAAGCGCCATCTGCGTCCCGCAGGCCACAGCGACACAGGGACGAGGGCGTTGCGTGAGCATCTGAAGCAGGAGCGCATCGCCTGGCAGGTTTCCCAGCAAGAAGAGGCCATCAAACCAGGGGTTGAGCAGAAACGCGAGATGCCGCTCGGCGGTGGAAGGATCAGAAGCAGCGTGTCCCACTAGAAGATCAAAGCCCTCCTGATGTGCCGCACGCTGCAAAGCTCGGACCAGCACGCTCAGAAATGGATCGCCGAGATCACGAAGAATAGCTCCCAGAACGCCTGTGCGCTGGGTTCGCAGGGCGGCTGCAAAAGGATTGGGGGAATAGCCCAAACGCCTGGCAGCCTCTCTCACTCGTTCCACCGTGGTCTGGCTGATCGGAATGCTGCCCTCGCGCTGATTCAAGACGCGGGAGACCGTGCTTACCGAAACGTGGGCAGCTTTCGCGATATCCGCGAGGGTCAGGGAGGAATGATTCTCCATCACATCTTCCTTTTTAATACAATCGATCTACGTATAACGATTGCATTACATAGCGTACCTGACGTTGAAGGGCCTGTCAAGCATTGTCAGGGACGAAATAAAGGTATAGACGAAAGAGATGCCTTGTGCTGTGTTCGCTTACCAGGCAGTGCAGGCCATACGCTTGTGGTAAAATGGGCTTGATAAAGTTCCTAAAGGAGTTAGAGGTCAATTTTATATTTCTCTATTTGGAAAGATTATAGCGTATGCATATTGCAATTCAGCCTTTACTTGAAACTGATATAGACAGGACAGATATAGTTGTGCAGGCGGCCTATGGTTCGAGTAGTCGCAAGACGACCTTCTACTACTATTTATACCTCCAGCCAGACGGGGCATTTGTGGCGAAGAAGGCTGACGCGATTGTAGGTTTTGGTGGCTTTCTCGACTATGACGATTTTTCCTACATCGGCATGATGTCTGTGGCGCCTGGCGAGCAGCGGCAGGGCATTGGCCAACGTCTATTAGAGGCAATTCTCAATCGCCTGGAGGAGCGAGGATGCCCTACAGTCCTCCTCGATGCCTCGCCCAGTGGCGCGCCTCTCTATCGCTGCTATGGCTTTTATGATGACGGTGAGGCGCTTGTCCTCAAAAAGAGCCAGCAGGTGAAGTTACCAGATAGCGGTGCCGAACCAATTCTCTCAGCAACCGAGGCCGATCTTCCAGAGTTACTGGCCTTCGATGCCTCCATGTTTGGGGGTGATCGTGCCAGGCTCCTCAAGACGTATTGGGCAGGAAACCCTGAGCGCACCCTTATCGCGCGCGATGAACATGGGCAAATCAGTGGGTATCTACTGGCGCAGGCGAGTGTGCTGGGACCGTGGATTGCCCAGAGTCAGGAGGTAGCTGAAAGGTTACTGCTAGCGGGATTGGCCCTGCCCTTTCAGGATATGCCTCAGGTCTTCGTTGCCGCAGAGCACAGGGACGCCCTTGCGCTACTCACGCGCTATGGTTTTACCATCCAACGTTCGCTTCAACATATGTATAAAGGAACGAGAATAGCACGCCCGCGCACAACCAATATTTTTGGCCAGGCCAGCCTGGGTTTCGGCTAAAAGAGTGGTGTTCGCGCCATTGTAGCAAACATAGGAAAGGATGCTATCACAATGTTTTCCTCTGCCTCCTTACCAGAGAAGCTGGCCCAACTTGCTAGCTACTTTGAGCAGCATGGGAATTACATCTATAAGGGGAAGTCGCCTGAAAATTCGTCTCCTCTTTATGCCTATCTCAGCCAGCAAGTCAGCCAAGACCCTGACTTACTGGCTCTGCTTGTGAATGTAGATACCTCGACAACGGTCACAAACCTCTTTTTCAGTGCCGTTCACTTCCTCTTACTCAAGCAACCAGTACATCCCCTGGCAGAGTTTTATCCCGATCTCACAGCGCAACCGCGCCCGCCCCATGAGAGCTATCCTCCTTTTCGCTCCTTTTGTCTGAAACATAAAGAAGAGCTTATCCACCTGGTAACGACGCGCCCGGTCCAGATCAACGAGGTTCGACGCTGCTCGGCCCTGGCGCTGGCATTCTGTGTGCTTGGTCAACGCCTGCAAGGACAACCTCTGGCTCTTGTCGAGATCGGCACTAGTGCAGGGCTACATCTGCTCTGGGATAGCTACGCCTACGATTATGGTGAAGGTCGCTCCCTCGGCTCGCAGGAGTCACCAGTACATATTGTTTCTGCCTTTGAGGGAAGCTTCCCTATCCCTGGTAAGCAACCATTCCCTCTAGTTGCTTCGCGTGTGGGACTCGATCTCAATCCCCTGGATGTTCATAATGAGGATGATATGCTCTGGTTGCGTGCCCTGCTCTGGCCTGAGCATCATGATAGCCAGCAGCTTTTGCAGTCAGCTATAGAAGTGGCGCGCCAGCATACACTTCCTCTCGTGAGAGGCGATGCCTCCATGACACTTCCGCAGGTGATAGCGGCGATACCGCGAAAGCACGTGCTCTGCATCTATCACAGCTATACTTTGAACCAGGTACCACGGCAGACGCGTGAATACATTCTCAAGCAGATCCTTCAACATTCAGAGCAACGCGACCTGTATCGCATTGAACAAGAAGGCTATTCGCTTCAGCAACCTCCTGGCCTTTTGCTCCACACCTATCATAAGGGACAGATGCAGAGCGAGCGCCTGGCATCTTGCGAATCACGCGGACGCTGGATCAAATGGCAGCCTACTCAAGTGAACTAAAAAAAGAAGAGTTATTAGTAATCTTCTGAAAGAGCAAGCAGACACTATATTGACAATGCTGGAGACTGATTTTATACTTTATTATTGCTTGGTTAAAAAGTTGTAGTGCAGCTATGTTAGTTTATCATTCATGAACTTGATGCTACCTCCAGGTTTTTTACTATCATGATGTTGTTCCATGCAACATGCACATTCTGCTCTTAGATTGTGCTAAACCTCTTAGTTTCGTCTCCTGTCAGAAATTCAAGAATGGAAAAACATGAACGATCTTTTTTTGGCACTTCCTTATGATGAGCTTGAAGAGTTAAACATTGGCGCGAGGGAAAAGCGCGACAAGGTTCCAGTGGAGGAACAGGAGCGCGAATATCGCTCTTATCTGGAGAAGGAAAAGCGCATTAGAGCAGTGACGCTCTGCTTCTCGGACCTGGAAGGGCGCTTCCACATGTTAGATTATGACAAGAAGTTTCTCTTAGAATCGGCAGATAATCTGACATTTGATGGTTCATCTATCCGAGGATTTACGGCTCAGCATGAATCAGATTTGCGTATCAAGCCTGATTGGAGCAGTTTTTTCTGGTTACCAACCGATCTTTTTGGACCTGGCAAAGTCATTATGTTTGCCAATATTTTAACGCGCGAAGGTGGTCAGTATGCCTCGGATTTCCGTGGTTTATTGCAGAATTTCACGCGAGATCTCAAGGCACAAGAGGGTTTAAGCGCACTCGTAGCGGCAGAGGTTGAGGGATTTGTGTTAGCGGGGCGGAACGCGGAGCAGAATTTTGATGAGAAGGATGGTTTTCAACTGCTCTCCACGAGTGGTTATTTCCATTCGTTGCCACGTGACCCGCTACGTCAATTTATCGATGAGGCTTCGGTGGTCCAGCGAGCTATGGGTTTTAAGAATGAGAAAGACCACCCTGAAGTGGCTCCATCTCAGTTTGAAATGAACTTTTCCTATGGAGAAGCCTTACGTGTGGCCGACCTGATTCAGCTCTACAAATTGCTCTGTCGTCAGGTTGCTAGCAACTTGGGCATGACTGCATGCTTTCTGCCAAAGCCTGTTATGGGTATTAACGGCAGTGGTATGCATATCAACATGTCTATGGCAAAAAACGGGGAGAATCTTTTCTACGATAAAGCGGGAAAAGGGCAATTATCGACCTTTGCGCATGATTTTATTTCCCGTACGCTTAACCATGCACAAGAGATCTGTCTGGTCTTGAACGCGAGTGTCAATGCATATCGTCGGCTAGATCCACATTTTGAAGCGCCGAATCAGATCAAGGTCTCGGCGATAGACCGGGGTTCAATGGTACGTATTCCGGTGGGCAACGAAAGGACCGCGCGTATAGAGGTCCGTTCTGTTGGTCCGGATGCCAATCCCTACCTGCTCCTCTATGTTCTTTTCAAAACGGGGCTACATGGCGAGCTTTCATCGGTATCTGCTACGGGGCATGAGTCAGCGAGCCTGTTGCCTGGTACCATTCAAGAGGCGATAGCGCTTTTTGAGTCTGGCGATTTCGTGAAAAAGATCCTGGGTAAGGAGAATATCGAGAAATATCTGGCTTGCAAAAAACAGGTAGCCAGTCGCAGCCCCAGTGATTTGGGGACGTTGGTAAAGACATCTGAAGTCACCTATCATCATGAGATTACCAACCAGGGATTATGGAATAAATTCTAAGATCTTATTCCGAACCCCAACGCCACTGGCGTGTCTAGCGCTTCGCGCTCAGGGTTTTCGGAGAAGTAGTAAGCCCCGCATTGAGTGTGCACTTGCACAAATCGCTAAAACGAGGCAAGCCATTCCATCGACGCACGGAATGGAGAATGCCGAGTAGACGAGAGGCGTTGCAGCCTCCAAGCGCTGAGTAGCCCCAGGAGGCATTGTAGCCTCCAAGCCTCTAGAAGCTGTAGAGAGTAGCATTAAGCGTCCGTCCCCACCTCATCATCCCCCTCCGTTATCGGCCTCATTCTGAAAAGAGCTTTACGTGGTGTAGGACCCATACTGGCATGGACTCAAGACGCACAGGCAGGGAGACGTCCAGGGTGGAAAGGTCGCTGCGCTCGGAGTTTATACCCGCATAAGCCCTACAGGTGGCTTTTCTTGTCAAGGTACCACACACTACCTGAATTCACCGGTTAACTTCTCTCTACGCAAATTGCCAGGGAGTGACCTGGGCGCGCTGGCGCTCGTACGCGGCGATCTTGTCCTGCATATGCAGGGTGCGGCCTACGGCATCCAGTCCCAGCAGGAGAGCCTCTTTACGGTAACTGTCGATCTCGAAACGTAGTACGCGGCCTTCAGGTGTCGTGACTGCTTGCTCCCCGAGGTCGATGTGCAGGGTATAGCCCTCGGTGGTGTTGACCTCCTCGAAGAGCGACTGCACGGTCTCGGCATCGAGTGTGATGGGCAAGATGCCGATGTTCAGGCAGTTGTTATAGAAGATATCGGCGAAGCTGGGGGCGATGATGGCGCAAAAGCCATACTCGGCTAAGGCCCAGGGGGCATGCTCGCGTGAGGAGCCACAGCCAAAGTTCTCGCGTGTGACCAGGACGCTGGCGCCCTGATAGCGCGGCATATTTAGCTCAAAGCTGGGATTAGGTTCTTTGGTGGTCTCGTTCGCGTAGCGCCAGTGTGAGAACAGGCCCTCGGCAAAGCCGGTGCGCGCCACAGAGGTCAGATACTGCGCGGGAATGATGGCGTCAGTATCGACGTTGGCGCGGTCCAGGGGCATAACGATGCCGGTATGTTCGGTAAATGCTTGCATTGAATAGTGCTCCTCTCCGCTCTTATTCCCAGGTGCGAATATCGACAAAATGGCCCGCAATTGCCGCCGCGGCAGCCATGGCGGGACTGACCAGGTGCGTGCGCCCGCCCTTGCCCTGGCGACCCTCAAAGTTTCGATTCGAGGTGCTGGCACAGCGCTCTTCCGGTGCCAGGCGGTCGCCGTTCATGGCGATACACATGCTGCATCCGGGTTCGCGCCACTCAAAGCCCGCCTCGGTAAAGATCGTATTGAGTCCCTCTTCCTCGGCCTGCCGTTTGACCAGGCCACTGCCGGGAACAACCATGGCATGGACGTGGTCAGCCACCTTCTTGCCTTTGACCATGGAGGCAGCGATGCGCAAGTCTTCCAGGCGGCTATTGGTGCAGCTCCCGATGAAGACGCGATCCAGCTTGATTTCCTCGATAGCCGTGCCAGGCTCCAGGCCCATGTAATCCAGGGCGCGGCGTGCGATGGCGGGATCCGAGAAGGTTTCTGGCTCGGGAACGATGCCAGTGACGGGTGCAACCATGGCGGGGGTTGTGCCCCACGTAACCTGGGGAGCCATTTCCTCGGTGGTCAGGGTAATCTGTTTATCGTATGTGGCGCCGGCATCGGTCTTGAGGCTATTCCAATAAACAATGGCCTTCTCCCAGGCTTCACCCTTGGGGGCAAAGGGACGGCCCTGCAAATAGTTGAACGTCGTCTCATCGGGCGCGACTACACCCATGCGTGCTCCAGCCTCAATTGCCATATTGCAGAGGGTCATACGGCCCTCCATCGAGAGCGAGCGAATGGCGGAGCCGGTAAACTCGATGCAGTAGCCAGTACCAGCGCCGGTGCCGATCTTGCCAATGATGAAGAGTGCCAGGTCCTTGGCGGTACAGCCAGCGGGAATAGGGCCTTCGACGCGGACCTCCAAGGCCTTGGGACGGCTCTGGCGCAGGCACTGGCTGGCGAGTACATGCTCGACCTCGCTGGTGCCAATACCAAAGGCCAGGGCGCCAAATGCACCATGGGTCGCGGTATGGCTATCGCCACAGACAATTGTCATGCCTGGGAGGGTAATGCCCTGCTCCGGCGCGGTCACATGGACGATGCCATTGCGCGCATCATCCACACCAAAGAAATTAATGCCGGCTTCTTTCGCGTTCTGCTCAAACGTCTGAATCTGGAGCGCGGCCTTGGCATCCACGACCGGGACGCTGCTGCGTTTGCCCTGTACCTGTACTGGCGTAGTAGGAATACTGTGATCGACCACGCCAAAGGTCGCATCTGGACGGCGCACGCGCCGGCTGGCCTGCCATAACGCCGCGAAAGATTGGGGCGAGGTTACCTCGTGGACGAGATGGCGGTCAATATAGAGGAGCGTACCCTGCCCTGGTTCTTCGCTGATCGCGTGTGCTTCCCAGATCTTTTCGAAGAGTGTGCGTGGATGGGAGGATGTAGCCTGATCCATAGCAAATTGCCTCTTTCTTAGCGTTACGTTTATCTTCTGATCCGAAAACCCTGAGCGCGCTTGCCGTGCCACCGCTTGCCCCGAATGGGGGTTAGGTGGTCCCCGAATGGGGGGAGCGCTAGCCACGCCAGTGACGTTGGGTTTCGGAAGAAGATCATAGTCAGGTCTTTACGGAACAGTATAACGGAGCTATACTGATATGTCTAATACCTATTTTTTAGGTTTGTGATGCTTCCTTGTTATCAAGCCTTGAAGGAAAAGCATGGAACTGCGCCAATTAACCTATTTTTTGACTGCGGCCCAGACGCAGAATTTTCGCAAGGCAGCTGAGTTATGCCTGGTGGCCCAGCCAGCGCTCAGTCGCCAGATTGCGGCCCTGGAGGAGGAGTTGGGTATTGCGCTCTTTCGCCGGGTGAAGCAGCGCGTGGTGCTTACGACCGCCGGTCAGGAGTTTGCCAGCTATGTCAAGAATGCCCTTGATACCTTACAGCAGGGGCAATTTGCCATGTCGCGCTTGCAACAGGGCCAGAGCGGAACGCTGCTCATCGGGTGTAATGAATCGCTGGCAACGGCGGTCCTGCCCGAGGTCTTTGCGCGCTTTCGCGTCTCTTATCCCGATGTGCGCTTGAAGGTCAGCGTCAACCGTACTGACGAGGTGATCGCGTTGGTGGAGACGGGCGAGGTCGATGTGGGCCTGATCTTTGATCCCGATGTGCGTTCAGAGATCGTTGTGTTGCGCGAGCTCTTTCGCCAGCAGCTCCAGGTACTGGTGGCCTCCTCGCATCCACTCGCGCACCTGGAGCCACACCAGGTCACCTTGCAGCGCATCCTGCAAGAGCCGCTGATCTTATTGGACGAGTCAGCCAGGCTGCGCAAAGTGCTCGACCGCATCTTATTGCAGCGTGGCTTTAGCATCTCGCCCAGCGTGGAAATCAGCTCAGTAGAGGCGCTTAAAGAACTGGTGCGACATGGAAGCGGAGTGACGCTGATCTCGCCTGCCCTCATGCGTTCCGCCCACCACGAGGGGCTAACCCTGCTTTCTATCGCCGATTTGCAGGAGGAGTTTATCTATGCGCTGGTCTACCGGCGTTTCGGTACCATTCCCCTGCTGGCACGCCAGTTTATCGATATCGTGCTGCAAACCGAGGCGCCAGTAGAATAACAGTCTTACCGTTTTGTGTCGGCAGCCCAGAGCACCCAGGATATGAGCACAAGCTGTGTGATACCGACTCACTGACTCGAATCTGAGACCTTGCTAGAGATCCTGAAGCGCTTTCTCAAGGACAATATCATGACCAGCGGCCAGATCTGCCGATGTGGGGTGTACTTCATCGTCAGGCGGCACGCCAATGCCATCGACGATCTCTCCAGCAGGCCCTTGCATAAATGCAACCGGCAACGCTATTACGCCCCCATCGTCGAGCAAGAAGTCACTGGACGGTCCAGAGACCGCTCCCGCCGTCCTTTCTCCCATCAGGTGCCCCGGCCTCCCTGGAAGAGACGCCACTGACTAGCAGTGGCAATTCCACATTCTCCAATCCGGTGAGCACTGGGAGTAAGTTATACGTCTGAAAAACAAAGCCCATCTCGCGGGCACGGAAGAGGGTGAGCCAGCGATCTGACAGGTTGCGAATATCCTGATTCGCAATGCTGATGGTTCCTTTCGTGACCCAATCCAATCCGCTCAGGCAATTGAGCAGCGTGGTCTTGCCACAGCCACTCGGCCCCATAATGGCAACAACTTCCTTGCGCTGGATACGCAGCGTCACCCCCTGCAAGGCCTTCACCACGACCTTGCCAGTATCGTAGTGCTTGTGAACATCAAGAGCCTCGATAATGATGTCTTCCTGGTGTGTATCGTTAGATCGCACCAATTCCATGTCTGGATACCTCCTTCTGAGAATCATTTGCTCAGGGCAATGGCTTGCCCTGGGCACAAGTGTAGCCAGGAGTGAAAGACAACGCTATCGAGAAACTCTGCACTTTGCCCTCGTCAAAGCCTGTAGCGAGATGGTGCAGAGAGATGCAGCAGACAAATGCAGACACGTGCAAGAATATTTGCTGGAATTGACGTAGTGCCCGGAAGCCACTCATGCTATACTTGAGTAAAGCTTCTCTGCATTTCTGAAACCCGCCCCGAAAGGCGAACCTTGCAAGCACGAAGAGCGAGGAACACGATGACAAATATGCTCTTTCATCTCTTCAGCAAAAAAGAGGGGAAGAAGCCGGAGCAACAAGATCAACAGAAAAGGTCGCCGAACTGGTTTCTTTTATTCTGGCTTGGCTTCATCTATGTGCAATATATGCTGCCGCGCGTAGTATCTCTATTGCAAAAAGTGGATGAAAAACTTTCATTTGTTCCCTCTGTTGAAGATGTCTCTCAAAAAGATGGCAGAAGCGGCATCCTCCTTGCTCTTTTTGTTTTTACGCTCTTGATGGCATTTCATAGTGGTCTGCACTGGTCGGCTCTGTTTAGAAATATCAAGCGGCCCTATTTGTGGCTCTATTTCCCGCTCCAGATCGTGTGTATCTTGCTTATCTACCTTATGACCGATGGGGTAAGGGGGTCAGATGACGTCCTTCTGGGATTGTGCCTCATGCTGGCTATTGAGGCCATTATTCTGTTCAAACGGATATCCCTGATCATTGTGGCAGCAGCAGGATGCCTGCTTTTTTACCTCGCCATTCAAGGGTTAAATCTGCTTATCATTACGCAACAGGACCTCCCTGCGGTACCCAAACTGATCGGGGTACTCACGGAAAGTTCAGCCCTCATTCCGTTCGTCTGTGCCAGCGTCATTCTCTACATCCAACAAACCAGGGCTCACCAGAGAGATCAGATACTCTTGCGCGATTTAGAGACGGCACATATTCAGCTCGAAGACTATGCGGCACGCGTCCAGGATCTGACGTTGACCACCGAGAGACAACGGATGGCCCGCGAACTGCACGACACGCTGGCCCAGGGGTTGGTTGGCCTGACGATGCAATTGGAGACCATTGACTCGCTCCTGATCAGGCAGCGTTGCGAGCAGGCGCGAACCATCGTCCAGCAGGCGATGACACGTTCGCGAGCCACGATCACCAGTGCGCGATCCGCGATCACGGATCTGCGGACAGAGATATCTACGACGCGTGATATACTCGTCGCCATTGAGGCAGAAGCGGAACATTTCACGATGGCGACCGGTATCCCTTGTCCCTGTTCTCTGGAAACAAGGCTCCCAGACGAGTATTATGAGCATCTGTTACGTATGGTCAGCGAGGGACTGACCAACATTGCCCGCCACGCCCAGGCCAACCAGGCCTGGATAAGGGCAAGCGTCGAAAATGAAGCGATCACGCTTGAAATAGGTGATAATGGGGTTGGCTTTGAGTCAGCAAAGATCACAACAGGTCACTATGGTCTGCTGGGACTGCGTGAACGAGCACGTCTGATGAATGGTCAGCTGCTGGTGAGCAGCAAGCCTGGCAAGGGAACGACGGTCCGCCTCTGTCTTCCCCTGCAGAGAGGAGGCGAAGATGAACGAAAAGCAGGATGATATTCGTGTCATTGTGGTTGACGACCATCTCGTCGTGCGAGAGGGACTGCGGATGATGTTGGAAATCGCCGGTGAAGGCTTTACCCTGGTTGGCGATGCGGCGGATGGGGCAGCGGCTCTGTGCGTGATAGAGGAACTTCAGCCTGACGTCGTGCTGATGGATCTGCGGATGCCTGGCATGGATGGTTTGGAGGCAATCACTCAGATACGGGAGCGCTGGCCACACATCGCCATCGTCATTCTGACGACCTACAATGAAGACGATTTGATGCTGCGCGGGCTGCGGGCAGGCGCATGCGGGTATCTGCTCAAGGATACCGACCGTGAGACCTTGTTTCATGCTATTCGTGCGGCGGCTCGTGGTGATCTGCTCCTCCAGCCAGAGATCATGGCACGTATTCTGGCCCGCACCACAGATGCACCTCAATCGACACCCTTAAGATCTCAAGCAGAGGAGTTGACCGAGCGTGAGTGTGAAGTATTAGAGGCCGTAGCACGTGGCGAACGAAGCAAAGAGATCGCGTCTCGGCTTGGGATCAGTTTACGCACCGTTGGATCACATCTCACGAGTATCTATACTAAGCTCGGCGTCGATTCGCGCGCCTCAGCGGTGGCTACTGGCATTGAGCGCGGTCTGCTTTCGCGATAACACAAAATAAAATGATTTACACTTTCCAGACGCGAATAACTCCGTTTTCGTCGCCGAAGCGATAAACTGATTATTGGGTGACCAGGCAATGCTTTTGATCGTTGCCCCCTGACCTGGATAAGATCGGAGCAGCTTGCCAGTTGTGCTATGCCAGACCTGTAGGACCCGGTTGTCTCCGAAGGACGCGATGTACTTCCCATCGGGCGACCAGCTCATCACCAGACTCACAATATCGTCAGTGAACTCAACGATCTTCGTGCCGGCGAGAGCGTTCCAGACGCAGGGCGAACCATGCGCCATTTGCGAAACAATGCGTGTGCTGTCCGGCGACCAGAGAGCGTCAATGGCGGCACCAATACCATGTGTAAACGAGCTAATGCGCGCGCGTGAGGGCAGTTGTAGGACATCGAAGCCCTGAAATGTCTGCTGGACAACGTATTTGCCATCAGGGGAGCAACGAGATGGTAAGCCATTCAGGGAAATATAGAGATACGACATGTGCTTATTGGTAGGGTTCCAGGTGCGAATAGTGCCATCGCTACAGGTAAGAAGAAGCTCCGCTGCATTGGGTGTCCAGGCGATTCGATCAACGCTACCAATGATGTCATTAGGTGGCTCGATATCTTCATCATGGGTCGCGATTCCCTGCCCGGTTGTAGGGTCCCAGAGATGCGTCTGAGGATGACCATAGCCAGAGGAAGCAACGCTTTTGCCATCAGAAGACCAGGCGAGCGTCGCCACTGCATCTTTATGGCCGTAATAGATCGCGACATTGTTCCCCGTAAATGCATCCCAGGCATGCACACTATGGTCATCCTGCGTCGCGGTAGGAGTCGCACCCATATACGTTACAGAGGGTGCGGCCCCCCCACCGGAGGTGATGCGCTTGCCATCAGGGGACCAGCCCAGAGCGCTCACCAAACTGGAATGCCCCTTGTAAGTGTACACCAGCGCACCCGGTTGTATTACCGTTGGTGTAGGAGTAGGGGGATGTTGTGTGGTTGGAGTCTGAGTAGGGGATGACTGGTGTGTGCTATTCCACCAGGTAAGCCCACCAACTCCAAGCAGAGCGAGCGCGCCTACTCCGAGCGCGCCCTGAAGCACGTACCGTCGCGGAACAGAAGACGGACCAGGTTGCTGGGCTGGCACCATCTGTTGAGAATCATGCTGGCAGGCGTATTCCAGGGCGTTCGCGAAGGCGTTGATATTCGCGAAACGTTCGCCAGGGTCTTTGACAAGCGCCTTCTGTAAGACAGATTCCAGCGCGGGCAGTGGTTGCCCCATGCGCTCGTGTAGAGGCGGTGGAGGTGTGAGCGCATGCTGCGTAGCGATCTCGACATAGGTGCCGCTGAATGGGGGCTGTCCTGTCAACCACTCATAGACCATAACAGCAAGCGCATATTGATCGCAAAGGGGCGAAAGCTGATGCTGAAATTGCTCAGGGGCCATATACTCTACGGTTCCGACAATGTTCTCCTGCGCTTGCTGACTCGCCAGGCGCGCGAGACCGAAGTCGCTGAGCAGTAACTGCTGCTGAGAGCCGATGAGGATATTTTCGGGTTTGACATCGCCATGTATCAGCCCCTGGTCATGAATGTACTGTAAGGCGGATGCGATCTGCCTGTTGTAGTAAGCAACATGTGTGAGCGGCAGACGTGTATGTGCTGGTACACGCTGGCGGAGGGTGCCGTTGGGTATGTATTCCATGACCATATAAGGTATCGCGTGCTGTACGTCAAATTCCAGAATCGGTATGATATGTGGATGTTGCAGGCGGGCGATGAGGCGTGCCTCCTTGAGAAAGCCCTCCTGATCTGAGTGCTCGGTGTGCAACAACTTGATGGCCGCCTGGGTTGCCAGGTACATATGCTCGGCAAGGTAGACTTCCGCGAAGCCACCACGCCCAAGTAAACGTTGTAAACGATAATTTCCGAATTGCTTCCCGACATGGGAGACAGAGCTCTGTTGCTGCTGCTTCATAGCGCTTGAATACTCCTCACAATACAGTTCTAAAAAGAGGTAACCTGCCAGAGTCGCACCGTCTTGTCCTGGCTGGCGGAGACAAGTCGCTTCCCATCAGTAGACCAGGCGAGCGAGTGGATAGCGTCACTATGACCCTGTCCGGTAGAGACGACTTTGCCTGTGCTTGCCTCCCAGATCATTACCGCGAAAGAATCTTCGTTGGCGCTCGCGGAGGCAACATACTTCCCATTGGGTGACCAGGCGACAGGAGCGCTAAACTGGGTATAGATCTGAGAGAATTCTTTCGAGTTTGTATCGACATCCCATAGCGCGACCTCCTTCTCCGCACCGATAACGATGAGATTGCTTTTGGGAGACCAGGAAATGCTGAGCTGTTCATTCGCTCCTTGCAGGGTATAGGCCGCGTGTTGTTTATCCCCATCCAGCCTCCATATGCGAACATAGCCATTCGTTTCAGCAGTAGCTATGCGCTTGTTATCGGCGGACCACGCCAGGGCGTTTACATCGCCAAGGGTCAGCCTGTTGGAGTTAACGTAGCGAGTAGGAGTCTCCGAACTCTGTATGTTCCAGACCGCAGGATTTTGTGCGGCAACAGCCAGCAGATGGCTATCGAGACTCCAGGCCACTGGTCGCCTGCCCCAGTCGAAGAGGCCACCACTCTGTCTGTATTGGGTTGGTTGGTGTATCGTTGTCACGTCCCAGATGCGTACAGAATTGCTGCCCTCCATTGCACCGGAGGCAATGTAGCGACTATCTGGGCTCCAGGCCACATCTGTCACCCTCCCCTGAACGTTTTGCGACCAGAGTGTGTTGCCTGTCGCTGCCTCCCACAGGCGCACCGTGTTATCGTCACCTCCCGAAATGAGATGCGAACCCTTGGGGGACCAGGCCACACTGACGACGCCCTCTATATGCTCGTTATACACGCGAAGAGAGCGAGCCTGTACGAGATAGGGCGGAGGTGTGTCTGGATGGCTTCCGGTCGAGTTTCCCTGCGCGCTCCGGCCATAATTCCACCACAGCGTGCCAGCGGAGAGCGCAATGGTAGTGGCGAAAACACCAACGAGCAGGCCGCGACGCGAAACAAGCGGTCTCATACTGGCTGTGCTGGTCTCTTGTGGAGGAGTCGTAGTAGGACCAGCGACAAGTGTTGGTGGAGTCATAATGGGCGTGTCAAAGCGGGAATCGTGTGCGGCGACCGTCGGCGGAGATATTACAGGGACAGAGGGCGTGCTAATGTGCGTCGTGGCCATGGGAGATTGGCTGTGGGAGGTATGTAGCGGAAACTGCTTGGGTGCGCGATATTGGCCTATCTGATGCGCGATCTCCAAGGCCGCGACAAAATCGGTGATGCGAGCATAGCGCTGATGTGGGTCTTTCGCCAGGGCAGTTAATACGGTAGTTTCAACGGCTGGTGGAAGCGTTGGTACCATCTCGCGTAGCGACGGCGGTGGCGTCTGAAGGTGTTTGGTTGCGATCTCAAGATAGTTGGAGCCTTGAAATGGTCGCCTGCCGGTGAGCCATTCGTAGGCAACGATAGCCAAGGAATACTGATCGCTCGCCGGACGTGGTCTACCCTGTAGCTGTTCAGGAGCCATATAGGTAACGGTTCCGGTAATCTCCTGTAGCGTCTGGGAGCGAGAACCACGAGCCTGGGTCGCGATCCCAAAGTCGCTGAGAAAGATCTCATCCTGCTCACCGAGAAGTAGGTTTTCCGGTTTGATATCACGATGAACAAGCTTCTGGTCATGCGCGTATTGTAGGGCGGAAGCGATCTGTCGCAGAATTGGAAGGACGTCAGTGAGTGGCACGGGTCGACCGGCGAGGAATCGCTGCCGGAGTGTACCATTCGGCGTATAGTTCATGACGAGATAAGGAACCTCGTTCTCTTCGACTCCGAATTCTAAAATATGGATAATGTGAGGGTGTTTTAGGCGAGCGACAATGCGAGCTTCCGCCAGAAAGCTTTGTTGCTCACTCTCGCTCATGCGTGTATGCAGTACCTTAATAGCGGCCTGTGTCTCCAGGTGGCGATGAGTGGCGAGGTAGACTGCCGCGAATCCGCCTTTGCCGAGAAGCCTGGTTAAAGTGTAGTTTCCTAAACGTTTCCCAATCAGAGTTTCCGTTGCGTCAGTCATAAGCGCGAATTGTTTTACCTCCAATATATACTCTCTTGTCTTCAATTTGAAGTATAAGCTGCTTGCGAGCCTATGTGCTATTTGAGCATGTCTGGCATCAATTATAAGACCACCAGAATCCGAGGTTGTATGATCTTCATCACATAATTGGCATGCAGGCGACGAGAAAGGGAGGCCAGTCGAAATGTGTAAATCACGGAATGAAATGGGACGTCCGTTACGACGAGCATAGTAGCTCTGAGTATATCCCATAATTTTGGCTGTCTTTTTATTTCACGCGTTGCAGCGGCCAGATCAGGACCTTGAGCTGGTGCGAGTAGTGCAGGAGTGGCTGTGTGTCGGGAAGAGTGATCCCATGTGCCTGGGCCATGGTGTTGACCCTACTCTCTAACTCAGCCTGCCAGAGGGGCCAGCGCATATGGTGAATATCGCCGCGATAGAGATGACGCCGCTTATCCAGAGCATACAGGCAGTAGCGCTCGGTAAACCACTCCTCGACGGAGCCGGGTCGGGCGGGCGCCTCTTGTGGTAGAGGGCGATAGCGCGCCTGGTAATCAGCGGTTGGGGCATTACGATGGGTTCGATGGCTGGAATAGATGGTCATATCCTGTTCATGCGCGACCCGCATCTGGGCGTTAAAGTAAGGAAGATGAAAGAAGGTCCGCGCACTGGCAACGGCTATTGGGCTACTTGCATCCAGGCTGAAGAAATAGACCCCGGGAATACCCTGCGCTCGCACATAGGTGCGCACATTAAGCTCAACTGTCGCAGAAAGACCAGGAACCTCGGGGAGAGTGCGCAGACGAATATGAGCCATGGTAAAAGGCACCACACCGACCCAGCATTCACCCTCATAGATGTCCAGTTCCAACTCTGGCGGGATAAGAGGACGTAACTGAGCAGGCTTGATGGGCCAGTGCGAGAAGAGCAGATCATTCCAGGTCTGAGTCATAATCCAGCGCGTTTTAGGCAAGGGATAGGGACGGTGCGCAATATTCTCAAGTAGTGTTTGCATAGACACGTTAACCTCTTTACTGGCCGACGCTGCTAACGCACGCGTCTACATATCATGGCACGGAGAATGTCGTGCCATGATATGTAGACGCGTGCGTTAGCAGCGTCGGGTCACTCCCGATCCCCATGCCCACGCAGGAAGGGCCTGCATGGCTGGAAACCCTTAACTTAATGCGACTATAGAGTGTAAACTCGAGAATCTGCTTGCCTTGCTGTTCTACTTTCTGATATACTGCTCCCTGTGGGAAGAACGCGAGAATCCCAGAAAGGCCGTATGCTTGGGTATCTCTTCTGACGCTCCTCTGCTTCCAAATCATGCTCTCTCTGAGCTTGTCTATCCCCAACCACTTGGAGCGGCGTTTTCGTCCTGCAGGAGACCAGTTGATGCTCTTTTAATAATTAATCTGGGAACGATAATGCTCAACGTTATCTGCTTAATTATTAAAACTCCATTAACTTACCTGAGTGAAAATGGCAACCTCCTTTCCCGCGCCATCGGTTCTACTGGTCAGCTCAATGTGTACAAAGTCTAGCTCAGATGCATCTCAAAAAGTACCTGACCTCATGAGATATGTGAGATATCGGCTTGATTGCTCAAGGGCTTTCTAACCGCGAGATTGCCCGACACCTTGTGCTCAGTGTCGGCACCGTAAAAGTCCATACGCGCAATATCTACGGCAAGTTGGGTGTAGGTAGCCGCACCCAGGCACTCGCGCAAGCCGCCAGATTCAAGCTTCTGTAACGAGACTCGGCTTCTTTTTCCACAAGCAGAATACCTCCATCTGCAAGGGCAGATTACCACTTTTGGGAGATCACACTACCACCGCTTGTCGTTTATGCTTAGAACATCATCAATGAGCCTTGGGGCACATTCGATGAACAATGACATTCGACAAACTGAACAGGATTTTTCGACCAAAAAGGGGATTTCGTCTTGCAATCTATGTTTCATACCAGCTTAAAAGTCATTCATGACCAGAAGATCACGGAAGCCTTGGAGCACTCCCGCTTTTTTACAGAGCCAAAAACACAAAAGCCCGCTGTGTTCCAGATGGTTGGGGCGTTTCTGGCTCGTTTCAGCACGTTCTTTGTTCAAAAACCAAAAGCGACCTCCCCTTTCTGTGCCCGGCAAGGGGAAGGAACAGTTTCTTGAGTCGCAGCGAGTATGCCTCCCTCACACTCGCGCCGAGGCAGCTCTGCACTTTTCTGCTTTCAACGGGAAGTTATTCATAAAGAGGAGAACATTCATGGGTAAAATGCACGTCGACGAGGTGGATATCGATAGCGTTCTCGTGGGCCGGTTACTCACGGCCCAGTTTCCGCAGTGGGCGGATCTCCCCATCAAGCCGGTGTCCTCCGCTGGGACCAACAACGCGATCTATCGGCTCGGGAAGGACATGGCCGTGCGGCTCCCCCGTATCGCAGGAGCTACCGGACAAATGGACAAAGAACACCTGTGGTTGCCGAGGCTTGCCCCGTACCTGCCGCTGACAATCCCTACCTCACTCGCTTTGGGGACACCTGGTGAGGGCTATCCCTGGCATTGGTCTGTCTATCAGTGGCTCGAAGGCGAGAACGCGGAAAGCAGGTCCATCACCGAGGAAAGTCAGGCGGCGCGTAATCTGGCCCAATTCATCACAGCCCTGCAACAGTTTGATCCAGGAGACTGGCCGCCTCCTGGGCTGCCCAATTCCTCTCGCGGCGTGCCGCTCTCCACACGCGATGCTCCCACGCGCGCCGCCATCGCTGAGCTTTCTGGCATACTTGATACTGGTGCGGTGACTGCAGCATGGGAGGCGGCGCTGCGAACCCCCTTGTGGCAAGGGTTGCCTACCTTAACCCACGGAGACCTGTTACCAGGAAATCTGCTGGTCCAACGGGGCCGGATCAGTGCCGTTATCGACTTTGGGGGATTAGGCGTGGGCGATCCCGCTTGTGACTTAATCGTCGCGTGGAGTCTGCTTTCCGCCCACACCCGAGATGACTTCCGCGCGGCCCTATCGGTCGATAACGCGACATGGGCACGAGGGCGAGGTTGGGCACTGTCCATCGGACTGATCGCCTTACCCTACCACCAGGACACCAACCCCGTGTTCGCAGCCACCGCCCGCCGTATGATCGACGAAGTTCTCGCCGATCACGGAAGATAGAAAAGGAGCATCACCTATGCAGTTTGCCATCGATCTTCCCCACTTTGGTCCTTTCAGCAATCCTCGCCTGGTCGCCGAATTGGCGTATGAAGCCGAGGAGGCGGGTTGGGATGGGTTCTTTCTCTGGGATCACCTCAACTACGACCAGGCTGGATTACCGAAACCCGTGGCAGTCGCCGATCCCTGGATATTGCTGACTGCGATTGCACTGCGCACCAAATACATCAAATTCGGTTCGATGGTCACGCCATTGCCACGTCGCCGTCCCTGGAAGCTGGCACGCGAAACGGTCACGCTCGACCATCTCTCAGGTGGGCGTCTGATCCTGGGGGTTGGCCTGGGTACCAACTACTATGGAGAATATCACGATTTCGGCGAGAACACGGATGTCAAAGTTCATGGAGAGATGCTCGATGAGGGTCTTGCAATTCTGCTGCGCCTGTGGAGCGGTGAGCAATTCAGCTACGAGGGGCAGCATTATCAACTCTCGCAGGTGCAATTTCTGCCCAAACCGCTTCAGCAGCCGCGCATCCCAATTTGGATCGCAGGCAACTGGCCTCACAAAAAGCCCTTTCGTCGTGCAGCTCGATTCGATGGTGTCTTCCCCCAGAAGAGCGGTCGCGACCTCACACCAGAGGACTTCCGTGAGCTTCTTGGCTATATCCATACCCATCGGACAGGAACAACTCCTTTCGATGCGGTTGCCTTTGGGCTGACCAGCGGGATCGATAAAGCTCAGGATGCGGCGCATGTGGCTTCGTTTGCTCAGGCAGGTGCCACCTGGTGGCTGGAGAGCTTTGACCCCCTTCAGACATTTGAGCAGATCCGCCAACGGATTCACCAGGGGCCACCGCGCTTCTGATGACAAACCACCCTCCATTCGGCAATCTTTGGCGAGACCCGGGAGAAATTGGCAGGCCTCTTGCTATTTCGAAGAAGGTCACTATAATAGACCGTAGCATCATAGTATTGATGATTATGCATGCACTTATTTTTTTCTTTATTGTATAGGTAGTTTGTATGCCGCAAGAGAAGATCCAGCTTAATGGATATGAAATTACAGAGACTGTATTTCGAGGCCACTATAGTACTCTCTACCGAGGAGCGGCGCGTGATGACAAGCGCCCGGTCTTCATTAGAAACTGGCCCATGGCGCATATTGCTTCAGAACGTAAGCAACAGCGCTTACAGAATGAAGTCGAGAAACTAAAAAGCCTCAACGAACATCCTCATATCCTGGATACTTATGAGCTGGTTATCGGAGAGCAGGGCATGGCTCTGGTATCAGAGGCCGCACAGCAGGATTCGCTCCAGGCTCGGCTTGCGGATACCTCGCGGGCGCCCTTTGCGCAAGAAGAGGCCTTCGCCATCATTGAGCAGATTGGGAGCGCCCTGGTTGCCACGCATGCGCAAGGTGTTGTCCACGCCAACGTCACGCCCGAGACTATCTACTTTCGCCAGGAAGGCGAGGCGGCGCTGACCGATTTTCGCCTGCGGAATATGATTGGGGCCATCAGTGATTATCACGCCTATATCGAGGAAGCCGTTCCTCGCAGCTTATATATGGCCCCTGAGCAGTTTGATGGGCGTGTCAGCCAGGCGGTTGATCAATACGCCCTGGCTTGCCTCGCGTATATGTTGCTTACAGGACGCGCTCCATTTGCTGGCACGGCGCGCGCCACCCTTTTACAGAAGCACAAAAATGAGATGCCTGTCCCCCCTTCGCGCGTACGGCCGAATCTTCCAGCCTCGGTTGACCCAGCTTTGCTGCGTGCTTTGGAGAAAGAACCTTCACGTCGCTTTCCCGACGTTCAATCCTTTCTGGCCGCGCTCAAAGGCGAGGATAGAGAGGCGCCTCTTATTCTTCCCACAGCAACGGCTGGCTCGCCGGAGGAGCCAACCCAGGAGTTTGCGGCTCTCCCCGCTGTAACCCAGGAGACCAGTCCTGCTCTGGCTCATAATATTGGCGACAATCACGAAAAAAAGTTAAGCAAGAAAAAGGTGTTGCTCTCGGTGCTACTTCCTCTGCTTGCCTTGCTGGTCATCGTGACTACCATTCTTGCCCTACCACGTCCCGCTCTTCCACCACTCCTGCAAGCGGTCCAGATAAGTGTCGTGGGAACAAGCGCTCCAACCCCAACGCCCGTCATCACGCGAGGTGTGACGCCAACTCCTACAGTCCAGCCCAGCCCGACGCTTCGCCCCTTGCCAACTGCCAGGCCAACCTCAATCCCAAAGCCTACCCCAACCCCCACGGCTCAGCCTGTGCAGACCACTCCGACCCAGATAGCTCAAGGTCAGGGAAACGTCTCGCCTATCTTTGAATGCGTGCAGCCACATGGCAACAAATATGATGCCTACTTTGGCTATAATAATTCAGGCTCAAGTACAGTCACTATTCCCCAGGGAAGCATCAATAAGCTTATACCAGGACAATATAATGGCTCCCAGCCGACGGTCTTTAATCCGGGCCGCCAGTACCATGTTTTTCGCGTCACCTTCTCCAATGGCGAGATAGTGATGTGGGCGCTGAATTATAAAATGGCGACCGGTAGTCAGTATGGTCCAGGTTGTTGAAAGCTGGACTATAACTGACTGCCGGTCGCGGGTCGGAGTATTAGAGATGGCTAGAGATGGCTAGCCCTTGACGGAGCCTGCCAGGATGCCACGCACAAAGTAGCGTTGCATCGAGAAGAAGACGACCAGAGGCAGCGCCATTGAGATGAAGGCCGCCGCGGTCAGCACTTGATAGTTATTGCCATAGGTGTTGACCAGGTTGGCGATGATCAAGGTCATCGGTGCATTCTGGGGGTTACCTCCCAGGAAGATCAATGAGATCAGCAGATCGTTCCAGACCCACATAAACTGGAAGATGGCCAGTGAGGCCAGTGCTGGCACCGAGAGCGGAAGAATGATGTTCCAGAAGATGCGCACATGCGAGGCTCCATCGATATGCGCCGACTCCATCAGGTCGCTTGGCAATGCCGCGAAGAAGTTGCGCAGCAGGTAGATGGAGAAGGGCAGACCAAAGGCGGTATGTGCCAGCCAGACGGCGGCATACTGGCCATTGAGTCCCAACATGGTATAGAGACCCAGGACGGGAACCAGGGCAATTTGCAGCGGAATAATCTGGAGCGCGACAATCCCCAGGAAGATCCAGTTCCGTAATGGGAACTTCATCCAGGCGAAGGCATATGCAGTGATGGCTCCAATGAGGAGCGGGAAAATCGTGCCAGGAATGGCGATGATAATGCTATTGAGAAAGGCGCGTCCAAAGCCCTGGGCCTGGATCACATCCATATAGTTTTGGATAGTAAACTGCCAGGGCGGAACAAGACCTGTCCACCAGCCGGTCGTATTAATCAGGTCGGGCGGACGGAAGGAACTGACAAAGAGACCAAAGGTAGGGACCGACCAGAGGAGGCCAATCGCGACGACCAGGGCAGCTACGAGTCCACTGCTGACACTACGTGCCAGCAAGTGCCCCAGGTTTGAACGCTCCTGCTTTGGCTCCTTCAGCTTCGGCGCTGAAGTGACGACCTGTTCTGTGTTTGTCGTGCTCATCGTAACGCCTCCTCCTCCCGTATTCTGCGCACGTTAATATACATCACGGGAATAACCGTTATAAGTAGCAGGACTGCCAGGGCGCTTGCCAGGCCATAGTTGTTAAACTGGAACAATTGATTATAGAACTCCATGGCTACCACATCGGTGTGGAAGTTACCGCCAGTCATGATATAGACCACGTCAAAGATCTTAAGAATGCTGATAATCATGGTTGTCAGGACGACCACCAGGGTCGACTGGATCATCGGAACCATCACACGCCAGAAGAGCGTAAAACGGTTCGCGCCATCGATCTTTGCCGCCTCCAGGATCTCATCTGGAATGCCTTTCAAGGCTGCCGAGATAATGACCATACAGAAACCGGTCCACATCCAGGTATAGACGAGAATCAGCATAAAGTTGCTGAGCGTGGAGTCCTGCAACCAGGCGTGAGGTTGACCACCAAAGAAGGTGACCACGGCGTTGAGTAATCCCGTTTGTGGCTGATCGGCGGGATCAAACTTATACACAAAACGCCAGATAACGCCAGCCGCCACGAACGAGATAGCCATAGGCAGGAAGAGCGCCGATTTCACAATGCTCTCAATTTTGACGCGATCCACCAGGACCGCGATGAGCAGGCCCAGCCCGACCGTTAAGATGGTTGCCAGCACAAGCCAGAGCAGATTATTTTTGATGACCTCCAGGAAGGCCGGATTGGTAAATACCTGCTGATAGTTTCTCAGGCCCACAAAGGTGGTTGAGGTACTATTGTAAAAGCTCAGAAGAACTGTATTGAACAACGGATACAGGAAGAACGTGATCTCCAGGATGAGGGCGGGTGCGATCCAGACCAGTGCCCACCAGTAATTGGAGCTACGCGTTCTCCTTGTACGTGGAGATGTTGTGACTTGCTGTGTTGCCATACCCTGCATCCTTTATCTGTGGGGTGCGGGTGTGCGCTGGCAGCCTCAGACTGCCAGCGCACACCCACACCCCACCTACCAACCACGTCTTAGGACTGGTATGCCTGTTGAGCGGAGCTTTCAAGTGTGCTGAGAATGCTATCCAGCGACTTGGGATCACTGACATAGGAGATAATAGCTTTCCAGAAGGCGGTCTGTAGTGCTCCAGGAACCAGGTCGCCTGCGCTCAGGCGTACGGCTGAAGCATTGATCATCTGTTGCGCGGCCTTGCTCGCGATAGTATTCGGATAATCGCTCGACTGGACGGCCTTGTTGACCGAGGTCGCACCACCACGTTTGACCCAGATGGTCTGCGCCTCCGTGCTCGAAATGTACTCCAGAAGCTGGCGTGTGCCATCGTTATCTTTGAAGGCCGCGATAATATCGGCGCCACCGATCACGTTGCCTTTGTACTGATCCTCAATGCTGGGGAAGTCAAAGAAGGTGTAATCGGTACCAGCCTGCAGCTTCTTATACTGGGCTTGGATAAATCCGGCGGTAAAGTCGCCCAGGAAGTACATATAGGCCTTAGGCGGAGTCGCGAAAGGCTGATAGGACGCGTCCTCGTAGTTTGTAGCCAGAATGGCCTGGGGCGCGCCATTGATATAGTGTTTGCCCTGCACGATGGTGCCAAACATCTGGAAGGCGTCCTTGATACTGGGATGCGTCCAGGGAATCTTATGGCTTGTCCACTGGTCGAACATGTCCGGGCCGTACTTTTTGATGTAGATCGTTGAGATCCAGTCGGTTCCAGGCCAGCCGCTGGAGGCCGCGCTCTCGATACCCAGCGCCCAGGGATATTTGCCGGCATTGGCGATCTTGTCCGAGACCGCGATCAGGTCATTCCAGGTCTGGGGAACGGAGCCACCAATATCCTGGAAGTTTTTGGGGCTATACCAGACGGTCCCTTTGGTGTTGGCTTTAGGAAGGACGCCATAGAGCGTGCCCTGATAGGAAGCCAGGTCGATCCAGGCCTTGCCATAGTTCTGCTGGATCTTGCTCATATCAAAAAACGCGTCCAGCTTGACCAGTTTCCCCTGGCTGGCATACTGCTGGAACTGGGGAATACCCGGCATACCAGCGGCATCGGGGGGATTATTGCCCCGCAGACGTGTCGAAAGGACGGCGTTGACGTCACGTGTAGACTCGAGGTTGACGGTGATATTCGTCTTCTTGGTAAAGGCCGAGGTAATGGCCTTGAAGGAATCCAGTTCCTCGCCACTCCACTGCGTCAACAGATCGATGCTCTTCACTTTGCTGGGTGAGCCGCTATTTGCGCCATTGCCAGCCGGAACGCCACCGCAGGCAGCCAGCAGGGCCGATGCGGCACTGACGCTCAGCCCTGCCGCCGTGGCTTTCTGCAAAAACTCGCGGCGTGGCATACTGCGGGTGGCAGTGTAATCCTCTACGAGTTGATCGATATCCTTACGTTTCTGACGATCAAAGATAAACATGAGACCCCTCCTTGCGCTTCTCTGCGCGTAGTAATTCATACATAGAAAACGAATTAAACCCAACAGATAGATTCAAATAGGCCATAGAGGTAGCGAGAAGAGACATTTGTCCTATTTCTCACCGCAGTTTTGTATATGAAAACCCTATGGTCCGGGTTCTACGTTCCAGACCTGGACCGAGTGGTCCTCACCGCCTGAAGCGATCTTCTTGCCGTTGGGCGACCAGGCGACGGCATCGACAACATTGTTATGCCCTCGATAGCTCAAAAGCGTCTGGCCTGTATGGGCATCCCAGACCTGGACGGTGGTATCATAGCTGCCTGAAGCGATCTTGCTCCCATCGGGCGACCAGGCCACCGATGTTACCTCTTTGCTATGCCCATAATAGGTTAAGAGGCGTTGACCGGTCGTGGCATCCCAGACCTGAACGGTGGCATCGCGGCCCCCGGCTGCGATTTTCTTGCCATCGGGTGACCAGGCCAGGCTATCCACGGGATCGCTAATGGTGTAGGGATGGTTTAGATAAGTAAAACCGGTATGGGCATCCCAGACCTGGACAAAGTCGTCATGCCCACCCGAAACAATTTTGTTGCCATCAGGTGACCAGGCCAGCGTACTGACCAGTTCCTTGTGATTGTCGTAGGTAAGCAATGTCTGACCAGTATAGGCAGTCCAGACACGGACGATACTATCGCTTCCAGAGGCAATATCATGCCCATCAGGCGACCAGGCCAACGTTGTGACTCCCAGGGTGTGCCCTCTATAGGTGAGGAGGGTTTGGCCCGTAAAGGCATCCCAGACCTGGACGGTATGATCCCAACTGCCCGAGGCAATGTGCCGCCCGTCAGGCGACCAGGCGACTGTATCTACGACTTTTGCATGTCCATGATAGACGCTGATCAGTTCACCCGACTTTGCCTTCCAGACCTGGACGGTGTCATCCCAGCTCGCGGAGGCAACATACTGCCCATCGGGCGACCAGGCCACCGCGCTGACAAAATCTGTGTGCTGGCGGTAGGTCGTAACCGCGATCCCTACCTGGCTGGCTAAATTCGTGGCGGCCAGGTAGAAATTCCCCAGTAGCATGACGCCAAAGAGAATACATGCTACTGCCAGAAACGGGAAGACCCGCTGCCAGCGTTGTGTTGGATGGACGTTAGGATGGTTTATCCGCGACTGGATGTCGGCAAAACTTTGTGTCGACCTACGCACCGGGGTATCCTCATACTTTAGCTGTTGACTATGTTGTTCTAGCAAAAGTGAGATACGCGGAATGGGCTGCACGCTAGGGGCAGGGAGACGTTTCAGTGCTGAAGCAAAAAACAGGTAATCCTCTCGCGCCTGGCGACAGGAGGTGCACGTTTTCAGGTGTGCTGCTAACGCCTCTTGTTCGGCGACGGAGAGATCTTCGGGCTTGAGCGCCAGCTTCTCCTTCCACCTGGCACACTGAGAAAAGAGATTCATTACGCTTTTCCTCCCATGCCAGGTTTGCTATAGGTATCCACATATTTGCGATAGATCTGGCGCAGATCCTTTAAACCTCGACTAACATATTTGCTCACACTAGTTTCCTTCATACCAAGTAGTTCAGCAATTTTGTTCTGGGGAAGATCCTCAATGAGATGGAGAATCAGGCAGGGGCGATAGGTGGGCGAGACCTTCTCCAACGCCATTCGCAGCAGTTCTAGCTCTTCAACCCTCTTCTCAGGCCCTTCGATATAGAGATCATCGGATTGCTCCAGGTAGATCTCAAGCGACAACTCTTTTTTGTGCCGGGCGTGCTTCTTTAAATAGGTATAGGCACAGTTGGTCGCGATGCGGTAGAGCCAACCGAGAAAATGTGTTGGTGAGCGCAGGCCGGGTAAGTAGGTCCAGACCTTGACAAAGGTCTCCTGCGTCAGCTCGCAGCCAACGCCATCATTCCCCACCATCCGGCTCAGGTATCTGCTAATCTGGCTATTGTACAATTCATACAAAGCTTCAAATGCCCGCATATCTCCCAGTTGGGCCTGGGTCACGAGTGCGATCACCTCATTCTCGACCGCTGCACCACTCCCGTTCCTCTCGGCATCTGGGAATGACTGATCCTCAATCAAATACGCCATTGCCACGCTCCTTGTGAGCAGACACCCTTGTCTGCTTGTTTATCCCTCGCTCTATCCTCACTTATTGATGCGCTGCATATCTTTTGAAAGATTCAAATCCATGAGTGCAGTTCGCGACGCCATTTCACCACAGAACTTGCATGTTCGAAAGGGTATTTTCCTGTCTACTTATTACGACTCACTTCCCACCCAAAATCTGACAATTCTTTGAGTTCCTGGCGAAAACTCATCCTGAGGTGTAGATTTTGTATTTGCGCTGGAGTAGATGTGGCTTTGCACTGAAGTGGTGCTGAGTTTGCACTGAAGTGTGTGGTGCTGTTTTGGAGTAAGCAAACGAAGGGTGATATTTCTTGCGTACTCCAGAAGAACGCCACAAACTCACCAATAACAAAGAGGCTGGTACTCGAGAGAAGAGAAGCTCCCTTTTTGTCGTAAGGCAGATGTGGTTGTGTTCTCGAGGAGAAAGCTTTTTTTGTGAGAAGGATATCGTTGTCTTGTCGTATATTCTGCATATTTCTACAATTTATCTTAAAGCCTAAACTGCGCCAAAGCATTCTTTCGACTTTTCCCTTGAAGAGATGCAGACGACCATTGTCAGCACATATGAGGACAGTGATCTGTTGCTTAAGGCAGATTATGCTTTGTGGCGGATGTGCCTTCTGGCTCATCCGCTAGTGCTTGCCCTGGTGGCTTGGCTGGTTTGGCTAGCCGTTTGGGGCAGTGGTTTTGGTGCCGAGGTTGTCGGAGCGTCCAGCCGCCAGCCGGGACCATTGGGCGGTTGGGCGGCCGTCCAGCCGCATCTGGTCACCTTTGGAATCCCACCGCTGCGGCCAGCCCTCGGGCGAGTCCTCCCAGAACTCCTGCCGGCCGTAGGCGGTCAGATCCAGGATTCCGTACGACGGTGCCATCACTTCATTGCCGCGGCCGGTGGTCCAGTAGGTCTCGAAGACATGGTCACCGTCTCGGAGATAGCTGACCAGGATGCCGAAGTGCCGGTCTGCGACCAGCTGGTCCACGGTGTCCTGCGGCACCGAGTACCACGGAACATCCCAACCCATGAAGTCACGGTAACGGATGCTCTCCTCGTACGGACCTTCGCAGAACGTGGCGTAGGTAACGTCGCGGGAATGCAGGTAGGACAGCTCGCGAACCTGGCTGTTGGAGAAGGTGCAGCCCTCGCACTGGGCGCTGGCGGGCTGACCAGTATGCCACATGTGAAAATAGACGATCAGAAGCCTTCGGCCCTCGAAGACCTCCAGCAACGTGATCGGTCCATGCGGGCCAAGAAGCTGGATGGTGGGGTCTACCTCCACCATCGGCAGACGCCTTCGAGCCGCCGCGATCGCATCCCCTTCGCGGGTGTGCGCCTTTTCCCGAACGCGCAGCTTGTCCAGTTTCGTCTGCCAGGTGGTCCGGTCGACCACCTCAGGCAGCGCGGGGGTGTCGAGGCTTTTGGGGAAATGGTGCTGATCATGTGTGTTCATAGGTGTTTCCTTCCTTCCTCCCCCTCTGGCATTCGGGATAGCTCATAGGGAGAATAGGTCTTCTCATTTGTAAGTGCCTCTATTCTACTGGCAGAGAAAGAAAAAAACTTCTCGTATCTTGCTCAAATCCTCGGCCCGTTCCACATGGGTCAACTCAATTGGATGGCTTGGCAGGGGACCTCTCATGCTCTCTACCTCCCGAGCCGAATCTACCTCACTTGCTTGTTTCTGTCAATCTCAGAATGAACTTTAGGATGGCGAAGTTAGACCCCCTTGACTATTTCAATATATCATATTAATATATCATAGTGTTGTATCATAGTGTTGTATCATAGTGTTATATTAGCATGATGTGTTGATTTCACTGGAGGAATCAGGTTATGGATAGCGAGCATGTTATTCTTGGAGTCATCAGCTTTACCCCATGTTCAGGCTACGATATGAAGGCCGAGTTTGAGAAGGGTGGAGCTGGGATGCTCTCTGCACTTAGTTTTGGGAGTATCTATCCACGCCTCAAACAGCTTGAGCAGAATGGTCTCATCGAAGTGCAGCAAGCCGAGAGTGAGGGACGACGCAGAAAAGTCTACGAATTGACCGCGCAGGGTTGGCAGGATCTGGCGCAGTGGTTGGAGCAGCCCTCGGACTCTCCTCCTCCCATGCGCGACGAACTCTTACTGAAAATGATCTTCTGGGGACCGGCAGGCCAGGAGAGGACAACCCTGCTTGAGCACCTCCAGGCGCGCCGCCGCGAGATACAGCAGATGTTGCACGAACTGCGCGCGTGGCAAAAGAACGGTCGATCCTTTATTGATGAGTATGCTGAACTTGTCTTCAGCTATGGCGAATCGCGTCTGGAAGCTGAGCTTGCCTGGCTTGCCAAAGCTATACCCCAGCTTGAGGGACCGGAGCGCCCTCCCTTGCAGGACCCCAACGATTTGGCTTCCACACAAAAGGCCAGGCGCACCAGGGCTCTCGAGCACCAATCTAACGAGGCATCCACTCCCTCAGAGCAATCGCAAGAATAGTCAGGAAGCGCGAAGAACGAGCATTGCGAAGAACGAGCATTGCAAGGAAGAAATGATTTCATGATACAGCATCACAAGGATATGAAAAGGGAGAGCTTGCCAATTTTGGCTCTCTTTGGCGCAAATGGCATTTCGGTGTTGGGAAGTATGTTAACAGCGCTGGCCATCCCGTGGTTTGTCTTGCAAACAACTGGTAGCGCTGCCCAAATGGGCCTGACTGCCTGTGTTGAAGTCGTGGCGAATCTCGTGGCTGGAGCGTTTGGGGGAACATTGGTTGATCGTATGGGTCAGAAACGCATCAGTATTCTGGCAGATCTGGCCAGTGGCTTTGCGGTTGCGCTTGTTCCGTTACTCTACTACACCGTAGGGTTGGCCTTCTGGCAGCTGCTCGTACTGGTCTTTTGCGCCTCGTTTTGCAATACACCGGGCACAACCGCTCGTACAGTATTGTTACCTGATTTAGCGGAGTTGACCGGAATGCGCTTCGAGCTCGCCAGTTCTATCTTGCAGGCTATCCAACGCGGAGCTGGATTGTTAGGAGCGCCTCTCGCGGGTGCGTTGATCGTGATCGTAGGCACAACCAGGCTGCTCTGGGTAGATGCGACAAGCTTTCTCCTCTCAGCATGCATCGTTGCGCTCGTCGTGCCTGCATCTCGCACCAGCACAGATCGTGAAGCTCCGCCAGAAGGTCACAGGATTGCAGAGATCCAAGCAGAGGAGCGTTTCGATGTTCCATCAGAAGAGATCCCATCATGGCAGGCTGGTTTCAAGCTGAGTTTTCAAACACTCTGGCGCGATCGGCTTATGCTGGCAATTATGTTTGTGCTCATTATCACTAATCTGCTCGACGCCTCGTTTTTTGCTGTCGTGATGCCCATCTACGCCAGAGTACACTTTGGCAGTGTCTTGGCTTTCGGTTTGGCCTCCGCGGCCTTTGGCGGCGGAGCGTTGTTCGGCTCCATCCTTTTTAGCATACTTGGCGTGAAGCTGCCGCGCCGTGTCACCTTTACTCTTGCCTTTATCGGTATGGGGCTCCCGTTCTGGACACTTGCACTGCTGCCCGTGTTCCCGGCCATGCTGCTAGCAGCAGCCGTAGGAGGCATTGCCAGCGCGCCGATCAATCCCATTATTATGACAGTAGCGATGGAACGCGTGTCTGCGGAGATACGCGGACGGGTACTTGGACCGCTGATTGCCCTGGCTCAGATCGCGGTTCCCCTGGGACTGTTGCTCATTGGAGCCAGCGTGGAGCGTCTGGGTGTGCAAGGCACGCTTTTCTTGATAGCTGCCGCTTACCTCGTCGCGACGCTCAGCCTACTCTTCAATCCCGCACTGCGCCAGATGGAGGGCCGTGCGGAGGCAGAGAATGAGCCTGTAGCTGGGCCAGCTTAAACACGAGATGATCCTGGATACTCATGCATGTCTCCGGGATCATCTTTGCCGCCAGCGTGTTTCTCACAATCGAAACTTGTTGCATCTCAGTACTATCTCCCTGCTGTGCATAGGGTTGCTGGCGCTCACGTTGTGCCTGCTTAAACGTGCCAAATTGCGGCGGCATTTTCACTTCCGCCTGGTGCAGCAGTTCTTCTATGGTCACTATCTGAATACGCGGATAGTCTTTGTTCCAGCCTGGAGAGTGATAGAAGCCGGCTTTGAGGGCCTCCATCACCATATCACGCGACGACTCCTCCAGAGTAATAAAAACGCCTATTGCTGCCTGCTCGCGCTGGATCGTGCCCACCAGGTTGTAGATCCATTTAACTCTGGGATCTACAGGCTGTCCTACCTTCACGAGAAAGAAATGACTCTGAACATCTTGCCTCTCATTCATCCTTATGCGCTTTGCAGGATATCATAGAGCAGATCCGCAATAGGTGTAGACATCTCTACCTGTTGTGAGGTCTTCTTAAAGAGGCCAACATCCTTCAACGGGATCGCGCTCGTGAAAGGCGTTGAGAGTTCGGCGACTCTCTGGCCATAGCTCTGATAGATGGGTGCGGAGAATAACGTGCTTGTGAGCATGTTAATCACTGCCTTTGGATCGACTCCGTTGTTGCGGGCCATTGCGAGCGCTTCTCTGATAGAGTGTCCCGCTGAAACAATCAGGAAGTTTCCCACGAGCTTGACGATATTCGCCGCGCCGATCTCCTCGCCGAAATCGAAGATACCTTTCCCTCCCATCGCTTGCAGAAGTGGCCTGACACGATCTTTAGCCTGCTGTGGACCCGCGAAAGGAATCCAGAGATTGTGGGCGATGGCTGCTTCAGGCCTGCCAAAGATCGGCGCTTCGACATAGGTACAGCCATGTTGCGCGTGAAGGGCGGCCAGCCTCTTCGATGTCTCAGGCAAGATCGTACTCATCGCAATATGCACTCCGCCCGCTCCCAGCTTCTCTAGAAAACCATCGCTCATGACAACGCTTTCCAGAGCCGTGTCATCCCACACAATGGTCGCGACAATTCCTCCGCTCGTCGCCACGTCAGCTGGTCGCTCCACCAGTTGCGCGCCCTGAGCCACCAGCGGCTCCGCTTTGCTCGCGGTGCGGTTGTACACGCGCAACGCATATCCCGCTTGCAGCAGATTGGTCGCCATTGGCAAACCTAACTGGCCCAGTCCAATAAATCCAATCGTTTCGCTCATTTTTCCACTCCTTTTGTATAAGATGGTCACGTTAAACATTACGTTAACGTCATGTTTTGGGCAAAAAAAACTAGAGATTTTCCCGCTCTTCAAGCCAGTTCTCGAAACGCGCGATATGGACCAGAAGGTCAGCGCGAAATTGCTGAAGCGCGCCGACCTTCTGGTCCACCTCGGCGAGATGCTGGCGCAGGATAGCGAGAACCTTCTGCTTTGGCTGTACCCCACTTGGATCAGTGAAGTAGAGATCGATCACGTCGCGTATCTCTTCCAGGCTCAGCCCAAGCTTCTTGAGCTGGTCAATTTTGCGCAGGCGGGCCAGCGTCTCTTCTGTATAGTAGTGCTGACCATGCCCCTCGCGCTCGCCTGGGGGAAGCAGCCCGATGCTCTCGTAATAACGCACGGTGCGCGGAGTTACCCCTGCCCGTTCGGTCAAATCTCCGATCCGCATACGCTCGTTCATCGCTCCCCCTCAAAGTTAACGTTAACGTCATATTGCTATGATACTGTTCTGACGAGACATTGTCAAGAGCCTGTACCCCTTTTTGAATTTATGTATATAATTATTTGTAAATCCGCATGCTCATCTACGCGTACAAAGTGGACGGGACACAGGCTCAATATCGCGCCATTGATGAAGCTATACGGGTGACTCAGTTCATCTGCAATACGTGCCTGCGCCTCTGGATGGATACTCGCGGCATCTTTTGGCCTCCAGGTGTGTAACTCCCAACCTTATTCTGACGAAAATCCCATAATTATCCTGGTGAACAAGTTGTTCAGGGTAGCTTACCCGACCTGGGGCAATTATTGGAAAAGCGGCCAGAATAGTGTTGGGAGTTACACGAGTGCATTGCATCACCGAAGTTCGCAGATGTAGGACATGGCTGGCTTGCCGTTGAGCGTGAGCTCACCGACGGCGACGAATCCGTTGTGTTCAAGCACCTTGCGCGAGGCTGGATTGTCCAGTGTGACCCTCGCGCGCAGCCTGGCGAGTCCGTACTCTGTGATGGCGAGCTCACGCACCTTGCGCACTGCCGCTGTGGCCAGTCCCTGCCCCGCGGCCTTCTGCGCGATCCGGTACCCCAGTTCCGCCGACCCGTCTGTCACTTCAACCAGGTTCACCCGCCCCACCACCTCGCCGCCCTCGGCCACCAGCAGGTGGAAGTAATCCGTCCCGGCTGCCTGCCACTTGAGCAGTTGCGCAAGCCGCGTGTCGAACTCGGCGAAGAACTCGTCCCCCCGATCCGGTATCGACGCCGCGAAGTAGGCCCGATTCTCCCGCTCGAACGCAAGCAGGGCTGGCGCGTGATCGAGGCGGACCAACTGAAGGTCTGGCATAGGTAGTTGGAGGCGCGGTATCGATTCCGACTCGGTTCCCCTGTCCTCCTTCGATTCCGTGTGGGCGGGTTTCCCGCCCACGGCCTGCCTACCGAGAAAGGAACATTCACCGACCTTTGGCGCGTCTCGTTCGTCTCGTTCTTCCATGTGTTTCTCCCTTTGCTCAATGATGAATTGATATAACTGCCCGTTGAGTACTAGGCATACTCTATCACCCTGTTGCAACTCTCTATGTAAATACCAACAGTATTCGGCTCATAGCCAGATTTGAAACGCCATGCGTTGTTGGCGCACCACTCCTGATCTCGTACACGACAAACCGCAGTGGAGCGTACAAGACAATTTCTGGCTGGAGCCTGCTCATTTGGGTGGCGAGGAGCGGATTGCCAATCGTAAACAACATTGGCAAATTCTGGTGATACATCTCACTCATGTTCCGCATGAAGCCGGCCACCCGCAAGGGGTGGCCGGCTTCATGCGGGCGGCACGCCCCGTTTAGCAATACAGCCAGGTTGCATGATACAATGGACCCAACCATATCAAACACCAGGAGTACATACATTATTTATGCCTATCGCTATCATTGTTCACGGAGGAGCGGGAACCATTGCTCCTGAAAGAATAGAGGGCGCGCGCAAGGGCTGCAAAGAAGCCTCCGCCATTGGCTGGAACGTGCTACAGAGCGGCGGGACCGCGCTCGCAGCCGTCGAAGCCGCTGTGAGATCTCTGGAAGATAACCCACTCTACGACGCGGGCACCGGTTCCTACCTCTCCCTGGACGGCAAGATCGAAATGGACGCCGGCATGATGGAAGGGCACACCTTGCAGGTTGGGTCAATCGCGGGCGTCGAGCTGATCAAAAATCCCATTTCGCTGGCGCGCCAGGTGCTGGAAAGCCCGCATGTATTGCTGGTCGGCAAAGGGGCACAACAATTTGCGCAGGAAAGGGGCATCTCTCTGTGTGAGCTAAAAGACCTGCTCACCGAGGACCAGCACGAACGCTGGAAAGCGGCACGTAAGGCGCTCGACGAGGGCAAGCTCCAGGAAGGGGAGAAGCATGGCACGGTCGGCGCGGTCGCCATCGACAGCCAGGGGCATTTAGCCGCCGCCACCTCAACTGGTGGCATCTTCAACAAATATCCCGGACGCGTCGGCGATTCACCGCTGGTTGGTTGCGGCTACTACGCCGACGAAGATGCCGCTGTCTCCTGTACCGGCTATGGTGAGGATTTCATCCGTCTGCTCATTGCCAAACGTGCCAGTGATTTTGTAGCTGGTGGTATGAATGCTCAGGAGGCAGCCGAGGCTGCGATCAAAGTGCTGGGCGCCAGGGCCAGTGGAACCGGTGGCCTGATCATGGTCGATCACCGTGGCAATATCGGCTTTGCCCACAATACCCCCAATATGTCCAGGGCCTCTATGCAGGAAGGTATGCAGGAGCCGACCGTCGCGTCATAAAAGGGTTGTGTTGCAAAAAAGGAAAAATATGAACGAACATCACGATCAACCTGTTTCGCTACAAGCGTGCTGGCTACAACTCCTCCACATACAGGAAGAACTTCTCACAACACAGACCGAAGCCATTCAGCAAGCGGCGCAGGTCTGTGCCGAATGCATTGAATATGGAGGTGTCATTCACACCTTTGGATCAGGGCACTCACGCGCCTTCGCTGCCGAACTGGTCCATCGTGCCGGTGGTCTCGCGCCGATTAATCGCATCGATTTTGAAGATCTCGCACTTTATGGTGACTGGTCATTGAAACGTGTTCGTAGCCTGGAATGTGAGCGTGACCTGACGGCGGGAGCTGCATTACTCTCCTACCACCGGATCGAACCGCACGATGTCTTTTTGATTGCCTCGCAATCGGGGGTTAATGCCGCTGTTGTTGAATATGCTCTTCAGATAAAACAGCGCCAGCACCAGCTCATTGTCCTCACATCGCTGAAGCATACAAGGGAGACCCCTTCACGCCATCCTGGCGGTCAGAAGCTCTATGAACTTGCTGACATTGTGATCGATAATTGTACGAGCTGTGGCGATACGCTGCTGGCGTTGCCTTCATCTGAGCAGATCTGTTCGGCCTCGTCGTTGATAGGTGTCCTGGTTGCTCAGCTTTTGAATAGCGAAATAGTCAACGTATTGCAATCGCGTGGCAAAGATGTTCCGGCCTTTGTTTCAGACAATATTGAAGGGGGGATCGAGCGTAACCTTTCACTCCAACGGCGCTATGAAAAGCGTGTACGCTACAAAGGCTAGCAGCTGCTCCTGTTTTAAGTAGCGCCTATATCATGCTTTTGTGGAACACTCTCTTTCGAGTTTACGCCCTCTACATCTGCGCGCCTCAAATGACCACTGGTTGCTTCTGCTTATGCAGCGTATCCATGACCGTCTGGTTGAGATGCAGATGGTCCTGCACCAGGGTAGGGGTGGTCAACGCCATCCACTGGTTCAGCGACACGTCAGCAAAACGATTACTCTTGAACATCTCCAGGAAGCGCAGCGGCGTTTCGCCCGTATTCTCAATATAGTGCCCCATGGCAAATGGAACATAGCCCACGTCCCCAGCGTGGTAGTCGAATGTGCGAGCCTTGCCCCCGGACGCAAACACAGTCATACGTCCCTGGCCTTCGATGTAATACTGCCATTCATCATTATTCGGGTGCCAGTGCAACTCCCGTAACCCGCCCGGTTCAACTTCCACCAGCGCCGCAGCAATCGTCGTTGAGGCGGGAAAGTTGGTCGAGTCAACGATGCGTACCATCCCACCCCTGCTGTGAATCGGCTCCTGCTCCATCAACCGATAGACGAAGCTCTGTGGCACGGTGCCGTTGGGGGCAGAGACTTGATCGGCAGATAACTCGCCAGGTACATCACTCTGAAAGATATAGCGCTCATGCGCTGGAATGCTGGCAAAATTGCTTTCTGCCACACCGAAGTTCTTTGCCAGGATCTCTTTGGGTGTGTGTGCGAACCAGTCGGTGATCAGGAAGGTCTCATTCTCGGAGAAGCTGCCGTTATCGAACACTAACAGGAATTCGCAGCCCTCCTTCAGACCCTGGATCGAGTGCGGAATGCCGGCAGGAAAGAACCAGAGGTCTCCTTCGCTGACATCCTCGATGAAGTTGTGCCCATCCTGATCCATCGCCGTCAGGCGGGCGCGACCATTGAGCATGAGAGCCCATTCGGATTCCTTGTGCCAGTGCAACTCTCGCACCCCACCTGCGGTCAAGCGCATATTCACGCCTGCCATCGTGGTCGAGATGGGCAATTCCCGCACCGTCACCTCGCGCGCCCAGCCTCCCTCAGAGAGCCGATTATGCGCATTGGAAAACGAGAACTTCAAATTAGGAATCGTGCCAGCGTCGGTATGAGGCGGGGTCAGCAAATCAGGATTCTGGAGGTCTAGCAAGACATTGCGCGGACCCGGGTCGGTTGCGCCAAGTCCGTCTGCCATAGGTTGAGGCACCTCACTGGTCTCTAAGGCGAGGTTCAGTGGTCGTTTCTTCATGGTCCTTGTCCTCTTGCGGTTCTACGGCTAGTAGTGGCATTTCATTGAGTGTGTGTGCTGCTGTTCGAGCACGAAAGTCAGATGCCAGAGGCCAGGCACAGAATGCCTGCTCTGGTGCCTGAATAGTGCAGGTCTCTCACCTGCATGTACTTTCACTATACCAGCCTACCCAAAGCGATGCGCCGGATGCCCCTCATTTTGGACTCTTTTGATTCACGCAAAGTGATACTGTTGGCAAACCGAATCATAGCCCCCAAAGAAGGGTGGGAAAGCCAGGTGCAAGAGATATCGCGAGCGTGACCAGAAAGAGGCTTGTTGTTTTTGTTCTTTAAAGCTGGTCAATATGTTATTCTTAATATTGGTGGCGATGGATCCGAATCGGAGCCTATCATCACTGGTTTTCCCCGACCCTCTGTTCGCTCGCATCTTTTGTGAAACATGTATTGCATGGAGGTAGTACTTAACTATGATGCATCGACGCATAGCTTTCGCTCGCCTCTCGCTCCCAGCCTTGTTTACCCTGCTTGTACTGCTCGCAGGGCTCCTGGGAGAACCTTCCCCAGCCAGCGCACAAACGGTCAGCAGCGGCGCAATCGGCTCGGCCTTCGAACAGGCCAGCAGCGAATTCGGCGTGCCCGCCACCCTGCTCAAAGCCCTCTGCTACATGGAGGGACGCCTGAGCATGCACCACGGCTCTCCCAGCATCGACAACGGCTTTGGCTGCATGCACCTGGTCAAAAACAAGCACACCGATACTCTCGACCAGGCCGCCAGCCTGCTGCACGTCAATGTAGCTCAGTTCAAGACCGACATCGCCACCAATATCCGCGGCGGCGCAGTAGTCCTGCGGGCCGAGGCCCTACGGCTCTCTGCCAGTCATACCCTGCCCGCCAATCTCTCCGACTGGTATGGTGCGGTTGCCGCGTACGGCCACGCCACTGTGCGCTCGACAGCACTGATGTATGCCGATGCGCTCTACCAGATTCTGGGCACCGGCTTCAATATCCAGAGCGACACCGGAGAGATGGTAACCCTGGCGGCTCAGGCGGTCAAGCCCAATAAGGCCACGGCTGCGGCAGTCCAGGGAACCAGCACACTGCCAAACGGCTGCAGCAATACGCCCACCGGCGACTATTCTGCCGCGGTCAACTGCATTCTAGATCCCAACACCTTCGACTGCACACTATCCCAAACTGTCTACCCGCCCTGCAACTACGAGGAGCGCACTGATGCGGGCTATCCGCTGCCAGTGGACTACGTAGTCATCCATGACACCGAAGGCTCCTTGCAGGACGCTCTCAATGTTTTCCAGAACACCGATCCTCAAACTGCCCCTGGTTCCGCCGCCAACTATATTGTGGACTCGGATGGCACGGTTTATCAAGTAGTCCATGATGAGGATTTTACGTATAATTGTGGCAACTACTGGTATAATCAGCATTCGGTCGGTATCGAACACGTGGGCTTTGATGCGACCGGGTTCCAGTGGTACAACGCGGCCCAGTACCTGGGTTCGGCCAAGCTGGTGGCCTATTTGCTCACCAAGTACCATCTGCCACTGTCTCGCAATGATATCGTGGCGCATGGCACGGTGCCACCCCCGTTGTATCCGTACGGCCCTAACCACGTTGATCCAGGTCCATACTGGATGTGGGACTACTACTTGGGGCTGATCCATCAGCAGGGCATCCCCTATCCGCAGGAGACACCCACGAAGGGAACCATCGAGCTGCACACGAAAAATCATCTGGAGAAAGGCGGAGTGGAATCGCCTGCCGACTTCAACTTCTACTATCTCTACAATGGCCCCAGCACCGCCTCGGGGCGCATCCCGCAGTATAGCGACCCCACCGACATTACCGACGAGACGAACAATATCGAGACCGATATCAGCTATGCCTACCTGGCTAAGGTCAAGGATCCGGCGGGGACAGGAGATACGCTATACGAGATCTGGTATGGCGAGGATGACCAGGTTCACTTGAATCCCTCCAGCCAGTTCCAGGACGGAAAACTGGTCTGGCTGGCGATCCCTCCGGGAGCTAACGTCACCGAGGGAACGGGCACGCTGGTGAGCATCAACGAGAGTGGGGTCTCTCAAGTCTTCGTCTATGGCAATCCTATTCCCGGCCATATTCTGGGTGGCGTCCCCAATGGGGCGATTTTCGACTCGGGATATACCATCGTGCAGGATAACTCCACTACCCTGTGGTATGAGATCAACTTCTCCCATCGCCAGGCTTGGATCCCAGCCAGCGAAGTCACGATCGTCCATGCCACACAGACCCAACAAATTCAGAAATAGACATACAAGAGGAGCGGGGTATAAACGTACTAATGGAATGGGTGCCCAGCCCTCTCAAAAAGAGAACTGACCACCCATTTCATTAGTAAATGCCATGCGCAAGTAATTTTGATCATGGCCCATCTTTGTGGAGTGAAGAAACTTGAAAGAGAGAGTTTTAAATACACTTATCTACAGCAAGATATATAATTCAAGGGAGAGAAGGCAGTGAGAGTCAAGGCAGATTGAATGGTTCATGGCGAGGAAGGAGAAGGCATATGCGGCTTCTCTTCGTTGGCGATGTGATGCTGGGGCGGCTCATAAACCAGATTTTAATGGAAGAGCCTCCAACCTATCCGTGGGGGGATACATTATCTCTTTTCCAACAGGCAGATGTGCGCATCTGTAACCTCGAATGTGCCCTGGCGGATCATGGATCGTTCTGGAGAGCGACCCCCAAAGTATTTCACTTTCGCTCAGATGCAAAAAATGTAGAGGTCCTCAAGGCGGCTCATATTACTGCTGTGTCGCTTGCCAATAATCATGCCCTTGATTTTCATTACGAAGGATTGTTTGAGACGCTTGAAGTGGTGCGTGCTGCTGGCATTTATACCGCGGGGGCTGGTCGAAAGAAGGCTGAGGCCGCCGAAGTGGCGGTGTGGGAAGCAAAGGGGAAAAGGTTGGGGCTAATCGCGTTGACGGATAACCAGCCAGAATGGGAGGCAACTGAAGAGCTGCCCGGAGTGTGGTATGTGCCTATTGACTTGAAGGATGAGCGGGCGGGAGAACTCTTGGAGATCGTCAGGAAGGCGAAAGAGAAGGTGGACCTGCTGATCGTATCGGCTCATTGGGGACCAAACTGGGGTTATACCCCTCCAGCGGAGCAGGTCCCCTTTGCGCATGCTTTGATCGAGCAGGGAGCTGACATTGTTTTTGGCCATTCCGGTCATGTAGTGCGCGGAATCGAGCTGTACAAAGAGAGACCGATTCTGTATTGCGCTGGTGACTTTATCGATGATTACGCGGTTGATCGTATTGAGCGCAACGATCTTAGCTTCATTTTCCTGGTGGAGGTAGAGGATCAGAGGATCAGGGGGTTACGGCTCTATCCTACGGTGATTCAAGATTTTCAAGCGCGGCGGGCCTGGGATCAAGAGAGGGAGAGCGTGGTGGCGACAATGCAGAGGCTCTGTACAGAACTGCGAACATCAACCGTATGGAATGAGCAGGATGCGTTTCTAGAGATCCAGATATAAGGGCCGCTTGCCGAGAGTCTGTACTCATTGGGAGAGGAAGAGACCCTGATATGAGTTACGTTCAGAATGGAGAGAAGAGACATGAGCGATGACACTGATCAGCACCAACCAGTTCATCCCACGCCAGGTGCCTCCAACCCACTTGCTCGAACGGCAAGAGGAACGGCTGCGCTACGAGCATGTGAAAGTGAACGTAGTGATGCACTGTTCGTTGACCCGCTGGCTGCCCTACTTGCTGGAGAAAAATATGTGGCGTGGGTGAAAGGCCGACCAGGTGATCCTGGTTTCTGGCCAGTTCTGCGAACACGTTTTTTGGACGATCTGCTTGGCGACTGGATGCGAGCCACCTCGATCCGTCAGATTGTACTACTGGCGGCTGGACTGGATACTCGCGCCTATCGCCTCGCCTGGCCTCCTGAAGTGCGCCTCTTTGAGCTTGACCAGGAGGAGATCTTCAGCTACAAGGAACCCCTTCTTGCCCAGACACATGCCATTGCACAGTGCCAGCGTACTCCCTTGTCGGTCAATCTTGAAGGGTCTTGGGCCCAGGTACTGCTCGAAGCTGGTTTTGACCCAGGATGCCCTTCCATCTGGATCATTGAGGGGCTTCTCTTTTACTTGAAGGCAAGCACTGTGCTGCACATCATGGAAACCGTCTCACAGCTTGCTGCCGCTGACAGTTGGCTGAGCTTGGACATCGTCAATCAAGCAGCACTGACCTCATCGCATCAAGAACAACTCAGGCGTCAAGGAGTTGCCTGGCAGTTTGGAGTCGACGAGCCGCAACAATGGCTTCACAACTTAGGATGGGATGCCTCTGTCTCTCCTTTGGGAGAAATCGCTCTGCGGTATGGACGCTGGCCTTACGCCCCTCCGCCAGTTCGTCTAGATCCTGCAATACCTCGTACCATGTTTGTTGTCGCGCAACGACGTATGTCGTGAGAGGCTGGATTGAGACGGGCGGCAAAACGTGTGGTGCAACACTCACACCTTCAATTGATAGCTCCAGACCCACTTTCTTGCTCAAAACCCCTTCTGGCAAGGAACTGCCGACTGGACTACTCGAAAAGCATGGAGTGATCAGCAGGCGCTGGTCGATGAGCATATTTTCTGGAACCGATCAGGTAGATGATTGGAAAGGCAAGGGCACATGGCATCTTCTTTATCATCCATTTTCGGCGTGGCAACACAACAATTGCAACAACTGCTGCCCACGCGAGGTCTGGCTTTCCCTGAACTGGAGGAGGCGCGTTCAGCACGGCAGCGGCTGGAGCATGCGCCGCAAACCCAGCGTGTGCTCCGGCAGACGGAGTCCCTGCTGACCGAGATCGGGACAATCCCGCAGACCACCTATACAGCGTATCGCCTCTTTCGGGAGAGCGGGGAGCGCAGTCGCTACGAGGCCGCGTATTTTCTCAAGCGGGCACGCCTCTCCGCCGCCGCGCTGCGTCTATTCCTCGGCCAGACAGCTTTACGCGAGGTTGTACAGGATTATATCTGGAGCATCTGTGAGGAGAGCAACTGGGTGCTTCCGGCCCATGAGCGAGATATGATCGATCTCTTTGCCGCCGAAACGGGCTATTTGCTGGCCGAAACTCTCCTCCTGCTCGGCGAGACTCTTAATGAGGAGGTGCGCCAGCGGGTCCGCTCGGAGATTGAGCACAGAATTTTCGAGCCGTATCTGCGTTTCTTTCACCTGCATACCTGGTATCAGGGGGCGAGCAACTGGAATGGCGTTTGCAATAGTTCGGTCGCGGCAACCTTCCTTCTACTGGAGCCGGAGCCGGCGCGAATACAGCGCGCTCTGGAAATTGCTCTCACCGGGCTGCACACCTTTGTGGAAACGGCTTTCGCGGAAGATGGTAGCTCAAGCGAGGGGGTAGCCTACTGGCATTACGGCCTGTTCAACGTTGTGGCTCTCTCAGAGCTTTTGTACGCGTGTAGTGCTGGCCAGATCGATCTGCTCGCGGGTGAGAAGTTGAAGCTGATCGCGGCCTTTCCCGCGAAAATGCAACTCTCTGGCGCCAACTTTGCCAGCTTCGCCGATTGCGATGAACATGTTGGCTTTCATCCTGGCATCCTCACGCGCCTGGCGCTGCGTACTGGCGAGTTAACTCTCCTCAATCTGCTTACCCAGCCAGAAGAGCCGGACAATAATTGGCGCCTGCCCATGATGCTGCGCGATATCCTCTGGTGGGACGGTAGCCAGCCTGTCAGCGTTCCACCAGAGGACACTCAACTGCCAGCGGGTGGGACCGCGCGGCTGGTAACGCAAACTGAGCAGGGGGCGCCAGTCGTGTTGAGCGTCAAAGCGGGGCACAACGACGAAGAGCACAATCACAATGATGTGGGCAGCTTCCTTCTGCACGTCGCCGGCGAAAATCTGCTGACAGACCCCGGCCGGGGACTCTATTCACGGGACTACTTCGGGCCGCGTCGTTACGAGAACATTTTCGCCAATTCCTACGGGCACAGCGTCCCACGCATCGATGGCCTGTTGCAGGGTACTGGCCGTGCATTCTCCGGTGCGTTCCAGGGAAGCGTGGATGCCAGCGACTCGGATGGAGAAAAACGGATCGTGCTCGAATTTGCCGCGGCCTACCCCTGTCCAGATCTGCTTAGCGGCCGCCGGGAACTGCGCTTGATCACGCGAGGAGCCGGGGCGGGTAGTGTCTGGCTACACGACCATTTTCAGTTTGCTCAGGGAAGCCACCAGGTGGAAGAAGCCTTTATTACCTGGCTGGATTGCGAAGTCGACGGAGCCATTGCCATCCTCCACGGCCAACATCATAATCTGCGCCTGTCCATCGAACAGCCCCAGGGATTGCAATTCTGCCTGGAACACCTGGAAGGGCAGAGCCAGGCTAACCATAAAACGCGGGTACTGAAACGTCTGACCATTGCGCTGCCAGAGGGGGTAGAGGCCGATGTATATGTACGGGTAACTCATGTACAACAGCACATTGCTAGAGGCTAAGGTAGAGCTGACTTATTCCCTTCTTCATGATGCTTGGTCATTTCTAATGTATGCTCTGGAGGCTGACTCTCAACTCTTCCCTCCCTCTCCTTGCAGTATAAGGCAGGCAAGAATTATCGCGCCAGCCCAGGTAGCTGCGTACGCCAGTAGCGGCTACCTGGACCCTATAACTTGTTGGAGTACGGTATATCTTTGCGAGTCGTTTAAATGATGCTCTCGCTCCGCCTTATTGTTGGCAACAATTATTATGCCCGTGCGGGGCGGCAGAGGAGAATGAAGGTGAGCAGGGTCGCCAGGGCGAAGGCCGCGATAGAGGCTGCCATCGGCAGCGCACTCGCGCTGCCGCCGAGGCCGACCAGGGGGGCGACGACCGCGCCAATCGCCAGTTGCAAGACACCCAGCAGGGCGGCGGCACTTCCAGCCGCTCGCGTATTTGCCATCGCCAGCGTTGTCGCGTTCGGCATGATGAGACCAAGGCTGGAGGTCAGGATAAAAAAGGCTGGCAGGATGCCGATAAGCCCGATACCGCTCAGGACAACCACGAGCAGGGCCATACCCCCAAGGGCGATCATGGCGTAGCCATAGCTCAGAAGATGTTGTGAGGGAACACGGCCAACTAGCCTGGCATTGACCTGGGCCATGATGACGATACCCAGGGCATTAATACCGAAGATGATACCCAACAACTGGGGCGAGATCCCATAGATGTTCTGTAAAACAAACGGTGAGACAGAGATGTAGATGATGCAGGCGGTAAAGGCAAAGCCACAGGAGAGGGCATAGCCTACGAAGCGTCGGTCCATTAGCAATTCACGGAAGGCACTCAGGGTTGTTGTGATGCCTCCACGCTGGCGCTGGCTAACAGGCAGTGTCTCTCCAAGTCCAAGCGCCGAGACGGCGAGCAGCAGCACTGCGGCGAGTGCGAGGGTGACGAAAATGCCATGCCAGGAGGTCACTCTAAGCAGCTGACCACCAAGCAGCGGCGCGAGCATCGGAGCCAGGCCGTTGATCTGCATCAGTAGGGAGAAGAAGCGTGCCTGGGTAATTCCGCTGTACAGATCGCTGACCATCGCCAGGGCCAGCGCCACGCCAGCCGCGCCCGCTACACCCTGGATAAAGCGCAGGGGAATGAGGATTGCCATGGAAGGGGCAATGGCACAGAGTAGCGATGTGAGCACATAGACTGCGACGCCGATAAGCAAAGGCCAGCGCCTGCCCCGGGCATCGCTGATCGGTCCCGCGACTATCTGTCCCAGGGCCAGGCCAAGAATAAAGGCGCTCAGGGTCAACTGTGCCTGCGAGGTCGTCGCCGCCAAATCATGACTCAAGGTCGGAAGCGAGGGGACATACATATCATTCGCCAGCGGCCCCAGCGCTCCCAGCCCACCTAGAATCAAGACATGACGTGCCCGAATGCGTGCTGAGGGCTTCTCTCCCTGTTTCTGCATATCCACTTGAGTATCAGTAGTAGAGGGTACATTATTCTGCTCATCAGGTTGTATGGATAAAATGTTTTCAGCCATCATAGCTCCAATAGGTTATTTTCAATCTCTCACCCGTGGAGTGCTGGGAGTGTGGGAGTTGGTGCGTACGCACCAACTCCCACACTCCCAGCACTCCACGCCATCCCAGATGGTGAAGCGGATTGATCATTTATTACTTGCTTGTCAGCAGTATACTTGATTTTGTATAATGAGCGCAAATCATACTTGTCATAAACTTATGAAAGACATACATATGAACTTCTCACAGCTCCAAAGTTTTGTGGCCCTGGCTGAAACGGGCAGTTTCACGGAGGCGGCCTATACCATTAACCTGACACAATCGGCAGTAAGTCACGCGCTCTCAGCGCTTGAAAGCGAGCTGGGCGTGACGCTGCTGGAGCGTAATCGTAAGGGCGTTGTCTCGCTCTCTCGTGTTGGAGAAAAGATCCTTCCACATGTGCGCCTGCTCGTGGCCCAGGCCGAGGCGATTGAGCAAGAGGCAAAGGTAGCGCGTGGCGAGGCAGCGGGGAAGGTGCGCCTGGGAAGTATCGAATCGATGATTCCTCCGCGTTTGTTGGCTAGCATGTTGACGCGCTTTCGCGTCGCATATCCCGACATTGAAGTGGTGCTCTTTGAGGGATCCATGCACGAGGTGGGAGACTGGATCGAGCAGGGGGTTATCGATGTGGGTTTTGTGTTGCTACCCGCGCCAGGGATTGATGGAACGTTGCTAACGACTGATGAACTCTGCGTGCTACTTCCACCTGGACATCCGCTCCAGACACGCAAGACGCTTACGCCAGAAGATCTGCGCGAAGAGGGCTTTGTGATGGAGAAGACTCAATGCTCGCTGAACCTGATGCGCAGAGCTGGCTTTGTGCTAGACAAGTATAAATCGCAAATTCGCTATCAGGCTAGCGATACCGCGACGATTCTGGCCATGGTCCGTGAGGGGCTGGGCATTACCTTAATGCCACGCAAACTTCTCCCCAGTAAGCTTGAGGGTGTTGTCGCCCTCTCACTTAATCCCCCTCAGGATCTGCGGATCGGTCTCGCGGTCAAGTCGCAGGATGCAGCGCCACCAGGAGCCAAGCTCTTTATTCAGACCGCCCTGACCTGCGCCCAGGCACAGGCCGGAGCCACAGCCTGAACAGTCGTATGCGAGCGGCTCCTCTGTAACTCCTTTATGGCTTTTTATCCAGCCTCTATATAACCTATATACTATAAGGAGCGGATTCGTGTTTTGATCTCATCGTTATGGCGTTTGCATTGGCCTGTAGGGCGAGGCCCTTACATCCTAAATTTTAATGTGCCATGTGTAGCATATTCGCGATAGAGTGCGCGAGCACAGCGAGCAGGCCACAAACTGCCATGACGCCAAGGATGTAGGGGATAGCCACAGTTATGATTGACTTCTCGCGGTTCAGCCCGTGGACGCCCATGACAACCGAGGTGTTGACAAAGATGCCATAGAAGAAGAGCGCGACACTGATAATGGGCGCAAAGAAAAGCGTTGAGAAGTGCAGTGCCACAAAGACAGTGATAATGAGCGCGCCAATAAATGCCAGCGGGACCTGGTAGAGCAGCATATCGAAGCAGTGAGAGACGAAGCGCCCATGACCGCCAAAGGCCCGCGCCAGCAGGTATTGCAGGGCCGCGCCCACGAAGAACAGGAGTGGCACAAAGACGACCTTGAGGCCAAAGGCCGCGATGGTCGCGCCCACGGTTAATACATCCATAAAGCCAAAGAAGACGTTTGAGCGCGTATCGATCCCGCTGGAGGTATCTCTGAGCACACTACGCAGCAGACCAAGCGCCGCGGGAATAATCAGCAGCAAGACGAGCTGGATCCAGACCAGGCTCCAGCGCGCATACTCGGCCGCCTGGGCAAAGACATGTGGCTGCGGCGTCGTGACGGCTCTGGCATAAAAGGTGGGCAGGCGTCTCGCGGGATGCTGCCCCGCGAAGGAAGGTGGAACATTTCCGCCGGGCATATATTGAGGTTGTCGTTTCATTGCGTGTGCCTCGATTCCTCGAAAACTGATGTGACCCTGTCAGTAGCTAGCATGCCACTTTCTTTTCATTTTACCGAGCATCGAGAAGCCAAAAAGCCCTCCCGCAATGTCGTCCCCCCCAACGTCGGACTCCTCTCCTGCCGCCTTATGGCAGCAGGAGATGCAGGTCGCCAAACTCATGCCAGAGGTATTGCTCTTGCAACGCTGCAGCATAGGTCTTCCGCAAATGCTCACGACCGGCCAGCGCTTCGAGCATAAGCAAGTGCGAGGCACGCGGCTCATGTAGACCTGTAAGCAAGGCGTTGATCGCTCGCAGGCCACGCTGTGGCGTGATCACCAGGCGTGTCCATCCCTCCCCCGGATGCGTGACACCATCTACGTCCGTGACGGTCTCCAAAGCGCGTACAACCGTCGTGCCCACCGCGACGACACGTTTATGGTTAATGTGAGCAGCATTTATAGATCTGGCGGTTTCTACAGGCACACGATAGTATTCTTCATATGGTGGCTCATGCTCCTCCAGGCTCGAAACGCCGGTATGGAGCAGCAGGGGCACAATCTGAATTCCGTGAGCAACCAGGCGCGCGATGAGTTCAGGCGTAAAGGCGCGCCCCGCCGAGGGCATCTCGGCACTTCCATACTCTGTCGCGTAGACCGTCTGATAGTACTCAAGCGGCCAGGCTTCGGGCACATAGTTATAGCGAATGGGGAAGCCATAGCGCGCGAGATATTCCTGAAGTGGTGAAGCAAGCTCAAGGGTCGCGATCCAGAGCCGTTGCCTGGCTGGTTGGAGCCTCCCTTCTCCGGCGCTGTATGGCGTGAGCAGGTGCAGCGAGGCTCCTCCTGGCAGCGGCACCCGTTCGCCAGCCCGCATCTCAGAGAACGGGAACGTTTGCTCTTCCCGTTTGAGGCGAACCTCAACGATCCACAGATTGGCGGGCAAATGTGTCGAGAGGTGGACTTCCAAGGGAGTGCCGTCCGCGCGGGTCGCGCTGAGCGCGGCATTCATCGTTCCGCTGGTATTGACGACGAGCAGGTCGCCTGGCTCCAGAAAGTGCTCTATCTCACGGAAGCGGTCATGAATAATATGGTCATTGGCGCGATACGAGACCATCAGGCGCACCTCGTCGCGCGCCAGGCCGCGAGCCTCAGGCGGCCTGGTCGCCTCAAGCTCGGCTGGCAACACGAAATCAAGCGATGCGTCTAACGCTGTCCAGATGGGTAAGCTGGTCATGAGTGTGCGTCCTTCCCTGGCAGGGCACGTGCCTGATAGCGACCACTGGGATAGTCGCCCTTGATGAGTTGAAGCAGGCCCGGGATGCTTTCCTCTGGTAGCGGACGATCAGAGATGTCCTCGCCTGGGAAGGCCTCCTGGTGCATCTGGGTGCGCATATCGCCGGGATCGACCCAGTAAATACGCCAGGCCTCCTGCTCAGCCGCCAGGATATGTGAGAGTTGCTCCAACGCAGCCTTGCTTGAGCCATAGCCACCCCAGCCCGCGTAATTCTCGATGGCAGCATCACTGGTGATATTGAGAATCCTGGCCCCTGGCTGTAAAGAATGCTGGAGCGTTTGCAGCAGTGCCAGGGGGGCGATGACATTGGTGCGGTAGACCTGTTCCAGCGTCTCAAGTGGATACTGCAGCAGCTGAGGTTGAGGGCTGGGTCCCAGGATGCTGGCATTGTTGACGAGGACATTGAGAGAACCAATTGTGTGTAGCGCGTCGGCGAGCGCCTGGCGATGTGCAGCGTCTGTGATATCTCCGGCGATAGCAATTACCTGCGTCTCGCGAGCAAGCTTCTGGCGAGCAGCCTCCAGGGCCTCATCTCCACGCGCATCAATAATCAGGTTCCACTGCTCTTTCGCAAGCTGGCGAGCTAAAGCGAGGCCCAGTCCTCTTGATGCTCCCGTAATCAGAGCGGTTTGTGTATGTGGCATGCGAGTTTCTCTCTTTCAGTCGTACGTTCTTTGTTTTCTCTGCTCGTACTGTACCTGAAAAAGATGCGCTGCGGATTGTGCAAGAGGACAGAAAGCCTTAGTCCCTTTGGACAGGTTGACTTCTCCTGGTCAAAAAATCATAGCGCAGGAAGCTGCGCCTCTGGCTCAGATGCCTCGTGAATTTGAAAGGTGTGCTTGATTGCGGCACTCTTTCCAAGCATGATATTGACGCCGCAGTAGTTGGTTGTATCCAGCTCAATGGCGCGCTGGATGCTCTCCGGGCGTAAACTGATGCCAGTAAAGATATGCTCGACGGTAATATCGGTAAATATCTTGGGATCTTGCTCGGCACGCTCGCCATGGACGCGGATCTCGTAATGGGTGACATCCTGGCGCATCTTGCGCAGAATCGAGAGGATGCCAATGCCAGCGCAGCCAGCCAGCGCTCCGAGTAGCGCCTCCATGGGGCTGGGACCCTGGTCTTCTTCTACTGAGCTTAAAACGATGCGATGCTCGCTGCCAGAGTCAATGGTAAAGGTGCTGGTGCCGGTACTTTGAGCACGCACGGATAATGGTTTGGTCATTGTCCCCTCCTTGGAGTGCAGATAAATATCACTGATCTCTTGCTATGGTATACCTTGCAAGGTGACCGATGTCAATCATTTGGGAGCAAATCTCCGCCCTCATTCCACTCCCCCTGAATTTTTCCCTGACTGATATGGAAGATCTGGATCAGGCTTCGATACACCGCTTTCTTGCTCTCGGCATGCGTGCCCCGCCAGCTTGTGCGTATCACAACTCTGTCGCCCTCGGCGACCAGGTCATCGATAGTGATACGCAAATCAGGAATGGCATCATATAATGTTGCAAAATACGCCCGCACGCCTTCTGGCCCCACAGTCTGCTCAGGCGTTGAGTGGTCCACAAAACTTTCGGTGAAGACTTGCTCTATCCCTGCCAGGTCTTTTTCATTGAAAGCCTTGTAGAGCGCAAGCATCATTTTTTTATTCTCTGCCACTGACATGGTGTAGGCCTTTCCTGATAGTTCTTCTATTGATAGTTCTTTTATTGATAATTGTGTATGGGGATTAACCGCTTGCAAAAAGAGACTATCCCGATCACTGTAATCAAACAGAGCCAGAATAGTCTCTAGTATATACTAAAGGACGGGAGGTTGTCCTACTTCAACTTACTCACTTGCTCAACCAGTTCCATAATCTCAGGTGTCAGGCCGGGAGAGAACTCTTCTGGCCGCTCAGGACCGGGCGTAAAAGGGACACCTTCAGGTGGTTTCTCGGGTACCTCCAGTGGTCCGCCGGTAACAGAGGGCGCCAGCCCCTGAAAGACCTTGGCCATCTCAGAGCCATCAAGCCGCCAGTGATACTGCTGATTATGAAGACCCTTCTCCATAAGCGTGCGTACTTCGGGAAACTTGGTGGCATCGAAGTTTGGGATGGGAAGGACTTTCCCCCAGTTGATACCCAGCGATTCCAGGGCCTTGGCGTAAACGTTCTCATGCGCGTGATCGCGTACAATCAGGTAAGAGATGGTGGAGCGTGCCGTCTTATTATCGGTCATTTCATACATACGGCATTTCTGTAAACGCCCCGTTGCCTCCAGCATCAAATTGTAGAGGAGATCGAGCGTGAGATTCCCACTATTGTAGACATATGAGCCAGACCAGGGATTGCCCGCGGCATCAATAGGCATCGCCCCCTGTGAGGCCACCAGGAAGTGGTGAATATTTCCCTGGTGCAGGGCCATATTTAAAGGCGTGGAGCCATTCTGTCCAGGCACGTTTTGGGTCGCGGCGCCGAACACGCCCCCTTTCGCCTTATAGCCAGGCGCGCCATCTACGAGGCGGTTGATGGTGGTCGCGATCAACTCCACATGGCTAATTTCCTCTATCCCGACTCCCTGAATCAAATCGAGGTAGGGTTTGGCTTTGCCGCGGAAGTTAAAGCTCTGGAAGAGGTACTGCATCATCGTGCGCATCTCACCAAATTGCCCGCCCAGACCTTCCTGCAATGCATTTGCCGCAGCGGGATCAGGCTCGTCAGGAACGATCTCATTGATCAGCTTTTGAACGTGAAAAAACATGCAGTTTTCTCCTTTGCACATGACCACTCTGTATTACACATCGTTGTATGTCTCGGTCATTGTGCTAACACGTTCAAGCAATGGAGCGGCGTTACAAATTTTTTGTGGATGACTACTTCCCGGAACAACCTTCTTCAATAGGCGAGATACCCATATGAAGCAATTCTTTCCTGGTAAGTTCCTGTTGATCTCCCAAACGATAGTAATGGGCCGGGCCTGGCGTTTGTCCTTCTGGCAGGTTTGCGGGATTGTTCGCGATTAGTGGATAGAGCGGGTCAGGTTCAAATATATAGCGCGCATGATAAAGCAGGCACGGCCATGAATCCTCCTCCCAGTTCTCATTTCCATTCCCTATAAATTTTTGCTTTTTGAAGGCGAAGACTCCTTGTTCGCATGTGACGGTCGCGTTGAACGAAGCAAGGGTCTGGATAGGCGTGCTATAAGCCGAATCCAGAGGCTCATACACTTTTATGCCAAAGAAATACAGCAGGGCCGAGTTCCGAGTCAGGGTCTGAATCGAAAAACGGCCTTTGGCATGCACATTGATACTCTGAGCAGAAGCCAGCATTTCAACCGTTTCTGAAGCAGAAAAGTTCAGGAAATGCCCTTGATAGGTACAGAAGGGCCTGGTAGCAAAATGACCGGGAATTGGCAACGGTTCAACGCTCGCTCTCGGCATAGATTTCTCCTTGTTTTATGTTATGGCCTTTGATAGAGGAGGCTTAGCTTTCCTGCTGGGCCAGGGGCAAGGTAAACCAGAAAAGTGATCCCTCGCCTGGTACGCTATGTACCCCTATTGCCCCCTGCTGGCGCTCAATAAGGGCGCGGAAGAGGAAGAGGCCCAGGCCCAGGCCTACGGAGGAGCCATCCTGTACCTCAATCCCTTTGACGCGATAGGAGATATCCCAGATATTCTCCAGTTCATCCGCAGGAATACCGGTGCCATAGTCCTGAACCTGGACCTGGGCCATGCGCAATGCCTCTCTCTCTTCTATGGTCAGCATCACTTTGACCGGTCGATCTGGCATGGAGTATTTCATCGCGTTACTCAGCAATGCATTCAGGGCTTGCTCCACACGTTCGGGGTCGGCGTGAATGGTAATTTGAGACTCCTCCTCTGGCACTGTCAAGTCAATTACACGATCCATCTCATGCGTATTCTGAACCGCATTCTGTACAATCTGTACCAGGTTGCAGGGGCGCATGACGATAGAGATCTTGCCTGACTGAACGCGTGAGACATCCAGGAGATCGCTAATCATTTTATCCTGCTCGTTTACACGGTAGACAATGTAGTCAAGCGGTTGCTGAAGGCGTTCGAGATCAGCGCCAAGCGTGGACACGTCGATCTGTTCCTGTTGTCTGACCTTACGCCGAAGTTTCTCCAGACGTCGCAGGGCAAGCTGGGCATTGCCTTTGATCGTGGTCAGGGGGGTGCGTAGTTCGTGCCCAGCGGCACTGATAAAGGAATCGAAGCGTTTACGCGTTTTGAGCAGGGCCTGCTCTAGCTGCTGGATCGTCTCTGCCTCGGGTGACGAGCCGCTTTCCGCTTCCGGGACAGCAGGCTCTATCTTCGCCTGAAGCGCTAACTTCTCTTGAGGATGCTGCGGATATTGGTGTATATTATGTGCTTGAGAAGCATCTGAACTGCCCATTATTCCCTCGTATTCGTTTCTGTGTTCTGGCTCCTCGACCATGATAACTCTCTCATGCCATCCCTATCCACTATGGACTCCTCTATAGTGCTGAGCTAACGGATTATTTCTTCGATCCGTCTAAGGATCCTGCAATGCAATAGCACGAACATCCGTGGCAAGAAGTTTCGCTTCTAGCTGCCTGCATAGCGATGAAGCGCCTGCATCAATTGCTTTGCGTATGTTGGCGAATGGGGGCAGAGATCCTGTGCCTCTATCTTGACGACCGGCCCTTCAGTAAATGAGTAGAGACAGCTTCGCCCCTCAATCGCCCTGGTCTTCCCCTGGAAGAGCGCTTCAAGTTGTGTGGATTCTACCGCGATCATGTCCGCAACCTCTTCCTGTTGCAGGAGAAAACGTGGAGTTAGTGCCCGGTAGTGATACAGGTAGACATGACAAAACTCGCGATCAATAAACTGATCAATTTCAATCGTGCTCGGGATGACTCCAACAGGGAGCAACTCATGATACGCAATCGTTATCCCCACCTCCTCCGCAACCTCACGAACCCCATCCCTGACCGTCTCGCCCGCGAGCAAGTGACCCGCGGCTGTAATATCGAGTTTGAGAGGAAAATCTTTCTTTGAAGCCGCCCGCCGCTGAAAGAGAAGATATGTGTGCACACCCTCCTGGCGAAAAAACCAGCAATGGAAAGTCTCATGCCAGTGTCCCTGCTGATGGACCACGGCCCGCGGCAGTGTCCCCAGGGGTTGCCTCTGTTCGTCGTAAATAGCGAGGATTTCTTGCTCCACCTCACCCTCCTGAATTTCATCAATAAATGCTGTATCCCCACTATAGCACAAAAAAGAGGAGTAAACTGTCTGATTTGGGGACAACTTTCCTGCCTCTCATTGCTTATAAAAACCGCCGGATGAGAGTCTGTGGCGATGGTTGACTTCGCCAGCCGTCGCCACAGACTCTCATCCTTTGCGGAGCACCGCGGGTGCTGTGGATGAAGGAGAAGGAGTAGTTCCTAAGGAAGGGGAAAAAGGAGGGCATGGAGAAGATAGACAAAGAACCGCTAGTGCCCACAGTATCAGTTCCCGCCATCTCCTCGCGAAACACACCTCATTTATATAGTCGCACGAAAGCCAATTTTGTTACACTCTGACAAATATTCTCCTTAATTTGGGTAGTGAATATGGTGCGTGCTGGTGGCCGCAGGCCACCAGCACGCACCATATTCACTACCCAGGCGAGCGCCGTAGGCGCGAGAGGTATGTTGAGACACGATATCACTATGTTGACAGTGCTTTGAACTCTATGCTATGCTGTAGCAAACGATACACAGTATCAATTTATATGTGCGCTAGTAGAGAAGGCGCAGTTTCGGGGATAGGTTGGCAAGGAAAGGGCCTGCTACAAACCATGCTTGATATATTCACCTATGCTTTTATCCAGAATGCCTTCCTGGCTGGAACCTGCGTTGCGATCATGGCCGCGCTTGTGGGGTATTTCCTGGTTGTACGCGGCCTGACCTTTGCGGGTCACGCACTCTCTCATATTGGTTTCGCGGGGGCCGCAGGAGCCGTCTTACTCGGGATTGACCCCATCTTCGGGCTGCTTGCCTTTACGGTTGGCTCGGGCATCGGCATTGGTCTCCTGGGCAAGGAGTTACGCGAGCGAGATGTGGCCATTGGCGTCATTATGACCCTGGCCCTGGCGCTTGGTATCCTCTTCCTCTCACTCTATAAAGGATACGCGGAACGCGCCTACAGCATTCTCTTTGGTACCATTCTGGGAATTAGTCAGTTCGATGTACAGACCAATGTCCTCTTCTGCCTGCTCTGCCTGGCACTCATTGCCCTGCTCTTCAGACCCCTGCTCTTTAGCTCGTTCGATCCTGAAGTCGCACAGACGCGAGGCGTTCCGGTACGCCTGCTGGGTGTGCTCTTCCTTATTATTGTGGCCATCACCATCTCGATCTCCGTCAAGGTTGTGGGCATCCTCCTGATCTTTACTCTGCTAGTGGGGCCTGCCGCGACGGCCATCCGCATCGTGCATTCGCCTGTCAAGGCGATCCTCCTGGCCTGCCTCCTGAGCGTAGGCTATACCTGGCTGGCCATCTTCCTAGCGGCTCTGACACCGTGGCCTGTGAGCTTCTTTATCACGGCCCTGGCCTTCATCGTCTACCTACCAGTACGCCTGCTCTCGCCGCTCTGGCTAGGGAAACGTGGGCGCGAAGACGCTCTAGAGGAGTCGTTGGCAAGCGATGAGCATGCAGCCGAAATGCAGCTTAGCGGTTCATCACATTAAGGGGAGAGCGAGATGTCAGCATTACTTCAATTGTTTCAGCTCTATCAGAACCAGGAATTTGTGCGTAACGCCTTCCTGGCGGGAACGGTCGTCTCCATCATTACGGCGGTTATTGGCTATTTTGTGGTCCTGCGCTCGCAGTCCTTCGCGGGCCACGCCCTCTCCCATGTCGGTTTTGCCGGGGCCACGGGCGCGGCTCTGCTCGGGCTAAGCTCGCTCATGGGTATGTTCCTCTTTACGGTCCTGGCAGCCCTCGGGATGGGCATCTTTGATAAGCGCCTGCGCGGTCGCGATATCGAGACCGGGATGGTGCTTTCCTTCGCCCTCGGGCTGGGCGTGCTCTTCTTGAACCTGTATACCCAGTACGCAACCCAGACGGTTGGTGTGCTCTTTGGCTCGCTTTTAAGCGTCTCGACGAGCGATGTCCTGGTGACGCTGATCTCGGGCGTCATTGCCCTGATCATTCTGGCGGCCATCTTCCGTCCCCTGATGTTTAGCTCGATTGATCCCGATGTCGCGCAGGCACGGGGTGTGCCGGTACGCCTGCTCTCCATCGTTTTTCTCCTGCTTATTGCCATTACGGTCTCGGAGGCTGTACAGGTCGTGGGAGTCCTGCTGGTCTTCGCGCTCTTGATTGTGCCTGCCGCGGTCGCGCACCAGTTGACTAATCGGCCTATGATAGCCTTGCTTCTCTCGATTCTCCTGGGGCTGCTCTTTACCTGGGCGGGATTGCTCCTGGCTCTGGTGGGGCACTGGCCCGTCAGCTTCTATATTGCCGCACTCTCCTCCATATCCTATCTTATTGTCGCAGGCTATAAGCGCTTACGCACACCTGCGCGCTATCAGCCTCAGCCTCATCCCAGCCGCGAGTGCATAGGTGAACATACAGCCGTCTGAATAACCCACCCAGCCCCGGATGCTGGTGCCCGCATATCATTAGCGGCAAGGCAAGCGGCAGCGTCGGGCTATTCTGCTTCCGCAACAGACCTCAAATAGCGGTTTCTGGAGAGGAGAAGATTTTTCATATAACGGGTGAGGACGAGAGTTTCAGCCAGGCGCCCAAGGAAGCCCAATGGGGCACTGAACGTAAAAATATCTATCATAAGTGTTCCAGAGGGTTGCGGAGCAAACTCATGAATATGCTTCATTTCCTGAAAGGCTCCTTGAAGCATCTCATCGGATACGCCCTGGAGTACCATTACCTCCTCCTGGGCCATAACCGCTACTGGCGTACGCGGCTATTCCTCCAGAGCGGAGAGTAGCCGCGTACGCCAGTAGTAGGCTACCTCACCGCGAAGTAGAGGCGATAGGCGAGCTGGTCGTTCCAGTACAACTCGATCTTTCCAGAGAGGACGACTGAATAGCTGAGGCTGATATACCCATGCTTATTCTGGTTGGCCTCAATAGCGGTCTCTTGCGCCTTGTCCTGGATACCATTTGTAAATACCTTGACGGCTATCTTCCCCGCGTTCTCTTTGGTCGAGATGTTATAGATCACATAGAACACGGTTCCACGGGCAAAGACCTGATGCTTGTCCAGGGCGATATGGCTGTTAGGATCGATATGCGATGTAGTGGTAGCAGAGGTAATAATGCTCGCACCAGGACCAACCTCGGAGGGACCAGGATCAGGAATATGCGTAGCGATGGCGGTTGGTATGGGAGCTTTCGAGCCAACCATTGCTGACTGATGCTTTGGCCCAAAGAGAAGAAGCGCGCCGCCAACAAGCGCGGCGACAATGAGCACGGCGGCAATAGAGCTCAATACACGTGTCAGGCGGCTCCAACCCGCCTTCTTCGATGAAACATCCATGATAGTTTTCCTTTTTCGTTGTATAGGTAACTCCTTGATAGAGCTGGTTCTTTTTTTCTGTTGCGCCTGCTGCAAGCGTGCCTCCAGGCGTTCCTGGACGCGCCAGAGCGATTCCCTGTTGGCGTGGGCATAGGGGCGATAGCTGCGTTGTACCTCTTCGAGCAGGTTATGATCGCCGGGTTCCCAAGTCGCAAAGAAGTCCTGTTCGTTGTCAGACATTACCTGCTCCTTCCTGTCTCTTTCCACTATAGGCGCCACGCAAGACCTTGAGCGCACGATGCAGGATCATGCGGACAGCGGCCTCGCTCTTGGCGACAATCTGCGCGATCTCGCTATAACTTAGCTCATGCCCAAAGCGTAATTGCAGAATCTCGCGCTGCTGCTCCGGCAGCTCTCGCATGAGCGTATAGAGCTGCGCGTACTCCTCGCGGCGCAGGGCCACCTGCTCTGGCTGTCGCTCATCGCGCTCATAGAGCATCTCCTCGACGTTCGCCAGGGGAACGCTGGGATGCCTGGTGAAGTGGCGGAAGTGATCAGCCACCTTGTGGTGCGCCACGGACCAGATATAGGCGCGCACTAAATGCTCGTCCTCTTGTAGGGCCGGACCTTTCTCGACTAGCGCCAGAAATACCTCCAGTAACAAGTCTTCGGCATCCTCGCGCGAACCAACCTGGCGCATCAGGTAGGCGAATACGGCGGGCGCGTAGCGCTGGTAGAGCGCGATTGACTGTTCTTGTGCCCGGGCTGGTTGATGCATGCATTACTCCACATTTGAGATCTCGCCAGTATATTCGCAAATAACGTTGTTTTGTAACAGGCCCGCTACTGGCGTACGCGGCTACTTCTCCAGAGCAGATAGTAGCCGCGTACGCCAGTAGCGGGCGATAGCATGATACAATATGGCCGAGATATACCCATACAAGTATTTATTTTGATCTATTTAGACAGGAAAGACTATTATTCTGGAGGGAAGAAGCCTTGAGTCAGTGGACGACAAACGATATACCAGACTTGCGGGGGAAGGTCGCGCTGGTCACGGGCGGCAATAGCGGCCTGGGCAGGGAGACGGTGCAGGCTTTGGCGGCTAGAGGAGCGCATGTCATCCTGGCCGCGCGTAACCCTGAGCGGGGCGAGAAGGCCCGCGAAGAAATTCTTCAAAGTGTGCCTGACGCGTCTATCAAATTTATGCAGCTCGACCTGGCATCACAGGCCGCCATTCGCGAGTTTGCTGCTAGCTTCCTGGAGGCGCACCAGCGGCTGGATCTGCTCTTTAATAATGCGGGCGTTATGGCCATTCCACGTCGTGAGACCAGAGATGGCTTTGAGATGCAGTTTGGTACCAACCATCTGGGGCATTTTGCGTTGACGGGCCTCCTGCTCCCACTTTTGCTCGCCACGCCAAAGAGCCGGATCGTGACCACCAGCAGCATGGCGCGTGCCATGGGGCGCGTCAACCTGGCTGATCTTCAGGGGCAGAAGGGCTATACGCGCTGGTCGGCCTATGGCCAGAGCAAACGTGCTAACCTGCTCTTCGCCTTTGAGTTGCAGCGCCGCCTGGCCGCCACAGGCACGGAGACTATCAGTGTCGCAGCCCATCCCGGCTACGCGCATACCAATTTGCAATCGACCAGCGCCACGCTCAGTAACTCCAATCTTGAACTCTGGTTCTACGAGAAATTTGGTGCGTTTGTGGGACAGCCTGCGGCTATGGGAGCACTACCCCAGCTCTACGCGGGCCTTTCGCCCAATATTCACGGTGGCGAGCTGGTCGGACCAGGCGGCTTCTCTGGCATGCGTGGTCATCCCCGTGTCGAGACCAAAGCTCAGCGCGAGTACGACCACCCCACGGCCGAGCGCCTCTGGGATGCCTCCGTCGAACTGACCGGTGTCGACTACGCCCAGCTGAAACAGAGCCAGTCAACCTCTGTATAGCAGCCATAATGGCTGGGACGACGCTGCTAAAGCACGCATCTACATATGCGCGTCATATGTAGATGCGTGCTTTAGCAGCGTCGTCCCCCCTATCATTAGCTCACCTCGTCCGTGAAGGACAGACCAAGCTGGCTAAGGGCGTGACGCAGTTGCGTAATCGTCTTTGGCCCAACACCATGAAGCCGTTTAATTTCTGCTGACCTTACCTTTGTAAGCTGGCCAAGGTGTCTATAGCCTGCTCCAAGAAGCGCCCGGCGCGCTGGTTCAGACAGCTCTGCTGGCAGGTCACTATTTTGTGAACCTTGGTGTTCCATCTTTAGATCTATTCCTTTCTCATCGGTATTTAGCCTCACCAACATCATAACCTACCAAAAGCCCATAAAACTACTCCAATCTTGCGCAAACAAGACAGGCAGCCACTGAGGCCGCATCTTGCGGTCTCAATGACTGCCTGTGCACCGAATGGCTTTATTCTTATCCTAAAGCATAGCGCAGTTGGATGACGCCACCGCCAAGGGGTTTGCAGTCCAACAACTGCACATCCCGGTACTGGTAGTGGTCCTGATCGAGCAAGAGGTTGAGTCCCTTGCCCTCCATTACAGGGGCGACGTTAAAGATGACCTCGTCGATAAGTCCCTGGCCGAGAAAGGCGTTGTGCAGATCCGCGCCACCCGAAAGGAGGGTCGTGGTATGACCTTTTTCTTGCAGGTAGCCAAGGGCTTCCTGAGGGGAGGCCACAACCTTGACACCAGGGATGTCCTTGACGCTCTGAGAAACGACGACAATGTCCACTTCACCAAAGGGGTTCCCACCACTTGCCTGCATGCCCTCGAATGTTCGTCGTCCGACGATGAAGTTTCCCGCAGCTTTCACCTGTGCCGCGAAATCGCCCAGGGCCTCCATTTTTGGTGGATGCTCAGGACTGGACTGAGCATAGTTTCCGTTAGCGGTCAAGGTTGCCCAAAGAATGGTCTTCATGAAATTTCTCCTATGTTTAGTGTGTATTTAACATAAATCAATAATGAGTGATGGCTAGTCCAGCTTTTGAAGCCAGCTGGCGATGGCCTGGCCGATCTCGTCGGGGGAGTCTTCCTGGGGGGTGTGGTGGCCACGTACGCGCACCTCGCTTTGAGCGGGCCAGGTGCGGTTGAACGCAGTCTGATCTGAGCCTTGCGTTCCTGGAACGGCCTGTATCAGTAGCTTGGGGACAAGGCTCTGGGAGAGCCACTGACCGGAGGTGGTGACGATCTCGGCGACATCGGCTGGCTCACCCTCAATGGGAATCTGGCGGGGCCAGGTGAGCGTGGGGCGGCGTGCCTCGCCCGGCTCGGCAAAGGGACGACGATACTCGTTCATCTCTTCCTCTGACAGCTTGCGCAAAATGGTCGCGGGCAGGTTGAACTCGATGAAGGAGTTCTGCTCCAGCACCATCTGCTCGCCTGCTGGACCTCGTAGAGCCTGGAAGCGGGAGCGGGCAATCTCTGGCATCTGATCCCAGGAGGAGGTCCCGATAACCGCTTCCATATAGGCGATGCCGCGCACGGCCTCCGGGTGGCGACGCGCCCAGTCAAAGGCCAGGGCCGCACCCCAATCATGTCCAACCAGGATGACTCGTTCACGCACATCCAGCGCTTCAAGCAGCGCATCGAGGTAGCGGCGATGCTCGACAAAGGTGTAGGAATCGGGGCCGCTCTCGGGCAGCTTCTGTGAATCGCCCATGCCGATGAGGTCTAGGGCGATAACGCGCCCCAACCCCTGTACATGGGGAAGAATATTACGCCAGGCATAAGACGAGGTGGGATTGCCATGCAGGAAGACAATGGGATTACCCTGACCCTCCTCTACATAGGCCATCTCTAATCCTAGAATCTGCTGCCGTTTTTTCTGATAGGGGAATGCTGCGCTTATCATGATGTTCTCTCTTCCTTTCTGAAAGCACGTGTTTGTTTGATGTGCACATCATAGCTTTCAGATGGATGAATTGACTTCATGTGCGAGGATGATTGCATGCATGATTCGCAGCCACGAAAAGAGGGGAAGCCAGAGGGATGATTAGATCAGGTGGAGCTCGCGTGCGACTTCGCTGGCGGCGTGGCGTGTATGGACGCCCAGTTTGGCATAAATGCTCTGGACCTGCGTGCGAACAGTATTGACCGAGACAACTAGTTCATTGGCGATATCCGCGTTTGAACGCTGCTGGACGAGCAGACGCAAGACGCGCTTTTCTTGCGGGGAGAGCGGCTCAACCAGGGATGACGCCAGCGTCTGAGTTCCATCTTGTTGTTGAACAGGAAAGGCGCTTAGCAGGGCACGCATATAGGCAAGCAACGATTGCTCGTGAACCTGGGGCAGGAGGGAGCGTAAAAGGATCGCCATCTGCTCCCCAGCATCGAGGAACAGGCGCTGAGCGTTCCCGGAGAAAGCCTGGACAAGTACTTCGCATAGCAGATGTAGAGCTTCGGTCTTGCGTTTGCTTACGGCAGCGACCAGCACCATCTCGACCTGAACCTCAAGCAAGCGGCGCGTATGTTGCGCCTCCTGCGCCGCAAGAAGCAAGTTCTCAAGCTGATGAGATGCCTCTTCCAGCTTGCCCTGGCTGCGCAACCAGCGGGCAACAAGCAGGTCTTCCTCTATTGCCTGTGAGAAATTGTGCTGAGGCTTGCGGCCAGTCGCCCAGCGATGGATGGTTATCTGGTCCCCAGCGGAGAGCGCCAGGTGCGCCTGGGCCGTCTGGACCTCCTGCAAGAGGAGCGGCAAGGAGAGAGGTATCTTGTCGAGAAGGGTAGTGAGTAGTTGTTGGGCAACAAGGACCAGGCCCTGCGCTTGTTGCACACGCGCAAGGATGAGTGTTGCCCGCACCTCGTGGTATACCAGGGGTTGAGATTGACTGGCAGTTATGGCCTCCTGTGCATAGTGAGAGGCGCTTTCCAGCTCATTGTGCTCGTAGCAGAGGGCTGCCAGACCATACAAGGCACTGCAAAGCGTATAGATGGGTCCGCCCTTCCTGGCTGAAGCGAGGACCTGGCGATACAGGGAGGTAGCCTGCTGATTCTCCCCCTGCTCAAAGAAGACCTGGGCAAGCTTGAGCATGGCGACGCGCTGGAAATAGTGATTCCCCGCGGCTGCACACAGAGCCTGAGATTCAAGCAAGGCAGCGCGAGCCTTTGGGAAGTGCCCCGCCTCTATCCATTCTTCAGCCACGATGCTCAGGCTCAGGCCACGCCAGATAGGGTGAGTGCCCAGCATGATGGGTGGCTTGTCTTGTAGCTGAGGCAGCCACTCCAGGGCCTGTTTCGCATCGTGTGTCGCGGCTGGCACGTCGCCCTGTCTCAAGGCAAGTAGCGCGCGAAAGGCATACAGTTCTCCAAGCTTCACTTGCTGGTTTGCCATGCGGAAACCCTGTTCTGCCCTAAGCAAGAGTTTCTCAATCGAGAGCTGGGTTGCAGTATCGGGGAGCCATGAAGGACTCCGAAATAATAGCGTTGTGGCATAGCTCAAACAGAGAACGGGTTGCTGCTCCAGATGCGCGTCTGGAAGCTGCTCCAACCAGCGATACAGAGTATGAGGCTCCTGGACCTCACCTGGGAAGGTCTGCCTCTCAATGGATCGCTCGATCAAGCTAGCGGCTCGATTGTAATCCTGGGCATCCAGGGCCGAATCTATGGCCTCGCCAGGATAGCCATGTGCTTCATACCAGTGTGAGGCGCGAGCAGAGAGATAACGCAATTGCTCCCCACCAAGACGACGCCGGGCCTCATGTCGCATGGCTTCGGCGAAAAGCGCGTGGTACCGATACCATTGCCCGTCGTTGTGAAGCGGTTCCAGAAACAGATCAAGGCGTTCCAGTTGCATGAGCATATCCTGGCTGTTGTCTTGTACGGTTACTGCGTCGCACAGAGAGGCGGTCAGGCGGGTGAGGATACTGGTCTGGAGTAGAAATTGCTGCACTGGTTCTGCTTGCAGGTCAAGCACTTCGGAGACAAAGTATTCCTGGAGAGAGGCATTCCCAAGAGGGAAACGAGCCAGCGCCTGCTCGCTCTCGGCGGGCGTGCTTGTTCGTTGAAGCGCGAGCTTTACCAGGTGGAGTCCGGCCCCCCAGCCTTCTAGTTGAGCATGCAGGCGCTGAATCGTCGAGGTCTCCAACGAGAAAGAGAGCGAGCGTTGGAGCAGAAGCGCGCTCTCTTCGTGTGAGAAACGCAGGTCAGTCGCGCGAATTTCATACAAGGCATTGCTGGCGCGAAGGCGCGCCAGGGAAAAGGGGGGATCGCTACGCGTGATCATGATCAGATGGAGCGTGGCTGGAAGATGCTCAAGGAAAAAGGAGAGCGTCTCATGGATCAGAGGAGAGGTAATCACATGGTAATCCTCCAGCACCAGAATGCCTTGCGTGGGCGATTGAGACAGCGCGTTGAGCAAGGTGGTTAGCATGGCCTCTAGAGGCGAGGGGCGAAAAGGCGGCTGTGGAGCCAGGGAGGCCAGGGTGTCGTAGACCTCTTGCAGATTCACTTGAAATGCCTGGCAGGCCGCAATCAAGTAGCGCCAGAAGCGCAGCAGATCATTGTCCGAAGCCTCCAGAGAGACCCAGCCAAAGGGCAAGCTGGCGTGTCGTGTCGCCAGCCATTGGGAGACGAGGGTCGTCTTGCCAAACCCGGCAGGCGCTGAAAGCAGCGTGAGAGGGACTTCGTAGACAGCATCGAGCAGTGCCAATAAGCGTGAACGGTCGAGAAGAGAGGCATGCAGGCCCGGCGGAGACAGTTTGGATAAGAGGAGTGGAGACGCTTCAACGGGAGCCGATTGGAGCGAGGCCGAAGCCTGACCTGGCTCTTCTAGAGCAGGCTGATGCGCATCAGACGTACCTTCTAGCAAGCGAGCGATTTCCTCTAAACGCGCATACGTAAGGTCCGCTGTTTTGCCGAGATAGCGCTTGACGATGCGCTCATGCAGACGACGATATGCATACCAGTAGCTGCTCCCGCGTTGCACCCGCTGCTTGCGGGCGGTATAGTGAATACCCGAACGGCTATGAAAGGCAAAGGAGGTGTTTTGCTCAAGCCACTCACTCGTGAGCGTCTGTTCGCTGACCTGATCGCCAATGAAGAGGAGATAGTTCTGGGCGTATTCAGACCAGCATAGTTGAGCGTGGGCATACCTGGGCATAGACGTTCCTTGTCACTAGATAAAGAAGGGACATATCGTGTTGCCTAACAGTTGTAACCCAACAAATATAGCACAGCTTGCCTCGTTAGGCAACAAAAGTAGCTGTAGTTAGAAAGGCACAGTTGAGATGGCTTACTCGAACAACAGAGTCAGCAAAGCGAAGCTAGCAGCCATCCAATGGCTCTGCCCCAAGACATGCTTTCCATCAAGAAAGGATCGGCGATTATAGTGATGACAAGAGATAATGAACTGCCAATTCTGATTATTGGCGCTGGTATGGGGGGCTTGCTGCAGCGCTGGCGCTGCAGCAAGCGGGCTTTGCTGTCCGCGTGTTTGAACGCGCCAGGGAGATCAGGGAGGTGGGAGCCGGACTCACACTCTGGCCCAATGCGGTGAAGGTTTTACAGAGGCTTGGCCTGGATGAGATGTTGCGTGACCTTGGTCTACCTGAAACGGCCATGAGTGGCTTCTACTCTGCTCGGGGAAAGCTCCTGGCCCCGCTCTCGCCAGCGGAGGTTGAGGATAAATTGGGCGCGCCAACCATTGTGATCCATCGAGCAGAGTTCCAGGCGGCGTTGCGCGAAAAAGTGGGACCAGATGCGCTCCAATCAGGCGCGAGATTCGTCGCCTTCGAACAGGATGAGAATGGCATCACCGCCTCTTTTGCGGATGGGCAACAGGTACGAGGCTGCCTGCTAATTGGCGCCGATGGCATTCATTCATCTATCCGTCAGCAGCTCTTCCCGCAGAGCATACCGCGCTATGCAGGCTATACGGCCTGGCGTGGTGTCGCTGCCGCTGTTCCTCAAATGATTGGAGAGTTCTGGGGACGGGGCCTGCGCTTTGGCATCGCCCCTTTGAGCAGGGAGCGTGTCTACTGGTTTGCGTCCCGCAATGCTCCAGAGAACGCGACAGAGGCACCAGAGGGACGGAGAGAAGAGTTGTTGGCAATGTTTAAATACTGGCATCCAGCCATAACAACGCTTATCGAGGCGACGCCTGTGGAGGAGATCCTGCGCAACGACATTTATGATCTCAAGCCTCTATCTCATTGGAGCAAAAGACGTGTGGTCCTGCTCGGAGACGCGGCGCACGCGATGACGCCGAATATGGGGCAGGGCGCTTGCCAGGCACTTGAAGATGCATTTGTCCTCGCCCAGGCCTTACAGCACACCCAATCTATTGCGGAGGCACTCCATGTCTACCAGCAGAAGCGCCTGGCTCGAGCTAACATGGTTATCACGCGCTCGCGCCAGATCGGGATTATAGGGCAATGGGAGCATCCATTCGCCTGCTGGTTTCGTGACCGTGCACTTATGCTTACACCCACGCATCTACTCATTCAGCAACTCGTATCTGTCGCGGGCTACATTCCTGATGAGCAAGTCAGCACCTAAACATATTTCTATCTAAAAGACATCTCCTTACTTCTATTAGAGTTGACTGACCAGGCTATTGGGGCCTGCGAAGACCGCCCGTCCCTGGCGCACTGTTTCACGGATCAAGGGAAGCATCTGCTCGCGTTTGGCCTTCATGAGTGCGATCCAGTCTGCCGGAGCGCCGGTCTGGGGGTCATGCTCGGCGCTCCAGTTGGCCATCTCCACCAGGAGCGGAATCAGGTCCAGGCCCTTCTCCGTCAAGGCATACATCTCTTTACGTTCATTTGTGGGATGAGGCCGTTTGATAAGAATATCCTGTTGCTCCAGGTGCGCCAGGCGGTTGGCGAGAATATTGGTCGCGATCCCCTCTTCTGACGCCAAAAACTCCGTATAGGTCTTCTTCCCAAAATAGACAATATCGCGAATAATCAACAGTGACCAGGGATCGCCAAGAACTTCCAGGATGAAGTTAATGGGGCAGTCCGAACGCCTGTGGTGTTTATGCTTCATGTTAGATACTCCCGATTGGTTCATTTGCTATTTCCGCTTTTGCGTCCTGGTATTGGAATAGTATAGTACCTGCACTTGCAATTTGCAAGTACAGGGCAAGTAAATAGCGAGAAACAAAGGAGCATCAAGATGAACAATGTCGCAAGCCTTCAGGTATCAAACGAAAATAATACCCAGGGGAAACGTCAGAACAAGGTTATGCTCACCACGCTCTGGAGTGTTCAGGTACTGCTCGCGCTGATCTTTCTCTTTGCTGGCAGTTCGAAGTTACTTATGCCAATCGAGATGATGACCTCGCAGATGAGCGTGCCGCTGCCCGGCCTCTTTATCCGGTTCATCGGCGTGGCTGAAGTCGCTGGTGCGCTTGGCCTCATCTTGCCTCTCCTCCTGCGCATCAAACCTTTCTTGACTCCGCTGGCTGCTTCCGGGCTAGTAATCATCATGATAGGGGCTACGGCGATAACGCTTATGGGGGGCGATGTCGTCTCTGCCCTGCTCCCGCTGGTGGTGGGCCTGCTCGCCATTTTCATCTTCTACGGTCGTCGGTCCTATTTCAAGGCCGCCTGACTCCAACCTTCTTACTTAAAGGAAAGTACTCCCCTGGTAATCCCATATGCCAGGGGGCAAACAGAAAGGATCAATGAGAATAATGGATATGAAACTTGAGCTTGTACCAGTGCCAGTTACTGACATTGATCGCGCCAAAGCTTTCTATGTGGAAAAGGTGGGATTTCACGCGGACCTCGACATCCAGCCAACTGATACAGTTAGAATAGTCCAGCTTACGCCACCTGGATCGGCTTGCTCGATTGTTCTGAGCACCGGCCTCGATGGTATTGAAATGCAGCCTGGTTCACTCAGGGGTCTGCACCTGGTCGTTGGGGACGTCCAAAAAGCTCGCGAAGCGCTCATGAGGCAGGGCGTCGAAGTAGGCGAGATTGATGAGCATGATCAGGGGATTAAGTACGCGGCCTTCAGCGATCCCGATGGCAACACATGGACTTTCCAGGAAATGCCCTGGAGGTCCTCAGAGTTTAGCTCGTAAAGGCGTTTTGCTCATTTGCACAGGCATACGGTTTGCGCTTCTGGATCGTGTTCCTTGTAAGTAAAGGGTGAGTGCGCTCAGCCCAGTCGCGTAAGTCTATGCAAGCATAGACTCTACAAAAAACGCATCACTTATACACAAGCAAAGGAGCAAACTATAGATGAAAGCCGTTGGATTATACCGTTATTTACCCATAGGTGATCCTGAAAGCCTGGTGGACCTGGAACTGCCCAGGCCAACGCCAGAGAGGCGCGACCTGCTCGTGCGTGTCAAGGCCGTCTCCGTCAACCCGGTGGATACGAAGACGCGTAAGGGTGGACCAAAAGATAAGGTAGAAGAGCCGCCGCGTATCCTGGGCTGGGACGCGGCGGGCATCGTGGAGGCCGTGGGAACCGAGAGCGCGCTCTTCAAGCCCGGAGACGAGGTTTACTACGCGGGCGATATCACCCGTCCGGGCTGCGATAGCGAGTTTCATCTCATTGATGAGCGCATCGTGGGGCATAAGCCCAAAAGCCTGGATTTCGCCGAGGCAGCGGCCCTCCCCCTCACTTCCTTGACGGCCTGGGAGGCTCTCTTCAGCCGCCTGGGCGTTACGGAGCAGCCGGCCGAGAACCAGGGCAAGAGCATCCTTATCATCAATGCCGCGGGTGGTGTCGGCTCTATTGCGACCCAGCTTGCCAGACGCGCGGGCCTGACCGTGATTGGAACGGCCTCGCGTCCGGAGTCCATCCAGTGGGCGAAGGCGCACGGCGCGGACTATACCATCGATCATCACCAGCCCTTCGCGCCACAACTGAAGGCCCTGGGCAACCCCACCATCCCCTACATCTTCTGCCTCAACAACCTTGACCAGCACTGGGACAATATGGTCGAGGCCATCGTCCCCCAGGGAAAGATCTGCTCCATTGTCGGCCCCCAGAATCCGGTCAATCTGGGCGCCTTGATGGGCAAGAGCGCGACCTTCGCCTGGGAGCTCATGTTCACCCGTCCCCGCTTCCAGACCGCAGACATGATCGAGCAACACCACATCCTTGATACCGTGGCGGGCCTGGTCGACGCGGGTGAGATCAAGACCACCCTTACCCAGCGTCTCTCGCCCATCAACGCTGCCAACCTGCGCAAAGCCCACGCCACCCTGGAGCAAGGCAGCATGATCGGTAAATTGGTCCTTGAAAATTTTCCCGAATAGTAGCCGCATACGCCAGGGCGCAGCCCCAGTAGCCACGTACGCAAGTAGCGGCTACTGACTTATTACGGCATTCCAATAGTTGTTAAAGGTGTTGCCATCAATCACAAGAGCATGGCGAGGGCGCAGGCATCGTCCATACCTCCGCCAATGTCGGTATCCAGGTGAAATTTCGTCATCGCAAATCTCCTTCTGCTTGTGAGACAGCCATGCGAATGAAGCGCTGTATCTCGGGATTGAGGGACGCATCGAACGTTTGCTTGTTGTGCCAGGCCTGCGAGTGCTCGACGGTGCTGTGCCAGGGTTCGGGCAGGGTCGCTAGCGCCCAGGCGACGGCCTGCGGCTTGCTGGGTAGCGTGCCCGTGGCAAGCGTACAGAGGGCACGGCACATGGTTTGGATGACGTAGGCTTTCTGTCCCAGGTGAAGCTGCCAATCGGGATCATCAGGCTGGTTGGCCCAGCGCAGCCATTCCGGCATCCTTAAGCGCACTGCCTCGCGCAGGTCAGTGGCTGATATAGGGTCAACAAGCGTGGTCGGTGCGGGACCACAGAGCGTCAAGCCGTGTTCCCGCACGACCCAGCGCTCAAGCACCCAGTTATAGTCATGCTCGTACCACTTCAGCTGCTCCTGGCGGAAGAGCGTTGGGAGCCGCTCGCCCAGGGTGAAACGCCGTACCGAGACGCGGGGAATGTAGGCTCCCTCAAGGTGCTTCGCGTATGGATTGGGCAGCTTTGCAAGCGTATCATGCATAGTGGTTAGGTCAGTGAACTCCGCCTCCGTGAGCAGATGCTCGGTGACTGCGAAGAAGTCAACGTCGCTGGCCAGGGGATCAAAATCGCCCATTGCCAGGGAGCCGCGCAGGTAGAGGCCGACAAGGTTCTGCCCAAGCATCTGCTGGACGCCGAGCAGCAGGGCATCTAGAAGCGTAGGTATAGTGGTGGGTATAGTGGGATCGGACGTGAGCCTGGCAAGCACATCTTGCGGGAGATGCAGGGGTAAAGACATGGAGTAACATTCCTTCCTGAATCAAAAAGCACGTATGGGTAGAGGCCACCTACGCTTTTGCGCGTAGTGAGTTGTGGCAACATGAATTTGCTATCCTCTTGACAGGTGAATAGCTCGGTTGTTACATCATGCCAGGGCTGCCCATACTGCTCCTTCTTAGAAGTAATGCTAGCCCAAGTATACGCAGTGGAGAGATGAAATGTCAAACCAGAGTTCATTAGGGGGTGCGATTCATTTTTGGCAGAGGTGCCTCCCGTTGTCATAGGCCCCACGTTGATGACTCCACTGGCAAATTTTGTCCGGACAAGTTTTTGACGAGGAGAGACATGCATGAATCCTTGAGGGAGCCTGTGCTGGCTATCCTCTCCTGCCCACATAGAGGCTTACTCGTCGGGCATTCGCCGTGCAGAGTAAGCCTCTATTTCTTGGGTATACGCGACGTGGTTCTCTTTCAAGAGAACCACGTATGCGCCTCATACTAGACCATTTGTGACTGAGGCTCTGGAACTGGCGGGAGTTCCTCCTGGGAAGGCAATGAGCCTGAGCGTCCACGAATATCCTCTACAATGGTATAGAGGGTGGGCACAATCAACAATGTCAGGAAGGTCGATGAGGTCAGACCGCCAATCACGACAATTGCCAATGGACCCGAAAGGAACGCGCTTGAACCGCTCACGCCCAACGCCATCGGAATTAGCGCCAGGATGGTTGCTACTGCGGTCATCAGAATGGGGCGCAGGCGACGCCTTCCGCCCTCGATGACTGCCGTACGCGCGTCCAGGCCCTTCTTGCGATATTGATTCACCAGGTCAAGGAGTACAATGGCGTTCGTTACCACAATACCAATCAGCATCAGCAGACCGATCAGCGCTGGTAGACCAAGCGCGGTATGGGTGATGAGCAATAGCGCGACCGATCCTGTACCCGCCAGCGGAATCGAAACCAGAAGCAGTAATGGCTGGAGGAGGCTGCGGAACGTTGCAACCATAACGACGTAGACGAGCAGAATAGCGATCAGCAGAGCCAGGCCGAGGCTCTGGAAAGCTTGACTCTGCATTGACGAAACACCCCCCAACGAGAAGGACGCTCCTGCTGGCAGGCTAAGCGCTTTCAAGCGGTTCTGTACATTCGCACTGACCGCTCCAACATTCTGGCTCGTTACGGTTGCGCTGATCGTTGCGGTTCGGGAACCGCTAACATGTGTGATCTGAGTTGGACCGTTGACTTGCGTCACAGAAGCCAGGTCTCCCAGGCGCACGGTGCCAGTCGTTGAAGGGATGAGCATGTCCTTCATCCCCTCAACGGTCGTTGCTGGGTCTCCAAACTTGAGGTCAACTTCCTGCGTCTTCCCATTCAGCGTCACATTGGTGACAGTTGTGCCATTGTATATAGTGCGCAGTACTTGTCCAACCTGTGCAGGCGTTAACCCATACTTGAGCGCCTTCTCTCCATCCACATGGATATCGATTAATGGCGCAGCATTGATCAGTGAACTGGTCACATCTTTCAAGTCGGGGGTTTGCGTAACGGAATCAAGCACCTCTTGCGTAGCCTGATTCAGCGTTCCCTCATCGGAGGCCTGCACATTGATCGATAACGTAGAACTACTGCCCGAAGACTGGGAACCCGCAACCGTAATAGTGCCAGCATTACTCAGCGTTTTTATTTGATCGCTGACTTGTTGTTGCACCGTCGTTTGATCAACACCATCATTCGTGGTCACGGCAAAGGTAGCGGTATTCGTACTTCCGCCCGACGATCCGAAGAATCTACCACCACCACCACCAGATCCAATGGTAACCTGATAGTTCTTGATACCCTGAATGTTTTTCAGGATCGCTTCTACTTCTTGAGCTGCTTTGTTTGTGGTATCCAGATCAGCGGTGGCTGGCAATTGCTGGCTAATGGTGAAACTATTCGAGCTAGAGTTCCCAATCAGATTGGTATCCAGCTTAGTGGCACCCCAGCCAGCCGAGACCAGAAGGGCCAGCGCAATAATCAGGGTTACGACCCGATAGTGTGTGACCCAGCGGATCATTGGCACATAGGCTTTTTCTAGAATACCAACCTTTTCGTGGCTATCCGCGTGCTGTGCGCGTTTGGGCGTTTTGAGGAACCAGTAGGCCAGTACAGGAATAATGGTCAGTGCGATCAATAGCGAGGCCAGAAGCGCGATGGTAACAGCTACTGAGAAGGGCTGGAAGAACTCTCCAACCAGGCCGGTGGTGAAGGCAATCGGCAAGAAGACGGCAACCGTCGTGAGCGTTGACGCTGTGATGGCGCCTGCGACCTCGCGTACGCCATTGAGAACCGCAGCGCGCTTCTCTTCACCGGAGTGCAGATGGCGATAGATGTTCTCCAGCACAACGATGGAGTCGTCAACCACACGCCCAATAGCAATGGTCAGACCACCCAACGTCAGGATATTAAGTGAAAAACCACCCACCCACAGTCCAATCAGAGCAATGATGATAGAAACAGGGATAGAAATGGCGGTCACAAGTGTAGAACGGATTGAAAGCAGGAAGAGCAAAATGGTGAGAATCGCGAATCCAGCCCCAATGGCGCCTTCTCTGACCAGGTCATTTACTGAGGCCTGGATCGATGGGGCCTGATCGGCAATGACCGTAATCGTTGCCCCTGAGCCGAGCTTTTGTTCTAGCTCTGATAGTTTGTTCTTCACCTCCTGGGAAACAGAGACGGTATTGGCATTCGAGTTTTTTGTAATGGAGATTCCTAGGCTATCTTTCCCATTGGTACGCGTCAGCGTGGTGGAGGGAGACAACACTTGCTCGACAGTCGCCACATCCTCGAGTTTGACTGGCTGCGAGGGGGTAGACTGGGTTGTCGTTGTGGGTAAAGTCATCCCAGGAGGTAATTTCTGGCCGCCTGGTATGGATGATGGTGTTTGTTGGGAGGTGCTGCTTCCCCCGCTCACAACAAGGTTTTTCAGGTCATCTAGCGTTGTGACAGCGTTATTGACACGTACAGCAACGGTCTGCCCATTGTCTTTCACTTCACCGACCGAGATCGTCGTATTGTTGGCCTGCAAGACGCTTTGCACCTGGCTTGTGCTCAATCCCTTCGCCTGGAGTTTCTTGAGATCAAGTGTAATCTGGATGATCTGAGCGCGCACGCCGGTTACCTGAACCTGGCCTACGCCATTCAGGCCTTCCAGAACGGGCGTGACGTCCTGGTCCAGCTTCACAGCTAGATCTTGCTGATTACTGGAAGAGGAGACAGCCAGGCGAATAATCGGTTGATCCGCAATGTTAAATGTGTTGACCTGGGGTGCCACACTTGAAGGAAGGCTTGTCTGGGCCTTATTCACCAATTGCGTCAACGTTTGATTGGCTTTATCCAGATCGACACTATAGTCATATTGCACAATAATTTGAGAGACACCCTCACTGGAATAAGATGTTATTTGTTGGAGTCCTTGCACTCCCTGAATACTCTTTTCAAGTGGATTAGTGACCTCTTGCTCCACACTCTGGGGTGAAGCGCCAGGATAGACCGTGACAATAGAAATCGCGGGAAAAGACAACGATGGCATGAGTTCCTGCTTGAGCGATGGAATGACAAACGCTCCAACCAGTATCACCGCTATCGTTACCAATGCCGCGATGCTGCGATTGGCAAGACTTAAGCGAGAAAGAGAAGACATAGTGCTCTCCTGATAAAATTTATAGAATCTTACGATGGTTGTACTTTCGTCAGCTTAACGGCACCAAGGTGCACCTGTCTACAGGGAAACCCCTAATGTTTTCCTCGCTCAAATCCGCTACAATATTGTAGGCAACGGTTGCTCAGAACTTCAGAAGCAGGGACATCGCATGGATAAAACAAAAATCTCTTATTTCCTCACGCATCGCTGGCTGGTGATTCTGTGCGGTCTGACCATTCAGGTATTTGTGATCATACTGGCATATACCAATTCATTTCAACCAGCTCAATCTGATATCACGCTTGTCCCGGTTGCGGGACGCTCCGATGTCTGCCGTATTGTGCATGTCTCAATGTTTACCGATGCCTGGATCAATGGCATTGAGCCGGGGATGCTTGTGCACGCGATCAGTGCACCGTTCCCTGTTGATCATTCCGAGGCTGGGACACTGGTGCATTGCCAGCCAACGGCATCATCCATCTATGTCCAGGTCATTGGCCACAACATCGTCCTTCACCTCAACTCAGCTATCTCTACATACCCCCTTTCATCACTTGTCGTGTCCTGTTTTATGGCCATCATCTTTAGCCTGACCGGGATTACCATCTATCTTCGGGCCACTGACCGGCCAGCAGCGCGTATGGCATACGGCCTATTCTACTGTGCCTCCTATCTCTTCTTCCTGATGAATGCCCAAAGTCAACTCTGGACGAATATCGTCTTCTATATTCTGGGGTCGATGACATGGGGCATGGCTGCTACCTTTGTTTGCTTGCTGCCTCGCATCCCATCTGGACAGAAATATCGAATGCTGCCGCTCTTACCATATACGCCCCTGATCATTGGCCTCGTTCTCATTGCCTGCGATTTACCCATCATCCTGTTTCTCCCCTGGGCGCGTTCAATGGCTGCGCTTATTATCGGGATATATGCGGGAGTCTGCGTCCTGATTATTGGCGGGATCATGTTCTGGGGACTACGCCATCTCAGTTCCTCTGAAAAGCAAATCAGTCGGTTAATGATTGCTGGCGTTGCCTTTTTCTTGCTCGCGCAAGCACTGAGGCATAATGTGATCATTCCCAATTCATTCGTACTCAACAGTTTTACTCACCTGCTTCCTGCCCCTCTGATGTTGTTGCCCATTCTCTGCGGCTACTCACTGATCCGCCATCAGTTCTTGGGCCTGACCAGCCTGCTCAGTCGCCAGGTGATGCGGGTCCTGATGTGGCTCATGCTGGCTTGCTTCTTTCTTGTTCCGACCATTATGCTTATCGAAACCATCCAAAACAGTATTGCGTCACAGATTGTACAAGACTACTGTTATGCTGGCTTATTGATTGTCAATCTCTGCCTCTTTCCCCAGGCCTGGCATGCCATCCGCAATCTCGGCGATCAGGTTTTCTATCATGACTTTTATGAATATAATCGCTCGCTACGCGAGTTGAGTGCTGAACTCACACGTTTACAACATTTTGACCAGATTTGTGCGTTTATTCTGCCACGCCTGGCAAGGCTACTAAACGCCACCGGTGTTGCCTTGCTGGTGCGCACGCAGGGCCATGCGACGACCAGCGCTGACCACAAATACCTTGTACTACCATGGCATATCTATCTCAATACAGAACCTCCTTTCCTGGCTGGTGAGCGATTGGCAGCCATTGCGAACCTGGCACTCACACATATCAGGCCACACACAGATGAACCGCTTCTACTCGATGGTGTGCTCCTGTTAGCACTCTCTGACGGTGATACACTCAATGGTTTCCTTTGCCTGGGGCCAAAGCAAAACTATGAGCCATATAGCCGTCAGGATAAAAGCTTCCTGGCAACGCTGGCAGCCCAGCTTTCCGTGCTGGAAGTGAACAGTCGTTACCTGGAACAGACCCAGGCGAACGCGCGTCAGCTTACCGCGTTGAATCGACGTGTCATCTCAGCGCAAGAGGATGAACGACGACACGTGGCTCTAGAACTGCACGACGAGGTACTACAACAGGCGCTGCTCCTGGTACGACAGCTATCAGATGCGAGCATTACGAACGACGTTTCCGCCCCATTGCCGCTTGCACGCTCGCTGGTGAGCAGCCTGCGCCGAACCTGTTTGGAACTGCGCCCTCCGCTGCTCGATGATTTAGGGTTAGAAGAGGCCTTACGCTGGCTAGCTCAGCAGACAGAGCAACGTACCAAATTCCTGCAAATTACCGTGTTTTGTACCAGAACAGACAACACCCGCCTGCCATCCGAGGTTGAATTAGCCTTCTATCGTATTGCGCAAGAAGCGTTTTCCAACGTGACCAAACATGCACAAGCCAGCCGCGTGATGCTGCGCTTACGCTCTACCTCGATGGGAGGTACCTCATTGCTCATCTATGATAATGGACGTGGTTTTCTCAAAGGCAAACCTGAGCATGAGCAGCTAGGTCTGATAGGTATGCACGAGCGTATGATCGCGGTAGGAGGTCAGTTACAGCTACGCACACAACCTGGACGTGGCGTCATTGTTCGTGCAACATATAGATCACAAAGTATTCTCGAAACGCTCTCCCAGAGAGATGATGCCTTCACCTCTCTTGAAAGAGCGTAAAAGGAAAACGACCATGAAAGAAAACATTAGCATCTTGCTCGTTGATGATCACCCAATGATGCGCGAAGGCACAAGGCGGTTATTAGAGGAGGGCCCAGGGTTCTCTGTGGTCGGCGAGGCAGGTGATGGCGCGCAAGCTCTCGCCTTGTGCCAACACTACATGCCTGATGTGGTAATCCTGGATATTTCCATGAAAGGAATGAATGGCTTCAGTGTCGCGCGCTTAATGCTGGCGCATGAGAAGCCGCCAGCGATCCTGGTACTCACTGCCTATGAGCAGAGTACCTATGTCCAGACGATGCTAAAGTTGGGAGTGAAGGGCTACTGGCTCAAAAGTGCCCGCAGCAGTGATATCCGCCAGGCTGTTCTAGACGTAGCAGAGAATAAAAGAACATTGGACCCGGAAGTACGCGAGGTGCTGGAGGAGTATGAAGCCCATGCTCTCACACCAGTAGAACAACTGACTAATCGCGAGCTCGCAGTGTTACGCCTGATTATCCAGGGCACACGTAACAGTGAGATTGCCCAGCGGCTCGCTATTTCCGTTAAAACGGTCGAGGCCTATCTTACCAGCATCTATGGCAAACTGGGCGTACAATCACGCGCGGAAGTTATCGCTTTGGCACAGAAACAAGGCCTATTATTGGAGGATGAGCCAAATATCGCAACCTAATGCATTGGGTTCTGTCTTTTTCTCTGTTTGTCATGCCTTATCTCCCCTTCAGTATCAAGGGGGCATTTTAGTCAGTCTATGCATGAGAAAGTGCTATAATAGCTGCAGGAGAAGGACAATATCAGAGATTGGCTTGATACTAGCGAGACGCCCCTGTACGCCAGTATCGAATAGGTGAGAGCCATTTCATCCTGACATGTACACCTTAACCCGCTTCGGAATTAAGATATGCCCGTGTTCCTTTGATGAGGAAATAAGGTCCAATGAAAAGGACCACTTCATTGTTGAAGCTAATTGATGAGAGTCATAAAGGAGACGTAATTATGCCAACACGTACAGCAGACGCCGAATGGCAAGGGGATCTTCGGCAGGGTAAGGGGACCATGCGTGTGGGGAGTGGAGCCTTCGAGGGCAGCTATTCGTTTAAATCACGCATGGGCGATGAGACTGTCGGCACCAATCCTGAGGAACTCATTGGCGCAGCGCACGCTGGCTGTTACTCGATGGCGTTGTCGAACGCGCTCGCAAGTGCTGGCTTCACGCCAACGAGAGTGCACACAACCGCGCGCGTACACTTCAATCAGGTGCCCAGCGGATTCGCCATCAACCCTATTGACCTGGAGACCGATGCCGTTGTGCCAGGCATAGACGAAGAGACCTTCCAGAAACTTGCGCAGGATGCCAAGGAAAATTGTCCTGTATCCAAAGCGCTCGCGGCCACACCCATTAACCTCAAAGCAACCCTAATCAAGTAATACTTCTCAGGAGCAAACTTCTCGCTGAAGTGTATTTCCTGATGAATGGGAGGGGAATCATTTTCCCCTCCTACGCATTATCGACGAAGTTCAGGGTCTTCGATCTCTTGCACTATTCTTCCCGTTTGCTTATCGACCAGGCGCGAAGATTGCTTGGACTTCTACCTGCACGCCCTTGATCTCTTCTGCTAACAGGCTTTTTTGTGAACCATGTAAACAATATTCCAGTGCTGGCCCCATCGTCATCTGCCGCTGCCACAAGATGTCTTGTTGATCGTATTGCCTCTGATGCAGAATTTCGTACAGTTTGTCGTAGCTCATGCCGGAGGGCTTACTGAACCAGGTAGCGAAACGCATCTCAGACACCTGGGTGAGATTGATTGTCCCTTCCTTCAAACGATACAGGCCACCAGTACCATTGTTCGCCAGGCGCGCAACCTGATGATGCGGCTCTCGGCAGATTTCGGTAACCGCTGCATTGTCCAAGGGATCAAGCGCCGCCGAATTCTCAACGAGATACCAGTCTTCGTACACTTCACTCCCCTCCACCATCCACGGCAACTGGGCCATCTCCAGGACCAGAGAACCCACAAAGCCCTGTGGTTGCCGCTCTTGCAATATCTGGTGAAATGCGACCAGCTTCTCCTGGTATTCCTCTCTCGCTACGTTACTCGCCCGCTGATGCCAAAATACATATGCTAACATCTTTTTTCCCTTTCATTTCTTCTTGAAGATTGCTTCTTTGTGCTATACTACAAGGAAAGTGGATGCAGAGAAAGGACCACTAGCTGCAAAAATAAAAGAACCACTTGAAGGAGAGGTGCCCACCTTGGCGAGAGCTTCCCTTGATCTGTCAATCACGCTGGATCGCAAGCACAAGGAGTCACTCCATACCCAATTGGTGCAACAACTACGCCAATCCATTACCAATGGTTTGCTTCCAGCCGGAGTACAATTACCATCAACGCGAGCATTCGCCGCAGATCTCGGCCTCTCACGGAATGTCGTCATCGCAGCGTATGATGAGCTTTTTGCTGAAGGGTACCTTGAGGGGCGGCATGGATCAGGAACCTACGTCAGACAGGATCTTCCGCTACACACTCGCCTGTCACGCCCTTCTCCGCCCCCATGTCCTAGATGGGTTCGTCCTCCAACGCTCCCTGAGATCTCCGCGCCTTCGCCAGATCCCCATGCGATTGAATTTCGGCTTGGCACTCCCACGATCACGCCCCTCTCGACACGTATCTGGCACGAGGTCTGGCGCAAAGCCATTGAGCACTTGCCACCTAATATGTGTGGATCACCAAAGGGAGACCCACGCCTTCGAGCGGCCCTGGCGGATTATCTTGGGCGAGCGAGGGGCATTGCTTGCCAGGCAGAAGATCTCATTGTGACTTCTGGTGCAACGCAAGCGCTGGATTTGCTCGCGCGAGCCATCCTGGGACCAAGCGACCTCGTGGGCTTCGAGGAGCCGGGATACCCTGTAGCCCGTCATATCCTGGCTGCTAGCGGCGCGCAGATTCTTCCGTTGCCTGTTGACGATGATGGGATGTGCGTGGATCAGCTTTCCCAGAGTCCGCTTGCTCCTGTGCTTGTCCATGTCACGCCATCCCACCAGTACCCCCTTACGACCAGGCTCTCGGTGACTCGCCGTCTGGCATTGCTCGACTGGGCACAAACAAACGATAGCCTGATTATCGAAGATGACTATGATAGCGAGTTTCGCTTCCATGCTCCTCCGCTGCCAGCACTTGCCAGTCTCGATACCACGGGGCATGTAGCCTACATCGGAACCTTTTCGAAGGTGCTTACCCCTGCTTTACGTATTGGCTATCTGCTTGTTCCATCACCGTTGCGGGAGCCAGTCGAGCGCTTGAAACGATTTTCCGACTATCACACGTCCTGGCCGACACAGCAAGCACTGGCAATCCTGCTCTCAGAAGGGCATCTCGATCGACACATTCGCCGGATGCGGCACCATTATGCACACAAACGCCAGTTGTTAAAGGAGGTTCTTGCTCCTATCGCTCACCTCGCGCAGTTACGTGGCCTTGATGCCGGTTTGCATGCGTATCTCGAACTCCGCGCGGACCTGGACGCCCATCGTGTTGCTCAGGATGCAAAGGCGCGTGGCATTCTTGTTTCAACGATAGATACGTGCTATGCCGGAACGCCAGATCGCAATGGTCTTCTTCTTGGGTATGGAGGGCTTTCGGCGAAAGATGTTGTGCGCGGGGGACAGGTCCTCCGAGAGGTAATTGAACACCTTGCTGGGGAGACAAGAAGCAATCTCGGTTGAAAGGCTTGTTCTCAGTGCTGACGCGTCCAAAATTGGACGGCACTCGCTTGTGTTGCCTCTTGCAAATCGTATTTGTTTTCTTCATCTCTGCTATACTCACCCTGTTGGGGAGTTGGGGATGAAAGATATTGTGTGAAAGGAATCCATGCCAAAGCGACCCACACATACACTTATCTGGTCGAGCGAGAACAATGCCTATCGTCTTCATGTTCCGGAGCAACAGCCCCAACTCCTGATGGCGGAAGATGAAGATTCCTGGTTTACCTGGTTAGCGACGCATTCCTCCTTCTCCTTCCAGGGCCGCTCTGGCCATCTCAACGTTCTCAAAGAGGCTCGCTCACGGGGCGAGGGATATTGGTATGCTTACCATACCGCGGCTCGCCGTACTCACAAACACTATCTTGGACGAACCCCTCATGTGACCTTCACGCGCTTAGAAGAAGTGGCTCAAATTCTCAGCAGCAAGACGGTATCCGCCACTCTTCCACCTGATTTTCCGCAAGACCATTCCGGGCACAAGCCGATGCTGCTACTAACCAAACTCTCTCATCCGCGTCTCCCTTCCTCGTTAGTAGCGCGAGAACACTTGCTTACACGGCTCGGTGCCACGCCTCTCCACCGACTCACGCTGCTCTCTGCCTCCGCTGGCTGGGGCAAGACCACCCTGCTCTCTGCATGGGCGACCCGTGCTTCTTTCCCCATTGCCTGGCTCTCACTTGATGAACTGGATAATGATCCAATACGTTTCTGGGTCTCGGTACTCGTCGCTCTACGCACCTGTGTGCCTGGGATTGGAGAGGTGGCCCTGGCAATGCTCCATTCGCCTCAACCTACGCCTCTCACCACTGCCTTAACTACACTTTTGAATGACCTGAGCGCTCTGACAGAACCAACCATCCTGCTACTGGACGATTACCATCTTATCGATGAGCAGACTATTCATGATTCGTTGCTCTTTCTACTTGAACACCTCCCGACGCACCTGCATCTGGTGCTTGCCAGCCGTGTTGATCCCCCATTGGCCCTTTCACGACTGCGTGCTCGCGGTCAATTACTGGAGCTACGGGACGCCGATTTACGTTTCTTGCAAGAGGAAGCCGCTGCTTTTTTGACATACACCATGGGTCTCGCACTTGAAGACGAGGAAGTAACCCAACTGGCGCGTCGTACAGAGGGTTGGATCGCGGGATTGCAACTGGCAGCGCTCAGTCTCCAACAGCGTGCGGATCACGCTACTTTGGTGCAAAACTTTACCGGCAGCCACCGCTATCTACTGGACTATGTGCAGGAAGAGATCTTGGAGCGTCTCCCTCTTCCTCTTCAAGTCTTTTTGCTCCAAACCTCACTTCTGAGCCGCTTAACCGCCTCTCTCTGCCAGGCCGTCACGACAGAAGCGAGGAGCCAGGAAATGCTAGAAACGATTGAGCACGCCAATCTCTTCCTGGTTCCCCTTGATACAGAACGGCGTTGGTATCGCATGCACGATCTTTTTCGTGAAGCGCTACTCGCGCGTTTACAGGCCACCCAGCCGGAACTGGTACCACTACTCCATCAACGAGCAGCACACTGGTATGAAGCGCGAGGGGCGTGGCAAGAAGCCATAACACACGCGCTAGCAGGGGCAGACTTTACATATGCCGTAACGCTAATAGAGCAGACAGCCGAGAAGTTCTGGCTCCGTGGTGAGAGCCAGACGCTCTACCAGTGGGTCATGGCGCTCCCCGAGGTACAAGTACGCGAACATGCTCGCATTATCCTAACAGCGGCACTCTATCTGCTGAATGCTAGCGCGTCAATCATTGCCGCACAACGCGGGAAAACACGAACGCAGGTGGAACACTTGATGGCACGGGTGGAGGCAGTGCTCAGGCAGCAAGGCGAAGAAATGCTAGAAGCTCAGGAGGTGGCATTCCTCCAACAGCGTCTGTTCCTGCTACGTCTCTGGAGCGACGCGATTGAAGAGACGGCACGAGGTGATCGAGACCAGTATCGCCTCATCGAGCAGGGCATGCAGCACATGGATCAGGAAGACGAGATGATCTGGCAGATGATCCCGCTCTCCGTCACCTTTATTCTGCACTGGACCTTGCTGGGAGAAGGAACCTCCCTGGTCCAGCGCTTTGTGGACGCAAAGCAGCAAGCATTGCAGTCTGGGAGCCACTTTGCAATCATCAAAGTCATGCAATGGCTGGCCGGAATCGCTCTGAGGGCGGGACAATTACGTCTGGCGCACCAGGAAAGCGTCACGGCGCTCAACCTGATCGCCCAGATTGATGGATATGCTCTCCTGGCAGGGTACTTTTCGTACTGGCGAGCGTGCATTTTGTATCAATGGAATCATCTGGAAGAGGCTCGTTGCCTCCTGAGAACACTGATCCAGGATGCAGAGACCTACCAGCAAATAGATCTGCAGGTTATTGGGCGTCTACGCTTGATAGACATAGAACTTGCAGCGGGGAAGCATGCTTCCGCTTCCCAGATACTACAACAGACACAAGCCCTGATCCAGAGCCAGGGGTTTTCGCTGCACCATCTTCTGCTCATCTCTACCCAGGTAAGGTATTGGCTAGCGACAGGAGACCAGTCCCAGGCCGCACGCTGGGCAGCACAAGCGCCATTTTCTCAGGACACCTGGGAGAATGAGCGCCAAGGGGAGTTGCTGATGCTGGTTCGAGTCTTCTTAGCGCAACAGCAGTACCATGCTGCGCGCGAAACCCTGGAACGTTTCAGCGAGCACCTTGACCAGCGAGAGGACATCGAAATTACAATCTCTTTTCTGGCGCTCTATGTGGTCGCGCTACACCAGACAGGGGAGAGAGAACACGCGCGAGCTATTCTCATGCGTCTACTCACTCTGACAGAACCAGAGGACAATGTTCGTGTGTTCCTCGATGCTGGCAAACCAATGCGCCACTCGCTCCAACGCTTCTTGAACGAACCGCAACACAAAACGAATGCCGCACCTGCAGCGTTTCGGCTCTTCGTGGAAAAATTGCTGACAGCGTTCGAACAGGAGGAACAGAGGCAGGCTTTGGGGGGCGCGGTGCAGCCCGAAGGAGCGCAAGAGCAAGAGAACCGTACAGCAAGTTCCCCTCCAACACCTGCACTCCTGGACCCGCTCACAACCCAGGAGCAACGAGTGTTACGCTTGCTCGCAGTTGGACAAACGTATGTTGAAATGGCGCAGACCTTGATTGTCTCCCGCAACACCATTAAGACTCAGGTCAGCAGCATCTATCGCAAGCTCGGCGTGAGCCGTCGCGCGGAAGCTATTGCGTTGGCCCAACGTTTGTCTTTGCTCTAACGCACGCTCATTTCCACGTCATCAGTGCCTTTTCTGGATCATCCGGTATTTCCCCAAATAGCATCGTTATCACCCTTTACAATCACGAACAAGAGTGATGATTCTCCCTGCTTTCTCCCCTATACTTCTCTCAAGCACCGCAGATACGTGCCAGAGGAAGCAGAGGAAGGAGAACGCATATGCGTGTACAGATCCGTGTGAAGGAGCATCTCGACCTCTCCTGGCAAAGCAGATTTGAGGACCTATGCATTGCACATCAAAGCGATGGTACCTCGTTGCTCTCAGGGGAGCTTCCAGATCAGGCGGCACTCTATGGCGTGCTGCTTACCATTCGTCGTCTCGGTTTGAGCTTGCTCGACCTCTCGACGAGCGCGCATCTTTCATATAAAGAAAAAGGAGAGCAGGGATAAAAGCGATTCAATACACGTGACACATTCACTACAAAGGAGGGTCAATGCTGCCCTCCTTCGGTACTACACTGTCTTTGTAAGCAGAGAAAAAGCAAGATAGACGCAAGGAGCGATGAATCTATGAGCATTCAACCATTTCACATTGCTATCCCACAAGCCACCCTTGACGATTTGCGTGAGCGCCTGGCTCGCACCCGCTGGACTGATGAGGTCGAAGGCGCGGGTTGGGAGTATGGTACGAACCTGCAATACATGAAAGAGCTAGCCAACTACTGGCAGCATGAATACGACTGGCGGAAACACGAGGCGGAACTGAATACTTTTGCGCATTTCAAAGCCGATGTTGATGGCGTGGGCGTCCACTTCATCCATGAGCGCGGCAAAGGACCAAACCCAACACCGCTGCTGCTCCTCCATGGCTGGCCCGATTCCTTCTATCGTTATCACAAGGTCATTCCCATGCTAACTGATCCCGCCCGCTTTGGTGGTGACCCGAACCGCTCGTTTGATGTGATCGTTCCGTCCATCCCCGGAACCGGGTTTTCAGACCGCAAAGCGATGAACAACGATGCGCACGCTGATCTGTTCATCAAATTGATGCGTGATGTTCTCGGGTACGACCAATTTGTCTCCGCAGGAGGTGATGGCGGGACGCTGATCACCATGTCGCTCGCGCGCAATTACCCGGAGGCGTTAACCGCCATCCACCTGACGGATGCTGGCTATCCAGATTTCACAAAGACCTACGATCCTCCCTTCTCACCTGCTGAGCAGGAGTTCGCGGGCTTCATCGGGCAGTGGTGGATGAAAGAGGGGGCTTTTAACATGGTTCAGTCCAGCAAGCCACAAACCCTTGCGTACGGCATGAATGACTCCCCTGCCGCTCTGGCGGCCTGGATCATGAGCTTCATTTGTACTGGCTCAACGGTGGAGGACATTGAGCAGCGGTTTGGCAGAGACGAGTTGCTCACCAATATCACGCTTTATTGGGTTACGCAGACGATTGGTTCCTCGTTCCGCTGGTACTATGAGATGGCTCACGCAACTCCAAAAGCAAACGCGGAAGAACGTCCATCTGTTCCCGCAGCCGTCGCTCATTGTCCCTGGGACGCTCCTCTGCCCCGTGAATGGGCTGAGCGGCAGGTGAAGCTGAAGCACTTTACCGACTTCCCTCGTGGTGGGCACTTCACGGCCTGGGAGGAACCCGCATTGTACGCAAACGATCTCCAGGATTTCATTGACCAACTCGGCAAATAGCCGACTTGCTTGATGCGGATTATCATTGGCGGCGGCTTCATCTGCCGCCAAGGTTTTCTTTCGTTCCAATCTGATTGGAGCAAGTGAAGGATACTCTCCACCATGAACACACTGAACAGGACGGATCTTGTGGGAAGGCGTAAATGGCAGTTCCTTCTTGGGGTGTGGATTGATGCTCTGGGTTCAGGGCTATTTCTTCCATTCTCGTTGCTTTACTTCACAAATGTCGCCGGATTACCTCTGGCAGCCGTTGGAGGTGTGATCACCATCAGCATGCTGCTGAGCCTGCCTATGACTCCACTGGCGGGTATGCTGGTGGATCGCGTGGGAGCACGCCGGGTCATCCTCATTAGTATGGCGCTTGCCGCTTTGAGTTGTCTGGGCTACCTCTTTGTGCATACCATTCCGCTGCTCGCATTGACGACATTGCCAGGAGCCATCGCAGGCCGCCTATTCTGGGTAGCCTTACCCACTTTTATCGCAAGCATTTCGACAGAGGGGAAGGCGCGAGATCGTTGGTACGGGCTAGTGGGCGTGGCGCAAAACGCAGGAAATTGCATTGGGGGCGCACTTGCAGGGCTCCTCGTTGCCTTTGGAGGTCCCACTGCTTATCAGGTGATATTGTACGTTGATATTGCGAGCTTTCTACTTGCAATGGCCTGTATCTGGAGCCTGCCTGTAAGCGAGCAGGCGGTATCTGCATATCAACCTTTGAATGTCCCCACAGGGTCGGGGGCTATCGGGCAGTCCTGCGTGACAAAACGTTTCTGGGTATTCTTGTCAGCAGCTTTGTTTTTGTGCTTTGCTTAATCATGCTCTCAGATATTGTTCCCTACTACCTGGTGAACGTGCTGCATTTACCTTCCTGGATCGTTGGTGTGGAAGCAACATTCAGCGCAACCCTCCTCACGCTGCAAGCATTGATCGTACGGCTCGTTGTTTCCTTGAGGAGGACACGCATTCTGATCCTTGCTGGATGGGTGTGGATTGGATCAGGGGGCTTGTTTCTCCTGGCGCTTGTCCTCCCTTCCAGCTGGCTGATTCCTTACATCTTATTGGTTGTTGGGATCTATACCTGTGGAGGACTGCTCTATGGCCCGGCAATGAACGCCCTGGTCGCTGAAATAGGACCAGGGCCCTCACGTGGCCGTTACATCGCAACATATCAATTCGCGGCCTGGGGATTGGGCCAGACTATCGCGCCAACCCTGTTCGCGTCACTGTTCACATTGGGACCGGCCTATCCCTGGATCGTCCTTATTGGGCTGACCTTCTTTGCCAGCTTGTTCTTGCTTAGACTAGAGGCGAGAGACTCGAGGCTTGGAGGGATGCGCAGATCTACATCGAGTACTCTCACATCCTGTGAAGAGTCAGCCGTTGTAGCTGATTGAGCTAACAAAGCATGAAACCATGAGAGAGGTCTTTTGTCGCCTGGATGAGCACGTTGATGCTTCAGTTTCCCCTTCCTGCGGGTGGCTCTCTTCTTTTTTGCAACAAGTGGCTCTTCCCTCAGGTCCACGTTCTCTGTAATATGATGTTTAGAGCAAATCAAGCTGACGAGACCAGCGTTCTCCTTTCCCCTTCCATAGAACAGGAGTCTCTCTTGTCAGGGGAAAAGGAGAGAATGTGCTTTTTATCTCTCTTTCATGAAGGAGGTTATCTATGCTTGCTATGCGTCCGAACTGCGAATGCTGTAATCGGGACCTTCCTGCGGATAAAGAAGGGGCTATGATCTGCACCTTTGAGTGTACCTTTTGCATAACTTGTACTCAGGACATCTTGAAAGGCCAATGCCCGAATTGCGGGGATGAGCTAGTTTGTCGCCCTCTCCGTTCATCTGCAAACTTAGAGCAATATCCAGCCTCAACGCAGCGAGTCCTCAAACCTGAAGGTTGTCTGATGAAGGCTTAGTTCCGCTTATGCTCAACCATTCCATTGCCCCTGATGACGCGGGCAACTCTGAGCTGATAGTGCCCGAATGCCTTGCTAATCTTGAGACAGACGATCACGTTCGCGCGCCGGTATGAGGGCGGTGACCCACCACAGCAACTCGGTCATCATTCCATTGAAAGATCGGTCGAGAAATACTCCACTTGGCGAATCAGGCGCGTCAGAGACGCTGGGAACCCAGTTCGGAACCAGAGAGATGCCAACTTGCTCGCGGATGGGAACCATTTTGAGCTCGATGAGCACCTGGCGCAACTGCTCCGCCGCTCGATAGCCTGCTGCGAAACCACCATAGCTGACGATAGCGGCAGGCTTATGTGCCCACTGGGAGTACAGATGGTCGATGGCATTCTTGAGCACTGCCGAATAGCCGTGATTGTATTCGGGGGTTACAAAGATAAAGCCATCAGCCCGATCAACCAGTGCTGCCCATTGCTCAGCTTCAGGCGCGATATGTCCATACACTGGTGAGGTAGGGGAATCAAAGAAAGGAAGTGAGATATCGCGCAGATCAACCAACTCAAAGATGGCATCGGTGCGCGTCGCCAGGCGGTCCATGAGCCAGTTTGCTACAACTTCACCTCTGCGGCCCTGCCGCGTACTCCCAAAGATCACCAAAATACGGGAATAGGTATTCATTTTTTCTCCTCTTGTTTCTCTTCAAAATGGACTTATGACTTCCACTTACTATGTCGTTTTTACACTCGCCTCTCTGGCCTTTTTCCGTCGCTTTTTGCGAGCCTCTGGTAGCGTTGCTACGCGGCTAAACGCTCGGATCAATCAGCCAGTAGAGATGCAGCTCTCTCTTCGTGCTATACTCACTATAAGAGAGTAAAAGCCTTTCTACAAGAACGCACTTTTTTGTGCATGACTTACCAGGAGGTGAGTGGCATGGAAACAGGAGAATTGCTTGGGAAGCTTCGTGGGTCCGACGTATGGAGTGTGCGCTGCCCATCCCGGCGCTTGCTCGACCTGATTGCCGACAAGTGGACCACGCTGGTAATCGTCGCCCTGGCGGACGGGCCCAGGCACTACAGCCAGTTGAAGCGCGATGTGAGTGGGATCTCGCACAAGATGCTCAGTCAAACGTTGCGGCGGTTAGAGAAACAATGCTTTGTCACACGTACGGTCTACCCAACCGTGCCTCCGCGTGTCGAGTATGCGCTCACGGCGCTGGCCCAAACGCTGCTTCCAACGCTGTGTGCGCTCATCGATTGGGCCCAGACCCACGCCCCCGAGTTCCCCATGCTTGAGGAAGAGGTCAAGTAAGCGGATAGGGTGCTGCTGTCCATTTGGGAGGTTGGGATTATATGCTTCATGTCTCTAACGAGAAAAGACTTTGAAGGCCAAGAAGAGAGTGGCAGAGCCTTGACAGGAACGATCGTCTTCAGGTATATTTCTTTTTAGAAGCAAAGTTAAGTAAGTTTCTTTACTTATCTGCTCGCCCTCAAGGCCATAGTGAAAGATGAAGAGCAGTGACATCGTTTCTTGAGATCCCGGCAGTTCCCGGCAGTTTGCGGCAGATGAATCGACTGACCGTCTTACGTTTGTTGCGCAAATTTGGCCCCATCACTAAACCCGCGCTGGCCGAATATAGTGGGATTAGCCGTCCAACTATCACCAAATTGGTCGACGAACTGGAAGAACAGGGCCTGGCGGAATGTGTTGGGATAGCCGCGCCTGCCGCCAGCGGCGGTAAGCCTGGTGCACTGTATCGTTTTAACGCAGAGGGGGTGCAGAGTGCGGGGGTCTTTCTTACCGTAGATACCGTGCGCGTCGCGCTGGTCAACGGGAACGGGCGTGTGTTAGGTCGTCTTGAATGTCCCCTGGGGCTGGATCGACGACCAGAACCTGTCATAAATGTGATCGTCGAGACCTTGCAAGAGCTTCTCGCCTCTCTTCATGTTACGCTTCCTCAATTGCTTGGTATAGGGGTTGGCATGCCAGGTTTGACCTCATTCGCGACAGGAGTGGTCCATTTTGCACCGCATTTCCCGCAGTGGCAAGATGTACCAGTGAGAGACCTGTTAAAGGCCAGGCTGGGCATCGAGGTGTGGGTAGATAATGACTGCCACGTGCAGGCACTGGCTGAACGTCATTTTGGCGCTGGCCAATCCTGCACAGACTTTGTCTCGGTCGAAAGTGGTATCGGGGTCTCTGCCGCCTTTTATTTACAGGATACCCTCTATCGTGGCCTCGGGGGAACGGCTGGCGAAATCGGCCATATGACGATCCAGGAGGATGGACCGTTGTGCGAGTGTGGCAATCGAGGATGTTGGGAGACCCTGGCCGCAACCACCTGGATGGTAGAGCAAGCATGTCAGTCTGGGCAGGCCACGTGGTTGCCCCTACCCACCGGCGCACGCGTCGAGAATGGGGCAATGACAACGCGAGAACCTGACGTCATGAATACACTTGCGCACGCGATCTTTCACGCTGCGCAGGAGGGACATCCAGAGGCCATTGATCTTGTTCGTCAGCATGCCATGCACTTTGGTGTAGGGCTTGCCACCATTATTAACACCCTCAATCCACAATGCATCATTATCTGGGGCGACTCAATGAAGGGGGGCAACCTCTTTCTGGAAACCGTGCGCGCTGTTGTCCGTCAGCGCGCCCTGGGGCGCCCACGCGACATGTGTACCATTATCTTTTCATCGTTTGTCCAGGATGTCGGCGTGATTGGGGCGGCGAGTCTTGTCATAGATGCGCTGTTTACCTATCATCAGCCAGCATCATAACGTTCTCTGTGTAGCAACCGGCAGACTGGTTTTCGTCTGTCCAGAGTTCATCACATGTAGCCCGCATACGGGCATGACCCGGCAAAGCTCGATGGAAGAACTTTGCGGAACATAGTTCAGAGAGGATAAGAAATATCATGACTCAGATCAAAGAAGCAACCAGTGATCAGTATACGCCAACGAAGGCGGACAAATTTAGTTTTGGCTTATGGACCGTCGGGAACCAGGGACGTGACCCCTTCGGCGAGGTTGTCCGCCCTGAACTCCAGTCAACGTACATTGTCAAAAAGCTTTCAGAACTGGGAGCCTGGGGTGTGAACCTGCATGACAACGATCTTGTCCCCTTTGACGCCACCCCTCAGAAGCGTGACCAGATCGTACGCGACTTTAAACAGGCACTCAACGACTATGGCATGGTTGTCCCTGAGGCTACGACTGACCTTTTCCGCCATCCCGTCTTCAAGGATGGTGCCTTCACCTCGGTCGATCCCAGTGTACGGGCCTTTGCTCTGCAAAAGACCATGCGTTCCATCGACCTGGGTGTAGAACTGGGCGCACCCATCTATGTCTTCTGGGGAGGGCGTGAAGGTGTGGATGCCGAGGCCAGCAAGAATCCCGTCGATGCCATCAAGCGTATGCGCGATGCCATCAATTTCCTGAGTGAGTACGTCCTTGATAATGGCTATGACCTGCGTTTTGCCCTGGAACCCAAGCCCAATGAACCCCGTTCCGATACCTATTTTCCGACCATTGGTCATATGCTGGCCTTCATCGCCACGCTTGACCATCCCGAAATGGTTGGTGTCAATCCTGAAGTGGCCCACGAGCACATGTTGGGACTCAATTTCGTCCATGGCGTTGCTCAGGCGTTGGAGGCTGGAAAACTCTTCCATATTGACCTCAACGACCAGAAGGGCCCACGTTATGATCAGGACCTGCGCTTCGGGAGTGAAAACATCAAGAGCCTTTTCTTCCTGGTCAAATTATTAGAGGAGCAGGGGTATACAGGCCCACGTCACTTTGATGCCCATGCCTATCGTACTGAGGACGAGCAGGGCGTCTGGGACTTTGCTACTGGTTGTATGCGCACCTATAATATATTCAAAGAGAAGGCGCGTCGTTTTAACGCCGACCCCGAAATCCAGGCCCTATTACAGGAGATCAACAGCGGTGACTCTGTTCACGCCGCCCTCTTCAGTGGTGGATACAGCAAAACGGCTGCGGATCAGGTCAAGGCAATCGACTTCCAGCCCGGCGTGCTGGCGCGACGGGGCTATAAATACGAGAAGCTCGACCAGTTGACCGTTGAACTCTTGCTTGGCGTGCGCTAAGCACAGGAGCTGAGAGCCATCCTTGAAAAGAGCAACGAGGTTACTATATTTGTAGCCTCATTGTTGCTCTTTTCTCACTCAACAACAATGGCCTCCTGGTAGCGTTTTGACGTTTAACACCGACAGGCCGAATTCTTGCAAAACCTCAAGTCCTGACGATCTCAGGTCGATCCCCAGTGATCAGACATCTGCTACAAGTTGCTGGCGCGCTGATCTGCTTGCCTGAAATGAGGGCAGAACCACCAACAGGGCCATCAGAAGCGCGCGGCCACAGGCATCTCCAGTGAGTTCTAGCACATTGCCTATGCGCATCATCATCGGCCATGAGGTCTGCCCAAGTAAAGGAATCCAGGCCTCCAATACCGCCCCAACCAGCGCGATATATAGGCCTGTGGACCAGCGTGATTTGCGCATCACGGCGATGATAGGCAACATTGCCAGCACAAAGAGCATGCCACGTACCGCCTCCAAGATGAGTGTGGTTGCAGTGGAAGGCACTACTGTATGCAGTGAGGCAATAAATGTCGAATCGTAATAATACGCGTGTTCAAGTGGTGTCACCAGCATCGCGAAGAACAGGTAAATCGCCGCATAAGGCACGCCTGCGACTACGATACGCCAGGTCCAGGAGAAAAAACTACGCTGACGCATCACCTGGGTAAAGCGTGGAGCGTTCCGTGCATCCTCATTCGCCGGAATCAGCCAGGCGATGATACCGGTGATGAATAGCAGAGGCAGTCCTTCAATAATCAGCGCCGCAACCAGGGAAAACGGGGTTAGCAGGCTCGTGTAAAAATATGCCTCGATCATATCGGTAAGTGTACCAGTGATATAGAGTGGCACAAAAATCGCTAGAAAACGCGGGAAACGGCGGTAAAAGACCCGACGAGCCAGAGGAGTCATACTTGTCACATAGAACACACCAGAAATAACACGAATAATGATATTTTGCGCGGTAAATGTAGCCGATGGTTTCCCCGATGACAAGAGAGACGCAAACACGATGAGCACAACCGCCGATAACAATCCTCCAATCACGACACGAATGATCAGATGCATTGGAGTAATATCCCTCTGGTGCGTGTTTGCAATATCTTGTTGTTTATTCATTCATTCTACCTTTATTTTTAGAACAGAAACAATAATATTTGGTAAATCGCGACAAGGCCTTCCGCCATCGCATTACTAGTAAGGTAAGTCGATATGTGCGGTGTATGTAATGCCATGAACTCTACCTTCCACGACTGTAGCTGATAAAAAGGGGTTGTGTCATCACCTAAACGAGGTATTGCAATGTGTAAAGATGAGATCAATCGAGCAGCTATCGACAAGTGGGAGATGTTAGAGCAAGCCTAGTTCCCTGGCGCGGGCAATTGCTTGCGTACGGCTATGGACATTGAGTTTGTCATAAATATGTTTGATATGCGTCTTGACCGTGTTTTCAGCCCGTACGAGATGTCGGGCTATTTCCCGATCTGTGTATCCTTCCGCCAGACAGCGCAAGATGACAAATTCATGTTCACTCAGCAGTTCTGTGCTTGTGCTGTTCTCGGCAGGTTTCTCTGCCATATCTCGCTTATCTAGCATAGCCAGGAGTTGTCGGGTGTAATTTGGAGAATAGTTCGCTAACGGCTTGAGATTGCGCAAAATCTTGAGAAGAGGTAGAAGCGCTTCACCCATGTCAATAAATGTACGGCTATAGCCCAGGGGTTCGGCCAGTTCTAACGCCAGCGCTAGTTCTCCTGTTGCTTCAGGAACATGTTGTTCCGCATACAATGCGAGAGCATGAAGAATCAGCCATTGGATACGACGCCTTTTATTCGGTCCATTCATGAGAGGACTCTGAAGTTGCGCGAGCAATCTCTTCGCACCAGGGAGATTGCCCTGTGCGAGGTACAGGCGGATCAGGACCAACAATTCAATCAGCAGAAAATAGGTTGATGGCAGCGAGGCAATGGTCTCCACTTCACCATAGAAGTAGAGCCCTGTAGCGTGGGCGCAGCGAACAGCAGCATCTATGTCATGTGCAGCCAGCCAGAGAACAACGGGGCGGCGTGTGACAAAATCCAGAAAGAACGGATCGTTGGTCTGGTGGGCCAGTTCCTGTGCTTGCTGTAAGAGCGTGTGCGCGTCCTGCATCCTGCCCTGAGCCAGTCTGACATCAGCCAGTGTCAGCGTGCAGTCAAGCGCCTGGATACTATTTCCGCCACGCCTTGCCAGTTCAAGACCTGCGACCAGATGGTTCTGCGCGCCCTCCAGATCATTCCACTCATACAACAGATTTCCACATCCCGCATGGATATGCCCTACCACGGCGGAATGCATCAGACCATGATGGGTAGCGAGCTGAATACCTTGTCGATACGTCGCATTTGCCAGGCCAGGCCGACCCAGCAAAACCTGTGTCTGTCCCAAGAGATGTAAAGCAGTGAGTGCGCGATAAGGATCATGCCTCTGAAGATCAGGGTGAACAACTTCACGCAACACCTGCTCAGCTTCGACCAGATTGCCAGCATGCAAGTAAGCTCCGCCCATAGCGGCTCGCACGCTGGTCCTCCATTCCAGGTCATCCTGTGGTAGGAGAGCCAGAGCCTCGAACACGTAGGCCAGAGACTTCTGTGCTTCTCCTCTCGAGCTATACAGATGTGCGTAGAGCGCTGCTATGCGTCCACGAAACGCATCAACCGTGTTGGAAGCTATCTTCTCAATGCCTACGTGTTCCAAATCACGCAAGATCTCTTCCGCCTGGTCCAGGCGCCCACTTGCAATGTACAGTCTGACCAAAGCTTGGCATAGCCAGGGGCGTTCTGTTAGTAAATCAGTTGGCAAAAGTTCCTTCCAGCGTGTGACACTGGCAAACTCATTCTGTTTGAGCATCGTATCGACCAGACGCTCGAGCAGATCTGCTGCGCGTACGAAATCCCTCGCGGCCAGCGCGTGTTGGATCGCATCTTCCAGCAAATTGTGTTGCTCATACCACGCACTGGCCAGTCGATGGAGTGTGCCAAAATACTCTGGTTGCTCTTGGCGCACACGATTACTCAAGGCCTCTGTTAGGAGATGATGATAGCGGTACCAGCGGCCTTTGTTGTCCAGAGGAAAGAGAAAGAGATTCTTCTGTTCCAGGTAGGCCAACATGGTTGTCCCATTCTTCTCGCCAGTCAGAGTATCACAAAGGGAAGCCGTAAAGCGTTCTAGCACCGAGGTAGCCAGCAAGAAACGTTGCACATACTCTGGCTGACGCTCCAGCACCTCGTCTACCAAGTAGCTCAGAATAAAACGATGGCTCCCTTTGAATGAAGAGGTAAACTGAGCAGTATCCTGGAGCGAATACAATGAAAGAGCGGCCAGTTGCAAGCCGGTAATCCACCCTTCGGTACGTTCCATCAGCATCTCTATATCAGCCTTTGCCAGCGTAAGATGTTCGGTCTGCGCAAAAAAGACCTCGGCCTCGGCAGATGTGAAGGAGAGATCGGCGGAATGTAGCTCAACGAGATGGCGTTTGGCACGGAGTGAGGCAATAGAGAAGGGCAACTCGTGACGCGAGGCGAGCACAAGATGAACGTGCTTGGGTAGATGGTCGAGGAAAAACACCAGCGAATCATGAATAACCTGCGCTTCAATGAGGTGATAATCATCCAGGATAATCGCTATCTCGTTGCCCTCTTCGCCTAGAATATTCAGCAATTCGCGCACCGTTGGTACGAGCGAAACAGGCGGCTGGGAGCGCACCATTTCCAGGAGAGGTGTGATTTTCTCAAGTGAGGCTCGTTGCAGAGCAGCAAGAATGTACGACCAGAAACGCGCGGGATCGTTATCTTCTTTATCTAACGCGACCCAGGCGATCAGCGCAGAAGATTGGCATGCCCATTCGCTGAGCAACGTCGTTTTTCCAGACCCCGCCGCGGCAGAGAGCAAAATCAAGCGGCGCCGCAGGCCCACATTGAGGCGCTGGACAAGCCGTGCGCGCGCGACCAGATGCGCCTGGAACACAGGGATGTGCAATTTTGTATGCAACAGATGGTAAGTAGGCCGATCGTGCACTATCTTGTGGCTCTTACTCACGTTTAATACCGCAGGAACTGCTGATTTTTCGTTTTTTTCTGTCACCCATGAATTACATTTATCGTCTCCCTGCTCCAGACGTTGAGCCAGTTCCTGAGCCACAGCCTTGAGTCGGGCCATTGTCAACTGGTTGCTTTTGCCTAGATAGACTCGATAGAGCTTCCCTTGCTTTTTGCGATAAGCCCGCCAGTACGAGCCACCACGACCATTAGATACCCGTTCTTTGCGCGCGGAAAATGCTCCATACTGACTATGAAAGGTGAATTGCGCCACCTCCTCAACCCAGGCATACCAAGCAGGAGTCTCAACAGCCAGCAATGGAACCAAAGAAGGTTTTGTAGAGGCATAGACGTATGCGTCTTCCTGTACAACGTATTTCATTGAGACTGGTCTTCTTTCTAGTGAGTTCCCGAACAGTATAACATCAGTTCGGGAACCGACGCCAGAATCGTCGTCCTATCCAAAGCTTTTTTGGACTGGTCGATAAATAGATTAGGAACCTACTCTCTTGCCCATTAGTACAGGTTAGATACTGACCGTTTGCCTCACGATCTTGTTACACTACCATGCTACTATTGAAGGCAAATAATAGAGGAGGTTGTATGTATGCCGCCACAGACAATGAAGGCTATACAGGTTCAGCAATATGGCGGACCTGAAGAACTAAAACTTGAGGAAGTAGCACGGCCAGAGCCAGCCATAGGTGAGGTGCTGATACGTGTTCATGCTACGGGTGTACTGCCAATTGAGTGGAAAATTCGTCAAGGAGCATTCCACGACGTTATGCCAGCATCTTTCCCTTATATTCCAGGTAGTGCTGTTGCTGGAGTCGTAGAGGCGGTTGGTCGTGGCGTTAGTGAGTTTCGGAAGGGGCAGGCGGTCTATGGTCGCAGCAATAAGGGAAGCTATGCCGAGTACACAACCGCTGCAGTAGAGAACCTGGCACTTAAGCCAGAAGCGCTCAGCTTCGATGAAGCGGCGACGATTTCAGGTGGAGCAACAACTGCCTGGACGGCACTCTTTGAGACAGCTGAATTGCGAGCTGGACAAAGCATCCTGATTCATGGGGCGGCGGGTGGCGTGGGGCTCTTCGCCGTCCAGTTTGCTCGCTGGAAGGGGGCACGAGTCATTGGAACGGCGTCGACGCCTAATGTAGACTTTGTACGCTCTCTTGGCGCCGAGACCGTAGTAGATTATACAACGACGCCATTTGAGCAGGTGGTGCAAGATGTAGATGTCGTGCTGGACCCGATAGGCGGCGATGTATTGGAACGTTCTTTGCACGTGGTCAGGCGAGGAGGCATACTGGTATCGCTCCTGGTCTCACCCTCACAGGAGCAGGCGCAAGCGTTAGGCATCCGCGCTACGAAGAACACGGCTTCGCTTCCCTATCCATCGACTCGCCTTCTGGGAGATATAGAGCAATTACTGGTCGAAGGCCAGGCGCGAGCCGTTATTGCGCGAACCTTTCCCCTTCACCAAGCAGAACGCGCCCATGAACTCAGTCAAAGTGGTCACGGGCGTGGACGCATTGTGCTTCATATAGCCGATTGAGCTTACTATGCCTCTATAGCAAGCTCTAACGCGATCCTGTATTTCGCGGTGAGATCGTGAAAGCCCCGGTTCAGCAACCACGTGATCGAACCCAGTAGGCGCAGGAGGCGATAGTGGGCCAGTAAGTGTTGTGTCTCCGCGTTGTTTGCAATACTGCCATAGCCCTCTAGGAAGGGAGCTGTCAGCGCATGGTCCCACAGCGTGAGAACCGCGATATCCAGGAGCGGGTCACCAGGCTGCGCGTCGATAAAATCCAGAAAGGCCAGAACCTTCTGGCTCTGGGGATCAAGCAGAATATGCTCATCCTGAAGATCACCATGAAGCAGTCCAATTGGGCGTTGTGCCAGAAGAGGCCGCTGGCGTTCAAAGCGTTCTCGCAATCTTCTTGCTTGCCCCTCATCGAGCACGCCCGACAAGCAGGCGTGCTCGATCTCCAGGTTGCCCCACCACAAAATAAACTCTTCCCAGTGTTGCTGGCCTCCTGAGAAGGGCGGTTGCGCGCCCAACCCATGTAAACATCGCAGATACACTCCCGCTTCCCTGGCGGCGTCTGGATAGTGTGAGGAGAGAGGAACACCGATCACCTGGCGCATAGCGAAGACTGCGGGCGGACCCGCCTCAAAGTTCAGGATCTTTGGTGTTGGCAGCCCGGCTGATGCCGCCTGCTGTGCGACCTTATAATCACATCGTAGCGCTCGTACGTCGCTATATACCTTCAAGATAATGCGTGCCTCTTCAGCCAGGAAGATAGCGCGATCAGGTTGTGTATAGAGCGGCTTCAGCGGCTCTCGTGAGCCAGTAAGGCGCGTGAGCATGTCCGTGGCAGCTAATGCTAAACTGTGATTAGCCAATATTCCTTCTCCATAATTCTATAGCCGAATCAGTGGCAATACAAAGGCAAGAGACGCCTTCTCTCCACACATGTAGGGCCCAAGCTAACATGGACCTTACATGCTCTCTAGCTCCCCACAAAACTCATGTACATAGTGCTGAAAGTTGGCCATGGCCTTAACACACAGCCAGCTTGTTCGCGTCAGTTCCTCACGCCTCTTCTCCACTGTCACAATGGCTTTTTCTGACCGACCTGCCGCCAGCTCGTCCAGGACTGATTGGATCACATCGAAGTTATAGCCAGCCTCCCTGAGCAGGACGATCACGCGCAGGCGCTGCATCTGTTGCTCGTCATAGAGGCGATAGCGGCTATCCTGGTCGCGTACCGGGCGCAGAAGACCCTGCTGTTCCCAGAAATGCAGGGCCGAGACACGCACACCCACCTGCCTGGCTGCCTCTCCCACGTGGAGACTCTGGGAAGGGTGCGCGCTTTGTAGAGAAGCGGGTTGCGCGGCCAATGTATGCAGCGCCGAAAGTGTCTGCTCAACTTGCAGACGTTTGTTGGCAAGCTCGGCGTGACGCGAGTCTATCAGGGCCAGCGAGACTGAAAGGTCCCCCTGGTGAAGGGCCTGCATAATCGCCGACGTCCGCTGCCAGCTATAGCCACCAGCCATGCCGCGAGCGGTCTTGAGCGCGGCAAGGTGGCGCTGGGTATAGAGACGATAGCCGCTCTTGCTGCGCGAGGCCGCTGGTAGCAGCCCCCAGGCCTCATAGTTGCGTACCTGCTGAACACTGATCCCTGTGGCCCTGGCCAGGTCAATAGTACGCAGAGAATCGCGAAGTACCATGTAAAACCCTCAGATATATGTGAAGACTTTTCGCATTTACATGCCTCTTTATACCACATGGAATCAGAACTCAACCCTCCATACTTGCATCTGTGTTATAAAGTAGGTGTGATCCGAAAAAGGCCTGGCCAGCGTGGCAGCTCGGCCCCGATCTCCACACATGGTGGCCGGCGGGCGCGCACCTTCATGAGATGCTTGGCTCGCGCTATGCCGTCATCGGTTCAGCAGTGGGTGTTTCGGAGGCCAATGGCATCGGCCAGCCCGAACCCGGCACGCTTGAGGGCCGTCTGACTGCTGTGCCGGGGCCAGCGCGTTTCCTTCCCACGTATTGGGGGCAAGGGCTTCCAAACACGGAGATTACAGCACTTCCAACTCGCTCTGGCAGCGCGAAGAACTCTACCTACTTCGCCCTCACGCCTCAAAGCCTCACTGATTTCGACTGGCTGGTCATCCTGGATGCAACAACATACAGTCGTGGTGGTCCATCGTTACCATAAGGGCATTAATATTGAACGCGCGTTCTTTTTGTGTATACTGACTATAGAAGAATGAACAGTTTTGTGGAGGAGTCAGGATATGTATTTTGCCTCAGGCAAATCGGTAACGAATCGCTCTATACCAGCGAGCACAGTTATTCCTGTACTGGCTTACGAAGATGTACTGCAGGCTGCAGAGTGGCTTTGCAAAACATTTGGTTTTAAAGAGCGCCTACTCATAGGCCATCATCGCGTTCAGCTTACGGTGGGTGATGCTGCGGTCATTGTGAATGAGGGGAAGCCAGAAGTGCCTTCTCGCGCCGAAAATCACTCAGTGCTGATACGTGTAGAAGATGTGGACCGCCACTATGAACTCACACGCGAACGTGGTGCGCACATCTTGCAACCACCAACAACTTACCCTTATGGAGAGAGACAGTATACCGTCGAAGATCCAGGGGGGCATCGCTGGACCTTCTCACAATCCGTCGCCGACGCTGACCCCGAGGAATGGGGCGGGACCTGGCCCAGCACAGAAAAAAACTCAAAGGAAGGCTTTTAAGACACCTAGAGGCACGACGCTGCTAAAGCACACATCTATATACCATTATACGTAGATGAGTGCTTTAGCAGTGTCGGTCAGCTCTATTGCGTTATATTCCGGCTTCGACCTGGAGCGCAGGCTCCAGTACCTGCTCGGGCTCGACCTGTTTCCCGCGCTGACGCATGGTGGAGGCAGCGTCCTTATCGCGCACGCGCAGGGCGAAACTGACTGCGATGACCGCGAGAATGGCCGAGGTGATGAAGGCGGCATGATAAGCCGTCAGATTCGGCTGAACGCTACCATTGGCGATATGTGTCATTCCGACCGTGCTCATGACGGTGCTGATAAGTGCCACGCCAAGCGAGGCTCCCACCTGGCGCTGGGCATTGTTCAGCGCCGAGGCCTGGCCGGTTTCAGCAGGCGAAATTGTCGCGAAGGCCGCAGCCTGCACAGGGATAAAGGCATAGGCCATGCCCGCCCCGGTCAGGAACATTAACCCACGCATTATCCACAAGTCGGTATCCATGCCTATAGTAAGCATACAAAGCTCAATAATCGTAACCCCAATCAGACCGCCAGCGATGAGTCGGCGTGGCCCCACTTTGGGATAGAGACGCGCCACAATCTGGGTTGAGACGAGAACGCCAAGTGCCTCGGGAAAGGTCGTCAGGCCCGAGGTAAACGCGGAGACGCCACGCGCCTCCTGGAGGAAGAGCGGGGCAGCGTAGAGCAAGCCCATAAAGCCCGCGCCCGAGAAGACTGTGACCAGGTTACAGGTGCGGAAGAGCTTGTTATTGAACAGGCGCAGATCGAGCATGGGCTGCGTCGAGCTGAGCTCGACAAACACAAAGGCAACCAGCATAAGCAGGCCCACGATACCCGTGCCCAGAATGGTACCGTTGGTCCAGCCGTAGACCGGTCCCTCGCTCAGCGCATACATGGTCAACGCCAGGCCGATACCTGCCAGGAGGAAGCCCAGGATATCGAAGCGCTTATTAGTGTTTTCGTAATACTCATGCAGGAAGAACAGGGCGAAAATACTGGCCAGGATGCCCAGGGGGACATTAATATAAAAGACCCAGCGCCAGGAGAGCTTATCCACCAGCAGGCCTCCGATAATCGGACCCGTGGCGGGCGCGATCACGGTCGGGATATTGAGGATGCGTGAGACCTGCACACGCTCCTCGGGCGGAAAGGTCCGGTAGAGAATGGCGGTGCCAACAGGGGTCAAGGCGCCACCCGCCAGGCCCTGCAAGACGCGAAACGCGACCAGCATTGGCAGGCTCGTTGCTAGGCCACAGAGGGCGGAGGCGACAGTAAAGAGGACGAGCGCGCTAACAAAGATCCGCTTGGTTCCCACGCGATCACCCAGCCAACCCGAGACAGGAATAATCACCGCCAGACTTACGAGATAGCCTACAACAATAGCGTCAATAGCCGTACCAGTCACATTAAACTGGCGGCTCAAAGCGGGGAGAGCCACGTTCACGACCGTCGAGTCCATAATACTCATAAACATTGCCGCGACGAAGACCACACTAACCGCCACCTTAGGATTCATCTGCACACGAGAAGACATTGAGGCTCCAATTCATAGTATTGTAAGAAAAATATGTGGATATACATATGAACAAAGTGGGAAGCTGCAAATCTTCCCACTTACTCCTGGCTGGCTTTTTTCGGGCGGCGTGTATGTTGGAGACGTTTCTTTTGAGAATTGAATTCTCCACGCGACACACAGACCGGGCAGGTACACCAGGCGCGTTCGCGCGCACCTGGCATATAGCGCCAGCCCACCACCCGCGAAATAGATTGAACTTTGCGAATATCTTTGGCGCTAATTGAGCGCGCAATGATCAGCTCAAACCCTTGCGGATCATCTTGCTGCATAAGTTCGCTGATAGCCTCGGTAACAGATAGATGCTCATGCGGTTGAGCATAGCGGCCAAACCAGACCATTTCCTCGTCAGGCACATAAAAGTAAATACCCACAAAGGTACGCTGACCCCAACGCTTGAGTTCGCGCAGCCATTGATGCGAGACATAGTAATTTTGCATGACAGGCATACAATAGACTCCATGCCCTTTGCGAATGCCAGCATGCAGAATTCTTTTTACGTCTTTGGCTGGCGTCAGGTGGACCAGAATCGGCATAGAAGATACCATCCATTACTATATCAAAGGGGGGAGCGGTTCCACACATTACTGACCGCTTACTCTTCTGACGAGTAGCGGCCGGGTTTTGTCACAAGAAAAGGCGTTGCGCCTCCACTGAAGGCTCTGAAGAATAGAGACGCCTCCTGCCTCATCCAATGGGCTCAGGGTGAAGCAGGAAGATATGCAAAGCTGTTTCACTCAAATCTTAGAAAGACGCGGCCGCGGCCGCGGCGACAAAGAGTACCAGGCAGATGGGTGTATAGACTATGAGATTGAGTTTGTAGAACATTTCACTCCTGGATGCGGCCAGGCGTAGTGCCCACACAATCCCTGCTAGACCACGCAGTAGGAGTCCTATCGTAACGGCCAGAGTGCCGAGTTGAAGCAACGAACTGGGAATGAGTTGTCCAAACATCCCAAGATAATGGACCCGAGCTAACACAATCAAGGCACCACAAAACAGCAGGCAGACGAGTGGAACAAGGACCGCTGGCCTGAAGGAGCGGGTTTTGTTTATGTTGAGTACCGCCTGTGCCAGTGAGAGCCTATCCTGTGCAGGCCAGATTCGGCCTGTTGCCCAGTAGGCATGCATCAAACCATCTGCGATAAGCACGATTGCTACGAGTATACCTGCAAGTTCTTTTATATTTTGACTCATGGCTTTCTTCTCCTCCCTATGCTGCTAAAAAGCTCAAGAGCAACTGTTTCACTTTTTCAGGCTGATCGTCATAAACGAGGTGTCCAGCATGATCGAGCACAACAATGGTAGCCTGTGGGTCCAATTGGTGCCAGCGTTGAGCATAGCTGGATGAGTCCTCAATCGTATCTTGCTTGCCCCAGATGACCAGGGTCGGCGTCTTCATCTTTGGAATGAGTTGATCTGTCACGCTCCAATCAAGATTGCGTTCTAGTACCCACTGCGAGACCAGGTTGCACTGAAAAGTCAGTGGGGGATAGAGTTCTTGTGCCATATCAGCTGTCACCTCTGACTTATCGAACAGGAGTCCCTCCAACAGTTGCCTCGTCGCATCAACGCTTGTTGGCATAGAGAGCTTCATTGTGTCTTCGCCAATTACCGGCCACTTTGCAAGCTCATAAAACCAGGGGTCGGGTAGATCTAAACCTGCATTGTCCATGCCAACATATTTGATTACCCGCTCAGGATGTTTCTCGGTAAAGTACAGAGCCATGCCACCGCCCCAGGAATTCCCGCCGAATACGGCCCTGGGGACGTGCAGCTTATTCATAAACGTTAGCAACGACTGGTTAATCGAATCTAGCGTGTAAATGGTTGTAAAGTTGGGATTCTTTGCGGTCGGCGTTGTATACCCATCACCTGGCGGATCAATGATGTAGACTGAGTAATGCGGTGCCAGAGCGGCGGCGATAGAACGAAATTCATAAATCCAGGCACCACCACCTGGCATGAATACGACTGGCTCTCCACTCCCTTCGTGCAGATAATGCAAACGAAAGTTGCCCGCGTCGATGTAGTGATCGAGGTGCTGCTCCTGAATTTGTCTCAAGTAGGCAGGTACATGTGTATGATCTTCCGGAGGCATGTAGATATAAGCAACGAATAATAAGGCAACGAGGCAAAGTGACAACAAAGCGACAAAACTATAAATCGTTCGACGTAACCACCTGTGCTTTAACCAGAAATGTTTCATATGCTTCTCTCTTTCTATTGACAGCCATATATTCGCTGAACATACAGCGAATATAACGGGCAAAAAAACAGCCCTATCTTACAAGGATAGGATCAATTAGTCTGTATTGGGATGGTCAGGGATGTCTCCAAGTAGCAGATGCACAACATGCTGTTTATACCGGGCGTGGAAGTTGGAATCATGGACATCGACGCCCAATGGTCTGAGGAATGTTTCAGCATGGGCCGTGGGGAACCAGCAGAGAGCGGTGAGAGCAATGAGAAATTGCTCGGCATCACCTTGCCACCCTAAATCCTCCTGTAACGCGTGTATGGCCTCGCGCAAGAGCTGGAACTGAGATGGAAGATTGCCCAGGTAGCGGGCACCATGCAAAGCTTCCCACTCGGTCAAACGCACAAAAGTTGGATGCGTTGTAAGGTCATCAAACAGACGCTCAATGACCACACGCATAATCTCCTGCGCATTGACACCAGGAGTATGTGCCTGTTCATGAATAAACGTGACCAGCTCTTGCGCGTGTGTAAAGGTTCGTGCCAGGACAGCGCGATAGAGGCCCTCCTTCGAACCAAAAAAGTAGTTGGGCAGACCACGCGTCACTCCCGCCAGATCACAAATCTCCTGAAGACTCGCAGCATCATAGCCTTTTTCCGCAAAAACTGTTTCAGCGGCATCCAGAATCGCTTGTTTGCTGGCCTCGGCAGCCTCCGTTCTGCGGGTGCTTTTCCCCTGCTTGTTCATGTTCACCTTCACTCTCAAAACAACATCGAATATTTTACTCGCTATACGTATAACTAATTTAGCAAAAAACAGAGTGATAAGTCAAGAGGCAAAGGTGTAAAAATCTCATCTGAAAACGCTCGGCGAGAAAGAAAAAAGCCCCAAATCCAGTAAGAACAGGCTGAAAGAACAGACATTCTATTGTTAGCGATCCTATTAGGCGGCAGGAGGAGCAGTTACCTGGTACCCCAACTATTGTAGAATTCTTCGATTTATAGATAAGAGTGGGCGCATGGTGGATGCATTCACCTTGCGGGTTGTTCCTGAGAAAACAGTGCCAGAGGACAATACACCTGATAATGATGAGGATAGAAACGTATAGAGACCCTTTCCTTTGCGCCCCAACATTCAGCCAATTTATCACAAAACAATGTTTAATTCCAAAGTCTCATGAAATGGGTCGTGTTACGTTTGGCAAATAATGCAGATGTGTGTATCGCCACGAAAATTTGGTTTTTGCGATATGATCGCCGGAGGTACATGCGAGAGGAGCTCTATCTGAGAAGAAGCTGTCGTATCGGGGAGACGTGAGAGCACCATACCACGTGTCATGATCAACTTTCGTTTGCACTCAGTTCAAACCAAAACTCCATCGTTGGAAATGGAGCAAGGTCATCCTTGTGTGGCATGCTACTCCTCGATTTTCTGTACGCGCCCAACCTGTCCATCGACAAGCCGTACCTTAATCCCATGTGGGTGAGAAACGGAGTTGGTCAAAATGTCCTTGACGATTCCTCGGGTCAGTTTTCCTGTTCGCTGGTCTTGCTTGAGGACGATTGACACTTCGATTCCCGAACGTATATCTTGACGGATGCGTCCATCTGGCATTCAGTTTCGCTTTCTACTGCCATCCCTGGTGAATAGATGTCTCTTTTACCAGAGTGGATTTCACGTGTTTCCTGATGTTCACAATCACATGTTGGATGGGACGCCACCATCCAGATCAACACCCTTTCCCTTCATGAGTCCCTTTTTTCCTGTTGCTTTCAGGAGAGACACCATACTGGAGCCACTGGCTATGACAGTGCGGCAAGGGAAAGCTTCTGCGGGCTCGCTTTTGAGTGAATGGATAGACCCATTGCACGTATTGTACTCCTCAAGAGGGGCAACTGTCCATCTTTTCCATCGCATTGCCAGGGCTTTCCAATTCTCAAAAAGGAGGTGAAAAGAAGAGTTTTCCTTGTAGAATACAAAAACCAAATCACATCTCAAGGAAAACGCTGCATGGACTCTACCACATTACCGCTTTCAGCACGAGGTGAACATGACCAAGAGAAGCTTCCCGTCACCTCACTCTACCAGACCTTGCAAGCCCTCCCAGACAAGAGACGCAAACAAGGAAAACGATACGAATTGGCCTTGGTTCTCTCCCTGCTGGTGCTTGCCAAGCTGGCAGGACAAAAGACCTTGAGTGCAGCCACTGATTGGGTTCGCCATCTTCGGGTTCCTTTAGCACAGCGCTTTGGACTCTCCCGCCAGCAGATGCCCTGCCAGATGACCTATTGCCATGTCCTGGCCATGGTAGACAGCAAGCATCTCGATGAACTTCTTTCCGCCTTTTTCACCCGTTGGGAAGCTCAGGCCCGATATGGAGAAGAACCCAGTCGCCTCCTGAGGCCAGCAATCCAAGTGAAACATGCTCACGCCGCTGTTGATGGCAAAGCCCTACGGGCCACAATCAAAGAGGCTTATCGGGTTCATCAACTCAGTTGCTATGAGGTGCAGACTGGCACAGTGCTTTGGCATTGCAGACCCTACACTGGCCCACAGAATGCCAGTATGGAAACATTCCCTATTGGAAAGGAAGCCCAGAGTTTCGGCATCAGTGCCGAAAAGTGCGCAGAGTTTCTCGCGATAAAATGGATAGGGGGTGAGATACGCCACGCTCCCAGCGGCTTACGCTATGAGGTTGACGCCAATTTCGCTGGCAACTTTCGCCTGAGACCATCCCCGCAACTCTCGTTCCTTTTTCAGGTGAAGATTTGGCTTCATCGCGCACTGCTCCTTATTTACTGTTCCAGCGTTGAAAATAGTATCACTTTTCTCTTCAGCGAAAAAGTGGTCGAGATTCATAGTATATCATTGTTCCTTTACTACTCTCAACATCGGAGTTGGCATAGTTGCTCGATTTGTTTGTGTTGCAAGAAATTTGCGAAAGGAATCGCGCGCGAAACTGTTCCCGTTCTGTTGAGTTTAGATTGCCACTCCAAACACCCTTGCGATGAATCCTGTTTGACTGAGACTATTTCTCCTTTGTCTATCTCTTGCACCTGGCCTTTCCTGATCATATGCATCACCTCGTATTCCCGGAAGGTGCTCCATGCGATCTCAAAGGACCAGAACCCCATCCCTGGTTTGACGAGGCGTTTGAGAAAGCGATGATCCTGTTCGACGAGAGTGTTGAGATACTTGCGCTGTCGCAATTCACAAGGAGTTGGAACCGCACCAACTGCTTTCCTCTCGTGGAAGGCTTTGGGAGACGCAGCGTTCCTGTCCACGGTGATCACACGAGGGGAGACTGTGTGAAAGGAGGCAAGTGTTTTGTGGAAAAAGCGTGTGGCTGCTTCAACATCGCGTTGCAGCTTTGAAGGCATCTATACAGTTTTCCTCTCGGTGAGAGGCAGCATATCGAGGCATTCTATTCAGCCTGATTCGCTTCTGTTTTCTCAGTTCTGACAGAACCCTTCATTTGTATCGTCATCGCCACGGGACAACGAGGAGTACGATATCGGTGGGGTCTTCTAGAAAGTTGAAGAAAGTGCCAGTACGTTCGTTGAAGGTGCAACAACACGCCGAACAGCGGAACGTTTGATAGCCCAGAGCGGTGTGCTTGTGCTGTTCTTTTGTCGTCGAGGATGCGCCGTGTGGGCAGTTCATCGTTCCCTCCTCAGAGCAATGTTCTCAATGATTGTCAGTCTATCACTAAGAACGATTTCACATGGACTGCGTTCTCAGTTCTGACACATCCCCGCATTCGTGCTGTGCCCGCTGAAGCGGTCTGGCGAAATGCTGTGCATACTCCTGCGGCTGCATTTGCTCTTCAATCGGCTTCATATGGAATCTCTCCCTTTGTGCGAATAGACTCTGAACGATAGCATTCTACCTTGCTGCTCTATTCAAACACGCACAGAAAGCCGATTGGCTTCGTGACAGGTGTGACAAAGAGGAGCATTTGTACGTGACTAGAGTAAAGAATAAGGATCGAAAGCAAGATGCCCTTTTCTGAAGAGGGAATATCTTCCTCAGTCGTTGCAGCATTTTGGGAAGGAGGAGCACTGCTGGTGTCTACCCTCCAACGAACTATCCTGTTCTTGCTTGCTGATACTGGAGCAGGACATCGCAGCGCGGCCAATGCCATTGCTTCCGCGATCACACTCCTTTCACAGGAGGAGCATGCTCACTGGAGTGAGAGCATGAGAAGAGAAACGCAACCATCAGCTGATGGCTATGAGTCTGGTCGCCTCAGAGATACGCCCTCTCCGCCAAACTATCACATCGAGATCGTCGATGTGTTTGAGCAGTGCAGCCGATTTCCTCTGCGTGAAATCGCCAAACTGTATGCACCGATGATTCGCCTACATCCACAATTGCATGGGAAATTCTTTCAGCAGATGAACCATGAAGCCATGGTCAAAGCTGCAACCGCTCTGGGAAGCCCTTTCATTCGAAGCGGCATGCATCATCTGATGTCGACTATAGAGCCAGACATCATTGTTTCGGTCCATCCCGTGCTCAATTATATTACGCTGCACATATTGCATAAACTGGGGGTGCCGATTCCATTTGTGACGGTGGTGACTGATCTTATCAGCGTTCACACCGCCTGGTTCGCTCCGGGCGCAAGCGGCTACGTCGTTCCCACTGAGCAAGCCAAAGCGTTTTCAATCCAGAAGGGCATCGACTCCTCCCTCGTCCACGTCATTGGTCTGCCCATTCATCCCCAATTTACCTGCATAACCAAACAGGAGGACAGTGTATCTGAACGCCTTGGCCTCATCCCTCATCTTCCGGTTGTCTTACTGGTCGGAGGTGGAGAGGGGGCGGGAGGATTATCTACAGCAGTACGTGCCATCTCGCAAGCACGTTTGCCCGTACAACTGCTGGTCGTAGCTGGACGCAACGAGGAGTTGCATACCCGCCTTCAGCGCATGCGTTCCCGACTCCAGGTGCCGATGCACCTCTTTGGGTTTGTAGAAAATATGCCTGATCTGATGCGGATTTCCGATGTCATCGTGACCAAAGCTGGGCCAGGAACGATTTGCGAGGCGCTCGCCTGCGGTTTACCCATCATCTTGTGTGGACACGTCCCAGGCACAGAGTCAGGCAATATTGCCTTCGTTGAACGCAATGCTGTTGGAATCCTAGCACAGCGTCCTCAGGAGATTGTCGACGAGCTTCGCCGGTTACTCCAGCCCGGTTCGCTACTACTGCTCCATCGACGGGAAAATGCACTGCGACTCAGCCGCCCTCATGCGGCCTTTGCTATTGGGCAGTATATTCTGAACCAGTTGCCCCCACCCGATCAGCCAAGTCTCTGGCAACGCAGGAGGATATCAGAAAACAGTACATGAGAAGCAGCATAGTATGTTACAATCATGATGAACATGGACGGAAAAAGACACGGCACTCTTGTGTGACATATCATCCCAAAGCAATGAAGTACTCTTCTTCGAAGTTTTGTTCTCAGGAGGCATCACGATGATCAGGTGGTGTTGCAAAAAATGTTGAGCGGAGAAAATGGGGCAAAAGAAATGTTGAGCGGAGAAAATGGAGCAAAAGAACAGAATGTTCTGCATCTTTTCCTCGGGAGATATGTTCATATGGACTTCAGTTTGCTGAAATTTAATTTTTTTTGCAACACTCCCCAACCAGGCCTACATAGACGGCTTTCCCACTCCGCACGCGCAGGCTGTAGAAACCATCATCTATGGAGGCGAACGAAAGTCCTAAAAGGAAAACAGGAAGGCCGCTGCGCATGGTGCCCTCGCAACGGCCTTCCTGTTGCCAAAGTCAAATACATCTATATAAACGCATAAGAGCGCAAAAAGTAATGAGATCTTTACGAGCATTCGTGGTGCTCGCTGGGGCTGTGTTGCAAAGAGCAAGTTGATCTGGTAGAGTGGACCCAAAAGAAGACCGAAGAGGATCTCTCATGGCAGAACAACACCTCTTCAAATGGCGCCACTTCGAAACAGCGATCACTCTGTTCTGCGAGCGCTGGTATTGAAGGTACGCTTTAAACTATCGCGACCTGGAAGAGATGATGCGCGAGCGGGGTTTGCAGGTTGACCATACCATCATCTCGCGTTGGGTGCAGCGCTCCGCTCCCGAGCTGGAGTAGCGCTGCCGTCCTCATCTGAAGGCCACGAGCGATTCTTGGCGCGTTGACGAGACGTATATGAACGTCAAGGGTGTCTGGATGTACTTGTCTCGAGCAGTGGAGTCCCAGGGGAATATGCTAGCGTGGATTGTGTTGTAAGAAAGAAACTGATCTGTTAAAGTTGGAAGAAAAGAAGGCAAGAAGACCCGCCATGACAGAGCAACACCCGTTCAAATGGCGCCATTTCCAATCCGAGATCATTCTTCTGTGCATACACTGGTACTTGCGCTATTCGCTCAGCTATCGTGACCTGGAAGAAATGATGTTCGAGCGAAGGTTGCACGTCGATCACACAACAATCTATCGCTGGGTGCAATACTATGCCCCCGAACTGGAGAAGCGTTGTCGACCGTATCTCAAAGCCTGCAATGACTCGTGGCGTGTCGATGAAACCTATGTCAAAGTGAAAGGGGTGTGGATGTCCTCTATCGAGCAGTTGATTCAGATGGCCAGACCTTGGAGTTCCTCTTGAGCCCAACGCGCGATGCCCAGGCAGCTCAAGCCTTCTTCCTCAAAGCGCTCGCATTGACTACTCATTCGGTTTCTCAAGCGGGCACACTTGAAAAGCAGGAGCCCCAGTCCATAGCTCTCTCTGGCTGATCCCAACACCACGTTAGTCCCTCGGGTGATCAACGTGGATAAAAACGCTGCCTACCCTAAAGCGATTGCTGATCTCAAAGCCGCAGGCATTCTACCAGCATTGGTCGAACTGAGACAGGTCAAATATCTCAACAACCTGATCGAACAGGGCCGTCGGTTTATCAAACGCTTGACGAAACCAGGGATGGGCTTCTTTTCCCTGAAGACGGCGTGGAAAACATTACAGGGATTTGAGGCGATGAACAGATGAGAGAAGGATAACTACAAAACGTGACAAAAGGAGACACTGCTGAGTCTATCTAGCAGAACTACTGGACGAGACAATAGGCACCATGACCGATGCCCTAGAGATGTTGATGTCAGCGTTCATCAGCATGCCGCAATTGATTCAACAGAAGAAAGCTTGGCTCTTACGATTCTCTTTTGCACAGTGTCCACAGCTACTACAAGTACGACTTGTATTGTGGGGATCAACGATATGCAATGGGACACCAGCAAGAGCAGCCTTGTAGGAGAGGAAGAAACGGAGTTGTCCAAAGGCCCAGGAGCTCTGGCGAGATCGCTGCGACTTTCTCAACGGTGCTTCCGTGCGTGTATGGATGTGCCTTAAGTCTTCATAGGAACCTCAAGAGTTACCGCCAAAGAGAAGGTGTCATTGCGGTACATCAGATCAGCCTGCCCCTTGATCGAACGCATGCGAGGCTCCTGGTAGCTACCGACGCGAAAAGGAACCAGGACTCGACCGGAGAGCGTCAGGAGAGAGACGTGATTGAGTCCCTTGAAGGCTTCGATGATCTTGAACAGGACGAAGCAGCCAAGGGGAAAGCTCGTCAGGCCAATGAACATCAGTATAATAGGAGGTGTGCTTCGTAGCCCCCGTCCCAGGGAGTAACCTCTGTCAATTCGGCTATAGAGGGATTGTCGGTAAGATAACGAACTGATAGATAATCTCCCACCTCGTAATAGCCAAGGGCATATGATCGGAACGACAATGCCTCTCCATTGAAGGCAACAAAGCCAACGGTGAGTAACGTATAAGTACTTCCACCATTTGAACCTATGGTCGTAGTATGGACATTCACGACCTCTCCCATAACCTTCTGACCGCGTATCAGAAGCGGTAGCAGCCGGAGTGTTTGTTTTGTTCCCTTTATAAGGGAAAATAGTCCAGAGATAGTCACTACACCAAAGAAGAGGCATAAGCCTCCAAACAGCAACAATGTGTTTTTGTCCTCTAACGATATGGAACCTTCTAACATAGTAGCCCTCCTTGCGCGTTTTATACTCATTACTATGAGTGTAGCGGAGAACTTGGTGCGGCACCAGTGGTCACGTCACAGAGAGAATGTGACACTGCTCACAAAGAAGAGTTAATCCTCGTGTGGATACCACGTATCGCGCGAAAGGAGCAGCAGCCGAGAGGAAGATGATGCCGTTTTTTGTACAGAAACATGAGGTCCAGGATTGCATGTTTATTTTGAAAACCATGCATGAGCGTGTGAGAGGGCCTTGAAACCGCTTCAGTCACATAGGACGCGTGCGAAAGCCCTGGCGTCGCCGAGAGAACATTTCGAGAGCGTGGTTGGCTGGAGTTGAAGACCGCCAGCCAGCGTGTGGCAACGCATCGTTTCATTGAGCGCTGTTTGGAGACTGAGCTTGAGCAGCATCTTGGTTCTCCCAAACGGGGGACTACCTAGCGGAGGCCCTGGAAGTACAGCGAGTTCTTGGGAAATCATTCTTAAATAGCTCCTAAACTAGACGGAGAACGGCCTTCGTGAGGTATGGATTGGTCAATAGATTGCTCTTGTAAGCCTCATATTACCATTTTTTGTAGTTGTTTTCGACTGGTGGGTCTGGGAGTGATTCAACTTTTGCAATTTCCAACTCTTAAACGCCACGCTCACGTCGCTACTGGCAATTTTCGTTGCGTTGTCTAGACCGGTATTCCACAGAATGGGATAGAGCCTAGTGCAGACTCACGACACCTGATCAGGAATGGCGAGAGGAGTTTCATAAGAGCATCCATAGTACGCGCAGTGGCAGCACTCTCAACCTAGCGCTCAGGTAGCAAATCAATTACTGTGTGGTTGCTCAGATTCACCCGGATGGTTCCAAAATTGCGATCCCCCTTGGAGGAACCTTACAATCTAAGAAGAAGTGAGAAGCGTCTTTTGTTGCGCCTCAAGACATTGGGAGACTTCTCTGACAATGTTTAGGAAGTTCTCGATGAAAGGCGAGGTATTCTCTCGTTTCCAGGCAACAGCATACTCGACCGAAGTTCTTGGGTCAATAAGTGGCCGATAGCTCACTTCATCAGTGGCTTGTGGAGAAAAGGACGCGTGACCTTTGACCTGTGAAGTCTCTTGGAGAACCATTGGCTCGTTGGGTGTCTTTCCATGCATGCTACCGACAGACCTGCGACGTGATGACGCTGGAGCGCGAGAAGATTTCCATAACGGCAAATTTTTTGTGATGCGATGAGGCAGCTGATCGAGGGCATGAAACTGGGTTGTCGGCGGGAAAATACATACATGCTCTCGTAAAAGTGCCAACCATCCCGCTTTATTCTCTGGCGCAGAAATACGGTAGAGCCGAGACGATTTCTCACTCAGAGGGCGCAGGCGTACACAAAAGTCCACAGGCCAATGGACGATCTGTTTGGCCCCAATGTTCCAGGGTATCTGAGCATGAGGTTCGACCAGCAAAACAGCCATTTCTTCGACAAATGCTAGCTTGCGGAGGAGCTTCTGTTCAAGCAGTGGATGGACGAGAAGATCAATAGGCAGGATATCACCGCTCTTTCCCCTCACGTGAATATGTAGGCACACGGCTAGGAATCCTGAAGAGTAGCGAAAAATATTGAGTGCGGGAAGTGAGACATCCAGATCGGTAGCGCGGGTGCCAATAGGCAAGGTGATGAGGAGAAGAGGCTTGTGTTCTCCTGCTGAAAGAAGCAAAGCAGCCTGTTGTTGGCTAGATTGCAATGTTTCGCTCCAACCCGCAGGGAGGCTCCATCGATGCTGTTCCTCTTGCTGTTGCTTTTTCTGTCGTTGTTCTTGCGCCATCTGCGCCTGATATCTTTTCAAGAGATGGCCTGGCGCGGTTGCTTGTGCCTTTTTGAGAGGAACGTAAGCACGCTTGAGCAAGCATCGTTGCTTATTGGTTAAAAATGGGCATCGTTTTGTTCCTACGACGCGACCTCGACCAGGATTTGAAATGACACCATAGACTGACAGGCTCGTTTGCTTCGCTAAGAGCTGGAGAATCTGCTGGTCGTGATCACGAGCAGGGAAGAAAAACACCTGTCGATCAATGGAAGTGATACCACTGCCCTGAAATACATAGGGGAGGACAAGGAGCATTCCCTCATCATAGCTGTATACTTTGGGAGCATGAAAGACAAGGGTCGCATGTCTCCAGACCTCGTAAGAAGGAACCAATACAATCCCTTCAATTGTCCCAGATGGAGCACGATACCAACGGAACTCAGCGTTTATTGCTGCTTGTAATGGTTTCTCTTCAAGCATTTCCTGGACCACGAAGATAACCTTGTCTGGAATGAGAGCAGTGGCAAAGATTTGCAGGGTTGGGAAGAGATCTACTCTCAAAAGGGACGATGAGGAGCAATAGAAGTAGGAAGCGGTGAAACGGGGGGGGTGAGTACGATCTTTCTAGCAGATTTCGTTTCCACTGAGCCAAAAATTGGTGCCATGTGGCACGTGCCTCTCCCCCTTTCCATGCGGAATGGCGAAGAGGCGCTTCGGGTTTCGAATTAGGCAACGATGGTACCATCTGCAGCAATTCTTGCCGATGGGCTTCTCCCCAAGGAAGCGTGAGTTTCTCAAGCGGTTCGTAGGTGGGAGCGCCATACACGATGATCTCGAGTTTTTGAGAATGGCAAAGTGTCTGAAAAACGGCTAGATGAAGTTCAGGCGAGAGAAACAGAACGAGAGGAAACGCTTCCTGGGCTTCCTCGCTGATAGCGGTGAGCAAGGGCGGAGAGGCCTTCTCGAAAGGTCGAGGCTCAGGACAGGCGGGATTGAGGCAACGAAAACGCCGCGCTCGGATGAGGAACATGACCGCCCGGCCCGAACAAGGAAGACTCTGAATGCGGCGAGTGTACCAACCGTGCCCCGCTTGCGAGTTGGTCTGACAGGTGGGACACTGCTCACTCTCGCGGGTCGCGCACCAGCGTGATCAGAATCTGCCGGCCTTCCTGCAAAATGGAGTCCATCTTCAGAGAGGGGAGAGGTGGGAGAAGATCTGTCCAGGCCATATGAAGCACTCCTGTGCTGAATGAAAAGAGAGTCGATGATGGATGCACTGTAGCACCTCTGATTCAGGGGGACAAGCAAGAAAGCTCTCCTGCTTGGAATGCAGACTTATTGATGGGATTTTCCACCGAAAGTGACCAAAACCCCTAAAAAGTGTCTAACACTCGCGCCAATTACCACGTAGGTTATGACGCTACCCTGACTGGCTCCGACTTCGGCCACCAGTGCGAAGAAGAGGAGATAAGCCAGCGCCGAGCAGATCAGGCCAAGCACAAGTAGGCTCACTATCACCTCCAAGTCAGGTATCCTGCCGGGTAGCCTGGTCATGGCCAGTGGCGCCAGCACAGCGGTCGCAGTCAGGCACTCGACGGTCATCACTCCCAGGCTGGGCAAGGTTGCGATAGTTGGTCGTTTGATGAGCAGAGCGCCGACAGCGTAGCCTGTGGCGGCGAGCAGGACCAGCGTTGCTTCGAGTAACCGTTGCGTATCTCCGCCTGCGTCGAGGCCCAACAGCGTTGCCACGCCGCCCAGGCCGATCAGCAGTCCGAGCAGGCGCGTGCCGCGCACTCGTTCACTCGGATCGAAGCGGAGCGCGAAAAGCACAACAAGAAGTGGATCGGCGGCGATGAGCAGGCTGTGAGCGACGATGCGATGTGCTGCTCACCGTAGCTGATCAACAGAAACGGTCCGGCAATCTACACACAGGCAAGCGCGGCAACAGTGAGCCAGCGCTCGCGCAGTTGCCGCAACACACCCTGGTGGACTGCCACCGGGAACCGAACAAGAGCGGCAACCCCAACCCGAGCAAATACGACAACAATGGGGCCAAGTTCCCACACCGCAATTTTGATGAAGAGATAAGGAATGCCCCAGATCACCAACATTGCGGTGAACAGGAGCCAGCCTTTGCGTGTCAGGGTTCCTCCAGCGCACGAGGTCCATAGCGAGACTACCGTTTTCTTGATGATTTTCAAAACCATAGAGTGAATACAATGATAGAATACGACAAGTTCAGAGAAAAATGGTAAATCCCGGGATTCTGCGGGAGGGTTTGGTCTACTTTTGCGAGCCGTTCCCCTACAAAAAGCCCCTCTTCTCGGACCATTTGCCCACCCAGATACCTGTACCTGCGCACCAGAATTCGCAGGCACACGCGCTTTCTGCCAGATCGGAGGTCCGTCATGCGGTGGGTGGTATGAGCTATGGAATAATGGGGAAGCGAAATTATTCGTCGATTGTTTGCTCTCTCCCAAACGAAAGAAGTACAATAAGGCCACATCGCCCAAAGAACCCTTAGAGGTGGGAATGGGTAGAGAAATGCCAGGATCCCATCTCTCATCATGGGAGGAAAAGGAGGAATTCGATTATGAAAACCAAGCGCATGGGCCGCACGGGACTGCGTGTCTCTGAAATTTGCCTGGGTACCATGACCTTTGGCAACCAGTGCGACGAGCCAACCTCGCGTGCCATTATGCAAAAAGCCTTTGATGCAGGAGTGACGTTCTTCGATACCGCCGATGCGTACCCGCTGGGAGCGTCCCTGGAAACAGTTGGGCGCACCGAGGAATATATCGGACGCTGGCTCAAAGGTCGCAGAGAACAGATTGTCCTGGCGACCAAGTTTTTTGGCAAGATGGGCCAGGGGCCTAATGAGCAAGGCGGATCGCGCAAGCACATTGTTCAGGCCGTAGAGGCGAGTTTGCGTCGCTTGCAAACGGACTACATCGACCTGTACCAGATGCATTTTCCTGATCCGGAAACACCCCTTGATGAAACATTGCGCGCTCTAGATGATCTGGTTCACAGCGGCAAAGTGCTCTATATTGGCTGCTCCAATTATCCAGCCTGGCTGTTGACCAAGGCGCTTTGGACCAGCGACAAATGGGGCCTGGCTCGCTTTGACTGCGTGCAACCGCGTTATAACCTCTTATTCCGCCATATCGAAGCCGAGTTATTCCCCCTTGCGCTTGACCAGGGAATAGGGGTAATAAGTTACAATCCTCTGGCCGGAGGAGTCCTGACAGGGCGCTATCAACCAGGGCAACAACCGAGCGAGGGGACACGTTTCACGATCAACAATGCTGGGAAGCTCTATCAAGCCCGCTACTGGCAAGATGCGCAGATGCAAGCAGTAGAACGACTCAAGTCGTTTTGCCAGGAACGCCATCTCTCGGTGGCGCAACTCGCGCTGGCCTGGGTCCTGGCTCAACCTGCAATTACTTCAGCCATCGTGGGCGCGAGCAAACCAGAGCAACTCGACCAGACCCTCCCGGCGGTTGATCTGGTACTCGATGAACAGATGCAAGAAGTATGTGACGATGTCTGGTATCAACTTCCGCGCGAACGCAATCGCGATGTCGCCTTCCGTTAGCTCGTGGATAGAGAGCAGAAGCCTTTGCTAGCCAACAACAAAGGCTTCTCTCTTTCTTTGTTCTCGCCTCCTCGTTCAGGGTTCTTCTCTTTCAGGGCCACCATCATCATCGAAAAGATTTCCTACAAGGCATGGCAAAAACGTTATGGTAAGAGTGTGGGACTGCGAGCACCAGGGATGTTTGTGGAACTCCTGAGACGTACCGTTGCAAGCACGGGCGGCACCCTGGTGGCGCGTCCCCACACGTACAACGGCGCTGAGCCAGTGGTGTCATGGGTGTGGCAAGAAGGTCAAAAAGCCGCGCTCTCAGCGCTGGCATCAGTGCGAGTGTGGCGTGGGTCCCGTCCAACGTGACCTGTATTCGGCTTTTCTGGCTGCCTACCTTCATCGAGCAGACCCCATTCCCTCGTGTGCTCGATACCAGCCGTATTGGGAAGGTGCGCAAGCGCGCCTCATGGCAGCACACGAGCGTGCAATCCAACGCGCGAAAGAAGGGCAGACGTTGCCCCGAAGCTTTGGTCTTCCCAGAGCCAGAGCGCGTCTGCCGAAAAGTTCAGGGGAACCACCACGAGAGCCAACGCTTCTCCCAAAAGGAGAAGAGCTGGAAGCTTTGGTCGACCCCTGGAACCCCCGCTGCTTTCACACGGGGAGCTCTCAGTACACTCCCAAACATGCCTCCTGGATGAACCAGGCGGAAATCTGACTCAGTATTCTGGTCCGCAAGCTTGTCAAACGGGGCCATTTCATCCCGCTCGATGATTTACGCTACCAGGTGCTGGCCTTTATTGCCTATTACAATCGGACGATGGCTAAGCCCATCAAGTGGACCTACACCGCATATTGACTCGTAGTGCCATACCGATAAACGCTCCAACAAAGCCTCTTCATTTAAGAGACACTTTCACCTTTGGGCTATGTGACTTCTAAACACAGATGATTGTTGTCAAAAAACACAAATGATCCCAGTTCAGGAATCTCTGTGATGGAGACATGAGCATTGCTCAAATACTAGAAGATCACGCTTCCGAAGAGCGCGACCCCCACAACCAGGAGATAATAACTTTTCTGGAAAAAGCTTATCAGCCAGCCTCTCAACAGACGCATCCCTCGGAGCAGACGTTGCTACGTATGCGACAACGTTTGAGCTCGGCTATTGCTCGGGAAGCAGAGGGCGAGAAACGATCCCAACTGCGCATCATCAAAGGGATGGGGAGTGGAGGTGGAATGCCAGGCGAGCACAGAGGTATGAAGCGCCATTTGACACTGCTGGCCATCGCCGCTGTCATGCTACTGGTCATTGGGAGTAGCATGTTCATCTTTAGCAGCATGCATATAAGTACGCAGGGAAGCAAGGTATTAGGTCACAAACAGACGCAGTCTACGAGCATTCCGGTTGTTATGGGGGAAAGGGTTTTAGGTGTGGTCCAACTTTTCCCAACGGATCACAATCCGACTCCAGCGGTTGAGCCAGGAGAAGAGGCGTTCAACCACCCATCGTTTGGGAACTTTGGTTGTTTCCAGAGCGTTGGGAGACTCCTGGGTTGCTGGTACATATCTCCTTGTTGCTCAAGTGCTTGCCAATACCAAGCATGATTATGACGATTGAGACGCACATGAGGCTCATAGAGCAGGCTGTAGATCACGTCGTAATCATAGTCAGCATCCAAGCACAGATGCTGGGGATGCTCCAAAGTTGACTCAGGATGCGCAAGAGCGTGATGCTCCAACGTCGCCGCGACCAGCTTCATGTCATGGCGATTGGCCCCCTCAATCACCAATGCCAAACGGAGCATCCTCTGCGATCGCAGAGGATGCTCCGTTTGGTTCCCTGTTTGCCGCGATCGGTGGGAGCGGGCCCGACGGCGGCTCGTGCAAAAGGGGCTTTGCACGTCGAGCTACCCAGGCTCTGCCAGTCCCAACCAATGCTTTGCAGTTCCAATGATAGCATTATTCATCGAGGCAGTAAAGTTCAGGGTCAAGGTGCCATTTGTCGCAATAACTTGTAGGTTTAATCTGCAACACGACATTCTTACCAACCTGACTATAAACTACGTGCCAGTATCTCGGGTCAGCCAACCTGCCCCCAGCGGAATTGTTCCCAGGCCTGAGCCTGGGTTGAGGTGGCATCCAGGGGCGTATTGGTCTGGTCCGTGCGAGCACTGACATAGTTGTTATTGGCCACCGACTGTAAGGCGACGGTCCCATTGCTTTGCAGGACCCAGTTGAACTGTTCCCAGGCCTGAACCTGGGTCGCGGTGGCCTGCAGAGGCGCATTCGTCTGACTGATGCGGGCGCTGACATAATTGTTATTGGCGTGGGAGAGCAAGGCGATTAGCCCATTACCTGCATCGACCACATCAAACTGCTCCCAACCCTGGACCTGCGTCGCGGTGGCCTGCAGGGGGGCATTCGTCTGATCGGTATGGGCACTGACATAATTGTTATTGTTTGTTGCCTGCAGCCAGATGGTTTTGCCAATAGGAGGAGTAGCCAGTCCCCAGTTGAACTGTTCCCAGGCTTGCACCTGAGTCGCTGTGGCATCCAGGGGGGTATTGGTCTGGTCCGTGCGGGCACTGACATAATTGTTATCGGCCGCTGATTGTAAGGCAACAGTCCCGTTGCTCTGCGGTAACCAACGGAACTGTTCCCACCCCTGCACTTGGGTCGCGGTGGCTTGCAGGGGGACATTCGTCTGACTGATGCGTGCGCTGACATAATTGTTGTTGGCGTGGGATCGCAAGGCGATCAGCCCATTGCCAGCATCAACCACGTCAAACTCTTCCCAGGCTTGCACCTGGGTTGAGGTGGCCTGTAGAGGAGTATTGGTCTGGTTATTGCGAGCACTGACAAAGTTGTTGTTATTTGTCGCCTGCAGCCAGATGGTTTTGCCAATGATGCTGGGCGGTGTGCCAGTTGGAGTAGGAGTTGGGGAAGAACTGCCGCTGGTGAAGGGTTTCCAGAGATTAGTAAATGCGTAGGTACTCTGCGAGAGGCCATCGCAGGTATCCGAAGTAGGAGTAGTACGACCCGGGCAAGAACCATTATCTCGTGAGACCGCCCAGAATGCGAGTTCTCCAATTTGGTTTGCCTGCGCGAAAGACAACACCTGGGACGCATTGCTCTGTGTAAAGATCTCGCCCGGAGTGTCGTTCTGACCAATCATCGCGGTGATCCCAACCATCGACCACAGTTGGCTGGAGGTCTTTGAGGGGAACATCTGCTGTAACTGGGCATGCAGGCCGTTGGCCGCGTTGATCGCCTCCTGTCCCATCTGACTGTCAGGGCTCCCATAATCCATCGTCATCAGGTTGACCACGCTAAAATTGACTCCCTTGGATATCGCGTCCTTGAGCAGATCCAGACTTCCTGTATGGCCAGCGGGGGCTGGTTCCAGGCCGGTGGTGCCCGAAGGCAGGGTAAAGGAGATGGTCAAGCCCGGATTGGCCTGCTGCAACGCCGCCAGGGCTGTGTTGCGGCGCGTATAGGTGGTCGCGTCTCCTTCTTCCCCGCCTTCAATATCGAAATCCAGGTGTGACGCGCTGTACTGGTTAATCACCGCCTGGTACTGGGCCTGCAAACTACTAGCACTGGTACAGGCCTGTGCCAGTTCCTGGCCTGCCGCTCCTCCAAACGAAATAATCACATCGCCGCCCTGACTGCGAATGTAGGAGATATCGCTGGTCAACGTCGGCAAATCTGACGAAGTATTATTGATTGGGACATATCCATCCCAGACAGGACTACACCCACTGGCGGTAATAAAAGCCAGCGTGTAGTATTTCTGCCCGGTACTCTGGGTCACTGATTGCAAGGACGCGCCTACACCGGTCTCGGCATAGGGGGCAAAGTAACTGCTGGGCAAGGCCGAAGCCGCGTAGGCCCGGGGTATGCCTTTAGAGAAAATAGTTGTCGCCGCCACGATACCACTTAGCACCATAACACAGGAAAAGAAGAGAGCGAGGACACGGGGAAATTTGCGCATAGCGATTCCTCCATGAATACTATGACAAAACACGATATTCAGGTTGAGAGAGCGATTGCTCACTCCATGCATACTCTCAAGGAATTTCGGCGTGAGGGAACTAGCCAACAAAGACTGGCTCCCTATTACCTGGCATACCCGTTTCCTCAGGGCTGCTAATTTCATCCCAGAAATCAAACAGCCCCAAGGAGCGACGTTCAGCAAGTGTGAACCAGGCTAGTGCACTGCCACTCAACCGTTTAGGAAAAGAGAGAAAAGGGATGTTCCTTCAACCCCGCCCAGGGGGACGCCCCCTGGACACTCTTTCCCAAACACGCCTTGTGGTTAGGTACTAGGGGTAACTGACCAGTTTAGCGACGCTATTGCTGGAGTTTGACGGACCTCCTGTACTGTTGATGATATGGGCAATCGTACCAGTTCCACCCAGCGAGACGGTGACCATGTCGTGGAACTTGACTCCTGGCGTGTTGGGGACCTCAAAGGAATGATCCTCGACCACGCTGGGATTGACATTGAAGTAGCAGTAGCTACCCAATCCCCAGGCTTCGTGACTGGTGACCGAGTTCGCCACCTTGTAGGCCGCGTAGCCGTTGGTGCTACCATTCATCCAGGCTGACTGCGTGGGGGGATCATAAGGCAGTTCGTTCTGGAAGAAGTAGGTCCGGCCGCCGTTGCCATTCCAAATGACCTGGTACTGCTGATAATGCTCGACGAACAGGCCATACGCGGTCACGTTGTTGCCATTAACAATCAGGCCATTGGCGGCGGGATTGACGGTCCAGCCAACCGTGGCGTTGTTGTTGATGCCGTGGTCCGCGCGCCAGATCCAGAGGTCGTCGAGAATGACATCGTTGCTGTTGATCACCAGGCTCTGAGTGGCCAGCCCGGCTGTCGCAGTGCCACCGATCCTGATGAAGACATCACTGAGCAACGTAGGATTGGCCGCGTGACTCTGTGAAGATCCACTTGGGCCAATTTGCAACAGAACCGGCGAGTTGACTGGGCCTGCATCGAAGAGCAATCCGGCGATGGTGACACCATCGACATCGGCGACCGTCATGGGGATGACCCCATTTTGCGGAACCAGCGTGGCCAGGCCCAGGCCGAGCACCACTGTGTTCGCTCGTGTCACATTAATCGTGCCATTGAGGGAGTAGATGCCAGGCGTGAAGAGCAGGTTTAACCCCTGTGCAAGTGCGTTGTTGAGGGTTGTCGCGGTATCACTCGGCTGAGCAATATAGAACTGGCTGAGGGGGATGGAGGTGCCAGCAGGCGACCCACTGCCCCAACTCGTGCCCTGTGAGTTCGTCCTGAGGGCAGGTACAAAAACCTGATAGTTGCCAGACTGATCAATATACAGGAACGGCTTTTCTCGGATCACGGGTACCTGACCAACTACAGTGTAGGGCGGGTTGGGGAAGCTTTGTCCCGGTGCGCCATTGACCCCCACAAAAACCATGTTCCAGTTGTAACCGGTCCAGCTTCCCAGTTGATCGTTCCTGGAGAGCCACTGCTGCTGCGTACCCGAGTTGACCTGACCGCTGACGTGGGTGTCGGCCAGGAAGCCGCCACTGGACCATCCACCATCATCCAGTTTCATATTCCCCTGCACATTCATGCGTCGGAAAGGTGCGGCTTGAGACACCGCCCAGATGTTGGTGCCAGTGGGAGGAATCACGGTCATGTTCTCGGCTGCGCGCCAGAAGTTACAGGTGGCATTGTGATCCGGCATCCAGTCAGCAGCGACGTGAACCGCGCCATTGATCGTCACATTGCCGGGCAGATAGCCCAGACCCAGTACCTGGGTGTAGAAGCCAAGGTTGACATCCACGTTGTAGGTGCCTGGCTTGAATAGGAAGGCATAGCGATTCGAGCCAAATTGATTGCTTTGTTGCTGATTGAAGACCGAAGTCAAGGTGTTTTGAATCGTTGAACTAGACATCGTGGGATCAAAGATGTACACGTTGGGACCAAAGTTCGGCGACCCACCAGATCCACCGACCTGTCCCCAGCGGAATTGTTCCCAGGCCTGAGCCTGGGTTGAGGTGGCATCCAGAGGCGTATTGGTCTGGTCCGTGCGCGCGCTCACATAGTTGTTATTGGCTGCCGATTGCAAGGCGACGGTCCCATTGTTTTGCAGGACCCAGTTGAACTGCTCCCAGGCCTGAACCTGGGTCGCGGTGGCCTGCAGAGGCGCATTCGTCTGACTGATATGCGCACTCACATAATTGTTGTTGGCGTGGGAGAGCAAGGCGATTAGCCCATTACCTGCATCGACCACATCAAACTGCTCCCAACCCTGGACCTGCGTTGCGGTGGCCTGTAGAGGCGCATTCGTCTGATCGTTGTGAGCACTGACATAATTGTTATTGTTTGTTGCCTGCAGCCAGATGGTTTTGCCAATGGGAGGAGTAGCCAGTCCCCAGTTGAACTGTTCCCAGGCCTGGACCTGAGTCGCGGTAGCCTGCAGGGGGGTATTGGTCTGGTCGGTACGGGCACTGACATAGTTGTTATTAGCCGCCGATTGTAAGGCGATGGTCCCATTGCTTTGCGGCAGCCAGTTGAACTGCTCCCACCCCTGCACTTGGGTCGCGGTGGCTTGCAGGGGGACATTCGTCTGACTGATGCGTGCGCTGACATAATTGTTGTTGGCGTGGGATCGCAAGGCGATCAGCCCATTGCCAGCATCGACCACATCAAACTCTTCCCAGGTCTGCACCTGGGTTGAGGTGGCCTGTAGGGGGGTATTGGTCTGGTTATTGCGAGCACTGACAAAGTTGTTGTTATTTGTCGCCTGCAGCCAGATCGTCTGGCCAATGGGGGCAGAGGCCGCATATATAGCATGTTGGCCTATGGCCTCGGGCAACATGCCCAGTGCGCCTGCCATGGCGACAGAACCGGCCAGAAAACGCCGCCGGGAAACTCTCATTATGCATTCCTCCATGAATGACATTAAATAAACTAGTATCCCTATGTCTTTGAGGACCAAAGAATAGCCATCACTGTAGTGTTGAGGCTTGATCCTGATTCGTTTGAGCACTCACCTCCAATCATTAGCCTTTAATGCTTCCCGTTCCCAGTCCCCCACGCCAGAAGCGTTGCAGGATAATACAACCAATCAGCAGCGGAATTGAGGAAAGCAATGATCCAGTTATGATCAGGTTATAGATTGTCTGGCCAGCGCTAGCGTTCGTGGCGGTCACATTCCAAGTCTGTAAGCCCACTGTAATTGGGAAGAGATTGGAATCATTGAGCATCACCAACGGTAGGAAGTAGTTATTCCAGATAGCCACAAATTGGAAAAGTAAGATCGTTACCAGCGCCGGGGTCATCAAATTAAGCGCGATCAGAAAGGTTGTGAACTCGTTGGCTCCATCCATGCGGGCAGCCTCCAGAAGCTCATCGGGCACAGCCGACGCCGCATAGATACGAGAGAGATATACCCCGAAAGGGCTAACAAGACTAGGCAAGAGTACTGACCAGTACGTATTGGTCAACCCAACACTACTCATTAACAGGTAGAGTGGCAGAGCCAGGGTCGTTGCTGGCACCAGGATCGCCCCCAGGATAATAGAGAAGGTCAGGTTACGCCCACGGAAGGTATATTTGGCCAGGGCGTAGCCAGCCATACTCGCGATAAACGTCCCAACTACGGCTCCCACGCCTGCATAGAGGAGGGTATTCAGCAGCCAGCGTGCATAAATTCCACCGTTGAAGGTAAAGAGTTGCTGTAAATTGGCAAACAGATGGAAGTCAGGCGAGAGCCAGAAGCCAAATGTACCGAATAAATCGGCCTGGCTTTTCGTCGAGGAGATCACCAACCAGAAAAAGGGTATCAGAAAGTAGACGGCAAAGGCGATCAAGAAGGTCATAACCCCAATGTTATTCAAGCTGAACTGACTGGGGCGCCGCTGCTTGGTGGTCACTGTTTTTTGAGCGAGAGGCATCGACTCTGAAGAGATGCTTTGGCTCATATTGTCGGAAATGCTTTGACTCATATCCTTATACTCCTGATTGTCGCTGGGTAATACGTAAGAAGCCGAAAGAAAGCACGCAGATAACGAGTGCCAACACAACTGACAGCGCAGCGGCATAGTTGTAGTTGTTGTAGTTAAAGGCGGTATTGTATGCATACAAGACAGGAGTGTATGAGCTCGAAATGTTGTTGGAGATCGCCGAGAGTACTTGGGGTTCACCGAAGAGTTGGAGTGTCCCGATGATAGAGAAGATACAAGTCAAAATCAGAGTGGGGACGATCAATGGAATTTTGATATGCCAGGCAACGTGCCATCCCGAGCTACCATCCATGCGAGCCGACTCGTAGATCTCAGAAGGAATAGCCTGGAGAGCGGCAAAAATGATGAGCATATTGTAGCCCGTATACGTCCAGGTAGCAATATTGGCAATTGACCAGAGGACGGTTCCTGCACCCAAAAAATCCAGCCTCGGCAAGCCGAGTGCCTGGACACCTTTGACAATTGGACTGAGAGCTGGGTCATAGAGATAGCCCCACAACAGAGCCGCAATGATGCCCGGGATGGCATAGGGTACAAAGAAGGCCAACCGGAAGAAAGCCTTGAAGCGTGCCGCCGCTGAATCCAGGAACAGTGCCAGGATGAGTGCCAAACCCAGCATCACTGGAACCTGCACGATGCCATAGAGCAACACCCGACCCACTGAGGCAGCGAAATTGGGATCGTGCACGACATCGGCAAAATTGGCCAAACCACTGAAACTCACTGTAGCAGCACCTAATCCCAGACCACTGCGGTGGGACTGAAACATACTCTGATAGAGTGCATAGATGAGTGGTGCAATAAAAAACAGGATGAAGAGTAACCCGAAGGGCAAGAGAAACAGATAGGGCGCCAGGGCTCGACGGCGCAAGGTCTGGCGTGGCTGGCGACGTGGACGGGGTGAGGCTACTTCCAGTGCCATACAATATTCTCCTCATTCAGATCACATCTATGAAAAGTGCGCAGGTTTTCGCTTGTGAACGCACCCGTGTTCATGAAGCGCAGTATCAACAGTACTTACCATATGATGCAAAACGCTTATGAAGAAGGTAGCTATGCTTGTTGGTTGTGAGATACCGACACACAACCAACAAGCGTCCCAGGGGCCGTCGACGCGTTTTCAGACATTGGCACACCTGGAAACGCGTATTTGGCCTGGTAAGACGTAGAGATACGCATTGGCTACGAACTGACGCTAAAGCCCTGCTTTTTCATGTCGTTTATTGTGCTCTGCTGGACTGCATTCAGCCCCTGCCCCAATGTCCCCTGGCCGTTGACCGCGTTGGCAAAATTATCACCCATGTCACTATAGACCTTCTCCATCGTTGGCCCCCACTGGAAACTGACATCCACCTGTGTACTCGCAGTCTTGAAGAGGTCGAAGATCTTCTGGTCCCCAAAGAACGGGCGAGGACCGCTCAGCAAAGATGAATCTAAGAGCGGCTGATAGGCCGGATAAAGCGCATTGCCCTTAATCTGTAGCTCCATGCTTCCCTGATTGGTATTGAACCATTGAGCAAATTCGGCGGCCTCTTTGGGGTGCTGCGTGCTTTTGAATACGACATTGGAGGAACCACCCCAGTTACCATCAACTTGCTGCCCGACCTCCCACTGTGGGATGGGGGCAACTCTCCAATCCCCAGCGGTTTTGGGAGCATTTTGCTCAATGATACCAGCTCCCCAGGGCGCGGTAATCCAGGTAGCAACTGCCCCGCTCTGCAAGTCGTGGAACCAGCCATCGGCGAAGTCCGGCTCGGTTTTGATGAGCTTTTTGTTGATCAGATCTTGCCAGTAAGAGGCGACCTGCTGGGCCTGAGGATTGTTAATGGATACTTTCCAGGACTGGCCATCGATGGTGAACACGCGCGCACCAGCCTGCCACTCCAGCCCGGTAAACCATCCTGGTTGCTTGGGAGGAAAGTCAGTGATGAAAGTACTGGGGGCGGCGGCATGCAATTTGGCCGCATCTTCAGCGTATTGCGCCCAGGTAGTGGGTACCGGGATATGATACTTTGTGAAGAGGTCGGCCCGATAGTACAGAGCCAGAGGACCAGTATCGCCAGGAATACCATAAATAGCGTTGTCAAGAGTATCCTGCTTCCAGGTCCAGGGTACAAACTTATCCTTCAGCGCTCCAGCTCCATAAGGGGCAAGGTCAACCAGCGCACCCGTCGTCTCAAACGTGGGCATGACCTGGAACTCGACCTGAGCAACATCGGGTTCGTTATTCGCTTTGATGCCTGTAAATAGCTTGTCGTATTCAACCGGGCCTGAACCCACATTGCTGAATTTGACATGAATATTGGGATGAGTCTGGTTCCAGAGAGCAACCGCCTTATCGGCTCCAGTGATCCATGACCAGAACGTTAAGTTCACCGGGCCGGTGGAGGTATCGCTTGAATTGCTGCCGCCACAGGCAGCGAGAGGTCCTATGAGCGCGAGTATGATGCCCAATATGGCGAACTGTGACGCCAGATGGCGCATCCGAGGGAAGAGGAGAAAAACTGCATTGTCCAATGCCTCCTACATTCAAATAAGAAAACAACAGCGTGATCTATGAAAAACGCCCCACGATATCTGCTCCTTCGTTTCTGTCTCTAAGCTTGAAGTCACCTCCAGGGTAGTACACCAATAAAACTAGACATACGGACATAAGGGCCTGTATTCATCGGGATATCTACGCTGGAGAGGCAATAAGCCCACTCAAGCGTAGAGCACTGATCTCAAATGAGGCCAGATCCTCATTTGAGGGAAGATGAATTGTGCCTTCCTGCAACTGCAAGAAACTGCTCCAGGGTAAACGCTGCGGCTCCCATCACAACAGCATCCTGGCCCAGGTGGCTGAGTTCGATCCTGGTGGCTGAGAACAGCCGTTTGAGAGCATAACGCGCGACAAACCGGTGCAGTTCTGAGAGAATATACTCGCCAATTTCCAACCCAACCCACCCACTCAGGATAATGACTTGTGGGTTGAAAAGGTTAATGAGATTTGCGATACCAGCACCAAGATAGTGCGCGGTATCTTTGAGCACGCCAATTGCCGCGGGATCTCCGTTACGTGCCGCCTCAACGATAGCGGCAATAATGCGCTCCTGATCGTTACTCTGAAGAAGTGAACTCTGCGGTGCTACTTCTCTCAATCGTCCAATAATGCCTGGGGCGCCGGCATAGGCTTCAAGGCACCCATAGCCACCACAGCGACACAAGCGTCCATTCAGCTCGATGGTCGTGTGCCCCCATTCTCCCGCATTATTGCTGACACCGCGGTACAAGGAATCATCAGCGATAATGCCAGCCCCTATCCCTGTTCCTACCAGTAAAACAGCTATATGCTTAGACCATTGACCGGCCCCAAATAAACTCTCTGCATGTGCCATAGCTTTCGCAGCATTATCAAGATAGATGGGCATAGGGAAATATGTTTCGAGAAGTGAGACAAGTGGCACGCTCTGCCATCCCCAACTAGGCACATAGGCCGCTATCTGCTCGTCCCGTTCGACCAGACCACCCACACCAATCCCGACACCAAGCACTTTCGCCAGTGTGATTCCAACTTCCGCCAATACAGCTTCTGCTCCCTGGCAAATAAATTGTACCGCCTGCTCTGGTCGATTCTCATCGAGAACCTGTGGATATGCTATAGAGCTTAGCTTGTGCAATGCCAAATCAAAGAGCTGAATCCTGATGAACGTCTCACCGATGTCGACACCGATAAAATATCCATAACGTGGGTTAATGGTCAGAATGGAACGAGGTCGTCCTCCTTGTGATGCCTCTAAACCAGACTCGATAACAATCCCTTCCTCAAGCAATTCGACAACCACATTGGTGATCGTCGCTGAGCTCAGACCAGAATATTGACTCAGTTTCTGGCGACTCATCGACTTACCGAGATAGATTTGCCGAAGGATCGTAGAGCGGCTGATCTGTCGCACATCTGGTACAACTGGATTGCGTGTCCGCTTCATTGATCTCTCCACAAATAACAAGATATCTTCATTGTTTCATGCCGCTAACCAGCTCAATCCGGGGATGAAAGCTACCTCCTTTGAAGCCAGTCCTTATTTCATCCTTTTGCTTATTCATGAGGTATTTATACTTATTTTAATCAATAAAATAAGGGTTGTCAAGGGAGCAGATTCTAGGGGTCAAGGTTTTGGGGTCGGTGCATATCAAATGGCGAGGATTTGCGTCAAAATCCTCGCCCGATGGCTCCTCTATCTCTCATGAGGGGATAGGTGCGGCTGCCCAACTATTCCTGTGCTTGCGTTCCGCCAAGAAAAGGAGAAAGCACCGGGAGCAGCAGATCAGGTCGGAAGATAATATTATAATGGGTGGCGCCGGGCAAGATGGCGAGTTGTGAGGGAATGAGGTTTTCACCATTCCAACCGGCATCCCTCAAGCCGCCGCCGAGGAGATTAAAAAACTCGACCGCATGCGAAGGAGGAAGCCCATCGGAATCGCCGGCGATAATCAGGGTGGGGTTTTTCAGAGCAGCGACCTGCTCCCTCCAATCATAGTCCTGGCTCATACCTTCCCTCATGGTGGCAACAAAACGAGGAAAATCTTCTGGCTTCGGAGCCACACGCATATAGGCCTCATGCATGGGAGTACCCAGGAAGAACTCAGGGGACGTAGATGCCATGCCGGCTTGCATCTCGGGGTGCCAGCCAACTCGTTTGAAAGGCGTGGAGATCACCACGAGTTTGTCGATCCGTTCTGGATGACGAATGGCGGTCTGCAGAGCCACAGCGCCTCCAAAAGAGTAGCCGAGGAGATCGGCTGTTTCCAAACCAAGGTGCTCTATCAGGCCAGCGATGTCATCAGCCAGATGCTCAAAGTCAAAGGGGCGATCAGTGAGGGCGGTGCGTCCGTGCCCGTAAAGATCGACCCCAATGATCTGGTGGTTCTGAGCGAGAGTGGGAGAAAGAGCGGCGAACATGTCAAAGGTTCCAAAGCCACCGTGTAGCATGATTAACGGCTCGCCAGTGCCATGAAGCTCATAGTAAAGATTGATACCGTTGATAGGAGCGTATTTTCCTGCCGGATGGTTCGTATTGGATGTCGTTGTCATGAGCAAAAACTCCTCGATCCTTGTGGAATGACAGGCATGCTTACAAGATGCCACGCACCTATTCTACCGCCTTGGAAAGAAGAAAACTTCTTCGATCTTGCCCTTCTTGCACATACATACCAGACGCGCGTTGCGCCATCAGGCGTCTCTCTCGGAGGGTAAGAGCCTGTTTGGCAATGCAAGGCACGTGCCCTGTTTGGCAAAATGAGCAAGATGGAAGAAGATTTTTCGGGTCCATATGGTATGCTCTCTCAAGAGGCACCGCTCGACGCAACAGCCCCTCGATCCTTTCCATCAATACTTGGTGGCCCATACTGCGCCGTCTTCTTCAGATGGATTGGTATGAGAGTTCATAAAGTTTTTCTCTCTCTGCAGAAAAGACATTTAAGTCAACAGGCTCCGATATTCCGGGGACATGCCCCCGATCACAATACTGCCAGAACGCCCAATTGGTGACATTGCTCCATTGGATCGGGAAAAGTGCTTCACCGATCCAGATGACATAATTCTCAAAATGCCCTTTGATATATTCTGCGTATCGGTCGAGATCCGTGTAAATAATGGGTTTCATACCATAGTGGTGTTCCAGCCGCTTAAGAAACACGTTGATTTCGCGTAGCATCGCCTGGCGATCCTTACCGGATACTTCCAGATCCAACACGGGTGGCAGCATCCCTGCCTCTTTGGGAACCATATTGATGTAATTATCTGCCTGCTCAGCACCGCTCAAGGACGCTGTATAGAAATGATACGCACCTCGAAGCAGCCCCTGCTCTTTTGCCCCGCGCCAGTTCGCCTGAAAATAGGCGTCCTGATACGTTTTGCCCTCGGTCGCCTTAATGAATACAAACGCGTACCTGCCTGTTTGGGCAACGCGTTTCCAATCAATCTGCTTCTGATAGCTCGACACATCAAGGCCTTGCACATTGTTATTCGACACAAACCAGGAGTTCGGCCAGATGATCCCCGTATACAATAAAATTGTCACTGCCAGCAGGCAAAGCAGGACAAGCACAACTCGCCGTACTCTTCTTCTCATAAATTCCCATACTTTGTTCAAAGACGTCACCTTCGATAGGATGTATCTATAGAGATGATAACACACCAATCGTCTTGATCTGCCGCCTGATCCCACTGGAGCATAAAAATATACAAATGTACATTATCACAATGGATCGATCTTTCTGTACACCGCTGTAGGCATCCTGAGCAGCAGCCAGTCGCTCAAAATTTGCTTCTATCTAGGGATGGCCAAGATGCTGGCAAATGGCTCCCTTCCTGGAACCAACTTCCAAACATTTCCCTTTCTTACAGTGCAACTTCAATCATTCTTTCATAGGGGTTTGGATCGAGTTGCTTAACCTCAGAAGTGAGATGATATTGTATCCTTCTATGCGAAGCATACAATAGTAGTATCAAGACACTCTTTTCCCTTGCTCATGAAACATCTGGTCGTTCCCGATAGGAGGATTGAAGTGGGTAAGAGTCCTCGACCTGTCACTCGCCGTCAAGCACATAGAAGGAAGCGATATCAACGTGCGATGCCTGCAAGGAAGCGAGAGCTCCACGCCTCCCCGTTGGAAAAAGCCATCGCCCATAGCTGTGCTTTGACGTTGCCTGAGCTGAAAGCTATTTTGGACGTTCTCCCCGACAGCGTCATTGTCTGTGATTGGGAAGGGAAGATCCTGCAGATCAATGCCGCGGCCTCTCAACTCTTTGAACTGGCTCCTGACTTTCCTTACCGGGGGATCTCCTATCGGCAGTTTCTCGAACCCTATGAGCTGTCTAACGAACAGCAACGCTTCTCCTCTATCGAGCAATGGCCCATCAACCTTGCCCTTGCTGGAAAAGTGATGTCTCATTCGCCAGAAAACACGCTCGCCCTCCATCTGCCTTCCGGGCTCAAGATCTATGTGTATGTCTGGCGCTTTCCCCTGCTGGATACCCACAAGCGCACTGCCAAATTCGCGTATATCTTCCGTAATATTACCTTCCGTTATCAGAAAGCCTTGCACCTTCAACGCGTTCAGCAGGCAGTGTTGGCTCTGACCCAAGCCATTGTGCAAGTTCCCACGAATATGGATTTTACCTTGCCGAGAGCAACACCGCTCCTGTCACCTCGGCTGCTTCTGGTCGCCCAACAGTTGGTGGACGTGATCCATGAGGTTCTGGATTGTCGCCGGGTCGCTCTTTGGGCGCTGGGATCAACAGGGCATCTGCATTATGTAGCAGGAAGCGGCTTTACCGCTGAGCAAGAACACCGTCGCCGGAGCGACAGTGGGCGCTTCTCGGCCACAGAATTGGTCGGAGAGACGGTGATGGACCACCTTCAGTCCAACGAGGTAATTATCCCGACTGATCTTGTGCGTTTCCCATCTGAATATGCGAGAGATTTTGGCGCTGAGGAGAGCTTGCTGATGGTCCCCTTGTTTCTGGAGCAACGGCTGGCTGGAGGGCTAATTATTACCAGGACGGGTTTGGAGAGCGAATACCTACTAGAGGAAATCGAACTGGTGAAAGCGGTCGCAGCGCAGGTTAAAGACGTTGCAGTGTCAGATTGCCGAACAGTCTGAGAGGGTAGGGACACACGTTGCGCATGTCCAGCAGCCCTTACTGTTGGCCTCACAAAGTGCCGAAATTCAGCAACGTATGATCAACGATCTCATTGATGATGCACATCTGCAAAGCAACACGCTCAGCTTGTGCATGAAGCACTGTGATCTGCTCACGGCAATCCAAGAGGTGGTGGCCAGACAGCAACAGTCCAATCCTGAGCGCACCATCATGCTGGAGTTCTTGCCGACGGAACACGCGGTCTCCATACTCGCTGATGCTGAACGGATCCGCCAGGTTCTCACTACCTACCTGACGAATGCCCTTCGCTCTGCGCCTGCAGGGCATCCCATTAGCGTGCAGGTGACCGTCGAGGACACAACTGCGCGCGTTTCGGTGCATGACGAAGGGCCAGGGATCTCCTTGGAAGAGCAAGCGCATGTCTGGGAACGTTTCTATCGGGCCAAAGGCAGCGCCGTCCAGCATGAGTTGGATCTGAGCTTAGGACTAGGCTTGTATCTTTGTCGGGCCTTCATTGAGCTTCACCATGGCAACGTTGGAGTGCAAAGTGCCCCCGGGCAGGGGGCGACCTTCTGGTTCACCCTGCCAATTGCAAGTCCCACAGAAGGCGAACATTAGGCGTCACCGCCTGATATGAGGGCACCGCAGATATGAGAAGTACATCGCAATCTTCGCGGGATAATGTACTTTATGGTCCTGGTGTGCTATTCTAAAAAAACTATGCAAAAGAATTTTTTATGCAGCCAGGGGAAACAATAAGTATGCATCGGAACGCGAAGCACCCTAAAATCGACCGCCGCGCCGAACTACTCAAAGTCTCACGAGAGATCATGGCCGAGAAAGGTTATGAAGCCACCACCGTTTCTGAAATTGTCGCCAAAGCGGGGGTAGCCCAGGGAACGTTTTACTGGTATTTCCCTTCTAAGGCATCTATTGTCAAAACCCTCACCATAGAGATGCAAAATGAGGTCCAGATGGCTCTTTTGCGTGTGTTTACAGAGCCTCGTCCTATTGAGCAGAAGATTGAGAGGAGCATCGAAGAAATATTTGGCATTTTGAGTATGTATCGTGATGTACTTGCCCTGGCCCACCTCGTCGAATCGGCCTCAGAAAATGAACTCGTCTTCGAGCCGTATCACCGCTTGATCTCCGAACTGCTTCGCTATGAACAGATGCAAGGGACAGTCAATAGTTCAATCAGTCCCGATATCACTGCGACACTCATTGTAGGGGCGGTCTACTATGCCACGCTTCAGTGCTACCTCTACAATTCACCGATATCGACTGATCACTATATTGAAGAAACCGCACAATTTGTCTGCCGAGCACTTGGAATAGATTGAGGCGTCGCGTACAGGTGTGATCACGGCAAAGTTAAAATTCGCGCATTGGCGCGACCCACCCCTTATTGATCAAAACCTTGACCCCTTACCAGTTTTGCTATTTTTTTCTCATGTGCTTGACAAATGTAGTGCTATCTTTTATTTTTGTATATAAGACCATTGATTGATAGTCAGTCAGTTTTTTTCTCAGTGTAGAGAAAAGGAGGCACTCGCGATGGCCAATCAAGACGACCCAACCATCGCTGTGGTTCAGGCTAATGGCACCAATGCCGGGGGAGAAACGTCCGGCACAAAGATCTCCACAGAACCAAAACACTGGTCTTGGAAACGCCTGTCAGCAGCACAACTGCGGTCGGCCTTACCCTTACGTCTTCCGCCACTTTCGCGCCCAGGGAAGAAGAAGGCGAAGCAGGAGGACAACTGGCGAGAATGGTCACGCTTCCGCCTCTGGCGCAGAACACGTCCATTCTCGGGATCAATTCTCATCATACTCGCGGGGCTCCTGGTACTCTGGGGTCCGATTGAACTGCTTCCGTTCGCGCTCTTACCGGGTAGTAATATTTGGGCCGGGTTGCTGGTGGGTGGCCTGCTCTTAGTCATGGGATTAATCCAGTTACTGGTCCCTTCCAACGCACTTGTTACCGGATCAAGTGCCGTCGTACTTTCTCTCGTCTCACTCCCTGTTGCCGCTGGGGGCTTGGGCATAGGCATGTTACTGGGTATCATAGGTGGCGCTATGGGTGTTGCCTGGCAGCCTGTTTCCCGGTCTCGGAACCGTTCGCCTCAAAGCGTCACAAATTACAAGCTTCCACGCAAGATCCCAGGATGGATGAAAAAACCTTTTCCTCGCTCACACTAACCATATTGATCTCTAAACTCAGCTTGTAGGATGTTCGTTGTAGTGCGGCAAGCCAGTTCTAGAAGGCATGGATGCCTTCCTCTGGCCAAGTGATCTGTGAACCAGACAAAAAAGCCGGTTCTAGAAGGCATGGATGCCTTCCCCTGGCCGAATTGCCTGGTTCATAGACAAAACAAGACGACCGTTTGCTATTTTGTGGAAAGCGGGTGTGCAACCTTATGGAACAGGAATCTTTCGCTGACGAAACCCCGACCAACCCGGATCTTCATGATGAAGAGCAGGAGCAACCTGAGCAGGAGCCAGCCATTGGCAGGGTCAACCGTACAGCATTTTGGGTTGTAATGCTGGTCGCATTGACCATCCTTAGCGGTATGACTGTTCTTGTCTCCAAGGGCGCAATCGCCATGGCGGCGGCGGTGCCGATCCCTGTGACGGTCAAGGCCTCAAGCATCAAGACCACGAGATTCCGCCTCTACCCGGGGATCTCCCAGGCCGATGGTAAAACTGCTGTTGCAGTCAACCAGCTCGATGGGACGCTCTCGGACCTGGTGATCTCCAAGACGGTTTCCTTGCCGGTTGTCGGCAATATGACGATTACCTTGAAGGCGGGTCAGAATAATACGCCAGTCACCACAACTGGTCTGACGACCGACCTGGCGGGTCTGTCATCTGAGTCGGCGACGTTTGGGGGCCAGGCGGTAAGCAGCAATGCCAATGGCAATGCCTTCGAAATTGATGCCCAAACCGTTACATTGAATAATATCAACATTAGCGCGCCGTATATGATAGCCAATAGTATGACCCTGCCAGGGTTGACACTCACGGTGAGTTAAAGCGGCTGCCAGCGTGATGCCTGTATGCGGCGTATTCGTGTGTGTGCTGATAACCCAATCCTTTTACACACATAAGGGATACCCCCATACTCCACCAGGGGGCCGTACAGGCCCCCTGGCCCCTCATATTTACAATCCGTCAAATACTACTTTTTACTTATTTACTCTATTTTTTTCCAGCGGTGCTGTTTCCACTTTGCGGAGGAGCAACACTGCTCCCACCATAAAGGAGCGTGGACGACGTGTACTCTTTGCGGCGTAACGTTATAAGGTTATGTATTCCCATTCTCTCCCTCGGTCTGATCATGGGAACCATACTCCTACTTATGCATCCTGTTGAGGCCTATGCGCATCCTTCACAATCGCAAGACACCCTGAGTGCCTTCTCGTCATCTGGCATCAAAGTAAACTATTCTTCAAATGGGGCATTCGCGGCTTCGGGCGACTATACCTTAGAGGCGACCGAAATCATTGGCACGAACGCGCATATGAATTCATTGCCTGACCCGCTTCATCCCACGCTCACCTTTAGCGCGTCCACGATGACCGGGTTTAGCTTGAGTCATCCATTTTATGGTGTGAATCTGGTGCTCTCGTCGAATGGTTCGGTATCGGCGACTGGCGTGGCCATTAAAACGGGCCTTTTCCAGGATGTCAATACCGGGCTCAAAAGTTTCGCGAATAAAGCCGATTTGCTTATCCTGGCGGCTGGCGGTACCGTCCCTAGATTGGTGATGAAGAACGTGACATTAAAGGTGGATCGCTCCATTTATGCCAATACCTTTACCGTCACCAGTTTCCACATGGTGGTATCCGCGACAGCTCCCGCGCCACTGAAGGCGTCGCCACCCACGGATACGCCCTCATCCACGGTTACACCGTCGCCTACGAAAACACCACCAACGAAGGGAACGCCATTGCCTACGGGGACGCCATCGCTGCCCTTGCCTCTGCCGACGCTGACGCCTCCCTCCGTACCGACACCCACACCCACGCCTAAAAAGTGTCCGTGCCTGCTTCTTTGCTTGATATGTTGAGCCAACCTGAACACGCCTCTTGATTTTGCATTCGGGGAGGGGAGTGTAGGGGAGGGGAGTGTAGGGGAATGCCTCTGGCATTCCCCTACACTCTCCTCCCCGAAGAAGGCGCCAAAAGTAAACCTGAAGAGTCGGGAGGTACGTCATGGGAGGAAGGCCATAAACATGGAACAGAAACCTTTCGCTGACGAAAGCCTGAATAATGAAGGGCAGGAGCAGCCTGAGCAGGAGGCAGTCATTGGCACGGTCAAGCCATCCATATTCTGGACTGTAATGCTGGTCGCATTGGCCCTCCTTGGAGGTATGATCGTTCTTATCTCCAAGGGCACGCTTGCTATGACAGTGGCAGTGCCCATCCCTGTGACGCTCAAGGCGGCAAGCATCAAGACCACGAGCTTGCGCCTCTATCCGGGAATTACCCCAGTCGATACTAGAGAGCCGGTCAAGAAATCAAGCAGAGTCCTGAAGCTTAGCTGAAAGCTGCTGGGAGCGAGCCAGGACATGCAAATTGTGGACAACAGCACAGCGGCGCAGATCGAAGAGGTTCTTGCGCACACCTCGATAGCGAGCGCGGCGTCCTTGCCACTGACCTACATGAGCCAGGGTATGCTCGACGGCCACTCGTTCGCGTAGTTGAGCACGCCCTTGCACTGTCTGTTGGCGCTCACGTAACTCGATGATCAAGGCTTCATCCGGATGGATGCTGACGCTGCGCCCTTTGGTGCTGGTCGTGCATTGCTCTTTCAATGGGCATTGAGCGCAGATCTCTTTGGGAAAGTGGACGACCCCACCGGGCAGAAAGGGCATCTCCTGCTCAGCCGGACACCGGATGATCTGCCGTTCCCAATCTAAGGTAAAAGTTTGCTTGGAAAAGCGTTTGCTCTCGCGTACCGGCCAGGCTTTGCAATACACCGCCAGATCATCGCTGCGTTCCCGCACGAAATGGCTGCTCAAATAGGCCCGGTCGATATGCAGTTCTTTTAAAGAAACTTCTTGCTGGCAGAGATCTTCACTGATGGCTCTCGTGACACTGGCTTCGGGAACATTGGCTGGCGTGATTCCCACCGCACGGATGAGGCTCGTGTCCAGATCATGCAAGACATGACGTTTGTACCCATCGACCAGCATGCTTCGACTTTTGCGTCCATGGCGCATCTGCTCATCTTCAACGCTAATACGTCGATCTTTTGCCACTCCTTTTATCAGACTCTCTTTTCCCTTCTCATCCACCTGCACATCTTGCGCCTTCACCTGTTGAGCAATTGAGAGAGACGGCTGAGCCAAGAGCACATCTTCCTGTTGCAGAGTCTGCACCCAGGTTTCTACGGCTCGTAACACATTCAAGACCAGACCCAGCGCCTCATCTTTCTGAATTTGTTGATCCCAATCACGATCTAACGCCGCTTTCAAACTGCTCCCACAGACCAACTCTGCTCCGGCCTCCTTCGCTACCTCGACCAGCCCCCGCCCCTGCTGGCCAGCCACCACGCGCATGACCTTTTTGAGCGCGTGTCCCACCAAATTACAGGTGTCTTCCACTCGTCCGGCTCCCCACAACGGACTACTATCTAAGGCGGCGCGTAAGGCCCGTGGACCAAATGCCTGGCTTTGGTTGGCGATCTCAATGGTTCGTTCGATCAGCCGTCGATCCATCTGCCCCTCAATGAGCCGCTGGCGAAAGGCCACCAATGTGCCTTTACTGAAAGGTGTTTGCTCGCAATTCAGACAATCGAGTACCAACTGCCACCGCCGGTCCATAAGCATCGCCTCAATGACCTCATCATCGGATACACCAGTGTATGCTTCCAGGATGAGTGCCAGGGCCAACATTGCTGGGGTCACTGGCGGCTGCCCTCGCTCTGCTTTCTGGTACAAACTCGCCAATTCCTGCTGGAACGCTTCATCAAACAGTTCATGACGGTGTTGACGCAAAAAGACAAATAATTTAGCTTTTCGAATCCGCTTCACAATCTGTTCTTCTTGCTCGCTCAACTCCACGGGAGGCTTCCATATTGGTGGTTGCATGCATTTCCTCCTGAACCTTTTCCGAGGCTTAGTTCTTTTTCTTGAGCTAATCATCTCTCGCTTGCTCTGTCAATCGCATTCTTTTCTTTCCCCCCTCATTTCCTCAAGCAGAGCCGTTTTCCAATACAGATGCGTCCGTCAGTGCCTCCCCACCAACGTTTGAGAGCCCATGGAATGATGAGATTTATGGCAGCGTGTTTTGCTCCTCTGATGGAGGCAATGCGAGTCGCAGCTCCACAATGGCACGAGGTGAGACTGGAACGTATCCCCCAAACTGGACTACCTGGGGCATCAAACTTTCCATTTCATCACAAAGGCGACGTAAAATGGCTACACGTTCCTCATGTGTGAAAGACATTCGTAGATTGGTGTGCTTTGTGTACGTCGTACGTTCACCCCGGAGTGCTGTTTTTACTTCGCGAATCGTCCCTTCCAGTTCGAGCAGGTAGGAGGAGAAAAGAAGAAGCCTGCCCGCAGCGAGAGCCCTCGCACTTCCGCAAGCGATGATCCAGAAGAAACCCACATGTGTCGAAGCTCGCTCGATACGCTGCTCAAGACTTTCAGGTTCTGGTGCCGATGGTTTAGGAAGACCAACTTTATCAAAGAGCAGAAGGGAAGCGTGTTCGCGGTAGGCTTTTGCCTGCGGGATCAGCATCCAATCGACACTTTGAGCGGACTCCTGATAAACCACATTGGTGAGGATACTGTCAATCTGGTTCGCGTGGTTCCTTCTCTCAAAAATGATTCCTGGTGTCCCAAACTGCTTGAACAGGGCGAGGCGTTCTTCCGTCGTTTTCGCTCCGATCTGCCAGGGGGTGGCACACAAAGACGCACTTGAGGCGTCAGAGACGACGACGTACAGATCCAGATCACTGAGCCACGTCTCTTCACCACGACCAAAGCTCCCAGCCAACCAGGCTGCCACAAAGCGCTCATCCTTTTGCAACGTGGAAGCGATCTGCTCCAGTAAGATGGTACGTGCTTGGACATACTTCATTTTTTCCATGGACATAAACGATCTCCTTGATCTCTTTTGCTCTTGTGGAGAAACAGCGCATTGTTATATCGACGGAAAAGAGGAAAAGGAGTAACAACACAACCTTGGAGGATCGGTATTTTCTTCTGGCTATATATACTGATGAGGAGGCGTTGGTGTGCTCATCCTTGCGGGAAAAACGTGCACTTCATTTACGGAGATTCTCATTTCCATTTCTCGACCGATGCTCTAGTTCCCCCGCGGTCAACCAGCTCGATGGGACGCTTTCGAATTTGGTGATCTCCAAGGCGATGGCCTTGCCGGTTATTGGCACTGTCACGGTGACCTTGAACGCGGGACAGAATACGCCAGTCACCACAACTGGTCTAACGACCGACTTGTCAGTTCTCTCTTCTGACGTGGCGACGTTCGAGGGCCAGGCAATATTCAACAATGCCAACGACAATGCCTTCGGATCCGATACCCAAACCATGACGTTAAACAATGTCACTATTAGCGCGCCATATGTGATTGCCAATAGTATGACTCTGCCCGGGTTGACGCTCTCTATTACTTCCCAACGGGGCGGGCGACAACTGGCGCAAACACCTCTGCACTCTCTTCAAACACGGAGATATACGAGATCCCATACATCTCTCGCCTTTCTTGGAGCGTTTCACTTATTTGATCGAGCGTACCGATGAGGCAATGAGGTATCGCAGGCACGTGCGCCTCTGTGGTTTGAAATCTTCCCGCAAGCTGCTGAAATGCTTGAGAACGGTCCTCTGTCACAACAACGGCGAAGAGAATGATATTGAGTTCTACGCACAGGAGAGAAGCGATTTGCATACGCAACATGTGATCACGAGAGGCTTTGAAGTCCCCCTCTTGCTGAAGAAGAGAACTTCAAATAAAGCTAGAGAGGCCGTTGTCCGCAGGCAATGAAGGTGTTGGAATAGCTCTTGTAGCTATCGTATTCGTCTAGCGATGCTGCCAGCGCCTGATCATATTGTGCTGGCGACACACCGAGTTGAGACAGCACTTGCTGGCGCATCGCTTTATTGATGGCCTGGACGCCTGTTGCCGCCATAGTACCAATGCGCCCTCCCCAACTGCCAACGGGATTGGGAATCTGTTGATACACAATATTGGTCAGGCCCACACCTTCGAGAAGATTCTGGGTACGACGGGCCATCGAAGGATCAATGCCTTGCTGGCGGCTTGCCTCCGTGATCCAGGTCGCAAGTTGCCTACTGGCTGGCCCCATCTGCTCAAAGGTGATATCCACTTCCACGAGTTCCACCCAACCGCCAGGACGAGTCACCCTGACCAGTTCCTGGACCTCGCCTGGCCAACGTTGGGTAGGAAGGGCAAAGACCAGGAGCCGTTGATGCACATAATCAAAGCTCTGCGGCGCAAAAGGAAGCCCCTCAAGAACATTGCCTTGCACAAAACGGCACGTGTCAGGAAACTGTGGACTTCGTGGCAAGGAGAGGGGGGAAACCAGATCAAAACCCACCACGGTTGCTTGAGGATACGTAACAGCCATTTCCTGACACCAGCGCCCCGTTCCACACCCAACATCTAACATGCTGGTTGGAGGCTGCAATGGAGCCAGAGCATTGCCTTTGAGCGTGGCACGCAAAATATAATGCTGGAAATCCAATCGATTGATTTCTTCATCGTTTCGGGGTAAGAGATAGGGAGCATTTTCCTGCTCCCCGAATGATTGTAATCCTGATTGTCTCTGAGTCACTGAGGGTACCTTCCCCCTCCTGTCTGTTGGAACCTGTGATAACGTCTTCCGTGAAACTATCTTGAAGAAAGACATGTGTGAGCATCCTGCCTTCTCTGTATGTTTGCTTTCTTGAAATACTGTAGCATGCTTAACCGCATCAACGCATTAAAAACCTATAAAGATTTTCTCTCCAAACGGGTATGAGTGCTCTCCCAGAGGCCTTTGGCTGCCGAAGAATGCGCCTTCTTCAAGGAGATCAGAGACAGGAACAGTGCACTCACGTCCTTGACTTCGCCCACTATTGAGTGGTTTTCCTCTTCCTATTCACGGTCCTCGTCTTGGGCAACCCTCTGTCATACTAAAATCAATCGCCTTGCCTTACCAATCCTGTAAAGGAGCCCGGTTATCGAGCCAGTTCCATTCAGTATCTTGCATAAACCGGACCAGTCCGCGCTCATAGGAAATATTCCATTCACGAAAGTTAGTGATGCATTCCCACAAAGCCTGGGCATTGGCAACAGACCCCTGTGTCAAAAGCTTCTCACACAGCTCAAGGAAGTTTTCAGGCTTCTCGGGCGCGTTCTCTACAGCTTGCATCAGCCACTTGTGGTAGGGATAAAGGATGCGGTTATATGCCAGCACTAAACGCGAGGCATAAAAGACCATCTCGCTGGTTGCGTGGGCCATCAGATAGGTTGACTGTTTTTGCTCGGCTTCACCAACAAACCAGTTGAGCATCTGGACCTGACTGTAGAAGGCCAGCATCTTTTCCTCACGCTCAGTCTCCTGGTAGACTGGTATTTGTTTCAGCAAATCATCCAACTCAGGGATATGCGAGAAAACTGCGAAAACATTGGTGTAAGCCGCCCGCGCTGGCTCGCTGCCCTTCTGTGCAACATCTCTCAAAAACTGCAGGTTAAAGAATTTCCCGTCGATGTATCCACCAGGATAATCGCACATCTCTGTGTTGTAATACCAGCGCTGGCCACTAGCTACACAACGAGCATATTCCTCATCGGTAGCAATAAACATAACATCTACATCCGAGTTCTCTCCGCCCCAACCCTTGACCAGTGAGCCGCCGACCAGCAAGGCCAGGTAGCGTGGATCATCTTGAAATGTCTCTTTGAGGCGCTCGATAACGCGCAAATGGTGTGGTTGCAGGTACAATTCAGAGTTCCTTTCTCATCTATCCTCTTTGTCGAAGCAATTTTGCCCCAATTCGGCGTGTTCCGCAAGGGGAAAAATAGGGACGGGCAACATCGTCATTCATGATCGCAAACGACAACGCTACCGTTGTAGGAGCTGTCGCAAGACCTTTAGCCAGCGACGAGGAACCATAGAGGAAGGGCTGCGCAAGCCAACAGAATTGATCGTCATTGTGGTGACACTTTGGTGAAGCAATCCAATCATCGACCGCTGCTTCGCCTTCGTCAGGGGCAATTGTGCTCAATCACCGGTTAGTGTGGCTCTATCCAGGGAATGAAATAGTGATTTCACATAAGAAATGAGCAAAAGCGGCCTCAGGCCAGGGGCGAATCGTGTTTTTCCTGCCAGGTATACTACCTATCTATAATGAAAACAAGGGAACTTGAATAGTGATAGGGAGATGAAAATATGATCGAGTTTGGTATTACCCTCAGGCCCGATCCACCACCAGAGCGTATTGTTGAGCTGATGCGTATGGCCGAGGCCCAAAACTTCTCCTATGGCTGGTTGTTTGATTCACATGTACTCTGGATGGACCCCTATCCTCTACTCACATTGATGGCCGTGAATACTACTTCCTTGCGGCTAGGGACCTGCGTGACCAATCCCGGCACTCGTGATCCCAGCATCACGGCTAGCACCTTCGCGACCTTGCAGGCGATTTCAGGCGATCGGATGATTATGGGCATTGGTCGCGGAGATAGCGCCTTGCGTGTTATGGGAAAGCAACCTGTATCGCTGACTGTCATGGAGAACGCTATTCAAGAGATACGAACCCTTGTTTCGGGAGAGGCTACACATCTGAATGAGCAGGCTATCCAGCTAAAATGGGCGCGCAGCCGCCTGCCTATTTTTGTCGCTGCCTATGGACCCAAAGCTTTACGCCTGGCGGGACGCGTGGGCGATGGCGTTGTCCTGCAATGTGCCGATCCCCATCTGATTAAATGGGGTCTGAATTTTGTGCGCGAGGGTTGTGAGGAGGCGGGACGTGATTGGTCACAATTCCATATTATGTGTGCCACGGCAGGCTATGTTTCGGATGACCTTGAGTATGCGCGTTCGCAGGTACGTTGGTTCCCCGCGCTTGTGTCCAATCACGTTATCGAGTTGCTCTCTCGCTATCCTGCCACTGACTTGCCAGCGGAATTGACCAGCTATGTACGTCAGCGTTCGGGCTACGATTATCAGGAGCATTGCCAGGTAGGGGCATCCCATGCCGAGTTTGTCACCGACGAGGTTGTTGATCGCTTTTGTGTGATTGGTACAGCGGAGCAGTGTCGCCAGCGTATCCGCGAACTGGCCGCCATTGGCGTCAACGAATTCAACCTCTACCTGATGGCCGAAGAGCAAGAGCGCCTGCTGGAAATCTATGGTCGAGAAATTATTCCAGAGTTTTGCAATGTCCAGGTGAGGCCTCGCACCTAAAAAAAGTCTCTGTTGGGAAAGCAATAGATGGATGAGTTATGGCCTCACACCAGCCTTTCGCCCTCCCGTTTATGGCGCACTTTGTACGAAGCACGGCTCCCGCACCGCTCGACCCTCAGTCGCTTTCTCGCCGCGCTGAATCAAATGGTGGTTGAGACATTGCGCAGCGTGTTTCTCGAAGACCCGAAAAGATCTTGACCTTCCTGGTCTCGACGAAATGCAGATCGCAGCCCTCTTTGGCCTGAATGTGGAAACCTACCAGACAACCAAGCGTCGTTTTACAGTGCAGGCGCAGGAATTGCTTGCCGATACTGTGTTTGCCACGCACCAAATCGCATCGTGATCTGGTGGCACCGTGAAGAGTCGGAGAGCGCAGGAAGCGGTCGATCCCATCTTTTCTGCAGACACGATTAACGCTCTGGCGCACTTCTATGCTGGCGCAGAAGATCTCGGCAATCCGCTGATTTCTCCGATGTATGCAGATTTTCATGGCTTCCCCTCTTTGCGGATTGATGTTGGTCGAGACGAAATTTTTCTCGATGACTTTCTCCTCATCGCGGAACACGCCAGAGCAGCGAATGTTCCAGTCGAATTAACGGTGTGGGATGACATGTGGCATATCTTCCAAGCCTATGCCTCTGTTCTGCCTGAAGGACAACAATCGCTTGAGAAGATGGGCAGCTTTATTCGCCAAACGGTGTTGCCACAGCGCGAAATAATAGAAAGAAGGCACGAGAACGAGCCTGGCAAGAGATGACATTGGTAGGTAAAAGATGTGTTTCACTCCCTGTCTCCCATAAGAGATATTGTGAAGAAAAAAGAATGAGTACACGACTGCAAAATAAAGTGGCGATTGTCACTGGTGCATCACGTGAGATCGGCCAAGCAATTGCAGAGGCATTGGCGAACGACGGAGCACAGATCGTCATCAATTATGCCCAGAATAAGGGAGCCGCCGAAGACCTTGTGGGTCGCATTGAGCGCAATGGAGGTCAGGCTCTGGCTGTCCAGGCAGATGTCAGTAAACATGCTGACTTGCAAGCCTTGTTCAAAGCGACCATTGAACACTTTGGGCGTGTTGATATCCTGGTCAACAATGCCAGCATTATGACCACGAAGCCGATTGAGCAGATCACAGAACAGGACTTTGACCGAGAGTTCGCAATCAATGTGAAAGGGACCTACTTTGCTTGCCAATTTGCCGCCAGGTACATGCAAGCAGGAGGGCGTATCATTAATTTCTCCTCCTCTGTCCTGGGACAAATGATGCCCACCTACAGCCTTTACGCTGGCACCAAGGGGGCAGTCGAGCAAATCACTCGGCACCTGGCGAAGGAGCTCGCCCCAAAGGGCATTACCATTAATGCCGTCGCTCCAGGACCGGTCAACACGGAGTTGTTTACCGCCGATAAATCAGAAGCCCAGATAGAGGCGATCAAACGCATGATTGGTTTCGGTCGTCTTGGGGAACCCGAAGACATCTCAGGCGTGGTGCTCTTTTTAGCAAGCCAGGAAGCCGGGTGGATCACTGGACAGGTTCTGCGTGCCAATGGAGGGTTCATCTAGATCACACATGTGAGGCGGGGCAATCTTCTCAGGCTTTGAGAACGCCTTCTGGACTGTTTCCACATGGAAACAGTCCAGAAGTGAGAGAATTTCTTGGAAACAATTTTCAACAAACCGCCGCAGGGGACTCCTGCGGCGGTTTGTTGAAGTCAACGAGGGGAAGGTGAAACTCGGGATCACGGCCCCGACACTACTGTTAATTGCGCAAGAATCTGTTACTCTCGCGCAAGAATCTGAACGAAGACCCCGCTCTATCTCTGTTAGAGTAAGAGCAGAAGCCCTGCTTCAAATATCGCCGGAAACAGGTGTGAGGAGAACACGCTGCTTTACATGGACAATCATCGCTTGGGAACCTGTACTTACACGCCGCACCCTTTATCACCGGCCAAGTCATTTCGGTGGATGGAGGAGCACATATCGGCAAATTGTTGCTCGCACTGGTTGGGTGAGCAATATGTTGAAGTGAGGAGAACTCGAGAACTCAATCTTTTTGGCCACTGTGAGAAAGGAATATATCTTCGTTCTCAGGGATGGGGGTACGTGAAAGGGAAAGCTACCGCACGATGTCGAAGACCAAACAGACCAAACGTGTCACGCGACGCAGGCGTGACACGCTCAGTACCATGCTTGAGGCGCTTCCAGGCGCCTTCTTTGTTCTCGATCATGCCGATACCATTGTGTATGCCAATGCGAGTGCGCAAGCCATGCTCGGCACACCACCCAAGGCATTGTGTGAGAACAACTTCTGGCACTGCGCTCCCCACCTGGTGAGCCCCGTGCTCTCCCAGGCGGTGCGGCAAACGAAACAGACGCGAGCCTTGACCGACGTGCAGTATGTGTCTCGCATCACCCAGAACTGGCTGCACGTGCATCTCGCGCCGATGGTTGGGGGCTGGCGTTGCAGTTCCACGAGGCGAGCGCGCCAGCCCGACCTCAGGAGGTGTTTCCCCAGGGCGAGCACCTCTGCATCGATGACCTGGATGGTTTGCAGATCAGGACTGCGATCTTGACGCCAGAGGGAATCGTATTGGCGATTGATGCCATCCCGTTGAACAATGCACAGGTCCGATGCGAAAAGGTGATTGGCCAACCGCTCGCCGAGGCTCCCTGGTGGTCCCTTTCCCCTGCAACTCAAGAACAGCTCTGTGCTGCCATTGTGCGAGCCAGCACGGGAGAAACGGTGCGGTTCGAGACCGTGTTTCACCCCAGGGAAGGGATGGACCTTCATTTGGAGGTAGCGATCACGCCGCACATGGACGTGGACCACCACGTCGCGTACCTCGTCATGATCGGGTTCGACATTACCACGCGCAAGCGCGCCGAAGCAGCCATTCATACCCTGATCGATGCCATCCCCAGCTGGTCTGGACCGAGCGACCAGGAGGCTATATCGACTATTGCAATCAACGCTGGCGCGACTATACAGGCATGAGCGCCGAACAGACCCAGGGGAATGGATGGATACAGTGTATCCATCCTGAGGACCGGCAACGCGTGCTGGCGGTGTGGCAGCGCGCCGTCCAGACCGGCCAGCCGTGTGAAGCGGAACAGCGCCTGTGCCAGGGCATGACTGGAGCATATCGCTGGTTCCTGATGCAAGCAACGCCGTACAAAGATGCGCAAGGCACAATCCTCACCTATATTGGCACCTGCACCGACATCGAGGAACAGAAACAGGTGGAGCAGAAGCGCATCGCGGAAGCCTTGCACCAGAGTCAGGAGCGCATCCATGCCCTCATCGGCTCCAATATTATCGGGATTACTTCTAGCGAAGTGGAAGGAGAAGTGCTGGTGGACGCCAATGAGGCGTTTCTTCACATGACCGGCTATAGCCGAGAGGAGGTGCGCAGCAGAACGCTGCCCCTTGCTCTGTTTACACGGTCGGCGGTTGCCAGTTGTGGCCCTTCCATTGCCACAAACTGTCGTTGAACGCTGTCATGGTAATGGACGTTGCAAAGGCATAGACGGTCCGCTGCGCCACACTGTAAAAAAGACACATATCCTGCTCTGGCAGGTGCTGCAGCGACTGTTGCCTCCAGTTTTTCCCATCCCAGGTCCAGGAAACCTGGATATTTTGCTTGCCAGGGTTATCGCTTCCCGCCAACGTCAGAGTCACCTGCTGGGTAGCCTCATCCAAGACCATACTGGTTTGAATGGGGTAGGCACCGTATAAGGTGCCATTGTTTGTGAAACGTACCTCAGGAGAAGGTGAGGGATGTTCCTGCGTCCAGGCGGTGCCATCCCAGGTCCACGTATCTGTCAGAAGAGGAATTGGGGCCCCCATGTCATCACCCCCGAAAAGTACCACCGTGTGCGTGGCGGCATCATAGGCCATACTAGCATTCATACGGGCCGAAGGGGCCATCCCAGGATGCTGCGTCCAGGTGGTGCCATCCCAGGTCCACGTATCATTTAAAGGAGAGTTCGCTCCTGTTGCGAACCCTCCAAAAAGGACAAGTTGCCCAATGGCAGCATCGTAGGCTATACTGGCATTCATGCGCGGCGGTGGGGAGGTTGGGGGATTTTCTTGTACCCAGGTGGTTCCATCCCAGATCCAGGTCTCATTCGTCGCCTGGTTACCACCAATGAGAGATCCGCCGAAGAGGACGACAAGACCTGTGGCATCATCGTACGCCATACTGGCGCCAAGAATGGGCTTCGGCGATGCTGCGGGGTGCCGTTGTGTCCAGGCATGCCCGTCCCATGTCCAGGTATCCTGCAAATACCCGGTAAAGCTTTTGCCGCCAAAGAGCACGAGGCCCTCGTGCCGCTTGTCATAGGCGAATTGGGGAACAGCTCTTGATGCTGGCCCTGCTCCATCTTCAATAAAAGCTGGAGTACTGTATGCGTTAGAAGTTGGGGTCGCCATTGCAGTTGCCCGGGGAGTGGTTACGCGCGGAGTCGCTTTGCCCTGTGAAACTGCCGGTGGGGGATCCCCACACGCCGTCAAAAGCGCGATAAGGCCGAGGATACAGAGACCTACGACCAGACCGGAGTAGGCATGCAATCGCATGCCTTTTTGCGTAGAACGAATTTCTTCCCTCTCCAAACCCCTTTGTCTCATGGTTGCTGCTTTCTAGGACCCAAGGTCGCACACAATGCCGGTAGAGCTTTCAAAAGGTATCAGAAAACCCCGCGGGGTTTTCTGATACCTTTTTCAACGCTTGCACCAGCTCGCGTCCGCAATGGCAGATAGCCATTGTTTCTCAGAACGTAGGGATGTATGCCAGGAAGCGTACGTTAGTAACCGCTACCAGATAATACCGCCATTGCCATTGTCATTGACCATCCCATTCCAGAGGGTATCAATGTTAATGGTGTAAATCCCCGTATGCTGTGTATTGCAGGAAACCTTCCCGCAGGTCTCGGAATAGGTCATGGTATTGTTGTCGAAATTGTAACCGAGGATGGTAATAAAATGGCTTGTTCCAGGAGAATTAATCCAATCTGGTAAGTAAGCGTCGTTGACGGAAACGATGAGTGGCTTCCCACTCGATTGAATATCTTGCTGTACGTCATTTTTGAAGGTCGTTTTGTTCAAGTTGCCTACACCAGCGACTGCGTAGAAGTAGTTGGAATAGTTGGAGCTATGGCCAGACGCCTCCCAATTTAAAACGTCCCTGACATCAGCGAAGGTAGCGTACGCGTTTGGATAGGCGTTGTAGGTCATCTCACCAGCGGAGGTAAAAGCCGGGGGAGAGCTCTGCGTTGCGATGTACTGGACATAGGATGCGTCATTCGAGTCATTCCATGTCGTCGTGGTGTACGGATCACTGTACGTGTGAGTTCCCCTTTTGAGATTGACCCCCCAATACCCAACCGTTGCTGTTGAGGCCCCAGGTCCGCACTCATTCCAAAAATATTTGTCGGTATAGCCGTGTCCAGCCGAATCGGCGCCGGTATAAGGAGGCTCACTGACGTCTTGCGCCGGGGAATAGCTCAGGTGGTTTGAACCCGATACAATGTTTGGGGTTGCGCCACGTCGCTGCTGTTTCGATTGTAAGAATTTTGGATCCTGTTGTCGGCGGCTCTTTCCGCCAGTAAATAATTGGCCAGGTTGTATACCTTTACCGGAGCCGGTCGAACTGGCTACGAGCGAGTTCGCGTGGGCTGGAAGCGTTTTTGGAAAACATATCAGCAGTAAAAACACGATGAAAAGCGCCTGAATACTGCGCCGGATACGGGTGGTGAAGGTGGAACAAGTGCTCATAAGAAATCCTTTCCATGCAAATAGCAGCATTCGCAAACTTCGATCATAAAAGCGCTCACCTGGTAAATAAGTTGTCGAGAGAACAGTTCGACCTGGTGCCCGAAATAGGTCCGGCACACCGAACCGCGCGAGCGCCGCTACTGATGCATCGCTATTTGCAACCCCCAAATCGTGAAAAAGCGTATGGAGGAATCGGACCTCCCTTTCCTTCTGGAGGAGAAGGCATCCCGACCGCTGGATGAATGCGCTCGAAGTAGCGTCTTCGCTCCGCGTACTCGTTCTGGAACTTCCAAAACGCGTAGAACGACCTTCTTAAAAAAGAAACTAGAAAAGAACTGCAGAACATCTCCTAATCCCATAACTTCCTCCTTGGATAAAGGGGCTATTCGGCATTGGAAAGTACAAACGGCTTGTTACTCAACATCGACTTGAGAGTGAAAAAATAATCGTGCAAACGGATGTGTTACAGCTGTTTCTTCACGGTATGTGCGAGTTGGTGGGGCAAAGGTCGTCGCCCCGATCTGCTTTCTGAGAGACCTTTCGAGGATTTTGTCTCTTTACCGTGGATAGCACGTTCTTGAATAGAACTCCACTAGTTACAACCATGCATTTTACAACCATGCATTGCACCTTTTCTCCGGTTTCGCACTAACAGACTATTGCTATGCGATTTATAAAGCAGGTATAAATTACAGTATAATGTCATTGCCGCGACAATACAAGTCACATTACTTCAGTACTTATCCGAGCCTTTTGAGTAAAAGTGGACACCATTGCGGCGATGTGAATATCACAGGTTCTCTTCGTCGGCCAATCACTTCCCACACCGAAAAATTGCTCGCGTACCCTGCATCGCAGTGTCTATCATGGCATGTCTGCATGGCTTCCCCTTCCCAGTGCCCCTGGTGTTTCGAGTGCGCGCTCCATGACGGAACGACCTGCGTTTCAAGCAACGTATGCAACAACCTTCCCACAGCGTCTCGTGGGGCCCAGCCATAGAGTCGCTCCGCTCCCTCATTCCAGTAGATGGTCCGGCCCAGAGGATCGCGCAAGGAAAGCGCATGAGGGACCAGATTGAGCAGATCGGTGAGGAGTTTGAGGTTGAGCGCTTGAGCAGCGCGTTGGCGTTGTGCGGCGTGCTGTTCGGTCATATCACGAACGGCTCCCAGTGTACAGAATGCTCCCTCAAGCAGAAAAGGTCGCAGGCTAATATCCACTGGGAATTCGGTGCCATCCTTGTGCATCCCATAGAGTTCCAAGCCAACGCCCATCGGGCGAACACGGGGAGTCGCGGTATACTGCTCTCGTTTCCGTCGATGAACGTCTTGAACGCGCACAGGGAGCAGGATTTCTATTGGTGCTCCACGAAGCTCTTCCTCTGTATAGCCAAAGAGCGCAGCAAGTCGCTCATTCAGCGTAAGAATGGTTCCTGCCTGATCCACCACCAAAAGGCGTCAGGAGAGAACGCCAAAACGTAGTCCAGATTGGCGGATGTGATCTGCTGGAGGGCCGCAGCGGTCAATGACTGGGTGAAAGAATGATGTTCTTGATGTGTCATAAGGGAACGCTCCTCTTTGCTTCACTCACTCTGGGAAAAAACAGCGAGAGTAGCATACATATTCATTGAGAGGGGTCAATGGCGCAGAAATACGACGCGCGTTCTCTCGTCATGCTTTGAAGTGGACGGATAATCGAATGAGCTTTTTCTTAGGATGTCTACCGTTTCGCTGAAGAAGCATATCCGGCTTCTTTATGAGGAGCGAAATCAGCCAGAGAAGGAAAACTCCTATTTTACCCTTATGATACTCTTTGAGGAAAACGCCACAACTGCTCACGGACCATACTACCAGGCTCAATACATACATTGCTGACACCAGGGGCAAGATAGCAATATTGCTGGAGAGAAGAAGATCGCTTGATGCGAACTGCCTCTTGTCCCAGATGCTTCCACTCGGCTTTAGACGGCCTCGACTCGTTCGATTACCAAGCGTTCAGCCATATCGAGTTGGATGAGGCCATAGGGATTGACATTGCTGTAGATCAGCGGAGTCAGCCCGCGCAGGTCTTCTTTGGTCATTCGGTTCATCCAGGCTGGTTCCGATAAGACATCTTGAATCATCAACGTCTGCATGTAGGTAAGGGCGATGTGCAAGAAGTGGAGGGCGAGCAGGTTGTGTTGTAAGAATGAGTGAAGAACCTCAGCGATGTGAAGGAGTGCCATTTGTTGTGCTTAAGCTCCCACCTCAAAGAGGCTGGCGATGAACATGATCTGGTCTTGAATGTTCCTCTGGCAATCCCCTGCACTTGCCCTTTGCGAATCATGCTCATGCCCTCAAATCCTTGGAGCGTTTTCTCTGCGGTTTTAAAAGAGAAAAAGCCCATCCCTGGTTTGGTTCGTCGTTTGATACAGCGATGATCCTGCTCGACAATGTTGTTGAGATACTTGACTTGTCGCCGTTCACAGGCTTCGGGAAGGAGCCCTGCCGCTTTCAAGTCCTTGAACGCTTTGGGGTACGCTGCGTTCTTGTCAACAGAAATGACGCGAGGCGGTGTGGTACGAAGAGCTCGGAGCGCCTGCTTGAAGAAGTTCTGGGCAGCCTGTGCATCACGGGTGGGACTCAGACGAAACTCCAAAGTATTTCCCGCGGAATCTACGGCCCGATAGAGATACATCCACCTACCTTTGATTTTGACGTAGGTTTCATCGATGCGCCAGGAGTCATTGGAGGGCTTGAGGTGTGGTCGACATCGCTTGTTCAGCTCTGGGGCGTAGCGTTGCACCCAGCGATAGATCGTGGTGTGATCGATAGGGAGTCCTCGTTCCATCATCATTTCTTCTACGTCTCGATAGCTCAATGAATAGTGCAAATACCAACGAACACATAACAGAATGATATCGGCTTAAAAATGTCGCCACTTGAACAACGAACCATGATGCATAGAGAAATGCCTCTCACTCAGTAGGATCCTGTTGAGTGTATCTCATTACTGCCATTTCTTGCAACACAACCAGTTTTTCTTCGAGCTAAAATCATGTCTTCTGAGTAAGAATGATCAGCCAGGCAAGATTACATGTATTGTGTATCCATTTCCTACAAGTAATACTGTGTAATTGATCAATTTGGGGAGCCAGCGCGGAGTCCAATCTCGTGCTTTTCTCCAACCCAGGATGCTATGGCCCTCATGCGTATTTGAGAAAACTTGTTATGCTGGAAAATGAAAGGAGACATTGCATCAGGCAGGAGCTTCTCCAAGAACGCGAAGAGAGATATGTGTGCGCGACCAGCCTTGGTGCCAGACAAGCTTGCTTGATTGCTTCTGCTAACCGGGTGGGCATGTCATACAAGGATTTAGCCAAGGTACAAAAGACTCTGCCCTGACGTTATTCACGAAAGCTGGAAACGAAAGATATGGTCATGATAGAGTGGGTGACCGATGCATCTTCTGCCCATCGTCCTCGAGGCTTGAAGAAGAACGATCTGCGAGACGCAGTGTGAACGTTATCGCGATAACAATACCATATTCCCAAACGAAGGAGAAAGCATATGCTCATCTACAATCGCACGAATATCCCTGGATCAGTGGGCCGTGGCACACTCGATCCCGAACTCAAGGCATGGCTTCCAAAAGTCCCAACTCTCGGTGCTGATGTGACGATTGCGCAGGGCCGTCGAGATCACAAGGTGCTTGGCGAGGGGCCGTGGCCCGAGATCACAAGGTGCTTGGCGAAGGGCCGTGGCCCGAGATCGGTGCTATAGAGACGCTCGTTCTGCCTGGACCCCACGGGTCCCTAGCCGTTCGCAAGCACACACCCACCAATCCAACAAGTGTTCTATCCGGAGCATTGGTCTATATCCACGGTGGCGGCTTCACTTATGGGACACTTGATGAGTTCGAGGTTCCTATGCGCCTCGTCGCCGAGCGCGCAGGCGTCATTACCTATAGCATCGAGTATCAGCTCACTCCAGAGGCGAAGTTTCTGGTGCAGATTGATGAGATAGAGTACTTCGTGCGCTGGCTCTTCGACAACGCTAGCGCAGAGGGCGTCGACGCGAACAAAATCGCTGTCGGGGGTGACTCTGCAGTCGGGAACACGACCTGTGTCATCGCGCTAAAGCTTTGCAATGAAAAGGGTCCCAGGCTCGCCTTGCACGTGCCGCTCTTCCCGGAGGCCGCCTTCCCTGGCGATACCTTGTCAGGGAGCGAGAACCAGACCGGGCTTTATCTCGAAACAAACGGGATCTACGAGATGGTACGCAATTACCTCAAGAACTCAGATGATGGACGGCATCCGTACATTACTCCTTTGAACGCTCAATCGCATACCAATCTTCCGCCGACGATCCTGGTTACGAATGGATTCGACCCGCTTCGCGATGTGGGACACGCATACGCACAGAAACTGGCCGCCGCAGGCAACGACCTCACCTATGTGCACAATCCAGATCTGACTCACGGGTTTCCTCAATTTACGCGCTTCTCTGCCGCCTGCCATCAAGCGACGATGGAGCTCGCCGACCTCATCAAAGCGCACATCGGCTGAAAAGAAGGGGAGAGGGTCAGGTCCATTTCATTCTCTTTGGCTTCTTGCCTGGGTTTGCCTCACTCACCCCTTCCCCCTGAGAGCCGTGGGCGCGAAGAGTCTCTCTTTAATAGGAATGCGAGGGGAGCAGCTCTGTCAGGTGATAGGGTTTGCGTTACTGTACCGTGAAGGCCGTCCCATGATCCAACATGGGATCGCAAAGCAACGCCGTGCCAGAAATCTCGGTCTCCAGGAGACGAGAACCGTTTGACATCCCAAAAAGCACACGATCATTTCTCATGAGAGTAGTCCCAGATTTCTCATCTTTTCGAGTGTATGACTTTCTCTCTTCACTCTATGTCTGTGAAGAAAACACATATTCTGTCAATCTCTTTTCAAAAAAGACAGATAGCGCCTGAAGCACTTTTTCCCGATCCCATTATAGAAGTTTTAGCCGTCTTTCGGCCACTGTTTACGGCTCCCACTTGGAGGAAACTGATGACGTTGCTTACCGGGACCTTGCTGGCTCATGGACGCCGAACAGTCACGGCGGCTCTGCGTGCCAGCGGCAACGACATGGCTGCCAACTGGAGCACCTTCTACCACGTGCTCAATCGAGCACGCTGGTCTCCTCTGGCGGTGAGCCGTCAACTTCTCCTCCTTATCGTCGAAACCTTTGTGCCAGCCGGAGCCGACGTGGATCTGGTCCTTGATGAAACGCTCGAACGACGCTGGGGCAGCAAGATCAGGAAACGAGGCCATTACCGCGATAGCGCGCTTTCTAGTCGAGAACGCTCGGTGAGTAACCCTGGCTTGCGCTGGATCGTGATGGCAGTGGTCGTGACCCTTCCTTGGACCAAGCAGAGATGGGCGTTGCCTTTCTTGTGCATCCTCGTGACTACTCCCGAGGTCAGCCAACAGCTGGGCAAGCGACACAAGACCATCGGGATGTGGGCGCATCAGATGATCAGTCTGGTCCGGCATTGGCTTCCCGGCCGCTCCATCAAGCTCATGGGTAATACCGCCTACACGGTGTTGGAGTTGGGATTGCATGCACGTGCCCAACGGGTGACCCTGGTCACGACTGGCCGCTTGGATGCCGTGTTCCATGAACCACCTCCCGAACGCACCCGGCACCCTATTGGCCGTCCGAGAGTGGTAGGCCCACGTCTTCCTTCCCTGGAGCAGGTATTACAAAGCCCGGAGGCCGTCTGGCAGGAACTCACCCTGGATTGGTACGGCGAGGGGAAGCGCACGCTGGAGTTGTGTACCGGCACCGCTCTGTGGTATCGCTTTGGATACGATCCGCTGCCGATCCATTGGGTTCTGACGCGTGATCCCTCGGGCAAGCGCCCTGCGAAAGCGCTCTTTTCCACCGACCCCATCCAGACGGCAAGCCAGATCGTCAGCGACTTCATGAAGCGCTGGAGTCTGGAAGTGACCTTTGAGGAGGGTCGTGCCCATTTGGGCATCGAGACCCAACGCCAATGGTCGGATCGAGCTATTGAGCGCTCGACTCCTTTGCTCTTTGGCCTCTACAGTCTCGTGACGCTCTTTGGGCGGGCGTTGCACCCGGATGGGCACATTCCTGTCGCTCAAGCCGCCTGGTATCACAAGCAGACTGCCACCTTCCGTGATGTCCTTGCTCTCGTCAGGCGACATCTGTGGGGCCACAGGACTTTTCCCACATCACCCACTCACCCCGATGTGGTTTTAGTGCCCCGCTCGACTCTTGAGCGGCTGTCGTTGGCTGTCTGTTCGTGAGTTGGAAATGTACAAAGTCAAGCTCTGATGAAAGGAAAAAAGAATGATTCTCCCCCCTAGCGACTGCCCTGCCTGTAAGCGCAATGACCAGGTTCAGAAAGTCCCGGCTATTCATCGCAATAGCTCCTTCACTAGAATGGAAACCCAGGTCACTACCTCTACTTCTGTCACCTATGATTCCGCAGGAAATCCTACCTACAACTCTGTCCCTCAGATGACCACCGTTCCAGTCACTCACCAGACGAGACTTGGGGCTTTACTCTTGCCTCCTCGGCGGAAAACGATTCCTCTTCCTGTCGTTGAGAAGATCATCCTCTGGCTTTGTCCTCTCCTTGCCATCGCTCTCTATCTCTCTCAATTGTTTTTCCCGTCCTTTATGACTGGCCTTCTTCCTGCTGATTCCAGCGTTGCTAGTATACTCCTGGTCATCTTGAGCATATGCGGTCTCTCTATCGGTCTACCAGTGCTCCTTGGGGTTTTGACTCATCGCGTGTTTTTCCGTCAAGCGAACAAGCACCGCCGTGAGCTACAACAGCAGGAGCAGGAGCGCTGGCAATATCTTATGCGCCAATGGGAGCAATTCTGCTACTGCCATCGGTGCGATTGCGTCTTCTCTGCGAGTACCGAGAAAATCGCTGCACCTGCGCAAATACAGCAACTCTATCGTCAGTAGTTGCCTGCACAGTTTACCATCCTCTTGTCATCTAGGTGGTGGCTAAAAAGAGAATGATTTCGCTCAACGCTGGCAGCTTGGCGGCTTTTTTTATCCAGGCGATCACCGTGTTGCGTGAAACCCCAAAGTTTCGTTCCAGGCCTCCTGAGAGCTCCCCGCGTGAAAGCAGCGGGGGTTCCAGGAGTTCGGTAGACGCGCTCCGGCTCTGGTCAGACCAAAGCTTTGGGGCATGCTCTGCCCATCTCTCGCACTTTGGATGAGACGCTCGTGTGCTGCCCGCAGGCGCGCTTGCGCACCTTCCCAATACGCCTGGTATCGGGCACACGAGGGAAGGGGATGTGCTGGATCGAGAGAGGCGGCAAGAAAGGCCGAGTACAGGTCGCGTTGCACGGGACCTACCCCACAGGAGCACTGGTGCCAGCGCTGGGAGAGCGACTTCTTGATCCGCTTGCCACAGCCGTGACACCATTGGCTCAGCGCCGTCGTGCGTGTGGGGACTTCTACCAGGGTGCCGCCCGTGCTTGCAACGGTGCGTCTGAGGAGTTCTACAAACATCCCTGGAGCTCGCAGTCCCACGCTCTTGCCAAACTGCTTCTGCCATGCCTTGTAGGAGATCTTTTCGAGGATGATGGTGTTGCCCAGCGCGACCACCTCGTGGACCTTGCGGCCGTGCAGGCTCTTGCGGTGCGCCGCCAGCTTGCGCTCCTTGGCGGCCTTGCGCCGTCGGGTCGCCTGGTAGCGCTTGCTCTGCTTCCACCGCAGCTTCTTGTTGCCTTGCTTCTTGATGCGCCCCTGCTCGTCGTAGTACTCGGGAGCCAGTTCCTTGCAGAACACCTGCAGGCTCGCCTCCCCTTTGGGGCTGCTGGCGGGACGTTGGATGAGGCGGGCGAACTTGATGCGGTGCCTCAGGCCGTGGGTCACCACCTCATCCTTCCAGCCGATGAGGGTTGGGAGGCGGTTCCCGTTCCAGAGGAGATACCCCGCGTTTCCGGAATCGGGCGGCTGCAGGACAAAGCGAAGGCTGGTATCGTTGCGCTTGTTCTCGATGCTGGAGAGGCCGCGCCCCCGGCTCTTGAAACGCACCTGTTTGGCCTTGCCCAGGCAGACGCGGTTGAGGGCGCAGTAGGCGCGGCTGGCCAGCGTTTGGGCCAGCACGGCCTCAATATGATCCGCAATCCAGCCCACGCGCAATCCCTTGACTGCCTCCCTCATGCAAGGCTGCTTCGGTGAAGCCATGCGCCTTGCGCAAGGTGGAGAAGGCCGCTGCTCGCTCGGCCTTGTGGGTGCGGGGAAGGGTACGGGCCTCTTGCCAGGCGGGATCAGCCCGCATGCGGCGCAGGCGCTTTTGTCCTTGGGAGAGGATGGCGTTGTAGAGCTGACGGTCCGCCTCGAAGTGGGCGCGCAGGTGTGCAGCTTGTCCGGCATCGACGACCAGGGGGAGTTCGAGCAGAAAGGTAGGAGTCGCGGGTCGCTTCTCCTGCTGTTTGCTCTCGCGGCCTGGGCGCTCAAATGTGGCGAGGAGCATGCGTATCGCAACAGGCAGTCTCCCTCTCTTCTAGTACTGTGCCAACATGGAGATATGGTACATTTAAAGCAAGAATATACTCTCAAAGGAGCGTAGAAGGAGAATGTATGGACAAGCGATCACAGCCGCGTTTGCAGATACAGGGAAGTGCTTTCTCTCATGACAAACCCATCGACCTCCAGGAGGCTGCTGTCCTCTTGCAGGCAGGCGATGATGTTGCTATTGCTCGCCTGCCATTGAGCAGGGGTCTTGTTCTGCGTTTGCCTGATGGCCGTTTGCTTGAGGTCGGGCAGCGTATCCAGGCAGGTCACAAACTGGCGTTGCGAGGGATTGCGCAGGGCCAGCCAGTGCTCCGCTATGGCTCGATCATCGGTTTTGCGACACAAACGATCGCAGCAGGCTCTCATGTGCATACACACAATCTCGCGGTGGGTACACTCCACCAACAGTATACGTATGGGAGCGAGCTACGCCTGGTTGACCTTGTCCCGCTCCACCAGCGGCGCACCTTTCTGGGCTATAAACGACCCGATGGCAGGGTTGGCACGCGCAACTATTTGGCACTGATTGGCACCGTCAATTGTTCTGCCAGTACGATCCGGGCCATCCAGAAGCGTTTTGGGCCAGAGATACTGCGCCGCTATCCTCACATAGATGGAATCATCGGTCTAACCCATAAAAGTGGCTGTGCGATGGGACGCCAGGGGATCAACACACTGCAGCGCGTGCTGGCAGGTATGGCCTCCCATCCCAATGTTGGTGCCTACCTGCTGGTGGGCCTGGGCTGCGAAAGTAATCAGATCCCTAACCTGATCAATGAGATGGGACTGAGTGCAGGGAGGCAGTGGAAAGAACCACTCTCGCTCACCCTTCAGGAGCATGAGGGCGTTGCGCAGACCGTTGAAGAGGGAGTGCGCCTGATCAGTGAACTGCTTCCACGGGTGAATGAAGTGCGACGTGAACCAGTTCCCATCTCCGAGCTCACGCTGGCGCTTCAGTGTGGTGGGAGCGATGGTTGGAGCGGTGTGACGGCGAATCCTGCATTGGGGTACTGTGCTGACGAATTGATCAGACAGGGAGGGACCGCCGTCCTGAGTGAGACACCAGAGATCTATGGGGCCGAGCACGTGCTGCTACGACGTGCGCGTAGCCAGGAGGTGGGCGAAAAGCTGCTCGCGCGGTTACGCTGGTGGGAGCAGTATGTGGCAATCAACGACATGGAAATGGATAATAATCCCTCTCCTGGCAACAAACTTGGCGGCTTGACGACTATTTATGAGAAGTCACTGGGCGCGATTGCAAAAGGGGGTTCCTCACCATTGAATGCCGTGTACCAATATGCCGAGCCAATTGGGGAACGTGGTCTGGTCGTCATGGATACGCCAGGATATGATCCTGTCTCCGTCACGGGCCAGGTCGCAGGAGGAGCAAACATTGTGGTCTTTACCACCGGCCGTGGCTCCTGCTTTGGCTTCAAACCTGCTCCCTCTATCAAGGTCGCGACGAACACTCCTCTGTATGAGAATATGCGCAATGATATGGATCTCAACGCTGGCGTCATTCTCGAGGGGGTGAGTGCGGAGGAGATCGGACAGCAGATTCTCGAGGAGGTGATTGCTGTGGCTAGCGGCAAAAAGAGCAAAAGTGAGGCCCAGGATATCGGTGAAGAAGAGTTCGCTCCCTGGATTCTAGGGGCGACCATGTAAACATTCTGGCGATAAGGCAGCGATAGGGTCCGCAAAATCTTTGATACGAGAGAGGCGAAAAGTCTTTTTCCTACCATTTGCCGGCCTGACCATGCTGGTGACGTGCTTAAGGCAAGATCACTACCATCACAGATAACATAATCAAGCCACTGATCCCTACAGTAACGGCATCATTCACGACATATTTCAGAATCTCCTTGAGCAATAGAGTATGCAGCAAGGAAGCTTCTTGGTTGAACGAGAGGTTACTCTCAAAAACAGGCAAAACGCAAGAGTAAGAGCACTGATGCTATAATGGGGGAGGATCTATTCTCTTGAAAGAAGGGTGTTTATGGCGAAAAAAGCATTTCGTTTCGGGGTTGTCACTGGCGGTCACCCATCCCGTTCAGCGTGGATGACGCTGGCACAACGCGTAGAGGAACTGGGCTACTCCACTCTGCTCATACCAGATGTTCTGGGGACACCGTTGGCAACGATTACTGCTCTCGCCGTGGCCGCCACCGCCACCACGTCACTGCGAGTCGGGAGCTATGTTTTTGTCAATGATTATCGCCATCCTGTCCTGCTGGCTAGAGAGATAGCGACGCTGGATCAACTCTCCGATGGTCGCGTAGAACTTGGACTGGGTGCGGGCAACTGGCCGCGAGACTACCAACAGCTCGGCATTCCATTTGACAAGGCTGGCACACGCGTCTCTCGTTTTGCGGAGGGGCTGTCCATCATCAAACAGTTCTTTACCACCGAAACCGTCGATTTCTCCGGCAAGTACTACACGGCGACAGCACTGCGCCCCGTTCCCAGACCGGTGCAGCAACCACATCCTCCCATTCTAATCGGCAGCTCAGGTCGCCGCATGCTGACTCTTGCGGCGCGTGAGGCCAATATCATCATGCCAGTATCAGTTGATCCTACCGATGCATCGTTAGAGGAGAAGATCGGCTGGATACGAGAGGCCGCGGGTGAGCGCTTTGAGCATCTGGAGTTCAGCCGAAATGAATTTGGGATTGAATTAACTGACAATCCCGTCACCGCTGGCCCCCTCACCCAGAGAGGGATACCAGTGCAATCACGCCCAATGACCACGGCGCAGGCAGTGGAGTATCTGCTGGAGCAGCGTGAGCGCCTGGGTATCTCTTATATTCAGATTCAGGAAAGGCAATCAGAGAACTTTGCTCCAGTGATTGCTCACTTGAATGGCAAATAGCTTTCCAAAACAGTAACCCAGCTACGATGATCTCAATCGTTGTCCACAGCGTAAGATTTATGCTCGGTAGGTGAAAGTGCCAGTACAAGAAGACATCAATGGCTTTACGCTGTGTTGATATGAACTAACTGACGCGAATATGTGTCGAAGTGGACAAGTTATGGCTCTTACGCGGACTCGCTGATAAAAAGCTCAAGCAGAGATTAAAATATTTTCTTGGGGTTCATCCCGAACAGGAACGGAAGACGGGTTGGTCGAAGCCCTTTCTCTATGTCTTCCTGAAGGAAAGAGAAGGTATTTGTTTCTAATGCACAGCCGTTATGCAAGATACACGCAGGCATTGAGCGATGGAGTGCTCAATAGTCCAGGCGAGGTTGACTCTACGCTTCGACAGCATGTCGAAGTGCAGTCTGCGAAGTTGAACGGGCGCGCATCTCACCAAGCAGGGCAAGTTCCTGCAGAGTTGGAACGCTATATTACCAAAGTCGCTCTGTATGCCTACAAGGTCACTGATCAGGACATCGAGGCTTTGTGCGCGGCAGGGTATAGTGAGGATGCCATTTTTGAGCTGACCTTGAGCGCTGCTTTGGGTGCAGGCATGGCCCGACTAGAGCGTGGCCTGAGTGCGCTGAAAGGAGAATCTGATGCGACTCAAAATCATTGAGCAGGTGTTGAAGGGCGAACCAGCTTCCGATATTAGGCGCACCTTGACCTACCGCTCGCATGTGTTTGGTCAACCTTTCTCCGCTTACCTCCAGGAAGTGCTGCGAGGACAGTCCGACTGGAGCATTGGCGAGCGCGAGTTGTTCGCGGCCTTTGTCTCCCGCAAAAATCAGTGTGCCTATTGAGCGGGTGCTCACGGCGCAGTTGCGTCGCAGGCGCTTGAGGGCGATCTGGTCAATGCTGTCTTGCAAGATTGGCAGACAGCTCCCATTGATGAGAAGATACGGGCAACCCTGGGTCTGCTGGAGAAGCTGACGCTGACACCCTTTGAAGTTGGACCTGGCGATATCACGCCTGTGCGCGCAGCAGGTGTGAGCGATCAGGCTATCGAAGATGCTCTGGTGGTCTGTGCGCTTTTTAACATGATTGATCGCCTTGCGGATGCGTTTGATGTAGAGATCCCATCGGAGGAAGGCTTTGCCCGGACGGGAGAACGCCTGTTAGCAATGGGGTATCTCTGAAGACAGTTCAGTAACCCAATCCCCTTTTAGGGGATTGGCTTGCGTACTGTTCTCGCACGAGAGAAGGCTGTTGCAAGTTCCAGCTGACTCGCCTGAGTCGGGAAATCGGCTACGTTGGGAAGGTCATGCGACCTACGGATGCCTGCTCTCGTCCGTAGCTCTCGCGCCAGTGGTGGTGAAAAGTCCTGGTGAGGAGGGACCGGTGCTGCTGGCACGACAAGCCTTTCCAACGTTGGCGAAGAGCACCATACGTCTGCACGGAGACGGGGCTCATCTTTCTTGAGACCACGTGAGGAGGAGACCGTGCTTCCCCTCCTCCCCCGCAAGGGGTGCGCCTATGGAAGCTTTTGTTTTCTCCCACAGCCTAAAGGCATGCGGGTCTCCACGAAAGGATTTTTATGAAACCTATTGAATCCAAGTTTGCTGCGCAACTCTATACTGTGCGTGAAGAATTAAAAACAGATTTCCCCAATGTTCTGAGGGAACTAAAAAAGATGGGATGGGCGGGTGTGCAGATTTCCGGGTTGCATGGATATGATCCGAAGGAGATTGCCAGCGTCTTAGATGAAACCGGATTAGGCACAGCCGGAATGCACATTCCGCTACAAAGACTCACAGATGATTTGGAGCAGGTTCTCGAAGAAGCTCGTCTATTTCATACCCGCGACGTCATTTGCCCCTATTTACCGCAAGAATATCAGAATGCCGAAGGGTACACATTGGTTCGGCAGCGTCTCAACGAGGTTGCCCGGAAAGTTGCAGATCAAAACGTCCGTATAAGTTATCACAACCACAACTTTGAGTTTAAGACCCTTATCAATGGGAAATCAGCTCTTGAATATCTCTTGGAACCATCCAACACAAACGCGGTTCAGGCAGAAATTGATGTCTACTGGGTCAAAAAAGGTGGAAAAGACCCCGTTTCATTTATCAAGCCCTATGCCAACAGAATGCCGATCATCCATTTGAAAGATATGACTGCAGATGAAAGAGAGACATTTGCTGAAGTGGGTACAGGGAGCATCGATTTCACTGCGATACTTCGTTGGGGCGAGCTAGCCGGCGTGGAATGGTACGCCATTGAGCAAGATGTATGTCCGGGCAATCCAATGGATAGTTTACAGATCAGTCTGGAAAACTTACGCAAACTGACTCTATCATTAGCGTGATGTCGGAGGATGAGCTTCCCCCGTTTTTGTGGTGTGTTTAATCGGAAGCCCCCTTATCCAGAGGTAGCGACCACTCCAAAATGGAGGCTCTCCGTTTCTTTGTTTGCCTTCAAATTGGAATGGTCTCTTTAGAACTCAGCACCCGCGCATCACGCGATCAGAGGACGTGATTGCTCCAAACGTGCGCTCCAGCCTTCTAGAAATGGCCCCACCCGTTGTAGGCCGTTGTATCCAGGACAGCGAACCAATCGAAATCGGTGAAGCTTTGGGCGCCCAGTGGTTCATAGCTCCTGTTCTTCTGGCTGCCAGAGCGAATCGGAAGTGCCGCCATTTCCTCTGTAGGAAGCCCTTGCCCTTGATGGGTGGGAATGAACCGCACTGGTCCGGGAGCGGATGTAAACCGCGCCTCAAGCGTCCCGGCTTCTGGCTGGTCGATCCCGTTGGCTGGCGAGGAGCCTACGGCTGAGCCGATGACGGCATAGCGGCGACCGAATAGTTCATGAAGATGAGATCCAACGGGCCACCAGCTCAGCGTCTCATTCCCCCATTGCACCTTTCCACGCTTGAGATGGCTATTGTGGGCAAAAACCAGGACGTTGCCTCGTCCCTGTTCACGGGAGACGATATACGCCAGATTCTCTGCCATCATTGCGGCACGTATGCCGAGCAGGCGGGCCTGGCGTTGCTCGGACGGTTGCGCGAGCGTAGCATGATAGTGCAGGAGTTGCTGAGCCACCACAGCATAGTGGACGGCTTCTCGATAGCGGCTCTCGTCGCTCTTTGCGACCAGTTCGGGACGGCGCACGCGCAGCTCTGCAATCAGCTCCTCGGTCTCGATCCGCAATGCGGTTGCCTCCGGTGATCGACCTATCGCTTGCGTTGGGTCGAGCGCGGCAGCCGGATTCTCCCAGTCAGCGTCCTGTCCAAGCAGCGGGTCGATGCGCTTGCGATACTCCTGGCCGAGGTCCTCATCTCTCTCGCTGAGGTAATCAAGCGCAAAGTGCAGTGTCTGGCGGGGACTATCTGCGATTATATCGGTCGGGCTATCGAAACCATAGAACTGGAGTTTTGTAGGGTGAGCTGGATCAGCATTGTATTGTCTCATCCACTCGACCAGCTCGCGATTCGCTTCGAACGTTCCGAAACCGTGGCTAAAGCCAGTATCCTGCACCGCCTCATAGGATGCCGGACCGCGGCCAAGCACGTATTCGTTGACGAGAGGGCCTCGAGGAAAACTGCTTTCAATGGCAATGGCGCTGTAGCCATGGGCTTCTACAAGGCGTTGGAAGAGCTGGTTGCGAAGGACAAGCAGCTCTTCCCCTCCATGGAGTGCTTCTCCAAAGCCAAGCAATGTTACCTCATCGCCAAGTGAGTCGATCACCGTATCAACGGCGGCGTTGAAGTCCGGGCGAGAAGCGAGAGAGCATGGGATCGCCTCGTGTGCTATCCAGTTATCAAGTGTTGTATATACTCTTGTTGCGTTCGTCATGAGTCTACCCTCTATTGTTTTCACTGTACCATTTATCCAAGGAGAAATCTTCTCTTTCTGCCGCTTCTCTCTCCCATGCTCTCGTCTACCGTCTGAGAGCATGGGCGCCTGGACAAGTGAGACCACTCTCCAGGCTTCAGCAGATCGAGCATTCGGTTGCATGCATGCATCTCCGATCCAAGCTGGCCGGGCTTTTTCTGGATCACGTCTCTACAGTACAACACAGATGCAAGATTAGAGGGTAGAAAGAGAGCCAGGAGAGTGCGTATGGACATACATGGATCATAGCAGGCCCAATATACTTGGATTTCTGTGAGAGAACGAGGAGTGTATCGCAAAAAAAGTCTCAAGTCCGGACTTGGGAGTTTTACATGAAGCTTGGCAATACATTACGCACTATCGAGTCTTCCCAGGGCTTCTGGAATGAGCGTCGAGCCGGGTACGCGACCAGAGCAGCCGCTATCGTCTCTTCCACCTCAACTTGGCGGGGAATTGCGTCTATATGGCAAGAAAATGCGCCAACACCTTGTTTTTAGTTGAAGAATGGAGTACGATTACGCGCAGAGGTATCTAGCACTCTACGCGGCCCCAGGCCCATGAGAAGGAGCGACGCATGAAGACGTTTGCCTTTGAGCAGTCGTGTAATCGACTTCAGCTTCCGACTGCCACGCGTGACTTCCTCCTTTGAACCACCAGAAGGAAAAGAAGCAGACATGCCTACGCCCATTCTCGCCACGAAACTGTATCTCCCTCGGCTTCGGCCTCACGTGGTCAACCGCCCTCGCCTGATCGAGCGGTTGAACGAGGGGTTGCACCGCAAACTGACCCTTATCTCTGCTCCCGCAGGCTTTGGGAAAACCACGCTGGTCACTGCATGGGTCGAGGGCATCAAGCGACCAACCGCCTGGCTATCTCTGGACGAAGGGGAGAACGATCCTACCCGCTTTCTGATCTACCTCATCGCGGCTGTGCAGATGATTGCGTCCACGCTTGGCGAAGGAGTCTTGCGTGCGCTCCAATCAAGTCAGCCACCACCACCCGAAGCGATGCTGACGGCCCTGCTCAATGACCTGGCGAGCATCAAAGATCCGTTCGTCCTCGTCCTGGACGACTACCACGTGATTGAGGCCCAATCGGTTGACCTGGCCCTCACCTATTTCGTCGAACATCTGCCCCCGCACATGCACCTGGTCATCACCACTCGTGAAGACCCACATCTCCCCCTGGCCCGCTTACGCGCTCGGGGCCACCTGACCGAACTGCGCGCCGCCAACTTGCGGTTTACCTCCTCCGAAGCTACTGCCTTTCTCACCCAGGTGATGGGCCTCACTCTCTCCACACAGGACATTGCCCGACTTTCAGACCGCACCGAGGGCTGGATTGCTGGTCTGCAATTCGCTGCGCTTTCCCTACGGGGCCATCAGGATGTTCCCGGCTTCATCCGGGCATTCGCTGGAGATCACCGATACATCGTGGACTACCTAGTCGAAGAGGTCTTGCAGCGTCAGCCCGAACCGGTGCGCAACTTCTTACTCCAGACCTCCATTCTCGACCGGTTGAGTGGTCCGCTGTGCGATGCCGTCACTGGTCAGGAAGAAGGCAGGGCGCGGTTGGAAGCCCTGGAGCGAGGTAACTTCTTTGTCGTTCCGCTCGATGACACACGCCACTGGTATCGCTATCACCACCTCTTTGCTGACGTGCTCGCTGCGCATTTGCTGGTAGAGCAGCCCGAGCAGGTCTCGACACTACACCGGCGCGCGAGCGAGTGGTACGAACATCATGGTTCGGTGGGCGATGCCATCCGCCACGCACTGACCGCCGAGGACTTCGAGCGAGCGGCGGATCTGGTCGAGCTGGCAATCCCGGAAATGCGCAGGAGTAGACAGGATGCCACGTTGCTTGGCTGGCTCAAGGCGCTCCCCGACGAGCTGTTTCACTTCAGGCCCGTGCTCAGTGTTGGGTATGCCTATGCATTACTGGCGAGCGGCGAACTCGAGGCCGTCCACGCCCGATTGCGGGACGCCGAACGGTGGCTGGATACGACGGCAGATACGAGGGCGTTTGCGCTTGCTCCATCAACTGAGATGGTCGTCATGGACGAAGAGGAATTTCGCCAGCTCCCGGCTTTGATAGCCGTGTACCGTGCCGCGCGTGCCCAGGTTCTGGGCGATGTGTCCGACACCATAAAATACGCCCGGCGGGTGCTCGACCTCGTACCTGAGGAAGACCATCTCGGGCGCGGAGCAGCAGCGGCGCTCCTGGGGCTCGCGTCCTGGGTGAGCGGGGATCTAGAGGCAGCGCACCGGATGTTTGCCGATGGCATAGCGAGTGTGCAGATGGCCGGAAACATCTCTGACGCCATCAGTGGCACCATCGCCCTGGCTGATATCAGGATGGCGCAAGGTCGTCTCCACGAGGCCATGCGGACCTACGAGCGCTCTTTGCAGGAGGCGCTGGCGCTGGGGGAGCCTGTCCTGCGGGGAACGGCAGACCTGTATGTGGGCATGAGCGAGCTCCACCGAGAGCAGAACGATCTGGATGTCGCCGAGCAGTGCCTGCTGAAAAGCAAGGAGCTGGGCGAGCGCACAGGGTTCCCGCAAAACCGGTCTCGTTGGTGTGTTGCTCTGGCTCGCATACGGGAGGCCCAGGGAGATCTGGACGGCGCTCTCGACCTGCTCCACGAGGCAGAAGGCCTGTATGTGAGAGACTTCTTCCCCAATGTGCGTCCTGTAGCGGCGCTCGTGACACGGGTGTGCGTCACGCAGGGGAGGTTAGGCGAGGCCCTTAGCTGGGCGCGTGAGCAGGGCTTGTCCATTGAGGACGACCTCAGCTACCTGCGCGAGTTCGAGCACATCACCCTGGCCAGGGTGCTCCTGGCCAGGTCTAAGAGCGACCGTGCAGATCGATCTCTGCTTGAGGCAATAGGACTGCTCTCGCGCCTCCTGAAAGCTGCGCAAGAAGGTGAGAGGACGGGAAGCATCATCGAAATCCTGGTGCTCCAGGCGCTCGCCCACCAGATGCAAGGTGACACCTCTGCTGCTCTCATGGCACTGCAACAGGCACTCTCGCTGGCTGAGCCGGAGGGCTACGCCCGCATGTTTGTGGACGAAGGCCCATCCATGGGGGTCCTGCTAGAAGGAGCCGCGAAACACGGGATTGCCCCGAACTATGTCCGTCAACTCCTGACAGCCCTGGGCTCAGCTTCAGACAGAACGCCTGTCAAACAGGTTTTGATCGAGTCACTCTCGGAACGTGAGCTTGAAGTGCTTCGGCTGTTCAGAACTGACTTGAACGGCCCAGAAATTGCCGACGAACTCGTAGTGTCCCTCAACACCTTGCGTACCCACACCAAAAACATTTACAGCAAGCTTGGGGTGAACACCCGGCGGGCAGCGGTCCGCCGGGCTGAGGAACTCGATTTGTTCTAACGCACCCAGCTTCCACCAACCCCAGCAGATGTGTCGAACCACTGCCGGGGCTTTTTTTCTCCATCACAGCCTCCCGATTACCAAATCACCACATCAATCACCACATGTGGTGATGCCTTCTCACCACATTCATGGGTATATTTTGATCAAAGAAAAGAACGCATGCAACGACGTGGAGATTGATCCATATGAGAAAAATGCATGAGCCACAACATTATGAGATTCGCATCAAGGGACACCTTGAGAACCAATGGGCCAACTGGTTTTCTGGCCTGACCATCACGCGAGAAGACCGGGGCGAGACGGTGTTAACCGGCCCAGTCGATCAGGCCGCGTTGCATAGCTTGCTGAGAAAAGTGCGTGATCTAGGCATGCCATTGCTCTCGGTCATTCGCGTTGAACCCGAACCGGCAGATCTGCCGGATATTAAACATTGACACATATCACTCTTATTCAAAAAAGGAGACAAATACATGACTACCACCGAGCAAACCACGCAAACTCCAAAATCAAAGCGCATCGTCAGTGCCAACCAGCGCAGGGCAGAAATCGTGATTGCGGCCCTTTTCCTGGTGACTGCGATCACCAGTGGCGCCGGGGCTTTCATGCTGGATCCGCTTCTGAACGCCCCCGACTATCTGGCCTGGGTTTTTCCGACCAGGGGAGCAGTCGTATTGGATTCCCTGCTGTGGTCGATCAACAACATTGGGATTGTCTTCATCGCGGTGTTTGCGTTTCCCTTGTTCAGAAAACTCGATGAAGTCCTCGCGGTCGGGTACCTGGCTTGCCGGATCATCGAGGGCACTATCATGATGGTCGGTATCGTCGCGACCTTGCTGCTGATCCCGTTGAGCCAGGAGTTCCTCAAGGCTGGTGCCCCCCAAGGCTCGTGGTTTCTGACTCTTGGCGACGTCCTCAAGCAGGCGAAATTCCTTGGCCTGACCCAAGTTTCTCTCCCGATGCTCGGGTTGGGTGGATTGCTCTTTACCTGGATGTTGTTCCGGTTCCGACTCGTTCCACGGTTTATCTCTGTGGTTGGTTTGATCGGCTACGCCGTGGTGTTGTTCGGGAGCGTTGCCGGCTGGTTCGGTCTAATCGACGTGGCACCAGGAGGCAACGGGACGATCTTTGCCCTTCCCGTCGCAACGTTCGAGATCATCCTTCTCCCCTTCTGGCTGTTGTTCAGGGGCTTCAAGACACCGGAAGCCCCCGAGCGCGTCGTCGCCGCGAAGTGAACGCTACCGTAGCCGGCGGCCCCTCTCATGGCCGCCGGTGCGGAGTGCCTCCTTGCTGATAAAGTATACTGAAAAGGATCGAGACCAGAATTTGACACATATTCTGGAACTCCGTCAGCTTTGATGGTCCCTGGCTGCTTGCTCGTCTCCAAGAACCAGGATATGAATCAATTTGCCATGGGGCAAGTGTTTTGCTGGTCCGCCTGTGTCACGTGCCTGGGTACCTCTCCTCTACCGATCCAAGCGTCCCGGATCGGATTCGCCAGTTCGCCAACCCATCCTTGACAGGATTATCTCTCTCCCTGTATACTCGTGAAGTAGTCATACGTTTTTTGGGGAGGTTTTGACATCTATGCCAGTGTGCTGCTAACTCCATCCTGTTTCCTGTTCAAACAGTGAAACAGACGTTACCATTCTTGCTTCCACCTATCGCGTGTCTCTCATCAGGCATGAGCGCTTAGCCGTTCTACGCCTGGAATGCCGCAGAGCATGATTCCTGCTCGACGGCCCTTCTGGCGAGGCCGGAGCCGAGACGGCGGATAGTGATAACGCAAGCATTTGATGGTGCTCAGAGATATGGAGAAGCGCGCAGCAAAGAGGTGTCAGGCATGGAACTCCGGCGAACGCATCGCTGATGTTCCCCATCTACCACACGCACCCGCAGATGGATGCCATCTTTTCCCCTGTCGTGGCATCCGCCTCTTCGATCATCGTGTAAGCGATGACCTGCTCTCTCCTCCCTCTGGTCTCTTCCATCATGTCCTTGCGCGTGTTGATACGATAGTACTGTTTTTTCTCGAAGACAAAAAGCAAGGAATACCTATCATGACAGAACATCAGCTTTCACTCCTCCCCTTCTACGCGGGTTGGGGTATCTACCAGCAGCGTCTGGTCGCGGCCATCGCGCCCCTTACCGGAGAGCAGCTTGCCTTGCGCACCACGCCGCAACACTGGTCGATTGGCATGTACGTGACGCATATTGTTGCAAATCGCGCCTGGTGGTTCCACGCGCGAATGGGCGAGGGGAGCGACGATCTGACTTCCCTCGAATTATGGGCTCTAGGAGTCTGTGAGGGGAACGTGGATCCATGCCACCCGGCAGCAGAACTGGTTGCCGGACTTGAGAAGACTTGGCAGCTGATCCAGCATACGCTGGCCCGCCTGACCCCTGCTGATCTTGAGCAGGTCGTCCCGCCTCTGGATGATGAGGAACGTGTGCGGCACGCGAAACTGGTGGAGCCTGCGCTCCAGCCGTACGCTCAGATGTGGGTGGAGGCAGCACGTCAGGCGAAAGTAGTGAGGCCCGCGGTTTCGCTCCAGTCGATCATCTGGGGTGTGCTCGAACATGACATCCATCACGGCAGCGAAATCTCCACCACTCTCGGCGTCCACGGCCTGCCAGTCGTCGAGTTGGATTAAGAACAGGAACGTCTTCAGTTCTCCTCTCTCTCATAGGTGGATATGTTGAAATGATGTGGTCGCTTCAGCGACAGGGGCGCCCCTGTCGCTGAAGCGACATTCCATGCTCACATGGACAAGAAAAAGGGGAAAGACTGGATGCAGAGATGCGCAGCATCAACCTGTTTTCTGACGTATGTGTATGGGACTCAGCCAACTTTGATTATCACCGTTTGTCTGCTTGCAGCCGCTAAAACCATCGGCATTTTATCTGGTGCAAGCCAGTCCCAGGCCACTTGATATCAATCCCACCAGTCTGCTGGCGAACAGTGCAGAAGTATTCTATGAATGAGTGATCTCGAACACCAGGAGAGTTCTACAGATGATGCCTCGCCGTAACATGCTTGACACATACATCAAGCATGTTACGGCGAGGTGTGACAAGAAGCACGTGCGAAATATCAGGGAGCCGAGTCTTGTCGAGACAAGGTATCGCACGCCACAACTCGATCTGGGGCAACCTCACGAAGTGGAATGGCACCCCGTCAAGCGGCTCCCTGACCGCGCTCCAAGATACAGGAAAAAAGCGGCTGGTGAGATGTCTCAACTGTCTTTCTTTTAGGTTGGCAGCAGATGAAGCATCTGCCGAATCCAGCGTATTCTGAGAAATGTCAAAAACTGGGGTGAATTATCTTTCCGTGAATACCAGCTTGACCGCTAGTGCGCCAAAGGCAACAGCAAAACTGCATCGCAGCCAGAGCATAACGCGTGGACGCGTGAGCACATGATCGCGCATGGCAGAGGCAAAAATGCCGTAAGCTGAGAAGACCACAAACGTTACCAGCATAAATACCCCCGATAACTCTATCATGCGCAAAAGCGGCTGTGTTTCCTGCGCATTGACAAACTGGGGCAGGAACGCCACAAAAAAGAGAGAGAGTTTGGGATTGAGGATATTGATGAGAATACCTTCAATGATAATGCGTAGGTGAGACCGCTTGACCTCTTTGCGATCAACCTGCAATGCACCTTTTTCCTGCAGTGAACGCCACGCCATAAAGAGCAGATATGCTACGCCAACGTATTTGACCGCATTGAATGCAAGGGCACTGGTATGCAGGATAGCCCCAAGCCCGAGTAGTGCTGCAGCCAAGTGCGGCACGATGCCGAGCGTGCAGGCAAAGGCCGCTACGATGCTGGCACGAGCACCACGCGAAAGCCCGGCAGTGATGGTATAAACTGCTCCGGTTCCTGGTGATACAACAACAATCAGGGTAGTGATGAAAAACGCGATGGTCATCTGCGCTCCCTTTTTTAGATAGTTAATAACTCAGATGGGGAAGAATGGTGGGAGACGAGCAGCATTGAGCCTTTAACTTCTTCCACTCTTCTTCCTCTTTCCTTAAGCGTTTCGGTTTTTGCAAAAAATCACGATGACGATCATCGAACAAAGTCGGAGAGGTCGGCAAAATCCCAGGCACGCAGTGTTCCCGGCTCCAAACGGATATGCACGTGTGGAGCTCTCGCCAGTTCCTGCAAAAAGAGAGCAACATACTCCGGTAGCACATAGCGCTGCAATATTCTCTTATGCACCTATTCTACACCATCACTTGTGAAATACGCAATACCCCGCACTTCAATTCCGCGGTTGCGACCTCCATTCTCGGCAACGACGATACTCGCTCGGGGGTCAGACTGCAAATTGCGGTGCTTGGCATCATGGGCCAGAACAACCACATTAAATCCTCCATCCAGCCATTCATACCAGATGGGAGAGAGCAATACTTCACCACGAGAGAAATACGTGGCTAAAACACCATTTAAAGGCTGTTCAAGCAGATCACCTAAATCTGCCACTTGCAGGTTCTTCCGCATACCATAATTTCTCCTGTTCAGCAATGATGAATCAGAGAGAGAGACCGTCCCTCTCTTCCTTGCATATGCCCTCTCTCATTCGTGAACCAAAGACGTTTGGAAATCAATGCCCCTGGCGACTGCTTGAGCCATTTCTTCTCCTAAGAGACGCTCAACCATGTGCAACGCCATATTGAAACCCGCCGTTACTCCTGCCGATGTGATAATGGTTCCTTCATCCACAAACTTTCCTGTGCGTTGGACCTGGATCTGAGGAAACTGCTGTTCAAAGAGATCGAGCGCGGCCCAATGGGTTGTGGCTCGCTTCCCATTGAGGAGTCCTGTCTGGGCGAGTAAAAAGGCTCCCGAACAGACAGAGGTCATAAGGGTGCTCTGAGAGGCCGAGCGGGCGATCCACTGGATGATCTCATCCTGGGCACGCATATGAGCAATGATGCCAAGATTCCCGCCAGGGACGACCACGATGTCAAAAGCAGGAGACTGTTCAAACGAATAATCAGGCTCAAGGCGAAGCCCATTACTGGCTTTGAGTTGTTGCCCGCTCTGGGAAACCGTTCTGACAACAAATGGGTGATTCTCAAGAGTATCCTGACCTGATAGCGTTTTGCGGAGGTCATGCATGGTATAGCCTGCGTTATAAAAAACTTCATAAGGTCCGGCTATATCTGTTAGATCGACGTGCTCAAACAGCAGAATACCCACCGTCCACTGGTGTTTCATAGCAGATGGTCTCCTTCTAAATACGAACGTTCGTATTTATTCCAAGACAAAAAAAATTAGCTCGCAGATCGTTGAAACAGATCAACCATCGCCTTCTTTGCTATAGCTATCATCTCTGCGTCGCGCCCTAATCCTCGCCATGCCAGTGTTGAGAACTGGATGCCAAGGAACTCGAAGGCGAATTGATGGATCTGCAGATCCGATCGGAAATGGCCCCACGCCACAGCGTCACGAGCGCACCGCTCAACCAGCTCGATGAAGCGATTGTATTGCTGCCTGACCGCTTCGCGGACTTCATTGCTCTCCAGATCGTCTACCTCAAGCAGCGCATTGGTAAAAAAGCATCCTCCTTCAAAGGTTCTTGCCACAAGATACTCAAACCAGGCATCGCTGAGAGCCTGGAGTTGCGGCAAGCCGGATGCTTTTTCAAGCGCGGGCACGGTCACGACCTGTTGGAAGATCTGTGCAGCCCTCTCAACAGCAGCTACTTGCAGATTGATTTTTGATGGGAAATGAGCACAGATCCCTCCTTTCGAGAGAGAGAGCGCCTCCGCCAGCCGCCCAATAGTTAACCCATTCAAGCCTTGCACGGATGCCATTTGAACCGCGCGCTCTAAAATGAGCTCTTTGGAATTTTCACGATGACTCATGTGCCTAGTATAAAATACGATCGTATTTTTTGTCAAGAGCAAATTCTGGCATGGACTTGCCTCTGTGACTTGCTTGTGGTAAATAATCCCAAGACTGAGATGACGTTTCCCTCAAGGATGAGGCATGGCGTTCAAGGGTTGGATACCCTGTCTCTGTTCCATGCTGCTGATGGTTCGTATGTTTCTGGAGGCCGCGTATCATTGCGGCGAACAAATCGTTTGGTTCAGGATACTGAAACGTTATACCCTTGTGGGCAAGCCACAACAGACGCGTAGGATTTGCGCAAGCAGCGAGGCGTGGGTTTCAGTGCAAAAGAGGCCCATACCTGATTGTTCGCGGGCGCACTAGACAAGCTCCTCCTCAACACCTTTCTCTGGTATCTGCCGCTTCATCGAGAAAACCCACAGAGAGAGAAGCAGGCCGCATCGTCTCCTGCACCACCGCCATCAGGTGCTCACTCAACCCAGTCAGGCTCATCTCATGGCGTACGGTTGAGGCAAAGGCTTCCAACGTCTGGGCGGCATCGTATGTGCGACGATAGAAGCGCCGATCAATGACTCTCTGGATACGATGACGCAACGGCTGGAAGAGGGCCGCAACCACCAGGGTCGAAGCGACCAGGCCCAGCGTATTCTCCTGCTGGCCGAGGACATCGCGTACCAGGGTTCCGAAAATAAGCACCAGGCCCACATAGATCAAGCCCAGAGTCACCGTCAAGACTGTATAAATCAGCGTGCATGTTCAAACATTTGGCCTTCCTCAGCCTTTTCTAGGAAACTAATTGTAGGCATTGAGGATGATGAGCGTTTGCGCTCCTAGTAACAGGAGGATGAAAACAACTCCACAAGCTCCGATTACGCTCGGTGAGAAGACCTCTCTTTCTGCCTCATCCAACTATCTCATCCAAGCAGTTCTTCGATCTGGCGCATCTGGGCCTCGTTCAGTGGCCCGAACTGCATCGCTGCTGCGTTCTCCTCTACCTGTTTGACAGTCTTAAAGCCCGGAATAGGGATAGTATGCCCGCTGCGCGCCCATAGCCAGCCCAGTGCACCCTGTGCCAGCGTACGGCTATCACTCGTCAGGACCTCGCGAACCTGGTCTAGTCGCTGCAACAGTCCTGGTAAGCGTTCGCTACTGAGGTAATTCCATGAAAGCTCAGACAGTCGAATATCTTCTCGTCCTATCTGCTCTCTTGAGGTATATTTCCCGGTCAACACGCCCATCGCCAGGGGGCCTCTGTTGATACTCGCCAGATTGTGTTCCTCGCACACTGCTAAGACGGCGGGATTGTCCTCAAAGACATTGAGCGTATGCTGAATGGCCATACAATGCGGCCCCTGGGCGAAAAGGCGCGCGCGTTCTGGATCGTCCGTGCTCCACCCATAATAGCGAATTTTTCCCTCCGCCACGAGTTGTTCCATCTCTTCACGCACCTCTACAGCCCCCTCAAGATCATAGTCATTAAAATGGAGTTGATAGAGGTCGATATAGTCTGTTTGCAGGCGGCGTAAACTGCCTTCGCAGGCTCGGCGAATGCCTGATCGAGGATCATCCAGGCCGCCGGTAATTCTGCGTGTTTCTTCGTCGAACTGGTCCCCGACCTTGGTGGCAATCAGCACGTTTGCGCGCCGCTTTCCTAGCGCCTGGCCAAGGATACGTTCGCTATGCCCACAGCCATAGACCCCGGCCGTATCAAACAGGGTCACGCCTAGGTCGAGCGCCCTCTGAATAGCTTGAATAGACTCCACATCGTCTACTTCGCCATACCCGCACGCCAGGTCACCGGCCCAGAACGGCCCACCGATTGCCCAGCAGCCCATACCCAGGGCACTTACTTCGATGCCGCTTCTTCCAAGCGTTCGTGTCATTACTGTACTCATTCTGTTTCCTCCTCCGATCATAATATGGTTTGCCTCTATCAGGCATGCCCCATCATACCTGACCCCCACCCCGCCGCACATTCTCCAAAAGGAGGAAATCTTCCGCGACTTTGCTCCCCCCGAAAATTACCAAACATTCCCCGATTTACCAAACACCCGGAAATACGATAATTACATGGGCGGATTGTTAAAAAACTTGAGCGGTTTTCCACCGAAAGTGACCAAGACCCTCAAAACCTGCTCACTTGTCGCCTTAATTACCAGCAACGGCATACGGGAAACTCGTAGCCAGTGAAGAAGGCCCACTCGCGAGAGTGAGAATCCCCTGGCTTTATTTACGGGATCTTGATGTTCCGACAGTTCCTTTGGATAGTGGTTGTCGTAGCCATAGAAGGTATGAGTAGCCCGACGCGATCACGCACGGACAGGGATGTGCCTGACCCTGATATGATAGGCTCACTAGCCATAAGCTCGTCTCCTCTCAAGGTCACCTCCAGGGTGCCTTAATTTAACCCCTTAAATGATGAAATTGCCGCCATCCACAGTGAGATAGGCCCCAGTGATAAAAGAGGCCTGATTGGAAGCCAGGTAGGTAATGGCGGAGGCCATGTCCTCCGGTCGTCCATTTCTCCGTAAAGGGGTCATCCGGGCCATCTGGTCTTTCATCTCCTGTGGTGCTCCTGCATTGAGATCGGTGAGAATCATCCCCCCACCCACCGTATTGACCCGAATGCCGGAGGGTCCAAGTTCCTCTGCCATATGTTGCATCATCGTCTCCACGCTGGCTTTGGCTATAGAGACTGCGACGGCTATTCCTCCTGCATTTGCTCGACGAGCATGGGTGGCACTGACGAAAATGATGCTTCCTCGCTGGTGTTTGATCATGTCAGGAAGAACTGCCTGACTGGGATAGTAGGCAGCTTGTAATTGACCCCGGACAAATGCATCCAAAATGTCCCAACGGCTTCCTGTGAAAGAGGCAAGGATTGCCTGAAGCTGTTCGTGGGCAGGGATCGAAGACGTGGGATTGCTGCTTGACGCCGGGGCATTGAGAACCAGCGTATCAATAGGCCCGAGGGTCTCGCGAACGCGCGAAACCATTTGTTCCACCTCCTCCTGCTTCGCGACGTCCGCTTGAAAGGCAAGTGCTTTGCCTCCAACTCTCTCAATGGTCTCCACCACTTCTTGAGCAGCCGTTGCATTGCGATAGTAGTTCACGGCCACCCTCGCCCCATGCCCTCCAAGCTGAATCGCTGTTGCTGCACCAATGCCGCGACTTCCTCCTGTCACTAAGGCAATACGATCCTTCATCAATGGGACTTCCATATTCATGTGCGTAATCCTTCCTTTTATAGTTAGCCGGCTATTTAAAACTCAAAAAAAAGAGGAAATCTCTTCCTCTAGGAAACGTTAGCAAGAGCTTGTTGAAGCAGACGACGCAACAGTGCCTGTTCAAGTTCAGTCATATGGAGGCAGACGCGAGCATCGAGATTCTTCCATACTTGCATAGCGGGCTCATAGAGGGCGCGCCCGGCTTCGGTAAGATAGACACGCGAAATCCGTGTGTCCTGCTCATCAACACAACGCCTTACCAAGCCAGCACGTTCCATACGCTGCACTGATTTGGTAACCGTCGGCAGCTCTAGCTTGAGGCGAGCAGCCAATTGAGATTGAGATAAGCCATCTTCTTCCCAAAGTAGGAAAAGCATAAACTCTTGCGCTGCATGCAAACCAAGCTGTTTCAGTGCTTCATCAGCCTGCCTACGGTGCTCTTTGATCAACTGAATAAGAGCGTAGCTTACATCGTCTTCAAATGGATGCATATGTTCCTCTATTTTTACTTTGCTGGCTAACTGTGCTGCCTTGAGTATAACGCGAATAGGTGCAGGTTGTCAAGCGAGAGAGGATCGGCTTGTTGTGGTTGATGTTGTTGCGGTTTTCTTGGGGCGTAGAGTGATAAAAGGAGGATGCACCCTCTACTTAATGAGAAATCCTCTCACGAGAAACTATCGCATGCTTCTCAGTGTGTCAGCTGGGGCACATTGTCTGGAAGCTGAAGGTTACACTCTTCTCGTGCAAGAATACTATGAGGCAAGAGGTGATGAGTAGAGGCATGATACGTATGAGAAGAGTAAACCGATATCTTCGGCGTCATGGGACCAATACTCAACGGTTGGCCATCAGGAAGGGAAGGTGGCACCGGCCTTTTGTCGGTTATGGAGTTGGGCTCGTTCTTGTCCTTCTTGCCAGACTTGTGAACCACCTTCTCAAAATGCCACACTTTATTTGGACGCCTTTTTGTCTGGTTGCTGTCATTGTCGGATTTGTGTGGGGTGTTGGTCCCGCATTGGTTACCATGACCATAGGGTTCTTTGTCTTCAGCATCTTTGTCGTTCCTCAATATAACTTATTTGCCTTGAGTATTTGGTATGATTTCACTCTCCTCATCCCCTTCGTGTTTGCGCAAATCGCGATTGCTTTTCTTGCGGCTCAACATCAAGTGCAATACAAACGCGCCCTTGCCGCAAAACAAGAGGCACATGCGTACGCGCAGGAACTGGCAGCGGCTAATCAGCAGCTTGAGCGCGCGAACCGTCTCAAGGACCATTTTCTCATCCGGGCAGCCCATGAATTGAGGACCCCGCTTACCACGATACTTGGAGAGGCGCAACTCGCCCTGCGTCGCCTGAACAAAGGAGGAGGTGCAGCGACATCGCCGCTTGTATGGAAGAAGCATTTTGAAAAAATTCTCGCGCGAGCATTCGCTTTGCACGCCTTGATGGAGGAAGTGATTCACCTGAGCAGTTTCCGGTCAGGTGATATTCAATTACGGCTGAGCCCATGCGATTTTGGTGACCTCTGTCGTGAAGTCATCGAGGATCAGCGCGCATTCTCAAAGCGCACGATTACGTTTATATGCCCACCAATCCCTCTCATTCTGCAAGCCGATTGCGAACGACTTTCCCAAGTCGTCATTAACGTTGTCAGAAACGCCATTCAGTACTCGCCAGAACATACTGCGATCAATGTCTCTCTGAGTGTAGAACCTCCCAATGTGCTTCTCCAGGTCCAGAATGAGGGGCCTGTATTTACTCGAGAGCAGCAGGAGCAGCTTTTCGAGCCTTTTTATCGTACACCTTCCGCCGAAGCCACAAACAGAGAAGGGTGGGGGCTTGGCCTCACGATCTGTAAAGAGATCATTGAGCGACATGGTGGACGCATATGGATAACCTCTACTGAAGCGCAGGGAATCATTTGTTCTGTGCAGATTCCTTTTCAATCACACCAAGAGATGCCGCATGTACCCTGTGATTGATTTCTGTCTTGTGTGTATGTGTAAAGGCTTTAGCGTGGGGAGCTTTCGGTTAGGGATGGGAGGAGCTGGCGCAGATATCCCTGAATACCTTTCTCTCTGTTCCACTGTTGCGGATAACCAAGCGAAACCTCTTCAAAGTGCACACCATCTACAACATCAGTACGAGGGATGTGTAAGTGTCCATAGATGACCATCGCTGTCGGAAAACGCTTATGCCAATCATGGGTACGCCGTGTTCCACACCAGAGAGAGAAGCGTGGAATACGCTTAAGGCGCACAAGGGGCTCGTAAAGGGGAAAATGGTTGATCAGGATCAGGGGTGTGGTAGGCTCTACTAATTGAAGGCGCCTTTCGGTATATGCACAGCGTGCCGCGCACCACGCCGCTCTAGAGGGATAGGGGTCGGGGTGGAGTAGATACTCGTCAGAACAGAGAATATCGGCCTCAAGCGCCCATTCGAGCGCCTTCTCTTCGGGAATCTCGGCTGGTCGAAAGCTATAGTCATAGAGAAGAAAAAGTGGCGCAAGCAGGTATGGAGTCCCGGCTCCGGGCCATTGCACATAGGGATCTTCGGGGGTCAGCACTCCATAGCTTCTGCAAATGGAGACCAGGGCAGCATATTTGGCGTCACCACGCAAGTTGTCGGAGGATGTTTTTTGAGAAGGGATAGTCCATAGATCATGGTTGCCAGGAACCCAGATAACCCGGGCGAAACGTCTGGTCAACAGAGACAGGGCATAACGCAGATGATCTAAGGTCTCACCGACATCACCAGCCAGAATCAGCCAATCGTCCGGGTAAGAAGGAAGTTCCTCCAGCGCCTGCCTATTGGTGGCATGCCCAATGTGCAAGTCACTAATAGCGTAGAGTTTCATCGTCTTATTGTACCAGAGCTGCACCCAAAAGTCTCTATTTTTGCTAATGCCAGCAGGACTTCCCAATTCTAGGCATCATAAGCATGTTCTTCTTTCTATGCCAGGGGAAACTGGCTTCAATCTCCGAAAAAGGCATGCAGGGGTACCTGCGACAAATTCTTCCTTTTCCATATTTAGCGTAGTTATCTACGTTAGGCTACTAGGAAATTTTACCCTGGGAGTGCCCATGGATACTTGTAATAAGGCCAAATACGGTATATCTTGTATAGGGAACAGAGTATTCATTTTTTGTATAATGACCACATATTGCAAGAAGGTCGATACGTAGGAAAATTTACTTCTTTTAGAAGAACAAATAAAAACGGGACTTTTAGATTTCCTGATGTCAGTGTGCAGTTTGATATTGTGGATGAGACCGATAGATCCCGGAGAAACAGGCTTCATTCATATGGAAGGTGACGCCTTTGTTGATGTTACATCAAAGCAAAAGGTTGTGCTTCGATCTTCTCCTTTTGTGGAGAGCGTCGGCTTATACTGTGACATATATTGAGAATGCGCGAAAAGGATTTCAGCATGCCTGTGAGAAAAGCAGCACAATCTTATCCAAATCTTCTTCTAAGAAGAGCTCGCCAGGAGCAAGGATGGTCGCAGCAAGAGGTTGCTGATCGTATCAGTGCTCCGCATGCGTTTATGATCAGTCGTTGGGAGAACGGGACTGCCCAACCTGGATCAGCATATCGTCAAAGTCTCTGTGAACTCTTTGGTAAATCTCTCAAAGAGTTAGGACTTTCTAAAGAATCAGCTGAACCAGTTATTGCCCAGCCACAATTTCCCATCTATGATTCTCTGCTGCCTTTTCGCCTTTCTACTGCTCAGGACATTGTAGGAAGGGATCAACTACTGGCAGATTTTGCTCAGCGTCTCTTACATCAGGAAGAGAGACAGCTTTTTGCGCTCTATGGGCTTCCAGGAGTCGGAAAAACAACGCTGATTGTAGAACTGGCGAATAATCCGGAGATACGTGATTACTTCAAGGACGGCATCCTCTGGGCCGCTTTGGGGCCTCAAGCCAATATCATGACAGAGCTGAGTCGTTGGGGAAAGCTCTTTGGTCTGGGAGATAGTGGGAACAAATCTCCGCATAGCTATGATGAATGGTTGTACGCTTTGCGTTCGGCTATCGGGACGCGCCGTATGCTTTTTATTATTGATGATGTTTGGAGCCTTGAAGAGGCTCTTAAATGCAAAGTAGGAGGCCCTTATTGCTCTTACTTGCTTACGACACGCATCCCTGAAATTGCCTTGTACTTTGCTGGAGATCAGGCACAACAGATTCCGGAACTGAACCTGGATGATGGGATCAAACTGATTACGCAAATAGTACCCGCTCTGGTTGAATTGAGTCCCGACGCTCCACGCATGCTCGTTGAGTTGGTTGGTGGGCTACCTCTGGCGCTGATCCTGATTGGTAATTACCTGCTGCTTCAAACACGCCACTTTCAGAGTCGGCGTACTCAATCAGCTCTTTTGCAACTGCAGGAGGCTGAGAAACGCTTGCAACTTGCGCTTCCTATGATACGTGATGAGCAAAACACACACCAACACTCTAATGTATCGTATAATTTGCAGACGATTATTCATATGAGCGAGGAGCGATTAGACGAGCGTTCACGCAGGGCGTTATCCGCGCTGGCTGTGTTTCCACCAAAACCGGATACATTTTCTGAGGAGGCTGCTCTGGCTGTGGCTGCGGTCAATGCGGATGTGCTTGACTACCTGATGGATCAAGGGATGATTGAAATTGGCCAGCAGGGCCGCTATCAAATACACCAGGTTATTTCTGATTATGAGCGTTTGCAAGGACGCAATAGTGAAGCTGAAATGCGTATGCTCTCCTACATGATCAAGTTTGCTGAGCAGTCCAGGACCGACTATCGCTTACTGGAGCAAGATCTACACCTTATTACTAAGGCGGTTCAGTTAGCATTTGAGTACAAGCAGCATGATCTGGTGATGCGGGGTGCCCTGGCGTGCTCAAAGTTTCTTTATGATCGTGGCCTACAAACTGTATCTGAAACCCTGCTCCACCAGGCTCTTTTGTCGTCAGAGCTCAGTACTAACATACCTCGAAGGGCGGAGATTTTACGGGATTTGACCAATATCTCTAAAGTTACTGGTCATTATGAGCAGGCAGAGAAACTGGCACTGGAATGTCTCACTTTGCTGCGTTCCCAAAAGCACGCTGGCGCGCTTTTGTGTGAGATCCTGGCTCACCTGGGCCACATCATTTTGTTGCAAGGAAAATATGCAGACGCCAGGCTCTATTTGCTTGAGGGCCTTTCGTGTGCCCGTCAGAACAGACTTCCCAAACAACTGAGCCGATTGCTCGGTCTCCTGGGGGTCACAGCCGAGTGTCAGGGAGATATGCCACAGGCGGAACAGTATTGGCGAGAAGGCTTAAAGATCGCAACACGGGCAGGGGAGCCAGAATCTCTCATGTATATTTGTGGTGTATATGGTGCCACGCTCTGTGAATACGAAAGATATGCCGAAGCAGAGGGGTATCTCCATAAAGGCTTAACGCTGGCTCAGCAAATGGGTTCACGTCCAGAAATCTGTCATTTTCTCCTGGATCTGGGTGATCTCGCCCTTAAACGTGGGGAGCATCAGCAGGCCGAAGCATATTTGCAGCAGAGTCTTGGGCTGGCGCGTTCAATGTGCCTGCATCCAGCGCTCAGCGTAATATTGTTGAGGTTGGGAGAATGTGCGATTGAGCGAGAAGAGGATGAAACGGCCATGGATTATCTTCAAGAGGGGCTCGATTTCGCGCAACAAAAGGGCAATCGTTACTTTGTGAGTGGCATTTCTTCAGCAATGGGGAAGATATACTTGAAAAGGAGAGACGCCCAAAAAGCAGAAGACATATTCCTGGCCGCGCTGGCCTGTGCGCCTGAAGAGGATGGACTTCATATAGCCATGGCTCGTTATGGGTTGGCACAAGTGCATTTGTTTCGTAATGAAAAAGGGCAGGCCTTGCAGGAGGGTGAGAAGAGCTTGCGGACCTTTGAGAAGATAAGAAGCCCACTTGCAGATGAGGTCAGGCAATGGCTTGACTGCTTCACTTCTGTATCAAGGAGGTGATGACGCCCCCGCCTTAGCTTCTTCTTCTTTTAGTCTCTAAAAGAGCGTTGTATTTGTGAAGTTCTTGCTTCTTACTTTTTACTATTTTAATCTTGAAAGAGTTTTACCATGTCTAATCGCTGGTTTCCTTATTATCGCCCCAGGCCACAAGCTCGTTTGCGCCTCTTCTGCTTTCATTATGCTGGTGGGAGCGCCTCAGTGTTCCGTTTGTGGTCGGAGATGATACCTGCGCAGATTGATCTTTGTGCGCTTCAGCTGCCCGGACGCGAAAACCGTTTGACTGAAACTCTGATTACCCATTGTCCACAACTTGTTGAGATGCTGGTGCCGGTCATTTTGCCATATCTGGATATCCCATATGCCTTCTTTGGGCATAGCATGGGGGCCATTGTTAGTTTTGAACTGGCACGTACGCTGAATCGATCTAGATATACGCCACCTGCACACCTTTTTGTTTCCGGGCGACGCGGACCACGAGTTGAGCGCAGGGAGCCCTTTACGTATGATCTACCCGATTCTACGTTCATCGAGAAACTGCGGCAACTAGAGGGCACACCCGAAGAGGTATTGCAGAACAAGGAACTGCTAGAACTCTTGCTGCCAACGATACGCGCTGATTTCACCCTTAGCGAAACATACGCATATCAGGATCAAGCGCTGCTGACTTGCCCTATTTCGGCTTATGGTGGTTTACAGGATAAAGAAGTGACACGTGAGGATATGGCCGCATGGCATCTGGAGACGCGCGGCCAATTTATCCAACGCGTTTTTCCAGGGAACCACTTCTTCCTGCATTCTGCCAGAGAGCAGTTGCTCGAGGTTATCACTCGTGAGTTGCTTGCTGCTCTCTAATATCATGTGTTGGTGTACTCGATGTACCATACATGAAACGCTGTTATCGATATCACTGCGTTTTTGCCTCATTGCCGGGCGCCTGTGGCCCCGGCAAAATTTCTCGTAGATAATTCTGCACCCCTTTTTCTTGTTGCCAGTCCTTTTGATAGCCAAGCGAGACCTCTTCAAAATGTACCTCATCTCGATAGCCTGTTGCTCGAACATGTACCATCGTCTGACGAAGGAATTGTTCACGGATCATGTTTCCCTGGCGTCCAAATTATCCTGGCAATGCGTGCAGTCAGGATTGAAAGCGTATAAAAGAATCTTTTTGGTGTTTTGTAGCATGTATTGTTATTGAGATGATACATGTTTGTATATTATTTGCCCTTTTAATGTCATTGTTCTACCACTTTCTCTGGGGTATCCTCCCTGAGAGAAGAAAAGAGAAGTCAATTTTTATTGACCATACCAGTTCCATAACGAAATTACGATAGATGTCCTGGTCATTGAAAACAAAGCGGGTTTTCCCACTTTGATACAAAGTTTGTGATTAGTATAACAAGACCCTCGGAGGAGAACGTACTGTAATGGAACAAAGGATACTCATTGCTGAGCCACGTGAAGTAATACGCACAGGCCTTCGTGTCATTCTTGAACGAGATGAGCAGATTAAAGATATTTACGAAGCGTTTACAAGCGAAGATCTGCGCAAACTGCTTCACAGCTACAGTTGTGACTTGATCATTGTTCATCAATCACTTGCATCTGAGTGCACTGTCTTACCCATGAGTAAGTTTATTCTTTTGGTTGATGAGCCAGACATGGACCTGTTTGTAAAGGCATACAGACACAAAGTTCGTGGTTATCTTTCAACCAGCCTCTCTTCCGATTTACTCTTTGCTGCGATACATACCACAAAGGATAGTTGTCTGCTTGACCCTGTATTTCTCCCCTGGTTTATGGAGCATATGTTTACCTATATGCAGGATGCCCATGAGTTTAACTCGCTCTCACCACGTGAGCGTGAGGTTGCTCAATTGATAAAAAACGGCATCGATCGTCGTTCTATTGCCCAACAACTGCACATCTCCGAAGCGACGCTCAAAACGCACATCAAAAATATGGTTCGTAAGCAGGGCGAAATGCAACCGCAACCAAATATCCTCCCCTATCAACCAAAATCGAAGCTTTTGAAACAGAGCAATTAGCTCGGCCTCTGAAAATAGAAAGAACCTGATATGCATGTTTTTTCTTCAGCGTCGCTTAGAATGGACCAGGGAGGATGATATTTCTCTCCAGAGGAGGGTATATTGCAGCTTTTCCTGGTACGTATTTTGCGCTAGAAAAATCCTCGTCTCAGAGGATGGTTTGATGATGAGAGTAAAGGCTATACTTCTTTTTAAATCTGGCGGTTCGACTGGTTCACTAGTTTCAGAGAAGGAGATATTTCGTCCATGCCACATGAGGAAGAGGATAAAAATACCTATAAGGTTGTAGTTAATCATGAAGAGCAGTATTCGATCTGGTTTGTTGATCGTGAGCCTCCACTGGGTTGGCGCGAGGTTGGCAAAGAAGGCCCCAAGGATGAGTGCCTGGCCTATATCAAAGAGACCTGGATAGATATGCGCCCGCTCAGCCTGCGCAAAAAAATGGAAGAGGCGGCTCATCAGGATACACCATCCTAGATTACTCAGCCCGTGACCTACGATAAAATAATGATTGATCACTGCACTAGCTTACTCACCCATACTGGTCGTAGGTCCGGGCCTTACGCCTGATGGCGTAATCATAGATTCCTTCTGTTGGCTTTGACATGGAAGTGGATTGAGTCTGGCACCCGATAATGTGTTAGAGATTAATTGCATATCTCTACTTTTGGGATGAGAGCAGGTGGATATGAAATTTGGCATCATGTTTTTCTCCAGCCAGCCCTACGACGGAAACAAGAATAAGTACCATGTAGTCATTGAAGCAGCACAGTTTGCAGATACCCATGATTTCTGTTGTGTCTGGATACCTGAGCGCCACTTTGATTCCTTTGGTGGTATTTTTCCTAATCCTTCAGTGATGAGTTCTGCCCTCGCGATGATTACACAGAGGATACAACTTCGAGCTGGTAGTCTGGTATCTCCTCTCCATGATGTGTTGCGCATAGCGGAAGAATGGGCTGTGGTGGATAATCTCTCGAACGGCAGAGCGGCGATCTCCTTTGGGTCAGGTTGGAATGTGAATGATTTTGTGTTCTATCCCGATCGCTATAACGATCGCCGAGATCTGATGTTTCAGCAAATTGATACCGTTCAGAGACTCTGGCAAGGAGAGAGTTGTCTGCGTCCAAACACGTTTGGCAAAGAGGTTGAGCTATCTGTTTATCCAAAACCAGTTCAAAAGGATTTGCCAATCTGGGTGACATCCTCTGGCAATCCTGCAACGTTTACCCAAGCTGGGAGCATAGGCGCTAACCTGTTAACCCATATGATCGGGCAGGATATCAAAGCCCTGGCCAAAAACATTCGGTTTTATCGTGCATCCCTGATGGAGAATGGATTTGAGGCGGCGGATCGCAAGGTTTCTTTGATGCTGCATACGTTTATCGGAAAAGATCGTGATGCGGTAAAAAATAAGGTGCAGGCCCCCTTTAAGGAATATCTACGTTCGGCGGTCCGTTTAGAGAACAAGGCGGCTAAAGGAGGAGGGGCAATCAGTGGAGGACACCAGGTCCCTTATGAGGAAACGTCTGGAACGACGATGGAGGAGCTTTTAAATATTACATTTGAAAAGTACTACACAAATGCTGCGTTGCTGGGCACTGTCGAAACGTGTAAGCCACTGGTCCAACAATTGGAAGGGATCGGTGTTGATGAGATTGCCTGCCTTGTTGATTTTGGCGTAGATGACGATGAGGTGCTGGCGCATTTGGAGTATCTCAATGATCTGAGGATGGCTTGCGCTGATTAAGATCTTCTTTCATCCTCCTGTTTGCATAATTTGCCTTGCCTGAACACATAGGTACATCCTGGAATGGCAAAGGCGTTCCAGAATTCATGCATCTAAGGTGAAATACGTATGGAGATACAATATCAGCAACGCGACCTGGTTGGCATTGTTGGTGGTATGGGTCCTCTGGCATCGACTGCGTTCCTATCGACGCTCTATGATTTTACGCTAGAGGGAGTGGAGCAAGAGGCGGGACGCTTTATCCTGTATTCCGACCCCACCGTTCCTGATCGTACCGAGGCCTTTCTTGGTCATCGGGATGAGATTGTCTTTGAGATGTTTGTGGAGATATTGCGCGCCCTACAACGCTTGCAGGTGCAGAAAATTGTGGTGTGCTGTATTACCCTTCATTATCTGTTGCCCCGTCTCCCGTGGGAATTGCGACAGCCTATCATCTCATTGCTTGACCCTATTTTTATTGCCCTACAGGAGAAACGTGAGCCCCATCTGTTCCTGTGTACCAACGCCACGCTTCAGCTACGCCTATTTCAGAGTCACCCGTTGTGGGAGAGCTGCTCAGGCTATATAGTGTTGCCCCAGGAAAAAGATCAACAGGCGATCCACGCATTGATTTATCACCTCAAAGCTGGAAAGGACGTGGGTCTCGCTTCCACAATGGTACGAGACTTATTGGATACATATCACGTCGATGCTTTTGTCGCTGGCTGTACCGAATTTCATCTCCTTTCTCGCTACCTGGTATCTACACCCAATGATGAGCGGTCATACAACTGTATTGATCCCCTGACCATCATTGCCAGGCAACTGTCCAGAATGCCCTGTCAAGAAGGAAAGTAAAGCATCGGATTAGAACTTTTCAGCGTGAAGGGTATTCTCGCACCCTTCATTTCCCTGATTATCGGCTAGAAAAATCCTCTTCGAGGGGGATTGTTCGTCCATGCAGTAGAACTTATGCTTACTGTTATAGCAGAGAAGCCTTTTTAATGTGATAGGAGCATCAGCTAGAGAGAATGTAAAAAATGGATAGAAAGATATATGGTGGTTATTGGGATCTCTCTCGCAACAGCTCAACATGGGTTGAGCTGTTGCGAGAGAGAGCGTTTTCTCATCCCGAAAGACGGGTGTATACCTTTTTGGCAGATGGAGAGAAAGAAGAAGCTCATCTGACCTATGCTGAACTAGATTACCAGGCGCGAGCGATCGCATCCCTGCTACAGGCCAGTCGGGCCAGTGGACAACCCGTGCTTTTGCTGTATCAACCTGGTCTGGCGTACCTTGCAGCCTTCTTTGGCTGTTTATATGCCGGCGCGATCGCCGTTCCAGCATACCCGCCCAGGTTGAATCACAATTTAGAGCGCCTTGAAGCGATTGTTTCAGATGCGCAACCCGTGCTGGCCCTTTCGTCAAAAACGGTGGCCACGGCAGCCATGCGCCAGCAGTTTACAGCGTTCTCTCATCTAGGTAATCTTCATATTGAGGTCACTGATACCCTACCAGAAAACATGGCCGATCAGTGGCGCGAACCAGATGTAAATGGAGATACGCTGGCCTTTTTACAATATACTTCCGGCTCAACTGGCAAGCCAAAAGGGGTCATGGTGAGCCATCAGAATCTTCTCTATAACCATAGGATGCTGCAGGAATCTCTGCAGCATCCTGTAGACGCCCCCTTTGTTAGTTGGTTGCCACTCTTTCACGACATGGGGCTTATCGGTCACGCTCTCCAATCCGCCTATCTCGGTACTTCTTGCATTTTTATGTCACCTTTTGCCTTTCTGCAGAAGCCACTGCGCTGGCTCCAGGCCATTTCACACTATAAAGCGTACACTTCTTTTGCCCCTAACTTCGCATACGATCTGTGTGTCCAGAAGATCGCCCCCGAACAGCGAGCTACCCTGGATCTCAGTTCGTGGCACAATGCTCTCAATGGCGCGGAACCCATTCGCGGTGAGACATTAGAGCGCTTTGAGCAGGCCTTTGCGCCTCATGGCTTCCGGCGCGAGGCTTTTATAATGGGATACGGACTGGCCGAAGCGACCTTATTTGTTTCATCCGCCAGGCAGGGAGAGCAGAGCCTGGTGCGGACAGTGAACGCCGATGAACTTGAACGGCATCACGTGGTTCGTGCTACCGAAGCAGACAAACGCTCCACGAATATTGTGAGCTGTGGTCATACCCTTTTGGAGCAGAAAATAGTCGTTGTCGACCCCGATACACACCTGCCATGCTCTTCCGATCGGATTGGGGAAATCTGGGTCTCTGGTTTGAGTGTTGCTCAGGGGTACTGGAATCGTGCAGAGGCGACCAGGGAGACGTTTCACGCGTACCTGGCGGATACAGGAGAAGGGCCATTTATGCGTACCGGGGATATGGGATTTTTAGAACGCGGGGAGGTGTTTGTTACCGGTCGCTTAAAGGATATGATTATTGTCCGTGGTCAGAATTATTATCCCCAGGATATTGAGAAGGTTGCAGAGCAGTGCCATCCGGCGTTGCGACCAAATTGCAGCGCCGCCTTTTCACTGACGGTTGATGGCGATGAGCGCGTGATCCTCGTCCTGGAAGTTGAGCGTCAGCATCGGCATCAAGATCCGAAAGGTATCTTTTCCGCTATTCGCCAGGCGGTGTTTGACCACCATGAATTACATATTTATGGTATTGTGCTCATCAAACCGGGAGCTATTCCTAAGACGAGTAGTGGTAAGATCCAGCGCCAGGCGTGCCGAGAAGCGTTGGTGAAACGGCAATTGCCTGTGTTATCCGCGGACTTGCCACCATCGATCGCCGTTCTGTTAGAGCCAGTGCCGCCTGAACAGCCCTCGGTAGCGTCTGCAGGTCAAGCAACTGACGCTGCACATCGGTTTGCGGATTCGCATCCTCACCTGCACAAACATGCTGAATATGAGCAGAAATCGACCGCGAACGACCCTACCACTGAATCTCGGAGCCACAAAACGATGCAATTTAGCTTGCTTTATTTCGCCAGCGACGAGACAGCATTAGCTGAACAAAAATATGAACTCCTCCTGGAAGGGGCCAGGTTTGCAGATCAACACGATTTCACTGCTGTCTGGATACCTGAGCGGCATTTTCATCCCTTTGGTGGTCTATATCCAAATCCTTCTGTCCTCGCTGCCGCCTTAGCTGTGACCACCGAGAAGCTCCGTTTGCGTGCAGGTAGCGTCGTTTTACCTATGCATCATCCCGCACGAGTAGCCGAAGAATGGTCGGTTATCGATAATCTTTCCTCTGGCAGAGTAGATATCGCTTTCGCCACCGGTTGGAATCCGAATGATTTTGTGCTGGCACCAGAAAACTTTGCCAATCGCAAAGAGCTTCTGTTCTCAGGTATAGAAACCTTTCAAAAGCTCTGGTCTGGTGACGCTATAAGCTGGTCTAATGGAATTGGACAGCAAACAGCCGTTAAGATCTATCCGCAACCCAGGCAGCGTGCACTTACTCCCTGGATTACCTGCACCGGCAATCCCGAACGCTTTGCCGAAGCTGGCGCGATGGGCGCAAATGTGCTGACTGGTCTCTTATTCCAGAACGTTGAAGAACTGGCTGAGAAGATTACTCTGTACCGCAACGCGCGGGCGAGCCATGGATACGATCCCGATAGCGGGCACGTTACACTCATGCTCCATACATTTGTCGATGAGGATATGGATGAGGTACGTCGCAAGGTGCGCGCGCCTTTTACTGCGTATTTGGAATCCTCGGTCGATCTATGGCGACATGGACGAGAGAATCTTGATGGATTGACACCCCAGGAGCGTGAGCAGGTTCTCTCATATGCTTTTGAACGGTATTTTCATACGCACGCTTTGTTTGGGACTCCTCAGAGCTGTGAAAAAATGGTTGCGCGCCTGGAGGAGGCCGGCGTCGATGAGATTGCTTCTCTGCTCGATTTTGGCCTGGATGTAGATACCGTCATGGATGGCCTTCACTGGCTCAATGTGTTGCGCAAGCGTGTGCAGAAGAGACGTAGAGCGCAACGCAGCGAAGGCAGGGGCGTGACGAACAGCGTACAGATGATGCCTGAGCCACCTGCTCTAAAGAAACAGCAGGACCAGAGCCAGCATCACCTGCATGCCTATCTGCGCCAGCAACTTGCCCAGGCAGTGGAACGTAGCCCTGAGGAACTGGCCGATATTACGAACATTCGCAGTCTGGGCCTGGATTCGCTCAAAGTGATGAGTATTGTCAACAATTGCCAGCGTGACCTGCAGGTTATGTTGGATGCCGGGCAATTTTACGAATTGACATCCTTTGATAGCTTGCTACAATATGTGGCCGACGAATATGCGCGTGCCCATGCCCGAGACAACCGCGCCACGCTGGACAGTGCTCCGCCACTTGCCGTGCAGAGGCAGGAGCGGCAGATGTACTTTCCTCAGTCCTTTGCCCAGCAACGCCTGTGGTTCCTCAGCCAATTGCGACCAGACAACGTAGCCTACAATGTGCCAACCGCGATCAGTATCTATGGGAATATACATGTCGAGGGCCTACGTTGGAGCCTGGAAGAGATCGTGCGCCGTCACGAGATTCTGCGCACGACGTTTGACATGCGCCAGGGGCAGCCGTCTCAAATAATTAGTGCCACGGCTACGTTCTCTTTGCCCGTGGTCAGGTTGAACATAGATGACCCACAGGCGCGCCAGGAAGAGCTCCAAAGGCGGGCACTGCAAGAAGCGCAACTCCCCTTTGACTTGATCCAGGGTCCGTTGTTACGCGGCACGTTGATCCTGTTAGATGCAAATGAAGCGATGCTCCTGCTCACCTACCATCACATTGTCGCTGATGGCTGGTCTCGAGGCATCCTCATGCATGAACTGCAAACGCTATATACCGCCTTTGTTGGCGGGCAGCCTTCACCATTAGAAGAACTGTCCATTCAGTATGCAGACTTTACGATGTGGCAGCAAGAATGGTTGCAGCGGCCGGTCGCCAACAGAGGACAACAGAGGCACGATGCGCAGTCGGCGCATGCTGAAGAGGCGCAAACGCTGCTGTCCGACCAACTGGCCTACTGGAAGCAGCAGCTTTCCGGTCCGCTTCCTCTACTTGAACTTCCATTAGATCATCCCAGACCTCCTTTGCAAACATTCCATGGAGCACATCAGGCTATCTCTATACCTGAGCCATTGATGCGAAAGCTCAAAGCGTTAAGCGAGCACGAGGGGACGAGTCTCTTTATGACCCTGCTGGCCTCCTTCCAGCTCCTGCTGGCCCGCTATAGCGGGCAGGAAGATATCCTGGTTGGCAGCCCGATCGCGGGACGTACACGAACCGAGACCGAAGCATTGATCGGCTTCTTTGTCAACATGCTTGCCCTGCGGATAGATCTCTCGGGCAACCCCTCGTTCCATGATCTGCTGCAAAGGGTACGCACTGGTTGCCTGGAGGCATACGCCCACCAGGAAGTCCCCTTTGAGCAGGTGGTAGAGGCTGTCTATCCATCACGCGATCTGAGTCGTTCGCCTATTTTTCAGGTGGTCTTTGTGTTGAATGAAGATTCCTGGAGGCTTGAAGCGAATGCAGCTGGATTACAGTTCCGCCAGGTGGAGATGGAAAGTGGCATCGCCGCTTTTGACCTGACCTGGTCGGTAACAAATAAAGGGTCAGGCATCGTCGAGTACAATACTGACCTGTTCGAGGGGGGAACCATTGCCAGGATGCTGACGCACTGGTATGAGCTTTTGCAGACCATTGTTGCCGATCCTTCACAACGCCTGACAGATATCTCGCTACTGACAGCCGCGGAACGGCAGCAGATGCTGGTGGACTGGAATATGACAGATACGTCATATGATGACAATCGCTGCCTGCATCAGATCTTTGAAGAGCATGCTAGGCGGACTCCCACGGCCATAGCGATCAAGACTCCGACGACCAGCTTGACCTATCAGCAAGTGGATGATCGCTCAAATCAGCTGGCCCGTGCGCTCGTGCGCCTGGGAATAGGCGTTGGTGCGCGTGTTGGATTGTGCATGGGCCGGGTGCCAGAAGCTATTATTGGTTTACTTGGTATTCTTAAAGCCGGTGGTGTCTATGTCCCCCTGGACCCCCAATATCCCCGGGAGCGACTGGCATTTATGTTCGAAGATGCTCAGATCTCTCTCCTATTAACCCAGAAAAGTGTGCAGGAGTACTTACCCCAACAGTTGTTGCCAACGCTGTATTTGGAGCCACGCTGGTTCCAGGATTGCAACGAGTCGTCAACTCCGTTGTCAATGGATCTGACCCCTGAGCAACTGGCATATATCATCTATACATCCGGCTCGACCGGCTTGCCAAAAGGGGTTGCTGTCTCGCATCAGGGGTTGCAGAATCTGGTAGAAGTCCAGCGGCAGAACTTTGATTTGCGGCCAGAAGATCATATTCTGCAATTCTCATCTCTGAGCTTTGACGCATCGATCTGGGAGATGTGTATGTCACTGGGTACTGGCGCGACGTTGTGCCTGGAGGATGAACAGCGTGTATTAGCAGGGGCAACGCTGAGAGATGCTTTAGAGCGGCTCGCCATCACTGTTGCGACGCTACCCCCCTCTATTCTGGCATCCATGCCTCAGGAAGCCGGAGGGCTCTCTCAATTGCGGAGCATTATTGTCGCTGGCGAGGATTGTCCGGCAGAACTGGTCGCGCAGTGGTCCGGGGGCCGTCGTTTTTTCAATGCCTATGGTCCGACTGAAGCGACGGTGTGCGCTTCGATGGAGCTGTGTACCGATGGAGCACACAAGCCTTCGATTGGTCGTCCCATCGCGAATATGCAGCTCTACCTTTTGGATTCAGCCCTGCAGCCTGTGCCCATTGGTGTGCCCGGTGAGCTTTATATCGGAGGTGTCGGTCTCGCGTATGGCTATGTTAATCGCCCGGCATTGACGGCCGAGCGTTTTATACCACACCCATTTCATGGCGGTCGGGGAGCGCGCCTCTACAAAACAGGCGATCGTGGCCGCTATTGCGTTGATGGAACGATTGAGTTTCTGGGGCGGGTGGATAATCAGGTGAAGATACGCGGGCATCGTATCGAACCGGGTGAGATCGAAGCGGTGCTCTTACGACATTCTCTAGTACGGGAGTGCGTGGTGGTGGTGCAGGAGCGCCAATCAGAGGATCAGCGCTTGGTCGCCTATGTGGTTCTGCAGAAAGGGAGCCAGTTTTCCAGCGATGATCTACGTGGCTATGTCAGGCAACACCTGCCCGAGTATATGGTACCGGAGATTGTGATGCCCCTGGCATCTCTGCCACTGACCCCCAATGGCAAGGTTGATCGCAAGCGGTTGCCAGAGGCGGTGATCGCCCGTGAGCAAGAAGCAACGCGTCTATTGCCATCTAATGCGTCGGAACAATATATCGCGGATATATGGCAGCACTATCTGCAGCTTGAAAAGATTGGCCGCCATGAAAACTTCTTTGATCTGGGCGGCCATTCCCTGCTCGTTGTGCAGGTGCTGCAAAAGCTACAGGAACATTTTCAGCGCACTATCGCCCTGACCGATATATTCAAGTACCCTACGGTAAGCTCTCTGGCCAGATATCTGGATCAGACCGAGCAGCAAGCCCAGCTTGCGCATGAGCAGACAAGCACTCTACAAGAGCGGCAAGAAGAAGCATTACAGGCTGGCAAGGACCGCCTGAAGAGGATCAGGCTGTCGACAAGCGAAAGAGTAAGAAAATGACAAATGGAGAGCTGAACGGGCTGGAGGTGGCTATTGTTGGGCTGGCGGGACGTTTCCCTGGAGCAAAAAATGTCGAGGAATACTGGCAACATTTGTGTGAAGGTACCGAGACCATCTCTTCTTTCTCGGAGGATGAGCTTGCGGCTGAAGGCGTGGACGCGCACGAGCTACAAGATCCTGCTTACGTCAGAAGAGGAGGGGTGGTCGAGGATATCGATCTGTTTGATGCCGCCTTCTTTGGCTACAGTCCAAGAGAAGCCGCGTTTCTCGATCCGCAGCAGCGCCTCTTTTTAGAATGCGCTGAAGAGGCGCTGGAAAATGCCGGCTATGATGCCCGCAGCTATGGTGAGGCGATCGGTGTCTACGCTGGTGCCGGATTGAATACCTACCTGCTACGCAATCTGGCACATCTGCAAAACTGGTCTGATAGTGGCGGCATTTTTCAATTGATCACCGCCAACGATAAGGATTTTCTGGCCAGCCGGGTCGCGTATAAATTGAATCTGCGCGGGCCTGCCCTGGCCGTGCAGACCGCCTGCTCTACCTCTCTGGTTGCTGTACATCTGGCGGTACGGGCTCTGGTTGGAGGCGAGTGTAGCATGGCCCTGGCTGGCGGCGTCACGCTGCGCGTTCCCCAGAAGGTGGGCTATCAATACCAGGAAGGCGGCATCTTGTCGCCAGATGGTCATTGTCGGGCCTTTGATGCCGATGCGCAAGGGACCGTTGCCAGTAATGGCGTCGGCATTGTGGTCTTAAAGCGACTAGAGGATGCTCTGGCCGATCGTGACCATATCTACGCGGTGATTAAAGGGTCGGCGATCAATAATGATGGCTCGACAAAGGTAGGGTATACGGCCCCGGGCATTCAGGGGCAAGCACGTGTCATTCAGGACGCACAGCTCGTCTCTGAAATGGACGTGGAAAGCATTGGCTACATCGAGACCCATGGTACCGGCACCATCAATGGCGACCCGATTGAGATCGCAGCTCTGACTGAGGCCTTCCGTGCCAGCACCGATAAGAAGAATTTTTGCGCGATTGGCTCGGTTAAAGAGAATATTGGACACCTTGATACGGCATCCGGGGTGGCTGGCTTGATCAAAGCGGCGTACTCTCTGAAGCATCGCGTTCTGGTACCATCGGTACATTTCAAAAGCCCCAACGCAGCTCTGCAGCTAGAAAATAGCCCTTTCTATGTCAATACCGAGCTGCGCGAGTGGCAGACAGAGAATGATCTACCCAGGCGAGCGGGCATCAGTTCCTTTGGAATTGGGGGGACGAATGCGCATGTCCTGCTGGAGGAAGCCCCCGAGCCGGCTAGCTCTATGCGCACGTTCAGGCCGCGGAAGGTGGTGATGCTATCGGCCAGAACAGAAACTGCTCTGCAGCAGGCCAGCGTACAACTGGCCGCCTATGTTCGTCAGCATCCAGAATTTGAGCTTGCTGATATTGCCTATACCTTGCAGGTCGGACGACCGCTTTTTCAGTATCGACAGGCTCTGGTGTGCCGTGATGCCGATGATCTGGCCCGGAAGCTGGAAGCGGAGGATGCGGTCCAGCTGATGAGAGGAGTGGTAGAAGGCGCAGAGAATGCCGTTGTATTTATGTTTCCCGGTCAGGGCGCGCAATATATCGAGATGGGCCGCGATCTTTACCAGACAGAAGCCGTCTTTCGCAACGCCATAGAGCGTTGCGCGGAGTTATTACGGCCCCACCTGGGGATAGATCTGCTGCAAGTCCTTTATCCTGCGCCTGAAGGTGATCGGGAGCAGGATTCCTGGCGTTTGACGCAGACCTGGTTAACCCAGCCCGCTCTCTTTGCCGTGGAATACGCGCTGGCAAAGCAGTGGGAAGCCTGGGGGGTCCATCCCTCAGCCATGATTGGACACAGTATTGGCGAGTATGTCGCCGCATGTCTGGCGGGGGTCTTTTCTCTGGAGGATGCCCTGCAGCTGGTGGCGGCACGAGGACGTTTGATGCAGCAATTGCCGGCAGGCGCGATGCTTACGGTCTCACTGCCTGCGCAGGAAGTTCAGGCATTTTTGGATGACCGTCTCAGCATTGCGGCTATCAATACGCAGACACAATGTGTGGTGTCCGGGCCAACAGACGCTGTTGAGTCGTTGGCCCGGCGCTTGCAAATCCGTGGTATCGATTGTCGGCGTCTTCATACCTCACATGCCTTCCATTCGCTGATGGTTGATCCTATTATTGATGAGTTTGTTGAGCTGGTGAGATCCATACCCCTCCATCCCCCGCGACTTCCCTATATCTCTAATGTGACCGGAACCTGGATTAGCAATGTACAGGCTTGCGATCCTCTCTACTGGGGACATCACATGCGGCAGCCGGTTCATTTTGCCACGGGCATTGCGGAAATCCTGCACGAAGGCAGCCCAATTTTACTTGAGGTTGGCCCCGGAAGGACGCTAAGCACCTTTGCTCGTCAACAGAGCCAGGCCCTGCCACAGCAGATAAGCCATACCATTATTCCATCCCTACGCCGGCCCAGCGAGACTACCAGTGATGATGAATTTATGCTGACGGGCCTGGGCCGTTTATGGTTAGCAGGCGTGTCTATTGCCTGGGACGAATTTCATGCTGGCGAACTGTGTCGCCGCGTCCCTTTGCCCACCTATCCATTTGAGCGCCATCGCTACTGGATTGATTCTGTCCAGCTTGCCAGGGGGGCGCAAACTCAAGTGATCCCTTCAGAGAGCGAGGCGCAACAGCCGAGCACCGTGGCTGATGCTGACACAACCCTGTATCCTCGCCCGGTGCTACCAACCCGCTATATTGCGCCGCGCACTCAATTGGAACAGACCCTGGCGACGTTATGGCAACAGCTTTTAGGGGTTGCACAGATTGGTGTGTACGATTCTTTCTTTGAATTAGGTGGTCATTCGCTGCTGGCGACCCAGCTGGTGTCGCGACTGCGCTCCGACCTGCAGGTCAGTCTGCCTTTACGGGCTATTTTTGAGGCTACGACTGTGGCCGAGCTGTCCCAACGCATCGAGGAAAGTTCATCAGCCAGCGTAGATGACGAGGCCCTGGTTCAGCCGATACCCGTTCTGACACGAGAAGATAGGCTCCCACTGTCCTATGCACAGAAGCGTCTCTGGTTTATGCAGCAGATGGAGCAAGATGCCGGCTTCCTGAATATACCGCTGGGCTTACGTCTGCGGGGCCCGCTCGATCTTGAGCGCCTGCGTCACTGTCTGCAGGAGATAGTCAACCGCCATGAGACGTTGCGCACCACCTTTGTTGTGCATGCTGGTGAGCCTGAGCCATTGATCGCATCGACCCTGCCTGTGATGCTAGAGATTGAGGACGTCCAGGGATTGGCAGGCAGTGAGCAACAGCTGGCTGTCCAACAGCTGTCGACACAAAAGGTGCGTAGAGCCTTCGACCTGGAGCATGGTCCCTTGTTTCGCGTAACCGTGTTTAAGCTGGCCCCGCAGGAACATGTGCTACTTGTTGCGATGCATCATAGTATCTCTGATGGCTGGTCGTTTAGCATTCTGGTGCGCGAGCTGATCGAGCTTTATACAGCCTCCCATAACAGTCAGCCATCCTCTCTGCCGCCGCTGGCCGTGCAATACGTTGATTTTGCGGCCTGGCAACAACAATGGTTACAAGGCAATGAGATCGAGCGGCAACTGGGATACTGGCGCAAGCAACTGGCGGGTCCGCTGCCGGTATTAGAGCTTCCCACCGATCATCCACGGCCGGCCATCCAAACCTATCGTGGTGCGCATTTTCCTTTTCGCTTGCCTGGCGCGCTCACTGAGAGCATCAAGGCACTGAGCCAGCAAGAGGGGGCGACCCTGTTTATGCTCTTACTGGCGGCCCTGCAGATCGTCTGTTCTCGCTACAGCGGGCAAGAAGATATCCTCATCGGAACGCCGATCGCGAATCGCAGGCGAAGCGAGATAGAGAAACTGATTGGTTGTTTTATCAATACCCTGGTTATCCGCACGCAGCTCTCAGGCAGCGAGACCTTCCAGGAACTCTTGCGCTCTATACGCGAAAAAGTGCTGGAAGCGTATGCCAACCAGGATCTTCCTTTTGAGCAGGTGGTGGAGGCCCTGCAGCCTGAACGAGACCTGAGCCGGTCTCCCATTTTTCAGGTCATGTTTATGCTGCAAAATGTGCCGATCCCAACCTCTGAGTTCGCTGGCCTGCACCTGGATCTGCTGGACATTGATAACGGTGCCACACAGTTTGATCTGACGTTTATCGTTAACGAGACAGAAGAGTGCGTGGCCGGCCTGGTCGAGTACAATGTCGATCTGTTCGAGGAGGAAACGATCAGGCGCATGGTTGATCACTGGCAGGGCGTTTTGATGGGTGTGACCGCCGACTGTACCCGGCGGATCGCCGACGTGCCGCTCTTCACCACTGCCGAGCGAGAGCAGCTTAGCGCATGGAACGATACACAGATGGCCTGGCAGGAGCCGGACTCGCTGCCGCAACTCTTTGCCGCACAGGTTGCGCGCACCCCTGATGCCGTCGCCCTTGTCTGGGGACAGACCTTCTGGACCTATGCTGGACTCAACAAGGCCGCCAATCAGGTAGCCCACAGGCTGCGCGCAGCGGGGGTTGGCCCCGGTAAACTGGTTGGTATCTGCCTGGAGCGTTCGGCGGAACTGGTTGTGGCCATGCTGGGCGTGCTCAAGGCTGGGGGCGCCTATGTTCCACTCGATCCAGCGTATCCGCAGGAACGCTTAAACTATATGCTTACGAACAGCCAGGCGGTCGCCCTGTTGATCGAGGAAGCATTTGTCGAGTGTTTCCCCCTCGACGCTACCTGTGCCCTGGTGACTTTGCCCCTTGCTGCCAATGATGGAGAGGACATAGACGATCCAGACGTGGAACTGAGCGCTGAAGATTTGGCCTATGTCATTTATACCTCTGGCTCTACAGGCAAGCCCAAGGGAGTCATGATTTCCCATCGCGCACTGCGCAATTGTTTCCTCAGTATGGCCCGGCAGCCGGGATTGACTGGCGCGGATAACGTGCTGGCGGTAACCTCATTTTCTTTTGATATCGCTGGTCTGGAGCTCTTGCTGCCTCTGGTGGTTGGGGCAGCGATCACCATCGTGAGTCAGCCGGACGCTATGGATGCGTTTGCGCTCCACCATCTCCTTGAAATGACAGGCGCAAGCTTTATGCAGGCCACTCCGGCCACCTGGCGGCTGCTGCTAAACGCGGGTTGGCAGGGGAGTTCCGCCCTCAAAATACTATGTGGTGGTGAAGCTCTTCCCTGGGAGCTGGCGCAGCAACTCTGCCAGCGTAGCGATAGTGTATGGAACATGTATGGTCCGACCGAGACCACTATCTGGTCTACCCTACGCCCGCTGCACACGAACGAGGCGCAGATCAGCATCGGGTGGCCAATCGCTAATACACAGGTCTATGTGCTGGATCGTCAGGGGCGGGAACTGCCTGTTGGCGTTGCGGGCGAGCTATTCATCGGAGGTGAAGGGATGGCGCATGGCTACTGGCAACTGCCAGCCTTAACCGCAGAGCGCTTTGTGCCAGATCCTTTCAACAACCAGCCTGGCGCGCGCCTGTATCGGACAGGTGATCTGGTGCGCCGGACGGCTGATGGCGCCTTAATCTACTTGAACCGCTCCGATTTTCAGGTTAAGGTACGTGGGCATCGTATCGAACTTGGCGAAATTGAAACACGGTTAGCGCAGCATCCCGCAGTTCGTGAATGCGTCGCGGTAGTCCGTGAGGAGAGAGAGGGTGATGCCCGCCTGGTAGCATATATGGTCCCGCAGCCCGGAGCTGTTATCAGCCAGCCTGAGCTACGCACTTTTATGCAGCAGCATCTGCCAGAGTACATGGTGCCCTCTCACTTTGTGCAGTTGGAGCGTTGGCCCTTAACCCCTAACGGAAAAATTGATCGCAGAGCGCTGCCCATACCTGAGTTTTCCGGATCGCAGACCCATCTCATCGCGGCTCCGACCAGCCCCATTGAAGAGATAGTGGTAGATGTCTGGAACAGGATCTTGCAGCGAAAGGTTCCAGGGACGCGCGAGAATTTCTTTGACCTGGGTGGTCACTCTCTCCTGGCAACGCAGTTGCTGGCGCAGATTCGCGAGCTGTTCTCGATCGAGATACCACTGCGCAGTGTGTTTGAAGCTCCTACCGTGAAAGAATTTGCAGCCTTGCTTGAGCGCGTACTGCGCCAGGACCAGGACCACCAGGTCGCTCCAATCGTGCCTGTGCAGCGCGAGCGCTATCTGCCCGCCTCTTTTGCTCAGCAGCGGCTCTGGCTGCTTGAACAATTGTCACCCGACACGGCTGCTTACCATATCCCGCTCGCGGTACGGCTGCGCGGGCCATTAGATGTCGCAGCCCTGGAACAAGGCCTTGGGGAGATCATACAGCGTCACGAAAGCCTGCGTACCGTCTTTAGTATGCAAGATGGTCAGGTCAAACAAACCATCCTTCCATTTAGCGGCTTCACCCTTTCCTCTATCCATCTATCTGCCTGGGATGCCGCCACTGGCGAGCAAGAGCTTCAGGCGCTGGTCCGGGCGGAGATTATGAAGCCATTTGATGTTGGCCAGCTTCCTCTGGTGAGGGCCACCCTCTTTCAGAAACAGGAGGAAGAGTATGTTCTGCTGGTGACGATGCACCATATCGTTTCCGACGGCCCCTCATGCCGGGTACTTATCGACGAGCTTATTCATTACTATACGGCTTTCGCGCAAGGAGACTTACCTGCCCTGGCGCCGCTCTCGATCCAATACGCTGATTTCGCCTCCTGGCAGCGTCAATGGTTGAGTGGAGAAAGACGTGATGTGCAATTGCAGTACTGGAAACAACAACTGGCGAACCTCGTGTTGCTAGAACTGCCAACGGATCATCCGCGTCCGGAAGCGCAAACGTTTAGAGGGGCAGATAGAGTCTTTACGCTTCCCCAGTCGCTGACCACAGCTTTACAAGACATCAGCCAGCGGGAAGGTGTTACCCTCTTTATGACCATGCTTGCCAGCTTCCAGGTTCTGTTGTATGCATACACCGGTCAGGACGACATCACAGTAGGAACGCCTGTGACCAATCGGAGCCACGCAGAATTAGAAGGATTGATTGGCTTCTTTGTGAATACACTGGTCCTCAGAACCAGCCTGTCCAATAATCCCAGCTTTACCGAATTGCTGGCCCGCGTACGTGAGGTGTGCCTGGAGTCCTACACACACCAGGATCTTCCCTTTGAACAGATTGTGGATGCTGTTCAGCCGCAACGGGACCTGAGTCGTTCGCCGCTTTTCCAGGTAATGTTTATGCTACAATACCTGCCTGATGTCGTCTCATCCTTCCAGCTTCCCGGCCTGCAGCTGAGCCCGTTTCCAATTGGCAGCCAGGCGGCCAAGTTTGACCTGACCCTTGACCTTACGGTCACGGAGCAGCATATACAGGCTCGTCTGGAATATGCCACCGACCTCTTTGAGGCGCAGACGATAGAGCGCATGATCGGACACTGGCAAACGCTGCTTGAAGGGATCGTTGCTGATCCCACCACGCGTATCGCCTCACTACCCCTGCTGACGGCCGAGGAATATCAGCTGTGCATCAATGATTGGAATAAGACCCGGAGCTCCTATCCAGAGGAGCTATGCCTGCCTCAACTGTTCGAGGCGCAAGTTGAGAGCACTCCAGATCATCCAGCGGCCATTTTTGGAGATGAGCAGCTTAGCTATCGCGAACTGAATCGACGTGCGAATCAACTGGCCCACTACCTGCAAAAATTGGGCGTGGGACCCGATGTAAGGGTTGGCCTCTACCTGGAACCCTCATTGGAGTTATTGATCGCCATCCTGGCTATCCTCAAAGCGGGCGGAGGATATGTTTCGATTGATCTGGCCTATCCGCGTGAGCGCGTCGAGTTCCTGCTGCGCGATGCAAGCGTCGCGGCCTTATTGACTCAGGAGCGCCATCGCGACAGGATACCTGTTACTGACCAGGGCGCGCAAGTAATCGCATTTGATACCATCCACCCTGAACTCGGCCTGCAATCTGTGGATAATCCCGAGAGTACTGTTTGCCCCGACAACCTTGCCTATATCCTGTATACATCAGGTTCAACGGGCGTTCCTAAAGGTGTTATGATTCCGCATCGGGGCCTGGCTAATTATCTGCAGTGGTGTCGCCAGCGCTATGCGGTTGCCGAGGGGTCAGGGGCTCCGGTGCATTCATCGCTGAGTTTTGATCTCACTGTGACCAGCCTCTTCTCGCCGCTGCTTTCCGGCCAAACGGCGGTACTGCTCCCCTTTGAGCATGGCGTGGAGTCGCTCAACGCCGCGTTTCAGACATATCAAAACTTTAGCCTGGTTAAGATCACTCCTGCCCACCTGGCCTTGCTGGGCCTGCAACCCGATCTGGGCCAGTATGCGGCCAGTACCCGGCTCTTTGTGATTGGAGGCGAGCAGCTCCTCGGCGAGAAGCTGGCCTTCTGGCAGGATCTTGCGCCCGAGATGCAATTTATCAACGAATACGGGCCAACCGAGACCGTGGTTGGCTGTTGTATCTATCAAGTTCCCACTGGCCAACGTATCGCGGGACCGGTTCCGATTGGTCGCCCGATTGCGAATACACAGCTCTATCTCTTGAACCAATCTTTACAACCAGTCCCCATCGGGATACCGGGAGAGCTCTATATTGGAGGAGATGGCCTGGCACGCGGCTACCTCAATCAGCCAGCTCTCACAGCGGAGCGTTTCATTCCCAATCCTTTTAGCCCACAAGGAGGGACGCGCCTGTATAAAACGGGTGATCTGGCCCGCTATCGTGCTGATGGCATTCTTGAGTTCCTGGGTCGGAACGATCACCAGGTCAAGGTGCGGGGATTCCGCATCGAGCTGGGCGAGATTGAGGCGGTTTTGTCTCAGCATCCAGAGATTCGTGAATGCGCTGTTGTCGTACAGGTAGACCGGCCTGATGTTCAGCGCCTTGTAGCCTATGTCGTATCCAGGCAGGCGGACGCGACGCTTTCTCAAACGCAATTGCGGGATTATGTCCAGCAGCACTTGCCAGAATATATGACGCCCGCCGTTTTTGTGCAGCTAGCACGACTGCCGCTTACGGTGAATGGCAAGCTGGATCGTGAGGCATTGCCAGCTCCTGGCACCATCGAGCACGAAGCAGGAAAGACGTTCGTCGCTCCACGCACACCGACCGAGCAGACGCTGGCGCGCATCTGGGCGGAAGTGCTCGGCATGGACCGCGTCAGTGTCACGGACAATTTTTTCACGCTTGGAGGCGATTCGCTCCTGAGCATGCAGATCATTGTGCGCGCCGCTCAGGCACACTTACGACTGACCCCCAGGCAGATTTTCCAGCAGCAGACCGTGGAGTCCCTTGCCTCGGTCGTCAATACCTATTCACCCTTCCAGGCCGAACAGGGGATTGTAGAAGGGCCTGTCGCACTGACTCCTATTCAGCACTGGTTCTTTGCACAGCAGCTCAGGCAGCCGTACCACTGGAATCAATCGGCACTGCTCCAATTGGCCGGGCCGATGAATGGTGGAGCGCTGGAAAAAGCCTTTGAGATATTGTTTACGCATCATGACGCCTTGCGCATGCGTTTTACACAGCGTAATGGCGCATGGCAACAGCGCAATGCGGACCAGAAGAACGTGGCGGACTTTTTCTCTTATAGCGATCTAGCTGGACAACCACGTGTAGATCAGGAGCGTATGATTACCGCCACTCAAGCGCTCATCCAGATGGGTTTTGAACTTGATCAGGGCCCCTTGTTGCAGGCGGTGTACTTCGATCGAGGTACGGAGCAGCCCGCGCTACTATTGATCTGCATTCATCACCTCGTGGTTGATAATGTGTCCTGGCAGATCCTTTTGACCGACCTGCAGGCAGCCTATGAGGCGTTCGTGCGCAATGAGCAGCCTCAGCTTCCGCCCAAAACAACTTCCTATCAGCGCTGGGCCGAGCAGCTTGAGCAGTATGCGCAATCTGAAGAAGTGATGCAGGAGCAAGCGTTCTGGCTGGAAGAGAATTATGGAGAGGTCCCGGCGCTCCCACTGGATTTTCCAGCTGATGCTGTCAGCAATACCATGGACTCTGTTCGAACGTATTCGCTTAGTTTGAGCCAGGAAGAGACCAGGGAGCTTCAAGAGAACGTTTCACGGGCCTACCATTTTCCGATGAACGACATTGTACTGGCTATGCTCGCGCTCACCTGCATGCGCTGGATGGAGAGCGATGCGATCCAGATCGACACTGAAGGGCACGGGCGCGAAGAGATATCGGAAACCATCGATGTCTCGCGGACAGTTGGCTGGTTTACCTCGATCTATCCCATCTACTTACAACTGTCACGATCAAGTAGCGAGAGAGATGCCCTGCTGAGACTGCAGGAGAAGTTGCGCCGACTTCCCCAGAAAGGCTTCAACTATGGGGCCCTACGCTACCTGAGTGCAGACCCCTCTTTGAAGCGACGTTTTAGCGCGCTCCCTCGGGCCGATATCCTATTGAACTATGTCGGGCAGATTGACCAGATGATTGCTTCTGCCAATCTATTTACCGCTATCTATCCATCAAGTGAATTTGATCGCAGCCCAATGGATAGGCGGCCCTATCTCTTTGAGATTATCTCTGGCATTCGCGATGGGAAGTTCTACATCGATTGGAAATATAGCTCTCAGGCTCATTCGCCGTCAACGATCGAGCGTCTCGCCAGCGATTTTATGCAGGCCGTGCGTACATTGATGCAGCAGCATCGTCTGAGAGAAGATCTGCTCATTGGCCCTGGCGTCGCGCGGGTGCCCCTCACTCTGGAGCAGTGTGAGCAGCTGCTGACCGGACTGGCTGTCAGGGCAACTGATATCGAGACGATTGACACACTGTCTCCGGCTCAGCAGGGAATGCTCTATGAAACGCTGAGTGGCCCGGGGACTGGCATTCACGTCGAGCAGTGGCTGTCGACGGTCACCGGGAACCTGCAGCTAGAGGCATTTCAACAGGCCTGGCAGCGGGTGATCGATCGGCATACCATCTTCCGCACCGCCTTTGCCTGGGATACACTGGCCGAGCCGGTACAGGTAACACTGCGCAACGCAACGCTGCCGATACAGCATTATGATCTCAGTGAGCTATCTGTTGAGGAGCAGGCGGTATACATTGAAAACTATGCCAGCGCAGATCGCCTGCAAGGTTTTGAACTTGCGCACGCACCGCTGATGCGCCTCACCCTTTTCCGCCTCGCCGCTGACCACTACCGTTTTGTGCTGACCTATCACCATATGCTGATGGATCTCTGGTGCCATCATCTCGTGATACAAGAAGTGTTTTCTCACTATCAGGCCTATTGTAACCAGCAAAGCCTGCATCTGGAACCGAGCCTTCCCTATAGCGAATATATCGCCTGGTTGAAAAAGCAGAATATCGCAGAGGCGGAACGTTTCTGGCGCCGCAGCCTGGAAGGTTTTAGTACTCCGACGCCGCTGGGGCGTACAGGCGAACCGCATAGCCTCTCCGGGCAGGAAGCTACCCATGCATCCGAACTGCTCACGCTGCCGGCCTCGACCACGGCGGCGGTGCAGCGCGTGGCTCGGCAGCATTATGTCACGCTGAATACCCTGTTCCAGGGCATATGGGCCCTGCTATTGAGTCGCTATGCCGATACAGAGGATGTGCTGTTTGGCGTCACCGTTGCGGGCCGTCCTCCTGAGCTTGCCGGCATTGAAAATATGATCGGGCTATGTATCAACACGTTACCGTTGCGGATTCACGTGCGCCCTGATACCCCTCTCTGGGATTGGCTGCCTGCTATTCAGGACTATAATCTGGACTTGCGTCAATATGAATATACGCCTGCGGGCTCCATTCATACATGGAGCGATGTCCCTGGTGGGCAACCATTATATGAGAGCTTGCTTGTGGTCGAGAATTTCCCGGAGAGCTTCTTTGACTTCAATACGACCATTGGAAATGTAACGTTAGCGAGACCAGAGCTGAAAGGGGCGCAGACGCAGCATGCACTGACAATGCTGGTCACCGTTGAAGCAGAGCTTGGTATTGGGTGTATCTATGATCGGCAGCGTATCAGTCAGCCCATGGCGCAGCGGATACTGGAGCATTTCCGCCTGCTGCTGGAGCAGTTGGTAAGCGGGTCAGACAAATCCCTGACCGCCCTGCGGCAGTTGATCACTGATGAGCAAATCCCTGTCATCTATCCCGCAGCCAGGGCACCAGAGTGGGCGCTGGATCCGCCACGTACTTCTATGGAGCATGCTCTGGCGAGTATCTGGCAGGAGGTCTTAGGTGTGCAACAGATTGGCATTCATGTCAATTTCTTTGAACTCGGCGGCCATTCCTTGCTGGCCACACAACTGATTTCTCGCATACGCACAAAGTTACAAATCGATCTGCCGCTGCGCAACCTCTTCGAATATCCTACCATCGCCATGCTGGCAGAACAGCTCACGCGACACACGGAGACGCCAGGATCGCACGAGGTCGCCGCCATTGTGCCTGTGGCGAGTGATCAGGTGCCGCTTTCACTGGCGCAGCAGCGGCTCTGGTTCCTTGATCAATTGCTGCCCGATACCAGTTTGTACAATATCACGAGATCGCTGCGTATTCATGGACCCCTTCAGGCTGTCTGTTTGCGGCGTAGCCTTGAAGAGATCATGAGGCGTCACGCGATCTTGCGCACAACCTTTCACAGCAAAGGCGGACAGCCTATTCAGGTCATCGACCCCCATGTCAACTTGAACTGGACTGTGATAGACCTCAAGCATGACCAGGAAGCGCTACGAGAAGCGCAGGCAATTGCCCTGATGCATGAGGAGGCCCACCAGCCAATGAATTTAGCGCATGGGCCACTCATACGTGCGATGCTTCTGGAGCTCAGTGCTGAAGATGCTATCCTGGTGGTGTCCATCCATCATATCGTCTTTGATGTCTGGTCTGAAGGGATCTTCATACGGGAATTGATGACCCTTTATCAAGCTTTCGCGGCCGGGCAACCCTCACCGCTGCCAGCACTCCCCATTCAGTATGCTGATTTTGCTGTCTGGCAACGGCAATGGTTGCAGGGTACCGTCCTTAACGACCAGATCGGTTACTGGCAAAAGCAGCTGCAGAATGTCCGTGAGCTCGAAATCCCTACCGATCATCCACGGCAGGCGAGACAGGGTCACAAAGGGGCGATGAAAGAGTTCGCGCTAGACAAGGAGCTATCAGCCGCGCTGATAGGCCTGAGCCGCCAGGAGGGTGTAACGGTCTTCATGACCCTGCTGACCAGTTATATGACCCTGCTTTTGCGCTACACCGGCCAGACTGATATCGTCGTGGGGACCGACATCGCCAATCGCACACGGACCGAGACCGAACAACTGATCGGCTTCTTTGTCAATCTGCTGGTGCTGCGCGGCGATCTCAGCAGGAATCCACGTTTTGTTGATGTATTACAGCAGATACGCCAGATGGTACTGGACGCCTATGCGCATCAAGACCTTCCTTTTGAGAAACTCATCGATGTCCTTCACCTGGAGCGTGAGGGAGGTCAGACCCCATTGGTGCGCACCCTGTTTGTGATGCAGAATATTCCCTGGGTGGCTCCCGATCTGGATGATATCACTTTGACCCCTGTCCCAGTGGAACAAGATATCACCAGATTCGACCTGGCCTTCTTTATGTGGGAGACGCCAGAAGGTTTTATGGGTACCGTCAATTATAGCACAGAACTGTTTGAGGAGAAGACAATCGCGACCATGATCAGCCATTTCCAGATGCTTTTGCAGAGCATCTGTACCCAGCCTGATACTCAACTGGACGCCTTGAAAATGTATAGCGCCGAAGCCGAGACCAAAAAGCGCGCTTCACAGCTCAGCCGTCTGAAAAAAGCAAAGCGCGAAGAGATTTTTTAAGCACATGGCTGAAAGCCATGTGCTTAACACCGGCGGCTCCTGACGCGCCTGCGGCGCACAGGGAAATAAATATGTAGTTGTGCAAAAAGTGCGCTCAGGCGCACTTTTTGCACAACTACATATTTATTTTTCTTGATGATGTTCGGGATTCAGGTAGTGGGCCAGGGCTTGCGCCAGGTCTTTGACACGGGGCTCTTCGATCATTGTGATATGGGTCCCGGGGACCATCTGCACGTGCAGGTGGGTTGCTAAGGCCTTCCAGTTGCTGATGATCGTATTTGTTTGCTCCGCATCTTCATCACTGGCCTTAAGCAGGGTTACCTGACCGGTATATGGTTGGGGGATATAATGATCGATGGCTTTTTCTATGGTCCAATGCACATGTGCAAAGAAGCGTATTTGTTCAATCCTGACGTCACGAGGGGCAATATCTTGCTGTTTTAACTGGTCGCATATATAGCTCAGCTGCTCGATGGGTTCGCCCTGACTGGCAAGGTTTTCTGGTAGCGTCAGCTGGTAGCGTCTCATCAGCGACCTGGCGATGGCCGCATCGTCTGTTCCCTCCTCTTCATCCTCAATCGTTGTCTTCACAGGCTTTGGTGGCTTGCTATCGAGCAGGGCGAGCAGGCGAACTTCTTGCCCCTCTCGCTGTAGCTGCTGCGCCATCTCATAGGCAATCTGACCTCCGGCCGACCAGCCTCCAATCTGGTATGGCCCCTCAGACTGCACCTCTTTGATGGCTGCTATATAATAGGCGGCGATCCCTTCCAGGCTACGAAATTCCTCAACATGTTCACGTGGATCAGGCATACGCATTCCATAAAATGGCTGTTCCGTTCCTATGTATCGGGACAGATTCCTGTACTCGAATACTTCGCCGCCTGCAGGGTGGACGCAGAAAAACGGGCTACGGCTACCCTGCATCTGGAACGGTACTAATACTGCTGTATCCTCCTCTGGTGGTAACTGCTCACGCAAGAGAGTAGCCAGTTCGGCCACCGTCTGATGCTGGAAGAGCGCGGCCAGTGGAAGTTCGCGGTCGAAGGTGCGCTTGATATGCGATAGGAGCCGCACCGCCAGAATAGAATGTCCACCCAGATCAAAGAAATTATCCATGACGCTGATAGGATGTTTGTTCAATAATTCTGACCAGATATCGCGCAATTGATATTCGACAGCATCGCGAAATTGGACAAACCGGGATGGTTCAAGCGCCAGTTCCAGGGAGGCGAGGGCCTGCCGGTCTACCTTGCCATTGGGGGTGAATGGCAACGTAGCCAGTGGCACAAAGTGGGCGGGCAGCATGTAGTCAGGTAACCTTTCCTGCAGGAAGCTGCGCAGTTCGCCGGGTACGCCTGTCAAATCCTCACCCTCGTCTTGCTCCATGGCAACATAGGCAACGAGTTGCTGTTCATGATTGGCTACCTCCTTCATAAGGATCACGCTCTGCTTTACCTGTGGATGCCAGCTCAGGGCCGCTTCAATCTCTCCAAGTTCTACCCGGTTGCCACGAATCTTGACCTGGTGATCGCTGCGACCGAGCAGCTCGATGTTTCCATCTGGCAGGTAGCGGGCGATATCACCGGTCTTGTAGATCCGCTGTCCGGGCTCAGCGCTCCAGGGATGTGGTAGGAAGCGCTCTGCTGTCGCCTCGGCCTGATCAAGGTAGCAGCGCGCAAGCCCGGCGCCACCCAGATAGATATCACCCTGTATGCCAGGTGGAACCAGATTGAGAGCGTGGTCCAGGATATAGGCCTGCATGCCAGGAATCGGTTTGCCAACCAGCACTATTTCGCGCTCATGCCAGCCGGGGGCTGACGCATAATAGGTAGATGTCATGGTGCATTCAGTTGGTCCATACTGGTTGACGACCTGGATCTGCGAACCCATCAGGCTGGCGACTTTCTGGCAGTCGGCTACTAATAACGGCTCTCCGCTGGTTAGCACAAGCTGAAGAGAAGTATAGGTGCCGCGAGCCTCCTGGGCTGCCTCCAGCAGCATGCGCAGCAGTGAAGGCACAATACTCATGAGCGCGGTAACCTGATGGTGCTCGATCTTCCTGAGGATGGCCTGCGGCTCCTTAAACTCGTCAGGACCCAGCATTAGCATCCTTGCGCCTGTTGTCAGAGCGCCAAAGATGTCTCGAACAGATGCATCAAAGGCGACCGATGCGAGCTGTAGTACCGTTGATGACCCATCCAGATGGTAGGTACGAGCCAGGTAGTTTAAGTAGTTGGCGACCCCTCGATGGGCGATCATAATGCCCTTTGGTCGGCCTGTAGAGCCAGATGTATAGACGATATAGGCAAGGTTATCCGGTGACATGCTGACGTCGGGATTTGCAGAGGCTTCTTTAGCAAGCGTAATGTTCTCCTGTTCCACTAAGAGTATCCTGGCCGAGATCGGGGGCAGGCGTCGCCGCAGCTTTGTAGATGTGAGCAGCAAGGGGAGGCGCACCTCTTGCAACAGGCGCGTGAACCGTGCCCTTGGCGAGGCTGGATCAAGTGGTACATAGGCTCCCCCCGCTTTGAGAACGGCTAGCAAGCTGATCACCATCTCCAGAGAACGCTCCAGGCAGATACCGACCCGTGTTTCTGGCCTGACTCCCAGTCTCTGGAGCCGATGTGCCAGCTGGTTTGCCCTCCGGTTGAGATCCTGATACGTCAGTTGCACCTCACCCAGGACGATGGCGATGGCGTCCGGAGTGCGCTCAACCTGTGCTTCAAAAAGTTTGTGCTGGTAGAGATAGTCAGGGGTCTCTACATGGGTAGTGTTCCACTCAATGAGCATCCGCTCGTGCTCGGCGGGAGTCAACAGAGGGAGCAGAGAGATCGGTTGCTCTGGATTGGCCACAATTCCCTCAAGGAGCAGTTGCCAGTGGGCAAACATATTTCGGATGGTGCGGGCTTCGAAGAGGTCGGTATTGTATCCCAGGCTGACGCTTAGCCTTTGTCCTCGCTCCACAACCATCACGCTCAACTCAAGCTTCGCGACATGCTGTTCCAGGTCGATGCCCTTGCTCTGGATAGACGTCTGCGTTCCAATGACCTCAGGAAGATTTTGCATCACAAAGAGGACCTGGAAGAGGGGTGAACGACTGAGATCACGTTGAGGCTGCAGAGCCTCCACCACCTGCTCAAAGGGTAGATCTTGATGGCTATAGGCCTGTAGCGCCACTCCACGTACCTGGGCGAGCAGGTCGATAAAAGAAGGGTTGTTTGAGAGATCGCTGCGTAGCACCAGCATATTGATGAAGCAGCCAATCAGCCCCTCGATCTCCTGATGAGTGCGATTCGCAATTGTGGTTCCCACGGCAATATTTTCCTGCCCGCTATAGCGGGAGAGTAGGATCTGGAAGGAGGCCAGCAGGGTCATAAACATCGTTGCTCCTTCGCGGCGGGAAAGCTCACGCAGCTGTTGATGCAGCGTGATGGGCAGGTCTAACTCCATGCGCGCCCCGCGGAAGGTCTGGATTGGCGGACGAGGATGATCAATGGGCAATTCCAGCGGAACAATGGCCTTGAGCTGCTGTTTCCAATAGTCCAGTTGCCGCTGCAAAACCTCGCCCTGAAGCCAGGAACGTTGCCAGAGAGCATAGTCGGCGTACTGGACAGGTAAGGCTGGCAGAGAGGCTGTCTGCCCCTGAGAGAATGCGGCATAGAAGCTGGTCAGCTCGCGTACCAGGATGCTCATTGACCAGCCATCTGAGATGATATGGTGGAGCGTCAGGAGCAGGACCTGTTCTTCTTGCTCAGCCAGTTGGAGCAACCAGCAGCGCAGTAGAGGCCCACGAGTCAGATCAAAGGGTCGCCGTGCTTCTTGCTGAGCTAGCTGCTGCGCCAGTGGTTCCCGCTCCTCTCGTGCCAGATGGCTGAGATCTATGATTATCAGCTCGGTAGTGGGGGCCGGGGCAATCAGTTGCACTGGTTGCCCTTCCTGGGCCGGGAAGGTAGTACGCAGATTCTCGTGCCGCTCGATCACCGCTGTCAGAGCTTTCGCCAGGGCTGATCGATGTAACTGCCCGTCCAGGCGTACGGCTGTTGGAATGCTATAGGCTGTACTGTCTGGCTCTAGCTGGTGGAAGAACCACAGGCGCTGCTGAGTAAAAGAGAGTGGGAGATCCTGGCTGCGCGCTTGTGGCACTATTTCGGGCACTTGCAACCTCTGGCCCTTTTGTAATTCCTGGGTGAGCCGGGTGGCTAGCTGTGCAACGGTAGGCGCCTCAAAGAGCGCCCGTACCGGTAGCTCTACCCCGGTCAGCCGCCTCAGGCGTGAGACCACCTGGGTAGCCAGTAGGGAGTGGCCTCCGACCTCAAAGAAGTTGTCATATATTCCCAGCTGCTCTACCTGTAAGACCTGGCTCCAGATCTGAGACACCAGTTCCTCCAGTTCATTGCGTGGTCGCTGCTCGGTGTCCTGGTTCCCTGGCTCTTCGTCTACCGTCAGGGTTGCCAGCTGCCGGCGATCCACTTTGCCCGAAGAGGTCAGGGGCAGCTGCTCCAGTTCAACCAGTCCCGAGGGGAGCATGTACTGGGGCAGCCGCTCCCCCAAATAGGAGCGCAGCTCCTGCAAGGAGAGCGCATGCTCGGGTGTGCGCACCACATAGGCGATCAGGCGCTGCTCGGCGACCGCAGTGTTTGTCCTGGTGTGCTGCATCCCGACCGCCGCCGCGCTGACGGCGGGATGGGTACTGAGGATTGCCTCGATCTCGCCGGGTTCGATGCGATAGCCCCGCAGCTTGACCTGCGCATCCCGGCGTCCCAGGTATTGCAGGGTGTTGGAGCGCTGGGGGACGAAGCGGGCCAGATCGCCGGTCCGGTAGAGGCGGGCACCCGGCTCCGAGCTGAAGGGATGGGGCAGGAACGCCTCGGCGGTCAGGTCGGATCGGCGATGATAGCCGCGTGCCAGGCCAGCGCCGCCGAGGAAGACCTCTCCGGGGACCCCGATGGGAACGGGCTGCAGGTGCGCATCGAGCAGGTAGACCTGGAGATTGGAGATTGGGCTCCCGATGGGGACGCGAGCGAGCTGCGGATCTGGCTCACAGGGCCAGCAGGTGGCATCGATCGTCGCTTCGGTGGGTCCGTAGAGGTTGTAGAGGCGCGTGGTGGGGGGTAGGGAGGTCATGGCGCGGCGAAGCAGATCGGCGCGCAGTTCCTCGCCGCCGCAAAACAGGGAGCGCAGATGGTGGCAGTATGGCAGCAGCGGCTCATCGAGGAGGGCGTGCAGCAGGGTGGGGACCACCTGCAGGATGCTAATCTGCTGGTGGGCCAGCGTCAGGGCGAGGGCGGCGCTATCGCGGTGGGTATCGGGCTGAGCCAGGACGAGGCAGGCGCCAGCCAGCAGGGGAGCGTAGAACTCCCAGACGGAGGCATCGAAGCTGGCAGGGGTTTTTTGCAGCACGCGATCGGCGGGGGTGAGAGGGAAGGTAGTCTGCATCCAGAGCATGTGGTTGGAGAGCGCGGCATGCGAGATCATCACCCCTTTGGGGTGACCCGTCGAGCCCGATGTATAGATCACGTAGGCTGGATTCTGCGGCACTACCTTCCTTTGTGGTGTAGTTGAAGCTTCCCGAGAGAGATCCGACCAGTAGCTTTCCACAGTCAGTATATTCAGTGGCTGGTTCGCGAACAATTCCGTGAAGCTTGCTGAGGTCAGCAACATACTGATCTGTGCGTCAGCCAGGAGAAAGGCCAGCCGCTCGCGAGGATACTCCGGATCTATCGGCACATAGGCCCCGCCAGCTTTGAGCACCCCCAGCAGGCTCACCACAAGCTCAACCGAGCGCTCCAGGCAGATGCCAACCAATGTTTCTGGTCCTACCCCTTGTTGTTGTAACAGCGCAGCCAGCTGCGTGCTCAAATGATCGAGGGTGGCATAGGAGAGTTGGATCTCATCACCTGCTACAGCAATCGCGTCCGGAGTACGCGTCGCTTGATCCGCGAAGAGCTCGTGTACGCAGCGGCTGTCCACGAAGTCCTGTTGCGTGGCATTCCAGTAGAGTAGTGCCTGATGCTCCTGTAGGGTTAGTAGCTCATAGCGGTCGATGCGTTGTTCTGGATCTTGTACCAGACCCTCTAAGAGCAATTGCCAGCGCTCCTGCCAGCGCTCGATCGTTGCGGGCTCGAAGAGGTCGCGATTGTACTCGATGCTGCTGTACAGCTCTCGCCCATTGTCGAAGAGCGCGAGCGTCAGATCGAATTTAGCCGTTGTAGCCGCAGGCGCAAAATTATCCAACTCCAGTTCGGCGACCTCTTCATTTGAGGGTGCCGCATGCTGAAGCTGGAAGAGTACCTGGAAGAGGGGTGAGCGGCTCAGGTCGCGCTCGGGTTGTAGTGCCTCTACCACCTGTTCGAAGGGGATCTCCTGATGGGTATACGCCTCCAGGGCGCTACGTCGTACCCGCTTGAGCATCTCGATAAACGTGGGGTTGTCGGAAAGGTCGCTGCGCAGCACCAGGGTATTGGTGAAGAAACCGATCAAGCCTTCAACTTCCTTACGATTACGGTTGGCGATCGGCGTGCCGACCGCAATGTCGTTCTGGCCGCTACTGCGAGCCAGCAAGACCTGAAATGCTGCTAGCAATGTCATGAACAGCGTCGTGCCATTTTTCTGGCTGAGCTGCTTGAGGGCCGTATTCAGCGTTTCAGGGAGCACCAGTGAATGCACAGCCCCGCGCAAGCTCTGGAGCGTGGGTCTGGGATGATCCGTAGGGAGTTCCAGGGGCTGCAGGTTGGCTAACTGATTCTTCCAGTAGCTCAGCTGCTGCTGCAATGCCTCGCCTTGGAGCCAGGAACGCTGCCAGAGCGCATAGTCAGCGTACTGCACTGGTAGCGCAGGCAGGTGAATAGGTGTGTCGTTGACAAAGCCAGTGTAGAGGGCGCGCAGTTCTTGTCGCCAGATTGTTTGTGACCAGGCATCCGAGATGGAGTGATGCGCTGTTAGCAGGAGGGCATGCTCCCGAGGCGAGCAACGCAGCAGATGGGTCCGCAAGAGAGGGCCACGTTGCAGGTCAAAGGGCCGCTCAATCTCCTGGGTTGCCAGCTGAATTGCTTGCTGGCTCCGTTCGGGCTCTGGTAGACCGGTCAGGTCTATCCATCTTAAGGGCGTCAGGCTGGTGGGATGCACTACCTGCACCGGTAGACCTTCGTGTAGCGCAAAGGTGGTGCGTAGCACTTCGTGGCGATCGATCATGGTGGTCAAGCTCTGCTCTAGAGCCAGGGGAACCAGAGGACCACGTAGCCATCCAGCCATTGAGACGGCATATGCTGTACTGCCGGGTTCCATCTGGTCCAGAAACCACAACCGTTGCTGGGCGAAGGAGAGCGGCAGGGGCTGCTGACGCGCGATCGGAACGAGCGGAGGGGTTCCTATTTCCAGACCCTGCCGTAGAGCCTGCTCGATCAGCCGGGCCATGCCAGCGACCGTGGGTGCCTCAAAGAGCCAGATAATAGGCACCTCTATTCCAAAGATCGTTTGCAGCTGCGCGATCACGCGGGTCCCGAGCAAAGAATGGCCTCCCATCTGGAAGAAATCGTCGTTGCGTCCCAGTTGGGGAAGTCCCAGCACCTCCTGCCAGATCTGGAGCAGCATCTCCTCAATGGGAGTACGTGCCGGCTCGCTCTGGATGACCTGTACCTGTTCTGAGATTGGTTCTGGTTCGGGGAGGTGCCGTCGATCCACTTTCCCATTGGCCGTGAGTGGAAATTGGTCTAGCATCATGATATGTCCGGGAACCATATATGATGGTAGGATCTGCGAGAGGGTTTCGCGCACCTCCTGTGGATTGAGTGCAGGCTGTTTCCAGGCCAGCACATACCCTACCAGCTCACCTTGCCAGGGGTGGACCACGGCATCGCGCACGCCGGGCAGGTTGCGTAGCTGGTTTTCGATCTCTCCCAGCTCAATGCGGTAGCCACGCATCTTCACTTGATTGTCATTTCGACCCACAAATTCGAGCTGACCCAGCTCATCCTCTCGCACCAGGTCTCCAGTTCGATACCAGCGTACCTGTTCAGCGTTTTCTAGCCCGGTTAGGAAGCGTTCCTGTGTGAGCTCTGGCGCGTTCAGGTAGCCAGCCGCCAGCCCTGCACCAGCCAGATAGAGCTCACCGATGACGCCCGTGGGTATCTGATGCTGATGGGCATCGAGCAGACAGTATTGCACTTTGGGCAAGGGGCGCCCAAGCGGAACACCGGGTCCGCGTGTGATGGGTGAGGGAACTATCAGGTCAGCCAGGGAGCCCAGGGGATTCACCAGGGCCCAATGGTAGCCTCGGTTGGACCATAGTGGTTGTAGAGATTGCAGGTGATCTGCAATTGCTGTAAATGTTCTACCAGGGTCCAGGGGAGGGTTTCTCCACCCAGTATTAGATGGCGCTGAGGGAGGATACGCGTGGCCCCGGCAGCCAGCAGGGCTTGTAGATGGGAAGGGACGATTTTGAGCACATCGAGTGGATAGCGCTCGACATAGCTCGCGAAGGCCGCTCCATCGGTAACCAGGAGATACGGCAGGACATGGAGGCAGCCACCAGAGGCGAGGGCCGTGAAGATGGCCGTGTTGCCCAGGTCGGCGGCCAGATTGGAAACGGTGGCAAAGTGCCAGCCTGCTTCGACCTCTAGCAGCTCGCACAAGGCCTGGATATAGTTGCTGACGCTCCCCTGACGGATCTCGACCCCTTTAGAAACTCCCGTTGAGCCCGAAGTATACATAATATAGGCGAGCTGCTCTTGCTCCACCTCAATCTGAGGCGGGGTTATAGGTAATGGAGCCAGTAGGGTGGACATCTCCTCCAGCCGCAGAACCTGGGCTGGCAGGTGATCCAACGGCTCCAGGAGAGACTGCTGAGAGATCAAGATGGTGGGTTTGAGATCTTCGAGCAAGAGGCGCACGCGGGCAGCAGGCAGGTCCTCCGCGATAGGTGCATAGCAGCCGCCCGCTTTGAGTACCGCGAGCAGGCAGATAATCGCCCAGTGGTCGCGTGGCTGATAGAGGGCAACGCGGCCACTGGGCAGCAGGCCACGGCTGATGAGCAGGTGGGCAAGCTGATTGCTGAGGTGATCGAGCTGCTGATAGGTAAGCAGGTGTGTATCGTAGCGCAGGGCGGGGGCCTGCGGCTGGTGCTGGGCATGGGCCTGAAAACGCTGGTGCAGAGGGATGAAGGGCCAGTCACGCTGCGGCCCCTGCCAGCGCTCGCGTTGTGCCATTTGCTCCTGTGGTGTAAGCAGTTGCAATGTGCTGGCCAACGTTTGTGGAGCCATGAGTGCGTTTTGTAGCAATGTCTGGAAAAGATGTGCCAGCCGCTCGGCAGCAGGCCGCGCAATTACTGTGGGCTGATAGCGTATCTGGAGCTGCATCTGTGCCCCATACTGGACGACGTACAGCTGAAGTTGAGATGGCTCTTGCCAGCTTTCCAGCCGCTGTACCCGGGCCACGAGCGAGCTCTGCCGCCACTCTTCAAGCCCGTTAGTATAGGCAAAGCCGAGTGGAAAGGCCTGTCCCTGCGCTGAACGTTTCTGGTCGCGCGCTTCCCAATTGAAATAGAATTGCTTCTCATTCATCTCCTGCAAAGCCAGGGACGTCTCTGCCAGCGCTTGCTCAAAGCTTATCGGTCGCTCCAGGGAGAGCAAGAAGGGCACGCTTCGGGCATAAGGACCCAGCGCGGTGGTCAATTCCTCATAGGGTCGTCCATCACAAGAGACGCCAATAAGTGACGTTTCGCCCGTTAAGCGCCAGAGCAGGATTTGCCAGCAAGCCAACAGGCAGGCTTCGGATGAGATCTGATGGTCTTGGCTGAGTTCCTGCAGGCGCTGCTGATATGTCTCATCCAGCGCGATTGGAACCTGCTGGAGTGGAATGCTGGCGGATAGTGTGTGGTCGATGCCGGGGGACGAAGCTTCTTTACCGGCCTTTAAGGGGAGGCGCACAGCGTCCAGATGAGAAAGATCAAAGGCAGACCAGAACGCCTGCTGTTCCTCCGCCCCTCAGAAGTCAAGAGATCATTTTGCCAGGAGATGACATCGATATATTGCAACATATCTTCATCGTCATCTTCCTCATCTTGCAACGATGTTCCCTGCTGGAGCATGCTATAGAGACGCAGTATGTCCTGGCTGAAGTGTTTTAACGTGCCGGTGTCTGCACACAGAGCAGACATGCGCATGAGCAACACATGGTGCTCGGCATCCAATCGGAACAGGATCGCATAGAGCAACGGTCCATGTTCGAGATCAAAGGCATGGTGGCATAGATCCTCCCATTGCTGGACAAGGACGTTTTGTTGCGCCGAAGCATCCAGGCTTTGCAGATTCATCAGTGGACATGAAACGTTTATCTCATGCCCGATCACCTGCATTGGCAACTCCATACCAGGCATCACAGAGAATGTGGTGTGTAAGATCTCGTAGCGTTGCACGCCTTGCTGGATTGCCTGCTGAAGCCTGTCAACCTCAAGCTTACCCTCCAGCAAAAACATGCCCTGCGTGCCATAAAGCTGGTTGTCTTGCAGCCATCTCCATGTGCGTTCCTGCTGCTTCGAAAGATTCGCGGCCTGTAAATCTATTTTTTGCATTGACTATTCTGCCCCTCATAGAAAATTGAAACTATACCTAAACGTATCATTAGCGATGCCAGCGTAAAGCGTCGTGCTGCGAACTCGCTCCTCACGATTTTTCCGATTTCTCTTCTGAGATGCGCAAGCGTTCACCACGGCTTATCTTGAGATTCTGGCGTAGCGCTGTCTGCTGCCTGGCCTTTTGCTCCTTTTCGGCAGCCGTCGCCATCTCCAGGCTAGAGATTTTCGTGTGCGGTTGTTTGACAATTGAGTTGAGCAGTGCCTCATAGCGCTGTACCAGCGTTGCAATCGTCTCGCGCTTGAAAAGATCGGTGCTGTAATTGACTGAACCATAGATGCCTGTGGGGCTTTCAGCCACAAAGACAGCCATATCAAATTTGGCATGGTTGGCCTCGCGGTGCATTTGTTGCGACTCAACATCGGATAGCTCCGCATCCGCCAGCGGGACGTTTTGCAGCACGAAGAGCGCGTTGACCAGGGGAGTGCGATTGCCCTCACGCGGCAGGCGCAGGTGCTCGACGATCATCTCAAAGGGCAATTCCTGGTGGGCATAGGCAGCCAGGACCATCTCGCGCACGCGCTGCAGGAGCGTGGTAAAGCCGGGATGATCCTGCATGCTGGTGCGCAGTGCCAGCAGGTTGACGAAGAAACCGATCAGCTTCTCGGTCTCCAGATGGGAGCGGTTGGCGCTATCGGTGCCGACCACGATATCCTCCTGACCACTGAGACGATAGAGCAGGACCTGGAAGGCGGCCAGCAGGGTCATAAACAGGGTCGCCCCTCTTGCTGGCTCAGTTGCCGCAGCGCTTGCGCCAGCTGGGCGTCCAGCTGAAATCCATAATGCGCGCCCTGCTGGCTGAGAGCACGGGTGCGCGGATAATCGGTGGGCAGCTCCAGCGCGCGTGCCCCATTGAGCTGCTGGGTCCAGTAGCGGATCTGCTCTTTGAGCACCTCGCCCTGCAGCCAGCCGCGCTGCCAGGAGGCGTAATCGGCGTATTGGATAGGCAGCGAGGGCAAGGGTGAGGGCTCGCCTGCTCTGAACGCCTGATAGAGAGCTGTCAGCTCCTGGACGAGGATGCCCATGGACCAGCCATCGGAGACGATGTGGTGCATGGTCAGGAACAGGATATGCTCCTGAGGTGAAAGGCGCAGCAGCCAGCTGCGCAGCAGGGGTCCCTGGCGCAGGTCAAAGGGCTGTTCGGCCTCTTGTTCCACGAGCTGTTCAATGGCCGCTTCATGCTGCTGGTGGTCATAGCCGCTGAGATCGATCACGGGGAACGGGATCGGCGTCTGCTGGACGATGCGTTGAAGCACCTGCCCCTGGCGCTCTTCAAACACGGTGCGCAGGCTTTCATGGCGCTGGATGAGCGCCGAGAGGCTGGCGCGTAGGGCGGGGATCGCCAGGGTGCCGTGCAGACGAGCGAAAACGGGAATGCTATAGGCGGCGCTGCGAGGAGCGAACTGGTGCAAGAACCAGAGGCGCTGCTGAGCGAAAGAGAGGGGGAGATCCTGATCGCGCGGCACGGGCAGCAGTGGCGGCATCGGCTGTGTGTGTCCCTGTGCCTGGCGCAACAGCAGTTGGAGGCGAGCCGCCAGCAGAGATATGGTGGGAGCCTCAAAGAGCAGCAGCAAGGGGACCTCGGTGTGGAGCAGCTTGCGTAGGCGAGCGACCACCTGGGTAGCCAGCAGGGAGTGGCCTCCGAGCTCAAAGAAGTTCTCCTGCAGGCCGACTTGGTCGCGCTGCAGAACCTGCTTCCAGACCTGCAACACCAGTTCTTCTACCGGCTGGAGAAGCTTTTTCTCTTCATTTTTCTCTATCTTCCCATTGGACCACCGAGGCTCAGGCAAGGAGGCACGATCCACCTTCCCATTTGGAGTGAGTGGGAGCGTCTCAAGCCATACAAAGTGGTCTGGGATCATATACTCTGGTAAATCCCCTTTGAGGAAATCTGCCAGGGTCTCCGTATTGAAGCCGGCGACATCCCTTTGCTCTTCGCCCACTATATAGGCCACCAGACGCTTTTCCTGTGGTTCTCTTCCATGGAGGATAACCACGCTTTGCTTTACCTGGGGATGACGGGCGATATGCGCTTCAATCTCTCCCAGTTCGATACGGTAGCCACGCAGTTTGACTTGCCCATCGTAGCGCTCCACAAATTCCAATTGCCCATCTGGTCGATAGCGACCCAGATCTCCAGTACGGTACAGACGGCTTCCGAGGGGTCCATAGGGATCAGGCACAAAAACCTCGGCGGTGCGCCCCGCATCGCGCAGGTAGCCGCGTCCAACGCCCGTCCCTCCAACATAGATCTCGCCGATTACTCCCTGTGGGACCAACTGCATATGTGTATCCAGGAGATAGATCTGGGTGTTGATAATAGGGAAGCCAATCGGAACGCGCCACTGGTGCTCATTCTGTTCCCTGCGCAACAGCGCATGGGTGACGTCGTCGGAGCATTCCGTGGGTCCATAGGCATTGAGCAAGAGGATATCATTGTCCTCACGCCACCAGCGTTGACATAGTGCTTTGGGCATGGCTTCACCCGTGGCGATGAGCCAACGCAACCTGCTGTCTGGAAGGTCAGCTGCCTTCGGCTCATCGAGCATCACCGCCAACATGGAAGGTACCACCTGCAGAATGCTGAATTCTTTCTCCTGAACTGAACGCAGGAGTGCGTATGGGTCGTGGGCGATGATATTGGGCAGGATTTCGACTTTTCCTGCCTGCAGTAACCCGGCCAGGAACTGCCACACCGAGATATCAAAGCAGGCGGAGGCGGTCTGGGCAATGATATCTTTATCGGAAAGCTCTAAGGCGTAGACCTTGGCCATCAAATGGTTGAGCATACCCTCATGGTTAACCATGACACCTTTGGGCGTGCCTGTAGAGCCAGATGTATAGATGACATAGGCCAGGTGTTGCGGGAGCAGCGTAATGTCATATAAGGGTGACTCGCTGGCTGGCCCTGGTGTATCTAACTTCTCCAGACACACTACTGGCGCTCCATTTGAGGGGATATGCTCCTGCAGGCTAGCGGTGGTAAGCAGTAAAGATACCTGGGCCTGCTCAAGGATGACCTGAACCCTCTCGCGAGGATAGGCTGGATCGAGGGGGACGTAGGCCGCGGCACAGTGCCAGATCGCGAGCACACTGATGAGTAACTCACAGGAACGCTCCATGTAGAGGCCCACCAGTGTCTCTGGCCCGATACCCCGTTGTTGGAGCATGCACGCCAGGCGTTCGGAACGTTGCCAGAGGGCGGCATAGGTGAGTTGCTGCTGTGGATCACAGACAGCAATCCGTTCGGGCGTACGCGCTACCTGCCGGGCCAGGTGCAGTATGTAGTGCAGCGGTGGCGCTATCTCCTTTTGGGTTTGATTGTGGTGCCGGATTAGTTGCTCATATTCGTTGGTGGTGAGCAATGGCAGGGTCGCGATACGTTGTTTCGGTGAGCTGACGATGCCCTCTAAGAGCGTCTGGAAATGAGCGAGCAGACGATCTATGGTGCTAGCCGCAAAGAGATCGGTATTGTATTCCAGCGTGATCTGCAAGCCTTCAGGGTTCTCGTTCACGACAACGCTCAGCTCAAACTTGGCGCTGTGCTGCTCAAGCGCAACGTTCTCCGCCTGGAGCTCTGCCGATCCCGGCAGCTCCTCTCCATTTCCCATGCTTTGCAGTTCAAAGAGGACCTGGAAGAGCGGGGAGCGGCTCAGGTCTCGCTGGGGCTGCAGCGCCTCCACCACCTGCTCAAAGGGCACATCCTGATGGGCATAGGCTCCCAGGGCCATGGTGCGCACCCGCGCCAGCAGCTCGATAAACGCAGGGTTGCCCGAGAGGTCGCTGCGCAGCACCAGCGTGTTGACAAAGAAGCCGATCAGTCCCTCGACCTCCTCGCGCGTCCGGTTGGCGATCGGGGTACCCACAGCGATATCCTGCTGGCCGCTGTAGCGCGAGAGCAAGACCTGGAAGGCAGCCAGCAGGGTCATAAACAGCGTGACCCCTTCGCGCTGGGAGAGCTCGTGCAACTGCTGACTCAAGGCGCGTGGCAGGCGGCGCTGGTGGAGCGCGCCGTGGAAGGTCTGGACGGCGGGTCTGGGCTGGTCGGTGGGTAGCTCCAGGGGAGTGAGGCCGCCCAACTGCTGCTTCCAGTAGTCCAGCTGCCGTGCGAGCACCTCACCCTGGAGCCAGGAACGCTGCCAGAGGGCATAATCAGCATACTGGATGGGCAAGGGGGGAGCGCGGCCCGCTGGTGGTGTAGCGCGGCCAGGTACAGGATACTGAGTTCACGGAAGAGGATGCCGCCGGACCAGCCATCAGAGACGATGTGGTGCAGGTTGAGGAGCAGGACGTGTTCCTGCTGCTCCGCCAGGCGCAGCAGCAGGTAGCGCAGCACAGGGCCCTGGGCCAGGTCGAATGGTTGTGCGGCCGCCTGCTGGAGGAGCTGGAGGGTGACGAGCTCGCGCTCCTGGGAGGGCAGGGTGCTCAGATCCAGGACGAGCAAGGGGGTCAACGGTTGGGGATGGATGAGCTGGATCGGCTGACCATCGCGCAGGGGGAAGGTGGTGCGCAGATTTTCATGGCGCAGGATGAGGGCGTGCAGGGCCTGCAGGAAGGCGCGCAGATCGAGGGGACCACGCAGGCGGAGCGCCTGGGGGATCGAGTAGGCGGAGCTGCCGGGCTCCAGCTGGTCCAGGAACCAGAGGCGTTGCTGGGCAAAAGAGAGCGGCAGCGGTTGCTGGCGCGAGGCCGGTACGAGTGGCGGCAGCTCTATCCCCATCTCCAGGCTCAATGCCTTCTCGATCCGCCGGGCCAGGCCAGCCGCCGTAGGGGCATCAAAGAGCCAGGTAATAGGGATCTCGCGGTCAAAGATGGTTCGCAATCGCGCCACCACCCTGGTACCCAGCAGAGAATGACCGCCCAGCCGGAAAAAGTCATCGTGACGCCCAATCTCATTGACCCCTAATATCTGTCGCCAGATGCCCAGGATCACATCCTCAATAGGGGTGCGTCCCTCCTCTTGCTTATATGCAATCTCCTTTTCCTCTTGCGGAGCTGGAGCAGGTAAGCGCTTCCGATCCACTTTCCCATTAGCAGTCAGGGGCATCTGCTCCAACTCTAGAATCCAGGCAGGTACCAGGTAGGGGGCACCTCCGCCAGCAGGGCCTCGCGCACCTCCTGCTGCTCCGGGCCGGGTTTTTTCCAGGGAACGATATAGGCCACCAATTGGTCTTCCTTAAGCTCTACGACTGCTTCACGGATAGCCGGATGTTTCCTGAGATACGCTTCGATCTCTGCCAGCTCGACACGATAGCCGCGTACCTTTACCTGGCTATCCTGTCGACCTATAAACTCGATCTGCCCGTACTCGTTCTCGCGCGCGATATCTCCTGTTCGATACCACCTCTGCCCCTTGCCGCCTTCCTTGATCTCCACAAATCGCTCGCGAGTCAGCTCTGGAGCCTCCAGATATCCAGCGGCCAGGCCCATTCCTGCCAGGTACAGCTCTGCCTGTATGCCCCTGGGCATCCGCTGTCCTTGTTCATCCCGAATGCTGATCTGCATATTGGCAATGGGGCGACCGATTGGTACGCTGTTGCCTCGCTCTCTCTGGTCTGGAATGGTAAGCTGGTCAATTGGACCCAGCGAATTGACCAGCGCCCCAATGGTGGCCTCGGTCGGGCCATAATGATTGTAGAGTTGGAAGGTGGCCCCCGACTGCTGTAGCTGCTCTACCAGAGACCAGGGTAAGGCTTCTCCTCCCAGGATCAGCCGCTGCCCTGGCAATATCCCCTTTCCTGCGGCCGCCAGCAGCGCCTGTAGATGTGAGGGAACGATTTTAAGGACATCGATAGGGGACTGTGTGACATAGCGCGCCAGCGCCGCCCCATCGGTGACAAGTGTGTAGGGCAGCACATGCACGCAGCCGCCGCTGGCGAAGCCGCAGAAAATTGATGTGTTGCCCAGATCGGCGGCCAGGCTGGAGACGGTGGCAAAGTGCCAGCCCTCATCCACCTCCAGCAATTCACATATTGCCTGGATGTAGTTGCTCACGCTTCCCTGGCGGACCTCGACACCCTTGGGGACTCCAGTCGAGCCCGAAGTATAGATGACATAGGCCAGATCATCTGGCCTGACCTGCACCAGGGGCGTGGTTGTGGGCTGTTCCTCTAGCTGTCTTGACCAGTGCTCTACGGACAGAACGGGGACCTGGCTCTCTCCTATATCCTTAGCTATATTCTCAGCCAGATCCTGGCTACAGAGTATCAGCGTGGGCGCCATTTCCTGCAGCAATAAGCATACCCGAGGAACTGGCAGATCCTCGTCCAACGGCACGTAACATCCTCCGGCTTTGAGTACTCCCAGCAGGCTAATGAGCGCTAGGTGGTCTCGGCGCTGATACAGGGCAACGCGATCTCCAGTCCGCAGCCCACGCGCCAGCAGCAGATGTGCCAGCTGGTTGGCCTGTCGCTCCACCTCCTGATAGTTCAAGACTATTTCTCCATAGCGCACCGCGGGCGCGTCGGGCCGCCGTCGGGCCTGGATCTGGAAGCGATGGTGGAGTGGGATGAATGGCCAATCCGATTCTTGCCCACGCAGGTGTGCGTGCTGTTGGTCTTGTTCTGCCGGAGTGAGTAGCGCCAGTGAACTGATACGAGCCTCAGGGGTAGTGAGGGCATGTCTTAGCAAGGTCATATACGATTCGACCAAGCGCCGGGCGACTGATAGGGAATACACAGCAGGATGGATGCGTAGTTGGAGGTGGAAGTGCTCTCCAATTTGCGTGGCCTGCAACTGAAGTGGAGAGGGTTCGCTCCAACTGCTTTGCCGCAGCAGGCTGGCCTGCAAAGGGCCTATACGCCACTGTCCCGGCCAGGTACTGTAGGCAAAGCTGATCGGAAAGATGGGCTGCTCCTGAGATTGGTCGGCGGCCAGCATGGTCCGACTGAAGTAGAGCTGTTTTTCTACTGTCTCCTGTACCAGTTGTTCTGTCTGGCGCAAAACCCAGTCGAATGTCAGGTGTGGCGAGAAGGGCGTTTTTAGCGCAAATGGCACGGTCCAGGCATTGGGTCCAAGAACTTTTGTGAGCTCCTCGTGTGGCCTGCCATCACAGATAAGGCCGAGTAGAGGCGATTCCGCCGTTAAGCGCCAGAGGAGGATCTGCCAACTGGCAAGCAAGCAGGATTCTGGACTCACCTGATAGCGTTGACTCAGCTCAAACAGTTGATGTTGCATTTCTCCATCCAGCTTTACTTCGATATATTGTGGTGGGGCCTGTCCCTCAAGCTGACCTGGAACATTTTTTTTGTTTGGATGCTGGAATGGAAGTGGTATGTCCGAGAGCCGTGAGAGCTTCATCGCATGCCAGAATGCCTGCAGCTCTTCTCGCTCTTCACCCTGCAGAAGCTCGTCCTGCCAGGAGGAGACATCTATATACTGGAGTTCGTCCTCGTCATTGGCGATTGCTTCCTCTATTGTGCCTGCTGCATAGGCTGCGAACAACACGGAAATAAGCTGCTGCAGCGTGGACGCGTCGGCGCAGAGCGCGGGCAGGCTTAGTAGCAGGGTATGTGAGCGGGCCGAGGTACGTAGCAGGGCTGCGTGCAATTGCGGACCATCTGCTAGATCGAATGGATAGCTTTGCAGATCGTGCCAGTGCTCTTCTACTAGTATCCCTTGCTCTTCGGCCCTCAGATATGCACTATCTATAAACAAGAATGCTATCGGACCCTTGCGATGGAGCACCTGCATAGGCAGGTCCATACCGGGAGCTATATAGAAAGTTGTATGCAGGATTTCATAGTGATCTACAACCTGCTGCAGAACTTGCTGAAATAGTACAGCATCTAGTGCGCCTTCTATGGTGATAGCACATTGGGTGTGCTCGATCTGGCTGGTCTGTGACCACTGCCAGAGGTGTTTCTGCTGGAAGGAGAGTCGAAAGCCTTTTACTGTTACGGTCTGCATCTATTTACCCATTCTTGACTACCTCTTCTTCAGACAGAGAAGAGGGATCTTAGTTTAACTCGATCCCAGTGCGATCAATTTTCTTCAGCTTGCCCTTGCGAGCTATGATACCCTGCTGCCTGGACTTCTCTCCTTCATCTTTTTCAGTGGCAGACTGTATCTCTAAACTGTCCACAGGAGTGTCAGGGTGATCCAGAATATCCTTGAGCAATACTTCATAGTTCCGCAGCATTTTTGCGATGGTTGCCTCCTTGAACAAGTCAGTACTGTAGTTGACTGCGCAATGTAAGCTGTCGTTGCCTTCAGACACGAAGAAGGCGAGATCAAACTTGGCGCTGCTTATCTCTCGATCTACAGGGCGAGCCACGACACCTGGCAGTTCGGCTTCTGTGAGCGGAACGTTTTGCATCACGAAGAGCGCGTTGACCAGGGGAGTGCGATTGCCCTCACGCGGCAGGCGCAGGTGCTCGACGATCATCTCAAAGGGCAATTCCTGGTGGGCATAGGCAGCCAGGACCATCTCGCGCACGCGCTGCAGGAGCGTGGTAAAGCCGGGATGATCCTGCATGCTGGTGCGCAGTGCCAGCAGGTTGACGAAGAAACCGATCAGCTTCTCGGTCTCCAGATGGGAGCGGTTGGCGCTATCGGTGCCGACCACGATATCCTCCTGACCACTGAGACGATAGAGCAGGACCTGGAAGGCGGCCAGCAGGGTCATAAACAGGGTCGCCCCCTCTTGCTGGCTCAATTGCCTCAGTCGTGGAGCCAATTGGGCATCTAGCTGAAGTCCGTAGTGTGCCCCACGCTGGCTAAGGGCGCGGGTGCGCGGACAATCGGTGGGCAGCTCCAGCGCGCGTGCCCCATTGAGCTGCTGGGTCCAGTAGCGGATCTGCTCTTTGAGCACCTCGCCCTGCAGCCAGCCGCGCTGCCAGGAGGCGTAATCGGCATATTGGATAGGCAGCGAGGGCAAGGGTGAGGGCTCGCCTGCTCTGAACGCCTGATAGAGAGCTGTCAGCTCCTGGACGAGGATGCCCATGGACCAGCCATCGGAGACGATGTGGTGCATATTTAGGCGCAGCCAGTGTTTTTGCCTGTTCAGGCGCCAGAGGCAGTAGCGTAGCAACGGGCCATGCTTTAAGTCAAAGGGCTGCTGATTTTCTTGCTCGCTCAATGCTCTGGCAACTGCTTCTCTCTGATCTAGTGGAAGTCCCTGCAGATCAATGAGGACGAGTCTAGAGTGCCCCCGCGGGCTAATGGTCTGATAAGGTTGCCCCTCTATCTCCTGGAAGGTGGTGCGCAACCCCTCATGCCGCTCAATTATCGTTGTCAGACTGGCTTCAAAAGCCTCCAGATTAAGCTTTCCCTCGAATTCAACGCTAACAGGAATGTTATAGCTCGTATTGCCGGGCTCCAATTGATCAAGGAACCACAGGCGCTGTTGACCAAAGGAGAGTGGCAATAACTGTTCTCGCGCCACCGGCATCAGCTCTGGAGCAGTCGTGAGTTGCTGGTGTTGCGCTTCGATCAGCTGTGCCAGGCTGGCGATGGTAGGATATTCAAAGAGACTGCGTACTGGTATGTTCACCTGCAGGATACGCTGCAAGCGAGCTATGACCTGTGTTGCCAGCAGTGAATGACCTCCCATCTCAAAGAAGTTGTCGAGTACCCCGACCTGTGATGTATTGAGCACCTGTCGCCAGATCTCCACCAGCTGCTGCTCCAACTTGCTGCGTGGCTCTTGCGCTTCAGACTGCCTTCTGGCATGGTTTACCTTTCCCAGGCGCTCTACGTCTATTTCTCCCTCTTCCTTTAGTGGTAGCGCGGCCATCTGCACCAGGCGGTAGTTCACGGGTAGCGCTCCCCACTCAACTGGCCAGCCCTGTTGTGTTCTACGCTGCAGCCTTGGCGCGAGGTAGGCAACTAATTCATGAAGCGCATAGCTGGAATCCGTCAGGTAGCGGCGAATATGCTGATTGCTGCCGTCCAGCCCCACTAGAAGCGAAGTAGGGGTATGCTGTAACGCGGTTAACAATGAGTACCAGCCCTGGCGGGGAGCGATGGGCTGGTAGCCGTTGGCACGTGAGAACCCCTTGAGCTGGTAGCCGCGGCTCATGCCGACCTCATCCCACATGCTCCAGGCCAGGCAGTAGCTCTGCAGGCTACATTGGGTACGCTGGTAGTGGGCAAAACTTTCCAGGAAACTATTGGCCGAGGCATACGCTCCCACGCCGCTGCCGCCGAAGAAGGCGTTCACCGAGGAGAAATGAACGAAAAGAGCGTTCGGGCGTTCTTTGAGCAATTGATGCAGGGTCCAGGTCCCATCAACTTTGGCGTGCAGTATCTGTTCGAACTGCTGCCTGGATTCTCCTAGCAGTGCCTGCTCGTGAAACGTGCTGGCCAGGTGCAATATGCCATCCAATGGGCGTTCCCATTGCTGCTGAGCCAGGCTCACCGCTTGCTGCAATCCAGCTAAATCGCACACATCGACCGCCGCATAATATACCGCGCCCCCCTGTTGTGCCAGTTCGCGCAGAGCCGCCAGACGGGTGGTACGCTCGTCTTGATCAGCAGAAACAGGCGTGCGTCCAATGAGCAGCAGATGGGCTTGATACTCCTGGAGCAGATGGCAAGCCAGTTCATAGCCTACACCACCCAGACCACCACTCAGCAGGTAAAAGCCCTGCTTCTGTAATGGTGATGGTTGTGTCGGCTCCTGTGACCAGTCAATGTGCTCCAGGCGAGCCACAAGGCGCTGTCCATCGCGATACGCCACCTCTGGCTCTTTCTGATGCTGGTAGAGATCATAAGAGACACGAAGCGCGTTTTGTGCTGCCTGTCCTAGCGGCAGATCGATATGCATGCATTGAAGCCAGGGAAGTTCACGGTCAAGGGTTTTAAGCAACCCGAGGATAGGGGCCTTCTCAAAGGCCACGGCTTCGACTGCATTGACCGCTGCCAGTTGATTGCTGACGACTACCAACTTGCTTTGTTTATGTTCTTCGGACTTCCAATACGGCTCCAGTGCCTGCACCAGGTGGAGCACACTGAGCACTCCCTGGCTGTATGCCTCTTTGAGGTGGTTCTCCTGGATATGCCCCTCCGGACTGGGATGATAGCCCCATAGATGGATGACATGGTTGATCGTGAGCTGCTCTGCCTCCAGCGCGGCGCCCAGCAGGCGATATCCCGTAGCGGTATCTGGCTCGATGGTGTAGTGATCATCCCCCAGCCGTGCAAAGTCTGGCCCACTCTCCACCCGAATGACGCGTTGCTGCTTCTGCTGTAAATACTCGCACAGGGCCGCGCCCAGGCCTTCTTTATCCATCAATAGCAGGATGATGTCTCCCGCGTGCCCCATCTCGGGTTGGCGAATGGCCAGCGGCTGCCAGCGCTGGCGATAAAACCAGTCGGGCAGGGTGTTGGCATTGCCCTGCAGCCGATCAAGTTCTTTCAACAGGTCCCGATACGCACCTGCTTCAAACTCCTTCTTGAGTTGGGTGCGCTGAATCTTGCCAATGCTGGTTTTGGGAATGGCATCTCTGGCGACCGGAAGCACATAGGTAGGGGCTATCCCTACCTGGGCACTGACCCTGGCCCGTACCTTCCTGAGCAGATCGAGTATCTGTGTGTCATCAGCGCGACTGACGACGAAGATGGCCAGTTGATCGGTGGCGCTCTCGCCCTCGCGCACGGCGCAGGCGGCGGTGTAGGAGGTCTCGACCTCCTCTAGTTCCTCGACGGCCGCCTCGATCTCCTGGCTATAGTAGTTGATACCATTGATGATGATGGTATCCTTGGCGCGTCCGGTGATGGTCAGTTGCCCCTCGCGCATCAGGCCCAGATCGCCGGTATCGAACCAGCCATCGGCGGTAAAGGCCTCCCTGGTGGCCTGGACATTGTGGTAGTAGCCGCCGGTGATGGAGAGTCCCCGCACCTGCATTCGCCCCACCTGCCCTTCTGGCACCACTTGATTGTTCTCATTTACCAGGCGAACTGAGAGCCCTGGAATGGGCTCGCCTACCTCAACTAATTGATCGGCCTCATTGTCGTGGCGAGACGCGAACTGGTTGGAAAACACGACCCCTGAAGACGTTTCTGACATGCCCCACGCCGGATACATAGCGGTGGCTGGCAGCTTATGTAGCTGCAACACTTGTAAGAAGGTACGCGCGATCTTTCCCACGATGGCTTCCCCGCCATTGAGCAGGTAGCGCAGAGCTGAGAGGTCCCAGTGGCGCTGCTGTATCTCCTCGGCGCGCTCATTGATCAGGCCTAGTGCAAAGTTGGCGGTCCAGGTGACGGTGGCACGATAGCGATCCAGATAATCCAGCCAGCGCAGTGGATCTTGCAGGATAGTCTGTGGGAGCGCGTGGATCTGGGTGCTGCCCATGTAGAGGGAGCGCAGGTGGAGCATTACGATCCCGCCAACATGGTCCAGTGGCATCCAGTTGAAAGTCACATCTTCGCGGGGGCTGAACTCGAACCGTTGGATCATGCCCTGGACCATGCTCAAGAGATTGCGGTGATTTAAGGTTACCCCCTTTGAGGCACCGGTGCTACCCGAGGTGAGCAATATCAAGGCCAGATCTTCCGGCTGGCTCTCGTGATAGGTTTCGTCGCAGGCAGTGGATGTCTGTAAGCTGCTGAAAGGGACCACCTGGAAGTTGTTCCAGTCCTCGTTTTGGGCCAGCACCTGTAACGATGGAGCCAGGTTGCTGCCAGCCACCACGATAGGCTGACCCAACAATTGCCAGGCGTGGTGCAGGCGACTGCTGGCGCTGGTCGGTTTCTCATAGGTGGGCGCAATCGAGACCGGTACAGGGACCATGCCCCCTAATAGGCAGCCCCACAGGAGTGGTAAAAACTCCTGGCACCTCTCCACCTGCATGATAACCTTGTCTTGTGGATGCACGCCGAGTTGCCGTAATCCACCCAGCACCCGTTGGGCCTCCTGCAGGAGCTGCTGGTAGGTCCAGACGATCTCACTGCCATCGGAGAGTACATAGATGACCCGGGCATGGCTATCCCGCTGGCTGGCGGCCTGCAAAAGTGCCTGGGGCAGGGTCGTGACAACCTGATCCAGGTGTAGGATACCTCCCTCGCTGATCGACAGGCGTTCCCGCTGGTTTGTGGAGACCTGTTCCCGCTGTACAGGCGCGCTGGATGGCTTTTCCTGTGGCTGTGCATGCCTCCCCAAATCAGGCAAGAGGTCGGCCAGGTGCAGTGGCAGCGGCTCGTCGATGTGTTCCTGCACCACGAGCGCGACTTGCTTGACGCCTTCCTGTCTGCGCAGGTACTGCTCCCATTGAGCCATGACCTGTGTGTTCAAGGGGGCCATGGTGAGCAGGGCCTGATCATCTACCGTGCCGGTACCCGTCAATGGGATATGGGAGACAGGAATATAGGCCTGTGGCCTCCAGGATTCCGGGAGCGCGGCACCGAGCTGCTCCAGCCAGAACTCAGGAGGACTCTGATTGGCTGTTACGATGTAAGCGACCAGTTCCCGGGCACCACTTAGGTTCCTACGAGCGATAATCCGGCAGCTATAGATCGTAGGTTCCCGCAGCAAGGCATCTTCTATCGCATCGAGCCACACAGCATAGCCGCCAACCCAGATCTGACGGCCATCTGTATCCTGGATCTCAATTTTGCCTGTGCTCCGATAGCGTCCGCGCAGACCAGTTTTGAACATGCGAGCATCGGAATAGATATCTTTCAGGAAGTGCTGCTGGTTTTCTTCTGGATGATCCAGATATCCTGAGGCGATCCCGGGTCCCGCCACATAGATCTCGCCGCTGCCCCCGGGTGGAACCAGTTGTTTGCGCGCATTCAGGATGTAGACGGCCATGGATGTTGCATGCCCACTAAGCATCTGCCCATTTTCATCGGCCTGTTCCGCGACATCCATCTCTAGAGAGTAGGCCGCCTCCGGCCCCCCATATAAATAGGAGAATGCCCCTTTGAAATCGTTGGTAAATGTGCTCACGATTTTATTGGAGGGAGGCTCTCCACTGGCCATTACCAGGCGTAGCGTTTCCGGGAATGTCGCACTGGTGAGCGCGCGCAAATATGGCGCGCTTGCATGGAGAACACTGCACCGATATTCGGCCAGCAGGTGCTCTACTCGCTGGCCATCCCGCAGATCTTCCCCCCGGGAGCAATCAGGAGACACGAGCCAGCCGTGAGCGCCCAGACAATATCGAAGAGGATGCTTCCCTCGGTGGGCGAAGAGAGGGAGAGCAGGGTATCTGCTGGTGAAAGCGCAAACCGTTTCTGCAACCAACGGATGTGATACCTCAGTTGCTGCTGTTCCAACATCACATAGCGGCTGGCTGCTCCGATAAGGAAGGTAACACTGCTTGCGTCTGTTTCCGCGCCATTTTCCCGGCTCTCCTGCGTGATAGATCCTGCCTCGCTATCAAGGCAGACAGCCATGCCTTGATAGCGGGGTAGCTGTGTCAGCCACTGCTCTTTTGTCAGCAGAACCTGCGTATGAGTATCTTGCAGCCTTCTCTCTTGCCACTCTTGTGGGTGGGATGGGTCCAGAAGGACACAGGTTCCACCAGCCTTGAGAATACCAATCAGCCCCACTACCAGCTCTATAGAATATTCCAAGCACAGTCCCACTGTGGTAGTGCCCTCGATGCCACGAGTAGACAGGTAGCGTGCTACCTGGTTGGCTTGCTGGTTGAGTTCCTGGTAGGTCAGGCGTGAGCCTGCGCAGGCTACCGCGATTGCTCCGGGTGCCTTCTCTACCTGGGCCTCAAAAAGATGGCGGATCTCTTTATGCTTACTTTTACTCGTCATCGTTCTCTAGCTCTTTCCATGGACTAATGAATTGCTCTAACTCATCTTTAGTTACAAGAGGAAAGCTTCCAATTTTTTGATCAAGACCTGAGACCATATGCTCCAACACTACGACCCAGTGTGAGAGTAAGCGTTGAATAGTGTCAGTTTCAAAAAGGTCTTTATTATAGGTAAGCTGGCCTTCGAGCTCCTGACCATCGTCAATGGTGTAGCAGATGAGATCAAAGTTTGACGTTTCACTGCCTGTTGACTCGCCATGGATGGTTAAGCCGGTCAGCTCATGCTGTTCGGATACCGATGGTGGTGAAGCGAACATTACCTGGACCAGGGGCGCGTAGCTCGTTTTGCGTTCTGGTCGTAGCACCTCCACCAGTTTTTCAAAGGGCACATCCTGGTGGCTGTAAGCGTTCAGCGTAACTTCCTTGACTCTCTCCAGCACTTCTCGGAAGGTTGGATCGTCGGTAAGGCTGGTACGTAGAATGAGCGTATTGGCGAAGAAGCCAATCAGACCTTCCAGTTCGAGTCGATTGCGGTTAGCGATCGGGGTGCCCACCACGATATCTTCCTGGCCGCTATAGCGCCACAACAGCACGACAAAGCTCGTTAGCAATGCCATGAACATGGTCACCTCTTCTTGCTGGCTCAACTCTCGCACACGTTGCGTTAGCTCTGCCGAGAACGAGGTAGATTGGCGGTCACCCTGATAGCTCTGTATGGTTGGGCGTGCATGATCCAATGGTAGCTCAATTACCTCGGGCATCCCGGCTAGCTGCTCTCTCCAGTATGTGAGCTCTTTTTCCAGCAGATCCCCTTTGAGCCACTCATTTTGCCAGACGGCAAAGTCGGCGTACTGGATAGGGAGTGGCGGCAACGCGACAGGCTTGCCCTGGACAAGAGCATTGTAGAGCGTGGTCAGCTCTTCGATGAAGATACCCAGCGACCAGCCATCGGAGATAATGTGATGCATGGTTATAAGCAACAGGTGATTGTCCGCCCCAAGTTTGAGCACGCGCATACGTACCAGCGGACCTCTAGTGAGATCAAAGATCTGCAGTGCTTCTTGCTTGTTCCATCGCCGCGCCTCTTGCTCGCGCTCCTCTTCCGGCCATTGACTCAGGTCCAGCAGCGAGAAGATTTCCTGCTCTTCCCACTCTGGCACGATCCGTTGCACAGCTTCACCATCGGAGATGCCAAAGGTGGTACGGAGCACTTCATGGCGCTGTATTATTTCTTTCCAGCTATGCTTTAGCGCATCCACAGACAGCGGTCCTTCCAGACGTAAGGCCGCCGGCATATTGTAGAAGGAACTATCTGGCTCCAACTGATTGAGGAACCAGAGGCGCTGCTGGGCAAAGGAGAGCGGGATCTTCTGATCTCTTGCCACGCGTTGTAGGGGCGGTGGCGTGTCGCTCGATGGCTGTTGCTGCTCCAGGACCTGGGCCAGTTCGGCGATGGTGGGTGATTCAAAGAGCTGGCGGACCGGGATCTCGACCTGGAAGGCCTGCTGCATGCGAGCCACCACCTGGGTGGCCAGCAGGGAGTGACCGCCGAGCTCAAAGAAGTTGTCGAGGACGCCGATCTGGGGTTGCTTGAGCACCTGCGCCCAGATGTCGCGGATCTGCCGTTCCAGGGCCGAGCGGGGCTCCTGGCGCGTCAGGAGGCTGCCGCTCGGCTGTAGTCCTCCCAGTCGTGCCACATCCACGGCGCCGGTCTCGGTGGATGGCAGCGAGGTCCGGGTGAGCACGCGATAGTTGGCGGGCTGGGCACCCCACCAGGCGGGCCAGGGCGTGGTGACCGCTGGCGCCACGTAGGCCACGGCCTCCTGCAGCGCGTAGCCAGGTCCCGTGAGCCAGGGACGGATATGGGCATTGGCGCCATCGAGGCCGACCAGGACGGTGGGCAGGCTATGATGGAGCACGGCCAGCAGGGAGTACCAGCCCTGGGCCGGGGAGATGGACTGGAAGCCCTGCGCCTGGGAGAAGGCCTTGAGCTGATAGCCGCGGCTCATGCCGATCTCATCCCACATGCTCCAGGAGAGGCAGTAGCTCTGCAGGCCACAGTGGACGCGCTGGTAGTGGGCGAAGGCCTCCAGGAAGGCATTGGCGGCGGCATAGGCGCCCACGGCGCGTCCACCAAAGAAGGCATTGACGGAGGAAGAGCTCACGAAGAGGGTGCCGGGTCGATCTTTGAGCAACTGATGCAGGGTCCAGGCGCCCAGGACTTTGGGGCGCAGGCTGGCCTCGATCTGCTCGTTGGTCTCCTGGAGCATGACCTGTTCGTGGAACTCGCCAGCGAGATGGAAGATGCCATCGAGGGGACGCAGCCAGGTCTGCTGGGCCTGGGCCAGTGCCGCCTGGACGGCGGACAGGTCGCAGACATCGACGCAGGCATAGTGGACGGTGCCGCCGTGGCGGCTGGCCAGGGCCTGCAGGTGGGCCAGGCGTCCAGCTGGTGTTTCTGGATCGGGGGAGCGCCCTCGAGAGAGATGGGGGTGCGCCCGAGCAGGAGCAGATGGGCCTGGAACTCCTGCAGGAGGTGACTGGCGAGCTCAACGCCCAGGCCACCGCTGCCGCCGCTGAGCAGGTAGACGCCATGGCGTCGCAGAGGAACAGATTGTGAGGGGAGGGAGGGCCAATCGATGGGGGCCAGGCGGTGGACGTAGCGGCCCTCGGGCTGATAGGTGACCTCCGGTTCTGTCTGGTTGTGGGCCAGCTCGGCCAGGATCTGGGCGCTGACGAGAGCGGGCTCAGTGCTGGCGAGGGTGAGATGGATGGCGTGGAGCCAGGGCAGTTCGCGGGACAGGGTCTTCACGAAGCCACTCATGGGTGCCTGGAGTGCGCTGTCGAGCTCATCGGCAGCGGTGCTGACGGTCAGCAGGGTGAGCGGCTCCTCCTCCCGGCGCTGCTCGCGGGCAAGCAACTGAACCAGCGTGCGAAGGTCATGTATGCGATGGGCCATGGCGTCGAGGTGCTCCTGTGGAGGTGCCTCGTCGCCCACAGGCGCTGGTTCCCCAAACTGAACAACCCGGGTGACCGGTCGGTCCGTGGTGGCCAGGGTGGTGGCCAGGGCCGCCGCCACCTGCTCCTGCTCAGCTGCCTGGTTGGGATCCCACTGAAGGAGTAGGACCTGGTGCTCCTGCTGCTGCAATTGCTCTGACAGGGCTTTTCCTGTCTCGGCCGTTGCTGCGGTCGTGATGATCAGGGTACGTCCGTGATCCACCTGGAGGGGGAGCTGAGGCAGCTCCAGGCGCTGCCAGCTGGGACGATAGAGCCAGTCGGGCAGGGTGTTGGCATTGCCCTGCAGCCGATCAAGTTCTTTCAACAGGTCCCGATACGCACCTGCTTCAAAGGCCTGCTTGATCTGGGGGCGCTGGATCTTGCCGATGCCGGTCTTGGGAATGTCGTCTGGCTCGACTGGCAGCACATAGGTGGGCGTGATGCCTACGCGGGCACTGACTTTGGCTCGCACCTTCTTCAGCACCTCCAGCACCTGGTCCTCGTCGAGGCGACTGACGACGAAGACGGCCAGTTGATCGGTGGCGCTCTCGCCCTCGCGCACGGCGCAGGCGGCGGTGTAGGAGGTCTCGACCTCCTCCAGTTCCTCGACGGCTGCCTCGATCTCCTGGCTATAGTAGTTGATACCATTGATGATGATGGTATCCTTGGCGCGTCCGGTGATGGTCAGTTGCCCCTGGCGCATCAGGCCCAGATCGCCGGTATCGAACCAGCCATCGGCGGTAAAGGCCTCGTCGGTGGCCTGGGCATTGTGGTAGTAGCCACGGGTGACCGAGGGACCCTGGGCTTGCAGGCGGCCGATGCGTCCCTGCTCGACAAGCTGATCCTCCCCATCGACCAGGCGCAGGGCGAAGCCGGGGATGGGCTCGCCGACCTCCACGAGCTGCGAGGTGGGGGCGGGCTGAGCCGGGAAGATGGTGAAGGTGACACCCGAGCAGGTCTCCGACATGCCCCAGACCGGGCGCATGGCCGTGGCGGGTAAGCCATGGGGCTGCAGCACCTGCAGGAAGGTCGCGGCTACCGTGGCCACAATCGCCTCGCCAGCATTGATCAGGTGCTGCATTGAGGAGAGGTCCCACTGCCGCTGACTGAGCTCCTCGGCGCGCTCGTTGAGCAGGCCAAAGGCGAAGTTGGGAGCCCAGGTGGTAGTGGCCTGGTAGCGCTCGATGGCATCGAGCCAGCGCAAGGGATCGTGCAGGACATACTGGGGGAGGGTATGGACCTGGCTTTGGGCCAGGAAGAGGCGTGGAAGTGCAGCATCACCACGCCGCCTACGTGGTCCAGGGGCATCCAGTTGAAGGTGAGCCCCTGGCGAGGGGTGCAGCCCAACTGCTGGATCATGCCCTGGATCTGACTCAAGAGGGAGCGATGGCACTGCATGACGCCTTTGGGGGCGCCGGTGCTGCCGGAGGTGAGCAGGATGAGGGCCAGGTCATCAGGCTGGCTGTCCAGGAAGGGCTCGGCCTCGGAGGTGCAGGCCTGCAGGGTGGGATAGGGAACGACGCTAAACTCATGCCAGCCCTGGTCCTCGGCCAGGGAGCGCAGAGGGGTGGCGATGGTACTGCCAGCGACCACGATGGGCTGGCCGAGCAGGTTCCAGGCGTGGAAGAGGCGGGTACTGGCGCTGGTGGGCTGAGCATAGGTAGGAGCGATGGCGACGGGGACGGCGATTATGCCACCGAGCAGGCAGCCCCAGAGGACGGGGAGGAACTCCTGACAGGCCTCGACCTGGATGATGACCTTGTCCTGGGGACGCAGGCCCAGCAGGCGCAGGCCGGCGAGGACCTGGCGTGCCTGGGAGAGCAGCTGTGGATAGCTAGAGACCAGCTCGCGACCATCGGGTAACAGGTAGGTCAGATGCGCCTGATTGTCCGGTGCGGCGGCGCGCAGCAGCATCTGTGGCAGCGTGGTAATCTCGGGTTCCAGCCGCAGCTCGCGGCCTCGCGCCAGCGAGAGCGGGGCTCCAGCCGTATTCCCTCGATCTTCAGATTGCCTGGGTGCTTGCGCCGGGCTGCCTTCCTCTTCTGGGACGTGCGGCTGGGGGACGCGCAGGCCCCAATCGGGGAGCAAATCGTCCAGGTGGAGCGGCAGTGGGACGCGACTGTGCTCCTGAGTAAGGACCGCCACCTGCTCCACCTCGTCCTGCTGGCGTAAGTAGTGTTCCCATTGGGCCAGCGTCTGGGGTGTGAGCGGCGCCATCTCTAACAGGGCCTGATCGTCGATCTCACCCATTGGGGTGAGCGGCAGGTGGGAGACCGGCAGGAAGCTCTGCGGGATGCGAGCCGCTGGCAGCGATGACTGCAACTGCTCGCGCCAGCTCTCCGTGGCGCCCTGTCCGCTGGTGACCAGGTAGGCTATTAGCTCCTGGACCCCACGATGGCTCTGCTGGGCAATCAGGCGGCAGTTCTGCGCTCCGAGGTGGTGGCGGATCTGCTCTTCGAGCTCGTCGAGGGAGAGCGATGTACCATCGATGAGCACCTGGCGTGGATGCTCCGGGTGATCCAGATACTCCAGCGCCCCGAGGAACGATAGCGCACCCGGTCTCCTGTGCCATAGAGTCGTGCTTCCGGTTCGTCGCTCCAGGGATCTGGGATAAAGAGTTCTTGTATCTGCTGATTGGTGTTGTGAGCATGCAGGTCCTCAATATAGAGCTGGCCAACCACATCGGCAGGCACGGGCTGCAACGCCTCATCCAATACCAGCAGGGTGGTGGTATCCAGTGCTTGCCCCAGGATTTGCTCGTACTGGAGCACGCGCGCGGGCGGCAGCACATGCCACGCCAGCGGCACTGGCGCCTGCTGCTTGGCGGTGTCCAGCAGGGGGAGAGCCTGAATGCGCTGGTCGGGATTGGCGACAATGGCCCTCAAGAGGTGCTGCCAGTGGGCTAAGAAGCGGGCAATGAAGGCATCGCTGAACAGCTCGGTGGCATATTCCAGGGTAGCATGTAGTCCCTGTCGCCCCTCGGACATGATCATCGTCAACTCAAACTTGGCGGTGCTGTTATTGAGGGTCTCATCGTCCTCCTCGACCTGCAGTGGCGACTGCTCAGCTGCCAGGATGGCATCGGGCGCGTTCTGCAGCACAAAGGCGACCTGGAAGAGCGGTGAGCGATTGCCCTCGCGTTGCTGCGGCATGGCCTCGACTACCTGCTCAAAGGGCACATCCTGGTGCGCATAGGCATCCAGGGTTGTGGTACGGACCTGGGCGAGCAGGTCGCGGAAGGAGGGATTGTCCGCCAGGTCGCTGCGCAGCACCAGCATGTTGACGAAGAAGCCGATCAGCCCCTCCAACTCCTGATGGGTGCGGTTGGCGATCGGGCTACCCACGGCGATATCCTGCTGGCCGCTGTAGCGGGTCAGCAAGACCTGGAAGGCGGCCAGCAGCGTCATAAACAGCGTGACCCCTTCGCGTTGGGAGAAGGTCTGCAACTGCGTGCTGAGGTCGGCAGGCAAAAGCACATGCTGTTTGGCGCCCTGGAAGCTGAGGATAGCGGGTCGGGGATGATCGGTGGGCAGGTTCAGTGGTGACAGACCCGCCAGACGCGTCTTCCAGTAGTCCAGGTGCCGGGCGAGCACCTCACCTTGGAGCCAGGAACGCTGCCAGAGGGCATAGTCGGCATACTGTACAGGCAGGGCGGGCAGCGTAGCGGCCTCGCCGCGCTGGCGGGCCAGATAGAGCCTGGTCAGCTCTTCGATGAGTCGGCCACTGGACCAGCCATCGGAGATGATGTGGTGTAGGGTGAGCAAGAGGACCTGCTCCTCTGCGGCCAGTTGGAGCAGCCAGCTGCGCAGCAGGGGTCCCCGGGCCAGATCGAAGGGATGGGCCGCCTCCTGCTGGGCGAGGAGCCGAGCCTGCTCGGTGCGCGTCTCCGGTGACAGGAAGCGCAGATCCACCACGGCCATCTCGGAGAGGGGCTGTGGGCTGATCTGCTGCCAGGGCTCACCTTGTTGGCTGGGGAAGGTGGTGCGCAGATTCTCGTGGCGCAGGATGACCTCATGCAGCGCCTGCCACAACGCCCGACGATCCAGCTTTCCACGCAAACGCATCTCCCGTGGAATCGTATAGGTACTGCTTCCCGGCTCCAGCTGATCCAGGAACCAGAGGCGCTGCTGGGCAAAGGAGAGCGGGATCTTCTGATCTCTTGCCACGCGCTGTAGGGGCGGTGGCGTGTCGCTCGATGGCTGTTGTTGCTCCAGGACCCGGGCCAGTTCGGCGATGGTGGGTGATTCAAAGAGCTGGCGGACCGGGATCTCGACCTGGAAGGCCTGCTGCATGCGAGCCACCACCTGGGTGGCCAGCAGGGAGTGACCGCCGAGCTCAAAGAAGTTGTCGAGGACGCCGATCTGGGGTTGCTTGAGCACCTGCGCCCAGATGTCGCGGATCTGCCGTTCCAGGGCCGAGCGGGGCTCCTGGCGCGTCAGGAGGCTGCCGCTCGGCTGTAGTCCTCCCAGTCGTGCCACATCCACGGCGCCGGTCTCGGTGGATGGCAGCGAGGTCCGGGTGAGCACGCGATAGTTGGCGGGCTGGGCACCCCACCAGGCGGGCCAGGGCGTGGTGACCGCTGGCGCCACGTAGGCCACGGCCTCCTGCAGCGCGTAGCCAGGTCCCGTGAGCCAGGGACGGATATGGGCATTGGCGCCATCGAGGCCGACCAGGACGGTGGGCAGGCTATGATGGAGCACGGCCAGCAGGGAGTACCAGCCCTGGGCCGGGGAGATGGACTGGAAGCCCTGCGCCTGGGAGAAGGCCTTGAGCTGATAGCCGCGGCTCATGCCGATCTCATCCCACATGCTCCAGGAGAGGCAGTAGCTCTGCAGGCCACAGTGGACGCGCTGGTAGTGGGCGAAGGCCTCCAGGAAGGCATTGGCGGCGGCATAGGCGCCCACGGCGCGTCCACCAAAGAAGGCATTGACGGAGGAAGAGCTCACGAAGAGGGTGCCGGGTCGATCTTTGAGCAACTGATGCAGGGTCCAGGCGCCCAGGACTTTGGGGCGCAGGCTGGCCTCGATCTGCTCGTTGGTCTCCTGGAGCATGACCTGTTCGTGGAACTCGCCAGCGAGATGGAAGATGCCATCGAGGGGACGCAGCCAGGTCTGCTGGGCCTGGGCCAGTGCCGCCTGGACGGCGGACAGGTCGCAGACATCGACGCAGGCATAGTGGACGGTGCCGCCGTGGCGGCTGGCCAGGGCCTGCAGGTGGGCCAGGCGTCCAGCTGGTGTTTCTGGATCGGGGGGAGCGCCCTCGAGAGAGATGGGGGTGCGCCCGAGCAGGAGCAGATGGGCCTGGAACTCCTGCAGGAGGTGACTGGCGAGCTCAACGCCCAGGCCACCGCTGCCGCCGCTGAGCAGGTAGACGCCATGGCGTCGCAGAGGAACAGATTGTGAGGGGAGGGAGGGCCAATCGATGGGGGCCAGGCGGTGGACGTAGCGGCCCTCGGGCTGATAGGTGACCTCCGGTTCTGTCTGGTTGTGGGCCAGCTCGGCCAGGATCTGGGCGCTGGCGAGAGCGGGCTCAGTGCTGGCGAGGGTGAGATGGATGGCGTGGAGCCAGGGCAGTTCGCGGGACAGGGTCTTCACGAAGCCACTCATGGGTGCCTGGAGTGCGCTGTCGAGCTCATCGGCAGCGGTGCTGACGGTCAGCAGGGTGAGTGGCTCCTCCTCCCGGCGCTGCTCGCGGGCAAGCAACTGGACCAGCGTGCGAAGGTCATGTATGCGATGGGCCATGGCGTCGAGGTGCTCCTGTGGAGGTGCCTCGTCGCCCACAGGCGCTGGTTCCCCAAACTGAACAACCCGGGTGACCGGTCGGTCCGTGGTGGCCAGGGTGGTGGCCAGGGCCGCCACCTGCTCAGCTGCCTGGTTGGGATCCCACTGAAGGAGTAGGACCTGGTGCTCCTGCTGCTGCAATTGCTCTGACAGGGCTTTTCCTGTCTCGGCCGTTGCTGCGGTCGTGATGATCAGGGTACGTCCGTGATCCACCTGGAGGGGGAGCTGAGGCAGTTCCAGGCGCTGCCAGCTGGGGCGATAGAGCCAGTCGGGCAGAGTGTTGGCATTGCCCTGCAGCCGATCCAACTGCTTGACCCGTTCGCGATAGTGCCCTGCTTCAAAGGCCTGCTTGATCTGGGGGCGCTGGATCTTGCCGATGCCGGTCTTGGGAATGTCGTCTGGCTCGACTGGCAGCACATAGGTGGGCGTGATGCCTACGCGGGCACTGACTTTGGCTCGCACCTTCTTCAGCACCTCCAGCACCTGGTCCTCGTCGAGGCGACTGACGACGAAGACGGCCAGTTGATCGGTGGCGCTCTCGCCCTCGCGCACGGCGCAGGCGGCGGTGTAGGAGGTCTCGACCTCCTCCAGTTCCTCGACGGCTGCCTCGATCTCCTGGCTATAGTAGTTGATACCATTGATGATGATGGTATCCTTGGCGCGTCCGGTGATGGTCAGTTGCCCCTGGCGCATCAGGCCCAGATCGCCGGTATCGAACCAGCCATCGGCGGTAAAGGCCTCGTCGGTGGCCTGGGCATTGTGGTAGTAGCCACGGGTGACCGAGGGACCCTGGGCTTGCAGGCGGCCGATGCGTCCCTGCTCGACAAGCTGATCCTCCCCATCGACCAGGCGCAGGGCGAAGCCGGGGATGGGCTCGCCGACCTCCACGAGCTGCGAGGTGGGGGCGGGCTGAGCCGGGAAGATGGTGAAGGTGACACCCGAGCAGGTCTCCGACATGCCCCAGACCGGGCGCATGGCCGTGGCGGGTAAGCCATGGGGCTGCAGCACCTGCAGGAAGGTCGCGGCTACCGTGGCCACAATCGCCTCGCCAGCATTGATCAGGTGCTGCATTGAGGAGAGGTCCCACTGCCGCTGACTGAGCTCCTCGGCGCGCTCGTTGAGCAGGCCAAAGGCGAAGTTGGGAGCCCAGGTGGTAGTGGCCTGGTAGCGCTCGATGGCATCGAGCCAGCGCAAGGGATCGTGCAGGACATACTGGGGGAGGGTATGGACCTGGCTTTGGGCCAGGAAGAGGGCGTGGAAGTGCAGCATCACCACGCCGCCTACGTGGTCCAGGGGCATCCAGTTGAAGGTGAGCCCCTGGCGAGGGGTGCAGCCCAACTGCTGGATCATGCCCTGGATCTGACTCAAGAGGGAGCGATGGCACTGCATGACGCCTTTGGGGGCGCCGGTGCTGCCGGAAGTGAGCAGGATGAGGGCCAGGTCATCAGGCTGGCTGTCCAGGAAGGGCTCGGCCTCGGAGGTGCAGGCCTGCAGGGTGGGATAGGGAACGACGCTAAACTCATGCCAGCCCTGGTCCTCGGCCAGGGAGCGCAGAGGGGTGGCGATGGTACTGCCAGCGACCACGATGGGCTGGCCGAGCAGGTTCCAGGCGTGGAAGAGGCGGGTACTGGCGCTGGTGGGCTGAGCATAGGTAGGAGCGATGGCGACGGGGACGGCGATTATGCCACCGAGCAGGCAGCCCCAGAGGATGGGGAGGAACTCCTGACAGGCCTCGACCTGGATGATGACCTTGTCCTGGGGACGCAGGCCCAGCAGGCGCAGGCCGGCGAGGACCTGGCGTGCCTGGGAGAGCAGCTGTGGATAGCTAGAGACCAGCTCGCGGCCATCGGGCAACAGGTAGGTCAGATGCGCCTGATTGTCCGGAGCGGCGGCGCGCAGCAGCATCTGTGGCAGCGTGGTAATCTCGGGTTCCAGCCGCAGCTCGCGGCCTCGCGCCAGCGAGAGCGGGGCTCCAGCCGTATTCCCTCGATCTTCAGATTGCCTGGGTGCTTGCGCCGGGCTGCCTTCCTCTTCTGGGACGTGCGGCTGGGGGACGCGCAGGCCCCAATCGGGGAGCAAATCGTCCAGGTGGAGCGGCAGTGGGACGCGACTGTGCTCCTGAGTAAGGACCGCCACCTGCTCCACCTCGTCCTGCTGGCGTAAGTAGTGTTCCCATTGGGCCAGCGTCTGGGGTGTGAGCGGCGCCATCTCTAACAGGGCCTGATCGTCGATCTCACCCATTGGGGTGAGCGGCAGGTGAGAGACCGGCAGGAAGCTCTGCGGGATGCGAGCCGCTGGCAGCGATGACTGCAACTGCTCGCGCCAGCTCTCCGTGGTGCCCTGTCCGCTGGTGACCAGGTAGGCTACCAACTCCTGGACCCCACGATGGCTCTGCTGGGCAATCAGGCGGCAGTTCTGCGCTCCGAGGTGGTGGCGGATCTGCTCTTCGAGCTCGTCGAGGGAGAGCGATGTGCCATCGATGAGCACCTGGCGTGGATGCTCCGGGTGATCCAGATACTCCAGCGCACCCGAGGAACGATAGCGCACCCGGTCTCCTGTGCCATAGCGTTGCATTCCCGACTGGCTATCCACGCTCTCGATATAGAGCTGGCCAACCACATCGGCAGGCACGGGCTGCAACGCCTCATCCAATACCAGCAGGGTGGTGGCATCCAGTGCTTGTCCCAGAACCTGTTCGTACTGGAGCACGCGCGCGGGTGGCAGCACATGCCACGCCAGCGGCACTGGCGCCTGCTGCTTGGCGGTGTCCAGCAGGGGAGGGCCTGAATGTGCTGGTCGGGGCTGGCGACAATGGCCCTCAAGAGGTGCTGCCAGTGGGCTAAGAAGCGGGCAATGAAGGCATCGCTGAACAGCTCGGTGGCATATTCCAGGGTAGCATGTAGTCCCTGTCGCCCCTCGGACATGATCATCGTCAACTCAAACTTGGCGGTGCTGTTATTGAGGGTCTCATCGTCCTCCTCGACCTGCAGTGGCGACTGCTCAGCTGCCAGGATGGCATCGGGCGCGTTCTGCAGCACAAAGGCGACCTGGAAGAGCGGTGAGCGATTGCCCTCGCGTTGCTGCGGCATGGCCTCGACTACCTGCTCAAAGGGCACATCCTGGTGCGCATAGGCATCCAGGGTTGTGGTACGGACCTGGGCGAGCAGGTCGCGGAAGGAGGGATTGTCCGCCAGGTCGCTGCGCAGCACCAGCATGTTGACGAAGAAGCCGATCAGCCCCTCCAACTCCTGATGGGTGCGGTTGGCGATCGGGCTACCCACGGCGATATCCTGCTGGCCGCTGTAGCGGGTCAGCAAGACCTGGAAGGCGGCCAGCAGCGTCATAAACAGCGTGACCCCTTCGCGTTGGGAGAAGGTCTGCAACTGCGTGCTGAGGTCGGCAGGCAAAAGCACATGCTGTTTGGCGCCCTGGAAGCTGAGGATAGCGGGTCGGGGATGATCGGTGGGCAGGTTCAGTGGTGACAGACCCGCCAGACGCGTCTTCCAGTAGTCCAGGTGCCGGGCGAGCACCTCACCTTGGAGCCAGGAACGCTGCCAGAGGCATAGTCGGCATACTGTACAGGCAGGGCGGGCAGCGTAGCGGCCTCGCCGCGCTGGCGGGCCAGATAGAGCCTGGTCAGCTCTTCGATGAGTCGGCCACTGGACCAGCCATCGGAGATGATGTGGTGTAGGGTGAGCAAGAGGACCTGCTCCTCTGCGGCCAGTTGGAGCAGCCAGCTGCGCAGCAGGGGTCCCCGGGCCAGATCGAAGGGATGGGCCGCCTCCTGCTGGGCGAGGAGCCGAGCCTGCTCGGTGCGCGTCTCCGGTGACAGGAAGCGCAGATCCACCACGGCCATCTCGGAGAGGGCTGTGGGCTGATCTGCTGCCAGGGCTCACCTTGTTGGCTGGGGAAGGTGGTGCGCAGATTCTCGTGGCGCAGGATGACCTCATGCAGCGCCTGCCACAACGCCCGACGATCCAGCTTTCCACGCAAACGCATCTCCCGTGGAATCGTATAGGTACTGCTTCCCGGCTCCAGCTGATCCAGGAACCAGAGGCGCTGCTGGGCAAAGGAAAGTGGCAATCGGTGATCACGGGCTGCTGGCACGAGAGGTGGCAGGGCCACTCCATGCCCCTGGCGCAGAGCCTCTTCGATGCGCAGTGCGAGCCCGGCAACTGTAGGCGTTTCAAACAGCCAGGTAATGGGAACTTCTACACCGAATGCTGTACGCATCTGGGCGATAAGGCGTGTGCCCAGCAAGGAATGTCCGCCCAACTGAAAGAAATCATCGCTGCGACCGATTTCGCGCACATCCAGAACGTGCCGCCAGATCTGCTGCACCATGGCCTCAACAGGGGTGCGCACATCCTCGATCGGCTCTACGCGCGTTTTTCCTCCGCTTTCGGCTGAGGGCGCAGGCAGGCGCCGGCGATCCAGTTTGCCATTGGGCGAGAGTGGGAACTGCTCCAGGCAGACAATATATCTGGGGACAAGATAAGATGGTAGCTGCTGATTCAAAGCTTCGCATACACTCTGCTGATCGGGCCCTGGCTGTTTCCAGGGGATGATATAACCAACCAGGTAAGGATCTCCCTCCAGCTCGTCGGGTCCATCTGTGCGCAATTGCACGACCGCCTCACGCACTGTCGGCAAATTTCGCAGGTGCTCTTCAATTTCACTAGGCTCGATGCGGTATCCACGCAACTTGATCTGGGCGTCCTGGCGACCAATAAACTCTATTAGCCCCTCTTCGTTCTCGCGCACGACATCGCCAGTACGATACCAGCGTGTCTGCTCGCTGATCAAAAAGCGTTCGGCCGTCTCGTCCGGGGCATTCAGATAACCCAGCGAAACGCCCTCGCCCGCAATATACAGCTCTCCCTTGCAGCCCTGGGGGACGGCATGGCGTTCATCATCCCATATCGCGACATGTACGTTAGAGATTGGATGACCAATCGGCACACTATAAGCGCGATCCTGTGGATCAGGAATGTAGACCTGGTACAGCAGCCCCAAAGGATTGACCATAGCTCCTATGGTCGTCTCGGTCGGCCCATAATGATTGTAGAGTCGACAGGTCTGTGGAGCATCCGGGCTGTGTTTAAGCTGCTCAACCAGGGTCCAAGGCAGGGCCTCTCCACCCAGGATCAAGCGCTGGCGAGGAATAATCCCGCTCGCTCCGGTAGCGAGCAGTGCCTGTAGGTGTGTTGGCACAATTTTAAGCACATCAAGAGCATGGCTACGGGCATAGCTGGCAAAGGCCGCGCCATCGGTGACAAGGGTATAAGGAAGCAAATGGAGGCAACCACCAGAAGCCAGAGCACAGAAGATGGAGGTATTGCCCAGGTCGGCAGCCAGGCTGGAGACGGTGGCAAAATGCCAGCCAGACTGCACTTCCAGCAGATCGCATAGGGCCTGCGTATAATTGCTGATGCTTTGCTGGCTGATCTGGACCCCTTTGGGACTACCCGTGGAGCCGGAGGTATAGATCACCGAGGCTACCTGCTGGGGTTGAATCGCTACCTCCGGCGGGCTCGCTGGCTGATCTTCAAGTATAGCTGGCAGGGACTCGACCTGGATCGTAACAGCCGGATTGTCATCCAGTGAAACGATCTGCTCCTGCAGTTCACGGCTATATATAATGGCAGCCGGGGCTATCTGGCCCAGGAGGAGCCTGACGCGGGAAGGTGGTAGGTCCTCATCCAGGGGCACATAGCATCCTCCCGCCTTGAGTACGGCTAATATGCTGATAATGGCCCACTGGTCGCGACGCTGATACAGGGCGATCCGCTGACCGGGGAGTACCCCATGTGACAACAGCAGGTTGGCCAGTTGATTCGTAACTTGCTCAACCTCCTGATAGCTCAGCAACACCGTACCAAAGCGTAAAGCTGGAGCTGCTGGCTGGCGCTGGACCTGAGCCTGGAAACGTTGATGCAAGGGAACGAAGGGCCAGTCACGCTGCTGACCCTGCCAGCGCTCCTGTTGTGTTACTTGCTCCAGTGGCGTAAGTAGCGCCAGAGAGCTGAGCGCCGCCTCCGGCTGTTCGGCTACGCTGCTGATGCACTGGAGCAGTAATCCAGCCAGACGCTGAATCTGCTCACCAGAGAATAGGGATGGGTTATAAGCAAGCTGTAGTTGTAGCGATGCTTTGGTCTGTTGTGCACGCAGCTGCAGCTGGAATGGCTCCCCCCATTCTTCCTGGCGCGGCCATGTGACGGCCAGCGGGCCATAGATCGCAGGTTCAGGTTGTGATTCATAAGCGAAACTGAGCGGAAATGAACGCTGTGCCGGTGTGTTTGAACTGAGAGCTTCCCAGGTAAAATAAAGTTGCTTTTCAAGCGCCTGCTGGTAGAGTTGCTGCATTTGCGTAAGTACCCATGCAAATGAGCGCTGATTCGTCAGACTGATGGAGAGCGGCACCATACGGGCATAAGGTCCAATCAGATCAACCAGTTCCTCGTAGGGGCGTCCATCACATGATAGACCCAGGACCAGTTCTTGATCGCCTGTAAGTCGCCAGAGGAGTGTATGCCAGCTTGCCAGTAATATCACCTCAGTCGTAACGTTAAAGCGCTGGGCTAAAAGTTGAATCTGCCGCTGTACATCCTCTGAGAGAAGGATGTCATGCTCCTGTGGCTTGGATAAGGTCGGGGCCGAAAGGCTCCAGTTCTGATAAATGTTTTTTTCACTGCGCTGAAAGGGCAGAGACAGATTCCCGAGCTGCGAGAGATCTAGCTTGCGCCAGTACGCCAGTTGCTCCTCCGCCTCGTCGTCTTGCAGTAACTCATTGAGCCACGCACTCACATTCGTATACTGGAGTGGTTCCTCCTCCTCTCCTTCTCCTCTATTATCCAGGCGGGCGGCATAGTTCTCAAAGATCGCTGTGCTTAGCTGTTTCAGCGCCGGAGCATCCGCGCAGAGAGCGTGAACGGTTAGCAGCAGTATGTGAGATTGGGGAGAAAGGCGCAATACTTCAGCGTAGAGCAATGGTCCATGCTCCAGGTCAAAAGGATGTTGCAAGAGCGCGCGCCAATGTTCATCCTGAAATATTTGCTGGTTTTTACTACTTATATGTTGAAGATCGATCAGCGGGCAGGAGACCTTGCTGTAACTACTGATAGCCTGCATCGGTAGCTCTACACCAGGGACCTGAACAAAGGCTGTACGCAAGATCTCATGCCGATCAACAACGTACTGAAGCGCTTGCTGGAACACCGCAGGCTCAAAATATCCTGTGATCTCAATGGCACATTGCACACGGGACCATGGCTTATCCTGTGTCCAGGACCAGAGACGCGACTGTTGTGGGGAAAGACGAGCCCCTTTTACATCTATCGTTTGCATCTACTTTGACTCCTCAATCTATAAGCTATGTGCGAGATACGGGCATCAACGCTTTGGCTACCGTGGACATCCACGAGAGCGCTGTATCCCACTCTTCTTAAGAAAGGTCGATCATATCCTCTTTAAAATCTTTCAGTTTGCTCAGATGGCGCTGCAGGCTCTTTTTCTTTTGGACAGTGCGCTGCTGCTCTTCTTCCTTGCTATAGATCTCCAGATGATCAATTGGAGTTTCAGGATGAGTCACAATGGCCTGTAGCAATGCCGCATAGTGGTTCATTATCCTCTCAATAGTTGCCTCTTTAAATAAATCAGTGCTATAGGCGACCGAACAACCAAGTCCTGCAGGTTCTTCCGTCACAAAGAGCGCCATATCGAACTTGGCAGAGGTCGTGTCGCTATCAATCGAAGTTATGGTAAGATCCGGAAGCTCCGCATCAGTCAATGGCACATTCTGCATGACAAAAAGGGCGTTTATCAGTGGGGTACGACTACCCTCTCTTTGCAGGTGTAAATGCTCAATAATCATCTCAAATGGAAAATCCTGATGTGTATATGCATTGATGATGACTTCCCGCATCGTGTGCAGAAAATCGTGGAAGGGTAATTTCCCATTCACGTGTCCTCTCAGTGCCAGCAGATTGACGAAGAAGCCGATCAGCTTCTCGGTCTCCAGATGGGAGCGGTTGGCGCTATCAGTGCCGACCACGATATCCTCCTGACCACTGAGACGATAGAGCAGGATCTGGAAGGCGGCCAGCAGGGTCATAAACAGGGTCGCCCCCTCTTGCTGGCTCAGTTGCCGTAGTGCCTGCGCCAGCTGGGCATCTAGCTGAAATCCATAATGCGCGCCCTGCTGGCTAAGGGCACGGGTGCGCGGATAATCGGTGGGCAGCTCCAGCGCGCGTGCCCCATTGAGCTGCTGGGTCCAGTAGCGGATCTGCTCTTTGAGCACCTCGCCCTGCAGCCAGCCGCGCTGCCAGGAGGCGTAATCGGCGTATTGGATAGGCAGCGGGGGCAAGGGTGAGGGCTCGCCTGCTCTGAACGCCTGATAGAGAGCTGTCAGCTCCTGGACGAGGATGCCCATGGACCAGCCATCGGAGACGATGTGGTGCATGGTCAGGAACAGGATATGCTCCTGAGGTGAAAGGCGCAGCAGCCAGCTGCGCAGCAGGGGTCCCTGGCGCAGGTCAAAGGGCTGTTCGGCCTCTTGTTCCACGAGCTGTTCAATGGCCGCTTCACGCTGCTGGTGGTCATAGCCGCTGAGATCGATCACGGGGAACGGGATCGGCGTCTGCTGGACGATGCGTTGAAGCACCTGCCCCTGGCGCTCTTCAAACACGGTGCGCAGGCTTTCATGGCGCTGGATGAGCGCCGAGAGGCTGGCGCGTAGGGCGGGGATCGCCAGGGTGCCGTGCAGACGAGCGAAAACGGGAATGCTATAGGCGGCGCTGCGAGGAGCGAACTGGTGCAAGAACCAGAGGCGCTGCTGAGCGAAAGAGAGGGGGAGATCCTGATCGCGCGGCACGGGCAGCAGTGGCGGCATCGGCTGTGTGTGTCCCTGTGCCTGGCGCAACAGCAGTTGGAGGCGAGCCGCCAGCAGAGATATGGTGGGAGCCTCAAAGAGCAGCAGCAAGGGGACCTCGGTGTGGAGCAGCTTGCGTAGGCGAGCGACCACCTGGGTAGCCAGTAGGGAGTGGCCTCCGAGCTCAAAGAAGTTCTCCTGCAGGCCGACTTGGTCGCGCTGCAGAACCTGCTTCCAGACCTGAGACACCAGTTCCTCCAGTTCATTGCGTGGTCGCTGCTCGGTGTCCTGGTTCCCTGGCTCTTCGTCTACCGTCAGGGTTGCCAGCTGCCGGCGATCCACTTTGCCCGAAGAGGTCAGGGGCAGCTGCTCCAGTTCAACCAGTCCCGAGGGGAGCATGTACTGGGGCAGCCGCTCCCCCAGATAGGAGCGCAGCTCCTGCAAGGAGAGCGCATGCTCGGGTGTGCGCACCACATAGGCGATCAGGCGCTGCTCGGCGACCGCAGTGTTTGTCCTGGTGTGCTGCATCCCGACCGCCGCCGCGCTGACGGCGGGATGGGTACTGAGGATTGCCTCGATCTCGCCGGGTTCGATGCGATAGCCCCGCAGCTTGACCTGCGCATCCCGGCGTCCCAGGTATTGCAGGGTGTTGGAGCGCTGGGGGACGAAGCGGGCCAGATCGCCGGTCCGGTAGAGGCGGGCACCCGGCTCCGAGCTGAAGGGATGGGGCAGGAACGCCTCGGCGGTCAGGTCGGATCGGCGATGATAGCCGCGTGCCAGGCCAGCGCCGCCGAGGAAGACCTCTCCGGGGACCCCGATGGGAACGGGCTGCAGGTACGCATCGAGCAGGTAGACCTGGAGATTGGAGATCGGGCGTCCGATGGGGACGCGAGCGAGCTGTGGATCTGGCTCACAGGGCCAGCAGGTGGCATCGATCGTCGCTTCGGTGGGTCCGTAGAGGTTGTAGAGGCGCGTGGTGGGGGGTAGGGAGGTCATGGCGCGGCGAAGCAGATCGGCGCGCAGTTCCTCACCGCCGCAAAACAGGGAGCGCAGATGGTGGCAGTATGGCAGCAGCGGCTCATCGAGGAGGGCGTGCAGCAGGGTGGGGACCACCTGCAGGATGCTAATCTGCTGGTGGGCCAGCGTCAGGGCGAGGGCGGCGCTATCGCGGTGGGTATCGGGCTGAGCCAGGACGAGGCAGGCGCCAGCCAGCAGGGGAGCGTAGAACTCCCAGACGGAGGCATCGAAGCTGGCAGGGGTTTTTTGCAGCACGCGATCGGCGGGGGTGAGAGGGAAGGTAGTCTGCATCCAGAGCATGTGGTTGGAGAGCGCGGCATGCGAGATCATCACCCCTTTGGGGTGACCCGTTGAGCCCGATGTATAGATCATGTAGGCTAGGTTGTCGGCCTCTGTGCGGCTGACAGGCTGCTGCGCGCTTTGCTGAGCGATCTTCACCCACTGCGTATCCAGGCAAAGGGTCTGAACCTGCTGAATGGGAAGTTGCGCCAGCAGATATTGTTGGGTCAGTAGGATGGGAGCTCTGGTCTCTTCAAGCAAAAGTTGCAGGCGAGTTGGTGGAAGGGTAGGATCGAGAGGGATATAGGCTCCGCCCGCCTTCAGAACGCCCAGCATCCCAACGACCATAGCGAGCGAGCGTTCCACACAGATGCCAACCAGCGCATCAGGACCGATGTCCCGGCTTTGTAAATAGTGGGCCAACTGATTCGCGCGCTGATTGAGCTGGTCGTACGTCACCTGCCCCTCTTCACATACGAGCGCCACTGCATCTGGTGTCTTTTCAACCTGGGCTTCAAAGATCCTATGCACACACGTTTTCTGATAGGACGCATCGCTTGCCTGGTTCCACTCAAAGAGCAGCTGGCTATGCTCGGAAGCAGTCAAGAGTGGCAGCGACGAGAGCGGCTGCTCAGGAGTGGCCACGATGCCCTCAAGTAAGACCTGCCAATGTGCCAGTAAGCGCTGGATGGTACTGGTCGCAAAGAGATCGGTGCTGTATTCCAGCGTGATCTGCAAGCCTTCAGGGCTCTCGGTCACGATGACGCTCAGCTCAAACTTGGCACTGTGCTGCTCAAGCGCAACGTTCTCTGCCTGGAGCTCTGCCGACCCCGACAGCTCCTCATCCTCCTCCCTATTTTTGAGTTCAAAGAGGACCTGGAAGAGCGGGGAGCGGCTCAGGTCTCGCTGGGGCTGCAGCGCCTCCACCACCTGCTCAAAAGGAACTTCCTGATGGGCATAGGCTCCCAGGGCCATGGCGCGCACCCGCGCCAGCAGCTCGATAAACGCAGGGTTGCCCGAGAGGTCGCTGCGCAGCACCAGCGTGTTGACAAAGAAGCCGATCAGTCCCTCGACCTCCTCGCGCGTCCGGTTGGCGATCGGGGTGCCCACGGCGATATCCTGCTGACCGCTGTAGCGCGAGAGCAAGACCTGGAAGGCAGCCAGCAGGGTCATAAACAGCGTGACCCCTTCGCGTTGGGAGAGCTCGTGCAGTTGCTGACTCAAGGCGCGTGGCAGGCGGCGCTGGTGGAGCGCGCCGTGGAAGGTCTGGACGGCGGGTCTGGGCTGGTCGGTGGGTAGTTCCAGGGGGGTGAGACCTCTCAACTGCTGCTTCCAGTAGTCCAGTTGCCGTGCGAGTACCTCACCCTGGAGCCAGGAACGCTGCCAGAGGGCATAATCAGCATACTGGATGGGCAAGGGGGGAGCGCGGCCCGCTGGTGGTGTAGCGCGGCCAGGTACAGGATACTGAGTTCACGGAAGAGGATGCCGCCAGACCAGCCATCAGAGACGATGTGGTGCAGGTTGAGGAGCAGGACGTGTTCCTGCTGCTCCGCCAGGCGCAGCAGCAGGTAGCGTAGCAGAGGGCCCTGGGCCAGGTCGAATGGTTGTGCGGCCGCCTGCTGGAGGAGCTGGAGGGTGACGAGCTCGCGCTCCTGGGAGGGCAGGGTGCTCAGATCCAGGACGAGCAAGGGGGTCAACGGTTGGGGATGGATGAGCTGGATCGGCTGACCATCGCGCAGGGGGAAGGTGGTGCGCAGATTTTCATGGCGCAGGATGAGGGCGTGCAGGGCCTGCAGGAAGGCGCGCAGATCGAGGGGACCACGCAGGCGGAGCGCCTGGGGGATCGAGTAGGCGGAGCTGCCGGGCTCCAGCTGGTCCAGGAACCAGAGGCGTTGCTGGGCAAAAGAGAGCGGCAGCGGCTGCTGGCGCGAGGCCGGCTCGATAGGTGGCAGCTGTATACCCTGCCCTAATTGCAGCTCATCCGCAATACGCCTGGATAGCTGCGTCACCGTAGGAGATTCAAAGAGCCAGGTAATCGGCACTGCTATGCCAAAGATGGCCTGCAGCCGTGCAGTCACCCTGGTACCCAATAATGAATGGCCTCCCAGCTGGAAGAAATTATCGGTTCTGCTAATCCGCTCAATCTGCAGCACGTCCTGCCAGATCCCCAGCATCACTTCCTCTACCGGTGTATGCATCTGTTCCGGTTGCCGTGATTTTTCTTGTCCGGGTGATAGGGGTCCTGGTAAGCGCTGCCGATCCACTTTCCCGTTGGTTGTGAGAGGCAAGGCATCTAAGTGCAGCACCTGAGCCGGCACCATATATGCGGGCAACTGTTTCATCAGAGCCTGTCTGAGTTGTTCCTGATCGGGTCCTGGCTGCTGATGCGATACGACATAACCTAGCAGAGTATCCTCTCGACTTTCCTCGGTCCATAACTGAACGACCGCTTCTTTTACGTCGGGAAGCTTTCTCAATTGCGCTTCGATCTCTCCAAGCTCGATGCGGTATCCGCGCAGTTTGACCTGGGTGTCCTGCCTGCCAATGAACTCCAGGACTCCATCGGCACGATAGCGCACCATATCGCCGGTGCGATAGAGGCGGGCACCTTCTTGATTGCTAAAGGGATCGGGCACAAAACGCTCGGCTGTGACGTCTGGCCGAGACAGATAGCCCCGAGCTATGCCAGAGCCTCCAATGTAGAGCTCTCCTTTTGATCCGACCGGGAGCAACCGCAGTTGAGCATCGAGAGGATACACCTGTATATTGGCAATTGGGCGACCGATCGGCACGCTGTATTGCTGTCCCTGGGGCATCTGTATCTCCTGGGTATCTCCCAATTGATAGACTACAGCGCCTATGGTGGCCTCGGTCGGGCCATAATGATTGTAGATCTGGCAGGTTGGCCGCGCCTGTTGAATCTGCCGCACCAGGGACCAGGGCAAAGCTTCGCCGCCCAGAATGAGTCGTCTTCGCGGGAGCACAGCGGCCGCCTCTGATGAGAGCAGCGCCTGTAGATGGGAAGGCACGATCTTGAGCACATCCAGGGGATACCTCTGCGCATAGGCAGAGAGCGCGATGGCATCAGTGACCAGCTCGTAGGGAAGTATATGGACGCACCCGCCAGAAGCGAGGCCACAAAAGATAGCGGTATTGCCTAGATCGGCGGCCAGCGAAGACACGGTAGCAAAGTGCCAGCCCTCTTTCACCTCTAGCAGCTGACAGAGCGCCTGCGTATAGTTGCTCACGCTCTCCTGGCGGATCTCAACCCCCTTGGGAACTCCCGTAGAGCCAGAAGTGTACATGATATAGGCCAGGCTGTCGCGATTTACCTTTATCTCCGGTGTCGTAACAGGCTGTCCCGTCAGCTGCTGTACGAGCATCTCGATCAGTAACACTGGGGCCGTGGATGATGGCAGGCGATCCTCTAGCTGCTTGCTGCTAAGGATCAGGGCTGGTTCTAGCTGCTGTAGCAGGGCCTGCAGACGCGCGGCAGGCACATCCACCTCCAGTGGAATATAGACGCCGCCTGCCTTAAGTACCGCCAGCAAACTAATGATCGTCCAGTGGTTGCGGGGCAGGCAAAGCGCGACATGGCCGCCTGGCTGCAGGCCAGCTGTCAGAAGCAGGTGAGCGAGTTGATTCGCCTGCTGCTCTAGCTGTCCATAGCTCAGCAGCAGCTCTCCATAGCGCAAGGCCGGGGCCTGAGGATGTTGACGCGCCTGAGCTTCAAAGAGTTTGTGAATGCCCTGATGAACAGGATAATTCGCCTGCGTGGCATTCCACTCAGACACCATGAGGTGTTTTTCCTGTTCTGTGAGCAGATGCAGCGTATCAATGACCACATCTGGATTGGCCAGCACCTGTTCGCAGACTATCTGCCACTGCTGCTGTAAACGCTGTATATCCTGCTGGCGAAAGGCCCGGTGATCATAGTGGAGCGCTACCCGCAGGCCCTCAGCACTTCTCAGGCAGACCATATTTACTTTGAAGTAGTCCAGATCCATGCCTTGATCTATGACCCTCCACTCGATTTGTCCTGTCTGCCATGGGAGCGGGAGCGCCTCATAGCTAAAGCCAAAGGGGCAAAACGGCTCTTCCGCATCGCTATCTTCTGCCTCAACGAACTGCCAGCTAAAATACTCTTGCCATTCGTCTGCCTGGCTCAGCGTCTCCTCGACCTGCTGCACCACCTGCCGGTAGCTGGCCTGTTTTTGAAACTGATACACGAGGGGAAGGGACCTGGCGAGTAGGCCAACCGCTTGCTTGACCTCTTGATATCCTCTCCCATCGTTGTTGGTCCCGATAAGCACGCCCGTTTGATCTGTCAGGCGTGCGAGAACGATACCCCAGCATGCGAGCAGGAGACTTTTCTCTGACACACCCAGCAGCTCGACCAGTGCTTGCATCTGTGAGAGCATCCGTTCTGGGAGCTCTAGCGTCAACGCATGTGGAACAAAAGACGCATGCCGATCGACTGGTTGCTCGTAGGGGAGAGACACTGTATTTTGCAGCGCGCGTGTTGTGGAAAGCCAGTACGCACCACCTGGGGAATCGGTTTCCTCCTGTGCGATGTCGTATAGCCATTCTGTCAGATCGGCGTATTGCAGGGGTTCCTCTTCTTCTGGTGCCTGCTGGCTATACAACAGGCTTAATTCCTGGAGCAAGATATGGCATGTTTGCATATCCGCATTCAGGGTAGCCATATCCCAGTAAAGCCAGTGGCGCTCAGCTGAACAGCTCACCAGCAGCACTTTCCGGGCTGGTCCTGCTGTTAGATCGAGCGGTTGATTTCGTCTACCCTCGCGCAGGCTGACAAGCGTCTCTTCCTGCTCCTGTGGAGAAAGGGCAGAGCAATCATAGAACTCCAGAAGCAGGGGAGTACCTGGATCTATCACCTGCGCGGGCAGGGCAAACCCTGTCAGCCGCGGAAAGTGTGTTCGCAGAATCTCATAGCGTTCCACCAGATGCCTCAGAGACCTGTACAAGCGGGCCAGATCAAGGTGCCCTTGCAGAAGTGCTGCAACATGAGTGCGATAGGGGAATGATCTCTCTGGATGCGGTAAAGCACACAAATGTCGTTGCTGTGGAGAAAGCCGAAAACTTTCTATCAGTATCTCAGGCATGGTGGTTTCTATCTCTTTCTCTCCTCTGAAATGAACATTTTCATGCTGGGAGGCGTTGCCAGACATTGAAGGTTGGACCTTTCAGGTGATAGCTCTCAAGAGCGTGCTGTGAAGGGCAGGCTCATTCCTGTTAAAATGCGGCGCGGCCCCGTAAATGGCGATCGCGCATGAGCTACCTGCATGTTATCGAGCAGCAGGACATCGCCTTTTTGCCAGGGAAACTTCACGATTTCCCGCGTATAGGCCTGGCGCAAAGCATCTAACGTGCTATCTTCTATGGGTGAGCCATCACCATAGTAGGTATTGCCCGGCAGGTCCTCTTCGGCGAATTGCTTGAGTAATGCCCCACTGACTTCGGGCCCCAGGGTTGTCACATGAAAAAAGGTGGCGTGATTAAACCAGAGTGGCTGGCCAGTTTTCGGATGAGGGACTACTGCCGGGCCTACCCGATAGGTGCGCAGGCGATTCTCGCCTTTCCACTTGCACTGGATACCTGCCTGCTGGCAAAACTCCTCCACCACTTCACGGCTAGAGGTTTGAAAGACGGTTTGCCAGGGAAGCCCGATCCCATCGCCGTAGTTGCGCACATACAGCACGCCCTTTTGCTGAAAGCGCTCCCTGATCTGCGGATCGATGTGTTCATACACCTTGCCCACATCTGCGATGGGTGTCTCGCCTCCCTGGGTTGGGGGCGTTTGACAGAAAAAAGCGATGCGCAAAGGCCAGGTCTGGCGATAAGAGCTCTCATTATGGAAGAAGATACTTTGATCAGCAGGATAATCAGTCGAAGTGTAGATGTTTCCGCTGATCAGGCTACGAGGAGAAGACTGCTCATGATATTCGAGTGTGCTCCCCGTAGCGCCTGTAATAAAGGCCTCAAAATCATCGGCGCTCTTGAGCGCAAAGCCCCGGAAGAGGATACCCCCATACTTCAGCAGGTAGCTCTCGATGAGCGGCTGATTATGTGTTGACCAATTTATGAGATCAAGGTCATCGACCGCGGGCTGTACAAGCAGCGGCAGCGTTCCCTGTGAGTCAAGCGCGCCAACCTTTACCAGGGCTTCCTGCGAGGTATTGGCTGTCGTCACAGCTTTCCGCTTGATGGATTTGATGGACCTGGGATTACGCTCATCGCGTTGTGTATTGGTCATGAGACTCCCTTCCTTGCTGTCTATGATCATCTGTCTGTCTAGAATTACTCATGTACGTGACGGGGAGAGACGCTTCTCATCGGCATGGCCTGCGCCTCGCGCCATCCTCATCAGCTTAGCTACTGTGGCTCTACCTGCTGGTTCACCCTGCGCCTGGTTTGTCCCAGCTTCTGCACATTTTTCTGGCGGCGCTCGCTTTCCTGTCTGGTTTTCCTCTCCATATCTATCGTTGTCAGAGCCGTTTCCAGGCTGTCCAGTTGTGTCTCTGGGGATGCAACGATGGTAGCAAGCAGAGCTTCAAATAAATGGAGCAAGCGTGCGATGGTTTCGACGCGGAACAGATCTGTCCGATATTCGAGCGATCCAGAGAGGTTGCCCTCGCTCTCCACGATGTGAAGGAACATATCAAACTTCGTAACTTCCGGCTCAAAACCAGCCGACTCGACCTGGATGCCTGGTAGTATGTTTTCTTGTGCCGAGGCATGTTCCAACGAGAATTTCACCTGGAACAATGGAGTGCGGCTGAGGTCGCGTTCAGGGTTGAGCTCCATCAGCAAGCGATCGAAGGGAAGGTCCTGGTGAACATAGGCTCCGATGGCGACCTCCCTTGTCGTATGCAGGATTTCAAGGAAACTCGGATTGCCAGAGATCTGTGTACGCAGCACCAGTTGATTGACGAAAAATCCAATCACCTCCTCCGTCTCGGCACGGTTGCGATTGGCCACGTTTGTGCCTACAACAAGATCATCCTGCCCCGTGAAGTAGTGCAGAAGCACATTGAATGCAGCCAGCAGGGTCATGAACAAGGTTGTCCCTTCGCGCTGTGAGAGCTCCCGCAGCCGCTGGCTCAGCCCGGCGGGCAGGTGTAGAGGCAGATGCCCCCCCTCAAAGGTCTGCTGCGGAGGCCGGGGATAGTCGGTGGGCAAGGCTAAAGGAGCGATGCCGCTGAGCCGCTGCTTCCAGTAATCCAGTTGCTGCTGTAAGACTTCTCCCTGGAGCCATTGCCGCTGCCAGAGTGCAAAGTCGACGTACTGTACCGGCAAGGCTGGCAGATCGGTGGCCTCACCGTGTGCTAAAGCGGTATACAGGCTGGTCAGCTCACGTACCAGGATGTCCATAGACCAGCCATCCGAGATGATGTGATGCATCGTCAGCAACAGTACATGTTCATCCCGCGATTGCGCTAAGAGCCAGCAACGCAGCAGTGGGCCGGACGCCAGATTGAAGGGCTGCTGCCTCTCTTGCTGTGCCAGCCTCTGTGTTTCCCGAGCCCGTTCCTCGGGCGTTAGATAGCTGAGATCAATCAGCACCTGCCCGGTCGTGGGCGAGGTCGCGATGCGCAGCACAGGCTGACCTTCATGGGTGGGGAAGGTCGTTCGCAGGATCTCATGGCGCCTCATGACCGCGGCTAGCGCAAGAGCCAGCGCAGCCCGATTGAGCCGTCCAGATAAGCGCACCGCCGTGGGAATGCTATACGCTGTATTGCCAGGATCGAGTTGATCCTGGAACCAGAGGCGCTGCTGAGCAAAGGAGAGCGGTAGATCTTGATTGCGCGCGACTGGCACAATGGCTGGAGCGGTAAGCCCCTGATCCTGACGCAACTGGAGCGTGAGCCAGGCCGCGAGCTCGGCCACGGTAGGGGCCTCGAAAAGTGTTCGCAGCGGTATCTCGATGCCAAGCAACCGCTGGAGGCGCGCCACCACCTGGGTGGCCAGCAGGGAATGTCCTCCCACTTCAAAGAAATTCTCATGCACATCCAGCTGTTCTCGGTCCAGGACCTGCTTCCAACACTGCAGGACGAGCTCTTCAATCGGGCTCAGCAACAGCTCTGCTTCTTTTTCTTCCTGTAACTCTCCATGTTCCCAATCGAGGGTCAGTAAGCGTTCCCGGTTCACTTTGCCATTGGCCGTCAACGGGAGCGCATCCAGCACCACGAAGTAGGCGGGAATCATGTAGGGAGGCAGCTTATCCTTCATATACCCGCGCAGGGCTGCCGACTGGTTCAGGATAACGTCCTCGCCCGGCTCTGACCGGAACACCACATAAGCAACGATCTGCTTCTCCTGTAACTCTGCACCCCGCAAAAGAACCACACACTGCTGCACCTGTGGATGCTGACCCAGCACCGTTTCTATCTCTCCTAGCTCGATGCGGTAGCCACGTAGCTTCACCTGGGCATCTGTCCGCTCCACAAACTCCAGCTGCCCATCCTCCCGATATCTTCCGCGATCGCCCGTGCGATATAGCCTGCTGCTGGGCTTCCCGCTATACGGATCTGGGACAAAGACGGTCGCGGTCCGCTCCACGTCTCCCAGATAACCACGCCCTACCCCCAGGCCTCCTACATAGATCTCGCCTACGACGCCAGTTGGCACTGGCGCGAGCTGCTCATCGAGAATGTAGAGCTGAGTATTAGCGACTGGCTGTCCAATGGGCACCCGCCATGAGCACGTCTGCTCCTCTAGAAGCGCATGCGTCACATCGTCGGAGCATTCCGTAGGACCATAGGCATTGAGTAGCTTGATTGAGCCTTGCTGCTGCCACCAGCGTTGACAAAGGGACAGAGGCATGGCCTCTCCTGTCGCGATCAACCAGCGGCCCTCCCACCGCAGATGTGGATGTTCCATCATCGCGTCTAGGAACGCTGCTATCTGAGCCGGCACCAGCTGCAGAATGCTGATAGCGGTTTGTTGGACGGCTTGCAGCAACTGGAAGGAATCATGAGAGATGGCATCGGGCAAGATGTGAACCTGTCCTCCCTGTAGCAAACAGGCAAGGAACTGCCAGACCGAGATATCAAAACACTGCGAAGCGGTCTGGGCAACGACATCGGCCTCGTCCAGATTCAGATCTTCAACCTTGGCCCAGAGATGATTCAGCATCCCTTCATGATTAATCATGACGCCTTTTGGCACTCCCGTCGAACCAGAGGTATAGATAACATAGGCGAGTTGCTGCGGCAGTAACTGAACTGGTGCCAGGGGGGCATACTCGGTCGGTGCTTCCGCCTCTATCTCCTCCAGGCAGAGCCGTTGTGAGCCAGCGGGAAGGTGCTGCTGCAGCGCTGTGTTTGTAAGGAGGAGCGATGCCTGTGCCCGTTCTAGGATGAGGCGGAGCCGTTCCTGTGGATAGGCAGGATCGAGTGGGACGTAGGCCGCGGCACAACGCCAGATCGCCAGTATACTGATGAGCAGCTCGCACGAGCGATCCATATAAAGGCCCACCAGGGTTTCTGGTCCGATGCCCCGCCGTTGTAAGACACTGGCGAGTCGCTCGGCACGCTGCCAGAGCGCCCCATAGGTGAGCTGCTGCCGTGCATCGCAGACGGCAATGCGTTCAGGTGTACGAGCCACCTGCCAGGCCAGGCACTGCATATAGTGCGATGGCGTGTTGAACTCTTTCCGCGTTTGATTGCTGTGCTGCAGCACCTCTATCTGTTCAGCAGAGGTGAGCAGGGGCAAGGTAGAGATACGTTGTTCAGGAGCACGGACGATGCTCTCCAGCAGCGTTTGGAAGTGTGCAAGGAAACGGCGCATCGTACTGGCGGCAAACAGATCAGTGTTGTATTCCAACACGCAACGCAAGCCCTGTTCATGCGGGGCCAGGGTTAGCTCAAGGTCAAACTTGGCGGTTGTCTGCACAACTTCGAGCGGTCTCCAGGTCACCCCTGCCATATCCAGGGTCGAGATAGGAAAATTCTGGAACTCAAAGGCGACCTGGAACAAGGGCTGCTGGCTCAAATCGCGTTCCAATGGCAATTGAGCAACCAGTTGTTCAAAAGGTACATCTTGATGGGCATAAGCCTGCAGCGTAACCTCATGAATGCGCGCCAACACCTCACGAAAGCTAGGGTCGCCGGATAGATCGCAACGCAGAGGAAGGGTATTAACAAAACAGCCGATCAGGCCTTCCAGCTCTTGCTGCCGTCGATTGGCTATCGAGGTGCCCACCACAATATCGTGCTGACCACTATAGCGTAGTAGCAGGACCTGGAAGCCTGCTAGAAGTGTCATAAAGAGTGTGGCACCCGCACGTTGTCCCAATGCTGCAACTTCCTGGCTCAGTGCTGCAGGAAGCATTAGTTCCTGCTGGGCACCCACATACGTCTGGATGGCTGGCCGTGGCCGATCGGTTGGAAAGTTGAGGGTAGCAGGCACATCGGCCAGTTGCCGCTGCCAGTAGTCCAGTTGCTCGTGCAGACGCTCGCCTTGCAACCATTCCTGCTGCCAGAGTGCATAATCGGCATACTGAACGGGGAGGGCTGGTAGCGACGCCTGCTCATCCCGAAGCGCGGCGCTATAGAGCGTCGTCAGTTCATTAATCAAGACGCCAGCCGACCAGCCATCAGCGATAATGTGGTGCAGGTTGAAGAGTAACGCATAGGACTCTTGTCCCAGGCGCAGCATATACACGCGCAAGAGCGGCCCCGTCGCCAGATCAAAGGGGCGCAGAGCCTCCTGCCGGGCCAGCAGTAGCACCTGTTCTTCCTGTGCCGCCGACGGCAAGTTTTGCAGATCGAGCAGTGGTAGTTGAATGGACAGCGATGGAGCGATCACCTGCATGGGCGTTCCCTGCTGGGAGATGAAAATGGTGCGCAAGTTCTCATGCCGTTGTACGATGTGCTGAAGGCTTTTCTCAAGTGCCGCGACGGAAAGGGGGCCGGACAACCGCAACGCGGCCGGGATATTGTAAGCGCTGCTTTCTGGTTCCATCTGGTGCATAAACCACAGTCGCTGCTGGGCAAAAGAGAGCGGAATCTGCTCAGGGCGTTCAGCAGGCAGGAGCGTTGGCGGTGGCTGTAAGGCTGTATGTTGCAGCAGGGCCTCGATGCGTTGAGACAGGGACGCGATCGTGGGGGCCTCAAAAAGTGTTCGCAACGGAATTTCGATCCCCGTTATTTGCTGCAGGCGTGCCACGATCTGGGTCGCAAGCAAGGAGTGTCCACCGACCTCAAAGAAGTTCTGCTCGACTTCTAGCTGATCCCGTTGCAGTACCTGCTGCCATGCCTGCATGGTTAGCTCCTCAATTGGACTGAGAAGCTTTCTACCTTCTCTCTCCTCTGGAGACGCTTCATCCCAAATGGGGGCTGGCAGCTTTTTCCTGTCGACCTTGCCATTGGCAGTTAAAGGCAAGGCGGCCAGGAACACAAAGGCGGCTGGCCGCATATACTCGGGTAGTAATTGCTGAACATGGCGACGGAGCTCTGCACTATTGGGAGCCGAATCTTCGGTATCTCGTGTCAGGTAGGCAACCAGCCGCTTATCATCTGGAATATCTTCTCGTACCACGACCACCACTTCGCGGATGCCCGGCCGTCGAGCCAGCACAGCTTCAATCTCCCCAGGCTCAATGCGGAAGCCACGCACCTTGACCTGCTGATCGACCCGCCCCAGATATTCTAGATCGCCCGCTATATCATAGCGTACCAGGTCTCCTGTACGGTATAGCCTTGCTCCCCATACATCTCCAAAGGGATCAGGAACAAAGCGTTCAGCCGTCAGATCGGCCCGTTGCCAGTACCCGGTGGCGAGTCCCGCACCTCCAACATATAGTTCGCCCGCGATACCCAGAGGCACCAACTGTTGCCGACTATCCAGTACATAGAGCCGTAGATCTTGAATAGGAGTACCTATGACGCTACCACGATCGCCCTCTAGATCGGCCTGACTCAATACACGATATGTCACATGGACCGTTGTTTCGGTGATCCCATACATATTGATCAGGCGTGGATGCTGATCCCCATGGCGCTCAAACCAGGGCCGCAGGGTCGTCAATGTCAGCGCTTCACCTCCAAAGATAACCAGGCGTAGCGCCATCTCTAGCGCGAATGGTTGCCGCGCTTCGGCATTGATCAATTGTTGGAATGCAGACGGAGTCTGGTTCAGGACGCTTACATCCTCCCTGGCGAGTAGCTGGCTAAACTCATCGGGAGAACGGCTGACCCAGTAAGGTACCACCGCTAGTCGACCTCCATAGATCAAGGCTCCCCATAACTCCCAGACCGAGAAATCAAAGGCATATGAATGAAACAGTGTCCACACATCTGTGGGCCCAAAAGAGAACCAACCCTGTGTCATCGAGAATAGTCGATGCACGTTGATATGGGGGACCATAACACCCTTGGGCCTTCCAGTTGAGCCAGAAGTATAGATCATATAGGCCGCATTCTGGGGCATTACTGTACATGCTGGATTGTGCGCTGGTTGGTCGGCTAGCCATTGCCGATGTGTATCCAGGCAGAGCACGGAACAGGTAAGGCTGGGCAGGTGGGTGAGCTGGTCAGATTGTGTAATTACCATGTTGACCTGGGCATCATCGATGACATTGGCCAGCCACTCGGCTGGATAGGTTGGGTCTAGAGGAATGTACGCCCCACCAGCCTTGAGGACCGCAAGCAGGGCGACCACCAGTTCAGGTGAGCGTTCAAGGGCAATAGCGACAAAGACCTCAGGACCAACTCCGGCCTGTTGCAGTGCGTGCGCGAGCTGATTGGAGCGCGCATTGAGCTCCTGGTATGTCAGCACGTGCTCCTCATAGCTCAGGGCGATGCGATCAGGGACCAGCGCCACCTGCTCCTCGAAGAGTTGGTGGATGCAGCGGGCGCGAGACAGTTCTTGAGGAGCAGTATACTCCAGGTGTATAAGCTGCTCACGTTCCTCTTCAGTCAGCAAGGGTAGGCCTGTGATCGGCCTGGCTGGACCCTCAACAATAGCTTCCAGGAGTACCTGCCAGTGGCCAAGCAAGCGGCTGATCGTTCCCGGCTCGAACAGATCCGCATTGTATTCAAGCTCACAATACAGCCCCTCAGTGGTCTCCGTGACCAGGAGCATCAGATCGAATTTCGCGGTAGTCTGCTCAAGTTCGAGGTTGGTAAGGGTGAGGCCAGGCAGACGCGGTGTTTGAGCCACCTCTGCTAATTGCTGGAAGTTCAGCATAGCCTGGAAGAGGGGTGAGCGGCTCTGATCGCGCTCAACCTGTACCGCATCTACCACTTGCTCGAAGGGGATATCCTGGTGGGCATAGGCACCGAGACAGACCTCGCGTACCCGTGTCAGGAGTTCCTGAAAGGAGGGATCTCCCGAGAGATCGGTACGCAGCACCAATGTATTGACAAAAAAGCCAACCAGCCCCTCAATCTCCTCGCGTGTTCGATTGGCAATGGGGGTACCCACCGCGACATCCCATTGCTGGCTATAGCGGGCCAACAGCACCTGCAAGGCGGCCAGCAGCGTCATAAATAGGGTAACGCCTTCTTGCTGTGATAGCGTCTGTAGTCGCCGCGAGAGGGCGCTGGATAGCCACAGCGGTCGTCGTGCGCCTCGGAACGTCTGCATGGGGGGGCGAGGATGATCGGTGGGCAACTGTAAGGCCGGCGTATCCGCCAGTTGCCGCTTCCAGTAGTCTAGCTGTTGTTGAAACATGCTCCCTTGCAACCACTGGTGCTGCCAGAGTGCATAATCGGCATATTGTACTGGTAGCGCGGGCAGAGCGGGCTCTTCTCCCTGTGCAAATGCTTGATACAGGCTGGTCAGTTCCCGTAGCAAGATCGTAATTGACCAGCCATCGGTGACGATGTGGTGCATGCAAAGGAGCAAGATATAGTTTTGTCTATCCAGTTGCAGCAGCCAGTTGCGCAACAGGGGACCATGCGCCAGATCGAAAGGCTGCCTGGCTTCCTGACGGGCTAGCCGCAGGGCTACATCCTCGCGCTCTTCCCTGGGTAGGCCACCAAGGTCCAGCACATGCAGTTGTGTGCTGGCCGCAGGTGCGATCAGCTGAAAGGGTTTACCCTGCTGATCGGGAAAGTTGGTGCGCAGGCTCTCATGCCGGGCTATCAGCCGGACCAGCGCTCGATCCAGGGCTACACGGTCCAACTGACCCTGCAAACGTACGGCGCTGGAAATGGTATATGTACTACTCTGAGGGTCCAACTGATGCAGGAACCACAGCCGCTGCTGGGCAAAAGAGAGCGGAATCCGCTCAGGACGTGCGACGGGCACGAGCGCGGGAAGTGTTTGTGAGCTGCTGTCATGCAGCAGTGCCTCAATATGGTGTGACAGAGATGCAATCGTAGGGGACTCAAAGAGCGTACGCAGCGGGAGCTCTATCTGAAACACTTCTCGAGCCTGGGCAACGGCGCGGGTAGCCAACAATGAATGACCGCCCAGCTCAAAAAAGTTATCAGTGACGCCAACCTGCACAAGGCCAAGTAGCTTCTCCCACAGCCCCGCCAGTATCTTTTCGACCGCCGTACGTGGCGCCTGATAAGCCGCTCCCAGGCCTGTTCGGCTGGCTTCGATCACGGGTAATGCCTGGAGATCCACCTTGCCATTCGGCGTCAGCGGCAGGACATCTAGCTGTATAAAAGCGGAGGGCACCATATAGTTGGGGAGCCGCTCCTTTAAGAAATTATAGAGATCGCTATTGTCGAGCGTCGTAGCAGCGACCACGTAGGCAACAAGATATTTGTCCTCTGGATTCTCATCATTGGCTCTAACGACGGTATCCTGCATGCCTGGATAGCGTCGCAGGTGTGCTTCAATTTCTCCTAATTCGATGCGGAAGCCGCGGATCTTTACCTGATAATCGATGCGACCGATAAACTCAATACTGCCATCGGGCAGATAGCGTCCCCTGTCGCCAGTTTTGTAGAGGCGCGCGCCCGTCTGCTCGCTAAAAGGATCAGGCAGGAACACCTCCGCCGTGCGCTGTGGATCACCAAAATAGCCTCGCCCAACCCCTATACCTCCGACATATATTTCACCATAAGCCCGAGCTGGTACAGGCGATAAGTTTGAATCCAGGATATATACCTGCATATTGGCTACCGGGTGACCAATAGAGACCGTACTGGCCGTCTCTAGAGGAGGTTGCTCAATAATATGGTGGGTGACGTCATCGGAACATTCCGTCGGACCATAGGCATTGACCATAGGCGTGTGGGCCTGACGCGCCAGCCAGCGCTGGCAAAGCGTGGGCGATACGGCCTCTCCTGTTACGAGCAGATGGCGTAGCGCCGGTAGCTGTTGGGATGCGGACCCACTCTCTTGCATCGCCTCAAGCAGAAATTTGAGTACCGAGGGTACGGTTTCGTAGATTGAGATGCCCTCGCGTTCCAGGGCGAGTAGCAGTTGTGCCGGATCATGAGAGATGCTATCTGGAAAAATAGCGACGCGCCCGCCGACAAGTAGCGAGGCCAGAAACTGCCAGACCGAGATATCAAAGCACTGTGAGGCGGTCTGAGCAATACTGTCTGCGGCCGTAAGCTGCAAATCATTAATCTTGGCGTATAGGTGATTGAGCATGCCTTCCTGCTCGACCATCGCCCCTTTAGGTGTTCCTGTGGAGCCGGAAGTATAAATGACATAGGCGAGTTGCTGAGGGCAGACCGTAACCGCCAGGTTCTCCTCGCTCTGTCTTTGAGTGAGAAGTTCCTTCCCATCGATATCCTCTATATAGGAGATGCGCACGGCCGATCCTCTCTCAGTCTGTGCACCTATGGACTCGGCGGTCGCGGCAAAGCTGTGGGTTGTGAGGAGCACCTCGCTGGCGCTATCCTTTACTATCTGCTGCAGCCTGCCTACCGGGTGGAGTGGATCGAGCGGCAGATATGCTGCACCGGTCTTAAAGATCGCCAGCATCGCGACCAGGAAATGAATCTCTCTTTCAGCCAGGAGCGCGACCAGGCTCTCGGGTCCAATTCCGTGTGCCTGGAGATGATGTGCCAGGCGGTTGGCGCGTCGATTGAGCTCCTGATAACTGACCTGATCCTCTCCACAGATTAGCGCGATCGCCTCTGGCGTACGCAGAACCTGGTCTTCAAAATGTTGATGCAGGCTATATGGTTGAGGAATGGCCAACTGAGCCCCCTGGCTATATTTCAGCACTTCCGCCTGCTCAGCCGGGCCCATTACGGTCAGTTCCGCGAGGCGACGTTGTGGATAGGCCAGCAGCTGGTGCAGCAGTGCCTCCCATCCCTGAATCATGGACTCGATGGTTTCCTTGGTGAAGAGATCGGTGCTGTACTCCATGACGCAGAGCAAGCCCTGCTCATTTTCCAGCGTCGTCAAGGAGAGATCAAACTTGGCGGTCGTATTTTCGCCCGCGTAGGGATCGATGGTCACGCCATCCAGATCAATCTCGGGGATCGGCATGTTTTGCAGGCCGAATAGCACCTGAAAGAGTGGTGTCCTGCTCAGATCACGCTCGGGCTGCAGGGCCTCAACCAGCTTCTCAAACGGCAGATCCTGGTGCGTGTAGGCTTCGATCGCTATGTTGCGTACGCGCCGCAGCAAGTCAGGGAACGCCGGATTCCCTGACAGGTCGGTACGCATCACCAATGTATTAATGAAAGGACCAATCAGATCTTCAATCCCGGCATGTTGTCGATTAGCGGTTGGAGTGCCCACCGCGATATCGTTCTGGCCGGTGTAACGAGCGAGCAAGACCTGGAAGCTGGCCAGCAGGGTCATAAACAGCGTAGCACCCTCGTTCTGGCTTAAGCGTTTCAACCCATCAACCAGATCGCGCGAAAGCTGATAGTTGAGCTCCGCGCCACGGAAACTTTGTATGCCTGGGCGTGGATAATCCGTTGGCAGCTCTAGCGGAGCAATCCCCTCCAGTTGTTGTCTCCAATAACGCAGCTGCGTATCAAATACCCCGCTCTGGAGATAGTGGTGTTGCCAGAGGGCATAGTCGGCATACTGTATGGACAGCTCAGCGAGCTGTGCAGGCTCATTTTTCACATGAGCCATATAGAAGGAATGCAATTCTCGGAGTAAGACACCATTGGACCAGCCATCGGAGACAATATGGTGCATGGTAAGCAGCAGCACATACTCCTCATGATCAGCCAGGCAGAGCAGAAGCGTGCGGAATAGAGGTCCCTGGGTAAGATTGAAGGGGCGTTGTGCCTCTTGCTGTCTCAATAGTCTCACTTCATCCTCACGCTGCTGCGGCGTCAGCGACTGAAGCCGTTTTTGTTCAAGATGATATTCGCTCCATAGATTGATATGCTGCAGCGGCTGCCCATTTTTAACGACGAAGGTTGTGCGTAAGATTTCATGTCGTCTCACGACCTCGCCCAGGCTATACTCCAGGGCTTCAACAGAAAGCTTCCCTTTCAGGTGTAGCGCAAAAGGTACATTATAGGCAGTACTATCTGAATCTAGTTGATAGAAGAACCATAGACGCTCTTGAGAAAACGAGAGAGGTAGATCCTGATCACGTGAGACAGCCGTAATAGCAGGAGTCGCAGCAGGGCGACTATCGTGCAGGGCAGACTCCACCAATTTAGCCAGGCTGGCGACGGTCGGCGCATCAAAGAGACTCACGATCGGCAAATTGACCTGTAGTGTGGCTTTGATCCTGGAAATAACCTGTGTGATCAGTAGTGAATGGCCGCCAGCCTTAAAGAAATCATCGTGAATGCCAATGCGTGGAGTTTGCAGCACATCCTGCCAGATAGAGGCTAGAATGTCTTCAATGGGACTGCGTGGAGCGGCATACTGTACCTGTGTCATGCTCACCTGCTGCTCAAGCAATGGTAGAGCCCGGTAATCAAGTTTGCCATTGGCATTGAGCGGCAAGGCCGGTAACTGCATGATGAAAGCAGGAATCATATACTCAGGCACTATCGTGTGGAGGAACGCACGCAGATCGCCATGGACCGCCCCTGCCTGCAGATCAGAGACAACATAGGCGATCAGCCGATCCTCATGATGTACCGCTGCAGCCTCACGCACAGAAGGATGTTGGCGTAATGCCGCCTCAACTTCTCCCAGCTCAATGCGATACCCTCGCAGCTTCACCTGCCGATCGGCCCGGCCAATAAACTCAACCATGCCATCGGGAGTGTAGCGTGCGAGATCACCCGTCTTATACACGTGCACCTGAGCATCCTGGGAGAACGGATGGGGAAGAAAGCGCGTTTGAGCCAGCTCCGCCTGATGCAGATACCCAGCGGCCAGGCCATCTCCGCTGATAAGTAATTCTCCCGTTACGCCTACCGGAACGATCTGCTGATAGCGATCGACAATGCATATCTGGACATTAGAGATCGGGTAGCCGATGGGCACCGTGGCCTGCTCATGATCAGCCAACTGAGCAGCACTGAGATCCCGCAACGGACCCAGCTCATTCACCAGGGCTCCGATAGTCGTCTCAGTAGGTCCATAGTGATTGATGATGGAGCAATCCGCGCCCCGCTGCTGGATGGTAGATAGTAAGGAGCGCGGCAATGCCTCGCCACCCAGGATGAGATACCGGCGAGGCAGGATGGTCCGATCGCCGCAACTGGCCAGCAGTGCTTGTAAATGCGAAGGAACAATTTTGAGCACATCTATCGGTTGCTGCTCATGATAGCTGGCAAACGTCTCACCAGAAGTCAGTGTTTCATAGGAAAGTATGTGTAAGCAGCCGCCAGAGGCCAGTGAGCTAAAGATAGAGGTATTGCCCAGATCGGCCGCTAACGTCGAAACGGTAGCAAAGTGTAAACCGGGCTCTGGCGCGATTCGCCTGCACATATCAGTGGTATAGTTGACCGCGCCCCGCTGTCGAATCAGCACCCCCTTAGGTGTTCCTGTTGAACCTGAGGTATAAATGACATATGCCAGATTTTCCGCGTCTGTCGTAGATAGAGGAGTGTCCGCTGCTTCATGATCAAGCAAACGTATATCCCTATCCAGGCAGAAGACCTGACCTGAAAATGCTGGCAGACGTGCCAGAAGATGCTCTTGTGTCAGTAAGACAGGAGCCTGCGTATCTCCAAGTTGAAAGGCTATGCGTGCCGGAGGACTATCAGGATCAAGTGGCACATAGGCGCCGCCAGCTTTTAAGACCGCCAGCAAGCCAATCAGCCCGTCCAGGCCACGCTCAACATACAGGCACACCAACACATCAGGGCCAACCCCATGTCGCTGCAGCCAGTGAGCCAGGCGATTAGCCCGGACATGTAGCTGTTCGTACGTCAGCTGTTGACCGTCACAGACGACTGCCAGCGCTCCCGGGCTTCTCGCGGCCTGCTCCTCAAAGAGCTGTTGCAACGTCTGAGAAGAATAGCTATGTTCGGGACCACGAAAAGCTGCCAGCAACCCCTCCTGTTCAGCGTGGTTGACAATTGGCAGGCGGCTAACAGGGGTTTGTAAGTGTGTCGGAGCAGCCTGCAGCAGTGTACGTAGGGCATGAGCAATCTGCATGGCTTGTTCTGGCAGCACGCAAGCTGCATCATACTGTATTTCCCACTGAAGAGTAGAGGCAACCTGTTGTAGGACGAGCTTGAGCACAAAGCGTTCAGTGTAACCGAAACACTGCTGGAGCTTAAAATGGATATTTCCTGCAATGATATCCTCGGGCCAGTGTTCAAACTCGAAGCTCCATGGAAAAAAATCGCCAGCTTGTTGCCGATTGAGTGTGGTCATAATATCCCAGCTAAAGTAGAGCTGTGCCGCACTGGCTCGATTGAGCGAGCTCTGCATCTGCGTAAGGGTCTGCGCAAACGTGCTATCCGGCGCGAATTCAGCCAGCAGAGGGACGAAGCGCGTATAAGGCCCAAGTGCACCCGCCAGCTCTTCGTAATTACGTCCATCACAGGCCACCCCAAGTGGTATGCCCTCCTCACCGGTCAAGCGCCAGAGCAGGATATGCCAGCAAGCTAAAAAGAACGTATTGGGAGCGACACCCAGTTGCTCTAAAACCGATAGCGAGGGCATATCGAGAGCTTCGCGGGCCACCCTTTGAGGAGTAAAGGGAGTACCAGCTTTCAGCTCTGCCATTGCTGTCGGCGCGAACGGCAGGCGCAACGCTGCTATTGGTGAAATATCTTTCTGCGTCCAGAAGGTTTGCTGTAGCCGGGCATCATCTTCTTCCAGGATCTCTTTTTGCCAGGCCGAGACATCCGCATACTGCAGAACGTCATCATCAACACTTGTACTTCCCTGCAGGCGAGCCATATATGCCCGGGCCAACTCAGCGATAATACCCTTGAGTGTTGGGATATCCGCACAGAGAGCAGGTAAGCTCAGGAGCAAAAGTGTCCGAGACTCAGCGCACCGTAACAGCATGGCCTGCATGGTAGGACCAGAGGACAGATCATGCGATTTTGCTCGAACTGCCATTAACGCGGCCTCAGCCCAATCTTGTTGAGCAGCTAGGTCCAGACCGCTCAGATTGCATTTTTCGAATGCAAACTCTGCATCAGGGTTAATTACCTGTACCGGTATATCCATACCTGGTAAGCGATGGAAGACCGTTCTCAGAATTTCATTCTGGCGAATCACATCTTCCAATGCCAGGCGAAGCATATCGTCACGTAGCGATCCTTCCAGGGAGATGGCACACTGAACCCAATATGTCTGCTGACCTTGCTGCAAATCCCATAAATGGTGTTGTTGACTTGAAAGATGAGATCCCCGTAAACCTGCCATATGCATATATTCGTCTACTCCTCACCCTGGCTTCTACGACAAAGGAAATGATTTCTGTTCTAGTAAAGGTACCACCTTCCTTTACTGGTGAACTATCCCCCCTGGAGAGGAATTTTAGCCATAAAATGCGAAAGAGAAGAGATGCCTGTATACCCTATCCTTGCTAAAGTTTTAGCAAAAGCAGGGTATGAGGATGCCAATTCTCTCTCTTATTTTGATCAAAAAATCCTCCTTCAATAGGATGGTCCAGCGAATATGAAAAAACGTATGTTATTGGTATGAGGAACTGCTATCCAGATAGAAAAAGAAGAAGGAAGGGAAGATGGAAAAAAAGCCAAGTCTCAAAGCGAGTATTCGAAGAAACATACAAGAACGGCGTGAAGAAATCAATCTTGGCAGTTTGAAACTGACACAGGAGGGCTATTTAGAGCCAGGCCTCTCTTTTCCGCTGGTTGTGAGGCCTGCAATGGATGGAGTGAACCTGGTAGCCTGGACCGAAAATAACAAGGAACATCTCAACTCTGAACTGGCCAAACATGGCGCGATCCTTTTTCGTGATTTCCCGCTTGGCTCGGCCGCAAAATTTGAAGCATTCGCGACTGCCGCGAGCGTGAGTGGGGAACTCTTCAATGAATACGGGGACCTGCCGCGTGATGATCCTGGATTGAAAATCTATCACTCGACACCCTACCCGGCTGACAAGACCATTTTATTTCATAATGAAAGCTCGCACATGCATCGCTGGCCGCTCAAGCAATGGTTCTATTGCGTCACAGTAGCTGGTGGTAAGGGGGCTACGCCAATTATCGATTGTCGTCAGACCTACAAAGCACTGGACCCGGCCCTGGTTCGGCGCTTCGCCGAGAAGAAATTGCTCTATGTGCGCAATTTTATTGACGGCTTAGATGTTAGCTGGCAGCAGTTTTTTCAGACGAAAAATAAAGAGCGCGTAGAGGAATACTGCCGCAATGCCTCAATAGACTTTGAATGGAAGAGTGAGCGTCATCTGAGAACACGGCAGGTGTGTCCTGCCGTTGTCAAGCATCCATTGACAGGAGAAATGAGCTTCTTCAACCAGATCCAGCTCCATCATATCTCGTGCCTTGATCCGGAAGTACGAGAATCCATGCTCTCGATGTTTTCAGAGGAAGACCTGCCTAGAAATGTCTACTATGGAGATGGTACCCCGATTGAAGATTCCACCGTAGCCGAAATCAGCGAGTTGTACGAGAAAATGGCGGTCCGTTTTCAATGGCAGGCAAACGACATATTGATGCTCGATAACATGATGATCGCGCATGCACGTGATCCATTTGAAGGCAACCGCAAAATACTTGTTGCGATGGCGGACATCATGTATCAGAAAGACTTTATCTAACAACGGTCGTGCCTTGTTGATGTTATCTTTCTGCTTTACCTGAGAACCGTTGCTCCTTCTGATATGAGTGAAGCCCGACACTTTGTTCCTTTTTAGGTGATGTAGCCTGATGCAGAGATCCCTACGGGCAAATAGGGAAGGTGAAAGGTGTCTGCGTGACGACTCATCCGCCACGCAGACACCTTTCAATCATGATAAGAAGGCCCATCTCCAGAATGGCAGCTCAATGGAAGGGCAAGCAATAGCGTACAAGTGATAGAGAGAAGCCAAACTGATGATAAATTTTAGCATAATACAGGACGTACCTCTTGTTGAACTCAGTAATATGGTGCAAAGCATCGGGAATACCCCTATTCATCCTATACAGATGCTCATCAATAAAAAGATCCACACTGTGCATTTGAAGCTGGAATGCGAAAATCCAACCGGCTCAATGAAAGACCGAACCGGTTACGGACTGATTCAGGATCTGGAAGATCGAGGTTTGCTCAGTCCGTCCTCAACTATTGTCGAGTCAACATCAGGTAATCTAGGCGTGGCACTGGCGCTCATCTGCAAATCGAGAAGATACCAGTTTATCGCTGTCGTTGATCCGAAAACCACACAAGAGAACATCTCCAAAATGGAGGCCCTGAATGCTCGAATCGATTACGTTCAGCAGCCAGATGAGAATGGAGGCTATCTGCTCTCGCGATTAGCACGTGTTCAGGAACTATGTGCCCTGAATGAGCAGTATGTGTGGACCAATCAGTACGCCAATAGCGCCAACCCCACAATACATTATCTCAGTACCGGTCCTGAGATCTATCAGCAGATGAATGGGAAGCTCGACGCCATTTTTGCGCCGGTTTCGACAGGTGGAACACTGGCTGGTATTGGTCGTTATCTGCGTAAAGTGCATCCCGCGACGACCATTGTTGGTGTGGATGCTCATGGATCGATGGCCTTTGGGGCACCGCCCGCCACCAGAAGATTGACCGGGATAGGCTCATCCAGACGCTCGAATTTCATCACCCATGCTCTCTATGATCACGCCATCCATGTACGCGATGAAGAAGCCTTTGCGTACTGCCACGCCCTATACGAGAAAACCGGCTTACTGCTGGGCGGGTCAAGTGGGTGCGTACTCTTTGCGTGCGCAAACTTTCTCGCCACCCATCCCGACATGAAAGATATTGTGTGTGTGTGCGCTGACAGCGGAGAGAATTATAAAACGACCATCTTTGAACGTGCCTGGCTACAGCAACTGAACATCGACTATTTTGAGCAGCAGCACCAATTAGCCCTAGATACACTTCTTCCGGAGCTGCAGGCATGACTCGTGAATGGAGGAGCAAAAGTACCAGAACAAAGGAAAAGAGGGGGTACATCGATGTCTGTTGTCTATCGCATTGAGCATCTCACAAAGGTATACAAAAATGCATCGAAGAAAGCGAATGATGACATATCGCTTAACGTTTTCGAGGGAGAGATTTTCGGGTTATTGGGTCCGAATGGAGCAGGAAAATCGACACTGATCAACCAGATAACAGGCCTGGTAAGGCCAACCACTGGAAGTATTTCGCTCTTTGGCATGGACGCAGTCAAGCAACCACAAATGATCCCTCACTACGTTTCGCTCCAACCACAGCAATCAATTGCCCTGGCCGACCTCTATCCAGAAGAAGCATTATTGTTTACCGCCCAACTGCGCGGCGCATCCTTCGCGAAGGCACGTGCGCAAGTACGTACACTGATCGAAGAACTGGATCTTGGTGCGATGCGCAAGAAACGCCTGCGTTTTCTCTCTGGTGGCCAGCGCCAACTTGTCAATCTGGCAGTCGCTATGATAGAGGATCGGCCTATCCAGATCTTCGACGAGCCAACGAACAATCTCGATCCATCAATACGGCGCCTCGTCTGGGGAAAGCTGCTGGCGCTGAATAAGCGGGGGATCACCATTGTGCTGGTGACCCACAATGTGCTGGAAGCGGAGCGGGTCGTGACGCGGGTCGCTATTATCAACGACGGCCGGCTGCTATCAATAGGTACGCCGGGAGAACTCAAGGCACGTGTTGATCAACGCATGAAAATCGATCTACTGTTCAAAACAGAATGTAGTACGCGCGGTAAGTTTCTCTACACGCTTGGCGATGTCCAGGCGCTCACACAGCTGCACTGGACGCTGCTCTGTGATCGCAGCAATTTGCAACATGTTGTAGCGCAAATTGTCTCGCAGATTGGCCTGGAATGTCTGGATGACTTTCGTATCCTCACACCTTCACTGGAAGATGTTTACCTGCAACTTGGAGGAAGAAAACTTGACTGATCCACAGCTTGTCGAAGAGCAGATACCATCATATATAGACACCGTTCCCGCGCCCTATCCTCTTGCCCGCTACTCATTGCAAACGGCGCTGCGGCAGTATATCGTCGTGCTACGTGCCCAACTGAGCTCTTACCGAGGAAGTTGGATCTTGCAAACCTTTATCAGCTTGATTCTGCCCTTTGCCCTGGTATACTCGGCCAAGTCTTTGATCGGAACAGTCAGCCCCGACCGCGCCATTTTTATCCTTGGTGGAAATATGGCCATGTCGATTGCTTTTGGTCCAACAACGTTTCTGATCGGCAAATTAGGCTGGGCACGTCAGAGTCGAGAGTTTGATTACTGGATTGCTCTGCCGGTACCAAAGCTTATCCTTGTAATTGCGATTATCTCGATGGCCTTGCTATTCGCCCTACCCGGCTTGCTCGGCAGCTATTTCTTTGGCAGCCTGCTCCTTGGGCTGTCCATGTCTGGAGCATGGGCATTAATTTTCCTGATCCCATTAGGCGTGCTTCCCCTTGCCGGCCTGGGAGCCTTTCTGGGAACGATTGCGCCAAATGGGCAGACGGCGAGCCTGATGAGTAATGTTGTACTCATCGTTGTTGGTTTTCTCTCACCAATGTTCGTTCCACCCGCGCAATTGCCCGGTATCTTACAGATTACATCCTTGTTTGTGCCCACCACCTACGTTGCCGACGCCTTTCGGGCCGTGATGGGTGGCCGCCTGGATGCCAGATTTGCCTTTGACGTCGTTATCCTTGTGTTGTGTTCCGTCATATGCCTGGTCGTTGCACACTGGAAAATGGAATGGCGCACCCTTTAAGTCGAGTAAGAAGCGATATATGGAGGTAAAAAGAAGGAAGAATGCAGAAACAAAGCGAACAAAAAATGCTATACCTTTGTCGTAGAGATATAGAACAGATCTGTCAGGAGCTTGATAGCGTTGAAATTATACGAGAGGTGTTCAAGCTTCATGGTAGCAGCCAAACAGTCCTGCCAGACGAAGCATATCTTACCTGGCGCAATAGCTATCAGGAATCGGTAAGGAGCCTGAACATGCCAGCATATGTAGGAGGCAGCATAAACAGGGCTGGCACCAAAATCATCAATGGCAATATCAACAATCCCTCACGTGGACTTCCCCGTGCCAACGGCCTGACGCTCCTATATGACGACGCCTCAGCACATATTCTGAGCATCATGGAAGCGGCATATATTTCCAGTTTACGCACCGCCAGCGTATCCATGCTTGCGCTAGAATGCGTGAAAGACGTGCCGGTTTCCTGCGCGGCTATCATTGGTGCAGGTGTGCTGGCGAGAGCGCACATCGAACTTCTCCTGAAGCGCCTGCCAGAGCTACGCACCATCCAGATTTATGATATGAGCCAGCAAAGGGTACAAGAATTACATGATCAGATAGAGGGCCTCTTACAGCAGAAAAATGTATCCTTCAACAGGGTACAAAGCGCTGAGGAAGCCATTGTTGCTGCTCAACTGATTATTCCGGCAACCACTACGACGGTTGGTTATATTCGTCATGACTGGCTGCAGCGAGGTGCTATCCTCATCAACGTCTCGCTAGATGATCCGCTGCCTGAAGTGGTGTTGCGAGCCGATCGAATTATTGTGGATGATTGGGGTCTGGTCCGCAGTGACTCCCGGCGGCTTATTGGCAGGATGTACCGACAAGGACAGGTTGTGGGGCCAGGTGAGCGGGTTGAAACGAGCGATCAGCGACAGATAGACGCCGAGCTGGGTGATATTGTCACTGGCAAAAAGCGAGGAAGAATCAGCACGGATGATATTATCCTGGTGAATCCTTTTGGGTTAGCTATCGAAGACATAGCCCTGGCTGCGCACGTATATCAGAGTGCATTACAAAAGAACATTGGCATCTGGTTGGAGTGTTAGTGGTTATAAATTTGTTGACGGTTATACTCCCATTTTCGTGTGAAAATACCTCTCCGGGTGGATTGTGCAGATAAACTGTGAGAAGGTATTCTTGAGAAGAATATGAGTGGAGACGAAACTCGCCTTACCGTTCAAAGAAATTATTCAGGAGGATATGATGACTCGAAAATACTGCAGAGCCTATCACTTGAAAGATTTGAGAGCATTCCGTGACTGGGCAGAAAAGCACGATGAGAATGAAGCAGAACTCTCAGGCGACAATATAGTTTATTTGTGGGATGACCTCACGGTTGTGAAGAGTCCTGTTATCCCCGACAAGGGGCTGATCTTTGATGCGGTAACTCCAGAATGGCAGGATTTTTGTACCACCACATTAAACTTTGAGATTCCTGAAGACTTACGCTATGCGTATGAGCAGGCGGAGAGCAGAGCTGAAAAGGAATCTGATGTGGAGCAAAGTCCTGCCTCGGTGTAAGTATCTGCGGCGTCACCAAGCTTTAACCTGGCAGTGACGTTCAAAACAAAAAGGAGTATTCTCGATGGATGAGCTCGTCCAACGACTCGCAGAGAAAGATCACCCGGTGACAGTCGGAGGGGCTAAACCAACCCTGGAAGAACTGCGCAAACGTATTGAAGAGATGGAGTACGTCTTTATCAAGTTCACCGGTACCAGAGGTGGAACCGACTTAGGGGTTAAAGTTGATAAAAGCGCTACTGATCTCGAACAGGCTGATTTTGAGCGGCGCACAGGGGATGCACATATTGAGGGCACGCTAACCTTAAATTATGTCAAAGTACGTTGTGTTGCCGACATTAATCTTGAGACGCTCCATGGAACAGGGCGCCTGGTGATTCTGGAAGAAGCGCATGCTTAGCAATTTTATAAAGCAATAAGAAGGGTGCAGGGTATGTGAATGAGAAACCCTGCACCCGCCCTCTTTTCTTACTCAGAACGCTTTGGTGGATATGCACTAGATGTTAACGTATAAGCAAAGTAGGGAGTGAAGACAGCCATTGCTGTATATCACTCCTGTTGCTATGCTCAAGTTGCTCATAAAGAGCCATTGCCAACATACCAAGCCGCTGCGCCTCCGCAATATTGCCGCGTGCCAGTGCGACACGTGCCGCTCCAAATTGAGCTTTGGCCTGATATTCCCGGTCGCAAGATGAGGTTAATGCTAACAGCTCTTCGAAATAAAGGGATGCTTGCTCGCTATTTTGTTGTAATAGGCTGCATTCACCTAATATAGAAAGCGCTATGCATAGAAGTCCTTTTTGCCTGAGTGAACGCGCCACAGCAAGACCCTCTGCTAAATAAGTCTCTGCCTGCTGAATGTGTTTGTACTTGAAAGCCTTTATGCCCAGGTAAACGAGCGAACGACTGATATATTCGCTGTAGCCTAGCTGGTACGCCATGGAAAGACTTTCACGCAAAAAGACTTCGGCTTGAACATCATCTCGTAGCTCCAATGCGGCAATGCCCGATAAAAGTAACAACTGGGTCAAGCACTCACGATAGCCTACCTGCTGTGCTAGAGTACGTCCTTCTTGCAAAAATGTTTCGGCATGGATATAGTTTCCCTCTTTGAGTGCAAGACTAGCGGACGCTTGTAGTATTCTACATCGTAAGTGTGGCAATGGCTCAAATTGATGAACAAGTGTTTCTCTCTCCTGCAGATATACATGTGCCTGGTCATCATCTCCCTGTTCAAGGGCTAGATGGACCAGCCCTAGCTGCGCATTGCAGATGAGTTCAGGATAACCAAGCTGACAAGCTATCTCTAGACTCTGGCGAAAATAGTGGTTTGCGTCTGCGTAGGCTGTCTCTATGAGCGAAATCTGACCAATTTCTCTTAGGAGTGTGCTTAAACCCTCGGGGTAATTATATTGTTGTGCTAGTGCGAGCCCTTCTTGAAAATAGGCTTGAGCCTGAAGGTAGTTGCCACGACGAGCCACAATTGCTCCTAAGTAAGAGAAAAGCATTACCAGGAGTGTATGATAACTATAACGGCGTGCTTCAATTAAAGTCTTTTGAAAATAGGCTTCTGCCTGAAGATATTCCCCTTGTTCGAATTCAAGCGTGCCAAGCTTAAAAAGAAGATTGCTCTTTGCGTGCTGCTCTTCATAGTGCTGTGCCAGATCTAAAGCTTGTTGATATAATGTTCTGGCCTGTGCGGCATCACCACCTTTCTGGATACTTTCAGCGAAAGAACAGAGAATTGACAAAGTATAGCGTAGTGTGTCTGGTTGTTTTTCCAGAGGAATGACAAGTTGGTATGCGTGTTGCAGATATTTACTAGATAAATCATACCAGCCCTTTCTTTGAAAAAAGGGCGAAAGTAGAGCGAGAGCGCGTATCAGCTGGTGTGTTTGCTTAAGATCAAGCATCGCTTCCAGGCCAGCAAGGAGTATATCTTGCTCCTGATTTAGTGCAACATCTATAGTATGGTATTGCTCCAGGTAGTCGATTGTGTAGCCAATGAGTCGATTCTTAGCTTCTCTATCGCTATGCTTTAAGCGAGCATAATCTATAATTATCTGGTGAAGCGCATAGCGTCCTGCACCAACACCTTCTAGTAGCCCTGCATCTATCAGGACATCGAGTATCTCTACCGGCGCCTCCGCAACTGCCAACGCGGCCTCTTCTGAAATACATTTGGGCCAGGCAGGCAGAACAGCCAGGGCGTAGAGTGCTTGCCTGGCGAGAGGCGAGAGATGATTATCGCTTATCTCGATTATGGATTTGAGGGAAGTAGCTGAGTTATCTGAGTGGTCAAAACTTTGATTGTTGACGATTTGTTGTTCAAAAATACGTAAACGCCCCTCTGATTGGGAAAGACGTGTTAGTGCTGCTTGAATTCGTCTCGGCTGTCCTCCGTGAGCATGTAATTGTAGATTCTGCCCTATTAGAGTCAGTGCTAGGGGTAACCCCCCCACAGAGCGTACCAGAGCATGCATAGTTTGGGGTTCCTGGTAGATTAATGTTGGGACAAAATTTTCTAAAAGCTCCAGGCTTTCTTTCTCTTCTAATCCCTGAATCACAAGTGCGTTATTATTGGCTAGTCGCAAAGAGATAGAGGGGAGACGCGTCGTCACTAGATATGCACATTGTGTTCCACCCATTTTGAAAAAAGGCAGGAACTCTTCAATACTCCACACGTCATCTATGATGATGAGCATGCGGCGCGCATGCAAAATATGCGCAATGGCTTTTACCTGCTCTTCTTCACTGGCGTAGCGCCTTAGCTCATTGGTTGAAAGGCCCAGGAGTACACCACAAGTTGCGAGCAGCTTTGCTTTCTCAGGCTGTGGTCCTAGGTTAATCCAGAGTATGCCATGATGAAATTGCTCTTGAATTTGCTCGTTGTAAATGCATATTCTTGCGAGTGATGTTTTCCCTACTCCTGGTAGACCATGCAGAGAAATAATAGTCTTTTCTTGCTCTGCGCATAGTTTCTGCGTAAGAAGCTCAATGACTTTCTGGCGTCCGATTACATGCGAAGAATGGGGAATGAAGGACTCCGGGTTATTGAACAGAAAGACTTTTGAGGGCGAAAAGACATCAGCTTGAGCAAGTGTTGGAGCTTTCTGTGTAGGAGATGGCATCTCTGGCTGCTCTTCATTAGGGAGTAATCCTAATTCACGTGCATCTTTACCAAACAGTGTACAAAGTTTTTCTCTATAAAAAGGACTGGGAATGGTATGACCTCTTTCCCAGCGACTGATATAACAAATAGCAGGTGCATCAATCTGCTCAGAGACAAATTTTTGAGACCATCCTCGTAGTTCGCGTGCTTGGCGTAGGAGCGTGTTGGGTATTGCTACTGCAGCAGATTTCATCTATGTAATCCTTTCGGAATGGAGATCCATAATTGGTACATCCGAAAAGTTGTAGGGTCCAGACTGGCTTTGATCGCTCCTGTGAGCAGAAACGCTGGACTAGTGAGCATAGGGCCATGCTCGTATGACTCTTCAGTCCCCTTCGTGATTTTACTGATGCACCAATAATCGCGGCTGCGTCCTTACCATAAATATCTATACAAGCAAGTATTCAGCTAAAAGCCTCTATTTGGGTTTAGCCTTTGAATGGTTAAGAAAAATAATGATAAGGCGCTTTACTCTTTAAAAGAAATTTGTAAAAGTTCCTTCACTACATATTTCTATCATTTCTATCTACTTCTCCGATCAGCTATTAACGTATAATATCATGATAATCATCATCAATATAAAAGGTAATATCACATTTATATCATTTTATTATCACCAAGGTGTTCTGGAAGTGTCTAAAAATACTCCTGACTTACTAAGGTTATAGGATTACATCAATTGGTGATATGCCTTTTTTACGAGATGTATGTGGAAAGAAGTGGGTTTCTATGAATTTTTGTGTAAATTGTTTGTTATAAAAGTATTAATAACATGCATGTTATTATAAACCAGATATTTGTTTTTTACATGTGCAGGGGAAATGCTACACCTCTTTTTCCCATTGTGCCAGCACGCCACGCAAATACCGCTATTTTCTCGCGGCGAGTAGCTATTCGAAGAGGAGGAGAGGGATGGTTAGAGGCTATCGTCGGGGAGATCCAAGCCGAAGTCGGCGATATGATAGAGGCCATCGGGCGAGCGTTCAACCACGCAATAGGGCTCGAGGGGAGGGAGATCGTGGGCGGGCTGCTCCTGTGCGAGCCAGGCAGCGAGGGCCTCAGGTAGGTCCGGCATCTGGCCGTGAAGCCAGGTGAGGAAGGCAAGGGCCTGTTCTGGAGTCAGGCGGACGACGCGCCCATCTGAGAGCTGTATGTCATGCGTGTTATCTATGGGGTTCACCTGCTTTCTTCGTGCTGTTGAGAAGACCTGGTGGCTCTGCATGCTCTATAGAGAGTATACCGCACAATGCGTGTTTTTTGTGGAGAGCAAGAAAAAAAACGCGTGTTTTCTCTTTTCAGAACACTTAATGGGTCCCAGTCAATGTGCGGAACTGTCCTGCGGCTTCTTGCCAGGCTTCGTGCTGGGCAGCCTGTGGCTCAAAGAGATGGGTAGCGGTGCGTTGGGCCACCGTGCGCACCTCTGCCAGGCTCTGGAGATCTCCCAGGCCTACTAGCTGCATCAGGGCATTGCCGTACGCAGTTGCTTCGTGTGGTCCAGCGATCACAGGTATTCCAAGCGCATTAGCCAGCCACTGATTCAACCAGGCGTTGCGGGCACCTCCACCAAGAACATGAACACCCTTGATGTCTTTGCCTGTCAGAACACCCATCTGCCGAAACACCTCGCAATAGCGTAAGACCAGGCTCTCCAGAATGCAGCGGGCAAAGGCCGCTGGGGCCTGAAGCGGTTCTTGCCCATGTTCCTGGAGATACGCGTTCATGGTGGCTGGCATGTTCATCGGAGCGAGAAAGCGTGGATCGTCTGGATCAACCAGGGCAGTAAAGGCTGGTACTCCTGCTACATCTGTCAATAAGGTTTCATAATCCATTGTATATCCATCTCGCGCCCACTGACGTTGGCATTCCTGCAAGAGCCAGAGCCCCATCACGTTTTTCAGGAAACGCGTGGTGCCAAACACGCCCCCTTCATTCGTATAATTGGCGGCCAGCACCTCTGGGCTGATCAGAGGTTGGGGCAGTTCGACCCCAACGAGCGACCAGGTTCCCGAACTGATATACCCCCAACTATCCAGAGAGGAGACTGGCGCAGCCGCAATGGCCGACCCAGTGTCATGAGTCGCAGGAGCGATGACCAACGCGGAACCCAGATCATCCTGCCATTCTGCGAGAACCGGACCAAGTGGTGTGCCCGGCTCAACCACCGGAGGAAGCATGCTTGTAGGAAGACCCAGTTGCGTCAGGAGATCCACGTCCCATACTCCCGCCACCGCGTCCCAGCATTGTGTCGTCGAAGCGTTTGTGCGCTCACTTACCATTGATCCGCTTAGCCAGTTATGAAACAGATCTGGAATCATGAGGAGGCGGTGAGCCTGGGCAAGGGTACCTGGTTGCTGATACTCGTGTGCCGTGAGCTGGAACAGGGTGTTAAAGGGCAGGAACTGAATGCCGGTGTGAGCATAGATGCGCTCACGTGGGATAAGGGCACAGACCTGTTCCATAATGGCCGACGTGCGTTGATCACGATACTGAAACGGCAAACCAAGTAAGAATCCGTTGCGATCCACCAGTCCGTAATCGACCCCCCAGGTATCGACCCCGATGCTGTCCAATGATCCAGCCCGTTGGCGAGCTTTGCGCAGCCCTGCCAGGGTCTCGTCCCAGAGGCCCGCAATATTCCAGAAACGATGTCCATGGATGGTGACCGGTCGGTTGGCAAAGCGATGCACCTCTTCCATGAGGAGCTTCTGGCCATCGAAGCGCCCCAGGATGACGCGCCCGCTCTCGGCACCAAGATCAATCGCCGCGACGTTGCGTGTCGTCATACATGTCTCTCCTCTCTTAGCGCGGATACGCAGCAGAGACGCCTCCATCGACGTTGAGCATATTGCCGGTGCTCTTACTGGAGCGCGTTGGTGAGGCAAAGAACGCTACTGCTTCCGCAATATCTTCGGGCAAAATATTGACGCCAAGCGTAGTTCGTTTGCGATAGACCTCTTCCAACTGGTCAGGCGCAACTCCATAGGTCGCCGCTCGTTCCTCTCGCCAGGCGCTTCCCCAGATGCGCGAGCCGGAGAGCACTGCATCAGGATTGACCGTGTTGACGCGAATGCCGAACTGACCTCCTTCTTCGGCAAGACAGCGTGCCAGGTGGGCCTCGGCTGCCTTGGCAGTCGAATAGGCGGCAGCATTTTTGCCCGCGACCAACGCGTTCTTGCTGGCAACGAAAACGAGACTGCCTCCACATCCCTGTTGCTGCAACAACTGAAAACCAGCGCGCGCCACCAGAAAATAGCCCGTCGCGAGCACATTCCAGTTCTTGTTCCACTCGGCCAGGCTGGTTTCGGTGAGAGGCGCACTGGAGGCAAGTCCCGCGTTATTGACGATGATATCGATGCCGCCGAAGGTCAAGGCTGCCCGTTCAAAGGCTGCCTGCACACTCTCCTCGTTGGTTACATCCATTCTGACAGCGAGCGCTCGTCCCGCACCGTACTGCTGATTAAGAGCGGTGGCCAGTTGTTCCGCGCCAGCAAGATCGATATCGGTGGCCACGATATGTGCTCCATCCTGCGCGACGCGCCGGCAGATGGCCGAGCCAATCCCGCCAGCTGCACCAGTGACCAGTACCACGCGTCGCGCAAACTCGCGCTCAGGAGGAGCGAGCTTGAGTTTATACTGCTCCAGTGGCCAGTACTCGACCGCATAGCTTTCCGCGTCCGAAAGCGAAATAAAACCGCCACAGGCTTCAGCCCCACGCATTACGGCAATGGCGCGATGATAGAGTTGTGCTGAGACATCCGTCAGAGCCATATCTTTGCCCGTGGTAAACATACCGACGCCGGGAAGCAGAATCACGCGAGGATGCGGATCACTCGCCGCATCTGCTTCACGAAAGACCGGGAGGGAGGCATCAGGATCAAGGTCCTGGCTGAGGTTCTCTGCAAGATACTGGCGATAACGGGTCACATAGGCCGCGATCCCGGTCTCCACTGCTTCAGCCAGGGTTTCACGGCCCTGTTCGGGAGTCCACTCGACCAGCAAGGGCCAGGGTTTGGTATGGACCAGGTGATCCGGACAGGCCGCGCCAATGGTGGTCAGGCGAGGAGCATCCTGGCTGGACACGAAGGTGAGCACATCTTTGTCATCTTCAAACCGCAGGATCTGGTGTTTATCCACAGAGACCAGTCCACGTAGCGTTGGTGCGATCTGCGAGGCAACGGACCTTCGTTCTTCTGTTGGGAGAGAGGGGACACGCAGGCCACCAAAGAGCGGTCGTTGTGCTTCTGAGATTCGATTTTCCACAAACGCACGCGCACGGGCAATGGTTGAGCATGTAGAGGCGTAGCACTCCTCGTCGGTCTCGCCCCAGGTGATCAATCCGTGTTTGGCCAGGATAACTAACCTGGCCTCTGGATGTGCATGCACGGCCAGGGCAACCTCGCGAGCCAGCCCGAAGCCAGGGCGACGGTAAGGTATCCAGAGCAGATCCTCGCCAAAGCACGCGTGAGCAAGCTCTTCCCCATTGGTAGCACAGGCAAAATAATTGGTCGCGTCCGCGTGGGTATGGTCAATATGGGCGAAGGGCAAAAACGCGTGTAAGAGCGTTTCGATAGAGGGGCGTGGGCGACCAGGATCGAAGAAGCAGTGTCCCAGGTACGCGACCATCTCGGCATCGCTCATCTGCTCGCGCTCAAGTAAGGGCAGCAAATCATCCAGATACAGACCAGTAAACGATGCTTCAGTACAGCTTGCCAGGTCCGAGCCAGAGCCTTTGACCCACAGAATACGGGCCGTTTGGCCGCGAAAATCTCGTTCGTCCGCTTTGGCAGAAGTGTTGCCGCCGCCCCAGTTGCAGACGGAACGGTCAGCTCCCAGCCGACGTGACCGCTCGACGAGTTGGGCCAGGGTGGACGAGAAAAGCAAAGATGCCATAATCAATTCCTCGGGTCTTTTAAACAGAAGTAATAAAGCACTATCTTCTCAGGAAACGAGCGTCAGTTGCGCACTGGCTTATGCACCGGGATAGCCACTTACGCTTTCGCCCAGCGTGCGCTCACGAGCTACTTGCTCAGCGTAGCCACTGGAGCGGAAGGCCGCAATGGGATCAGGATCGAGTCCCTGACGCACACGGACCTCTGCGAGTAGCGGGCGCACATCGGTTTCATACGCAGCCTGGAGCACGCGATATGCACCCAGAACGTCGCCGCTCTCCTGCGCCTGCTGCAAGGCCACATGATCGACCAGCAGCGCTTTCGCATAGGCCGTCTGGATATGGAGGACACTCTGAATCATTGCTTCAATCTTGGGCTCGATATTGTGCGATTGATCGATCATATACGCGATGCGACTGGCATTGGCATTGCCCTCGTGCTGCGCACCAATAATCTCATTGAAAATACAAAAGAGTTCAAAGGGGTTGAGTGATCCAGCAATCAGATCATCATCGGCGTACTTGCGGTCATTGAAATGAAACCCACCCAGGCGATCCTCATCCAGCAACTGCGCGACAATTTGCGCGATGTTGGTTCCCTGGGGATGATGGCCGGTATCCACGAGCACCTCGGCGTTTCGTCCCAACTTCTGCGCCATGAGGAGCGATGTTCCCCAATCAGGCAGATCCGTCGAGTAAAAGGCTGGCTCGAAAAACTTATACTCAATCAAGAGACGCATCGTATCAGGCAAGGCGGCATAGATGGCCTGGAGTGAATCGAGGAGGCGATGGCGACGGTGGCGCAGGTCATCCTGGCCAGGATAGTTGGTACCGTCAGCCAGCCATAGGCTGACCACATTCGAGTCTATGCTGTGCGCGATCTCAATGCAGGAGAGGACATGCGCAATCGCCTGGGAGCGCACTCCCTTGTCGAAATGACTGAGACTCCCAAAACGATAAGCATGATCTTGGAAGAGATTAGGATTGACCGCACCCAGGCGCAAACCCAGATGCTCGGCATACGTCTTGATCTCTTGCCAGTCATCAACCTGGTCCCAGGGAATATGCAGCGCGACCGTTGGGCAACAGCCAGTGACGCTCTGAACCTGGGCAGCGTCAGCCAGCTTCTCGCGCAGGTCGCGCGCCGCCCCTGGCCAGGGAAACACTTTGAAGCGCGTTCCCGAATTGCCGTAGCCCCACGAAGGGGTCTCGATGGAAAATGTCTGTATGTGCGCGATCACCTGTTCAATGTCAGTGCCCTGTTGAGCCAGTGTCACACGTATCTGTTCAAAGTGTTCGGCCATAGCTTTGCTCCTCTTCTTCATCGAAATCCAGATGCAGCATCCCTCTGAGAACGAGTGGAAACGTTCTGAAAGCCCCATCAGTAGAAAACAAAAAACTGAACCAGCTCACTTGAAACGTTTCAATAAGTATAGGAGATGAAGTGTGCTCTTGTCAAGAGCACATAAGAGGAGGCATTGCCCCTTTACAGACGTGACAAGCCCTACTCCAGTAGCTGATGCTTCCATCCAGCCCCTTTTCGGTCGGCCTTCGGCCTGCTATACTACAGAACACCAATGAAACGTATCACTGGAAATGACGCAACACGCAGAGGGGATGCGATATGCTCTTCTCAAGAGCGGGGAAAAGAAAAGCGCATGGTAAGTATTCGTGACGTTGCCGAAAAGGCGGGAGTATCGTTGGGAACGGTCTCCAATGTGCTCAATCGCCCGGAGATCGTCGCAGAGACAACACGGCAGCGTGTGCAGGCAGCAATCAAGGAACTGGGATTTGTGCGCAATGCCCCAGCACATCAATTGCGGGCTGGGAGCAGTCGCTACCTCGGCCTGGTAGTTCTAGATGTAACTAATCCTTTTTTTACCGAAGTGGCGCGTGGTGTCGAAGACGCGGCAAATGAGGCTGGCTACATCGTCATCCTCTGCAATTCAGATGCTTCGCTGGAGAAAGAGCGCAGCTATCTGCATATGCTCGAAGAGCAGCGAATTGCAGGAGTCTTGATTACTCCGGCCAGCAATGACCTGAGCGATCTTCAACGCTTACACCAGCAGGATATTGCGGTGGTGCTCCTTGACCGACCAGACCAGACGCAGAGCCTTTGCTCAGTTGCTGTTGATGATCGACAAGGAGGAGCACTGGCCACAAACCATCTGCTGGAACATGGACACCGATGTATCGCCTTTGTGAGTGGTCCGCTCAGTATTCGTCAGTGTGAAGAGCGGCGAGAGGGCATGCATCAGGCGATCAAAACCGCAGGCCTTGATCCCAACCAGGTGATAGTTGAGATTTCTGCCGGAACGCAGAATACTCGTGCTGGCGAGCAAAGCGTGGAGAAATTATTGCACCATGAGCGCAAGCCAACGGCTGTCTTTTGTGCCAATGATTTACTGGCGCTTGGCGTGATGCGCGGCTTGCTCCAGCGTGGCATCCAGATTCCCAACGAGATGGCCCTGATCGGCTATGATGATATCGAGTTTGCCAGTGCCCTTTCGCCTGCGCTGTCCTCCATTCGTCAACCGAAATACCTGCTGGGACGAACGGCGACAGAACTCCTCCTGGACGAGATGGCAAATCGTGAAAAACATCAGCATCAACACATCATCTACCAGCCAGAACTGATTATACGGACCTCGACCTTCCTGACGAAAAACGAGTCTGCGTCCTGACAAGAAAAGGGGTGCATTTCAGCTGGGTGAGGCGGCGAGTGATCCTAGCATTTCGCGCAGTCGTAGCGCGTTATGGATGGCGTATGCCTCAGGATCATTGTTGAAATAGGCATAGATTTCTCGTCCCTGTTCCGCATCGTGTGCGAGTCGTTTGGCCCAGGCGGACAGCTCATCGTCACTAAGACCAATGCCATTGGCCCCTGCGTGAAAACGCACGTACCCAAACGATCCCAGGGGAGGAAGGTCGAGGGGCGTCGGGAGCGTTCCGCCAATCGCTATGGCTAGCGTAGTGTTGCTGGTAGGTGTAAATAGCTGCGCTATCCTGGTGGCCATGTCTGCTGCGAACCAGGAGACATCGCGGACCTCAATAGCTACCTGAAGCTTGTGTGGAAGCTGGCTGAGAAATTGTTCCAGGCGCTCCGGATTGGCATGCCAGTGAGGAGGGAGCTGAAAAAGGAATGGCCCCAACTGTTCTCCCAGTCCCTCGGCGGCAGTGAGGAGGCGGTTTATCCCTTCTTCTGCGTTCAGAAGCTTTTTCATATGCGTAAGGTAGCGACTACCCTTGACCGCGAAGCGGAACCTGGGATGCGAACGTGTTTGCTCACTCCACGCATGAAACTGCTCGTATGTGGGCAGACGGTAAAAACTTCGATTAATCTCGACTGTGGGAAAGTGCTGGGTGTAGTATGCCAGGTGCTCACGTACGGGTAGATGTGTTGGATAGAAGCGCCCAATCCAGTGCGGATAGATCCAACCTGATGTGCCAATCCAGATCATAAGTCCATCCTCCGGAATTGTCCTGGTAAAGGTGTTTCTCTTCATTGCGGATCATAGGGTACACGAGGCAGGAGGGTAATTGGTCGCATCGTTCTTGATTACAAGATAGCGCACGTGTGCCATGGATGGTTTCCAGAGAACCCAAAAATGCTCATAAAACCACAACTGATCTGTGAATTGCAAATGCTATACTCTTTTCATGCAAATGCCAGACGCACTTCGTGGAAGTTGCAGAATTCCTAATTTATTTAGGTTAAAGCTGCATAAAGCATGAAGAGATGCTTTTTAGCAAGAGGAGAGATTCATGCGGATTGGTGAACAAGTTCTTTTTATGAGCATGCCATTTGCTTCGAGCCGACGTCCTTCTCTTGGACTGAGCCTTCTTCAAGCAAAGCTTCAAGAGTCTTCTATCCCCTCCTTTATCTGGTACCCCTTTCTCCCCTTTGTTCCCAAAGTAGGAACAAAATTCTATGAAGAGATTGCTGATGGCAAATACCCCTCTAACTACTTGCTTGGTGAATGGATCTTTGCTCCCTGGTTGATGAGTGATCCACAGGATTCCTCGTGGGACAGTGAGTATGATGAAAAGTATTTACAGTATCTACAACAGCCCAAGAACTGGTTGGATGTTCTCTATTCCAGGGGTATTGCTCAGGAAGATGCTGATACTGTGAGGCATGTGCGTCAGCTCATCCCTGCTTTTTTTGAAGATACTCTCAATGCTATCGAGTGGGATGAGATACAGTTTGTAGGCTTCACCAGCGTATTTCAGCAGCATGTCGCCTCCCTTGCATTTGCACGCATATTAAAAGAACGCTATCCGCACCTCACGATCGTCTTTGGCGGAGCAAATGTTGAAGGCCCAATGGGCCGCGGCCTATTACGGTCATTCCCTTGGATTGATGCCGTTGTCTCTGGTGAGGGGGAAAATATAATTATCCCTCTGGTAAAGGCCGTCCTTAATAAGGAAGATTATGCCCATGTACCAGGAGTATGGACCAGGCGAACCGTTGCATCAGCCCAGGTTCCAGCGGTAAAAATGGATGAGCTACCGTATCCCATCTTCGAGGATTTTTTTGCACAGCATAATGTTAACGAGATCAAGGATAGTGTCTCGCCTTCTATCATGGTAGAGACCTCTCGTGGATGCTGGTGGGGGCAACGCTCGCACTGTACCTTCTGTGGACTCAATGGCTTGAATATGGCCTTCCGGAGTAAAAGTCCAGAGCGAGCCTTACGAGAAATCACGGAATTGTGGGACCGCTATGCGGATCGAGCAGCGAATGTGCTTGCCGTTGATAACATCCTCGACTACCGCTATATCAATACGCTTCTGCCACAGCTTGCACAACACCCCAAGCGGTTTAGCTTATTTTATGAAACCAAAGCGAATCTCAAGAAGCAGCAAATCGCGAACTTCGCAGAGGCCCATATAGACCGTGTTCAACCTGGTATCGAAAGCCTGTCCACCCATGTACTCAAAGTGATGCGTAAAGGCGTTTCAGCACTAAATAATGTGCAGATGCTCAAGTGGTGCCACGAGTATGGAATCACGCCTTACTGGAATATTCTCTGGGGATTTCCTGGCGAGCAACCAGAAGATTATGCCCAGGCCAATGAATGGGCCAAGCGCATCTTCCATCTGCGACCACCTGTGGCCTTTGCTCCAGTTCGGCTCGATCGTTTCAGCCCGCTGTTCAATGAAGCCCAGGAGTTTGGTATTAAAGATATCAAGCCAACATTGGCTTATGAACATATCTTTCCTGGATTATCACCACAGGAGCGTTTCGACCTGGCCTACTTCTTTGATTATGATTATCAAGAAAAACCGGGAAGCGGTTATACAACGGACCTTATTCAAACGGTCAGGCAATGGACGAGTGCGCATAGCAGCGCCACCCTCTTTTATTGCCCCGTTGGTACTCGCACCTTGCTCGTTGACACGCGAACGGAACAACACCTTTGGCTGCTTGACCAGGAGTACCTGGAATTGCTTGACGCGCTTGATGCGATTGCCATCAAAAGCGACCTGGCCGGGCATTTGAATATAGATCCAGAAATGCTCTCCATGATGCTACAAACCCTTGACGAGCACCACTGGATCATCCAGGAGGAGAATAGGGTGCTTGGTCTCGCCATTCGTCTGGGGAGATACCAACCGTCAGGTCAAGCGCAGCGCCTCCTGGCCTCCATATTTGACGGCACAGGGCAAGCGACCGTCGCTGGTCACATTAGAACTCCAGTCGCAGTCTCATAAGAAAATATTAGACTTTAGACCTGAATTATGCACAGCAGGTAATTAGGATGTACACAATTAGGACACAAAAATTGGAGGATATTTCAATGGCAGACGAACGGAATCCAACAAATGAACAGAAGCCAGAAGGCGAAGCGAAGCGCATTACCCTCGATCCCTCAAAGTTTACGATCAGCGAGGATGGGAAGGTCATTTTGACCGCGCCAGAATTTGCTGATGCTTTGCGCGCTGCGGCAGACGACGATGATAACAATGGTCATGGGGTTGGTGTTGCCGTAATCTGGTAGTTTTCAACAACACACAGGAACTTTCAGGAACACCCATCGAGACCAACTCATGATGAGCATCAATGGATCACCCAGGAGGAGAACAGGGTTCGTGATCTTGTCATTTGTTTGAGAAGATGCCAGGCGCCAGGTCGGGCAAGCGGCTATTTCGAGTCGCTTTAGCGGTTCAGCAAGTTCTTTGTGATAGCTCTAGCTGTACTGATAGGGCTAACGAATGCAAGCGTTAGCCTCTAGTTTACAAAAATTGGAGGATATTCCAATGGCAGACGAACAGAATCCAACAAATGAACAGAAGCCAGAAGGCGAAGAGAAACGCATTACCCTCGATCCCTCAAAGTTTACGATCAGCGAGGATGGGAAGGTCATTTTGACTGCGCCAGAATTTGCTGATGCTTTGCGCGCTGCGGCAGATGACGATGATTCCAACGGCCATGGGGTTGGTGTTGCCGTAATTTTCTAGTTTTCAACAACACAGGAACTTTCAGGAACACCCATCGAGTGGCAAACTCATGATGAGCATCAATGGATCATCCAGGAGGAGAACAGGGTTCGTGATCTTGTCATTTGTTTGAGAAGATGCCAGGCGCCAGGCCAGGCAAGCGGCTATTTCGAGTCGCTTTAGCGGTTCAGTAAGTTTCTTTGTGATAGCTCTAGCTGTACTGATAGGGCTAACGAATGCAAGCGTTAGCCTCTAGTTTACAAAAATTGGAGGATATTCCAATGGCAGACGAACAGAATCCAACAAATGAACAGAAGCCAGAAGGCGAAGAGAAACGCATTACCCTCGATCCCTCAAAGTTTACGATCAGCGAGGATGGGAAGGTCATTTTGACTGCACCAGAATTTGCTGATGCTTTGCGCGCTGCGGCAGACGATGATGATGCCAATGGCCATGGGATTGGCGTTGCAGTAGTTTTCTAGTACCACAGCGTCCGGTTGAATTGATGAGTTTGTGAAACACAACGCTTGTTTCTCAACGCATCGTTGTACATCCCCTGACTGGTTGTTGGTTAACTTTGTTCTCCTCCTGGGTGATTCATTGGTGCGATTCTTGCTTTTTATAGAGGAGTCGCACCAAAAAGAAAGTGTGGGCGATGAACATGTTCGCTGCTGACTACTTGATCAAATCTATTTTCCCCAACGGATTACAAATATTAGTACAGCCTCGCAGATATGCGCGTACAACCAGTTGGGGCATTTTTGTTAATCACGGGGTCCGTGATGAAACCAAAGAAAGTAATGGCATAAGCCATTTTATGGAGCATGTGATCTTTAATGCGCAATATCGTAGTCAGTCTGAACTTGCTCGACTGGTGCAGCAAGGGGCAATTGTTGAGGCCTTCACCACAAAGGAATATACTCAGTTTTCGGTGACGACGGTACCTGCTGAAAATGATGCAGCTTTACATAGCCTGGCGACATTGGTCCGTCGACCCTCGTTCAATACGTCGCTTATTGAAACAGAACGGGCAGTCATTGATCAGGAGATCAAGACCTTTATGTCCACCAGGAAGTCACTTGATGAGTGGGTTGAGCGAGCGCTTTTTGGCAATAGGAGCCTGGGATTATTTACACTGGGGCCACGTGAGAATCTAGACACCTTTAACGAAGCAAATTTGCAGGAGCGTTACAGCACCTATTATACGCCCTTGCGTACGGTCATTATCTGTCAGGGAGCTGTAGAAGGAACAGAGGTGCTGGAGAAAGTTTTTGATGCTTTCCATGATTGGGCGCAAAAGCCCACCTCTATTCCTCCACCCAGATTCGAGGATGTGCCGCAAATGATCGGCATCCCTACCTCGTCCCAGCAAGTTTCTTTATACGTTGCATTTCGCGGCCCGAGCCTGACAAATATTGACCGATTACCTTTTTCGCTGATAGCAGATTGCCTGGGGTTAGGAGTTGGATCACGGCTCTGGAACTCCTTACGTGAAGAACGTCAACTGGTTTATGAAATACAAGCGACACCAACCACTTATGGTGTCGCCGGGTATATGACCATTCGGCTTTCTTGTGAGCGAAATAAGGTGCGCGAGGTGATTCAAGTGTTGCTCGCGGAGATTGCAAAATTGCATCAAGGCCTGGATGATTCAGAGCTAGAACGAGCGCGAACGATACGAACAACGGGTCTGCTTCATCAACACGAGAATTCACGTTTGATGCTTCCTTCTACCGGGAAATTTGCCGTCAATGGGCTTACGTTATTTGTCGATACTGAAATCCAGAGCTTGAAACTGGTTACAACGGATGATACTGCACGTGTCGCTCGTCAGTACTTGAACGAAGATACTCTTGCAATTGTGGCGTATGGATTAAGTCGAGAAGAATTACTCAATAGCGTTGCCTAGTGTGAAACGCCTGCCTGGCGGGCATACAAAAAGAAGGGAAAGTTCATATGGCTATACCTGTTGAGGGTCAATCTCCGCTACGTTTGCTTGTATTGCCAGTCTTGTTAGCGCTGATGGAAGGTGAACGGACGTGTAGTGATATTGCACGACAATCTAGCTTAAGTGTTTCAAAAGTCAACAGTATTCTCGAAGAATTGCTTGACCGGCACCTGATTATCGAGACGACGCCGTTGACGCGTGACCAGTTTAATGAGCCGCGTTATCGGATCGCGGATGGTGAAGCGGCAATGGCAACACTAACAAGCGAGTTGTCTGAAAATCCTATCCCTTATGTCTTGCAGATTCTTGATGCTGTCCGCAATGAATTGCCTAAAGCGGTACAACAAAGCAAAAGCATTCAGGCATGGTATTCACGTTTGATCCTTACCCCTGAGGTCGCTCACCAGTTAGTGGACCGTTTGTTTCAACTGATGAATGAGTTTGAAGAGATGCAGACGCCTGCACCACTTGAAGCATCAGACGGCTCTTCGTTCGCGGCACCTCAGAGAAATTCCTATCGACTCTGCATAGCATTCTATCAAGTTGGCGCAGAGGAAACGCATCCATAAAATTGTGCCAGCGTGCCGACAGTCGTAGAGGGGTGAAGAAGACCATGCTATTTCAAACACTACCACGATCATTGGGTAAATTGCTTATTAACCGCGAATATGCGTTTTTATGGGGTGGGCAAGCGGTTTCGTCATTGGGTGATTCAACCTTCGATCTGACGTTAGTTGTGTGGATCGCTGCCCTCATTGCACGGCAGGCTGATGGACAAGCGGCGACATGGGCACCAGTAGCGGTAAGTGGTGTCTTGATAGCCGTCGCCTTGCCATCCCTACTCTTTGGGCCGATTGCGGGAGTGTTTGTTGATCGTTGGGAGAAAAAGAGTGTCATGCTTTGGGCGGATTGTATCCGCATGTTCCTGGTTCTCTTGTTGGTCCTTGTATCTGGCTCCTCCTTTTTCCCCTGGAAACCTGATCGAGCCGTCCAACTTGGCGCCATTTACGTGACTGTCTTTCTGGCAAGCATCTGTTCACAATTCTTCTCTCCAGCACGAGCTGCGCTCATTAATGATCTTGTTGATAAAGAACAATTAGGGCGAGCAGCGGGACTGGCGCAAGTTTCCCAAAGTATTGCATTGATTATGGGACCACCACTCGCTGCGCCTGTTCTCTTTGGTTTTGGGGTTGAGTGGGCCCTGCTCTTTAATGCTGGAACGTTCCTGATATCTTTTCTCTGCGTTCTGGCTGTCCAGGCACCCGCATTCGTGAAAAGCGGTGGCAAAGCTGAGCAGCAAAAATTTACTCGTGAATTCCTTGAGGGTATTACATTTTCTATAAATAACATAGTGCTTCGTGTACTGCTCGTGACGATCGTTGTTGTGTCGTTAGGCGCAGGAGCCATTAACGCGCTTATGGTGTTCTTTGTCAGCGATAACCTGCATGTAAATGTTACCTATGTTGGTTTATTAGATGGCTTCTTTGGGGTGGGTGTGATCATTGGCGCTCTTTTGGTATCGGCGCTTTCGAGTCGGCTTCAGGAAACTCGGATGTATACTCTGGCTATCCTGGGGTTTGGCTTGCTCTTCTTATTACTTGCCCGTACCTCAAATCTGCTCATTGCCCTGGCTATTCTTCTTTTGCTGGGTCTGGCTCAGGCCACAGTCAATGTCACCCTTGTCCCTATCGCGCTAAAGAGTGTGCCTCGTGGTATGATCGGACGCGTTATAGGAACGATCAATTCATTAAGCGTGCTTTCCAGCCTTATATCCGTCTCACTTGCGGGCTACCTTGCCAGTAATCTTTTCAAGGATATTCATGGCACTGTTCTGGGCTTTGCCATTGGTCCAATTGATACTATTTTTACTCTCTCAGCGCTGCTGTTCCTCCTTAGTGGTATATATGCCTTTATGTACTTGCGCTCATCATCAACGCCCTCATCTGTGGATGAGGAAGCAGCGTCCCTCCAAGCGAAATGAGAAAAGCCTGCAATTTTTTACCCTGATTGGAGATGGTGTAGGCTACCTTTCCTTCTATCCAAGAAAACGCAACTACGGACAAGCGCACCTCTAGCGCTTGTCCGTAGTTGCGTTTCCCTCCAAGCATTTGCTGGAAGCGCTGCTATCATCTTGATTTTTCTTATAGTTTAATCAAGGAGCGTGATGCTTCAAGCTATCCATCGTTGCCAATAGTATGTCCCCGTTATCCGAAACTTACCCACATATGGACAAGCCATACCTGGTGTTCGGTTCCTGCTTCAACGAACAACCTGCCTGGTTTCCCAGGTCTTACAGGATCTCCACAGGCGTACATTCCGACGTAACTCGCCGTACTAGCAATAAGTGTAGCAGATGATTCAAGCGCATCAAATGTCTACAAATGGCAAGAAATGTTCATAGTTCAAGAATCTATGATCACCCCTTCAGTAGATATAATATGCTATATTTTGCTCCCTTGCCTAAAGTATACTTTACAAATTAGTTTTACTCTTCTATACTAGTTACTAAATATTGTGCAAACAAATAAGCCAATTGTGCAGAAAATAAGGATGTACTATGCATTCTGACGAACGTTTGTGTCAAAAACGGCTATGTGACCATGTGCCTCAGGGGATACTGGCCGGGACCTCTTCCCTGGTTGATCCATTGGGCAGGTTGGCCAACCTGTATCGAGAGCAACAAAAAAGCGAACACACAATGCTATGGTACCAACGGGCGCTCTCGGAGAGAGAACATCACTTGATAACCCATTCCCCATACCTGATAGATGCCTTCTTTGAGCACAAGCTTTGACAGGAGAAGGATGAGAATACATTCCTGTCTGCTCAACGCCTTTTCTTGCCAAATTGTGCCTGCTTGCTCCCCTTTCTTTTTCGAGAGGGCGTGCGCTTAAAAACGCTTTAAGTGCTGATGCTTCGCCTAGATACTACCCTGTGTTTTTGTACTGCCTGGCGCACATTCCATCCACAGAAATTACACAAGCTCTTGAGTGAAAATACATGTTTCCAACGAACAACGTAACTTCGAATTGGTAAAGTGTGTAATCCAACCAGGAGGTCTACAGATGGAGGAAACGGGTTCAATCACTTCTTTCAGTGATGTCTTGAAGACGCTACGCAAACAGAAGAAGATCACTCAACGACAGCTAGCGGAAAGATTAGGTGTACACTATAATACAATTTCTATGTGGGAAAGAGGCAATTGCTTACCAGAGAGTAAAGGCGTCGTCCTGACATTAGCAAGGCAGCTAGGATTGAATGAGGAGCAGACCCATCAATTGCTGGAGGCCAGCCTGACCGCTCTTACTCCATATTGGAATGTGCCTTATCAACGCAATCCCTTCTTCACTGGCCGTGAAAGCCTTCTCTCGCATCTTTACGAGTGTCTCTCTCTTGAGAAGAGCGACAGTGCTTCTCACTCCTGCGCATTGTGCGGCTTGGGAGGTGTTGGGAAGACGCAGGTTGCCATCGAATATGCATATCGCCATTTTCAGGAGTACTCTGCTGTTTTCTGGATTCACGCCGAAACGTACGAAAGCCTTCTCTCCAGCTATATTGCTCTCGCTGATTTTCTCCGTCTCCCTGAATATCAGACACGAGAGTCAAGCCAGATTGTTACTGCAACTATTCAATGGCTAAACAAACACAGTAACTGGCTACTTATCATAGATAATGTAGAAGATAGCGCCCTCATTACGCCCCTACTTCCTGTCGCCCGAAAAGGCTCTTTCCTCTTTACAACTCAACTTTCCACTTTGGGGGCGCTCGCTGAGAGCATACAACTCGAGCCGATGACACACATTGAGGGGGTGCGCTTTTTACTCCGTCGTATACGTTCGACTAACCTTGGTCTTGCTCGTTATGAGCATGAAGACGTTACCCAACTGATAGGGGTCATGGGAGGGCTGCCCCTGGCGCTTGATCAAGCTGGCGCATACATCGAGGAATCGCGTTGTCGTATTTCTGATTATCTGGATCTCTACCAGAGGTATGGAACATACTTGTTACAACATCGTGGAAGCGTTATTGTTGACCATCCTGACACGGTTTACGCAACATTATCACTTTGCCTTGAAAAAATACGACAAAGGATCCCTCTGGCAATTGAACTCCTCTATTTCTGCGCCTTCCTTTCTCCAGAGGCTATTCCAGAGGAACTTATTTATGAGGCTGCTGCGCTCAATGATTCACCCCTTGCTCCACTCGCAAAAAATCCTCTCCAACTCAATGAAGTAATTCGGGAATTGCTGACATACTCCTTGCTTCAGCGAGATGCTCGTTCAAGGCTCCTTTCGATTCATCGCTTAGTGCAGGATCTTATCAAGAATATGATGGATGAAAAGAGCCTGTATTTCTATGCCGAGAGAGCCGTACGGGCTGTCAATAACAAATTTCCCGATAGCAGAGCATTTACAAACTGGTCTGATTGCCAGAAGTATCTTCCCCATGCGCAGCTTTGCACTCTATTAATTGGGACGCATAAATTTACTTTCCCAGAGGCCGCACAGCTTTTGTTCCAGGTTGGTCTTTTTTTACTTCAACAGTCCCAGTATACACAGGCTGAGCATCTCTTACTGCAAGCCCTGGACAGGTACCGGAACATACCTGAGGAGGAGTTAAGCGTTGCGGATTGTCTCAATAATCTGGCGACGCTCTATCACGTTCTTGGGAATTATGCACAAGCAGAGTCGATGCTTCAAGAAGGGCTGGCTATCCGTCAGCGCTGTTTGGGTCTGGAGCATCAGGCGTGCGCCGAGAGTTTAAACGATCTTTCCACCGTCTATTTCAGCCAGAAAAAATATATACAGGCCGAAGAGCAGTGTTTGCAGGCGCTCACGATCTGGGAAAAAAATCTTGGTCTCGATCATCCCGATGTCGCAATCAGCCTGAACAACCTGGCAAGCATCTATCAAGCTCAGGAAAAATATGAGCAGGCTGAGTCATTTCTGCTACGAGCAAGCACAATCTGGAAAAAGGTTCTAGGGGAGAGGCATCCAACCCTGGCTTTTGCTCTTGCGAATCTGGCAAAGCTCTATCAGAAGCAGGAAAAAAATTCTCAAGCTCATACCCTTTTTCAGCGAGCGCTAGCAATTAGGGAAGAGGCTCTAGGACCCAATCACCCGCGAGTTGCTCGTAGCCTGCTTGATCTGGCGTCCTTTTACCAATCTGAAAGGGAATACGCTTTAGCTGTTACCTATTCTCAACGAGCTTTTACTATTTTTCAGGAGGCCTTTGGCCTGGAGCACGCCGATACCGTGATGGCCTCCGAGGTGGCGGCTGCGTGTTCGCAAGCACAGTCTGATTTTCTGCAGGAGCCTTCCTCCTACTCTGAAGCTGATATTTCAGAAGCTGGCTGAATTAGCCCCAAATGGGGCCATATTGGACAAATAGTAGTGGGGAAATTTTTTGTCCAATATGGCTTCTTGCCTCGTCCCTGCTGCACTCAACTGTCAAGGCAAATCCTCTCTATTGAAGAGAGCTCCAACTCTATTTGTTGCATGCAGGTATTGGGGTTACTCAACGTCAGTTCTTGCGAGCTGAAAGCGGTTCCAAAACCAGACACCAGGAAACTTATTGCTAAAAGCAAAAAAAGAAGTAAAAAGAAGTAGACCCTCGTCAACGAGAAGCGGTATTTTTCCCATAGTTGTGTAGCCATATGCTTTTCCTCTCTTCTGTACCTGGCTTGAAATATGAAAAAAATATTCTTTTACAAAGCCAATACTACACTAAAGCATTCACAAAATAGATGTGTTTTTTGATGGAAATGAGAGGCTCTGTCAGACGGGGGTACACATTGATGTTAGTATCTCGGAAATGCCTTTCCCTCTTGATTTTGTCTAAAAGCAGCCCCTACCCCTGTAACCCCAAATCCAACGATCAATGCCAGAAAAAGATCGACAAGATAGGCAAAAATATAAATAACGAGTGTATCTTTTAATGAGGTGTATCGTGAGATCGAGCCGAAAAGGATTACAAGATAGGAACAGGCATCGACAAAGAGAAAACAGGCCAGAGCGATCAAACAGGCCAGTGCTGAATATTTCCGCGTGAAGTAACCAGTAAAGAAGTAGACTGGAGTACAAAGAGCAGTAACGATTAGACTGATCACGATGTTTCCTTGATACAGTAAACCGAAAAGATATGAGCTGGCAAATATGCTGAAGAGCGCATTACTCACAACTGGAGTAGTAAAAATGATTGTGGTAACAATGACAATTCCTGCCAGGATAGCCCCAGCTAAAAAACCATGCTTGAGCACGCTTATCGTATTTGAGTGTTGTGACGGAGTGTATCGGTGAGCTTGTGAAGTTGAGATTATTGTTGGTTCCTCCATCTGATTATCTTGATACTGCATGCTATACTCCTTTTCATGGGAAGAGTGAAAGAGAATTCGTTTCCCTGCAATGGGGCATTATAACCGTATGGATAATATATATAAATTTGGAGTTTGGCTGTGAACTGCTTCACAGCTTCGAGTGGGCCTATAGACATACCATTAGAGCAAAGGGGCTCGTTGCCACCCGATTTTCCTTATATTGAAGCTCCATTCAACGGAAAGGATCTACCTGGATGCCTCTCACGAAAGAAGGTACCACTATTGCCTCTGTTCCGGCACTTCTCTACTTCCACGATTCGAGAGAGGCATGTGCTGAGCGAGGTACGGTATTGTTCTACCATGGCTTTGGCGGGAACAAAGAGAAGATCGAAGCCCATCCAGTCAGCCTCGCGCAGGCCGGGTTTCTGGTGATTAGCCTGGATGCTGTCGGGCATGGGCAACGACGCTACCCCCACTTCACAGAGTTGTTCAATGACGAGCGCTGGGTAAGGGAACCAGAAGCCACTGAGGCAGATTATCTTGCGATTGTGCGCCAAACGGCAGCTGAAGTGCCGCAAATCATCGACGAACTGCTCTTCTGTGGGTGGGCACAACCCGAGCGTCTGGGCATCGGGGGGATCTCGATGGGCGGCGAAATCACCTACGCGGCCGTCGTCAACGAATCCCGCTTGCGCGTGGCGACCCCTATACTTGGCTCTCCTGAGTGGGAATTACCCTGGCCCGAGAGCCCGCACCGGCATGTTGAGCGTTTTTTTCCGGTCGCTCTGTTTTCCCAAGCGGCGGCGGCGGATGAGGCAGTACCAGCCCGCTACATCCGTGCATTTCACGAGCAACTCACGCCGCTGTACGCCTCTGCCCCGGAGCGGCTGTGCTACCTGGAATATCCCGATGTTGGTCATGGACTTTCACCACACCTGTGGGAAACGTCTCGTCAGCGCATGGTAGCCTGGGTCGAGCGGTTTCTGAAAATATAAGCGTTCCTCTGCGCGGCGCACTTGTCTCCGCAGAGAAGAGGCGAGACTACACTCTTGCTGATCCGTGTTCACCTCTCAGATAACGGACTAACTGGCCGAAGACGGTGTCCAGCTTGATAATAAAAAAAGACCGCTTGTGTGAGCGGGTGAAACGGCGGTGTCCTATTTTCCCGTGGGGCTGCCCCCAAAGTATCGTTGGAGCTGAAGAGCTTAACTACCGTGTTCGGGATGGGAACGGGTGTACCCTCTTCGCAATAACCACCGGTTCGCCTGCGCATACAAGCGGTTCCGATTGACATAGTGAATAATACCATCCTCTTGGCGATTTGTCAATACTTTTTTTGCAACTTCAGAGGTTCTCTATGAACGCACAGCAAGTCAATGAGGAAAATGGCACACTCTCCCCTTTACTGAGAAGGGACCCTGTCCTGCCATCCGTTTTTGTGAGACTCCGCTCATCAATCCCTGCATGTAGGCTAGAGCTCGCTGATGAGACTCTGAAGGAGCTCGGTGGGTTGATCCGCCGAGCTTCCTGGATGAGAGTACGCACTCCTGTCAGACCCGAATGGCTTGTCTGCCCGTTGCCAGCAGATAGGCTTCTTCCAGACTGGGGTCACTGACGACGGCAGCCTCGTGCGGGCGGGCGGCACTGACGATACGCAGCGTGATGCCGTTCATCTGGTTGACCATCGTGCTAACTTGATAGGCCGCCTGCAACTGCAAGGCAGTGGCTTGATCGGTGGTCACACTCCAGACCGATCCTGCGGTGTGTGCTAACAACGCCGGAGGCGTTGTATCGGCCAGCACACGCCCCTCCTGCAAAATCATTAATCGATTGGCCACGGCCTCTACATCGCTGATGATATGCGTACTCAGAATGATGATCCGGTTGCTGGTCAGGCTGGCAAGCAGCGTGCGGAACCGCACACGCTCGGCGGGATCAAGTCCCGCAGTCGGCTCATCAACAATCAAGAGTTCGGGGTCGTTGAGCAGAGCCTGCGCGATGCCGATGCGCTGCTTCATGCCGCCGGAATAGGTGGGCAACTTGCGATCGGCCTCCTGCTCCAGATTCACAATCTCCAGTACCTCATCGACGCGCCGATTGACGAGCGACTTGGGCAGCCCTTTCATCGCGCCCAGGTAGCGCAGGAACTGTCGTCCAGTGAACTCCGGGTAGATGCCAAAATCCTGTGGCAGATAGCCCAACACCTGCCGGAGCGCCTCGCTATGAGCACGGATATCCTGGCCGTTCCAGCGGATGCTCCCCTCGGTGGGCTCCAGCAGAGTCGCGATCATCCGCATCAAGCTTGTCTTGCCAGCGCCATTGGGGCCAACCAGTCCCAGCAGGCCCGGTTCGCAGTGCAGCGAAAGCTCACGCAGCGCCCAATGCTGCCCATAGCGCTTGCTCAGGCGTTCAATTGTCAATTCCATCATTGTTCTCTCTTTCTTTTGAGCGCGCTCCCTCCCCGGAAGGGAGTTACGAGCGTCTTAGTGAAGCACGTCGCGAGGCCGCCTGAAAGCGAGGGCCGCCGCCAGCACCAGCCCCAGGCTGAGCCCGGCCAGCAGCAGGTGTGGCGCGAACCAGCCCGCGAGGTCGGGCATCTTGTTCTCAACGGAGAGAATGAATTGCTGCAGTTGCGCCTCGTTCGTAATCGTCGGATTGAGGTGAATAGCATAGGAAGGAAGCAGCCCAAGCGCGGTTATCCCGCTAGTCGGGTCCCAATTGACATACCAGGCAGGAGGGGGAGTGGTATTGCCGCCCAGTCCGAGGGGGATCACCAGCGCCCCCACGATCCATGTCACCATGATTACCACCTTGACCAGTGTGGACAGGCGTGGGAGCAGGGTGCTCAGGGCAAAACCGAAGCTGCTGACCAGGATCGTCGCCGGTAAGACCATGCCGACCCAGAGAAGCAGCACATTGCCAATCTCTGGCGCCGGATAGTCGGTGATGGTCAGATGTAATAGCCCGCCCATCCCCAAGATGGAAGCCAGTAACAGCAGCGCCAGTCCCAGACTCATCACCAGGCCCGCCAGGTAGCGTCCCCAGACATACGCCCAGGTTGGTAGCGCGGTCGTCATGAGTAGTTCGTGGGTGCGCCGGTGTACATCTCGCGTCACGCCATCAGCCGTGAGAAAGGGCAGAAGGAGAACCAGCATCACCAGAACTGTTGGAAGGGTACGAAGAAGCCCCCCCGCGCTGGTTCCGGCAATGAAGCCACTGAGCGATTCATCACTTCCTCCCCCTATGCGACTCACGCCTACACTAAATTGATCTGGCGCGTGCAAGGCCCATGTCATGAGGAGCAAGAAACCAAAGAAACCGAGAGCCTGAAGCCAGAAGAGGCGGCTGGCGAGAAAGCGACGAAATTCCCAGACCATAACGCTCAGGAGCGGACTTGGGCGCCCAATCGCTCGGGTTTGTTGGCCGGTGCCGGTCAATGCAGTGATATTCATGCTACTCTCCTTTTGTATATTCGAGTTTGTAGGTGCGACACTTGTTGCACATGCCTCTTACGAGCCAGCTCTCAAAAAGGTTCGCGAACCTTATGGACGAGGGAGCAGGCGGTGCATGTCAGCGTGGAGGCGCAGCAGCGCGATGGCCAGCAGCGCGATGCCAATGCAGCCCGGTAGTACCGAAAGCTCAGGTGTGAGCAGGAGTGCCTGAAGATTGGTGATGCTGCCGATGGCCAGGATAGCCAGCCAGCTCCCATAGGCCAGGGAGGCTGCTGCCTGGACCGGGAGGCGCAAGGAGAGCAGCAGAGCCAACCCCACGACTAGGAGCAGGGGCATGAGCCAGGAGAGTGTTAGCGCCAGCACATGCTCAGCGCCGCCCGCCCAGAGCACAAGACCCAGCGCAAGACCCAGACCAACGTCATAGCCCAGCACAATTACCAGCCGGGCCATGACCAGCTGTAGCGGCGAGGGCGGGCAGACCAGTTCCAATTCCAGCACCCGCGCTCCTCTCCCGCGAAAAGCGACGAGGGTTCCCAGGTAGGCCAGAAGTGGTCCGCTGGCGCGCAGCACCATTTCCTGATCGGAAAGGATTTTGCTCAACACGACCACTGAACCCACCAGGGTCACGAGCGCGCTCACCAACCAGAAGCCCAGGCCGAAGAGGCTGACTTGGGCGCGGGCTGTTGCCAGTAGCAAGGAGAAGTTCGCGTGCCGACGCTGCTGATGCGCGCGGATGGCCTGGCGCACGGGTGAGAGTGTCGGCAGTTCTGTCGTCAGCCGGGCAAGCAGACGCCGGGTGTCTGCGGGTTCAGGCTGTGGTGCCTGCCACTCGGGCAGGCGATGTAAGACGGGGAGCAGATCGGCACACTCATCTGGCGAGGCACCTTGCTCGCGTAGCAAGTCTGCCAACTGCTCTGGTCGCTCAAACGGCCAGGGTGATTGGGAATGAGACATCTAATCCACTCCTTCCTGTACTGGGGCCAGCATAGCGCGTAATCGATGAATGCCCACCGAGAGCCGCGATTTGACCGTACCCAGCGGGATGTGAAGCGTCTCAGCGATTTCTTGTAAGCTGAAGCCTTGATAAAAACGCAGCACTACCACAATGCGATACTCCTCACGAAGCTGAGCAATCGCTGCCCGTACCTCGCTGTCCTGCTCTGTCGCCAGAGCGCGTTCTTCTGGGCCAGGAGTGCTGTCGTACATGTGGAGCAGCGTTTTCTCCTCATCTCCCCCTCGCCAGCCCTGGCGCACTGCAGCGGACTTGAAATGATCGCGTGCCAGGTTGGTGGCAATTGTATAGAGCCAGGGCTTAAATGGGCGAGCAGGCTGGTAGGTGCCTTGTCGCAGCACACGTAGCAGGGTCTCCTGAACCAGATCTTCGGAAAGCTGTCGATCGCCTCCGACGAGACGGTAGAGGTAGCCGAGTAATGGGCTATGGTGACGTGTGACCATCTCGGCTAATGCCACCTGATCGCCTACCTGAACCGCTGCCATCAACTGTTCATCGCTTCTTTCTTGCATAAGGCTTGGCTTTGTGGGCTCCTTCAGTAGTATGCTCTTTCCTGTTACGAGCGAGAGCCACAAAAGGTTCGCGAGTGCGAGGCAAGGCAGAAGCCTGATCATCTTCTCGGAAAGGGATGATTTTGAGGTCTTGATTGGCTCACCATCGTCTGTTATCTTCACTACAGGTACCTTTGTGCTCACTGTGACCACGCGCTTTAGTGGTCCAGGAGGCAGGAAAACAGGAGGGGGATTCTTCTTGAGAAAGGGTGACGTAACAATGACAGAATGGTCCGAGCATTTTGTTCAGGTCAATGACCTGACAATTCACTATCATCGTGCAGGTGATACAGCGAAACCGGCCATTATTCTTTTGCATGGCGTTATGGACAACGGGCTTTGCTGGACGCCTGTGGCACGCGATCTGCAGGCGGATTTTGCGGTCTATATGCTTGATGCACGCGGGCATGGGCGTACAGGTGGCGCACTAGAAAATTTTTCATATAGCGTGCTGGCGGAGGATGTCGCAGCCTTTATTGAGGCGCTGGACCTACAAAAGCCCTATGTATTTGGTCATTCCATGGGTGCGATGACCGCGGCTGTTTTGGCTGCTCAGGTTCCTGAACGTGTTCGGGCTATTGTGTTGGAAGATCCGCCTTTTCGGGATGGGCCTCAGACTGAAAAGCGCGATGGTGAATCAGCGCCGGGATTTGAGCAGATGTTGCAGTGGATTCTGAGTCTGAGAGCGCTTTCGCCAGAAGAGCGACTGGTCATGGCCAGAAAGGACAATCCCAATTGGGGTGAGGCTGAGCTTGCTCCCTGGGCAGATTCAAAGGCTGAGTTCAACCCCGAGGTATTTCACCATTGGCAGGCGAATATTCCCTGGCGTGAGGTGCTGGCACGTATTGCCTGCCCGGTTCTGCTGGTCACTGGAGATCCTGAAGCAGACGCCATTGTCACACCTAACCTTGTGCAGGAAGCCAGTCACCTCTGGCATAACGGAGAGGTTGCGCATATACAAGGTGCTAGACATTGCATTCATCGTGATAGATATAATGAGGCAATGGCTTCAGTTCAGGCATTTTTGCGCCACGCTTGATAATCTTGCACTTTTGCAGAGCGCATGCTCTATTGCAAATGCAACACTAGCCCTTTCTCTGAGGAAAAGGCTGGCGTTGCATCATTCTCTTTTCATGGTACAATAATGTCTTGTCAGCCCGCTTCTTCATCAAGCGGTTCTCTATCTACGCATGGACGGCGTGACAGATGCGTCCAGGGAGGTGCCTATGAAAATCACAAAAATGTCCCTCATTTTGATGCGAAGGCTTCCCATCACACTGCGCGTTTTTTAGTCCATGGCAGTATGGACCCCTAGGGATTGTGTATGTCCCTCACGGGTGGAGCGTGATGGCGAGAGCTTTCGATCCTGTTGAAGATACTCTACAACAAGGTGGAGAGAGCTATCATGTCTCATATATTAGATACGCTGGCGGATAGGCCAGCTTTTAGCGTTCCTTTCCCCGTAACGCATTCTATTCTCGCGCCAGAGGCCCTGCTTGCCGAGGTGCTGCCTCTGTATGACCTGGATGAGCAGGTTAGTTGCCTCTTCCTGACGCGTGGTGTCAATGATACCTATTTGGTACAGTCAGGCACGACGAAGTATATCTTGCGTGTCTATCGCGCGGGCTGGCGCTCGCTCTCGGATGTGCTGTATGAGATTGATGTTGTGCGCTATCTTGACCAGAAGGGGACTGCTGTCTCCATGCCTGTGTCCCAGAGGGATGGCGGCTTTGTCAGTACGCTTCTGGCGCCCGAGGGGCCACGCCAGGCTGTGTTATTCACCTATGCACCGGGCGTGGAGCTGGATCGGCATGGAGCCAGGGACAGCTATCTACATGGTCGCGTGCTAGGAGTTATGCATGACGCCGCCAGTGGGTTTACAAGCGTCTGGCAGCGTGCTCCTCTCGATCTCTCGCTCCTCGCTGATCAATCGCTTCAGACGATTCAGCCGCTCTATACTGGTTCTGCCAGCGATTGGGCTTATCTGGAGGAACTGGTGGAGCGTTTGCGAACGCGGATACAGCAACTCGCGGGCCAGGGCTTAGATTGGGGCGCCTGTCACGGAGATAGCCATATGCTAAATGAGCATATGGACGAAGGAGGCACGATTACCCTCTTTGATTTTGATTGTTGCGCGCCGGGCTGGCGGGCCTATGACCTGGCCGTGGTACGCTGGTGCGAGGGCTTTTATAACATGGACCCCGATGATACACTCTGGCAGTCCTTCCTCAAGGGCTATACCGAAGTACGTCCACTGGCCGAGGTGGACCTGGCGAGCATTCCCGCGTTTGTCGCGCTCCGCGAGGTCTGGCATATCGCGCTTGTGGCCTCGCTCCAGCCCTCTTCTGGGGCCAGGGGCTTTGAGCGCATGATGCAGAGAACCCTGCGCCTCCTGCGCGAGTGGGAGGTGAAGCTGTAGCCCTTTTGGACAGTTGTTTCCTTCCCCTCCGTACAGTGTGGGTTGCTTGTGCTTCTGGTATGCTATATGCACCGCGAGTGGTTATCATCTAACGCTCACTTATCACATTGTATTGGAGGGCTGGTCAGTATGCAGTTTACACATTTGGTACTTGCAACACATAAGCTCAAGGAATTGCGTTCCTTTTATATAGATACCTTTCGTCTGCCCCTGGTAGAGGAGGATGCGGAGAGCTTTACCTTTGACGCGGGGGCGACATGCGTGACGTTTCGCGCGACAGAGCAGGTGGATAGCGTTTATCATTTCGCCTTTACCATTCCGCGCAATAAGTTTGAGGCTGCGTATGCCTGGATCAGTGCCTTGACAGAGCCAATAACGCAGAATGGTCAGAATCGCTTTCTCTTTGGGTCCTGGAATAACTCTTCGGTCTACTTTTATGATCCTGCCGGCAATAACGTCGAGTTTATTGCGTTACATGATCTGGAGAATGATGCGCCGGGAGCGTTTGAGCCGATGCGGGACCTGCTACGTGTCAGCGAGATTGGCCTGCCGGTCCATTCTGTGCCAGCCGAGATTGAGGTGTTGAAGCGTGACTTTGCGCAATCGGCTTTTCGTGAGAGCGAGGGTCCACAATTTGCCGCCATAGGCGACCTGGATGGACGCTTGATTGTGGTGGAGATTGGCCGATCCTGGTATCCAACGGAGGTGGGGGCGGTCGTGGCGCCAGTAACGGTGCGGATGCGTGGGCCACGCCAGGCTCACCAGCAGATAGAGGGCCTGCCTTACACGCTGGAGCAGGTTTCAGAGTAAGCGTACTGCATTGGGACGAAAGGATTGCCAGGATGCAAGAAGTGTTACAGACGTATGTAAGCGAGAATTTTTGTTATCTTACGACGACGGGGCGTAAGAGCGGCAAGGCGCACACCATCGAGATCTGGTTTGCCCTGGAGGGTTCAACGCTCTACATGCTCTCGGGAGGCCGTGACAAGGCGGATTGGGTCAAGAACATTCAGCGCCAGCCTGAGGTGGAGGTACGTATCAAGGCCACACGTAAGCAGGGGCGAGGGCGGATAGTAGCCGAGGGCAGCGAGGAGGATGCGCGAGCGCGCCAGCTCGTCTTCTCCAAGTACGCCCCCCGCTCCAACGAGGACTTGCGTGACTGGTCGCGCCGCTCCCTGACCGTGGCGGTGGATATAGTGTAAAGGGAACAACTTCTCTCCACCACATACCCTTACCCTATGCAAGGTCCCAGAGGGTGGGGGTGTGGTGAGCCGGGGTGCCGCGCTTTTCGAGTTGGGAGACGGTGACGCCGAGGAGGCGTACGTGGCCCTGGGGACCAACTTGATCAAGGAGGTCTTGAATATGGTGGAGCATGGCCTCTTTCGCTTGAAAGGCTTGAGGAAGCGTGGCACGGCGCGTCATGAGCTGGAAGTCGCTCCAGCGGAGTTTGAGGACCACAGTTTTGGCCTGGAGATCGAGTTCGACAAGGCGACGCTCGACCTTCTCGGCGAGGTCTGTGAGGATGCGTATGACTTCTGCATGCTCTGACAAAGCGAGATCTTCCGCCAGGGTGGTCTCTTTGCCGACCGATTTGCGCACGCGGATGGGTTCGACCGAGCGCTCGTCTTCTCCACGCACATAGTGGTAGAACATGCTGCCGCGCTCCTGGAAGAGCTCGCGCAGGCGTTCCTCGCTCAAGCTCTTGAGGTCGGCCCCGGTATGGATGCCATACTCCTGGAAGCGCGAGGCCGTGACGCGCCCTATGCCGAAAAATTTCTGGATAGGGAGGCTTTCAAGGAAGCGTGAGGCCTGCTGGGGGGTGATGACCGTCAGACCATCGGGCTTCTTATAGTCTGAAGCTAGTTTGGCGATAAACTTGTTATAGGAGACGCCAGCAGAGGCTGTGAGCTGGGTGCGCTCATAGATGCGCTGCTTGATCTCGCGTGCGACATGGGTGGCGGAGGGGATGTTAAATTTGTTGTGAGTCACGTCCAGGAAGGCTTCGTCGAGCGAGAGAGGCTCGACCAGTTCGGTGTAGTCGTGGAAGATCTGCATGATCTGAGTGGAGACGGCACGGTAGACCTCGAAGCGTGGCGGGACAAAGATGGCGTGTGGACAGCGCTTAAAGGCCGTGCGCGAGGGCATGGCGGAGTGAATGCCAAAGCGGCGCGCCTCGTATGAGCAGGTCGCGACCACGCCACGGCGATTGGGGTCGCCGCCGACGATGACCGGTTTGCCGCGTAGTTCCGGGCGGTCGCGCTGCTCAATGGAGGCGTAAAAGGCGTCCATGTCGATATGAATGATCTTACGGCCTGGGTGTGGCATATTATGATTGCATGCACCAGGCCTGGATAAGGCGTTCAAGGCGCTCCTGGCCTGAGTGGAAGTGCTCAACTGGCAGGCTCTCGTTGGGCTGGTGGGCCTGCTCGATCAGGCCGGGGCCACAGATGTAAGAATTGATGCCGATGGCCTGGAAGGGACCACCATCGGTGGCGTAGGGTGCGCCCTGCTCGCTGTGTCGTCCCATCACGCGAGCCAGGACCTCGATAAAGGGATCATTAACGGGCGAGTTCAGTGGCGGGACTGAGATGGCATCGCTGACAGAGACGCCACACTCGGGTGCGGCCTTGCGCATCTCCTGTGAGATCTCACGCTCGATACGCCCGCGCAGAGTCGTGATGATCTGCTCGACGTTATCGCCGGGCGCAACACGCATGCTGGTCGTTAACTCGCAGGTTTCGGCGATCATATTCGCGGCGAGGCCACCCTGGATAACGCCGTTATTGAAGGCCGTCGAGGGATTCTCGGGAAAGAGACGCTGGTTTTCGGATGTGACCTGTTGCTTTAGCTCAAGCCCGGTCTCCTTGATGATCTGAATAACATCGCTCATGCGGTTAATGGCGTTCAGGCCACGGTCGGCGGCACTGCTGTGGCCTCCCTGGCCGCGCACGGAGATCTTGAAGGTCGCGTAACCCTTGTGGGCGTGGAAGATCTCAAAGTTCGTCGGCTCGCCGATGAGGGCGGTCCTGGGTAGGGGAAAGCCCTGGAGTATGTCCGGTAGCTGCTTGACGAGGCGCTGCGAGCCCTGGCCCGCGACCTCCTCATCATAGGTCAGGATAAACATCAGGGGACGGCGCAGCTTGCTGAGGTCCTGTTGCTTCGCGGCCAGGATGGCCTGGGCCAGAAAGACCTTCATGTCTGTAACGCCACGGCCATACAGTTGCTCGCCATCCGTAATCAGTTCTAGCGGGTCCGACTTCCAGCCGGGCTGGCCCTCGAAGGGAACGACATCGATATGGCCCGAGATAATCAGGCCGCCCTCGACCGCGGGACCAGCCCAGGCGATCACCGAGGCCTTGGTCACGTCCTCAATTTCGTCGCGAGCCACCTTCACCGTCAGGCCGCTCTCCTCAAGATAGCTGGCAAGATACTCGGCGGCCTCTAGATTGCTGAGTGCGCTAACGGTATTAAAGCCGATCAGGCGGCGCGAAAGCTCCCATAGCTCTCCTTGTTGCAGCGATGTCATATTAGTATCGTCTCTCCTCTGCATATTTGTCGCGTAATGCTACTTTATCATAACACGTCAGGAATGATATGAGGGATGGGATAGCGACTTTATTTATAGTGCGATAAATACAATTTACTTGATGTGTCGTGAATAAATTTCTATCAAAATGCTCTCTTTCACGCTACTTTTTAAACTCTTGCATTAATGCATGTATGTCGCTAAAAAGTGGTACCATCAGGCTACATTCTAAGCGGCCGGGCCAGAAACTATTTTGAGATAGGTATAATAGCCTTAAGTTTAAGAATGCCTATATTCTGGGGCGCTCTCGTGCTCTCCAATCTTTAAAGAATGAATGGCAAGCTTTTCATTCTTTAAAGATTGGAGAGCACGAGGAATTATAGCTGATCGCCAGGGGAAAGGCATTCGCTCGAAGCATTGTATGATGAGGGTTTACAGATGAACGAACAATTTCGTGGATATCGACTCGTCACCCAACTCGCGAAGAAAACGAAGAGTAGTCTCTATCTAGCCCGACCGATAACGGCACCTACAGAGAAAGTAACCATTAAGATCTTCGATTCTCTGGATTCAGGGATAGATCAAGAGTTTTTTTATAACGAAGTAGATCAATTGATACAGCTGCGCCATCCCTTTCTTAATTCTCTTCTCGATGGAGGTATTGAGCAAGGCCGCCCATATCTCATCAGTCGTTATGCGCCTAATGGCTCGTTACGTCAGCGCCTCAAGAGTGTCAGACCTCTCACATTGGAGAACTCTTTCCTGATCCTCATGCAGATAGGACAGGCGCTTGCTTATACACATGGGTGGAACGTGGTACACGCACACCTCAAACCAGAAAATGTACTTTTTAATGCCCAGGATGAGGCTATGCTAGCGGACTTTATTCCTCCAAGCCTGCTTAAAAGTTATTTTCCTCACCCCTACCTTGAGCAAGAGGATAGCCAGTATCAGGCGCCTGAACAAGAAAAAGGCACCTTTTGTAGCGAGAGCGATCAATATGCTCTGGGATTTATGGCGTATGAACTGCTGACTGGTGAGCCTCCGCATGGGGCAACCACCTTCACCGAAGGCCAGTTTACCCAGATTTATCCTGTCCCACCGTCGCACATTGTTCCTGCATTGCCCCATTATTTCGATGATGCATTACCTAAAGCCCTGGCAAATGATCCTTTGGAGCGCCACGAGAACGTTGCCGCCTTTATTGAGGCCCTTACCGCAGGTCATGTGAATGTAACAATGAACCCATCTCTAGAGATGCTCCTACCACTTTTAACTGGAGAAAAGGGGACATCCACACCCGCTTCCCTGCTGACAAACAAGAACAAGAAGAGTAGCCCTCTTTCACCCAGGGAGAGTATCGCTGTCGCTACGCCGCCCAGGCTGAAGGGCGGCAATGTTCTACTGGAGGCTCAGGAGCGTGGGACAGACAAACCAGCGCCCCTTATACTGTCTCAGACAAGCAACGCGCCCATAATGGGAGCTCCAGAGAGCGCCTTCCAGATTACCCAGAAAGAGCCTTCCCGGGTTCAGACAAAAACGCCAACTCAGCGTAGCAGAAAGGCTGTTCTCATAGGGAGCTTTCTGGCTCTCGCCTGTGTGCTGCTTCTTAGCATCGGCCTACTGCCTCAATTCTTATTATCAGGCAAACAGGGACAGAGACCTACCTTCACCGCGACCACGCCGTCTATGAATGCGACAAAGACACAAACACAAGTACCTGTGGCGCAATCGACGATTACACCCTTGCCAACCGCCACGCAGAAAGCGCGAGTGACTCCATCCCCAACGGCCATAGTAATGCCTACAGCGGCGGCAACTTCGCCGGGTCCCAGACCAACCCCCACCTCACGTCCCAAACCAACTTCCACTCCTATATGTCGATGCCTGCTCCTATGTAAGTGCTAAAGTCATGAAGAAATTTAAAGAGAAAGTATGATGAATCCTAAAGCCGAGTACATTATCCGCTTCTTTTTTGAATGGAAGGGGACATGCTTTTGGAGTGGTAATGATGCAGCACGAGAGCGCTTTGACTATTATATTGAGCCGGAGGAATTACCGCTGTCGGAGAGCACGATCAAGCGAGCCAATGAATTGATAGAATGGCATGATAAGGCATTGAACTGGGAGTATCCTCCTGATCCCGGTCCCTGGCGCCAGGAAGAGTGTGATCGGTTTAATCAGGCGGCAAAAGAGCTTCTCAGTACCGTGCGGCAGGAGTTGGGAGAGCGTTTTGAAGTACTTGATGAGTCTTGGGAGGAGCAGGAAGACCCAGACCTCGACGCCTATTTGCGAGACCCAAAGGGTTTTAAGAGAAAAGCATAGATCAGAGCTGAACCTTACTTCTGGGCGAGCGTTTCATAGATAAGTGGCGAGTGGTCGAAAGGGGATGGTAGGTGCTGAAATTGGAGGCTATTCGCTCAGGAAACCAGAGGAGGCTAAGCGTGATCTGTTACCAGTGTATTTGTGAAGGTTCGACGGCTGCACATATGGCCTGCGCGGTCTGCTCGCGTTGTGGGGGTGGAGCCTGTGAGCGGCATGTGGTTGAGAGTGGACGCATGCATACCGGGTTGAGCGGGGCGGCACAGACGTGGTTGATCTGTACACGCTGTTACTATGGCAATACCTCGGTGGCAGCTCAAGCCGAGAAAGCTGTTTATATACGGGCAGAAGAGGGCGCGGCACAGAAGTTTTTTGCCCGCCTGCCCTGGAAGCGACAGCGCCAGGAGCCTGCGCAGGAGCCAGTATTGCCTAGCGCCAACGAGGCCGTTGAAACGGTCGAGGCCTTCTTGCGTATGATCAAAGTTGAGGCGCAAGATGATGTATTGGTGGAGGAGACAGAAGATACTTCACGCAAGCCAGGCGAGTCTGAGAGCTAAGGTGGGCAAGCACAATAGCATAGAATAAAGCGAGATGGTTGGGGAAGGTCGCTTCCTCAACCATCTCGCTTTTGTTTGCCTGTTTGAATATAGGAGAAGCGCTATAGTCCACTTTGGGGTGGGGCAGTATGCTACCTCTAGTTAGCGGGTTGTTATCTCAATACTTGCAAGCGAAAAGGAGTTGGGAGGCATATATGCAGTTTACGCAACAGCATAAGCAACGCTTACAAGCCTGTGTGGGCGTGACTAGAGATCTCAGTAGCAATCTGGCCGTGGCAAGCACGCTCTGCTTCTATGAGGGTTCGGAGATGCTCAATGCGGGTATTCCCTTAGCTATTGGTTCAGTAGCCAGCGCTGCGCTCAGTACAGAATATACTCATCTCTCCGGTGATGTCCAGCCTGGAGATATGTACGATGTTGCCTATACTGAGCCTCCTCCGCACGCGCGAGGACAGACTGAAACCGCTTTTGAAGAGGTTTTTCGCGCGTTGGCACTCTGCCTCCTCCAACTTGAGGTCGTTTTACGTAATCTCCATTACTCCTACACGCGCCTGCATGCGACCGAGCAGCTACTAATGGCGCAGGCTAGCAATCCCAAGGGTGGCGAGTATCAGGATGCGCAAATGTTCTCGACCCTGCATCTACAGGCCCTCTGGCGCAACCTTGAGTTGAGCGAACACCTGCAAGCGCTGCTTCTTTCAAGCGCGCCTCGCGTGAATATGTACTGGTATCGTGCGAAACAGCGGCTCCCCAACCAGCAGCACTTTACCTACCAGGAAATTGAGCAAGTCCTGACCTCCGCGTGGCAGAATCAAAGGCAGAGCATTGCGACCTACCAGCTTGCCGCCTTTGATATTAATGGACCTGAACTCGCTCTTCAACTGCTCTCGCAGCAGCGCGAGTTCTCTTTTCCAGTGCTCCTGCTTCAGCGTCAATACCACGAAAGCGTGTACTACCTCAACCAGACCTTACATTCCTGTCGGGATCATTTCTATGACGATCTCAAGTAGAGCGAGATAGCCCAGGAAACTCGCCTCCTCGACTATCTCGATTTTTGTTTTTCTCCGAGGCGTGCTCATATATGGACCTCCTGCCTGACGACAACCTGGGGATAGACGGGCTGCCACATCGCGTCCTGCACCTGTTGAATGATATTGGGAAGCTTGGCCCTGGTCAGTCCTTCGGCGGCGGCTGTTTTGGCGACCTCTACGGCGACGGTCGCCGAGACTGTGCGCAGGTTCTCCACATGTGGCAAGAGTGAGGCTCCAGGTTGGTGTACATCTACCAGGCTGGCCACAGCCCTGGCAGCTGCCATAAGCATGCCATCACTGACACGCTGCGCCCGTGAAACAATGGTTCCCAATCCAAGCCCTGGATATAAGAGGGCGTTATTGGCCTGGCCAATCGTGTAGGTTGTTCCTTTGAGCGTGATGGGATGCCATGGGACGCCTGTTGCGACGAGTGCCCGTCCATTGGTCCAGACGAGCAGGTTGGTTGGTGTGGCCTCCATCAGGGTGGTGGGATTGGAGAGGGGGAAGATGATGGGGTGCTCTGTATGGGCAGCCATCTCTTTGACTATGGTCTCGGTAAAGGTCCCCGGAGCCGTCGATGTCCCAATCATAGCCGTGGGATGCACCTGGCGCACGACCTCGGCCAGGCTGATGCCTCCACTGGGCATATCGTGCTGCCAGCTGGAGACCTCGCTGGCGGGACGAGCATAGGCAACCTGGAAATCGCGGAGCGCCTCACCCATGTTATCGACGAGCAGGCCTTGAATGTCGACTCACCAGAAGCGCCGTGTGGCCTCTTCTTGCGATAAGCCCTCACGCATCATGGCGGCGCGTACCTGGTCAGCATTGCCAATCCCAGCGGTGCCTGAGCCAAAGATGACGACACGTTGATCGCGTAGAGACTGCCCGGTGACCTTCATGGCTGAGAACAAGGCGGCCAGGGTGATGGCTCCAGTGCCTTGCATATCGTCATTAAAGGTGCAGATCTGCGAGCGGTACTTCTCCAGAATGCGCCGCCCGTTCCCAGGTCCAAAGTCCTCCCAGTGCAACATGGCATGGGGAAATAGCCTGGTTGCGGTCTTGATATAGACCTCGATAAAGGCGTCATAACGCGCGCCGCGCACCCTGGCATGCCGGTTGCCCAGGTAGAAGGGATCATTGAGCAGGCTCTCGCGATTGGTGCCGACGTCGAGCATGACTGGAATGACGCGAGCCGGGTCGATACCCGCCGCAGCGGTATAGACGGCAAGTTTACCAACTGAGATCTCGATGCCGCCCACGCCCCAGTCACCGATGCCAAGGATCTCTTCCGCGTCCGTCGCCACAATCAGGTCGATCTCATCGGGACCGGCCCCGAAGTTCCGAAATGCCATTTCGATCTCATCGGGATGGTCGATGGAAAGGTAGACTCCATGTGGTCTCCGGTATTCATGGTTATAGTGTTCGATAGCGTGGGCGATGGTGGGATCATAAACGATTGGGAGCATCTCGTAGAGATGTTCGGAGAGCAGACGGTAGAAGAGGACCTCGTTACGGTCCTGGAGGGCGGTCAGAAACAGATTTTTCTGCACATCGCCCGCTTGCTGCTGGTACTGAGTGTAGGTGCGTTTGACTTGCTCATCGATAGTCTTTATCGCGGGCGGTAAGAGGCCATCGAGGTGAAATGTCTTGCGCTCCTGCGCCGTAAAGGCAGTTCCACGGTTTAACATGGGATCGCTCAGGAGATCCAGACCAGTGACCTCGGTCTCCAGGCGTCGATTTCCACCGGATGTGTTGGGAAGTAAGCGGTAATTTCTCATTACGGCATGCCTCTCTCTTCTTTTACGCAGTAAGACCCCTCTAGCTTTACTCTACGTCGTCTATCAATCACGGCAGATGTCTATCAGGACTTCTTGCCACTAAGTTGCCCGCAGAGTTAAGGGTGAGAACATCTCGCCTGGAGAAGAGATAAGCAGTTCCACAATGCTCTTGACATTTGCTGTGGATGTAAGTATACTCCTTACATCCGGGTGTAGTGAATATTGTTACATCGGAGAGGTTAGAAGAGAAACCCACAGTGTAGTGGAATGAGGAAGAGAGCATGAGCGGTAATAGTCGTTTAACATTGGCGGTCCATACCCTGACCTGGATGGCGCGGAGAATGGCGAACTATGGCGATCAGTATGATTTCTCCACGTCGCGAGAGATTGCTGAGAGTGTCAACACCAATCCAGTCACGCTGCGTGAACTGCTGGGGATGATGGAGGAGCAGGGCCTGGTAACCGTTCAACGCGGGAGTAACGCGGGCTGGAAGCTGGCGCGCAAACCAGAGGAGATTACGCTCCTTGAGGTATACCAGGTTGTTAAGCCGCATACTATGTTCACGCTCCATCACACGCCCCCCAATCCAAAATGTCCTATCGGATGCGGCATAGGTCCCGCTTTGCAGGGAGTCTACGCCAATGTCCAGGAGGCAATGGAGGAGGAACTGGCGCGCACAACGATTGCCGATGTTTTGCGGGATACGCTTGCATCCACCGCTGCTATCCATGCGCGGCAGAACGAATGATTGATTTATTAGTCAGATTCCTCGATGTGTTAATTATTACACCGTCAAGAAGGCACTGACATAACCCCTTTTTTTATGCTGCGGTGTAACAATTTTTATTACACTGCGTTGAAAGGCTATTATTTTAATGTCACAAATGACTCAACAACGCTTATTGGCTGAAGCCCATCGGGCGACACGTATAAATCCGCGTATTCTCCTGCTGGCGCTGGGCATGTTTGCGCTGGGGACCGACGCTTTTGTCGTAGCTGGTGTGCTGCCTGTGATTGCTCATGAAACGGGCGTGCCCGTTAGCGTGGCGGGACAACTGGTTACGGCCTTTTCGCTTACCTATGGGTTGGGGGCGCCGCTGCTAGCTGTCCTTATCAGTCGCTGGTTGCCGCATCGCGTGTTGATTATCGCTCTTGGGCTTTTCTGTCTGGCAAATATAGGGTCAGCCCTGGCGCCAACCTTCCCGCTCTTGATGCTGACGCGCATTCTGACCGGCTGCTTTGCCGCGATGTATGCACCCCTGGCCTATACCATGGGAATCGCGCTTGCCCCGCCTGAGAAGCGCGGCCAGGCTCTGGCGCTGGTCGTTATCGGGCTTACTGTGGCGACCGCGCTTGGCTCGCCGCTGGGAACCTGGGTTGGCGAGCACTTTGGCTGGCGCCTCTCCTTTGGCCTGGTGGCGGGCTTGGCCGGAATAGGATTTCTGGCCTTCCTGATCAGCGGTCTGCCCAGGATTGCTACGCCGCCAACCGTATCGCTACGGCAGCGACTCGCGCCCATAACTCAGCCTCGCCTGGTCCTGACCTTGCTGCCCGCGTTGCTGTGGAACCTGGGAATCTATGCCATCTATACCTATATCGGGCCGCTCTTGCAGCAAAATATGCATCTTATGGATCTTAGTGGTATGCTGGTCGCCTTTGGCCTGGGCGTAGTAGTTGGCAACTGGTCGGGTGGTATGATCGCAGATCGTGTCGGCCCACAGCGCCCCTTGCTTGTCTCCATGGCCCTATTATTAATTATGGAAATTGTTATTCCGCTGGTAACGACAACATGGTTGGGGGGACTGCTGGCGCTTTTCGTCTGGGGGATATCGGGATCGTTGCTCTTCATTCCGCAGCAGCATCGCCTCCTGAGCGTGGCTCCTGAGCACGCGAACGTGATTCTGGCTCTGAATAACTCTATGTTCTACCTGGGCATAGCCGGGGGAGCCGCTCTGGGAGGGCTATCTCTCCGCGCTGTCGTGGTAACCCAGCTAGGCTGGATTGGGGCGGCCTGTGTTCTTCTGGCTCTGCTACTGCTCTTTGGCAGTATGCGCTTGAATAGGGAGAGGCTGTGGGGACATAAGAAGCCCACTGAAGAAATAGTGGTTGTGCCTGAGTAAGGCAGAAGAGCCTTTTTATAGCAAGAGGTGTGAGTGGCGAGGCTTTTGCGTGCTACTCACACCTCTTGCTATGTTTCTCAGGTGATGCTACATAGAAGTAACCTGGTTGTGGTGGTGCGGGAGGTGGTGTCCCAGGCGTAGGGAGAGAACGCTGCCTATGCCACAGCCAAGTAGCATGAGTAGGAGGAACAGGTTCTCTCTACCGGAGCCAAGCAGGAAACCGCTGAGAATGGGAGCCAGCACGAAGCCAGTTGTGGAGGCTAGTGAGGCGGTGGCGGTATACCTTCCCTGCATGCCCTCGGGCGCGAGGCTGACTACGAGCGGGAAGAGGCAGGGAGCCATCAGGGTCTCACCCAGGCCAAGCAGGCTGGCCGATAGGCAGAAGAGTATTGCGGCTGAGATCGAAGAACCCAGATAGCCCGCTAGAATGACACAACCCCAGGCGGCAGCCCAGATGAGAAAGAGCAGGGCAAGGGCGCGGGTACGCAGATGGCTGCGCATCCAGCGCAGAACAACAAACTGGAGGACCACAATAACGAAGCTATTGAGGGCGAGTGCAAGGCCCAGGGTTTGTGTGCCAACGTGTCCAGGACTGGTGGCATAGAGCGTGAAGCCATTGGGAAGCTGAGATATCCCAACCGTGTAGAATAGCAGCGCGATTAGCCATAGCAGCCAGAAGGAGGTATCTTTTAGCAAATGACTTAGGCTCAGTGGTGCGGGCTTGTTGCTTTTATCCTGAGCCTCTACCTGGGCGGGCCGGGATTGGGGTGGCAGGGTCAGAAGAATTACGATAAACACGCCGTACAGGGGTGCTTGAGCGATATAGGTGATGAGAAATGTGGACGGTTGACTAGTATTTATAATGAAGCCCGCCACGGTTGCGCCCGTGCCAAAGCCAATATTTACGCCGGTGTAGCGTACCGTGAAGGCTCCAGTTTGTTGCTTAGGTGATACTCTGGATGCCAGCAGAGTTGCTGTGGTTGGCATAACTACGCTTTGTCCGCATCCCAGCAGGAGCAGCGTGGCCGCTAAGGCCTGCCAGGTACTTTGAATAAAGGGTAGGATGCTTACGCCTGCTATCGCTAAACATAGGGATCCGATAAGCGTCCAGCGCGCGCTAAAGCGATCACTGAGGATGCCAGCCAGGGGCGCGGTCACTAAGCCGAAGGCAAAGCCAGTTGAGACAATAACACCGCCAGTGGCGAGCGCGATACCCCGTACCTGGTGCAGGTAGATGACGAAGAAGGGAATGAAGAGTCCTATAGTGAAATGGGGACGCACCTGCTCGTAGATCTCATCAGGTACGCGATCGAGGGAGATCAGCGTGAGCTTCTCAGTCCAGAGAAGGGCGGCGCGCTCACGGTCGCTGAAGAAAGGTGTCTCGTGCTAGACTGGTAGCGCATAGAGGCGCTGCTCCGTGTCGCCACCCTCGCGGGCATCGAAGCTATGCATATTGACGCAATATGCGCATCCATTGATCTGAGAGGCGCGCAAGCGTACCAGCTCCTTCAAAGGGGCCTCGAGCCCACAGTTGTTGATATATGTCTCAAGGCCGTTCATGGCCTTCATTGCTCCAGGCGCAGCTTTACCGTAATTTAGTCTTGTTCCCATGAGTGCTCTCCTTCTACTGACATCGTGATAAGAAACTAAACTGAGTAGCCGCATTGCAGTGAACAACTACGAATAATGTCGCGTTTGTGACGTAATCGCTCTTTTGCTCGAAGCAGCTCTTGATACAAGTGATCGAGGTCCCGACAACAGAGATTGCCCATCTCGACGCGCTTGAGATACTGCCAGATGCCCTCATCTGGGTTGAGGTCGGGAGCGTAGCCTGGAAGTTGCTCCAAATGCAGTCGTTTGCCCATCTTCGTTTTGAGAAAGGTCTTGATCTCATGGTTGCGATGGATGGGAGAGCCATCCCAGATGATCAGGACCTTGCCGCTGATCTTACGCAACAGCACTTTCAGAAATCCGACCACTGCCTCCGCATCATAGGAGGTCTGGCGCACTTGCATGAAAAGCCGCCCATCCAGGGTAATCCCACTGATCGCGGAGAGGTGATCCCGTGTCAGTTTCACGCGCAGAAGAGGCGTTTGCCTGCGCGGAGCCCAAGTACGAACCGCCATTGGCAGCAGATAGAACCCAGCCTCATCTACCCAGAGGATGGTGTATTTCTCGTTTTCGGCTTTTTTTTAATCGCTGGCCAACGATCTTCATACCACTGCTTGATAGCTTCTTCATTCCGTTGCGTCGCCCGTTCGATTGGCTGTTGAGGACTCCAACCAGCTTCTCGTAACAGTCGTCCGGCGTGATCGGGATGGTAACGGACACCAAAGCTGCGATAGATCACTTCCGCGATCCGCTTCCCTGTCCAGACATCTCCCCGAAATCCATAGGCTTCTGCCCCCTCCACCAACAAGCCAGGAATCTGCGCTTGTTGCTCAATTGACAGTTTTGGCTTCACGCCTTTAGGAGGATGTGCTTTGAGTGCTTCTATGCCGCCTTCTCTTGCTTGTTTCATCCATTGGCTCACGGCTCCCTTACTTACCCCTAGTGCTTTGGCTATATCCTTTTGTTGCCATCCTTGTTGCTTCAGTTTCCATGCTTGTTTGCGTCGTTCTTCTCGCCAATCGGCTTTCTTTGGTGCTCCCATGCTGCCGATTCTATCACAGTTTACTTGCTTCCGTCGACGTCAGTAACTAACTCTTTATGCAAGTTCTTGCTGCCGCCGTAGGCGGCAAGAGGGAAAAGAGAATTGGGGACACCCCAAACCCCCGCAAGGGGCTCTGCCCTTGACCCCGTTCGTCTGACTTGCCATCGGGGTAACTAGCAAGTGTTTCATGTAGTTGTTATCTTTCTGGAGGTAGTATATCTTAATAATGGACTTACTAAAAGAGCCAATTTATATTACTATGGCAGCGCCATTTTTAAGCAAAAAAAACTTTGAGCGCTTTCAGTAAAGGGAGCAGTAACTTATGCCAAAGCGGGCGAGACCGGTGGATAAACCGGAGATTATACTTGATCAGAACGCGCAGGCGCCGCTCTATCGCCAGCTTTATGAGCGCCTGCGGGCGCAAATCCTGGCGGGCCAGTTGGAGACGGGAGCGCGTCTTCCCTCGACGCGTGTCCTGGCTAGCCAGCTAGGGGTATCGCGTAATACGACGGCTCTGGCCTACGAACAGTTATTGCTGGAGGGATATCTGGAGAGCCGGGTGGGAGATGGAACGCGGGTGGCTCTCTTAGAGCCGGAGCAACTGGCACAGGCAGGCGGGAAGGTGTCAAAACAAAGTCGGAAGGGAACGCCAGCGACTCAGCATACTTTGTTGGCGAGGCGCGGGCAAATCCTACTCGACGAGTTTGCTGCGGGACATGAGGTAGAGGTAAGCCCAGACAAAGATATGTTTTTAGTGGGTGAGCCTGAAGTGGCGTACTTTCCCTATGAGATCTGGGCCAGGCTGATAGCGAAACACGCCCGGCAATCGCTGCAAGCCCACTCACGTTATCAGGATGTGCAGGGCTATGGACCTTTGCGCGAGGCCATTGTGGCTCACATCGGCATTACGCGTGGTGTACATTGTATGCCTGAACAGATCATACTGACCGCTGGAGCGCAAGGCGCGCTCGACCTGGTGGCGCGCGTCTTGCTCGATCCTGGTGAGCGGGCCTGGGTTGAGGATCCGGGCTACTTTGGGGCCAGGGGTGCGCTAATGGCTGCAGGAGCTGTTATGCTGCCAGTGCCTGTGGATCGCCAGGGCATCAGTGTAGAGGTTGGACGACAGCTTCAAGGCGAGGCGCGCCTGGCAGTAGTGACCCCCTCACATCAGTTTCCTACAGGGGTCACCATGAGCCTGGGTCGGCGCCTGGAACTGCTGGAATGGGCGAGGGAGACGCAAGGCTGGATAGTCGAGGATGACTATGATAGCGAGTATCGTTATAGCGGGCGGCCTCTAGAGGCGTTGCATGGCCTTGATCGTGCGGGGCGCGTGATCTATATTGGCACCTTTAGTAAGGTGCTCTTTCCCTCGTTGCGCCTGGGATATATGGTCGTGCCACCACAGTTGCTGGAGGGCTTTCTTGCCACCCGCCGCTTCGTCGATGTACACCTGCCGCTACTGGGGCAGATGGCCCTGGCCGATTTTATTACCGAGGGACACTTCGTGCGCTACCTACGCAAGATGCGCGGACTCTACATGGAGCGGCGCGATGCCCTGGTGAATGCCTTGAACCAGGAGCTGGGCAATATTCTGGACGTTACTATACCAGAAGCTGGCATCCACCTGGTTGCCTGGCTGCCGGAGGGGGTAAGTGCCGATAGCGTAGTCGAACTGGCTACAAAGCAAGGTCTGAGAATACTGCCTGTTTCGCGATTTAGCATGCGACCCCTCAAGCGTGACGGCCTCGTGCTTGGTTTCGCAAATGCAACTCCAGAGGCACTACGAGCAGATGTGCATGCCCTGGCGAGAGTGTTGCGGAGTGCGCTTACATAGACGCCTTAAGTAGCCGCATACGCCAGTAACGGGCCCACTGCTGACGTACGCGGCTACTGCTCCGTGGTCCGTTTATAATATGAATTCATTTTGAGCCTCGGAAAGAGGCGCATCCCATTTTCGTGTTCAGAGGATCTCGGCTTGTAGGAGCTATTCATCCTCTCTCGATTGTGTGGGCGGAACCAACCACTCCAGGAGATCTGAGTGCTCGGCTTGAGGTATCGAGCCTGCTGGCGCTCCCAACAAGCGTTCCAGCCCATCAGCACAGGCTTCTATGATCCGAGCGAGCCGGGGGAGATCATCAGGCGAATGGTCCTGCGCGCAGAGAATCTCGGCTGTCGCATACTCAAGGTCTTCAAACAGGGAGATGACCATTCTCGCCGCCTGATCCGGGTAGGGAGTCGTCAAGATGCCTTCTTCGATTCCTTGACGGATCATCTCCTCCAGCCAGGGCGTGAAACGTTTCACGCGAGCAATGTAGAGTTTGTGGCGAACGACGACATTCTCATCGCCATACCAGACGCGCAGAGACGCGAACACGAGGTGCCTGTGTGCATGTTTCCAGTGGTCCAGCGCGGTAAAGAAGCGCTGGAGTTTGGTGAGCGCGCCAGCCGTTGGATCATGAACGATAGGAAGCACTAACTGCTCGATCTGGTTCCCGATACGCTCGACCAGAGCCTCAAGCAAGGCCGGTTTGGAGTCAAAGTAGTGATAGAATGCTCCAGAGGAGATGTGCAATTCGCCCACCAGATCGGCAATTGCCATCTGTTCATAGCCCCTGGTTTCAATGGCACGTTGCGCTGCGCCAAGAATGGCGTTGCGGCGGGCCTCGTGAGCGGCTTCGTTGATGGTGCGTACCATGACTTCTCACCTCTCATTCGTAAAAGAAGACCAGTATCAGGGACGAACGACGGTCGCTTGAGCAATCCGTTCGACTTCGGACACCACCAGTTTCCGTCTCACAGATTTGAAGTAGCGTGTTTGATGCTCTGTACTCCCAACGTCTGCTGTCAGGCGGAGATGAAAGGGGGCGAGGTAGGATGCGACGCTGGAAGGTTCCAGGCCGAACAACCAGGGAGAGCCCCTTTTCGCCATCATATCCATCATTTTCTCCGTGCCCGGAATATCCGAACGTCGTTCGATAAAGCTTTTCAAGACGTAGGTAAACACAAGAATACTCCCAGAGGCCGAGGTGCCAACAAAAGCCAGTGTCCTGTGGACAGCTTCCTCCGAGAGGTACTGCGTCACGCCTTCCCACACAAAGATCGCTGGACTGGCAGGGTCGAAAGGTGTCCCACTGAAGACAGCTTCCAGACTCTGTGTGTCGAAGTCGATGGGGAGAAACGTGACCTGTTCCGGTAGCCGACCAAAATGTTTGTGTAGCTTCTTCTTTTTGTCTTCCTGCACAGATGGAAGGTCAACTTCAAACACGCGCGTGTGCTCTATACCGGTCAGGCGATAGGGGCGTGTATCAAACCCGGCGCCCAGGATCACCACTTGTTCGATCCCCTGCGAGAGGGCATCCCGGACGGCATCGTCGATAAAGCGCGTCCGAGAAATCTGGACGCCGTAAATCCCTGGCGTAATGGCATCCATCTGTTGGATCGTCAAATTGCGCATGCTTTTGAACTGCATCAGCGTCCGGATGGGGGTGCCAACCAGGTCTTTGACCATCGAATCATGAAACAGCCGGGTGTTCTCGGGCTGGTACTGTTCGATCAAACGACATATTGCTGCGCCAAGCGCTGTATTGCTTACACGTTGATTTGCCATAAGGAAACCTCACTCAATCAAAGCTTTTCTCTACTCAATCATAAACCGAGGCTCGGTTTATGATTGAGTAGAGCATAGTCTATGAACGAGCCGTTGTCAAGAGGAACACAGGCACACAGGTAAGTTTGAACTTGGTGCATGAATGCCCAGGCTTGAGCGCTGTTGAGCCATCTCCCCACGATCGCTACAGCCCAGAGTGGGAGGTTTTCTGAATTATGGTAAGCTGAGCATTATATGAAGCAGCGTAGCATCGGGCTAAGCCATCTTTCAGCAATGAAAGCAACCTGATGCTGTATTGTTTGACCCAAGGATACCAGAAACGAGAAGGAAACTCATGCAGTTACTTATCATCACACCTCTTGAAGAAGAACTCTCTTTTCTCTCCCAAAGTTTGCAAGCACAAGGTCTCTCAGAGAGCATTCAATCTGTGGGGAAGCTTACCGGGCATTGCTTCCCAAAATTAGGAGTAACGCTCGCTCTCGGCGGGCATGGCAAAGCGCAGTCTGCTCTGCAAACGCAACATTTTATCGACCATAGCGAACATATCGATCTCGTTATTTGTGCTGGAGCGGCGGGAGCCTTATCTCCTGGTACCGAGGTTGGTGATCTTGTTGTCGCAGAAACGACCATTGAGCATGATTACTTACTACGATTTGTACAGCGTCCCGCCCCGCAATTTGCTGGTTCCCAAGAGGCACTGAGTATGCTGCGCAGCAGTCAATATACTCTGCATCCAGCACAAGTGCACTATGGTATCATTGCCAGTGGTGATGAAGATATCGTTGATCTTGAACGGGCACAGGCGCTGCATTTGCAAACGAAAGCGCTTGCCGTTGCCTGGGAAGGTGCAGGCGTAGCGCGCTCCTGCCGCTTTAGTGGGATTCCCTACCTGGAAATCCGTGGCATCACCGACACGGCGGATCATGATGCACCCGCGGTTTTTGAGATGAACCTGAGCATTGCGATGGAAAACCTGGGCAGATTTCTTGTACAAGTGTTTATGAGGTAATCGAGGGTATTTCACCTGAAAATAACCCCAGGCGCAATCGCTTGGTCATGGTTATTTTCATCTGCTTCCCGCCTGACACTAACATTGCACTTCCTAACTCAGAAAAAAATGTGTATTAGGAGGATTTCTGAGTTAGGAAATATCCTCTCTTCCCGAAAAGGTATCGTAATTTTGCACTAGGCCAGAACCTCGATCAGGAATCCGCCTGGCGCTTGAACATAAAATGTCCAGGCATGACTCCGTTCCGGGGGCTTCATTTCAAATCCATCGTCTTTCAAGCGTTGATAGATCTCGTTGACGCGCTCCTCGCTTTCTTGGACAAAGCCGATATGAAATGTGCCTGGATAGCTCACCTGACCAGCTTTCATCAAGGTGAGTACCAGATTATCGTCGTCGAAAAGCACAGTAAAGCCTTTGTTGCCGCCCTGGTTGCGTAACCCGAAGCACGTTTCGAGAAAGTTGGCTGTCGCAGGGACATCAGTGACGGTCAGATTGACATGATTCAGTTTCATAGCTGCTAGACACTTCCTTACCCAAGGTAGGGAGAGAAGATGTTTCCTCTCCGGTCGACACTTCCATTCGACAATTTTTCGCTCTTTATCTTAACACCCGGGGCGGGAAGTCCCGTCTCCATTCATGGGACGGGATGAAAGCGCCGTTCCTTTCGGGCTGGGTGGATAGGGGCCAACTCTAACCAGGTTGTTCTCACGTCCCCTGACACGCTTCTCTGGAGACCTTGATCGTTCTGAGGGACAACTGAGGAGTGGATAGATCCTGTTCTCCCCACTTGTACACCCTACCCTTTTCTGCTATCATGCTCTGCATGTAAACGGTAAAAATCTACCAACTGAATTACCTATCATACAAACAATTCCAATACCTCAAAGCTGCTCAGATGGAAGCCGCACAGGTGTGGAATTGCTGTATGGAAATGCATAAAGCTGCACGTCTGGCTCATCTGCCCTGGCCAGAACGAGACGCGTTGCAGAAAGCCACCAAAGGGCGTTTTGCCCTGCACAGCCAATCGGTGCAGATGATGGTTGCCGCCTTCCTTGCCAACGTCCAGACCACACGCCATCTTCGTCAAACCCATCCCCAGATGAAGATGAAGTATCTCTGGCGCACCAAACGCTTTTATCCCGTCAAGTGGCCCGCGCAAGCGGTGAGCAAAGAACATAGGCGTGTGGTCCTGCCCATGGGCAAAGGACGCCCATCCCTGGTCTTGCCCATTGCGTTGCCCCAACACAGCGGCGCGTGCAGCCTGGTCTGGAATAATGGTTTTGAGTTGCATGTGTGCGTCGAAAGACCACAGGCAGCAGAAGCTCCCGGCACGGTTGCAGCCACCGTCGACCTGGGCGAGATCCACCTTGCAACTGTCACCACCACGACCAGCGAAGCCTTGATCGTCACCGGGCGCGGCATCCGTTCGCTCAAACGACAACGCCAGCAACAACTGGGCAAGATTGCCAAGAAGCAATCTCGATGCCAGAAGTCTTCTCGTCGTTGGAAGAGGCTGCAACGTGCGAAGAACAAGCAGTGCCGACGAGCAGAGCGCCGCATTCGAGATCTACGGCACAAAGCTACTTGCAAGGTGATTGACTTCTGTGTACAACACCACGTTGGAACGCTCTTCATTGGCAATCCTCATGGGGTGCGTGACAAGAAGAGTGGCAGACACCACAATCAGCGCATGGCCTTATGGGAATATGGCAAAGACAGAGACTACCTCACGCATAAGGCCAAAGCCGCTCACATCATGAGCTTCACTGGCTCGGAACGAGGAACCTCGAGCCAGTGTCCTGTATGTGGGCACACACACAAGCCCAAAGGCAGAAATTGGGCGTGTCGCGTCTGCCAGTTCTCCGGGCATCGGGACCTGGTGGGTTCGATCAATATGCATCGGCTTGCCTATGAGACCCAAGTGAAGTTTCCTCGTTCCTTCACGTATCTCCGTCCTGGCCCGTCCAGGTCAAGGAGTAGTCGGGCAGACACGCCCCAACGTTGTCTAAGCAAGACTGAGGCTCAACCACGTCTCGCGCAGACGGTCTCTTCGGAGACAGACCATCCCTCTGAATTGGCTTAGAAGCCCGTCCCGTTCTACGGGACGTGGAGTGTCACCATAAGCGCACGATCTAATCACGTATAAGGAGATTTACCGCTTGAATATAGATATGGGATGTTTCAACGTGCATGGTTGATGGCCCATTCAGGAAGTAGGAGCGTATGCCAGTAGCGCCGAGCCGCTCATGCAGGGCGGCCCGACGCTATGTTTAATAGCGGTTGGTGAGCTCTACGGCCTGGTGGCTGGGGAGCGTGAGAGTAATGCTGTTGCTCTGGAGCTGGTAAGCGGTGCCGGTCAGCTCATCGTGGAGCGTCTGGCTGCTGGCGAAGTTGTCCAGGTTGGGGATGGTGACGGTACGGGTACACCAGCAATTGTTGAGGGCGACAAGAACATTGCTGCCGCCATTCTCGCGCTCGAAGGCGTAGAAGCTATCATCGACCCACTTCTCATACTGCGCGCCGTTTTGCAGGGCGGCGTTGAGGTTGCGGGCGTAATTGAGCTTGGCGACATAGTTGTAGAGCGTACTACTGGTATTGAAAGAGTTGAACATGTCTTCGCGGTTGGCGGGATCGGCGCAGCCGCTGAAACCCTGCTCGGTGCCGTAGTACATGATCGGGATGCCACGACTGGCGAAGGTGAAGGCCAGGGCCATCTCAAGCTGGGGATATTTGTCCCAGGTTTGCGCGGGGTTGCCCGAGGCGTCGCAGAGGAAGCGATCCTGGTCATGGTTATCGATAAAAACACCATTGGTGCGCGCGTCTCGGTAGGAGCCGTCGGAGTTATAGCGATCACGGATCTCATACATGCTCTTATTCTGGGCGAAGACATCGTGGATGGTGTAGTACATAGGATAGTCCAGCACGGCATCCAGATAGTGGGTATAGTCGCCGACGTAGCCGGGATCGCCGCTATAGACTTCACCGATGGTAAAGGCTCCCGCGCTCTGAGCATAGCTGCTCCAGAAGGACTTGGGGACGTGCTTGACCGTGTCCACGCGCAAGCCATCGATGCCGGTTGTGCTGACCAGCCAACTCACATTATTGAGTAAAGTAGAGCGAGTCGTGGAGTCGTCCTGGTTGAGATCATTGAGGCCTGCCACATCCTCGTTTTCCAGGTCCCACTGGTTGTTGTAGTCCTGGATATTGCCGTTGTGGTGGTAGTTGCTGTAGTTGGGGAAGGTGGGCGCGGTGTAGTTGTAGGAGCCGGTGTGGTTGGCCACGACGTCGAGCATGACCCAGATGTTGCGGTTATGGGCCTGGGTCACAAGGCTTTGCAGGTCGCTCATACTGCCGAGATGACCATCGATGGAATAGAAGTCATAGCCCCAGTAGCCATGATAGGCATGGGCGTCATGCTGCATTACCACGGGTGTAATCCAGATGGCGGTGAAGCCCATATTCTTGATATAGTCCAGGTGATTGATAATGCCCTGGAAGTCACCGCCATGCCACGCGGTGGCATCCGAGCGATTGGTGTTGAAGCCGCCATAGTTATCGTTTCCGGAATTACCATCGCTAAAGCGGTCCGTTATGATAAAGTAGATGGAGCGACTGGTCCATTCATTGGCTGAATGGGCATAGACCCGCCTGGATGGCGAGATGACGAGGAGAACGGTCCCTACAAGGGCGAAGACGAGTAAGAGGGTCGCCAGCAGCAGCGCTCGGCGCCAGAGGCCTCCGTGCCTGGTGATTGGTAAAGAACATCCTGTTCTCATGTGATTGTAATATCCTGCCTTTCTAAATCTACTCAAAAGTGCTTACACACCCTCAAATAGATTCAATTGCTGCACTTGCCCCTTACAGGAAGCCCCTTTGACTTCTACGCCGCTTTGGGTCGCATGCAGCACACCGCACTCAGGACGAGCCTGAGTGTGTGGCTCTTGCCGAGCAAAAAACCTCGTCAGGATATTGTGCGCACTATTCTCATCGCGATCCATAACGAGTCCACATTCGACGCAACAATACGTTCTCTTCCACAGTGGCATGGCTTGCAGATTCCCACAGCCACTACACTGCTTGGAGGTATTGCGCTCATCTAAAAAGTGAAGGTCCTTCCCGTACAATTGGCTTTTGTAGGTGAGCATTTGAATGAAAGTGTACAAGCCCCACTCATTGAATACTGCACGATTGAGGTGTTTGTTGCGCTCTCGATGCTCTTTCGTGACCATTTGTCTTTGGGAAAGGTCCCCAACCACAACGGTTCTCTCAACCAGTTTGTGGGCTATCAAGTGTGACGCTTTATGAAGACTATCCTGTTGTTTATTGCGTTTTTTCTGGGAAACGCGCTTGTAGATCTTGCTTAAGTGAAGATATCGACGTGATTTCTTTTTGCACTTGTCACGCTTGGAACGAATCTTATCCAGTTGTTTGTTGTGCCAACGTGCCCCCTTGAAGCCGCCAATGGTATAGACTCTGCCTTGCTCATTGACGCCTGTTGCCAGGGTCTTGATGCCGAGATCAAAAGCAACCGTTCCTTCTGTTTCGTGTCGTTTCTCGTTGCGCTCTCTGACAAATGAGGCAGAGTAGTTGCCTCTGCCATCGCGACTGATCGCCACTTCTCGAAAACCCTCTGGGGGCGCTTCTGTGAGGCGTGCAACAATGTTGGGATACACCTTTGCACCATGTTTGCCTCCACCACCAGTAGGCAGAATGAGCGTATCGCCTTCAATCTTGAGATACATTGCAGGATAGCAGAGCGTGAAAAAGCAGTGACGTGGGCGTACTCGCGGGAATCCTGGCGTCTCTCCTGCTTTGACTCTGCGATAGAAGGCTTTCATCGCACCATGAAGGCGGTAGTAGACCTCTTGCAGCAGTTTCCCATAGACCTGAACGAGCTCAGGATCATGCTGTTTGCTCTCTTGCAAGCTTCGTTTAGCTTCGTAGAGATCCCACTTCTCGCCCTCTCTGAGCCGCATCACCCACCAGTTGTACAGCCCTCTACACTTGCTTTGCATGAACTCAAGCGTAGCGGCATCCTGCTCGCTCACGTCAATCTTGATCTTTTTGCAAAGCAGCATCTTGTATTGCTTTCTTGTAGGAGCGCAATCCGTGAAGCCGGGCCGAAAAGACGGTCACGATAGCAATCAAATCTCGCACAAGCTCTTGTTCAGGAGAAAGGTTTTCGCCATTGATGACCACGAGTTCGGTATGGTGTCGCTCGCAAAACACTTCAAAGTATTCATAACCAAAGCGAACTAGCCGATCCCGATGGGCAAGAACAATGCGCCGTACCTGACCAAGCTCCACCATCTCCATGAGACGATTGAATTGTTTGCGTTTATAGTTGAGTCCACTACCAATATCTGACATCCATTCATCGACCTTGAGCGAATGCTGGTGACAATAGGCTTCTAACGCTTTTGTTTGATGAAGCAAATCAGGCTTGTGAGCAATCCCAGAGACACGTGAGTAAGCGATGGTGAGGCCCTGTTCTGGCGCTTTCAACCCGCGATACTCAAGGTATTGATCGTGCGTATAGTAACGCCTGTTTGATTGTGGAGAACGGTGAGCAACTAATTTGCCTTCACGGTCCCATTTTTGGAGCGTTTTGGTGGACTTGCCAATAAGTTTTCCGAATGCCTGGATATCGTATATGTTCTTCATAAACACATTTTAACACAATTTAGTGCTTATATCAGAACTGTTTCATAACCTCCTGTTGCCTCCGCTTGTGCCAACTCAAGTCCGTGGTTGTGCACGTCCTAACGAAGAAAACGATCCTTATGCGGAAATTATAACATGGAAAAGAGAGGTGGCCGTAGCGAACACCACGGCCACCTCTCTTTTCCATGTTATATTCTTGCTTTTGGTTTTGTTGTGCTGTATATTTATTATTGTTGATGTATGACCAAATAAGCTTATTTAGTCATGTAATGGAAGGAGTGTACTGTGGCAGAGCTGAGCCGGGAAGCAGGCCTGGAGGAGCAGGAGCAATCCAGGCGTGAGGCGCGGGCGCACCGTATTCTGGACGCTGCAGCGACCCTGATTCTGCGTTGGGGTTATAACAAAACAACTGTTGAGGATATCTCCAGGGGGGCTGGAGTCGCGAAGGGTACCATCTATCTGCACTGGAAGACGCGCGAGGACCTGTTTGGCGCGCTGATGAAGCGTGAGAAGATGGTGTTGACGGAGGATGTACAGCAGCGTGTAGCGCAAGATCCAGAGGGACAAACGCTGCGTGGCCTGTTTAGGCATTCGGCGCTGGCACTGCTGAAGCGTCCTTTATTGAAGGCGGTGCTCCTGCGCGATATGGATGTTATCGGGAAGCTGGTGCATCGCGAGCATAGCAGTGAGTTGTACCAGGAGAAGTTGCAGGGCTTTATCGTCTACCTGGAGTACCTGCGTGAACACCGCCTGGTGCGTACAGATATGAGTATGTCTGCCCAGGTGTATACCCTATCGGCGATCTTTATGGGCTTCTTCCTGATCGCGCCCCTGATGCCGGAAGAGTATATGCTCTCCGATGAGGAACTGGCGCGATGGTTGGCTGAGGCTGTGCAGCGTGCGCTTGTGTCCGATGGGGTTGATATGTCAAATGAGGCGCGAGTCGCCTCACATGCCTTTGACCAGTACCTGGATCGCGATAGGGCGGCGAGCCAGCAGATGTTTCAACAAGAGGTTGAATGACATTCAGGAGAATATACTGTGAAAGATGCTGCAACTGTTCCCCTTGTCTTAGCTATGGATGCTCAGATGGCTTTACTGGAGCATGTGGGAGGGAAAGGGGCCTCCCTGGCACGCCTGGTTAAAGCTGGCCTGCCTGTACCCCTGGATTTCATGTCACTACGGAGGCCTACCGCTGTTTTGTCAGCGAGAACGGGCTACAGGAGGAGATACTCGCCACTGTCGCAACGATTAATAGCGAGCAGCCAGCGACCCTCGAAGAGGCCGCGAAGCGTATAGGGCATCTCTTTATGCAGGGCACTATGCCAAAGAGCATTGAGCGCGCGATTCGCCAGGCTTATGCGGAGCTAGGCGGGAGCCAGCTCGCCGTCGCGGTACGCTCCTCGGCGACGGCTGAAGACTTACCTGAGCAGTCATTTGCGGGCCAGCAGGAGAGCTATCTTAACATTCGGGGTGAAGTGGAAGTGGTGGAGGCCGTCAAGCGCTGCTGGGCCTCGCTCTGGACGGCGCGTGCCCTTGGCTATCGCGCGCATCATGCCATAGCACCTGAGGATGTGGCCCTGGCCGTCGTGGTCCAGCAGCTTGTAAACGCCGAGGCGGCGGGAATTATGTTCACGGCTAACCCGCTCACAGGCTCACGTGAGCAGGTAGTGATCAACGCCGCCTGGGGACTGGGTGAGGCCATTGTCGGCGGGCAGGTCACTCCGGATACCTTTATCTTTGATAAGGCCCGCAGAGCGATAAGCGAGCAGCAAATAAACACTAAAAGAGTGATGACCGTACGGACCACTACTGGCACACGCGAGGAACCAGTCCCTGAGGAACAGCGCACACAGACGGCGCTCACGCCTGAGCAGGTTTTGGAGCTGGCACAGCTTGGTATGCGCATTGAAGCTCTTTATGCTCAGCCTATGGATGTAGAATGGGCTCTGTATGATGGATGCTTCTACATTGTACAGGCGCGGCCAATTACGACCCTACGTGCTCAGGAGGCGAGGTTTGAGGAGTGGAACGATAGTTTGAGCGGCGACTACCTCTGGACGAACGGCAACGTTGGCGAGGCGGTGCCCGATGTGATGACGCCCTGCACCTGGTCGCTTATCAAGATCTTTATCGCCGACACAATGGAGCCACTGCACCTCACGGAGCATAAGCCGATAGGGAACATCGGCGGCCATTTCTACCTTAACCTGAGTATTACCGCGTCGCTGGCTGCCCTGGCGGGCATGAACCAGAAGCAGTTGGCCAGGATCAGCGAGGGCATCTTTGGGCGTCTTCCCGAGGGACTGGAGGTGCCAGGGTTACCGTTGTCACGCTGGCGCTTGCTTAAAGCCCTGGTACCAGTCGCGATAAGGCTCAAGAAGCGCGTGCGCACCAATCAGAAGCGCCTGCCCACGTTTATCGCCGCGGCCCCGGCGCGTTGCGAGGAGCTACAAGCAAAGATCCGCAACGCCGCCAGCTCTCAGGAACTGCTCGCTTTGTGGCGCGATGAGATCACGCCATTCTTCCGCGAATGCTGTCATATGCTGGAGGCGGGTGCCAGGCGAGACGGGAACGCGCTCGCCCTCATTCGGCGTGACCTGGGCAAGCTCGTAGATGAGGAGGAGGCTAACACGCTCTTCTCAGGCCTGAGCGTAGGGCAGAACCACCTGGCGAGCCTGGGCCTGCTACTGGGCCTGGCGCGACTAGAGCGAGGCGAGATTGACCGCGAAACCTTTGCTCGTACCTATGCCCACCGGGGGCCGCATGAGTTTGAGGTCTCGCTACCACGTCCGGCTGAAGATCCCACCTGGATCGAGAGCCAGCTCGCAGGCCTACGCGAGGCACCGCTGGATGTCAACGCGCTCTTAGCTCGGCAGAAGGTCGCGCAAGCGGCGGCCTGGGAGCGCCTGCGCCAGCGTTATCCACGTAAAGCCGTAGCGCTCCGGCGGCGTGTAGACCGGGCCGCTGCCGCAGCTCATGATCGCGAGGCCGCCCGTTCAGAGGTCGTACGTGTCTTCTGGGTTCTGCGCACCTTTGTCTTGCGCGTGGGCGAGCTGACTGGTAAGGGCGAGGACCTCTTCTTCCTCTCGATTGAGGAAATTCTGGCCCTGCTGGGCGGGAATGAAGCAGCGCTCGTTACTGTACCCACGCGGCGCGCGACCTATGAACGCTACAGCGCTTTGCCGCCTCTGCCTGGGCTGATTCGCGGCCACTTTGATCCCTTCAAATGGGCAGCGGACCCACGGAGGCGCAGCGATGTCTTTGACGAGCGAGGGCAGGCGGCTCCTGCTAGCCAGACCATCACAGGTTTTCCCGGCGCGGCAGGCATCGTCGAGGGACGTGCACGCGTGGTCGCCTCACCCGAGGAGGGCGACCAACTCCAGCCCGGCGAGATCCTGGTCACGACGCAGACAAACGTGGGCTGGACGCCACTCTTCCCCCGGGCCGCCGCGGTCATCACCGATGTTGGCGCGCCCCTCTCGCATGCCGCCATCGTCGCCCGTGAACTGGGCATACCCGCCGTCGTGGGTTGTGGCAACGCAACCATGCGCCTGCATAGCGGCGACTGGCTGCGTGTAGACGGAGGTAAGGGCACTGTAGAGGTGCTGTAGCCAGCACCTCTATGGTATGCGCAAACGCTTACTCTTCGTTGAGGGTAATTGTGCCACTCGTGCCATCGATAGTGACGCGCTGGCCGCTGGTGATGCGTTCGGTCGCGGCGGGTACGCCAACCACAGCCGGGATGCCATACTCGCGAGCGACCACCGCACCGTGTGAGAGCATGCCGCCCATTTCCATGATCAGGCCACCTGCCGTCAGGAAAAGCGGCGTCCAACCAGGATCAGTGGAAGGGGCAACCAGGATCTCCCCGGGCTCCAGATGCGCACCGTTTGGATTGAGAACGACACGCGCTGTCGCCGTAATCTGTCCCGGGGAGGCGGGCGCGCCTGTCAGGATGTGTGCTGCCGCGTCACCCGTAGGGACGGGCGATGGCTCGGTACCATCCGAGAGAAGCAAGCGAGGAATGTGGCGGCGAGCCATTTCACGGTCGTAGCGGTCGCGTCGCTCGTGGACCAGGGGGCGCAGATCTTCACCGGCCAGCGCGCGATGGACTTCGGGCACGCTGAGGAAGATGACATCGTGCGCATTTTCTAGTTGCCCACTAGCTGCCAGTTGTTTGCCGATAGCGAGCAGGAACTTGCGCAGGTGGGCCATCAGCAAGATGATGCAATATTTGGGCATTTCGCGAAAGCCAACCAGGGCGCGGACACGGCTTAGGAAGAAGCCAACAAGCTTGCCCCGTAGCCAGCCCCTGCGGCGGGCACGCCTGGTCAGTTCGGCGACCATAGCCTCAGCTTCACGCACCCCACGTTCAAACTGGACATCAGGTGAGGCGATGTCATCCTCCAAGCGCAGGTAGTTGGCGAGCACGCCGATGATATGCGTGGGATCTTCAGACCAGCGCGTAATGCCCATATCGATCTCGGCGACGGCACGATGTCCATAACTGCATAGGAAGGCTGTAAGCTCGCTTTGTAACAGCGCAGGCAAGCTACCAGATAGGTAGCCTTGCGCGATCTCGGCAGTGGAGGTTTCACGCGCAAAGTGAGCGGTGAGAGGATTCGCTTTGATGCGCTGGGTCATGGTCCAGAGCTCCAGGTCCATCTCGGTGGTGGGATTGTTTGGCAGGCCACGGAGCACGATCTGCATATCGGCTGGAGAGGCATCCTTGCCCAGGAGATGGGTGGCGATGGCGTGCGAACCCAGTCCCGCAGGGATCATGGGCACAATAGTAGTGAACATGCGTTTGACTTCATGGCGAAAACTTTGCTCAAACTGTTGCAGTCCTTCAACGGCATCAGCTTCATGTTCTGCCGCGACCAGGGCTTCGAGGTGCTCGCGGAACTGTTTGATGCGTTTCTGTGTCCCCCTGGGGTTGAAGAGAGCTCGCAGGACGCTGATTGGCAGGTGGGTATTCAGGATGAAGGTGGCAAGTATGCGCCAGAAACGGAGCCGTTGTTTGGGAAGTGGGGCGAGGCGTGGATCGTTGCTGAGTTGTTCGATTAGTTCAACACTGCGCGTTTCACCAATCGAGGCTGCGCCCCGGAACAGCTTGCGCCCCAATTCGCTACGGATCACGCGGGTCAGATCAATATAGATCCGTTCGCCTGCTTCTATGAAAATGGCTGGACCATCCCAGGGATCGCTGGGGCCCAGATCCATGAAGGTGGCCACGGTGCCTGTAAAGAACTGGAGGGCTGAACGGCCAGCCGGTGTGATGGGACCAAAGACGCCCTGGAGAATATTAAAGGAGAAGTAGGCGCGCAGGTCGTCATCAGAGGTAGGAGCGTTGTCTGGCAGAGGATAGAGCGTCGTAATGGGGCGGGACTGCACAAGCCACAGTTTGCTATTGGCGTCAATGGCCCATTCGATATCTTGTGGAGCGCCATAGTAGTGTTCAACCTGTACGCCGAGCCGCGCCACTGCACGCACCTGTTCATCGGTCAGGCAGGCTGTATCACTGACGGCCTGGTTCTCGGCCTGGAAGGTGCCACCGCCCGCGATGGAGCTGATGACGAGCTTTTTGTCGCCGAGATGGCGCTCGACAATTTCGCCGGTGCTGCTATTGACGACAAAGTGGTCAGGGTTGCTGGCACCGGAGACGACTGCTTCGCCCAGGCCAGGGTTAGCGTCAATAACGGCCTGGCGTCGCTTGCCAGTGAGCGGATTGGCGGTGAAAAGCACGCCCGCGACCGTGGAATCAACCATTGTTTGTACGACGATGGCCAGGCGGACCGTGCGCTGATCAATCTTTAGATTGGAACGATAGCTGACGGCGCGGTCGCTCCAGAGGGAGGCAAAGCAGCGCTGTACAGCATTGAGCAGGGTCTCTTGCCCAACGATATTGAGGTAGGTGTCTTGCTGACCGGCAAAGGATGCTCCGGGCAGATCTTCGGCAGTGGCGGAGGAGCGCACGGCTACAGGAGTGTTCTCGCCAAGCTGTTGGTAGGCATGGAGGATGGCTTCAGTGATCTCAGAAGGGAGTGCTGTATTCAGGAGACGAGTACGAGCTGTTTCAGCCAGGATATTGTGGTCTACTGTCTGAGCCTCAGCCAGCAATGAATCCATTCCGGCGTCAGCGGCGAATCGGGCATAGGCATGCGTGGTGACGCAGAAGCCCGGGGGAACGGGCAGCCCGGCGCTGATCATTTCGCCCAGGTTCGCTGCCTTGCCGCCAACCAGCGCGAGCTGATCTCGATGCAACCCTGCCAACGGGATCACAAGGGCATCCATCGCTTGCATAGTGTTGTCCTCTTGTCCTGGCAGCGGTGTGCTTGCTTGTGTTGCGCTATGAGAGTGAGAAGTCAGCTCAGCTTTTGCTTTCTCAGCTTGATTGAGAGATGGTTGACTCTGCGGCTGGAGAGACATCATGCTTCCCCTTTCTTTTTCCTGCTTCAGCCAGGAGCAGCATTGCCTGCAATACCTGTGCCTGCTCCTCTGGTGAAAGATAAGCCATCACGGCAATTTGCGCATCGGCGCGTCGTTGTTCAACTTGTGCGATCAATGCTCGACCACGTTCGGTCAGTGCAACCTGTTTGGTACGGCGATCACGTTTGTCTTCGCGCCGACTTAGCAGCCCCTGTACCACAAGCTGGTCGATCAGGCGGCTGGTGGCTGAGAGTGAACGGCTTAGCTGTTCGGCGATCTGCTTGATGCTCAATTCACCCTTTGTCTCTAATGTGATTAAGGTAGCTACCTGCGCAAATGAGAGATCAAATGCTTGATCGGCGCGTAGCATACCAACAATAAAATCCTGGAAAATGGCCCGCCTGAGAGTGCGCATGCTCTGTGCGAGCAATTCCTGGTCAGTTGTATGAATTGACGGCCCCTTTCCTTCTTTAGTTGCAAACTTGCAATTTTTTTACTATGTAAACTATAGCAAACGTACAAGTAATAAGTCAAGGAGCTCAGCTTATGCCAGTGTTTGACAGCAATGATGGGAAACCTTGAGCGACGTGGGAGAACTGATTTGACGGCCAGCTACAGGCGTACGCGGCTACAGGTTCCCCAACCGAGTAGCCGTGTACGTAAATAACCCCTGTCAGTGGTGACTTAGTAGTTTGCCATTGCTTTTGAAGGTTGTAAGCTAAGAAGCTCTTTTAGTTTTTCCTCCTCTTTCAAGAAGTGGAGGAGCAGCTTGGAGGGCTTGACATCCTTATCAACAATGCGGGCATTGGCGTTATGCACTCGACCGCAGAGTTGACAGAAGAGGAATTTGACAGCATGTTTGCGCTTAATGCCAGGGGAACCTTTTTCGCGCTCCAGGAGGCTGCTCGACGTATGCGCGATGGAGGACGAATTATCAGCCTCTCAACTGGAGTGACCGTTGCCACGACACCAGCTTTTGGCGCATACGCCGGGAGTAAAGCAGCTGTAGAGCATTTTAGCCTGGCCCTCGCCAAAGAACTGGGACCACGCGCCATCACTGTTAATACCATACTGCCAACCCTTGTCGATACTGGCACCTTACTGCTTTCCGAGGAGGCTATCGCACATTTTGTACAGCAAACGCCCCTTGGGCGGCTTGGGCAGCCACGAGACATCGCCGATATCATTGCCTTTCTAGTTAGCGAGCAGGGCAGCTGGATTACAGGACAGGCTATTCGCGCGGGCGGTGGACTGATTTAATGGCCCGCTCCTGGCGTACGTGGCTACTTGGTTGGGAAAACTGTAGCCGCGTACGCCAGGAGCGGGTCTCCCCTATTTGCGCGTAAGGGTGGTTAGCAGCCCCACGACGATGGCGGCGGTAATGATATGCATGGTCAACATGGTCCAGAAGATGGGCAGGTTCATGCCGGGAGCAGGGAATAGGCCGATCAGGGCCATGATGGGCGTGAGCAGCGAGAGACACAGAGCGATAAGCGCCAGAACGCGGTAGAACTGAATGGGTCGCCGGGCAAAGCGACTGACCAGCACAAAGGCCAGCAGAGCTAGCAGCACAAAGAAAATGGTGCTACCTATGACTGAGGGTAACTGCAAGCTTGCAAAGCTCTCGGGAACCCCGAGGAAGGCGACGGCTAACGTACGGATAAGGCTATTCACAAGGGCCGCGACGATAAGCGTCAGTGGACCGACCCAGAGGAGCTTGCGTGCAGCTACTTGTTTGTGCGAGATCATGGATGCCATGGATTGTTCTCCTTATATTTTATCTACTCAGTTGTAGGGATCGAGAGAAGTATAGCCTCAAGCGTATGCCGGGAGGAAGGATGGAAAGACACATTTCATGCTGTGTCGAAAGTCATGGTCTTCTCTGTGATAAAGAGGAAGAAAGGGACGAGCATGAGGAGGGTGCAGGCAGCGCTGAGTGCGAAGGCAGTCTGTAGGCCAAGCGTTTGGGCCAGGAGGCCACCTGGCAAAGGGCCGCTGGCGGCGATGCTATTGCCCAGAAAACTATAGGCGGCACTGACACGACCTAAGAGTGGCGATGGTACCTTACGCCCAAGCAGGGAGTATGCGGCGATGGTCCACATGGGGCTGCCGATGCCACCGATGAAGCCTGCCGCTTCGACAAGCCAGGGATTGTTGCTAAGAGCGGGGACGCCAAACATGAGCGCATTCCCAATGATATTTAAACCAATGGGCCAGCGCCTACCCAGCAACCTTTGTGTAGGAAGCGTTAAAACGTGAGCTTTTGTCAATTATGCTTTTAGTGACAGCGGTGGCTTTATTGCTAGTGTGATGTAGGAGCTTTACAGCGTCGGTCAGAAGCTTTTTGACTGAGAATGTATATACTTGATATCCATTTTTTGTTGCCCGTCTCCACCGATTCACCATCATTTTCGCTACAAGGTAAACACATGCAATCGCTAGAGTTGTAAGTGGGTTGAAGTGGGTTGATTTACTGCCCACACGTCCATTTTGTGGCAGAAGAATTTTATCTCGAGCGTGGCTTGAGAGAAATTGGGAGCAGGGTGATGAAAAAGTTGGTGTCTCGATGGCGCCCAATGCGTATCATTCTTGTATGTCTCTTGATAGCGGCCGCGCTACCAGTCATATATGTGACCGCAAGACTGGTGGTTGGGGCGAGGCATGCGACACAGAACGCGATCCAGGTCGAGAATAGCAAACCGGGAACCGATGGCTGGAATGATTTTGCCTCTGATTTGCAGTATGATCTGATTTCTGGTTATGGCTCGAAAATTAGTGTCAATCATGGCGACTCGTTGGACTTGTATGTTACAACGACCGCGCCCAGCTTTAGCATTGATGTCTTTCGCACGGGTTGGTATGGGGGAATAGGCGCGCGCAAGGTGACTTCGCTGGGCAGTTTTACCGGCGTGCATCAGCCAATGCCTAATCCTGATCCCAAAACTGGCCTGATTGATTGTAACTGGACAAAGACGACCACGCTGAATATCCCATCTGACTGGGTGACGGGGTCTACCTGGCGAAACTGACCACCTCGACGAATAAGTCAAGCTTCATCTTCTTTGTGGTGCGTGACGATGGCGGGCACGAGGATATCATCTTCCAGACGAGCGTAACAACCTATCAGGCGTATAACACCTGGGGAGGGACCGGACTCTATAATAATGAGACCAATAAATCGATCTTTAGTGGAGCACATGCCTCGAAGGTTTCGTTTAACCGTCCCTTCCGTCCTGGCGATAGCAATGGCGCGGGCCACTACTTCTTCTGGGAGTATAAGTTCGTGCGCTGGGCGGAGTCGCGTGGCTATGACCTGACCTATACCACGGATATAGATACGGCCGCCAATACCAACCCCCTGACCAATCACAAGGCCTTCCTCTCGGTTGGGCATGATGAGTATTGGACCAAGTCGATGCGCGACAACGTCGAGAATGCCATCAATGCGGGCGTGAATGTTGGCTTCTTTGGCGCGAATACCTCCTACTGGCAGATTCGCCTGGAGTCCGATAGCAAAGGCGTCGCCAATCGGATCGAGGTGGGGTATAAAGACTTCGCCCAATTTAACACGCCGCCGGGGCCCGATCCCATGTTTAATGTGGATAACTCTGTGCTCACCGATCTCTGGCGCGATCCGCATATTAATCGCCCGGAGAACGGGATGGCAGGCGTTATGTATGAGCAGCAGGTATACCAGGATTATACCTTTGTGGCTAAGAATACCTCGCACTGGATCTATGCCGGCACGGGCTTTACGGATGGCAGCAAGGTTCCAGGTATCATTGGCTACGAATATGACAGGGTGTTCAACAATGGCGCGACGCCGCCAGGCCTGACCGTGCTGGGTTCCTCGCCGGTGAACGCCTGTTGTGGTACGGGCAATTCGCACGCCGACACGACGATATACACGGCCTCCAGCGGGGCACGCGTCTTTGCCTCGGGTACCATCCAATGGAGCCTGGGCCTGGATAATTCCCAGGGCAATACCTACGCCAACGTGGGCATTCAGCAGATGACTGCTAACCTGCTTAATAACTTCATCAGTGCCGCCCCTCCGGGAGTGAGCCTGAATCCTGGTAGCATCAACTTTGGCAACCAGAACGTCAATACCGCCAGCAGCTCACAGAGCCTGACGCTGATCAATAACGGCAGCAGCGCCTTGACGATTAATAGCATTGGCATCACGGGTGGCAGCGCGGGCGACTTCAGCCAGAGCAATACCTGTCCCATAAGCCCGAGTACCCTGGCGGCCCACGCTTCCTGTACCATTAGCGTCACTTATCAGCCGAGCGTGCAGGGGAATAGTAGCGCGACGCTGACCATCAATGACGATGCCAGCGGGAGTCCGCACACGGCTGCATTGACGGGAGCTGGCGTTGTGCCCGCGCCAGGGAGCAGCCTGAGTCCCACGAGTTTGGACTTTGGAACGCAGAATCTCAGCATTGCCAGCGGGGCAAAACAGATTACCCTGACCAATAACGGGACCGCTGCCCTGACGATCAATAGCATTGGCATCAGTGGCACAAATGCTAGCGATTATACGCAGAGCAACAGTTGTCCCGCCAGTTCAAGTACGCTGGCCCCCAATGCCTCCTGTACGATCAATGTCACCTTTACACCGGCTGGACTGGGAAGTCGGAGCGCGACCCTGACCGTGAATGATAGCGCGGCGGGAAGCCCTTACGCGATTGCCCTGACCGGGACGGGCGTCAACTCCACGATCTACTTTAGCGATGGTTTTGAAGGTGGTAACACGAGTAAGTGGTCGCTACCCAATAGCGATGGCTCAGGAAGCATAACGGTTGAGTCGAGCCAGGTCCATAGCGGAACGAAGGCCGCGGCCATTACCAATGGCAGTAACCAGTATGCCTACCTGTATGCGCCGCTCTCCTCGGCCCAGGCACATACTTACACGCGCTTCTATGTACGCCTGGCGAGTACCACCTACGGCAGTATCGTGGCGATTGGGCGTAACCAGAATAATGGCTCAATCTGGGAGGTTGACTACGACAATGTCACGCACGCCTTTGACATCTACTTCTGGGGGGCATCGAATCAGGTCTATAGTATCTCGACGCCCAATAATTCGGTCAATGCCAACACCTGGTATAGCCTGGAGATCCAGGACTTCCAGGACCAGGCAGGACACGCCCAGGTCTGGTTAAATGGAGCATCTCAGGGTAGCATTGACCAGAATCTCTCCACAGGCAATCCCTTCCAGCGCATTATGATGTATAGCAACGCCCAGACGACGCTCTACTTCGATGATGTGCAGGTCGCGAGCAGCTACAACGGACCCACCTCGGGAGAATAGAGTCTGGAAAAAGAGACAGGGGTGGAGCGCAACGCGCTCCACCCCTGTCTCTTTTTCCAGACTCTATAAATATTTAATATGGCTTTTTTCCAGGTTTGTGCTAAACTTTTAGCCAGGAAATCCCTTTCATGTCTGACCAGAAGCATTTCTAATAATAGATGGGTTGCAGTATGCCAGTGTCATTTTTAACAGAAGAGCTCGTTCGTGGTAATGCGACGGGGAACTCGTATGAGCGCGGGAAGGTCTACTATAACCAGGGGGCGGTCACCTCGCTTGTATTGCGTGGCGATACATATGAGGCGCGGGTGCAAGGGAGCGAGTACGAGCCATACCATGTTATGGTAGTTAATCAACCGGGAGCCGTTAAGGCAGCGTGCAGTTGCCCATACAACTATGGTGGCCTATGCAAGCATATGGTCGCCGTGTGCCTGATGATCCTGTATAAGCCGGATGCTGTGGAGGAGGCTCCCAGCCTGGATGAGCTACTGGCGGGCCTGACAACCGAGCAATTGGTACAGATCGTGAAAAAGCTAGTTGCGTCTGATGAAGAGCTTATTGAGCAGGTAGAAATGATGGTGGAGGTCTTGAAGGCTACGCAGAGTCAGCCAGGGCCAAAGGCACAGGGTAAGCAGGAGCTGCCTGGGATAGAAGCTACATTTGTGCGTAAACGGCTGAAAAAGGCCTTTGATGAGGCCGCCGATTACTGGGATGGTTACGACGATTATTATGAGGAATATAGCAATCCCGGCCTGGAAGAGGTAGACTCGTTTCTTGAACTGTTTACCTCGATGATAAACGCACGCCAGGAGCGCGGCGTGCTGGAGGCCTTCAAGGCCCTGCTCGATGTTTATATTGACTACTGGGTGGACGCTGATGACGAGTATGTCGATCTATCCATGCTGTATTCGACTGGAATAGAAATTACCTCCCTGCTGGCTGAGGCCCTGTTGGGGGCTGAACTGACGAAGCAGGAGCGTGAGCAGTGGCAGAAGCAGATCAAGAAGTGGGAGAAGCAGCTTAGTGATAGCTGGGCGAACTCTCGTGTGTTTCTCGTAATGAAGCAGGTCCTGAAGGAGGGTTGGGAGGAGGAGTCCCTTAAGCGAATACTGGCAGGAGAAATCGCGGATGCCGAGGAGGCGGAAGGGGCCGAGGCCGTGGCAGACTTCTGGGGCGAGGAGCAAGACTTCGAGGATGAGGATGATGAGGAAGTTGAGATCTCGGACGACGAAGAGGTAGGCGATATCGTCGAGGTGCGCCTGCATGTCCTGGCGCGTCACGAGCGCTGGGAGGAGTACCTGAACCTGGCGCGAGCCATGAAGCGCTATAAAGAATATGTGCAGCAGTTGCTGAAAATGGGGCGGCAGCAGGAGGCCATCGACTTTGGCCTGAAGCATTTGCAGAGCCAGAGTGAGATGTTGGAACTGGCACAGAGAGTCTATGCAAACGGCGTGGTCAACGAGGCTCTCCGGGTAGCGGAACATGGTCTCCAGCTTCCGGACCATACCCCAAGCTATGGCAATGTGAAGCTCTCCCTGGCAGAGTGGACAATGGGAGTCGCCAGGCAAGCGGGCAGACAAGACCTGGCGCTGGCATCGGCATGGTATGTCTTTTTAAAGCGCTGTACCCTGACCAGCTACCTCAACGTCAAAGAGATCGCGGGCGAGGGTTGGCCAAAGTTGCGCTCAGAGGTGTTAGAGCATGTAAAGAAGGAAAAAAGCGATGATGCGATACGGATCTTCCTGCGCGAGGATATGATCGATGACGCTATCAAGCTGGTTGAGAAGCCGGGGTATGCAGGAGGGGAAAACCTAAGGAACATCAAGGCACAGACGGTATTGGAGGCCGCTGCTAGCAAGCGCCCGGAGTGGGTAATTGGCTATTGTCACCCTCTGGTTGAAGACGCTCTGGCAAGGGCACACCATTCTTACTATGCAGATATTGTGCGCTATCTGGGGTATATGAAGCAGGCATATATGTCTGCGAACAAAGGTGGAGAGTGGGGCGAATATATCAGGCGCCTGCGTGATAAGCACCGGTCGAAAAAGAAGCTGATCGAGTTGATGCAAAAGCTTTGATGATGAGTTTGCATATACTTCTTCGCCTGGTTCTGCATACTAGGAACAGAGTAACAAACCGAGCGGCGTTACGACGGTGTGAATGCCTATCGAAAACCTGAGCGCGTGAGCGCTAGCCACTGTAGTGGCGTTGGTTTTCGTATAAAAAGATAGCGTCGCCGGGAAGCTGCTTTTGTTATGTCAGAGTGAATATTTAAGATAGGCAGCTATACGTGTGAAGAACTTGCGTACCGGTACCACACTTTGGCGCAAGTGCCTCATGTGAACAAGCTGCTGATTAGGAGGAAAAAGATGGCCCAGCAGCCAATTAATCCAGTCCAGGTTGAGAAGTGTATCAAAGGCCTTGACTTCCCCGCTGACAAGCAGGAAGTTATCGAGTATGCGAGCCAGCATGGCGCGACCAACGAGATCCGCCAGGCGCTCCAGAGCTTGCCCGAGAGAAGCTTCGACAGCCCTGTTGGCTTGACCAAGGCTATCGGTGAGATGAACCGCAGCCAGCGCTAACACGTTTTAAGCGCGTTATAAGCATGGTGCAAAAAGAGAGGGTGGCGTGCCCATTGGGCACGCCACCCTCTCTTTTTGTTATTCGCGGATGCCGCGGGAGGGTAGGGGGCGAACTAGTGGGCTCATGACGGGCAGGCTCTTCTTGCTGCGGGGGAGGCGCTGGCGTACCAGGTAGTCGGGGGCCTGGGCCAGGTCTTGCTTCTCCAGGGTCACGTCCTCACCGAAGCGATTGAAGAATGAGAGCTCGAAGTTGGGGGTCTCACCCAGTGCTCCGTGAGGGCAGACCTCGACACAGTCGCCGCAGAAGATACAGCGGTCCAGCGCGAAGGCATAGCGCGTCAGGTGGCGCTCGGCCATCATCAGTGAGCCGGTCGGGCAGACCTGGACACAGGCGCCACAGGAGACACAGTCGGTATCATGCAGGCTGACGTTGAACGGGGTCGAGACGATGGTGTCGAAGCCCTTGCCAAACATGCCGTAGCAGTCGGGGCCGATGACGTCATGACAGACACGGACGCACTGCGTACAGTTGATGCACTTGTTGGGATCACGCAGAATGAAGCTGTGCGAGAGGTCCGTCTCGTAGTCATGGTAGTCGCTTGGCTCGCCGTCATGGAAACGGTTATCGGCCAGGCCATGCTCGATACTGTAGCGCTGAAGGTCGCACTGTCCAGCCGCCGGACAGGCACATTGGAGACAGCGAGCAGCCTCACGTTGGGCCTGCTCTTGCAGGTAGCCCATCTCGATGATGCTAAAATTGTGTTTGCGCTCCTTATAGGGCAACATTGGCATTTTAACCCTGGGCTCGACTGGCTTATAGGGCACGATGTCGAAGAGGTCGGGTTTGCGCTCCTCCAGTTCCAGGCGGCGCGCGACCTCGCCCATGTCCTCGCCCAGCAGGAAGGCGTGGATCGAGCGTGCGCCCAACTTGCCCTGCGCCACGCATTGAATAATTGTGCTCGCCCCGAGTTGGCAATCACCACCGGCGAAGACGCCATAGCGGTCGGTCATAAAGTTAAAGGGATTGGTCTGGATGGTTTTCCACGTCGTCCATTGCACGCCAGCCTGCTCATTGAGCACGGAGGTGTCGACCTTCTGGCCGATGGCCGGAATGAGCGTATCGCAGGGAATAACAAACTCGGAACCGGGAATGGGGATGGGGCGGCGGCGACCGCTGGCGTCCGGCTCGCCTGGCCTTGTGCGCGCATACTCGACCCCAACGACTCGGCCATTTTCCGAAAGCACGCGCTGCTGAGCCGCGCCGACCAGGAGGCGCGTTCCCTCAGCCTCGCCGTCCTCGATCTCTTCATTCGTGGCCGTCATATCCTTGCGTGTACGGTAGTAGGTCGTATGAACTCTGGCGCCCAGGCGCAGGGCGGTACGCGTGCAGTCAAAGGTCGTGAAGCCTCCGCCAATGACGACGACCTCGTTCCCTTCTTTGACGGGTGTGGCCTTGCCCTCGACCTTGTCATAGAGGAATTTGATGGCGTTGACCACGCCATGCGCGTCCTCGCCGGGGATGCTCATCTGATTGCTAGTCCAGCAGCCGATGGCGAGATAGACGGCGTCGAAACCCTGCGCGAAGAGGTCATCGACGGTAAAATCTCTGCCCAGCTCGATATTGGCTTGCAGGTCTACTCCCAGATCAAAGACATGTTGTAGCTCGCGGTCCATCATATCTTTTTGCAAGCGATACTCAGGAATGCCATAACGCAGCATCCCGCCCGGTTGGGGCTGTTTATCAAAGACCTTGACGTAGTGCCCGCGTAGCGCCAGGTAGTAGGCGCATGAGAGACCTGCCGGACCCGCGCCCACGATGGCGACGCGTTTGCCCGTGGCTGGATCTTTCTCATATGGTATGGGGGGATCAAGCAGGCAGGCCTCGGCGGCGTGACCATGCATGCGGCAGATGGCGATCTCCTCATCGACGAGCTTGCGACGGCAGCCGTCCTGGCAGGGAGCCGGACAGGTCAGGCCCAGGATATAGGGGAAGGGCAAGACCTCTTTTACCAGGTGTGCGGCCTCCTTCATTGAACCCTGCGCGATCAACTCCAGATAGCCAGGAATATCGATATGCGTGGGGCACTCGACCTGGCAGGGAGGCTGGCAATAGGCGTTATGGTCGGAGAGCATCATCTCCAGGTTGGTGCGGCGAATATGAAAGAGTTCATCCGAGTTTGTCTTTATCACCATGCCGGGTTGAGCAGGCGTATTGCATGAAGGTAATGGCCGCTTCTGACCCTCGATATGTACCAGGCACATACGGCAGGCCGAGGTCGGCTCCAATTTCTCATCATTACAGAGATTGGGGATGTCTTGAATGCCATTATCAATGGCCACACTCAGGATGGTCTGGCCCTCATAGGCCTGCATTACTCGTCCATCGATGGTCAAGGTAAAGGAGGGCTGCCCATGCTCATCGCGTGTAGCCGCCCTGGCTGGAAGTGTAGTGGTGGCAGGTTGATAGGTAACGAGACGCGACATAGATCTTTTCCTTGCAACTGTCTTGCTATTTTTAGTTCTCTTCTTAGAATAGGCTCCCATCTGGCGCAAAACAATCACAAGATATATCAGTTTACCTATCAGTTTCTGTTCGTATTAACACTTTGCATTTCGTGCACCTATTACCTGGATAAGTCACTCTGTTCTCAGCGTCTGCGACGCTTCGCAAGGGATAAGGGTGTGGTGGCAGGGCTGGCTGCACCAGCCCTGCCACCACACCCTTATCCCGCAGAACCTCATAGAGTCTATGCTTGCATGGACTCTACAAGTTTGGCTAGCAGGGCGCGGCTGGAGAGGAATTCTGGATGATCGGCATCCCACACGCGTTCACGGAGGGCGAGGGCACGTTGAGCCAGGGGAAGCGCCACCTCGCGCTCTCCTTGCTCTTGATAGAGCGTGGCCAGACTATGCAGCGTGTTGGCGAGCGCCGGATGGTCGCTGCCTAGCGCCTGTTTCTGAATATGTAGGGCACGCTTAAGGTGTCCCTCGGCCTGGGCAGCGTCTCCCTGGAGGCTATAGATCATGCCAAGCGTGGCCAGGCCTTCAGCGAATTGGGGGTGGGTGTCACTGAAGATCTCAAGGAAGACCTGGTTGGATTGCTGGAGTGTCTCCAGGGCCTGGGAATATTTTCCCTGGAGCCCATAGACGAGACCCAACATATTCAAGCAGGCGCCAACCTCTGGATGGTTGGCGCCAAGGCTGCTGGCGAACACTGTGCAGGCCCGGCGCAGAAATGCCTCTGCCTGGGATAGGTCACCCTGTAAGCGATAGACAAGGCCGAGGGTGCGCAAACTCTCGGCGGTATCGGGATGCGTGTGCCCGGCTACTTGCTGACAGATGGCGAGAGCCTGCTTGAGAAGGGCTATGGCTCGATCATACTGCCCCTGGAGCCCATAGAGCAGGCCCAGGCCGCGCAGAGATGGAATCGTCGAGTAGCGCGCGGTCTCGTCGTCACCATCAAGCTGGAGAATGGTTTGCTGATAAAGCTCCTCTGCTTGTTGATAGTGTCCCAGCAGCTTGTAGATGGTCGCGAGGCTGCTTATACTCTCGATGGTATGTGGATGGGTAGGCCCAAGCGTCTGCCGACTGAGCGCGACCGCATGTAAGAGGAGGGCTTCAGTCTGTTGATACTGCCCTTGCTCATAAGCCAGGTTGGCAAAGAGCTTGATAAGCGGAACAAGGTGTGGATGGCCTGGTCCAAGTTCAAGCTGGCGTAGTGTGAGAGCGCGCTGGAGCAGGTGCTGGGCCTGGGGAAGCCGACCCTGCTGGAGCGCGAGGCGCCCGCTATTTTCCAGGGCCTCGCTCAACTTTTGGTCTTCCGCTGACAGCGTGTGCTCAAGCAACTCCAGGCTCCTGGCATAGGCCTGCTCTGCTTGCTGATAAGCGCCCCTGGCCTCATAGACCAGCCCCAGGCAGCTATACAGATTAGCTTCCAGATTGGCCTCCAGATTAGCCTCATCCTGACACCGAGTTGATGCCTGGGGAGACTGGCGAAGCAGCTCCAATGCCCTATGAAGAAAGCTCTCGGCCTGGACATATTGCCCCCGCAAGGCGAGATAGCGAGCCGCCTTATAAAGGAGAGAGGTCGTTTCTGGAGGCGTTGAGTGTGTCTGTTTCAGAGATTCCAAACTCTGCAAGACCTGGGGGAGTAGTTGTTCATTCAAGCGTAGGGCCTCTGTGTTTGGCTCCTCGGTGAAGACCCGGTTCAGGCCGCGCAGGATACGTGCTAACCAGGTGTCCTGCTGCTCCTGGGATAGAGCATCGCGCAGGATGGCCTGAACAAGGCTATGGACTACCAGGCTGTGTGTTGTGGCCTGGCGATAGAGAAGCGACAAGGCGCGCAGGCGGGCAATGGCGTCATCTAGAGCCAGGGGATCGCTCAGGACCGGAGCCAGTTGTATCCCTAGTTCGGGGGCGAGCAAACTCAACAGCTCTTCTGTAATGCCCTCGCACTGCAAGAAGGCGCAGCAGTACAGTAACTCAGCGGCGGCCTGCTGCTCCTGTTCCAGGCGCTCGATGCAAAGGGAGATGGTGCCAGCGATGGAGAGCGGATGCTCCATGGGATTGCCGCCACGCCGGGCGAGCAGGTCTTTACGATGACGCTGATAGCGTGCCAGGTAATCGGCCAGGCTGCATCCTGTCTCCTCTATATAGGCTCCTGCCTGGTCGAGGGCCAGGGGGAGGCCACCGAGGAACTTGCCGATGGCGCGTGCCTCATGCACGTCCTGTTCCTTAATAGTGTGCAAGGATGCAGACACAGCGAGATACTTTGCGCGGCGCAGGAGCAGGAGCGCGCTCTCCTCATCACTCATCTGCTTAAGGTCGATGTGCTGTGCCAGGGGGCCAGTTGCCTGGGCACGCGTGGTAAGCAGGATGTGACCATTAAAGAGAGAAGGCAGGAGAGGTTCGATGACCGCGACCTGTTCAACGTTATCCAGGATAAGTAGCCAGCTCTCATGTGTTTCAAGCCATACACGTACTAGTTCCAGAGTCGCCTCGGGAGCTTGTTCCTCAAGTATGGCAGTGGTACCGAAACGACGAGCGAGGTCCTGGCAGTGCCGGGCCAGCATCTCTGTAGTCTCGGCGGGGAGCCAGAGAATGGATTGGTAGGCGCTATAGTAGCGGTAGGCATATTCGAGGGCCGCCTGTGTTTTACCGATGCCACCCAGGCCACACAGGGCGTATATCTGCGTGGGGGATGCCTGCAAGCGGGTATGTAAGCGCTCCAGAAGAGCTTCGCGACCCGTAAAGAAGGGATTGCGCCGGTAGGGGAGATATTTGAGTTGTTGGGGAAGCTGTGGGTGATCGATAGGTGACCCTGGCTCAAAGGACGTGCCCTGTTCTGCTTGCTCGTCAGGAAAGAGGCCGAGCTCAGTTGCACTTTTGTCAAAGAGAGAGCAGAGCTTCAGACGAAAATAGGGGCTGGGGGCCGTAGCCCCACGCTCCCAGCGGTTGATCGTGATCACAGAGACCCCAATACGATCCGCCAGTTCTTGCTGTGACCAGCGATTGCGCAAGCGTTCAGCTCTGAGTCGTTGATTGGCACCAGCAGGAGCGTTTTTTTTCCGTCAGGGCAGAGATACCGACTGAGTAGCCTCGGTCCAGCGTGATTCGAGCGAGGCCAGCACGGAAGAACGCTTGTGACGGAAACGAAACCGCGTGAGCTGCTCCTGCTGGGCACGGGTCGTCTGCTGGCGCAGTTCTCTCCACCGGCCCCGGTCAAGCTGAGCAATCTGGCGCTGCAAGTGGTGGCGGTGGGTCTCATCTTGCTCCCACCAGGGCGCATAGGCCACGCAGCGCCCATAGCGCAACAGATACGCATTCCAATTCTTGCGCCCGCTCACCCGGCGATACTGCGTTTTGAGCGCGCGAATGCTGCGCTCCATGTCATTGTTGGTGCGCGGAAAGTCCTCCCGCTCATAACACTGCACCAGGTACGGGCGCAGATTCGAAAGCACCTGCAGCAGCTCCCGTAGGCTCTCCTGTTCCAACTCCGAGAGGGGGGACGTTTCCAGAAGTTGGACCATCTGCTCGCGCCACGCGTCCAGGCGTCGTCCCACGCTCTCATTGCTCACGGGTTCTGCGAGCGTGCGTGCCGCTTCTTTCACCAGGATCGCTTCGACCTCACAGAGCCAGCCATACATCCGCTTGACCTGTCTCAGGTGCTCTGCCCAGGTTGCCCGTTCTGTCACAATTGCCTGCAGACGGGTGAGCTTCTGTTCACACCGCCGACTCACGGCGCCCCCTTTTTGAGCAAGTGCTGGAGACTGGCTTCGATCTCCTCCAGCATCTGGCTTGCCTCGACCGTCGCAAAAGTCAGCGGCTGCACGCCGTCGATATTGAGCGCGGTCAAGATCCCAGTGGCGTACGCATCCAGCACGCGGAGCTGCTCGGCCTCCTGAGGCGAGGCGGTCACGAGGGCCTTCTTGATCTGTTTGCGCACCGCACGAACCTTCGGCTGTAAGCGTTTGCGGATCGCCGTTTTCGCCGCTTTGTCTGCTTCAAAGGCGGTCTTGGAGGCATCGCGCAGCGCATGGAACTGACACACCTGATGAGGGACCTCCGGCCAGAGCTCCTGGAGTGCCAGCAGCTCACTTTCCTGGGCATCGCTGATCGTGCCCAGCACCTTCACCCCCAGCTCAACCACCGGAGTCAAGAGTGCTTTCATGACGGCAGTCTCCGAGGAGAGCACATTCTCGGCCACCAGGACCCGCCCAGTCAGCGCATCGCGGACCAGGTACACTGTCTCGTTCCCTTTGTCAGGCTGAATGCCGTCGATGGCAACAATGATGCCCCCGTTCTTCTCGACTTGGGCCAACCACTCCTGGTCCTCGTTGGCCGCACTCGCTGCCCGCAGCAACGTGCAGTACGCATCAAACAGGTAGAGCACTTCTCGGCGCGCGATCTTGACTCCCAACGGGGCCAACCGGGCCAGTAACTCGCGATGGATCTCGTCGACGGTTTGGTGCTCGACCAATCGCAGCCGCCCCACCAACAGCACCACATCCACCCCATACGTGAAGTGGGGCAGGGCCAGCGCATCCGCTCGCGCACTGCGATACGTCCGCTGATGGCCCACACACTGCGCATCGGAACAGCGGTAGCCCGCATGCACCAGTTTGATCACCTCCTGCAACGTGACCACCGTGCGTTCCGACAAGGTGACGGCCCGCCGGAGTCGCTTCTGGCAGTCGGCACAGTGTGTCACTTCGGGACGGTAAAAACGTCGGCTGACCTGGGAAAATGTCCGCGCAGGTTTCATGCGTTTCTCTCCTGGCTGTTTCTGAGATCCTTTCCTGGTGGAGAGTGTACCACATGGGCTCAGTCGGCATCTCTGCCCCTACGGTTTTTTTCATCGCGCACGATCTTTCCAGAGGGCCCATAATCAATAATGGAGCTAGGAATGTCCTTTATGGTTATGGTAGCGGCTTGTCCCGTTTTTAGCAAGCCTTTTTGTCGCTTCGGGTGCGATTCAAAACCCGAGGCGGCTTCCGAAGCCGGTAGGGACCAGCCGCGTCCCTACCGGCCTGGGAAGCCATATCATGTTCAGGATGGAAGGGAGCGGGCCAGGATAGCCTGGGCGTCGATGCCAGGAGGGAGGGTGCCGAAGGCGTGGCCCCAGGCGCCACCCAGGCGCGAGGCACAGAAGGCGTCAGATAGAGAAGCGGGTGCGTGCTGGACCAGGAGCGCACTCTGGAGTATCAGGGCCATGCGCTCGACGAGGAAGCGGGCACGCCACTCGATGTTATCCAGGTGAGAAAGTTCTTGTTGCAGGGCCTGGACCGCCTCGTCGAGGTGTTTGTTCGCGGCGCGGGCGGGCGCGACCTCAGTAAAGAAGCTCTCCAGAACCTGGGGCTGTTTGGCGAGGGCACGCAGGACATCGAGGCAGTTGACGTTGCCAGAGCCCTCCCAGATGGAGTTAAGCGGCATCTCACGATAGAGGCGCGGCATGATACTCTCTTCGACGTAGCCGTTGCCACCCAGGCACTCAAGTGCCTCCGCCATGCACGTAGGGCCGCGCTTCGTTACCCAGTATTTGCCGAGCGCCGTCCCCAGGCGCTTGATATGCTCCTCATGTGTGCTGGTGGGAGCCTGGTCGCAGGCGCGCGCTAGGCGCAGCGCCAGGGTGATCGCCGCTTCGACCTCGAGCGAGAGGTCCGCGAGCACATTGCGCATCAAGGGTTGGTCGAGCAGAGGCCGTCCGAAGGCCTGGCGGTGACGTGTATGATGCAGGGCCTGGGTCAGAGCCTGGCGCATCATGGCCGTGCTGCCCAGGATACAATCCAGGCGTGTGTAGTTCACCATCTCAATGATTGTGCGCACGCCCTGACCCTCTTCACCGACCAGGAAGGCCACGGTCTGCTGAAACTCGACCTCGCTAGAGGCGTTGGAGCGATTGCCAAGCTTATCTTTCAGGCGCTGAATGAAGAAGGGATTGCGTGTGCCATCGGGGAGGACGCGTGGCAGCAGGAAGCAGGAGAGTCCGCCGGGAGCCTGGGCCAGGACGAGAAAGACATCGCACATAGGGGCGGAGCAGAACCATTTATGACCAGTGAGCAGATAGATGCCCGCGCCCAACTCGCCAGCAGGAACGGCGCGCGTCGTATTGGCGCGTACATCGGAGCCACCTTGTTTCTCGGTCATACCCATGCCGCAGAGGAGGCCACGCTTCTCTGTGGCGAGTCGCAGACCGAAGTCGTATTCGAGTGAGAGGAGGCCGGGGAGCCAGGTCTGGGCTAGCTCTGGCTGGTGGCGCAGGACCGGAATGGCGGCATGCGTCATAGAGATCGGGCAGCCGTGACCCGCCTCCACCTGGGTAAAGAGGTAGAAGCCTGCCGCGCGTGCGACCTGCGCACCGGGACGCTCCTCGCGCCAGGAGAGCGCGTGTGTTCCCCAATTCACTGCCGCTCCCATAAGCTGATGCCAGGCCGGGTGAAAGCTTACCTCATCAATGCGATGGCCATAGCGGTCGTGTGTGTGAAGCTCGGGTGGATAGTTATTAGCCTCAAAGCCCTGAGTGATAACCTCACTGCTGCCCAGGTAGCCCCCCAACTCGCTTAGGCGCTCTTCAGCCCAGCCAGCGCCTTCGCGTTGTATTCCGGCGATGAGCGCGCTATCGAGAGTAAAGGGGTTGTATTGAACAAGAGGTGGTGGCTGATTGGCAACAGTATGTGTCGAAATAGCTGGCTGAGCGAATAAGTCCATGAAATGCTCCTTTGCAGTAAATGTTGGGGTAGTTGGTGTTGGTGCTCCCTGGCAGCCTTCGGCTGCCAGGGAGCACCAACACCAACTACCCGTTCTATTTTACTCTCTTTTGACACGAAGGCGATCTTTGACAAACGAGAGGAGAGCCTTTATTTGCGGGTCCTGCACGGGATCGCAGACCTGCAAACTATAGTGGTTGGCTCCATCATCGACTGTAAGCATATAGTGCATCTGGTCGGCCCCGCGGCACGTGTGCTTCGATGGTCGGGAGTGATCGAAGACGCGTACTTTGTCAAGCAAGCGTTGTAGCTCCTTAACCTCTTGAGGGGAGAGAGACGTACTATCCAGAACATGGGACTTTGTCATGCCTGGGAAGTATGCCAGGCCGCCTTCAGTCCGCAGCGTCACTTTCATCTGGCTCCTCCGATAAATCTTGAGGTAAATTCTCAGGAGTATCCTGGGGAAACTGCCAGGGAGCATTGTCTTCAGCGTCATCTGGAATGGGCCAGTTTGAACTGCCTGTATTACCAGGCGTCGTAATCACTATTCCAGTTGTTGCATCTGTGCCATCTGTGGGGATGGTGCCAATGCTGGTTTTCAATACCTTGACAGCTTCCCAGGCCTTTTGAACCGCCTGTTGTTCCTGGCTGTTGGCACCATAGAGTGCGGACGCGTGCTTGACGGTCAGTGTCGCGAAGTCATTAAAGTTGGCGGACGGCTTTAAGGCGCGATCACACAATGTTATATACCAGATGCGCCCCGTTTTCTCCCAGGCGTGACCACCTATCGCGATAGCAGCCAGGTAAAAGGCATGATTCGGAATTCCCGAGTTTACATGTACACCACCATTATCGTCGGTCATGTCAACATAGCCATCCATGGTGGCAGGTTGGGGATCTTTTCCCAGAACGGGATCATCGTAGGCGGTACCAGGCGCTTTCATGGAGCGTAGTGCCTCTCCCTGAACCTTGTCTGTAAACAGGCCTTTACCAATCAACCAGTCGGCCTGATCGGCACTCTGGTTGAGCGAAAACTGTTTGACCAGGGAGCCAAAGACATCTGAGATGGATTCATTGAGCGCGCCCGGCTGGTCATTATAGTCGAGATTGGCTTCGCTACCTGTAACTCCGTGTGTTAGCTCATGCCCAATGACTTCAAGGGCAATGGTAAAGCGATTGAAGGTGTCGCTATCCCCGTCTCCAAAGACCATTTGTCCACCATCCCAGAAGGCATTGTTATAGCTGACATCATAGTGAATGGAGGCATCCAGGGGTAAGCCTTTGTTGTCGATGGAGTTGCGGCTATAGACCTGTTGATAGAAGTTATAGGTCCATCCTAAGCCATCGTAAGCTTCATTCCCCGCTTTATCAGTGACAGGAGTCTGTCCCTCATGGCGAATCAAGCTGCCGGGGAGATCGGTTGCATGTCGGGCGTCATAGATGGAGCGTTCTGGTCCGACGGCCTTGGCGACGGCGGTTTGCGGCAATTGTGCTTGTAGCAAGGGTATGGAACGAGAGCGGACAGCACGTACATACTGATCAAGTTCCAGTGATTTCAACGCGCGGTCGCGTTGTTGGAGCGTGCCACGTTCCGCAATGGAGGAGAGTATGTGTGGTGGAACAATTGTGTGTAGGATGCGAGGCGTGAACTGTTGTTGCATGAGAAGAGTGTCTCCTTTCGTCTCACAACATCTTCAACCAACCCTGGTCAACACTCTGTGTAGGATGCGCAGTTTTGTGTCAGTTACTTATACTCTAAAATATAGCACATAAAGCGGAAAATGTACAAAAAAAGAGTTAATGTGTGGCGTAAAAATGCCAGCGGCATCTTCACGCCACACATTAATATAATCAAGCGAGCCATGTAGTAGTGAGAAGTCCCGCCGAATAATCCCGGCTAGCCGCCTGGCTCGGATAAGTAATTTTGTCACACAATGATAAAAAGCTTCCATTCTGCACAAAAATAGTCTTGACGTTATGCCTTTCAGGGAATAGACTATCCCTATATGTTGTTTTTGATAACGTATGGCATCAGAAGGAATTGGATCGCTCCTGTGAGAGTTGGTTTCACGAGCATCAATTGTCGAGAGATGTCAGCACAGGAGCAGAATTAAGATGAGAATTTACGTTGGGGGCCTCCCCTACCAGTCAACCGAGCAGGATCTGATCCAGCTTTTTGAGCAGATCGGCCAGGTTACCTTCGCCACAGTCATCACCGATCGTGAGACCGGGCGCAGCAAAGGCTTCGGCTTTGTTGAGATGAGCAGCGATGACGAGGCCCGCGCGGCTATCGAGCAGCTGAATGGCTCAACCCTGGGCAACCGCACCATTACGGTCAACGAGGCCCGCGAGCGCCGCGCTCCCGGTGGTGGTGGTGGCGGCTACCAGAGCCGCGATCGTCGCTCAAATGGTGGTGGTTACCGCGACCGCTACTAAGCGCGTAGATCACTAGCAGTGAAAAAACAAGAGACGCCCTCCCCAGCGAGGGCGTCTCTTTTACTCTTATAATAAACACCTTCAATCTCATAGACGCCCGATTTATCGCGCGTGAGGCGATTTATCGCAGTCATACAGAGTCCCTGGCACTTTTCTATAATGGTATATAGTTGCATAGTATACACAACTGGTCATCGTTCCTTGCACCAGCTGCCATGAAACGATGCGCCGTCAGGAAAGCATACTCGTGGTTCTGTATTTCTGCGATAAATCGCCTTATGCGCGATAAATCGGGCACCTATGGGTGCGTGATCATGGGAGAGCGATCAATCGGCGGCCTGTCCTTCGTGGGAATGAGTCGTTGTGGCCCCAAGGACTTTGACGGTCTCCCAGGCTTGCCGCACAGCCTGTTTCTCGAGGCTCTTGGCGCCGTAAAGGGCTTCGGCTTGCTTGATAGTGAGTTGGGCAAAATCGCTAAAGTTGGCACTGGTCTCCAGATCTGGGTCAGTCAAGGTTTTATACCAGATGAGGCCGGCTTTTTCCCAGGCATAGCCTCCTAGTGTGCTGGCGACCAGATAGAATGCGTGATTCGGAATGCCCGAGTTGATATGTACGCCTCCATTATCGTCGGTCGTATCAACGTAGTCATCCATGGTGGCAGGTTGAGGATCCTTCCCCAGAACGGGGTCATCATAGGCCGTGCCAGGAGCTTTCATGGAGCGCAGAGCCTCTCCCTGAACCTTGCTGGTAAACAGTCCCTTGCCAATCAGCCAATCGGCCTCCTCTGAGCTTTGATTAAGAGAGAACTGCTTCACCAGAGAGCCAAAGACATCTGAGATGGATTCATTGAGCGCGCCCGGCTGGCCATTATAGTCGAGATTGGCTTCGTTACCTGTAACTCCGTGTGTTAGCTCATGCCCAATGACTTCAAGGGCAATGGTAAAGCGGTTGAAGTAATCGCCATCGCCATCCCCAAAGACCACACACTTGCCCACATCATCCCAGAAGGCATTGTCATAGTCCTGGTTGTAGTGAATGCTGGCTTTGAGGGCGAGACCTTTGTTATCGATAGAGTTACGGTTAAATTTCTGTTTGTAGAGTTTGAATGCCCAGCCTAGACCACCATAAGCTTCATTCACGGCAATATCGCTGTTAGAGTCCTGGCCTTCTTTACGGACGATTTTCCCAGGAAGCCGACTGGTGTATTGCACATCATAAATGGTGCGTTTAGCTTGTCGAGCCAGGATGGTATGATCCTCCTTGTCGGACTTGTCTGCCTTGGCATGAGTTTCAGCCTGCTTATATGTGTCGGGTGCTGGATGAATATGCTGCTGCTGCTGATGTTGCAGTGTCTTGAGGGCACGCACACGCTGTTCGGCCGTGCCATGATTTGCGATAGAAGACAGGATGTATGGTGGAACGATACCATACCTGGAGTGTCGGGTGGAGCGCTTCATGAGAGAGTCTCTCCTTTCATCTCACAACATCTTCTGTCAATCACCACAAGAGAACCCTCTAAAGGGGGAGAAAGCATCTAATTAAGGAAGACGCCTGTAGCATAAGTATAAAATATAATAATGGTTTTTACAACTGTGCTACTTTAAATAGAATTTACTGTATGTTTTGTACTGTAATAATTTGCTAATTAGCTTTACTGGATGTGGTAAATTATGAGGAGCAGTGTCAGTCAAGAAAGTTGAAGGAGCATGCCACAGATAATTTTGCCCCTCTTGCAGGGATTTGGCCTTGGGATGAGCCTCATTGTTGCTATTGGTGCGCAAAATGCGTTTGTGTTGCGCCAGGGATTGAAGAAGCAGCATGTTTTTCTGGTGGCTGCCCTTTGTTCGTTGTGTGATGCCGTGCTTATCTTGCTGGGAGTTGGAGGACTCGGAGCAGTGATAAATGCGCTTCCTGTCTTAACCCTGGTGGCGACGTGGGGTGGCGCATTATTCTTGCTGATCTATGGCCTTCGCTCTTTTCGCGCAGCCTTTCAATCGGATAAACTTAACGCACATGAAGTGGCTGGAGAACCTACACGTACGCGCGAGGTCATGCTGGCGGTGCTGGCCTTTAGTTTACTCAATCCACATGTTTACCTCGATACGGTAGTACTCATCGGAAGTGTTGGTGCCCATTATCCCTCTGGAGAGCGCCTGTTGTTCGCCCTGGGGGCTATGCTTGCCTCGCTCACCTGGTTCTTTGCCCTCGCATATGGTGCTCGCTGGCTGGCGCCATTATTTTGTTCCCCTCTAGCCTGGCGGGTCCTGGATTGCTTGATAGGATGTATCATGTGGTTTATCGCAGCCTCCTTGATCTGGAGCGTGCTTTATCGTTAGAAAATATGCATGAGGATTGACAGAAACATAGAGCAAAATCTATAATGCGAACCACTGCTGTGCAATCTCCCGCGCAACCCCCTATTTTTGGCAAGTAGAAAGTGAGACTCCTTCTATGAGCATGTCACCTGTATCTTTTGAAGATGATCCCGTATTACGTGAAGCACTTGTGCGCTATGAGGTTGATCCTGCGTCGCTGAGCTTCCTGGGCGGTTTTCGGAATCGGGTCTATGAGTACAGCCAGAATGAGCAGCGTTATATTCTGCGTATCTCGTCTGAGAGCCAGCGCTCGGCTGATATGATCCATGCCGAGATGGATTGGATGCATTATCTGGCCGGGCGAGGCCTTGCGGTCGTTGACCCTTTGCCCTCGCAGAGGGGGAATTTTGTGGAGGTCATTGAGCATGAGGGGCGGCAGGTTCCGGTTGTCGCTATGCACAAAGCTCCAGGGAAGCATCCAGGTAAAGAAGAGTGGACGCCCGAGCTTTTCGCGGCAATGGGACGCTTTGTTGGCCAGATGCACCAGGCGACCAGAGAATACATGCCAGCCATTGCTACTCAGCGCAGGCCTGCCTGGCACGAGGACCTGGATGTCTTCGCGCAGGAGTATCTGCACGCCGTAGATGCCGACATCGCGGCGAAGTTTCAGGCCATTCGCGCCTATCCAGAAAGCCTACCCCAGGAGCGTGACGCCTATGGCCTGATCCACGCCGACTTTCACCGGGGCAATTTTCATGTACTGAATGGGCGCATCACCCTGTTTGACTTTGATGATAGCCAGTACTCCTGGTTTGCCGAAGACCTGGCGATGGCTGTATTTTATGCTATCTCGCCCCAGGCCCAGAGCCAGGAGGAGCTAGACTTCGCACGCCAGTTCTACCAGCACTTTATGGAAGGCTATAGCCAGGTCTACACTCTCGATGCCACGTGGCGACAGGAGATCCCCTACTTCCTCAAGCAGCGCGAGATCAATCTCTACATCGTGCTGACCGCGCTCAAATATGAACTGCCGGAGGGTTCATGGTCGGAACGCTTTATGCAGAATCGTCGCCAGCACATCCTGGAAGATGTCCCTTTTGTGGATATAGCGTTCTAAGTTGCCTCGCTACATACAGATAGAACACCCTGGACTTGTGGGCGGGGACTGTGTTTCCACCTGACATACCGTGCTATAATATGCAAAAATAAACAACTACCTTCTGTAGGTGGTGCATCCTGGCTGCCTGAGGCAGCCAGGATGCACCACCTACAGGGCGAGCGCCGCAGGCGCGAGGGGCTTGCCAGCCACAAGATACAAAAAGAGATAATGGAAATAGTATGACACTGCGTTTGATGAAAATATTGGCCATCCTGACCTCTATCGGCGCATATATAATGGTGCTGATGGGGGCCATAGTTACCAAAACTGGAGCGGGCCAGGGATGTGGTACCTCGTGGCCGATCTGTAAGGGACAACTCATACCCGCGTATATGTCGGTTGATTCGGTGCTGGAGTACAGCCATCGTATCGCCTCTGGTATCGATGGCTTCTTGATCCTTTTTTTGACGGTCTGGTCCTGGTGGGTCTTCAGGCATAATGGGCGCGTCAAACTGCTCGGCTTTATGAGCCTGTTCTTCGTCATCCTCCAGGGTGCTCTGGGTGCGGTAACCGTCATGTACGAAGGCACCTTCGCCGAGGAGTGGATTCTCTCGCTGCACTTCGGTTTCGCATTGATCTCCTTTGCCAGCGTTATACTGCTTACCATTTATCTTTTCCAGATGAAAGCTGGTAAGGCTGTGGAAAAGCGTGAGGAGCGGAAGCCAGGCCTGGTGAGCAAGAGCATGCAGTACGTAGTCTGGGGTATCACCGCCTACTGCTACATCGTCGTCTACACGGGCGCCCTTGTGCGTCACTCCTCCTCCACCCTGGGTTGTGGCACGCAGTGGCCCGGCTGTAGCACACTTGTGCCAGACCTCGCCAGCCATCCCGGCGTGCAGATGTTCCACCGTTATGCTGCTACACTGATTGGCCTGCTCATCGTGGGCCTGCTCATCTGGGTTCTGCGCCGTTATCGCGAGCGCCGTGACCTCGTACGGGGTGCTTGGCTCGCGCTCATCATGGTTATCTTGCAGGGCGCGGCCGGCATGCTCACCGTCGTCACCGGTGGCCAGCTTGTCGTTGAATTGCTGCATACCACGCTGATCGCGGTCCTCTTCGCGGTCCTCAGCTTTCTCTGCATGCAGGTTGGCTGGCCCTGGAAGACCCGGCAACCCGTCGAGCAAGTCCAGATGGCCTCCAGCCGCGGGTAAAGAATTTTCTATTGAAGAAAAGGGGCAGAATGTAAGGCAAATTGTCTTACATTCTGCCCCTTTTTTGTTATGGCTTGTGCTAGCGTCATTCAGGCCTGAGAGAAAGCAAAAATTTCCTTACACCGGTTGTTCCTTCTGCTTCCAATACATTGAGTAATGTGCTCCCCACAATGGCAATATCACTCTTGTTGACGAGATAGCGAACATCATCTGGACGCTGAATGCCAAACCCGACTGCAATGGGAGTGGATGAATACTGACGACATCGTAAGAGGAAATCTGTTGTCGCATCACCAAAAGATGTTGGTGATCCGGTCACGCCTTTTCTTGCAGCACAATACAAAAGTCCTTCTGTCTTGCCCGCTAGATACTCCATTCGCGTATCTGGTGTGTAGGGAGTAACCACCAGAATGGGGTCAACATGCTCTTGCTTGCAGGCAGCAAAGTATTCATCGCTCTCCTCGGGAAATGCATCGGGCACTATCAGCCCACGAATTCCAATGGACCCGGCGGTTTCAACGAACCGTTTTACTCCATATTGGAGTAAAATATTATAATACGTCATGAAAATACAAAAGAGAGGGAAATCTCTCGTTACTTTTTGCGCAAAATCCAGACACTGTTCTACGGTCGTCCCTCGTTCCAATGCTTTTTGGTTTGCCTTCAGAAACAGCGGACCATCCGCAATCGGCTCGGAGAAAGGAATTTGTAACTCCACCAGATTCACGCCACATTCGTGGAACAGACGGATCATTTCATAATTCGTCTCGAAATCGGGATAGCCTACAATTTGATGCGCCATCAGCAAAATAGATTTTCTTTTACGCTTTTCCAGAATCTCCTGAGCGAGATTGCTGATATTGCGTGCTTTTCCGCTGGATAAAAGCCTGCCATTCTTCATCTTGTAATCCTTCCGCTATGTTAAAAATATCTTTATCGCCCCGGCCCGACATATTAATGATGACGCTCTCACCCTCCGAACACTGTTGCATCTCCCGAAAAGCCCCTGCAAAAGCATGGGCAGATTCTAATGCAGGAACAATGCCTTCTTTAGTCATGACAAGTTGGAGGGCATTCACAACTTCCTCGTTGGTCGCTGCTTCGAAGCGCACGCGCCCACGTTCTGATAAATTTGCGAGGAGGGGTGACACGCCTGTATAGTCAAGTCCCGCTGCAATACTGGAAGTCTCTAACATTTGCCCGTCTTTGTCCTGCAGAAAGAGGGTTTTGTACCCTTGGGCGATGCCAGTTCTGCCTTGCCCATACGCGATTCGTGATGCATGCTTTCCGTCTATTGGCCCTTCTCCCCCAGCCTCTACTCCAACCAGTTCAACTTCTTCGTGGGGTATGAACGCTTGGAAAATACCAAGGGCATTCGACCCTCCACCCACACAGGCATAGACACGATTGGGAAGCTTGCCTTCTAAGCGAAGAATTTGTTCCTTGGCCTCGGTCCCAATGATCGATTGAAATAAAGCTACTAGAGCTGGAAAAGGATGAGGCCCTGATGCGGTTCCCAGCAAGTAATGGGTTGTTTCAAAACTCGAAGCCCAGTCTCTCAACGCCGCATTCATAGCGTCTTTTAAGGTGTGAGAACCAGCTTCCACAGGCACAACTTCCGCGCCGAAGCGTTTCATCCAAAAAACGTTCGCATACTGGCGTTCTACATCTTCACTCCCCATGTAAACGGTAGCCTTTAAACCGAACTTCGCTGCTACAATGGCTGTTGCAACCCCGTGTTGTCCGGCACCTGTTTCAGCAATGACGCGTGTTTTGTTCATCCGTTTCACGAGCAGCGCTTGCCCCAAGGCATTGTTCAGTTTATGGGCACCTGAGTGATTCAAATCTTCCCGCTTCATGTAAATTTTGGGTCCACCAAAATACTTTGTCAGCCCTGCGGCATAGGTGAGTGGTGTTGGACGACCGGAAAAGTTTGCCAGGCTATCCTGATAGTCCTGCCAAAACACGGTATCATTTTGTATTTCAGCGAACTTTTCTTTTAATTCATGAAAAGCAGGGAATAGAATCTCAGGAATAAACGTCCCTCCATATGATCCGTAGTAACCATTTACACTCAATTGCTTTATCTCCCTATTATTTATTGTGCTTATGAAAATCTAAAACCCGTTGGGCGGTCTCGAGATCTGTCACAAGAGTATCAATCCATTTTCCTCGCAACGTTGCCGTGATTGCTTTGACTTTATCCTGGCTACCAGCGACACCGATGACATGGGTATGTGGTCTCAGCTCTGATATGTCAATGCCGAGCATTCTTGCTTTTGCAGAAAAAGCGATGTTCTCTCCTTGAATGTTGAGAAAGGACGCGCATACGTTTGCCACGGCTCCTTGTCGAAGGACATCGTTCAAATCAGCATTTCCAAAGTAACCAGTTTGGACAATCGTCGCCTCCTTTGAGATCTGACCAATACCGACAACCGCCACAGTACTCTTCCGAGCAATCTCAAGTACGTTGGCTATTTCTGGCTCTTTCATCAAAAGCTCTTTGGTTTCCTGGGAGACAACAACCGCAGGTGCATGCAGAAGCCAGTAGTTCGCTTTCATCCTTTCAGCAAACATCATGGTATTCGAGTTTGCATGCCAGGATGAGCCAGTAGAACCCCAGCCACCGACAAGTGGAGTAAACTGTAGCCCGTTTCGTGCAAAATACTCTAGCTCAGCAGCAACAGCAGTAACCGTACGCCCAGCCATAACTCCTACAATATCGTTATCTTTGAGCATTGATTCGAGAAGCACTGCACAACTTCGCCCTAGTTGGTGAAGAAGTCTTTGTTCAGAATGTTCTTCTATGCTTACGACAAAAGCATCGAGAATACCAAACGTTTCAATGAGTTCCTGCTCAATGTTCTGCTCTCGTGAATAAGGATTGTTAATCGTGATGTTGACAATCCCTTCGGCCCTTGCAGCAGCGAGCATTCGACTCACGTGAGGTCGTGAAATACCTAATCGTTTGGCAATGTCCTGTTGATTGAGTCCATCTTCGTAATAAAGCCGACTGATTTTAACCAGTAATCGTACCCTTTCATTTTGCAGATCGGTCATTTTTTATCTCCGCAAATTATGTTTGCACAAATGTACATACAATGAAATATTGTACATCTCTATTATGCACCTTCTTTCGATTTCTGGCAAGTATCCAGTACAGTAAACATGAAGGCCGGTTAGCATATTTCATTACCTACCAGGTCTACGATCTTGGGCCGAGTGGTGACTGTGACGCGAACGCGCTCTGGGTGGTCGAGACCGAACCTGGAGTCGCCTTTGTGGGCGATCTGGTCTTCAATGGAATGCACTCCTATGTGGCTGATGATCACCTAATTGAACATGAACTGGTGCCGCTCACACAGTACGCTGGTCTCGCTATCTTGCCTTGGAGTCCGCTAGTCGGTGGTTTTCTCAGTGGTAAGCACACGTGAGAAGGGCAGAGAAGCAATGCTCTCCTCTTGTTCCTGAACAAGGGGAGAGCATTGTATAGGCAAAACATACCTCTTCGTGACATGCACCACGCCTAAGGAGGAAGCATTTGTGGTAAGGCTTCCTGCCTTATATGTTAAAAACTAATAGAGATGGATGGTGCATTTATTGCCTGTGGTGTACATGGTAGTTGTATCCACAGATAATGTGGAGCTCGGGTTGATGGTCACCTTTACCGCAGAGTCTGGAGTGGCATTACCCTCGCAGTCGTCAAGTTTTGTACCATTCATTTCCTTGGCTGGCCCCATCCAGAGGTCCGCGTGGTTGGAGCCATTCTGGCATCCCTGGGGATCGGTATCGCCGCACTGGTCTTCCATAACAAAATATTTCTTGACCAGGGGGACGTAGATGATACTACCAATGGGGAAGGTCGTTTTCAGATCTTTATTGGGGGCAGCGAATGTCACGGGATTGTTGTAGGTGCCTGTACCCTCGGTGGCATGATTGTGAATAGTGGGATAGCCATCGGATTTGGGATAAGCGATATCGGCTGATCCATGCTGGTTCTCGGTCGCGCCGGAATTATCGTTATATCCATACCAGGTCACAACGGTGGTCACACTCTTTTGCTTGCCATCTCCACTGGGTACATACTTATGGTTGGCGCTCGCCTGGCTGGAGGCGGCATGCGCAGCCGTCATCGCTCCTAGCGCAGTAATCAATACAAGGGTTAATGCGATCATAGATAACGTGCGGAGAGGTGTACGTGCTGACATGTTTTCATCCTTTCGTGCGATAGTGATACGTATACACAATTCAGTGGCGAAAAGCCACAAGAGTTACTAGCGCAGAAACATGATGAGCACAACAAGGGAAGCTTGTATCCTTGCTGAAGGTTTCTGAGTTTTCTGTTCTCTAAAGAAGCCTCCTTTCGCGTTTGCATAATAGTGAGAACGAATAGGCCAAGGAAATGGTACGCTTTATGGAAGCAACGGTTCTGAAGGCGATGCGACGGGACTGCGAAAGTTGGCTCCGCAGGATTCACGTACCACAAGTTCAGCCGGGAGTTGGATGTGGATTGGTTGTTGCTGAGAAATGGATGTGTTCTTGTCATCCTTTCCGAGATATAAAGTTGCCCGGTGAAGCGTCTCATTATTCAATGAGCCTGGCTGTTGTAGCAGTGAGAGCAACAGGGAGACACCGCGCTGCCCCATTTCGAAGTAAGGTTGTCTCACTGTCGTCAATGGAGGACGTGTATAGGCCGAGGGACGGTCTCCATCGAAGCCAACAAGGGCGATATCCCTGGGTACAGAGAGGCCATACTCTTCTGCGGCTGTGAGCACTCCATAGGCCATTTGATCACTGGCGGCAAAGATCGCTGTTGGTCGTTTCTCGTGCGGAAGCTCAAAGAGCGTAGTAGCACAGGCTCGACCACTTGGAGGGAGAAAATCTCCCTCAAGAATAAGGTCGGCGTCCGGGAAAAGCCCGGCTTCGAGAAGTGCCTGGCAATATCCTTGATAGCGAGCATAGGATACCAGGTAGTGAGCGGGGCCTTTAATATGGGCGATCCGCCGATGTCCGAGACGAAGCAGATGACGCACAGCCATGTATGCACCTGTCGTATTATCTACACCAATCCAGGGAATCACCTGGGTCTCTTGATCATCAATCACCACCACTGGAAATCCCTGTCGTGAGAGTTGGGTTAGTCGTGAAGAGAGGCGTCCAGGGAAAATAGCCACCAGCCCGGCGCTCAGCGGAGTCGCGAGAAAACGCTCAATGAGCGCCTGTTCGCTATTCTTTGGTTCTTCGTCACTGACGCTATAGAGTGAGAGATCATACGGACTCTCTGATATCGTCTCGACCACACCCCGCGTAAGATCGGGAATGACTGACCAGACCCAGCCAGGAATGAGGACACTGATCGTGGAATGTTGCGCTATTGTAGGTTCCTGCTTTGGCGAAATAAGACCCTGCTCTGCGAGTGTTTGCATTACGATGTCACGGATGGCGGTTTCAACACTCGCTTGCGAGGTAGTCGCACTGGTAATGGGAGGAAACACAGAGGGATGAGTATGCTGACTCTTGCTCTCTGCTCGTCTCCGATCCTCAGTATACTGTTTGTGTGGAGCAGGCTGGTCGGGAAGGACTTCGCAAAAGTCGCTCAGCGTACAACTGAGCGCGTTGCACAATGCCTGAATAGTGGAGAGGCGTAAAGCGTTGGGAACGTTATTCAGTAGCGAGGAAATAGCCTGCAAAGAAAGCTGGGTGTTAGCTTTCTCCTCAAGCAATGTCTGCAACTCAGTGGGTCGATAAATATGATGGTTGACTGCTAGCCACTGCTTCAGGTTCCATTGCACTGGCATGCTGCTGCTCCTAATATGCTAATGTGCTGATGCTCAAGTAAAACTTACGTAATTCAAGTAAATAATACATGATTTAGGTAAAATTTGTCAATGCTAGGGTAAATGGATCATGACGGCCTCTTGGGAGTTGTAGTAATTGGAGGGAGTGGTCGCACGGTACAGATCGCATGGAGAAGGAAAGAGGTCGTGCGCACTTGAGAGTGTCATGTGGACTCTCTGGCGGAATAGTCCACCAGAGAGTCCACTCATTTTTGTCTAAAACGAATAGTTACAGGCCAGTAGGGAGGTCAGGGGTGGCGGGCTGCCAGGGCGAGTTATCAGCCAGGGGAGCATTGAAGTCGCCGGGTTTCTTATCGCCAACATAGGTGTAGAGGGGATACCCCTGGTAGAAGACGACTTTGTGGCCCTGAGCGTCGGTACCCACACTTAGTTTACCAGGTAGCTTGGTAGTCGAGGTAGGCGTTGTAGTACCCTTGTAGACCAGAGGCTGCCAGGTTTTGGCGCATGATCCATCACAGGTAAAGCCACTCGTTCCCTGCCACTCATGAACATACAACGTTATGCCTTTAAGGGTTGTCAGAACGGGGAACGTGCTTCCCACCGCTTGATGAGATGGGATATTGCCTACCGACACCACAACTGAAGATGAGCGTTGCTGCTGGGTGCTCATGCTGACCGGTTGTGTCGTAGATGTATTGAGCGTTGTTGCAAGTGTAGTTGCACTCGTTGTCGAAGTGGCAGAACCACAGGCCGCCAGGATCCCAAGCAGCAGCGATGCAAACAACATGTTGAAGATGAAGTTCTTAAGACGCATAGTGTTGTATTCTCCTAATCTCTCAATATTCTGTTGAGACATTCTTATTTTTTAGGTGTATATATATAGCATTTACTTGTCACACACACTATCGTTACGTATATCTAATTGTTACACTTTGTGGCCGATTAATATTTTGCTGATTAAAGAGCAAAAACACGAGTTGCTTCTCTCCCTTTCTGGGCTTCAAGGTGTGGGGACGAGGAGGTGAGAAAAATAGGGCAATCCCGCTCAATAAGCCACTTCCGGGCCGGACGCGGGCGGCGTGGCCTGGTCGAGGGGGACGCTGACCTGGGTGCCGTTGATGGTTATATGTAAGATGGCGGGCACAGGGTCGGCGGCGTAGGGGGCGCGATTACTGGTCGATTTGGCTAGTTTGATCAGGGCTTCGATGCGATCAGCGGCCGAGGGAGAGAAGCGTTGTTGTTTGTTGAATTTGAAGCCGTTGAGCGCGGCGATAAGGTACCGGACGGCAATGAGCGCGAGCGGGTCACCTGTGAGTTGGGCGGCGAGACGGTCCAGGTCGCGATAGGCCCTATGCGGATAACACATCAGTATAATGAGAGCCAGGATGGGCAGGCCTATGAGGACAAGTAGTGAAACTATGATGCGAAACGCCGTAAAAGGGAAGATCTGTACAGCTTGAAGCCAACTCAGCCATGCTAGAAAGATCCCCACCAGCCAGAGGTGGCGCAGGAATACCTTGCGTGTCAGGCGTTTTTGTTGCATGGCAATGCCCAGGCAGACCAGCGCGTCCTTCTGCCGCCAGTCCGTAGCCCTCAACAGCGCTTCGCTGATGATCAGGACCGGACGCTGTCCCATGCCAACGATGCGTACTGTATGTCTACCGACGATATCATGGGCTACCTGGATGGAGGCGAACTGAATGTTAGCGAACCTGCACCAGGCGGCGATCCTTGGCTCCAAATAAGCCCAGCGGGTGCTTTCAATTGGCTGAAGTATGGCCCTGCGTTTCTCATGCTGAAGCGCGAAGATGTCGCCTGATAAAAGAAGTAAAATAAAGGGTGTTAACTGTACAATGGGCGGAATGGCATCTGTGTTAAGGCCTAATTGCTTGCTTATCCAGACCACTCCTCCCAGGATATAGAGGCTGGGAAGAAATATGAGCGCCTGTGGAAAGAGGTAGTTGTAGATGTAGACCCTCCTGTATTTGTCACCTGGCAGGTTATTGACATGAAAAGTATGCAGCGCCAGGGGATCGGTGGCTATGACTGTACTAAATGCAAGAAGCCAGATTGTAACAATCAATGAATTGATAAAATACGCTTCGATGAGCTGCCTTAAACTTGAGCGATAAAGATCGTCATTCAATGCAATCATGATGCCGCTGATGATCAGTAGCACAAAGAAACCTATAATATAACTTACCACGTTAGATAGTCTTGTGCTCATATCAGAGCAGGCGGCTGCGTAGTGGAAATAGCCATCAAGGGTGGTTTTCTGCCCGTAGCTGCTGGCTACGATCTGCCGGAGTTTACGTATGTTGCGTTGTCCTATGATGGCAGAGATGATTACCGGGATAAGCAGGGCAGACGCGAGTAAAAATATTGATATCAACAGCATAGCGTTTCTTCTCCCTGATTTATTTATGAAGCGAGATTTCCATAGGTCACTTCCGGGACAGGCGCGGGCGGTGTGGCCTGGTTGAGGGGGATTGTGATTTGTTCATGCTCGATCCTGATTTTTAAAGGCGAAGGCACGGGCGTGGTGGCATATGGTGCCAGTCGTGAGCCTGTGTGTAACTCTGCAATCAGGCGTTCAAAGCGACCTTTTGCAGTCTTGAGATTATCTGATGTAAAAGGGCTCCCGTTGAGGGCTACACGGACATGATGTAAAACAAGGAGCGCCAGAGGGTCGCCTGTCAGTTTGATTATGGCGGTGTTATGAGTGTCTTCTTGCTTTAAACCGACAATGAGCGCCATTGCCAGGATTATTGTAATAGGAATACCGATGAGAAGCATGTCGAAAGTAATGTCACGTGCAAGCGAAGAAGGTAACTGTAGAAGCATTGGGGCCAGGAGGACCCAGGCTATAAATGTGCCGAACCCAGTGAGACCAGCCATGAGTAGTTTGAGTGCCGACTTTTGTTTATGCATGATGATGCCCTGACAAATGATCGTGTCATGCACGCGCCAATCACCTGCCCGTAGCAGGGCTTCGCTGATGATAAGTGCTGGACGGCGACCGGGACCTGACAGACGCACTTCTTGCCCTCCAAAGAGATCCTGTGCGATTAGAACCGCTGAGAACTCTACACCCGCAAGCCTGCTCCAGGAGTGGATGCGCGGGATTAAATTTGCCCACTGTGTCTCTTCAATGTGTTGAAGCGAGGAGGTCAGGTTCGCGTATGGTAAGGTAAAAATAGTTGTGAAGGTAAAGGTTGCAATAACGATGAGTGTGATAAAGACGAAAAAATAGGCATTGGCGATGCTACCAAATATAATTGAGAATATTGGTGGTTTGAAGATAATATTGATAAGGAGAGTTCTAGGTGGATACAGCAAGAAATAGATCAATATACCCAGGAGGGAGGCCGCAGCTGAGGTGTAGGTGGAAAGTATCTTGAACAGGTCAGCTTTGATGAAGCGTGAATGCTCAAGGGGATTAAACTCAAAGATGCGCATAGCTGCAAGATCAAGTCTAGCATCACTAATAAACTCAAATAGCCCCACGCCTATCACAAGTCCTATTAGCGCTGACCGGGTGGCGATCCCTATAGAAGCCTGTGCTGAAGTGCCAACCTTGATGATACTACTGGCAAGCAAGTTGCCAATTATAGCGGGCAATGGAAGAAGTATACCCCATATCCAGACCTGGTTATGTACCTGCGAGATAGTCTTTTGGCGAACCTGAGCATAGCGGCAGTAGGCCCCAAAAGGAATTTGCTGTGTGTAGAGCTTTAAGCCCTCTTCAAATACTGCGCGCTTGCGTTTTCTAAATCCCCAGTAGCCGATCAGGCAGCCAGCAATCGTTGATAAAATTAGGCTACAGGCGATAATAGTTAGTTGCAACAACATACGAGTGGACCTCATTACGTCTTCTTGTAATTATATTGAAGAGTTTCATTTTACACTAGAGAAGACGTAAGCGATAGCATTTCTTCAAAAGCAAAACATAATAAGAAAAGCGGGTGTGATGAGTGGCACAAACGTGCCACTCATCACACCCGCTTTTCTTATAGACTAGCTGGCCTGAGCGGTCTGGGGACCTTCCTCGTCATCGGCCTGGGAGAAGGGTTTGGCAATGCTCTCCAGGGACTTGCGCTCAGCGTCGACGCCGAAGAAGATGGCTACGACACCCGCAGCCGCCATGAATAGCGCGCCAGCATAGTAGCCGTAGGAGAGGATGACTGGCTGGTTGGTCTGGATGAGTAGACCAAAGATGAAGGGGGCGAAGGCGCCGCCAACCCCTGTTCCAATGGCGTAGAAGAGAGCGATGACCATCGCGCGCATCTCCAGGGGAAAGACCTCGCTAACGGTCAGATAGGCCGAACTGGAGCCGGTAGAGGCAAAGAAGAAGATGATCGACCAGCAGATGGTGATAGTGACTACGTTGAGCATACCCTGGGCGAAGAGCCAGCTCGTGATTGCCAGCAATATGCCAGAGATGATATAGGTAAAGCTGATCATCTTGCGACGCCCAATCGTGTCAAACAGACGACCAATGGTTAGGGGGCCGATCACGTTGCCGATGGCGAAGGGAATCTGATACAGTGGCACGCTCTCGGCTGGCAGGTGGAAGAAGGTCGTCAGCACCAGGGCATAGGTAAAGAAGATGGCATTGTAGAAAAATGCCTGCGCGGCCATCAGCGAGAGGCCCAGAATTGTGCGCTTGGGATAGAGCCTGACCATCGTCTTCGCGATTTCACCGAAGCCAATCGCGCCGCGAGGGCGGATATAAATGGCGCCCTCTGGCTCAGGTAGCGGCTTCCCGCCTCGTTCCCTCCGTACCTCATGCTCAATTTCCGCTACCACCTTATCAGCCTCCTCAAAGTGGCCATGCATCATCAGCCAGCGTGGACTCTCGGGTACGTAACGGCGTACCAGCAGGACGGCCAGACCCAGAACCGCGCCCAGAGCGAAGGAGAGGCGCCAGCCCACATTAATGGGGAAGAGATTGGGATTGAGCAGCACGCCGGTCATGGCCGCGCCAAAGGCTGTACCAATCCACCAGGTGCTATTGATCACGAGGTCAGTCCAGCCACGCGCCCGCGCCGGAATAAGCTCGTCAATAGCCGAGTTGATGGCCGCGTATTCGCCACCGATGCCCGTGCCCGTAATGAAGCGGCAGGCGGCGAACCAGTAGAAGTTAAAGGAGAAGGCGGTTGCGATGGTCGCGCTCAGGTAGACCAGCAAGGTAATCATAAAGAGCTTCTTGCGGCCCAGCTGATCGGTCATCCGGCCAAATACCAGGGCACCGAGGACCGCGCCAATGAGATAGACTGTACCAGCGCCGGAAGCCTCCACCGTCGAGAGATGAAGGGTCTGAGGCTTGCTCAGCACGCTGGCGATAGAGCCAACGATGGTGACTTCAAGACCATCCAGAATCCAGGTGATGCCCAGCGAGATGACCACGAGCCAGTGCCAGCGACTCCATGGGAGGCGATCCATCCTGGCGGGGACATCGGTCTTTATCGCTTTAGTTTTACTCTGCATTGTCTCCATAGCGTCATTGCTCTTTCAAAAATGAATGAACGATAACCTCTACGCATTACAAAGATACCTTACACAGACGCTTGTATTTAGCATATCAGGGGCCATGCTTATTTCAGTATAAAGAGAAGGGTGGCAGATGCTGAGAACGGTTTCGGCAGGAAGATAGGAGTAGTTGTAATATTTTTTATGTAAAAATGTGAAATGCGTCACAGTAAGAGAAGGTCAATTTTGCTATCATGGCAACGTGACACGCTTTTGCCCCAAAAAAGGGGTATATTGGCATGCCGACGTGTCTAAAAGTTAATCCGAGCGTCAGCTACAAGAGCGGTGTCTCGGTCGAATGAGGGGCGGTTTCCGCATGAGAAGAAGAGGAAGCATTGTGAAACTCCGCACCGCTCGCGTGCTCGTCCTGGGATCTGTCCTATGCCTGATCTTCATCTGGGGCGGCATCGACAACATAGATATTGGCAACATCGTCATTGGCCTGCTTGGCGTCCTGCTTGCGTTCATCCTCGTCGCAATTCTCTTCCTCAGCTACAAAGGAATCGGACAGGGCGAACTCTAGCCCTCTGTCCAACGCCTCAATCTCTCTCTGGCCATGCCGCTGCTCCTTGTGCTGATGGCCAATGGAGTGGTGGCAATACACGTTCTATCTCTGAGCGTTGAGCTTCGAGCCAGGACGGTAGCTGGAGTTGCGTTCCCAGGCGCTCAGCCGACTCATCAATGGTAAAGCCTGGGAGATCGGTAGCGATCTCAAAGAGCACACCACCCGGTTCAGGAAAGTATATGGAGTGGAAATACTTACGATCCCGTATAGATGTAACGTTGAGATCGTTTCCAATGAGCATGTCGCGCCATGCTTGCTGAACTTCATCCGTCGCAACACGTAGTGCGACATGGTGCACCGTTCCCGCTGCAACCTCCCCACGCCAGAAGCCTGCGGTATGACGCACATCGAGTCTCGCTCTGTTTTCCTCTGCTCCAAATTCGTAGCGAAACACATTCTGTTTTTCAGCAATCAATCGAAAGCCTAGAATGTCGCTCAAGACATGATTCGTCTGCTCATAATCATCTTCCCAGATCGTGACTCCCGCGAAACCGCGAATAGAATGTTCGGCAGGGATCGCCTGACTCTCCCAACCGAGGCGTTCCTGAATATCAGGACGTGCGACGAGTTCCACAACCAATCCATCTGGATCACGAAGTGAGATTACCTGTTCATCAAAGCGAGTGGCGGGCCCTTTATACTGAATGCCATATTCGATCAAGCGACCAATCCAATAACCGAGAGAAGACCGAGGAATCGCGAGAGCAGTAGCGTTAATCTGTCCTGTTCCTTGCCGCCCACGGGGAGCTCCAGACCAGGCAAAGAAGGTTATGATCGTACCCGGGTGTCCCACACTATCTCCATAGTACAGGTGATAAGCACTGGGGTCATCAAAATTGACGGTCACTTTGATCAGCCGTAATCCAAGGAAGCCAGTATAGAAATCGATATTGCGTTGGGCATCGCTCGTAATCGCTGTGACATGATGGATACCGAGAAGATTGTTTTGCATCATTTTTCCTGCACTTTTCGGATAGAAAATATCTCCGGGAGATCACTCAATAGGTCAGTAGTTTCTTGAGTAGAATGAGGTAGACACGTTTATCTCTATTTCCTGCCTTTATCCTCTTTAATCCAGAAGTCCTATTTCCTCTTTGCTCAAGTAGCTTATGGCATCTCCAAGGTCAATCAGTTGAAGTTCCTCAACGATCTTGTATAGTTGTTCTATCGTCGTCATATCATTTCCCCTTTATTCGCTCTACTTCGTCCCTTCTATGCCTCCGTATCGCTCCCACACCAGCTACCATCCCATCCCAGAGAATTTTTGCTCCGCTTCAAGGATCAATTTCTTAGACCATTCCATCATCTTAATGGCTAATATTTTTGCATTAGCCACTTTCTTTTTGATAGCCTCATTCTAACACCGAATGCTTATAATTGTCAAGTAGCTTATTTTTAGTTAGTTATGAGATCTGATTAAATCAAGTAGGAGGGAGAGAAACGCCTCTTGAGAAAGAGTGCGGTGGTCGTCGCAATCACGTGATTGAGGACATCTGTGACCGCCTGTATTTGCAGGGATGTCAGATCTGCTTCTGCCTCCAGCCCCATAGCTGACGTTTGTTCAGATGTCACTGTTTCGTGTGGTGTTTCCATCATAGGCCTTCTTCTATTGATGTTTACTATCTCTTCTCGAGAATTTCAATACATTCTCTTTTCATGCCAATCATACCTGACTCGCGTTGTTTTCCCACAGATCGTTACCCGTCGTTTAGCGGTCGTTCATTGAGGCATGGTAGTGGCTCAGGTAGTCAAATTTGAGTACTGATGGGAAAACGACGGCTAGACGACATACAACGACCGCCTCATTCAGGCACAAAAGCAGGTATGATTTTAGAGAGAAGCCGCCCTGCATAAATTATTAGGAGAAGATATATGGAAGCATCTTCCGAAATGAAAGCACGTATTTTTGCCGCCTTTTTAAGGCTCAGTGCAGAGCGGGGTATAGATGCCACCACGACGCGTGCTCTTGCGGCTGAGGCTGAAGTCAATGAGGTGACAATCTTTCGCATCTTTAAGGATAAAGCTACGCTGATACAGGCAGTCTACCAACACTTCGCGCCAGGGTACCGCATTGCCGCATATCGACTCACTATAGATGCGTCCAATCCTGTGCAGGCCGCCACGGGCTTGCTAGCGTGCCTGACCTTTTTATGGGATTGCTTAGATGAATATCCTCAGTTATGGCTCATTGGAATAGGCGAGTATTGGAGTTATCCTACCTTGCGTGAGGAACTGGCATTTCATCATCAGGTAGCCCGTAGCTTCATTGAGCAGGCATTGAGCCAGGCTGCTCCCATGTTACGCCCCGAGGTAGATCAGGCAACCACGGCAATGAGCTTATTAGGATTGCTTTTAGAAACTATCTCTTGGCGATATTATGGCTGGCTGACTATAACGGAAGAGGAGCGCCAGCGTAAACTACAAACCGCGATTCAGCCATTACTACAGACGCCATCGACGCTCTCAGCAAATATAGGAGAGACATAGGTTTATCCCTCTCCTATTTCTTCTCTTGTCAGCTCACAAGCTCGCCTCGGTGTAAGAAGGCATTGATATATGCGAGGTCCCGCTATGTTGTAAGTAAGTGCTTGCTTCTCTTGTTGAACTCATGATACGATACCAGGGGAGATAACAAAGAGGAGATTCCATGGCAAGGAATGAGCGCTTACGGCGTCAGCGTATTCTGCGCAACTGGCGACAGCAAGATGTGGCCGACGAGCTAGGGACGGCACTTATCACCATCCAGCGCTGGGAGCGAGGCATCCAGCAACCCAGCGCCTACTACCGTGTCAAGCTCTGTGCCCTCTTTGGCCTGAGTGCCCAGGAACTGGGACTCGTGGAAGAGGATGCATCGGCGCCTGTGCCCGAGTCCGCTGAGATCACATCCTCAGAGGTCGAGCCCGTCCCAAAACTGGCGCTCTGGACCGTTCCCTATGCCCGCAATCCTCATTTCACCGGGCGCGATGCTACCCTCGAACACTTGCATCAACGGTTCGCGCCTGCTGATGCAGAGGCAACAATGAGCATTCGCCAGGTAGCCCTGACGCAGGCCCAGGCCATTAAGGGATTGGGGGGGATCGGCAAGACGCAGATCGCGGTAGAATATGCCTATCGAGCACATGAACAGGGACGCTATACGCATACGCTCTGGATCGCGTCCGCCAGTGAAGAGGCGCTGCTCAGCAGCTTTGCCGCCATCGCGGACCAGGTGCCAGCCTTGCGCGCCGCAGCCAGTGAAATGGATCAACGCAAGCGAGCACATGCTTGCATCGGCTGGCTGGAGAGCTGTGAGGAGCCGTGGCTGCTCATTTTCGACAATGCGGATGATTTGACCTTTCTTCCCACCTATCTCCCCCAGGGTGGCAACGGAGATATCCTGCTTACAACACGTGTCCATGCGGTAGGCGCGCTGGCTCTATCCATTGAACTCGACACGATGGGAGTAGCTGAGGGGACACACCTCCTCCTTCGGCGGGCGCAACGCGAGGCTCTGGCCACAGCTGAAGAGATCGATGATGCGACCAATCTCGCAATAGCTCTGGGGCTGTTCCCGCTGGCGCTCGACCAGGCAGGAGCGTATATCGAAGAGACGGGATCTAGTGTGAGGGAGTATCTCCAGCTCTATCAGCACCATCGTCATGCCTTGCTCGCACAGCGTGGCTGGCAGATCACAAATTATCCCGACTCGGTCGCCACCACCTGGGATCTCGCCTTTCAACAGGTCGGGCAGGCTAATCCTGCCGCCGCAGAGCTGCTGCAACTCTGCGCCTTTCTGGCCCCGGATCACATCCCTGAGGAGCTACTGTCCCAGGGCGCTGCGCATTGGCCCCCTGCGCTCCAGCAGGCGGTCTCCAATTACTTCACATTCAGCCAGATGCTCAAACTCTTGCTGGCATTTTCCCTGGTCAAGCGTTTTCCCGAGGAGCGCCTGTTGAGTATCCACCGGCTGGTGCAGGTAGTGCAGGTGGAGCGTCTTGCTGGGCAGGAGCGGCGTTGGTGGGCCGAGGGCCTGGTACGGGTGCTGCATGCTGCCTTCCCCGCCGATCCAACCGATCCGATAGCTTCCTGGCCGCAGTGCCAGCGCTATCTGGAGCACGCCCAGGCCTGCGATCGCCTCATCCAGGAGTATCACCTCCAGCTTCCTGAGGCTGCGGAGCTTCTTGATCGCACGGCGACCTACCTGCGGGAACGCGCCTTGTACACACTTGCTGAGCCACTCTATCAACGCGCCTTGCGTCTTCGTGAAGAGCTGTTGGGAACTGAGCATCCTGACACGGCGAGGACCTTGAGCAATCTCGCCATGCTCTACAGTGACCAGGGAAGATATGCGGAAGCGGAGTCCCTCTACCTACAAGCCCTTCGTATCCTGGAGGAGCAGCTTGGCCCTGAGCATGTTGATACGGCAAGGACCCTGAACAATCTGGCCGTCCTCTACAGTGACCAGGGAAGATATGCGGAAGCCGAACCTCTCTACTTGCGCTCAATCCATCTTCTAGAACAGCAGTTAGGATCCGAGCATGCCCAGGTCGCTGCTTCGCTGAATGCATTAGCCAATATTTACACCAATCAAGGCAAGTACGGGGAAGCCGAACCTCTCTACCTGCGCTCAATTCATATCCTTGAGCAGACGTTGGGGCCCGAATCTTTACAGATTGCAAAATCATTAACCGGCTTACCTTACATTTATACCTTACAGGAGAAGTATACGCAGGCCGAAGCCCTCTATCAACGGGCGTTGCGCATCATGGAACAACAGTTAGGGCTTGAGCATCATCGTGTGACATTTCCACTCATTGGCGTTGCTTATGTCAATGTACAACAGGGAAAGTATGAGCAAGCCGAGCCGCTCTATCTGCGAGCCTTGCGTATTCGTGAGCAGCAGTTGGGTCCTGAGCACCTTGATGTCGCTATGGCTCTCTACGAATTGGCAAATCTTTACCAAAAGCAAGGCAGGTATGCAGAGGCGGAGCCCCTCTACTTGCGAGCCTTGCGTATTCGTGAACAGCAAGTAGGTCCTGAGAATCATTTAGTGAGCGATACATTGCGCGGGTTGGCGAATCTCTACACTGGACTAGAGGACTATGAGCGTGCCAGACCGCTCTACCAGCGCGCGCTACATATTCGTGAACAACACCTGGGTCCTGAGAGTGCTGGAGTCGCTCACATACTGCATGATTTTGCCGGCTTCTGGCAGGCGCAAGGTAAGCTCCAGGAGGCAGTAGCCCTGTATCAACGAGCCTTGCATATCCGTGAGAAAGCGCTTGGTACAGACCATCCCATGACTGTCGCGACGCATGATCGCCTCCAGGAGGTACTGCTCGCGCTGGATCAGGTGGAGAATGCAGCCCTGCAGTAAACCTTCTATTCTTCAGCTTGCGCTATCGCTGGCTTCCTGTCCAACTCAACCCGAATGGTCTGAAGGCGCTCTCGCGTCTCGCGCGTGAAGGGGTGCTCTACGCCAAATATATGCTCACGTATCTGAAGGCTCGCTGATAGAACTCGCCAGCTTCTTCTGACTGGCCTTGTGCCTGCCGGAAGCCAGCGAAATCATGCAGTATTTCAGCGGTTTCAAAATCCTTCATGCGAAGCCCTCTTATAACCTGCAAAAGTATATGAATAGAACTAGTTGAAATAAAAACGGTTAGTTAAGCAATAAAACTTTTATTGCATTAAAGATTATAAAAGCAGAACGATGCACGATTACCCCCCCCCAACGATCGCGAGACGATAGGTAATGATCCTTAAGAAAGGAACACCTCAAGCTATGCTCTCTATAGTGAAGGAATACTTTTGTATTTTTTGATGCGTAAGGTGCAAGTCGCCTCCCTATACTGGTAAAACGACTGCTAAAAGATCTATAAAGATCGCTACAAATGCTCAGCAATCAGCTATGCTCTTCATTGTAGAAATAAGGAAGGAACACCACATGTGGTACCTGCCCGCTTGCAACGCGTGCATATGCACAAAATGGATCTACCAGAACGAGACGCTTTGTATCGTTGAGTGCCATACTGTGAGCGGCCTTCACTAAAACAACGTTGCGAGCCAGGGGCAGTTGAGATAGTTCCAAAATAGTCATTGTACAACACGATCAAGGAGAAATTTGCACCATGGGTACAAACACAATCACTACCAAAGATGGCACACATATCTTTTACAAGGATTGGGGTACGGGCCAGCCCGTCGTCTTTAGTCATGGCTGGCCTCTGAACGCCGATGCCTGGGACGACCAGCTGCTCTTCGTGGCCTCCCATGGTTATCGCGCCATCGCCCATGATCGTCGCGGCCATGGACGCTCCAGCCAGCCCTGGGATGGCAATAACATGGATACCTACGCTGACGACCTGGCCGAGCTCATCGAGACGCTCGATCTCAAAGATGTGGTGCTGGTTGGGCATTCCACCGGTGGTGGCGAGATCACTCACTACGTTGGTCGGCATGGCACCTCGCGCGTCGCCAAGGTCGTGCTTGTTGGCGCGGTACCGCCACTGATGCTCAAGACAGAAGCCAATCCAGGTGGCCTGCCCATCGAAGTGTTTAATCAAATTCGCACTGGCGTCGTCATGGACCGCTCACAATTCTACAAGGATCTCAGCGCGGCCTTCTATGGAGCCAATCGATCAGGCTCCCAGGTTTCGCAGGGTGTGCGCGACATGTTCTGGCTCTGGTCGATGCAGGTTGGCCTCAAGGCAGCATTTGACTGCATCAAGGCTTTCTCCGAGACAGATCTCACGGAGGACCTCAAGAAGATCGACGTTCCGACCCTGATCATTCACGGGGATGATGACCAGATCGTGCCAATCGCAGACTCTGCTCTTCTCTCCTCAAAGCTTGTCAAGGGCGCAACCCTTAAGGTCTATCCTGGTGCGAGTCATGGTCTTACCACCACGCATAAAGAGAAATTCAATACCGACCTGCTAGGCTTCTTGAAGTCCTAAGTAAAGATCGGGGTATGCCGGTTGATTGCTAACGGCATACCCCTGGTGCTTGTATCTCACATGAGCACCTCAAGGATGCGAAAACCCATCTGAGTTCAACGATGGTATGAACCAATCAAACAAACTGGCCAATACAACATGCTCTTGCATTTCGCATACAACAAGGAGGAAAACGTCCATGTCAACAGAGGTCAAGGTAGCGATCATTTACTATAGCGCGACCGGGTCAACCTACCAGTTGGCTCTGGCTGTGGAAGAAGGCGCAAAAGGCGCAGGTGCCCACACACGTCTACGAGAAGTCGAGGAACTGGCTCCGAAAGAGGCGATTGCAACAAACCAGGGCTGGGCCGCACATCGAAAAATGACGCAGCATATCGCGACGGCAACGCTTGCGGACCTCGAGTGGGCTGATGCCATCATATTTGGCACGCCAACCCGTTTTGGTCTGCCTGCCGCTCAGTTGAAACAGTTTATTGATCGCACAGGTAAGCTCTGGTCACAGGGCAAACTCGCTAACAAGATCGCGTCGAGCTTCAGTAGTTCAGGCACCGCGCATGGTGGACAGGAAACAACCATTACCGCTCTGAACAATGTTTTCTATCACTGGGGTGCGATTATCGTTCCTCCCGGCTATCTTGATCCTGTGCAGTTCCAGGTTGGCAATCCCTATGGGGTTTCGTATACCTCGAATAATGGCTCTGTACCACCTGATGAGATAGCGCTAGCGGCCGCCCGCTTCCAGGGCCGGCGCGTTGCTGAGGTTGCGGCGCGTTTTGCAAGTAGCCTGGCTCCAGTTGCTCACTGAGAAAGCAGAAGGCATCTAGTGCTGATCGTCCTTTGTAGCATCGCTGAAAAATGAACTGGAGAAGGCAAGCATATGGCAAAGCAGTGTACACATTTGGAGCAAATACAGGAAGTCACACCGAGTGCAAATGGATGTGAGGAGTGTTTGAAAACGGGAGACACGTGGGTGCATCTGCGCCTCTGCCTTTCGTGTGGACATGTCGGTTGCTGTGATTCCTCAAAAAATAAACATGCGACCAGGCACTTTCACACCACAACCCATCCACTCATTGCGTCGCTCGAACCGGGGGAGAATTGGGGTTGGTGTTATGTCGACGAGGTGGTTTTCGAATTCGCGGACGCAGAAGAATGATTAGATGTAACATCATGAAGAGCAGAGCTCTCGCTTACCTGATATCAGGTAGCAGGGCATTTGGGAGGAACATATGGAACACAACGTTCTGACGGGCATTCATCATCTCACAGCCATCGTGGGAGATCCCCAGGCAAATGTGGATTTTTATACTCATGTGCTGGGACAACGCCTGGTCAAGCAAACGGTGAATTTTGACGATCCGGGCACCTATCATCTCTACTATGGAGATGATACAGGAACGCCTGGCACAATTCTGACGTTCTTTCCCTGGCCGGAAGCGCCGCGAGGACGCAGAGGAACTGGCCAGATTGTGGACATTTCCCTGGCTATCCCGGCAGATGCGCTCGACTATTGGATCGACCGTTTATCTCACCACGGGGTGACGATCACGGGGCAGGTCGCTCGTTTCCAGGAGCAGGTGATTTCCTTCCTTGATCCACATGGCCTCTCCCTGGAGTTGGTAGCCTCCCGTGAGGCGGACCTTCGCCGTGGCTGGACACATGGACCCGTTCCACAAGCGTATGCCATTCGAGGCTTTGCCAGTATTACACTGGCAGAGGCCCATCACGAGCCAACAGCCACTCTGCTCACTGAAACGCTCGGTTTTCGTCCCTTGCAACAAGAAGGCAACCGCTTCAGATACGAAGTCGGACCAGGCGGTCTGGGCACCCGCGTCGATGTGTTGGAGTTGTCCAATCAGCCACGCGGGAGAATAGCAGTGGGCACCGTGCATCATGTGGCCTGGCGCACCGAGGATGACGCCCATCAACTCGCCTGGCGAGAGCATCTGTTAGGTCAGGACGGCGATGTGACGTCAGTGTTGGACCGCCAGTACTTCCACTCGATCTACTTTCACGAACCAGGGGGAGTTCTGTTTGAAATTGCGACTGATCCTCCCGGCTTTGCCATTGATGAGCCGATCGAGCAACTCGGAACGCGCCTCAAGCTTCCCCCCTGGTTAGAATCAAGTCGCTCACAGATCGAGAATGTATTGCCTCCGCTTCATGTGCCAGAGGAGAATGCTGACAGGAGCAATAGCGAGTAATCGGGCGGAAGGAGATATCGAATGGAGCAGCTTCATCATTTGAATAACGTGACCAGTCCACACCAGGGGCAGCCTGTACTTACTGCGGGTTTGCCGCTTAAGCAGGCAAAAGCAGTTATGATCATGCTCCATGGACGTGGTGCATCAGCAGAAGATATCCTGAGTCTAACGAGCGAGCTACACCGGCCTGGTTTTACCTATCTTGCACCGCAGGCCGCTGGTTATTCGTGGTATCCCAATAGCTTTCTTGCACCTCTTGCCAGCAATGAGCCTGGTCTTACTTCTGCCCTGGCAGTCATTGCATCTCTGCTGACTCAAGTAGCGGATGCAGGCATTGAACCTGAACGGACCATCCTCTTAGGTTTTTCGCAAGGTGCCTGTCTGGCCCTTGAGTTTGCGGCCCGTAATGCCAGGCGCTATGGTGGTGTGGTGGGCTTGAGTGGTGGACTCATCGGGCCGGATGGCGCGCCGCGAAACTATCTCGGTTCGTTCGATGGGACCCCCATGTTTCTCGGCTGTAGTGATAGGGATTTCCATATTCCCAAAGAACGGGTTGAATATTCCGCTCAAGTGCTGCAACGGATGGGAGGACAGGTAACGGCACACTTGTATCTCAACATGGGCCATACCATCAACCTGGATGAGATACACGTTGTGCAAGCCATGATGGCGGCAATGTGAGAAAAGGAGAAGGGAAGAGACTCGTGAAGATGCGATTGCCCTTGTCCTGTAATGATATGCTTGAGAGTAGTATGATGTGCCTGGACAGCCTGAGGCTGTCCAGGCACATCATACTACTCTCCAAGGCGAGCGCCGCAGGTGCGAGGAGTCAAGCAAACACCCTGCTCATGGCCTAGCTATATAGATAAAAAGGAAAAAGAATGAGTAAACTCTCTCTCTGTATTCGTGTGGATGATGAAATCGAGTTACGCTTGAATGAGCAGCGGTATGTGGATGAATATCATGCCCTGGTGGTGCGCAACATCGAGCACTTGCGGGAGTGGATGTCCTGGGCGGCCTTCAAGCAGACGCCTGAAGTTATAAGTTCATATATGCGAGGCAGTATGCAGCAGTTCGCGGGTGGAGTAGGGCTGCCAACCAATCTCTGGTATAGGGGGCAAATGGTTGGTTCAATCGGTTTCCCCAGGATGAGCTGGGAGACGCGCGTGGCGGAGATTGGCTACTGGCTGGATAAAGATATGCAGGGCAAGGGAATTATCACCAGGGCTGCGAAGGCGCTTACCACCTATGCCTTCGAGGAGTATGGTCTCAACAAGGTTGAAATTCATGCCGCCGCTGGTAACAAGAAGAGCCGGGCCGTGCCAGAGAGGCTTGGTTTCACGCAGGAGGGAATCTTGCGCCAGGCCGAATGGCTTAATGGCAAGGCGCATGACATGATCGTGTATGGCATGCTCGTGGACGCGTGGAAGTATTAAGCGTACAGAGGGCTGCGCGTTTCTTTGGCATGTTTAATGGCATCTGAGCGTCCTTTCTTCTATAACTAATGCTCACTTTATCATGCAAAGAACAAGCGCGTAAAGAAGAGAATGAGAGGGATGTAGCGATGGAAACGACTCGTCCCCATCGCTACATCCCTCTCTCATCAGGTGGACTGTATTTAGAAGGTAAGGATCTCTCCGTCCTGAGGAATGGAGACTTGCTTCTCTAGCTCTTCTGCCTCTAGCTTGTCTCTCAATGCGGCACGCGTGAGGCGACAGTGATTGATTGTTTCCATGTGTACCGCTACGATGTTTGCCTCGGGAATGCTGCGGCATACCTGGCACACATCGTTCTCGTCCATAGTGATGGGGCCGCCGCCAGTGACAAAGGTTGGAGCACCAGCGTTGAGCATGACCACATCTGGTTTGTGCTGTGTGAGGGCCTGTTCAACGTCTGAGCACCAGATTGTATCGCCCGCGATATAGAGTGCTGGCTCTCCCTCGGCCTTCAATACAAAGCCAGAGACAGGACCCATCATTTTACCTAGCTCGCCTGTTCCGTGCTGCCCTCCAGTGCGGTCGATCTCAAGCCCACGCCACGTCAAGCGTTCACTTATCGGCAGAACCTGGGTGAAGCCTGCCTGCTCTAGCTTAGCCTGGTCTGCTGGCTGACAGAGTAGAGGTAAGTCTTTGGGGAGTAAGTCCTGTGCGGCTGGGTCCCAATGGTCACGATGCGTATGAGTTATTAAAACAGCGTCCAGGTTGTTGATTACCTGCTGTAACTCCTCATCGGAGAGTGGTAGCGGCATCATCGGGTTGCGTATCTGGTTGCCTGCGTTGGGAATGGGATCTATGGCTCCCTGAGGGCTGAGCATTGGATCGACCAGGATCTTGAGATTATGAATGGTCAGTACCAGGGTAGCGTGGCGCAGGAAGTGAATTTGCATTATGTTCCTCTTCTTCAGATTAATCTACCTAACGAATCTATCGTTTAGCTGCTCTTGTGATAAAATAATAGGATATTTCAAGCCCTCTGTACACAAAATATGGAAAGTAAGCGGACCTTTTGCTTTCCCTTTGTAAGGAAAGAGAGCATGGTTGCTAAACAGTTGTTATGGGATGATTATGGATACAACAGATATTGCTATTGTTCAGGCTTTGCGAGAAGATAGCCGCCTATCTATGCGTAAGCTTGCTGCGGTGGTTCATATGAGCGCGCCAGCCGTGGCTGAGCGTGTGCGTCGCCTGGAAGAAGAAGGGGTAATTACCGGCTACACTATTCGTGTGGATGAGCAAAAAATCGCTCCCAGGATGCTAGCATATGTAAATGTGCACATGAAAACGAATCATCACCAGAGCTTTCTCCAGCTTATTGAGGGCAGGGAAGAGGTACGTGAGTGCCATCGTATTGCTGGCGGGAATGTCTGTTATCTGTTGAAACTGGAAGTGATCGATCAGAGCACGCTCAATGAATTTTTAGATATCCTACTCCCCTATGCCAATTATAGTCTCAATGTTGTTATTGCCTCGACCATCAAACCATAGCGGCGACTCTACCTCCCTCTAGTACAGCTGGACAAAGATATCTCAATGGTCAAAAGAAGAACAATGACGAGAAAATGACGGAGGTCATGAGGCGAATTCTTCTATAGAAAAATAAGGTCCAAGCAATGGGGGTTATGGGATCGCCCAGAATCGTACAGTGGAATCACTGCTGCCGGAAGCGATAAGCTTGCCATCAGGAGACCAGGCCACGGATTTGATCACGGCGAAATAGTTAGTGAGATCGTTTGTAGAGGTGAAGACAGTCTTTTTTGTAGTTGCGTCCCAGATCTGCATGGTACGATCATCGCTGCCCGACGCGATGTACTTGCCATCAGGAGACCAGGCCACAGCGTTGACCCGGTCGGCATGGCCTTGATAGGTCACGCTCCTGTTTCCGCTGGCGACATCCCAGACCTGCACCGTATGATCATTGCTACCTGACGCGATGTACTTGCCATTGGGGGACCAGGCCACTGTGTTGATCTGGTCTGTATGACCGCTATACGTCAGGTATTTGTGGCTATTGATGGCATCCCAGACCTGTACAGTATGATCCATGTTTCCTCCTGATGCGACGCGCCTGCCGTCGGGAGACCAAGCCACCGCATTCACTACATCTCTATGGCCCTCGTAGGTGACGCTTATGCTCCCCTTGAGAACATCGAGAATATACGCGTTATTCGACGCATCACCTAAAGCGATATGGCTACTATCGGGGGACCAGGCCACAGGTCCAACAGCATCGACAAAGTTATCGTAGGTGGTGAGGATAAGTTCCCCGGTTATCGCATTCCAAACTCGTACATTGGCGGAGGAATCTCCCGCGGCGATGTGTTTCCCATCAGGAGACCAGGCCACCGTGTTCATGACCGCCATCTCGCGATTAAATGTAAAGACGCTTTTTCCCGTGGCTATATTCCAAACCTGCATTGAGTGATCATCGCTGCTCGACACCATAGATGTGCTATCGGGAGACCAGGCCACCGAAAGAACCGCATCCGAGTGGCCGGTGTATGTGAAAAGAGGATGTGGGCGCGACGAAGAATGTATCCACCAGAGAAATCCCCCACCAGTTCCTGCGGCGACTCCTACTGTTGCGATACTGAGAAGCGCTACTCGGCGAGAGAGGCGAGATTTTAGAGGTTTTTGCTGGATAACTTCACTCATAAGATATAGGTTCTCTTTTCCATCATACTAAGAATTAGCCAATCACCCCCTACACCGTTCGGGCCTGAATATATCGATGTATAGTGGCAATAGGATATCATAAGTCATCGGAAAATACTTCTTGTATCTTCCACTATATAAGGGCTAAATAGGGTCAAAAATGTTGGACGCGAAAGAAGTTGTGCGCACAACTTCTTTCGCGTCCATTTGGAAATTGTTGTTGCCTACATACAAATATACTGGAGGTTGAGTATTAACCGTACATAAAACCACCGTTTTACGTACATTCCCCACAAGACTCACAGAGAGGCATGAAACCGCCAAATTGGGGCCCCAACACTTTTTCCCTGCGTTTGCCCCGCTAAGCAAGAGAGGGAATCAAAAGCATTTGAGAAGAAAATGAGACCCTTGAAAACCTCTTTGGGCTCTAGAGAAATAGGAAAAAAAGGTTTTGCTACGCAAAATGGAGGGCTCACGCCAGCTACTTGGTATTCTCCGACTCAGCATCATCTCGAAATACTCCTTTGTCTTCTCATACAGGTATTGTTGCTTGCTTAGCGGGAAAAACGCGGGGGGGAATGTTGGGACCCCTCCTGGACAGAAAAAGTCACTCCAAACTCTTGACCTGGAGTTCACTCCAGGTTGTATAGTTGGGGCATGGAAACAAATTTTTCGATTCAACAGGTTGCTCAGCAGACCGGACTGAGCAGCGATACGCTGCGCTACTATGAACGCATCGGGCTGATTGAGCCGGTACAGAGAGCGCCAAACGGCCATCGCCGTTATAGTCAGCAAGATATCTCCTGGCTCCAGACGCTGATTCGCCTGCGCGAGACGGATATGCCGCTGGCGCAGATGATTCATTTTGCAGCGCTGCGTCGCCAGGGTGATGCCACTGCGACCGAGCGCCGGTTGATCCTGGAAGAACACCAACGCGCTCTGGAAGAACATATGCACAAGTTAGAGCAGCATATGGCCGCGCTGCAACGGAAGATCACGCACATGCGCGAGGTTGAAGAACGTAATAACGCGGCAGTCGCCCAGGTCTACGCGACACTTCAAGATGAGCCCACGGATACCGTTATTTAACGATAGAATCGATAGGACCTAAGTTTTGGCCAAATAAATGGCGACATGCGCAGGAGCGACGAAGGTTTGGAAAGGGCTGAGTAAGACAGGAGCCAGCGGAGCATCCTGATTGAGTCCGATCTGACGGACGCGCCCCCACGCATCAAGGAGGAGAAAGCCACTGATATGAAAAACATCGCGTACCAAACGCAAAGGTCCGTAGTGCTGCACCGCAGAGGTCGTTACGACCAACCACTCTTGTGCCCAGACGAGCACATTGTGGACCAGGCTGCCCAAGAGCATAACCATCTGTTGCGCTTCAAACCGCTTTTTGCTGCGCTTGCCGAGGGCACCCCCCTGTTTGTCGCCTTTGAACGAGGTTTCGACCCCACCTCCACGCTGATCGTAGAGACGCAGGTGGGCAAGCAGCAGATCCTTGACAGGATCAAGACTGTGGACAAGCAGGCCATCACTCAGTTCTTCAACCTCATCGGGCAGCAGGCTGCAGATCAGGACCGCGATGCCCCACTGTCCATTAGGTTTGCGCTTACGAACTGCGATGCGCCTCACAGGCCGCACATACTCCGGCGCTTCCACTTCGACCCATCCCACTTGCCGCCCCGGCTCATCGGGATCGTCAACCCAACGGGTCACGGAAGCTGCCAGGCGAGTCGCACGTTGGCCGGAGTAATCCTTGCACAGGATCTGGTAGCCTTGGGTGAGCGACCAGTTCACATCGTTCATGCTGCCACCCCCAGCATCCACCCGCAACAGGGTGCGCGCGCGTTTCGCGCCATTAAGGTCCAGGATCTCCTCGGCAGCTTGAACCAGAGGCACAAACGCCTCGGACAGTTTGGTCCGGCCCTCAAAGAGTTGATCGACGACGACTTCCCCGTAGCGGGTCGCCAGGACACGGCCCAATTGCCGTCCACGGCGGTTGCGCGCCCCAGCAAAGTAGCCTTTGGTAGCCAGAGCAGCCTTTTTGCCACACGGCAGACCCGTGAGATCAACATCCAGGATTTGAAATTGCCGATGGTAGTCATGCCGATAGCCTTGGCTGTGTTGGCGATACATCAGCTTCATCGCGTGCTCCATTTGCTTCACCGTCTCGGCGGTACAGGCAGAGAGCGTTTCCTGGACGACCGATTGCTCGGCGCAGCGCGTCCGTCCAAACGCGTGTTGCAGCGCACGATCGCTCCTCAAGCGGCTGTTGATCTCCACCAGCCCTGTGGCTCCCGCCAGGATACTGATGAAGGCATCGGACAGTTTCTCAAAGGGCGTGTCTTTCACGGTCTTCTGCGGGATCTGAACGAGCTTTCGGATCGGTGCCAGCAGATCCAGGGTGCGTAGTTTGATGCCCAGTGCGGCTAGGCTCGCACATCCGGTAAAACGTTGGGTCAGTTTCATCGTAGATTCTGTCATGATGATGAATCTCCTCTTGTTTGGTTGACTTTCTGCAAGAGCTATAGATCATCATCTTTTTCTTTGCAAGCTCTTCTTTTGCCAAGCTTGCTGCCACTATTTTGGCCAAAATTTACGTAGGAAAAGATATGGCTACTTCCACAGAGACATCCCTAGATGCTCAACTGATTGCTGTGACGTTGCGTGTCAATGGCACAAAGCACGCGCTGCTCCTGGATACCCGCGTGACACTGCTTGACGCGCTGCGCGAACATCTTGGACTGACGGGCACAAAAAAGGGCTGTGACCACGGAGCATGCGGCGCTTGCACGGTCCTGGCCGATAACCAGCGTATTCTCTCCTGCCTCACCCTCGCTGCGATGTGCGAAGGGCGAGAGATTACGACGATTGAAGGCCTGGCCAATGGAGAGGAGCTTCACCCCATGCAGGCAGCCTTTATCGCTCACGATGGCTTTCAGTGCGGCTATTGCACTTCGGGACAGATCATGTCCGCCGTGGCTCTGCTCAACGAGGGGCACACGACTTCTCAGGAAGAGATCCGCGAGTTTATGAGTGGCAATCTCTGCCGCTGTGGCGCTTACTCCAATATTGTGGCCGCGATCTGGAGCGTGGTAGAGGGAGAAAAAGATGCGACCTTTTAGCTACTGGCGCGCCGAAAACGAGGCGGGCGCCATTGCGCGCCTGACAGCCTACCCCGGGGCAGCGTACATCGCTGGCGGCACGACGCTGCTGGACCTGATGAAGGATGATGTGCTCCATCCCGATCTGCTGGTAGATATTACACACCTCCCTCTGTGGGGCATTGAAGTCACCGAAGACGCGATAGTGATTGGCGCGCTGACTACCATGAGCGAGGCGGCGGATAACGCGCTGCTCCGCGAGCGTTATCCGCTGATCACGCAAGCGCTGCTGGCCAGCGCGTCACAACAACTACGCAATATGGCAACGCTCGGCGGCAATCTGCTCCAGCGCACGCGCTGCTCCTACTTCCGCGATCCCGTCTTTGCCTGCAATAAACGCATGCCTGGCTCCGGCTGTGCCGCGCTGGTTGGCGAAAACCGCGTGCACGCCATTTTCGGTACCAGCGAGAACTGTATCGCAACCCACGGCTCTGATCTCGCCGTGGCCCTGATAGCGCTGGATGCTGCGCTAGAGGTGCACGGACCAAACGGCTCGCGGCGCATTCCGCTGGCCCATTTTTATCTTCTGCCTGGCACAACGCCGGAACGTGAGCATGTTCTCAAACCCGGTGAGCTGATTGCCGCGCTGGAAATTCCGACGACGTTCAATGCCTCTCGCTCAACCTATCTCAAGGTGCGCGATCGCGCCTCCTACGAGTTCGCCCTGGTTTCAGCCGCCGTGGCCCTGGAACTGGACGGTTCAACTGTCCGCGCGGCGCGGATCGCGCTGGGTGGAGTGGGAACAATCCCCTGGCGGGTACGCGCCGCGGAAGCACTGCTCCAGAATGCGCCTCTCGCCAGAGAAACCTGCGCCGCCGCCGCGGAAGCGGCCCTGACAGGGGCTATCCCCCAACGCGATAACGCGTTTAAGATTGAACTCACCCGGCGTACACTGATACGCGCCCTGACCACAGTAGGAGGCATCGCATGACTCAAAGCGCTCCACAAACATCCTCGCCCAGCGTAGGCCAGCCGGTTGACCGCGTCGATGGGCTGCTCAAGGTAACAGGCCAGGCCCGCTATCCCGCGGAATTTCCCTTTGAGCGCATGGCGCATGCGGTTATTGTGCAGAGCACCATCGCGCGCGGTAGCATTAAAACGATCGAGACAGTTGCGGCGGAAGCAGCTCCAGGTGTGCTTGCGGTGCTGACGCATCTCAACGCGCCGCGCTTGCACTCCAGCCCCCCAGCTTTGTGGTGGGGTCAGCGCCGCCGCCGCCTCTCCAAGACCAACACATCTCTTATCATGGCCAGCATATCGCTGTGGTAGTAGCAGAAACGCTTGAGCAAGCCACTTTTGCCGCGACTTTGATCACGGTCGATTACCAGGAGGAAACGCCGCTGCTCCGACTCGATGATCCGCACGCGCAGGTGCTCGACAACGCTTTTCCCGACGTAGTGCGTGGCGAGCCCGAAGCTGCTCTAGCCAGGGCTCCGGTACGCGTGGAAGCAACTTACACTACTCCGACGCAGCACCACAATCCGCTGGCGCCGGCTGCGACTATCGCCAGTTGGGATGGCGAGACGTTAACGCTCCACGATTCGACGCAGGGAGTCTACAATACCCGCGCTCAACTGGCAATGATGCTCGGCCTGGAGATAACGCAGGTACGCGTGCTGGCTCCGTTCATCGGCGGCGCGTTCGGCAGCGGACTGCGCCCCTGGCCACACGTGGTTCTGGCCGCTATCTCGGCCCGTCAGGTAGGCCGCCCGGTCAAACTGGTGCTCACCCGCGAGCAGATGTACACAACCACTGGCTACCGCCCGCGCAGTGTACAGCGTGTAGCCCTCTGCGCAACCCGCAAGGGCCAGCTTCTCGCTACAATCCACGAGGGCACCGAGCCAGTGGCAATGAATGACGACTTTCGCGAAGGCCTGACGCGCGCGACCGCTCTGCTTTACGCCAGCCCTCACCTGCGCACTGCCTATCGTCAGGTGCGTCTCAATGTCGCTGTACCCACCTGGATGCGTGGCCCTGGTGAATCGACCGGCCTTTTCGCGCTTGAAAGCGCGTTGGACGAATTGGCGTACGCCCTGGACATTGATCCGCTTGAACTGCGCCTGCGCAATGACACGCCGGTCCATCCCCAGAGCGGCCAACCGTGGTCAAGCCGGAAGCTGCGCGAATGCTTTGAACTGGGCGCTCAAGCCTTTGGCTGGGAACGTCGCCCACGCGCTCCGCGCTCTCTGCGCGACGGTCATGAACTGATCGGCTGGGGCGTGTCTGGCAGCTACTATCCCTACAACCGCCAGCTGGCAGAAGCCCGTGTGCGCTTGCTGGCTGATGGCAGCGTGCTGATCCAGACCAGCGCGACCGACATCGGCCCCGGCACCGCTACCATTCTGGCTCAGATTGCCTCGGATGCGCTCGGCCTGCCCCTGGCAAGGATTCGCTGCGAGCTGGGCGACAGCAACTCTCCCGTCTCGCCCAACCAGGGCGGCTCTATGCTCGCCGCCAGCGCCGGCTCGGCGGTCCACGCGACCGCTGCCACGCTGCTGGAACAGACACTCGCGCTCGTTCAGGAAGACGAGTATTCGCCATTGCGCGGGGCAAGCCCAAAGATGATACTAACCGGAGACGGATATATCGCGCTCAAAAACGATCCCACGCGCCGCGAGAGCTATACCGCCATTCTCCAACGCCATGGCCTGGATCTGCTCGAGGCCACAGGCCGAGCTGCCCCTGGCGACGAGGCCCAGCGGTTTGGCACGGGCATCTTCGGAGCAAAATTTGTCGAGGTGCGCGTAGACGCCGAGCTGGGCAGGATTCGTGTGAGTAGAGTGCTCTCGGTCATCGCGGCTGGCCGTATTCTCAACCCGAAAACTGCGCGCAGTCAGGTTATCGGTGGTACCGTTGGCGGCATTGGCATGGCCCTGCTGGAACAGACCCGCATGGACGAGACAATAGGCCGCATCGTCAACGCCAACTTTGCCGACTACGCCATCCCGGTCCACGCGGATATTCCCCCGCTCGAAGTGCTCTTTGTCGAAGAGCCCGACCTAGAACTCAATCCGCTCGGCGTCAAGGGCGTCGGCGAAGTCGCCATCGTCGGTATTGCGCCGGCTATCGCCAACGCTATCTACCATGCCACAGGCCGCCGTGTGCGCGACCTGCCTATTACCATGGACAACCTTTTATAGAAGTTGAGAGAACAAGGGCCGAGGGCTTGTAAATGACAAAATTCGCAGAGCGATCTCATTTACAACCAGATTATCGCCTGGCCGAGATCGCCAAAGGCACAAATGTGACGGTTAATAGCGTTTTGCCGGGACCAACGAGGACCGAGGGGGTTAGTGAATTTATTCAGTCACTGTCCCTGGCGAGAAGTCAGAGGTGGCCGAGCGCAAATCTATACAGGAGAATCGCCCTACCTCTTTGATCGAGCACCTGATTCAGCCTGAAGAAGTGGCGGCGCTGGTCACCTTGATCTGTAGCCCGCTTGCTGGGGTCGTCGATGGAGCTGCGCTACGCGCGGAAGGAGGTCTGGTACGTAGTGTTTTCTAAGTTTCGGATCGGCTACTCTTTTGTTCGCCTAAAGTATTCGATGAGATATGGATCGAAGTGTCTCTCGACCAGTTCCGTCATTTCCTCGCTGGAGTGACTTCCGTCTACCTCAACGACTGAAAGCGAAAGGGTTTCCGCCTGCTGCTTGACATAGCGAGCAAGCTGGCAGTCGCGGGCGATGATGTTACGCAGGCGTTGCTCAGGGTTGCTGCCCTCGTTATAGACGCCATGCCGTTTCTGGCGTCTGACCAGTTCAGCCTGCTTGCGGCGTCGAGCCTGGTCGCAGAAGGTATCAGTGGGAACCAGCCAGATTGCTTGCTGGGGACTGGAGAGATAGGGGGCGACACACTCTGGAAAGAAGTTCCCCTCGGCGACAATAAAGTTTTCTCTGGGCAGAGCCAGGAGATCCTCGATGACCAGCGCAAAGTTCCTGGCCCACGATTCAATGGTTTCTTGAAACACTTCTTCAACTGGGCGCTGTATCCAGCGCTGGTCCATGCTCATACTTAGAAATTTCTGTGCCTCAACGTCGCCAGCGGCTATACGTCGCGCAAAATGATGACTTGCAAGCGCATCGACATGATAATCAAGGAAGACATAGATCCGGGTGATGGTATGGCTGATCGTGGATTTTCCTGAGCAGGGGGAACCGGCAATCCATAGAACATGTGAGAGCGCTTGCGCAATGTCGCTTTGTGTTGGCATCAGATATTTCCTCCCAAGCTAGCTGTCTATAGCGTTTGTTGAGAGTATACATGAGTATTTGTGCAAAAACATTGTCCAAATGGCGGATGTATATTCTTGACGTATCTTGTACAATAAGGAAGGATAAACCAAAAGCCCGGCGCATACATCAGTAGCGCCGGGTTTGTTTGTGTTTTTGTAAAATATCCAGAAATCCCGCTTGACTTAGAGCGCGCTCTAAGATGTAGACTATTGTCTATGAATATGAAAGATAGTCTCTCTGGTTCTGTATTCTCCTCCCGCAAAGAAGCTTTTTTAGATAGAAGTACACGCTATGGCTCCCTTACATTGCCACAGCTTTTGCCTCCTTGCTTCGTCGTATTATTGGACAACTTTCCACTTTTTTTGAATCTGGGAAGTAATCAGCACCCAAAGAGGTTATAGAGGGTGTAGAACTATTCGTACCTTTGGCTCCATAGTGTTATCTATCTCTGGTTGGTAAGTTTGAAAGTGAGGTTTTGCATGTCTTTTTCATCATCTCTCCAGTCACATACATCCTCAGTATCAGCCGATGCGCTACAAGCTTTTCCGCGCTCCCTGGCCCAGGTCGCGCCCACAACATTGCTTACTCAGTTACAGGAAGAGCGACTCATCGCTGAAGCGCAAGAAGGGCATGTTACCTTGAAGCTTACGGCAGATGTGAGCGTTGGGCTTTTGGGAACGGACGCGCCAATCTTAAGTCAGAGCTTATTTCTGGCGACAGGAACGGTCGAGGTGCTAGCAAGCTTCTGCGGACAGTTCCTTGAGTTTCGCTACAACCGCCTCTCAGGTTCAGGCGAGGAGTATCCTATGCGCCTGCTCCTGCATGGAGCCGCGCTTTAAGATAGAAGTTTATGATGTATGGAGCCAGGTTAGCAAAGCTAACCTGGCTCCATACATCATGATCTGATAAGGCACGTTGTGTTACCTGCTTGGAAGCTTACGTGCGCGCAGCCCCATAAAAAGGGGAATTTCCTGGTAGGCCCTGTTCTCGGCCCTGGCGTGTGGCCCGCTGGATGTCTTATAGGTACATAGCTCGCGCATCTGGTCAAGCACGAGGCCACTGGAGGCGAGATCATTAATGTACTGTTGCAAGGGGCGATGAAAGCATAGGCTCTGCCCCTGGCGCCCATTGGCGTATTCCTTCATGGGAACGGCCAGCGGGGTCAGGTAGCGATCAATGCGCCGATATTGTAGTTGGCGTTCCTCCTGCCAGCCCCAGCCACTTTGACGCGGCACACGAAAACAGGGGTGAATCATCACAATTACAAGCCTCCCACCGCCGCGTAAAGCCCAGGCTGCCCCCTCTAGTACTGAACTCAGAGGGTCCATATCCTGAATACTGAGCAGAAAGACTATGCCATCAAAGGTTGCTTGTTCTATCCCTGAAATCAGGTCAAGGCGACTGGCATCTCCTTGTAGGAAGGTGCCTATGCGTCCATGATGGGCGCGGGCGCGCTGGAGTAGCCTTGTGCTGGCATCAATGCCGACATAGGAGGCACCCGCGCGTGTGATATGAGGTGCCAGGACGCCCTGGCCCGCGCCAATATCCAGGATACGCTCACCGCGCCGGGGGGCAAGCAATTCCAAGGTGGCGGGGATCGCCAGCTCACGATGCAGTGTGCTGCCATCCTTGCCGACCCAGCCATCGTACCATTCGGTATGCGCATCCCAACTAGTTCGCACTCTCTGCCCAGATGATGTGCCTCTGGCTGCTGTTTGTCTATATCGCACCGCTCTTTTCCTTTCGCTTGAAACCTGGGTTTCGCAAAAGAAGATAGATGTAACCACGGGGTTAGAGCACAGTACTACGGGACAGGAGAAGCGGGGAAGAGCTATCAGGCAGATGGTGGAAGCGGTGTGCGTAGAGACGAGATGTGTGTCGACCCAGGCGAATAGCGTACCATCTCAGACAGCTCTATCGGCTGCTGAGCCTGGCCCCGCTCTCCTTCGCTGGAAAGTGTCAAGCGATGTGAGGAAAAAGAGAAGAGGAACGTGATTGGAGATGTTGATGTTCAATCACTACAGGCTCATAACAGCAGATGCGCTTCTTCTTGGCCTGTAGCATGTGTTTCCCACGATGGACATCTCCCCTTTACTAACGAAACAATCTTTTATGGGGTGTAGTATAACATAGTGCTTGCTTGAAAAACAAGAGGTCGGGCGAGCATGCTCTTGAAATAGGACAGGTTCGCGTGGTACAGTTGCCAGAAGTCTCTGGCTTCTTGCTCTGCGGAAAGGGAGGCCATTACCAATATGAAGGAGTCGTCTTTTGTCCACACAGCCGATGGCGTTGCGAACGGCACGTTATGCTATTTCTCTTATGTTTTTCGCCAATGGGATGCTCCTGGCAAGTTGGGCGGCGCGCATCCCTACGATACAACAGCAGTTGCAGTTAGATCCAGGCCCGCTGGGTATTGCCCTCTGGGGGTTGGCGGTGGGGTCGCTCGTGGCCTTTTCCTACGTGGGATGGCTCATTGTTCACCTGGGAAGTCGTTTGACCACGACCATTGCGGCTATTGTGTGTTGTTGTAGTCTGGTGCTTCCGGCTCTTGCGCCTAACCTGCCACTCTTATGGCTCTCACTTATGCTGTTAGGTATGGGCAATAGTGTCATGGATGTGTCGATGAATGCCCAGGCCGCCTCTTTGGAAGAGAGCTATCGCAGACCAATTATGTCATCTTTTCACGGGCTCTGGAGCGTTGGCGCCCTGGTTGGGGCCAGTGGTGGCAGCCTTATGGCCTGGCTCAATATTATGCCTTTGTTCCATTTCCTGCTTGTTTCCGGGCTGCTCCTTCTGGTGGTCTTGCTTGCCAGTCGCTGGCTCTTGCCAACTACAGCCAAGCCCAGCGAGAAAACGCCAGTCTTCGCGCGCCCGACAAAGGCCTTGCTGGGGCTAGGCATCATTGGCTTCTGCTCCTTTATGAGTGAAGGCGCGATGGCGGATTGGAGCGGCGTCTACCTGCATCGCTCGCTGGGTACCAGTGCGGGATTGGCCGCGCTGGCTTTTGCCGTTTACTCGCTCGCTATGGCTGTTGCGCGTCTGCTGGGTGATTCTATTACAAAACGCATTGGACCAGTGCTCCATGTGCGTCTGGGTGGTTTTCTGGCAGCCCTGGGCCTGGGCCTGGCTCTGCTTTTCCAACAGCCCATTCTAGCGCTTGTGGGCTTGGCTTGTGTGGGAGCAGGGCTTGCCTGCCTGGCTCCGCTTGTCTTTAGCACTGCGAGCCGTATGCCTAACCTGGCTCCTGGTCTCGCCCTGGCCGCTGTGGCGACAATGTCCTACACTGGTTCGCTGGTTGGTCCTCCTGTGATTGGCCAGGTCGCGGAACTCATATCCTTGCCTTATGCGCTTGGCCTGTTGGCGCTTCTCGGCCTGGTCATTGTATTGCTGGCCCCCACGCTCGCGCGTGCTCCCAGGCAGGAGAGTAAGGCTGCGGAAGTGGCCTGACGCTGCTAAAGCACGCGTCTACATATGAAGGCGAGATCGGCTCCGTACCTTTATATGTAGACGCGTGCTTTAGCAGCGTCGGTCAGTATCTACAAACTTCTTAAAAGTATGCTACTATGATAAAGAGTATTATCTAGTAACCCCCTCTTCTATGCAAGAATGAACTGCTCCTGGAACCGTTCATTCTAAAGGCGTCAAATGGTCATCGGTGACCAGGGATGGTAGTTATTTGAGTACCATCCCTGAAAAGCGTGAGAAGACACTATGAAGGTGTCTATGTTTCAAGGAGGACCCTCTTATGCTTCGTCGTTTTAGCCTTCACTTCGCTCCTCGTCTCATCGCACTTTGTATGTTTGTCCTGTTTGCCTTTCTGGCGGAGGGACCCTTCGATGTGGCCCGTGCGGCCTCTACTGTCACTATTAACCCCTCTCAGCAGTATCAAACGCTTCAAGGTTGGGGATCTAGCATGGCCTGGTGGGCTAACTGGGCGGGTGGCTTGAGCGATAGCCAGCGTAATGCTCTGGCCGATGCTCTCTTTGATCCCAATAAGGGTATTGGCCTGAATGTCTTGCGCTATAACTTTGGGGCGGATGGTCCGGGCAATGTCTGCCATAACTCCATCGCCTCGGGTAAAGCAGGGATTTATACTAATCTCCCTACCTATGAGCCATCTGCCGGTACCTATGACTGGACGCAGGATGCGAACCAACGCTGGGTCCTCCAGGCTGCTCAGAACCGGGGTGCCAATCTCTTCGAGGGATTTGTAAACTCTCCTCCTGCCTGGATGCTTACGAATAGTTGTACCTCAGGGGCGAGCGGCAATGCCGAGAATCTGAGTAGCGCGCACTATGATGATTATGCCAGCTACCTGGCGACTATTGCTCAGCATTTTCATGATAGCTGGGGTCTGACGCTCCAGACGCTTGAACCATTTAACGAGCCGACTCCTGGCTACTGGAATTATCAAGGCGACCAGGAAGGCACCAATGTCTCTACCTCTACCCAGAATACAATCATCAATAAAGTTGGTGCCAGGCTTGATACGACCGGTGTCTCGGCCTATTCGGTGGTCTCGGCTCCTGACGATACGGCGGTGAACCGGTCAAACACGGACTACAATGCTTACGATAGCACGGCCAAAGGCTATGTCGTACAATATAATACTCATACCTATGGTGGCAGCGATAGCGACCGGGATTATGCCTATAGCACCATTGGGCAGGGCGGCAACAAGCGCCTGTGGATGTCAGAATGGGGCGCGGGCTCGCAGGGAAGTCAGATTGCCTCGGCTATTACTCTGTCCCAGCATATCCTGGATGATGAACAACACCTGCATCCAGCTGCGTGGGTGATCTGGCAAGCGGCCGACAATTACTTTGGGGCCGGAGGATCTGGCAATGCTGGTGCCAACGATGATCTCTGGGGCCTGGCCAGTACAGACAGCAATGGCAATATCATCTACCCATCGCGTTACTATGGCTTTGGGAACTACACCAAGTTTATTCGCCCTGGGTATAAGATGATAGGTAATAATGATGGTAGCACGTTCAGTGCCTATGATGCTGGATCGCATACCCTTGTGCTTGTAGCTACCAATAGCGGCTCCAGTAGCAATGCTGTTACGTACAACCTCTCAAATTTCACCAGTGTAGGTGGAACCGCGACTCCTTATCAGACAACGGCGAGCGCGAACCTGGCTCAACTGGCGAATATGAGCATCTCAAACAAGTCGTTTACCGCATCGCTCCCTGGCCAATCGATTACAACATTTGTCATTCCTAACGTGAGCTATACTGGCACAAACGCCGTGACCGAGGTTGACGACTCCGTTCAGGGCAGTGGGACCAACCAGTTCAATTATCAAGGAAGCGGTTGGGGGCATTGTACCAATTGTGGCGGCAATCTCTATAATGGCAGTGATAGCTGGGATGGACAGTCTGGCGACTCTGTCAGCCTGCAATTTACTGGCTCGCGCATCCGCCTCTATGGTGTCAAGGATACCAATGAAGGGATTGGCCTGGTCTCTATCGATAATGGGCCAACGCATGAAGTCGATTTCTATGCGTCACAGCGAGCCGGCAATCAGTTTATGTGGGAAAGCCCTGCACTCAGCTCTGGTACTCATACCTTCAAACTGAGTGTAACCGGGCGTAAAAATCCCCAGAGCACGAATGTCTGGCCCGCACTGGATCGAGTAGAGATAGATCCAGTGACCACTGGTTACGTGAAGATTGTGAACCGCAATAGTGGGAAGGCTCTCGACGTGACTGGCCAATCCACAAGTGATGGTGCGCTATTGGAGCAGTGGGATTACTGGGGTGGTGCTAATCAGCAGTGGCAACTGGTGGATGCTGGTGGTGGCTATGTCAAGATCGTGAGTCGCAATAGCGGCAAGCTCGTAGATGTCTCTCAAGGCTCTACCGCTGATGGTGCATCAGTCATCCAGTACACGGACAGCGGCGGGACCAATCAGCAATGGCAACTGGTAGATGTTGGTGGAGGGTATGTTAAGATCGTCAACCGCAACAGCGGTAAGGTGCTTGATGTAAGTGGTCAATCCACCAGCAATGGTGGCTCAGTCATCCAGTATACATATAATGGTGGCGCTAATCAGCAATGGCAGGTGCTGTCTGTCTGAGTAGGTAGGTAATATAGTGAGACGGATGCATTCTTCGTATCCGTCTCACTTTAGCAGAGAGTCCAGGCACGCATGGACCCTTGATTTTGTGAAGGTCTAGAAGCGAGGAGATGAAGTGGAGATTCGCACTGTTGCTATCTTGAGTCCAGGTGATATGGGGCATGCGATCGGCGTGGTCCTTCACCGGCATGGCCTGCGCGTCATTACCAGACTGCGTGACCGTAGTGCGCGGACACAGGCCCTGGCGAAGGCCGCTGGAATGCAGAATGCTCCTGATGATGAGACCCTTGTGCGCGAGGCTGATATCCTGCTCTCGATCATGCCACCAGCCAGCGCATACTCCTTCGGAGAACGTATTGCTTCAACTCTGAGTCATGTGAAGACCGAGCTACTTTTTGTAGATTGTAACGCCATTGCTCCGCGCACGGCACTGGCTCTCGATCAGTTATTGACGGAGGCGGGAGCGGGCTTTGTGGACGCCGGAATTATTGGAGGTCCGCCTCGGCCTGGCGAAAAGGGACCGCATATATATGTCTCCGGTACACGAGCGGCGGATGTCGCCCGCTTGAGCGAGTACGGCCTGGATGTGCGCGTTGTAGGCGCGCAGAGCGGCCAGGCATCTGGCCTCAAGATGTGCTATGCCTCGGTCACGAAAGGCCTGACGGCCCTGGCGACAGAAGCCCTGACCGCCGGTCGCGCACTGGGCCTACAGGACACACTGATTAACGAATTACAGGATTTGCCCGCCTTTCGCTCCATCAAGCGCTCGGTTCCTGGTATGCCACCCAAAGCCTATCGCTGGGTGGGCGAGATGCAAGAAATTGCACGCACCTTTGCGGACCTGGGGCTTCCTCCACAGATGCTGGAGGGGGCCGCAGCCCTTTATCACTTCGTCGAAGGCACCGAATTAGGCCTTGAGAAGCCGGAGCAACGCCAGCGCGGCCAGACGCTGGAAGAGGTGACCGAGATTCTAGCAGCCGCCTTGCCGAAGCAGATCAAGCCCGAGCAAGATAATTAACGTTTCTCGATAAGCGGGAGGCCAAAAAGGGCTGCTCCAGTCAGAGCTCGCTCTTTGTTCTCTTTTGTGGTGAGCAGCCCCAGGCCTCCTGTGTCTAAGAAGTGGACCGCGCTGGTAAGCTGGAAGCCTGCGTGTTCGATGCCCCGTTGCGATGCCACGTTGGCTGCTTGGTGAATGATCCAGAAGCGCTCATTTGTGGTGCATTCATGGCGCAGGATATATTGAAGCAAGCGAGGATAAATACCGTGACCTCGCCATGCTGGAAGCGTGATAAAGTAGTACAGGTAGCGGTTTTGTGAGGGAACCTGAAAGGTGACGAGTCCGCCGCCAAAGGCTGCCTTGCCAGTGGCGGACCACCCAACGGCGACGGCGTGCGCACCCATGCGCGCAAGATAAGGCTCATGGCCTGCTTGCATCAGTTTCAAGACTTCATCTTGAGTAGTCTCCATCATGAACGCCAGCTCCTCAAGATTTGCGGCTCTCTCCACCGAAAAATCGGGCAGTGGTGGCAAGGCTGGCAGTGCATCGCCTTTCCACCATGTCCATAGGAGGCCCGCCCGGTCTCCTATGCTATACGTTCCTTGATTGGTGGTCATTGTGCGAGCTCGCTTACTTCTCGCAGCTCTTCTGTCATCTGTTGGACCAGTTCGGGCCTGCCATGCAGTTGGGCCGGGGTGTTCTGGAGGGAGGCGATGTGCCAGTTCCCAGCATACCTGGTGACGACGATAGTCTGAATAGAATTGAGTGAGGGATCTATCTCGGTCTTGTCAGGCGGGACCATGCCAACGATAGCGCGGAGGGTGGCGACATCAGGCTGTAAGAAACGCACATTTTTGATTTTGTAGATGTAGGGTGGCGTGGGATGATGGTCAAAAATAGTTTTTAGCGTTGAGAAGATCTCTGCTTGCCCTATAAGCTGGCTTCCATCGAAGCCAATACTCTCTCCATCTTCATTGAAGAGGGCAGCGAAAGCTTTGGCATCGCGTTTATCCCAGCTCTCCAATAATTTGCTGTAGAGTTCTCTGACTTCACGCTCATTGGTGGCCTGCTCGTCTGGCGTTTGAAACATTCTTTTATTCATATGGGTTTGCTCCTGGAAATCCACACTAAATACCTCTCTTCTGCTTCCAAATGTGGAGCGCGAAAGCGGAACTGATATTGACGCGACGCCAGTAGTATCTACGTGCTTTAGAGTTCATATATCGCCTTCAGGAAGGCCTGGTCTGAGGCTGAGAGCTTGAGGGGAGCCAGCTCGGTGCGTGGGCGGAATACGGCCTCTAGCTCATAGCCATCCTGCTCGCGGGCCTCGGGATGAAAGGCCTCGGGAGTGGCATGATAGATAACCTGGAGGAAATCGGGATAGGTCCGAAACGTCTCCAGGCGTGGACCCAGATAGCGGAAGTGCTTGAAACCTAGCAGGCGCGTGCTCGCCAGGGACCAGCCAGTTTCCTCCAGCAGTTCACGCCGCAGGGTTTGCATCAGTGTCTCGCCATCCTGGCGCTGTCCACCGGGGAGGAGATGATGGTTCAAGGGATCGCGAATGACCAGCACCTGATCTTCCCGCGTCACCAACGCGCGAACCGAGGTAATTAGCTCCATGGGCGGCAGTTCCTGGCTGAGATAGCTCATAACTTTTAGCGGAATTGTTCCCTCGCCCCATAACGCGTCCTCTTCGGCCACAAGAGTGGCGCTCTGAAGTGTCTGTGCCAATTCTATGCTCATCTGAGCCTCCCTGCCATGTGATTCTATGCATGACCTTTTTAGTGATATCATAGCATAAAGCTCTGTAAGCGTCGAAGTGAAAGGGAATTTGAAATGCTGAGCGAGATTGACCAGGTTGTAGCTGAGGAGATTGATCTTCAGGGGCCTGGAGTCGCCATAGCTATCGTGAAGGATGGCAAAATGATCCATAGTGCGGGTTACGGATTTGCGAACCTGGAGTGGAGCTGTCCTATTGAGCCTGATACCGTCTTTCGATTGGCCTCTGTTACCAAGCAGTTTACGGCGGTGGCGATTATGCTGCTGGAGAAGCAGGGGAAGCTACGCCTCGATGACTCAATCACCACCTATTTGCCCGATTATCCAACACATGGTCGGACGATTACGATTACTAATTTGCTGAACCATACCTCTGGCATCAAGAGTTATACCTCATTAGATAATTTCTTTCAGGAAATCTCAAAGAAAGATGTGTTGCCTGGCGGCTTAATTGCATATTTCAAAGATCTACCGCTTGAGTTTGAGCCTGGAACTGGCTATGTATACAATAACTCAGGCTATCACTTGCTGGGCCTGATTATTGAGAAGATAACAGGTATGAGCTATGAGCAGTTTATCCAGCAACATATCTTTCAACCGCTGGAAATGAACCGCTCCTATTATATGCATAACGAGACAATCGTTCCACGCCGGGCTAGCGGCTATGAGAGGATTGGTGAGATATACCGGCATGCAGAATACCTCAGTATGAGTATTCCCTACGCGGCAGGCGCACTTGGTTCAACGGTTGAGGACCTGGTACGCTGGGATGCCGCGCTACGCGAGGAACGCCTGCTAGATACAGCCACCCTAGAACGGATGTATACGCCGACGCGGCTGGCCGATGGACGGCTTGAGGAGTACGGCCTGGGCTTCCGTGTCACCGAATATGGAGGACATCGTCTCATCGGACATGGTGGTGGCATTCCTGGCTTCCATACCTTTATCGCGCGCTTTGTCGATGACCAGGCCATGATCGTTGTGCTGGCGAACGCACCCGAAACGAACGTAGAGAGAATTACACGCAAGATAGCCCGCTACATCTTTGAGCTTCCCCCCGTAGAGCGCACACCTGTGACACTGAGTGAGGCTACGCTCGATAAAGCCGTGGGGGCATACGTGGGAGAAAATGGCTTCTCGCTAGAAGTGAGGCGCTATGGGGAGAGGCTCACCACGCAAGGTTTTATTAAGGATAGCTTGCTACCCATGAGCGAGGAGACGTATTATACCAGCGAGGACAACGAGTTCGAGCTCCATTTCTCTGAGGAGCAGGCGGGCGTCTACAACGCGCTGACCCTGCGTATTCCCATCTACCGCACTATTACTGTCAGCAGGAAGCAAGGATAACCTTTTCTCGTGATAGGAGGTGTGGTGCGTACTGACAGCCTATGGCTGTCAGTACGCACCACACCTCCTATCACGTGCGAGCGCCGCAGGCGCGGGGTGTCACGCAAAAAAACACCTTGATAATCTTTCCTTGAGGTTGAGAGGAACCTCCCTGCACCACCCCTGATCGTCTTGCTGCACAATTAATGGCGAACGGAAGGCTCGCTTTCATTTTACGTTATCGCTATTGTCCAAGATTAATTTGCATACTGCCATAGCGTAGGTGTCTGGCTCTTCGAAATGGGCAAAGTGGCCGCTGTATTCAAACGTTTGAAGAGAGGCGTTAGGTTTTGTATTCTGAAATGCCAACACCTGATCTTGACTGATGACCCAATCGTACTTTCCCTTGATGAGAAGCGCGGGATGGTGGCACCGGGCGAGATCGGCTGTCGCGGAATCGAAGATACGCCCCTCTTCTACCAGTTTCTTCTGGTGAAGGGCGGCACGTTGCCATTGTTCAGGAGATAGAGGAGACGCGGCAACCAGATCCTCGAAAAAGCTCTTCTGTGGCCCATATACATAGAGGAAGTTGCGTCTCTCACCTAAGTCGCCCATAAGTTGCGAGAATGTTTCCCATAGCGTTTTCGCTGGCTGATGCTCCGAAGCTGCCGATAGACAGGCGGCGGCCTGCGCTTGCTGTCCAAGTTGGGAATACTGTTCTGCTGCTCCCGCGAGCAGAGATTTCATTGAGGAAACGAAATCAAACGATGGATTCTCGAAGAGGAGCTTGTCTATCGCATCGGGATATGCCAGGGCATACTTGAGCGCAAGATAACCCCCAAATGAGTGACCAAGCACAGACCAGCGCTCAATACCTAGATGCATCCGGAGTGCCTCACAATCTTCGACGAGATCTTGCAAACCAAATGGCTCTGTGGGGGTCAGGGGAGCAGATCGCAGTACGCCCCGCTGGTCCAACGTGACAAGTCGAAGGTGCCTGATTAGCCGCTCTCTTTGATGGAGGTCGAAATCGTAAGCTCCCGTTCCAGGCCCTCCATGCAAATAAAGTAATGTTGGAGCATCGACAGGACCACTGACCTGTACATAAAGGTCCTTTCCGCGAAGCGAAACCAATCCTTGCATCATACGTGTAGTCTTTCTACGCTTATCCAGTCTATTACTGATTTTAATAACGCGTACCCATCCTTCAGTCTACCACAAGAGGTTTCCAGGAAATAGGCAGAAGCAGTTCAGAAAATGGCTCTACTCAATTGCAAAACATGCTCTAAAAGCAAGGCCTTTGGTGCCTGTGGTGTTTCACATCCAACATACCCTCTTCCGATGTGGGCTCACGAGCTGAGGAGGATATGCTTTCCCTACTTGCAGTGGGGCAGGGGAAGAAGTACGATAGGGACGGACATATTTTTAACAGCATCGATGATATGGTGCTAGAAGGGTAGGCAAGATGCAGGAGGCCGTAAAGTGGCGTTCATTTATACCGGGGCAGATCACCGGGCCAGAGGAGGCGATTACGTTTGTGGAGGGGTGCGGCTTCTGTACCTGGGGACCGTTGCCACGCCTGCCATTTCCTAATCTGGCCGAGGCGATGGGGGAGACCGCGACCTCGGTTCTAGATCGTACCTGGTTCTGGAAGGATGATCTGCATTTCTCGCGACAGCTCTACTATGGCAAGATTGTTCAGGGCCAGCCCAGCTTTATCGCGCCTGAGTATCTCCCCGATTTTATCGCGGCCCTGGCAGGGCGTGGCCAGGAGCAGGAGCGAGATATAAATCATCTCTATTTTGCTGGTCGGCTCTCTGGTGAAGCCAAAACGATCTATGAATATCTGGACGAGCATGGCGCGCAACCATCGCGCGAGCTGAGGCGCGGCGCCAGGCTGGGAGAGAAATCCATGAAGTTGGCGACTGAGCGTGGGCTCGTGGAGCTACAACGTCGCTTCCTAATCTGCAAAGTCGACCTGACGGGGCGTACGCGCGGCACATATTCATATGTCTGGGATCTCGCGGAGCGCTTCTGCCCCGAGGCCTTTGCCGATGCGCGCCAGACCTCGCCCATGGCTGCTCGCAGCAATATTCGCGGACAACTCCGTGAGTTCGGTATTGAACCAGCTTCCCAACTAGAAAACCGGCTCTTCCTTTGGACATAGAGCGCTTGAATTCTTTCGGGATTGATAAAGTGCGAATGGAAAAGATGAATGGTTTTACCGCGTAACCCCCCAGAGGCGAACCGTTGTATCATCGCTGCCAGTAGCAATAATGGTACCCGAAGGCGACCAGCTCCCTGTAAATACACCTGCGTTGTGTCCCTGAATGGCAACTAGCTCTTGCCCGTTTTGCACTTCCCAGAGTTGTACCAGACCATAGGCGCGTGCGGTGGCCAGGAGAGAGGTATTGGGCGACCACATGACGGGATATGCCCAGCCCGCATCTGTATGACCGGTTAGAACACGTACAAGTTTGCCTTGTGCATCCCAGATCTGGACAGTTCCAGCGTCGTTTGATGTAGCAACAAACTGTCCATCTGGCGAGTAAGCAACGCCATTGGGCTGGTCCTGGGGTGGGAGCTGGTGGGTAATCTTACTACTTTGGGTATCCCACATAAATGTGTATTTATCATAGCGGTTCGAGACGATATAGCGCCCATCAGGGGACCAGGCCACACCCCAGACCGCGTAAGGATAGCGCCCGCCTGAGCTTACATACTGGCCGGGTCCCTCCCAAAGCCCAAGATTTTTTCCGTTTGTGGTGTCCCAGAGAAGAAGCGCGCCATCGGCATTCCCCGCCACCAGTCGCTTCGATGTAGGCGACCATGCCATGCTCAATAATTCTGGTCGAGGATGTGTCGATGTTGTTTGCCAGTTCAATAGTCTCTGGGTCTGCCAGTTGGTGGTTTGCCAGATCTGCACTATGCCTTTGTTGCCAGCAGCTGCCAGATAGGTGCCATCGGATGACCAGGCCATCCCATTGATGCTACCTGTTTTTCCTTGTAATGTGGCAACCTGTTTCAAGGAGGTGCTCTGCCAGATCTGAATGTGTTCGCCTGGAGCCACGGCCAGGAATCTTCCATCAGGCGACCAGCAGAGGCTGCGCACCTTGTCCTGCATATTCTCCAGGACGCCGATTTGTGCCAGGTTGTGTGCATTGGAGGCGATGATAGGCTTGAGCGTTGAGCGTGGTGTCGGCGTCGCGGGAATTTGCACAGGCGCGGGGGACTGGCAAGCGGCGACGAGGATGCTCATCGTTGCCAGAGAGCAGAAGTGGCGTCTGGAATATACTGGCAAGGAGAAGGGTTTTGCTCTTCTTGAGTGCATGTGAAGGAAACCATCCTGTTTCATAAAAAAGAACCTCCCTGTATAGGCGTTATATGAGTAAGTGCGTGGCTATCCTTGCTCTGTTTCCTGTCGAGAATGGTTTGTCAACTGCTCCACCATCCAACTACACCAGGCAACTGAGGCTTGCTCCGCGTACACGCCCGCATGGAGAGTCGCATAATTGCCAAAATCGGGCAGCGTAACATCCAGTTGCTTGCCATGCTCGTGCTCGATTCGGGCCAGGATGTGTTCATACTCAGCCAGGCGTGCAGCGTGTAACTCCTGCTGTTGCCGAAACAACGCGATAGCCTGCGCGGGGTCAGCTAGCCAGATAGCGTAAGCTTTGAGCACAAGCTCGTCGCGCGGTGGAGATGGCTCAATCGGTGAGGTCACCCATGCGCGTAAAGCTGCGAGACCACTCTCTGTCACGGAGAATAGCCTTTTGGCCGGGCGAGTAGGTTGTGCGACCACTTGCGCGGTAATAAATCCCCCCTCTTCCAGGCGGGCCAACTCACTGTAGATGTGGCTGGAATGAGCGGTCCAGAAGAAACCAATAGGTCGTTTAAGGCGTTGAGCCAGGTCATAGCCAGAGGACTCCTGGCGAGCGAGCAGTGCCAGAAGAGCGTAGCCTAGAGTCGTGATAATCTTTTATCCTCCAATATGCTATTATTCCAATATTGGAATAATAGCATATTGGAGGATAAAAGAGAAGAGGGAAGGCAGAAGGACCGAGTAACCGCGAACGGTTACCCGATCCTTCGCAACTAGCGACCTTATTTAGTGTCGGTAATCATTAGGTTTGAACTTTTTTTAACAGCTTGTCTTTAGCACTCTAGCAGGCTAGGCGCTCTCCAGGTAGCTGCCTTTGGGACTGATGTAGGCGCAGAGGTAGTCGCCGCTCTGGCAGCGGGGGAGACCATTCTTGAGACCGCTGGAGATACGTAGCGCGTTCCCGCTGGCCTGATCATTCCATTCGGCAATGACCTCGTAGCGCCAGCGACCGACCGCCGCTGGCACATTATAGAGCGGAATATCTTGCGCCTGGTTCGTGACTTGATAGTAGTTGACCTGGACCACCCTGGCCAGAACACGCCTGCCTGTACGGCGGATGCGGTAGTGCTTTCCATAGTTGGCGAGCAGCAGGCAGACACCCAATATGCCTACCATGATGAGGAGTAGAAGTGTATCAGGCATTGTGGTATCCCTCCAGACACAACTTTGTGTCCCTTATCTTCATGCGAGAGAGGTGTGATTAGTAAAAAATAGTATACCATATAGTAAAGAGGGAGGAGCTGGAGGATCTCACTCCGGCCGGAGCATGGCGTAGCACAATGTCTCCCTTTACTTATTGGACAGACCTATCACTGCACGAAGAAAGAAGGAACTATGGAAGTACTTCGGACACCAGACGAGCGCTTCGTCAACCTACCTGATTACCCCTTTGAGCCACATTATCTGGAGGTGGATGGCCTGCGTGTGCACTATGTGGATGAGGGGCCGCGAGAGGCCGCGCCGGTTCTGCTGCTGCATGGCGAACCCTCCTGGTCATATTTGTATCGTGGGATGTTTCCCTTGCTGTCCGCCGCTGGACATCGCGTTATCGCCCCCGACCTCGTCGGCTTTGGTCGCTCGGATAAGCCCACGCAGCGCGAGGACTATACCTATAAGCGTCACGTCGACTGGATGCACGGTGTCTTGAACGCGCTCGATCTGCGCCAGGTAACGCTCTTCTGCCAGGACTGGGGCGGGTTGATTGGCTTGCGCCTCGTGGGAGAGCAACCGGAGCGCTTCGCCCGCGTCATCGCCGCCAATACCTTCCTGCCCACAGGCGACCAGCCGCCCAGCGAGGCCTTCCTGCACTGGCAGCGCATGTCGCAGACCTTCCAGGGCTTTCAAGCGGGCCGTGTCGTCAAGGGCGGTTGCGTGACGCCCCTTGCGCCCGAGGAGGTTGCCGCCTATGACGCTCCCTTCCCCGATGAGATCTATATGGCAGGGGCGCTTCAGTTCCCGCTGCTCGTGCCTACAAAGCCTGATGACCCTGCCACCGAGGCCAATCGCGCCGCCTGGGAGGTCCTGCGCCGCTGGGAGAAACCCTTCCTGACAGCTTTTAGTGATAGCGATCCCATCACACGTGGCGGAGACGCAGTCTTGCAGGCCCTCATCCCCGGTGCCAAGGGTCAGCCTCATACCATTATTGCCAACGCAGGCCACTTTCTGCAAGAAGACAAAGGCCCCGATCTCGCCCGCATCATTAACGAGTTTATTGCCGGGTAAAGATGTAATAGAGGCGAGATGCGCTATTGACGTACGCACCTACGCTCCCCAGTCCATGTGCGTGCGCCCAGCATAGGCGCGTACGTCAGTAGCGCATCTCCTCACTCTCTGTGTAACTAACCAGTTTGTGGGCATGCTGGCGCAGGACCTCGCATAACTCAGGTGGGCGCTGGATGGTGAAAGACATGTCCAGGCCTGCCAGCAGGCGGGCCATCCAGGGCAGATCCTCGACCTCGACGCGCAAGAGAACTCCGCCCGCTACCTCCGTAAAGAAGGCTTTTGGGATGTGTGTCTGCCGTTGGGCCTCATCTAGGGTTGCCTCCAGTCTTACCTCGATCTGCCATATCCTCGGTACTGAGGCAAGTGCCTGTTGCACCGCTTCTAGGGCGGGAAAGTTGATCCGTGGGGGAAAGGTTTCAGTAGTCATCTCGATATGCTCGATCCGGTCCAGGCGAAAGAGGCGTTCACCTTCACGCAAGTGGCAGTAGCCGATGGTGTACCAGAAGCCCCTGTGATAGGCGACTCCATAGGGATCAAAGTCTCGTTCCGTTACCTCCGAACGCGGCGAGCGATAGTGCAGGTGTACTCGTCGCCCTTCCTGAATTGCCGAACTGAGGACCATTACCGCCAGGCCCGAGGGTGCCTCCGATGTGGCTCCGCTCTCGAAGGCCACTGTCTGCGCGACTGCCTGGATGCGTGAGCGGGTCTCGCTCGGTAGGACGCGCTCAACCTTGGCCAGCACCCCCTCAAAAGAGGGAACACTCCTTGATAGCCCCGATTGACGAGCCACCAGCAACGAGAGCGTCAATGCCAGGGCCTCATCCTCTGTAAAGATTAGTGGTGGGAGTTTGTAGCCAGCTCGCAGGCGGTAGGCTCCATAGCGCCCCCGTTCAGCCTCCACGGGAATGCCCAGGTCAACCAGGGTCTCAATATAGTTGCGAACCGTGCGGACATCCACCTCCAGCCGACGCGCCAGCTCCGCGCCGGTCATGCGTCCATGTGCCTGGAGGAGTTCTAAGACCGTCAGCACGCGAGCCGTTGGGCGATAGACCAATTCCTGCTCCTATCTCAAAGCGCCTTTAATTAGGAACGATTCTATCAGCTTATCAGGCTACAATCAAGCATGTAGAGGATAAATGCTGTATCAGAAAGGAATAGGAAGATATATATGTATGCTGTGATGCGAAAAATCAAAGTTCAGCCACATTTGATAGACACGCTGACGCAAAAGACAAAGGACGTCTTTGTGCCAGTTCTCAAGAATGAGCCAGGTTTTATCGAGTTTATTGTGGTTCAGTTTGGAGAGGGCGAGGCGGTGAGTATCAGCATCTTTGAGACGCAGGAGGCGGCCGAAGAAGGCAATAGAAAGGCCTTCGCATGGGCTGGAGAGCATCTCTTTCCCCTGGCTGAGGGACCAGCCGAGATAGTAGGTCTGGGCAAGCTTCTACTCTATCAGCAAAAAGAAGTTGCAGAAGAAAAGCGTATCTCATGAAAAGCTATCATATAAACATGGGCGCAGGCCTTGAGGGGCTTGTAATGAGGGAACAAGAAGTACCAGTACCTGGCTCGCGCGAAGTACTGGTGAGAGTGCGAGCTTGCTCACTCAATGCACGAGAACTGCTGATCCTGCTGCTTGGCTACTATCCCTTGCCTGTGCGACCAGATGTGATCCCGGTCTCCGATGGTGCTGGAGAGGTCGTAGCCATCGGTGAGGGGGTGAAGAGTGTCAAGGTGGGTGACCGCGTGGCTGGCGTTGTCTTCCCTCGTTGGATTGACGGTCCCTTTCAGGCGGAGGTCGCCGACCAGCTTGGTGGTTCGCTGGATGGCATGCTGACGGAATATGCCCTTTTGTCAGAGGATGGAGTAGTTCCCATCCCGGATCATCTCTCTTTTGAGGAAGCGGCGTCCCTTCCCTGTGCCGCGCTCACCGCCTGGAATGCTCTCACTGGTGGGATGGGACTCCAGGTTGGCAACAGTGTGCTCACCTTGGGATCAGGAGGAGTCTCGCTCTTTGCCCTCCAACTCGCCAAAATCGCTGGCGCACGGGTCATAGCGACCACTTCGAGTGCTGAGAAGGCCGAGCGGCTCAAGGCGCTGGGGGCGGATCACGTGATCAACTACCGCACGACGCCTGATTGGCATCTCGCGGTGCGCGAATTAACAGATGGGAGAGGGGTCGATCACGTGGTCGAGGTCGGCGGACCTGGTACAATTGTCAAGTCGATCAGTGCGACCAGGATCGCGGGAGAGATTGCCGTGATCGGATCGGTGGCGCGCGACAACACGGACGATAGAGGAATTCACCGCGCCGTCTTCATGGGGACCGCTACCCTGCGAGGCATCTCCCTTGGCAGTCGTGCGCAGTTCCTCGCCATGAACCGCGCCATCGCCGCCAATGGCATGAGGCCAGTCATCGACCGCGTGTTTCCCTTTGCGGAGGCGAAAGCTGCCTATCAGTATTACAGCGAAGTCCAGCCTTTCGGCAAAGTAATTATTAGCCTGAGTTAAGGCTTTTTACTGAACATCCACTGTTTGTTGATAATGAGGATGTGGGTTGATAGCTCTAGAGCTATCAACCCACATCCTCATCATTATTCTTAGCACCATTGTTCTGTGTTCATGCTCATCGCTGGCTGGTCTGCATGGACTTCCCGAGTCTCAACAATGCTCAAACAAGTGCGGCGATAAACTCCTCCTCACGCTCCGCCAGGCGTTCCAGCAATTCAGGCAAGGCAGCTCGCTTGTTGGCTACGGATGTGTGCTGGAGCTGGCCATAGAGCTGGCATTCTTCCCAACGGATGGCTGCGGCTGTGGGAAGCTTTTCACGAAGGAAGAAGGCGCTATCCAGACAGCGTTGTGCCGATACTTGCCAGCTAAAGTATGGCAATGGCCCCAGGCCAATCTCTGGCCATGCTTGGAGATCGCCTGCCAGGGTACGCATAGCGGTGGGACCATAGAAGGCCGTGGGTCCACCGGGAAACAGTTCTCCTGCCTCCCACGCAACGTTCTCGCGGGCGCGGGCCAGCGTCTTTTCCCAGATCTCTTCCTCAGTTGGCGGCTTCCCCTGTGCTCCGATTTGCCATAAACCGTAGGGTTTGCCCGTGTAGATGTCGCGCTGCCAGGCAGCCAGAAAGTCGCTCAACGGGAGGGGGGTAGCCACATAGCCTGCTGGATCGTGGACAATCACCGCGTCGGACTGCAAAGCCAGTACCACAATGGCATGGTCGCTGCCATAGAGTTGGGTATGATTAGGTATGTACGTGAGATATCCCATATCGAGCATGCCAGTCACGACCGGACCCGACTTCAGCGCGTCCTCCAGGCTGGCCAGCGCGGCAGCGTCATTCTGGGAACTTGTATAGGTGTAGCTATAATTCAAAGTACGCAGCAGGTGTTCGCCTGCGCGATGATATACATAGCCATCGACGGCAAAAAGGCTCTGCTTATCGCGAATATACACAAAACCGAATGGTTCGCCACTTACACATTCCAACCACTCAACAGGATACGTATGCCCCTGATGGGCCAGAACCATCTGTAAACTTTTTATTAGACAATAGCTCATTCGTCCCTCAAAGGGAACCAGTGGAAGTGTCATCGTAATCTCTCCTGTTTCTGGAATACGTTAGCTCACATCGCAAGCGGGCAGCAGAGGATACTGGATTTCGGTAATGTAGGACGCCGGATCGTCTGTGTGCGTTGGATTGAGGTGATAAATCTCGCGGCATGGTCCCGCTATGCGATAGCTGCTTGTCGAGAGCCAGCGATCCAGCGCGCTATAAGCGCTGCTGATGTTTCTATAATCACCGCGATAAATGACGCACGCGACCTGCTCCCCGCCCGCAAGCCTTTCACAGCAGAGATCGGCCAGGGAAGGAGGCAAAGCAGTGACTGACATGCCCACAAAAAGATCAAATCCTTCATCCAGTTGACTCTCATCATAATAGAGATGGATCAGAGGGCCACTTGAGACTACCCCGTGTTGCTCGCAATGACGCATGACCATTTGTGCGAAAGGGCCAATCTCTGCGGTTGTCGCGACGCACTGGCGGAGACCAACCAGCGTAAGTGGCTCGGTCTGTTTGAGCGCGACATCATACAGCGGAACACGGTCAGCGTCGGCCAGTTGCTGTGTGCGTGCAATCATGCGCTGGAGACGCGCCTGCTCATCCGCAACGAGTTGCTCCTGAGCCGCTATCCGCTGGTGTAGCAGTGCCTCGACCGTCTTCGTGTCGTAGGTTTGCAGCAACCGTGCGATTTCTTCCAGCGTAAAGCCGCAGTCTTTGAGCGCCAGAATACGCACCATATCGACCAGTTGCCCGATTTCATACAAGCGGTAGCCGCTCTCTGGATAGATCCGCGCTGGCCGCAGCACGTTCAGTGCGTCATAGTGTCGCAACGTTTTTATCGATACCTGGCTGAGACGCGCAAATTCTCCAATCTTGAGCATAACCTTCTCTTCCTCCGCTTCTAAAGAGAGCTTACATCCTCCCCTTAGGGGAGAGTCAAGGGAAAAGTGAACTATCTTTTGATGTGGCTAAAGAAATTACTTCATAGTATATAGCGGGAAAGATGATGTATGGAATAGAGGGAAAGATGGTATATAGGATAGCGGGAAAGATGATGTATGGGGACGTTGTACCTGATACGCGGCTATCTCCCCTGGAGAAGTAGCCGCGTACGCCAGTAGCGGGTTTATTTAGCGATAAACTCCTGCGCGAAGCGGTGAAGCGTTGTCAGGTCGGTCGCGCTGGGGAAATCGATAATGATCTCGTGAATACCCAGCTCCTCCAGGGCCGCGATGCGCTGGCGGATGGTCTCGGGGCTGCCCACGAGGGAGGTATCTCTGAGATTGCCTCTGGCTTTTTCGGGGACCAGGGCCAGGGCCTCCTCGTCAGTATCGGCGATGGAGCAGAATGAGCCAGTCGTGTTATAGATGCTGCTATAATCGCGTCCCACCGTCTCGCAGTGCTGCTTGAGCACTCCAAGCTTGTGCTTGATGGTTGCCAGGTCGCCGCCCACATTGCAGGCGTCGCCATACTGGGCTACCAACTTGAGCGTCACTTTCTCGCCGCCACCACCGACGAGGATGGGAGGGTGTGGCTTCTGCACGCCTTTGGGCTGGTTGATTGCGCCGCGTACCTGGTAGTACTTGCCCTCGAAATGGGCCTCTTCCTGCTCCCACATGGCGTGAATAACCTGGAGAGCCTCACGTAGCATACGCAGGCGCTCAGGCGCGTCGGGATAGGGATAGCCATATGCCTTATACTCATGTTCATACCAGCCCGCGCCAATGCCGAAGTTCAAACGGCCATGGCTCAGGACATCCAGTGTACTCGCCATCTTGGCCAGCAGGGCGGGATTACGGTAGCTATTGCAGGTCACGATCTGCCCGATGCGCACGCGCTTGGTATCGCGCGCGATAGCTGCCAGCGACATCCAACTCTCAAAGGTGACCTCCTGTGTTGGCGTGGGAACTGTGTGGAAGTGATCGACCATCCACACCGCCTCAAAGCCTGTCTCATCTGCGGCCTTTGCCACATTGGTCATCGTCTCATATGCCTCAACGGGATCCTTAATACCCACCAGGCTCATCGTCCAGCCATTGGGAAGCGAGATACCGTATTTCATGCATAACCTCTTTTCATCGCAAAATATAGAAGAATATCAATATGGATAGGGGAGTTTTTACCCAACTTCCACCATACCCCCCTCTCGCGCCAGCCTACAACTGGCCCCTTTGATTATAGCCCAACATCAGGCCGAGACTCAACGTCAGCAGTTTATTCAGGCTACCAACCAATATGTCAGAAGAAATACAAAGTTGAAAAAGGTGTGTGGTGGCGATCTGGCTCTGCCAGATCGCCACCACACACCTTTTTCTGTTCACCATAGCGCGGCGAGATTTTGTTTTCTATAGTCTAACTAAGGGAGACGTCATCCACATAGACGCTGCCCTGGGCGTACCAGCCGTGAATGTAGATGGTAGCACTGCTCTGCGAAGCGCTCGTTGTGAAGGTCACACTTAAGCGCGTGTAACTGCTGCTACTGGTCCAGGTGCTGGTGCCATTTTGTACCCCCAGATAGGCATATGGTCCATCCACATAGGCGCTCAGGGTGTAAGTGTGGTTGGGCTGGACGCTGATGGTCTGGTCACACTCGCCCGTGGTCGAGCTGCTGGGGACCATCGCCAGGGCATGTGAGCCGCTGTGGACCGGACTGCTTACCACGCTATCGCCTGCCTGGCAGGTCCAGCTGGAGAGGCTGCCTGTCTCAAAGCCGGGGTTACTGACCAGGTTTCCGCCAGTTGGAGGCGTGGGAGTGGGAGTAGGCGTCTTTGTCTGGGTAGGTGTTGGCGTGGGCGTCTTTGTCTGGGTGGGAGTAGGTGTAGGTGTGCTACCGCCACCACTGCTACCGCTGGTGAAGGGCTTCCAGAGATTGGTGAAGGCGTAGGCGCTCTGTGAGATACCGCTACAGGTATCGGAGGCGGTCGTTGAACCGGCGCAGTTGCCGTTATCGCGTGGTACTTCCCAGAAGGCCAGCTCGCCAATCTTATTTGTCTGGGCGAATGAGAGCACCTGCGAGGCATTGCTCAGGCTAAAGACCTCGCCTCCAGAGTCGTTCTGCCCAATCATGGGCGTGATGCCGACCATGGCCCAGAGCTGGCTGGAACTTTTCGAGGGGAAGATGCTCTGTAGCTCGGAATGGAGACCATTGGCCGCGTTAATGGACTCCTGCCCCATCTGACTATCGGGCGAGCCGTAGTCCATTGTCATAAGGTTGACAATGTTGAAGTTGACGCCATGCGAGACCGCGTTATTCAGCAGGCCCAGACTATCGCTGAGCAGGCCGGTAGTCGCGGATGGGAGCGTGAACGAGATGGTCAGGCCAGGATTAGCGGTCTGCAACGCTGCCAGGGCCGTATTGCGACGTGTGTAGGTCGTCGAGTCGCCCTGCTCGCCGCCCTCGATATCGAAATCGAGATGCGTTGCATGGTACTGGTTAATGACGGCCTGGTACTGCGCCTGCAAGGAACTGACGGTGCTACAGGTCTGCGCCAGTTCCTGACCGGCCTCGCCGCCAAAGGAGATAATGATATCGCCGCCCTGAGCGCGCAGGTAGCTGATATCGCTATCCAGGTTGGGCAAGTAGATACTGGTCTGATTCAGCGGGATCGTACCGGCCCAGTCAGCATTGCAGCCATTGCCGGTAATAAAGGCCAGTGTGTAATACTTTTGTCCGGTTGCCTGGGCAACCGACTGTAGCGAGGCACCAATGGTGACATCCTGATAGGGAGCGAAATACGAAGTGGGAAAAGACGTGGCGGCATGGGCCTGACCGGCGTTGCCGATCTGCATCAGCCCAGCTGTCACCGCGCTGGTGAGCAGTAAAAAGCCTGCCGCGAGCACAAAAAGCATCCTGCGTGAACGATTCATGCAGCTTTCCTCCTTGAAAACTTGGCAACAGCGAATGAAACAAAAGAAGGCGTTTCACGCGTTGCCCCTACAAAGGGGTTGGTGTACCAGGCGCCTGGAAGAGATCCTTTCTTCACAAAGCTGATACATACTTATAACTGTACTGTTGAAATGAGTTCTTGTCAAGACGTCTAGACCACTAGTTGTATTTTATGCTACTGGTTGAGGTAAGGATGGGAGAGCTTTCTTGGGATTAAACATCTTCCTGGGAAGAGAGCCAGAATTGCAGGCGGGCGCGTAGGCGTTGGACGTCGGCGGGGGTTAGACCAGCGCGTTGGCAGCGCTGGGCGAAGAGTTGATCATAGTTCTGGTGGGCTGCGAGAACCTGCTGGAAGGAGTCGAGCAGCACCTCTTCGTTCTGGGCGAAGGTCGCGTAGTAGCCCGCGTCGCCGCCAAGGTTGACCGCGAAACGGCGACATGCGGCCAGGATGCGCACGCAGCGCTTCTCATCCTCGCGCAGGGCTGTGAGTTCTTTCATATCATCTGTATATTCTGCCATGTCTGCTCCTCGTGTCTATGGTTTTTTATGTATTGTAACCTATGCCCGCTACTGGCGTACTCTTTTAGTGGAGGCCATAGAGGAGGTAGCCTGCTCCCATGGCTAGAAGCAGGGTCAGGAACGACCCGATGCGGCGGTTCATACAGAGAGCGCAGGCTGCCAGGCAAATCAGGACGCTTCCAATATCGATGGTACGTCCATCCAGAATAGACCATGCTGCGCTCAGCAGGATGCCAATCGAGACCAATGAGAGGCTACGGATAACCGCCTGTGCCCAGGCCTGGTGCTCAATGCGGTGGTATGCTGCCTCCAGCGGAAGGATGAGTAGCGGGGGAAGCACCAGGGAGAGCAGCGCCAGGCCTGCTCCAGGGAGGCCATATGTCAGGTAGCCCAGGCTGACCGTCCAGAGACCATTGGAGCCAGGGCTAAATTGCCCAATTGCCAGCGCCTCGCCAAAGTTAGCTTCTCTTGCCCACCCCTTACTCAGCAGATCGCGATGCAAACTAGCAAGGTTGCCCACTGAGCCGAAAGAGAAGAGCGAAGCCTTGAAGAAGAGTAGAAAGTAAATAAATGGATTCATGTCTATTGCCTCCTTTGGGCTGCTGCTTGTCTTGGAGCAAGCCAAGTGCGTAGGGGAAGAAAAAATCCAACACTCAACAGGGCCGCGCCTAGCATAACCAGTACGACGTCTATATGCCAGAAGATCAATGCGCTGGCGCTGCTTAGAATGATGACCAGGCATTCAATGAGGCTCAAGCTATCGGCCTTATAGCTCTTCTTTACCAGTGGTTGGGCAAACTTAAGCGATAAGGTAAGCATAATGCCAGCCGTAGCTGGAATAACCCCCTGAAGCATGGCCTGCACTGCTGGCAGGTTCTGTACAGCCTTAAAACCAGCTGAAAAGAGCAGTGTAATGAGCGCACTGGGTATAAGTAGCCCGGCGAATGCTGCGATGACATTCTTCCATCCGCCGATCTTGCGAAACATTAGAATCATTGTCGCGAACATGACGATACCCGGTGAAATCTGACTTAAGCTCCAGTAGCGACTATACTCCTCTTCCGTAGCCCATTTCATCTGTTCAATGCATTTGCGCTGGATCAATAACAACGTCGCTGATCCCCCACCAAACGACATGACACCAATTTTGAACCAGGTAGTGAATACAACCCAGCAGGAAGGTTTATTAAGAAACTGCTTCAGAGTCGTCTGCTGCTCGCTTTCTAGAGCGCGTATAGATGCCTTCTCTTCTGTATCAGACATTTGTGGATGCATAAGACAATCTCCTATCACGTAGCTTGCCAGGCGTAAAGAGCTGAATAGGCAAAACTTGTGTATGTTTCATTTGTTCATGAGTATAGCTTGCGCCCGATGATATGTCTAATACTTATTTATTTAAATTTTGATAACAAAAAAGCATCACTGCCGGAAAAAGCTAGATAGTTGATGCCTTTAAGTTGTCAATTTTTTACAAAATAAGTATTAGACATATCACTTGCTGATGGTTATACTGCTTGTAAAGGCTGACTTGCCTGTGTTACAGAATTATAGTAACACGTATGTCTTGTCATCATGTTGTGAAAGGGACAGTTTCTATGCCACAAGCAACGAGAACACAAACGATGTTTGAGAAGATCTGGCAATCTCACGTGGTACGCGAAATTGAGGGGCAGGGATCGCTTCTGTATATTGATCGCCATCTTATCCACGAGGTTACATCACCACAGCCGTTCGCGGCTTTGAAAGCGGAAGGGCGTAGTGTGCGCCGACCCGATCTGACCTTTGGCATGATTGACCATAGTATTCCCACGACTCCTGTTCGCGCCTATGGTCGTCGTAGCCAGGTCCCCATTCTGGATAGGCAGGCGGCAGTGCAGGTCGAGATGATGGATCGTAACGCGCGCGCTGCTGGTGTGCAGTTCTTCTCGGTCGACGATCCGCGCAATGGTATTGTTCATGTGGCTGCACCGGAGCAGGGGGTTACGCTACCAGGGACGACCATTGTATGTGGTGATAGCCATACCGCGACGCTGGGAGCTTTCGGCCTGCTCGCCTTTGGTGTTGGAACGAGCGAGGTTGAACATGTACTGGCGAGCCAATGCCTCTGGCAGGTCAAGCCAAAGACGATGGAGGTTCGTGTCGAGGGAAGCCTGTCATCGGGCTGCTCGGCGAAGGACCTGGCGCTCTACATCATTGGCTTAATCGGCGCCAATGGTGGTACTGGGCATTGCATCGAGTTTACTGGTCCGGTCATTCGCTCGCTCTCAATGGAGGGACGCATGACGCTGTGCAATCTGGCGATTGAAGCTGGAGCCAGGACCGCGATAATCGCGCCGGATGAGACGACTTTCGCCTATCTGAGCGGGCGCCCCTTTGCTCCCCAGGGTGAGGCATGGGACCGGGCTGTGGCATCCTGGGAAGCACTGGCGACAGATGAGGGCGCGCATTTTGATCGCGTTGTGATTCTGCAAGCGGATGCGATCTCGCCGCAGGTGACATGGGGAACCTCGCCCATGATGGTCGCCTCTGTCACGGGCCAGGTTCCCGCGCCTGAAAGCTTCGCTGACGAGCCTGCCGCGCGCCGCGCTCTAGCTTATATGGGACTGGAACCCGGAACGCCGATGAGTGAAATTCGCCTGGATCGTGTCTTCATCGGCAGTTGTACCAATAGCCGTATCGAGGATTTACGCCTGGCTGCCTCTTTTGTCAGAGGTAAGCATGTCGCGTCAGGCGTCAAAGCCATAGTTGTGCCGGGCAGCGGATTGATCAAACAGCAGGCGGAAGTGGAGGGCCTGGACCATATCTTTGTAGAGGCCGGCTTCGATTGGCGTGAGCCGGGATGCAGTATGTGTGTGGGTATGAACGGTGATCGCCTCGCCGAGGGTGAGCGCTGTGCCAGCACCTCGAACCGCAACTTCGAGGGGCGGCAGGGAATGGGAGGCCGCACGCATCTCGTCAGTCCAGCGATGGCTGCTGCTGCCGCTATCGCTGGCCACTTCGTTGATATTCGCACCTGGGAGTAGAAAAGGGAGTATCTGTATGGAGGCTTTTACACAGCATCAAGGTATTGTAATGCCGTTGGATCGGGAGAATGTAGATACTGATGCCATCATTCCGGCGAGCTATCTGAAAATGGTTACCCGAACAGGCTATGCTGAGGGGCTCTTCACCAACTGGCGTTATTTGGGCAAGACCAGGGAGCCCGATCCTACCTTTGTGTTAAATATGCCGCGTTACCAAGAGGCGAGTGTTATTTTATCGCGCACCAACTTTGGTTGTGGCTCGTCGCGTGAGCACGCGCCCTGGGCCTTATATGAGTATGGTTTTCGGGCGATTATTGCCGTTGGTTTTGCTGATATCTTCTATAACAACTGCTTTAATGTTGGTATTTTGCCCGTATGCCTGCCAGAGAACGTGATTCAGTCGCTTTTTGACGTGGTTGAGGCTACGTCGGGCTATGCCCTGACCATTGATCTGGCTTCACAGCGTGTCGTCACACCAGATGAGCAGGTATACTCCTTCGACATCAATCCCTTTAGAAAAGACGTGCTCATGCAAGGGTTGGACGCTGTTGCGCGCACACTACGTTTTCAGGAAGACATCGCGGCCTTTGAGGCAAGTCGCAAAGAGAGCGCGCCCTGGTACGAGACCACTATCGCAAGCACAGGGAAATAACTCATGCATAAAAACGCTATTATCTGGTTGGGACACGCAACGTTCCAGTTTATAACGGTGCGTTGAAGTCATCGAGATAGCACATGGTCAAAACCATCGCCATCAATGGCTGATGATCTGTGTGCGCTACTGGCGTACGCGGCTACTGACCTAGAGTAGCCGCGTACGCCAGTAGCAGGCTTGTTATGCGTGCGAAGCTATATGTCCCGCTAACACGCGCCAGAGGATAATCATCGCCAGAGTCAGGAGGATGATAAAGGGCATGAGCGTCCAGATGCCCACGGCCTGGGCCAGCAGGCCAGCTAGCCAGGGGAAGACGCCCAGGCCGATAATGCTGACGCTAATCAGGAGGCTGATCGCGCTTGCCGCCAGGTGGGCGGGAACCAGCTTGGGCATGATGGCAACCGTGAGAGGATAGAGCGGTGCCACACCCAGCCCCATAAGGCAGAAGGCCAGAGCCGCGCTAATGCCCGAGGGCACAAGCCAGGCCAGGAGCGCGCTGAGCACGATACAGATCAGGCAGATATAAACAAGAACGGTTGAGCTAATCCCCATGCGTTCGGCTTGGCGCTGTAAGAAGAAGCGTCCCAGCGTCAAACCCAGCCAGTAGCCACTCACGATCCAGCCCGCGATGAGCGGACTCTGAGCGCGCTCATTGAGCAGGAAGGTGTAGCCCCAGCTGCCCGCGCAGGTCTCCACACCGACATAGACGAGCAGGAAGAGAGTCGCAATCCAGACCACAGGGAGTTTGAGCGTCGCGCCAAAAGTGCCCTCTTTCTTGGCTGGCTCGTCTCTCTGAGTATCCTGGATATTCGCAGGCACGCTAAAGAGTGGACCCAGGCCGAGCGCCAGGGGCAGGCAGAGTACGACGAGGAAGAGATACGCGATATTCCAGTCCCAGAGAAGCGTCAGGAGCGCGCTGACGAGCAGGGGGCCAAGCAGTGATCCCACGCCGAAAAAGGCGTGCAGGTTGTTCAGGAGCGTCTCCTGCCTGGGCTGTGTACTGATATAGATATTAAAGCCTGTTTCGATGATGCCCGCGCCCAGGCCAATGCAGAGGCGAGCCGCGAAGAGCCAGAGAAATGGCAGGCGCAGGCCAAAGCCTGCGAAACCGAGGATAAAGATGGCTGTCCCCATGAGCAAGAGCCAGCGCAGCCCAAACTTCTCAATGAGCAGACCACTACTTAAGGACGAGAGGAAATAGGCGAAGGGCGAGACGAGCAAGAGCAAGCCAATCGTGGCGTCTCCCACGTGATAGTACGCGCTCAGGCTGGGCAGAATGGGACCGCTTACCCCGCTACTGATGCCCACAAGCATAAAACCAAAGAAAGATAACCAGATCGAGAAGCGCCGAGAGGAGGGTACGGATACAGCGTTTTGCATACTAAAGCTTTCTTTTGATTGCAATAAGAAATACCCTGGCTATGCGTTGGGCTGGAAGGAGTCGAGCACCGTATCGAAGAGGCCATCATACCCGCCTGAACCCTCGCATATCACAAGTTTATAGAGGCTGGCCTGGTCCTGCCCATAGGCGATATCGTAGTAGAGTGCCTTGCCATCCCTGGAGACCTGAACGCGCGTCGTCCACCAGGAGATGTTATTGAACGTCTGCTGCTTGATGGCGCCAGGGCTGGCTGCCTGTTTAACCAGTGTATCCTCTTGCAGACTATTTTTCAATGAGTTACTGATGGGCATTCCCGCAAGCTTCTCTGCGTCAATCGTCGTTTCCTGGTTGTTGGGGGCCGTGAGCAGCACCGTGGCGTCGCTCTCCTGTGTTTTGTTCCAGTTGGCGGGATAATTGAAGGCGAAATAGCTGTTGTGATAATTCTGCGTGCCGCCATCGGCCAGCGCCTTACCCTGGGGCGTTGGGGTCGGCGTAGGCGTGCTGTTAGTGGTTGGTGTAGGGGTTGGGCTGATTGTAGCACTTGTGGGTACTGGTGTGGGCGTGGCTGAGATACTATTATTCTCTCCACAGGCGACCAGCAGGATAAGCAGGGAGAGAGCGAGGCCGAATAGAAAATGCAAAGGCAAAGCTTTTTTCATAGTGATCATACTCCGAAATTAGCTGATTCAGGATTTTGGATTGTTTGGTAGTAAGAGATGCCAGCTAAATAGAGTAACGCATGTGAATGCGACAAAAGCACGCCTAGATCGGCCATATACTAAGAGGTTTTAAAAAAAGCACGGCCCGACTCTGCTGAAGCACGCGTCGGGCCAACGGCCAGGAATCGACAGTTTTACCCGCGCAGGCTTTCGTCTGATCTGGTGCTAGTGGCGGGACGGCGACGCAGCGCGACGACCGCTGTTCCCAACCCAATGAGTCCTATCAGAGCGCCCAGTGAGCCAACGAGGACGCCGGTATTCTTCGCGTCCTGAATCTGAGCTTGTAGATCGCTATTGCCTTGCTGGGATGTTGTGCCCTGGCTGGCGGGATAGGAAGCGATATGCTCCACCTCGCTGAAAGTATTGGGGCCACTGGTGAACTTCTCATCGATCTTCTGCCCATTGAGGGTCCCGGTGAAATGGAAAGTGTAATCGCCGGTCTTGGTCGGAATGAAATCGGCGGTATACTTGCCGGGCGCGCCATCGACCGGTGTCAGGGTAAGAGCCAGAGGGGCGGAGCCACCTGTACTTACCTCTGCCTTTAAGCTCTTATCCGCATCATTAAGCGGATTGGAGACGGGGCCGTCATCGCCGCCACCCGCGATTTGGCAAGTCTTGCCATTACAGATGGTTAGCGAGATTGCGTTCTGGGTATTCGCATAGGCTGGCTCGTTGAGAAAGCCCACGATAAAGGTGTAGTTGCCCACATGACGTACCTCGTGTGCCGAGGCGGAGGACAGGGGAATAAGTGCCAGCAGGAGCGCTGCCAGCACACCCAGACTGCTTATAATCAAGCGCTTGCGCATAAAATGTAGCTACCTTTCACCGATCTACTCTTGCTATCTTGCCAACTGAATGGAAAGTATTATGCATCATCGGCGTAGAAAAAACATGCCGAATGCACCATATAGTGTAGAAGAGCCGCTCGCTCCTGTCTATTAGGAGAAATCCCTATTTTTTAGTCAGATGACCTTACATAATTTATTGGATGACTTGACGCAGGTAATGTATATATGAGTTAACTGTTTTCTGGACAAGCATGTTGGATCTCTTGGGAAGGAATGAGAAGGCAGAATGGCACAACCTACACAGTATATCGTCGATGGCGATCTATTTCGGGCGAGAGAGCAGGTCATTGTCAATCCCGTCAACTGCCGGGGTATCATGGGGGCGGGCCTGGCTCTGGCCTTCAAGCAGCGCTACCCTAAGATGTTCCGGGCTTATCAGCAGCAATGTGAGAGTGGAGAGTTGAAGATTGGCCAGCCACGACTCTACACAGCAAGCCAGCCCTGGATCTTAAACTTCCCCACCAAGGATCACTATCGCCAGCCCTCGCGCCTCATCTACATCCAGCAGGGGCTAGATTGTCTTATAGCCAGTTATCAACAGCAGGGTATTGAGAGCATTGCCTTCCCTAAGCTTGGCTGCGGCAAGGGTGGTCTCTCCTGGGAGGAGGTTGGTCCTCTGATGGCCCAGGCGCTTGCTCACTTGCCCATCCCTACCACTATTTATATTGATAAGGGAGATCGGGAGTATTAACAGTAGCCGCGTACGCCAGTAGCGGGCCCGCTACTGGCGTACGCGGCTACTGCCCCCTCCCCCTCGCAGAAAGAGTGGCTTGTCTGGCGTTTATAGTCGCCCAGCGTTGAGCTTCGCTGCTTTATGCATAGCTTTTGCGGTAGGTCAGGCCGAGGTCACGGAAGCCGTAGCGGCGGTAGAAACTGGCGGAATGTTCGGTGGAGGAGACCTCCAGGCGCGCGCGTGGGTAGAGGGCATGGCATGCGTCCAGCAGGCTGCTTCCCACACCGCGACCACGCCACTGCTCAGCGATGAGGAGTTCGAAAATATAGGTTGTGATATGCTTATCGCTCCAGGCGCGCACGAAGCCGATTACCTCGCCATCCGCTTCGGCGACGAGCGTGGGCCAGGAGTTGCGCCAGCCTGCCAGCGCGTCCTCTGGTCGCCGGTTTGGCGTCGGCCATCCCTCGGCCTCTGAGAGGCGTTGGATGGCCGCAAAATCCTGTTCCTGCCAGGCCCGAATCGCTATACCTTCTGGGAGGTTTAGCTGTGCGAGGGTGTGTTCCAGTTCGCTTATATGGTGCGATGTCATTGTCTTTCCTCTCGAGGCATCTTTTGCATAGAAGTGTTTTTAATATAACACACCCTATCCCTGGTGTTTACCACCCAGGCAGCTTCTTCCCACTCTCTATCAGGTTCCGGTACTACTTACTGCCCGTAGATCACGATGCCCAGTCCTTGCTGAGGTACATAGATCTTGCCTGTCGTAGGACTGGCTGTCACGGTATGCGATTTATCTGTGAGCGCGATCTGCTGTATCAACTGCCCATCCGCTTTGGCAATGGCCAGCGTGGCCGAGTCTGTGCTTAACTCATTGCTATTGGCGAAGAAGAAATGTTCATGGGTGTAGGCGACGAAATCACCGCTATCAGTATTGGGAACCAGGATGGCCTTCCCGGTCTTTAGATCCAGGATCTGAGAGTTGCCTGTGCTACAAGCCAGCCCAAGCTGCGCATGAGCGCCTATCGCCAGGCCATTGGGATTACAGACATAGGGAAGTGAATACTCGCGTCGACGCGTGACCTTCTTCGTTGACGTATCATGTTGTAGCACGTAGACTGCGCCATAGGGATGCGTCGAAGCTCCTGTGACTGAGAGAAAGAAGCGCCCATCCGCGAACTCGATATCATCCAGGCCGTGTGTATCACCTGTGGTTGCGGCCTCAGGGAAGGTCAGGCGTGTCATCGGAAACTCATTCTGGCTCACCTTACTGGTATCGATGAATGAGACCACGGGAATCTCGTCATCACCATTGACCACCGCCAGAAGGTGATCGGCCTCGTCGAAAGCCATCGCATCCGCGCGTAGCTCACCCAATTTGGGTGTAATACCCACAACCTGCTTCGTCTGCGTGCTGAGGAAAACCACTGTGCCATCGCCATTGGAGACCGCAAGCAGGTCTGGAGCCACGCGAAGCACATGGTTGGGACCATTCTTATTATGTTCCTCGCCTGTGAAGGGACCAGGAATACTGTAGAGAAAGGTATTCGTCTTTAGATCGAGCACATCGATGCTCTTATTGTCGCGATCGGCGAGATAATAGCGTGACTCGGCCTCGTCGAGATAGGCTCCATCAAAGACCAGCGAAGATGCATTGGGGAGCGCAATTGAGCTTATCTGCTTGTAATTGTTTGCCCTATGCGCGACGACTTTGGGAAGGGTCGGCTGAACTGTGCTAATGGCCCGCGAGAGGATAAAGAAGTGCGAGAGACAGAGTAGAGCGAGTAGCCCAAGAATGGATAGGAATATAACCACGGTAAGGACCTTGCTGCCCTTTAAATACTGTGCTTGCATTAGTTGAAAGCTCTCTTTACATTCATGGGCCAGAAAGCCCCTGTGATGTATCCAGGGGATGAATGGCCTTTCCCTCTTGCTTTTGATGAGAACATCTGATATACTCATCACTACAAATGAAGCTATTACAAAGAGATTCGTCTTGTAGGTGATGAGGCATGATACCCACCTCACGGTTGGTTTCGCTTCATACACCACAAGAAACGTGGTTGGTACCGTAGGGCATACGGAAACCTGAGAACTTCGGTTCTTGCAACGCTTCTGGACAGGCGGACCTCTACACTCTGAGGAGCGATCCTCAGAGGGCTTGCTCTCTGGATGAAGGAAGAATCCCCTGGATGTATCCAGGTGGAGTGTCAATAAGGAAAAGATATCTTGCTTTCAGCATAATGAGCCAGGGAATAAAGCGATATCAATAAGCCTTTGTAAGATGGCAAGAGGCATGACGCTACTAAAGTACGCGTCTACATATGCTTGTTATATGTAGACGCGTACTTTAGTAGCGTCATGCCCATATGATATTTGACTTGATGCGTATTAGTCTCTGCTGGTTATGATCAAGGGCGAGCAGATGTTGTCCAGCTGGTGTCTGCGGCGGCGTGGGGCGAGTTTGGTGCGATCTGCATGAGCTCGATGCGGTTGCCATCGGGATCGGTCAGCCAGTACTGCCAGTTGTTGTCCAGACCACGGGTAGGCTCGCCGCTGATGGGAAGGCCGCGTGCCTCCAGCTCTTTGAGTGTTGTTGCCATATCTTCGACAAGGAGGCAGAAATGGTTGTAGCCGACCTGGGAGGACTTGTTCTCACCGGTCGCACCCGGAAAGAGTTCAATAAAGTGCCCAGGGGCAATCTGGAGGTAGACGATCCAGGGCGAGGGTGTCCCCTCGCGGTCCAGGCGGAAGGCCTCGCGCAGGCCCAGCTTATGGCAATAGAAGTCCAGTGAACGTTCCAGGTTACTAATATTGAAGGCAATATGGCCTATTCCTTTAATCATGACACTCCTCATTTCTTTTCTGTATTGATTATCTTTAAAGTATGACTTTGTCTGCTAAAGAATGTCAAGTAAATATAGGCGAAAAATATGACCAGGGAGAGAAGGAGTTGTGGCGGATCATGCATACATGACCCGCCACAACTCCTTCTCTCCCTCACCCAATCCCGAGGGCGTGGCAGACGAAGCGGGCGGTCTCCTCGATGTAGTGCTCAATGGGGATGGGCACGTTGTAGATGTAGCATTGCACTGCAGCGTAGTAGACCGTGCCTACAATGAGGGTGGCCGTGATTGTGGGATCAATGCCTGAATTGATGGTGCCCTGGGACTGCTCGTAGCGTAGCAGGTCCGAGATCAGGCGATGGTAGGGCGAGAAGACAAACTCGTGCTCCGAGGCGGACTCAACGAGGCGCGCCAGGGCAAGGACATCGCGATAGGCACTCAGAATGTTGAAGGTGTCTGTAATGCTTTTCTCGATCTTCTGTTTCAATAGTCCAGGCTCGGCGAAGGCGCTGGTAAGCGCAATCTGGACCTCGCTCTGCATCTCGACCGTGAGGGTTTTAACAATCGAGGCCTTGGATGGGAAATACCAGTAAAAGGTTCCCTGGGCCACGCCCGCCCTCGCCACGATCTCCGAGATTTTTGTTGCTTCATAGCCCTTCTCCGCCATGATCTCACGTGAGACTTTAAGCAGTTCTGCGCGGCGGTCCACCCTGGTGTTTTTCGCGTTCTGGTGCATATCTTCTTATTCCCCTGGCTGCATAGAAATCTTGATGAGCGCTTTTTTAGCATAGCACACCATAGGCTTAAAAGTACATTATTTTTCCTTGTTAAATTTGAATAAAATTCAGAATTGAATTTAGTTCAAACTTATGTTATGCTCGTGACGAAGAAAGTTCTGCCTGATACCTGGATGCCCAGGGACAGAACTCTACTCTCTGGCCCGATTTCTCCTTTGTGTTCCATCTCAAGACAAGCAAATTCGATCAGAGAGATTACAAATGCGTGTAAAAAGAAGGGGTTGAGAAAAGAACATGAAGGAAACTAGCCTGGTGCCAAAGAGAGTTCCACGACGTCAGCGTCTGATTGAGATTGGGCTAGACCTATTTGGACATCGATCATATGAAGAGATCTCCATCGACGACATTGCCGCCGCCGCTGATATCTCGAAGGGGCTGCTCTACTACTACTTTCCTACCAAGCATGACTTTTACGTAGCGGTTGTAGAGCATGCGGCGCAGGGGATGCTGCAAGAGACGGAGCCTGATCCCACTCTTGAGCCAGCGCAGCGCCTGCGTAGCAGCCTGCACGCCTACTTTAGCTATGTTGATCGGCACGCCAAGGCTTATGTGGCCCTGCTCCGAGGCGGCGTCGGCGTCGACGTTAAGGTCGCAGCCATTACCGATAGTGTGCGCCAGTCCTACATCCAGCGCATTATGGAGAATATTATTAGAGAATGCCCGCTGACACCCAGGCAGCGCATCGCTATCAATGGTTGGGTGGGCTTTGTTGAAGCCACCAGCATCGCCTGGCTCAACCAGCGCGGCATCGACCTGGACGAACTCTGCGATCTGGCCGTCGCTGCCTTCGCTACCATCTTTCAATGATTATTTGCATACACCAATAGAGCAAGGAGGCATGAGACCTTGAAGCTTGCAAGACATGTTATGACGCTCGATGGAGAGCGGATGCACTACTCAGTGGTGGGCCAGGGCGAGCCGCTAGTCCTGGTGCATGGCCTCTCTGGCTCGTGGCGCTGGTGGCTGCGCAATGCGCCTACCCTGGCTCAACACTATCGCGTCTATCTCGTGGATCTCCCAGGCTTTGGCAGTATGCGGCATCTATCGAAGAAGTTTGATCTATTGCGCTGTGCCGCGTGGCTGGATATGTGGATGAGGGAGCTTGGACTGGAGGAGGTGCGCCTGGTTGGGCATTCCATGGGCGGCTATATCTGCATGGAATTGGTGGCCCTGCGCCCGGAGAAGGTCAAGCACCTGGTGCTGGTGGATTCTATTGGCACCCCCTTTGGACCAATGGTAAGCCAGTTGGAGGCAATGGCCATGCGCTCTATTTACCGAACTACCCCGGCTTTCTGGCCCTACATGGCCTACGACTATTTACGAGCCGGGCGCGCCATGGTGCGGCGCGCGGCTGAGCAGATTATCGCCCTGGATGCCGCATCTGTTATCTCCTCTGTTGCGGTCCCAACGCTCCTGGTCTGGGGCGACCAGGATGACCTGGTCCCGCTCTCGCTTGGTCAGCAGCTCCATGCTAACCTTACTGGCTCGCGCCTGTTGATCCTTGAAGGCTCCAATCACTTTAGCATGTTTGACCAGCCGCAGGTTTTTAATAGCGCGTTGCTGGCCTTCTTCCAAGATCAGGAGATTGGTGACCTCTATCAAGGGCAGAGTGGGGACATCTCTCTATTATAGGCGCCCGATGTATCGGGCGCTTATATGATTGAAGATAGAAAGGAGTAATAGCCATGGCACAAGACGTTATTAAAGCGCCTACAGAGCGCGCTGTCCCGCGCTTGACGAGGCGCGAAGGTCTCTCTCTGATTATCAATAGCGATCCTCTCGGCATTCCATTGCGCCTGGCGCACAAGTATGGGGATGTATTTTTTATGGAGGCGGGAGGCCAGAAGGTCTTTTTCCTTAATCATCCCGACGATGTCCGCGAACTCCTGGTTGTGCAGCACGAGAAGTTTTACAAGGGTGACGGCGTGATGCAGCTTGCGCGTATGCTTGGTCAGGGCCTGGTGACCAGCGAGGACCCTCTACATAAGCGGCAGCGGCGCCTGGTGCAGCCCGCGTTCCACCGCAAGCGCATTGCTGGCTATGCCCAGGCCATGGTTGAGGCCGCGCAGGAGCAGGCGCGGAACTGGCGGGATGGCGCGACCGTGGACATGGTGGAAGAAATGATGGAGTTGGCCCTTATCATTGTAGGTAAGACCCTATTTAATACCGACGTGGCGCGTGAGGCCGATACCGTCCAGCAGGCCTTGGTGACCTCGATGGAGGCCTTTCGTAAACTGAGTATGTCGCCCCTGGGCGCGTTGGTGGAACGCCTGCCACTTCCCATTAACGCGCGCCTGCGCCAGGCACGCGAGCAGCTTGATGCTGTGGTCTATCGTATCATTGACGAGCATCGTAAGCAGGGGAAAGACCAGGGCGACCTGCTCTCCATGTTGCTCCTGGCGCAGGACGAAGATGGCTCGGTCATGACTGATGAGCAGTTGCGTGACGAGGTCATGACGCTCTTCTTGGCGGGCCACGAGACGACCTCCAACGCCCTGGCCTGGACCTGGTATCTCCTGGCGCAGCATCCCGAGATTCTCGCCAGACTCCAGCAAGAAGTGGATAGTGTGCTGGCGGATCGGGCCGCAAGCATAGATGACCTCGCTCGCCTGTCTTATACCGAGCAGGTCTTGATGGAGTCGATGCGTATCTGTCCCCCCATCTGGGCCATTGACCGCAACGCCATCGAGGACGTCAACTTGCGCGGTATCCACATCCCCAAGGGCTCCAAAGTCGTGCTCAGCCAGTACGTTGTGCAGCATGACCCGCGCTTCTATCCCGAGCCAGAGCGATTTGATCCCGAGCGTTGGATGCCCGAGGCCAGGGCTGAGCGGCCCAAGTTTGCCTACTTCCCCTTTGGCGGTGGCCCGCGCCTCTGCATCGGCGAGTCCTTCGCCTGGACTGAGGGCATCCTACTCCTGGCGACCCTGGCTCAGCGTTGGGAGGCCAGGCTCGCACCCGGCGCACGCGTCGCCTTCCAGCCCGCCGTCACCCTGCGCCCCAAATACGGTCTTAAGATGACCCTCCACCGGCGGGCAGCATAACTATTACACAATAAAGAGAGATACCGCAATATGCGCGCGTGCGCGCATATTGCGGTATCTCTCTTTATTTTTACCTGGGCAGGCCGGGTCCCAGCACAAAGAAGTAGATGATCAGGGCGACCACGCCGAGGGAGAGCCAGAGCCAGTCGCGTGTTGGCGTTAGAGGTTCTTCAGGTGTGTTGGGGAGGGGTTTCTTGATAATGCCGTTGATTGGCATGAGAAAGGCCGTGCCGCCAAAGCTGGCTGCCGCACCCGAGATGAGGATGAGGAGTGGGCTGACGGGATTAAAGATTGCCGAGATGGTCAGCGCGGCACTGCCGGCCAGGTAGGGCGTATACGTCAGCATAAAGCGGCGTTTGCCGCGTTTGTTGCCACCCTCTGTGGCGCGGCCCGCGAAGGGGTCCAGGTTGCGCGCCCCCAGATAGAGTCCCAGTAGAGAGATTATGACGCCTAGAATAGTCAGCCCGGTTCGCCAAGCCAATTGTGCGGGAAGACCCTGTACGAAGTCGTTCCAATCGCCAAAGCCCGCGAATGTCAGGACCATCAGGTAGCCACCAGGAATGATCAGGTTGATCGTCGAGAACAGCCAGAGAAAGTAGCGCGTAGTTCCCTTGTTAACCCTGAACAAAGGCATGATGCCCAGTGTGATCAGCGCCACCACAACCTGCGCGCCACAGCCAGCCGCATCGACGATCTGCCGCTTCCAGTCCGGAACACCTGCAAAGCTTACATCTAGATCAACCGAGGAGACATGTTGGGGATGTAGACCCAGCAGAATGGCCGCCAGCCCATGGCCGAGGGCCTCATGCGTAATGGACGAGAGAAGATAAGCGACGACGCCAATCGCCGCCACCGTGAACAAATCAATACGTGTTGTCGTCGCCTGGGCTTGCGCCTTCGCTGAACCGTCCAGTCTTGCTTCCATCTTTGCTTGCTCCTTACATAATGAAGAAAAATTTGAAGTACTTCAAGCTCAGTGTAAGCGAAAATCTGGCGAGAGAACCTCCTCCAAAAGGAGGAAAAGCAGGATGAATAGAATGAGCGTCGGGCCACTCTAGGCGCTGATCTGTGTGACGACCCGCTGGAGCACGCGTAAGCCAAAGGCGACGTTTGCCACTGAGATACGCTCGTCATGTCCATGCGCCATCTGCTGTGGCGAGGGCCAGCCGGGCTCCGGCATCATTGGGTCAAAGCCATAGGCGATGATCCCTCGTGGTACCAGGAAGCGCGAGTCCGTCATGGCTGGCAGCAGGTACGGTGAAATCAGTGCCTGCGGATCATGCATGGCGAGCGCATCACGAATAGCCGTGAACAGCTCCGTGCCTTGCTCGCATTCATGCCCATTGAAGGTGACGCCCTCAACCTCAACCGCGACATTGGGGTCGGAGATCCTGCGCTGTAGCTCTGCCACAAACATCTCTGGCGTCTGTCCCGGGAGTAAACGTCCATCCAGAGTGGCCGTGGCCTCGCCTGGAATCACGTTAGAGGCATAGCCAGCTTGTAAGAGGGTTGGTGAAGCCGTATTATGCAGCATGGCGCGTAGGGCATCGGCTATGTAGGTATCCAGGGTTCCTAGCAGCGACTCAGAGAGCAGCGGATTGAGTACCAGGGGGAGAAGGGATTGTTGTGGCTGTTTCTGCGTTTGGGCCAGGGTGGCGATTAAGGCGCGTGCCGTTGCGGTCACATGCAGTGGCAGCGGAGCCAGCGAGACGCGGCGGACCGCGTTCGCCAGGCGCGAAATCGCGTTTCGCTGATGGGGAACAGAACCGTGACCAGGGTCGCCAGTAGCCCGCAACTTGATAAGAGCGTTGCCTTTTTCAGCGGTTGAGCAGACATAGATGCGCTTGCCACCAACCTCGACGGCAAAGCCACCTCCCTCATTGAGGGCATACTCGACATCTATAAGCTCGGGCGCGTTTTTGACAATCCAGCCCATGCCGTATGTGCCGCCCTGCTCCTCATCTGCTACGGCCAGGAAAATCAGGTCGCGGCTGAGCGTCATCTCACCAGCCTTGGCCTGGCGGGCGGCGTGCAAAAAGAGCGTCAATTCCTTGGCCGTCAGGCTCTTCGTGTCCACGGCCCCACGCCCGTAGATATATCCATTCTGGATGGTACCCCCAAAGGGATCTACAGACCAGTGCTCGCGCTCAACGGGGACAACATCCACATGCGAGAGCAGCAGCAACGGGCGCTTCGTGCCATTTCCACGTATCCGCGCCCAGATATTTACCCGACCAGGAGCGGCCTCGAGTACACGGTACTCGATTCCTTCTGCTTCAAACTGGGAACGAATATATTCGATAGCCGTGCTCTCATTGCCGGGCGGATTCACCGTCTTGCAACGCAGCAAGGCCTGTAGATGTTTAACGGCTTCTGCAGCCAGCTCCTCTGTGCCATCAATCATATGTATGTCTCGCATATATACGCCCTTTTACTGTCAGCGGAGTTTACCAGCATGATCGCAAGTTAGCAGGCTCTTTAAAGGTGTTGGAGTTAGCAGTGTATCACAAAAAGGATAACCTTTTCCTTTTTGGCCTCAGGGCAGGATGGCGACTTGTGCATTCTGCATACAGTAAACAGGCGAATATAGGCGAGCATCTACAAAAGATGCTCGCCTATATTCGCCTGTTGAAATGCTTTCGGCGATTTTATTTTGTGCTTTCCTGGCTCGATTGTGGTAATCCAATGCCATGCGCCAGAGGATCTCCCTCAACATTGTCGTAGTCGGTTGAGGTAATAAGGTGCTCCCAGCGCTCTGTCTCAGCGAGTTTGGCCTGATCGACCAGGCGCGCGGTCTTAAAGGCGTCTCTTCCCAGGGGCAAACGAAGTGGTGGGTTCGCTTCATTCACAATGGTAATGAGTGCCTGGGCAGCTTTGTCCGGATCACCAGGCTCTTTACCAGCAATTCCCTCCCTATAGGCCACCATCGGATCAAGGATGCTCTTATAATCCTCGCTCGCCTCTATGAAGGTCATGGAAGCACCACCCCAATCTGTACGAAAACTGCCGGGCTCGACCAGGGTGACCTTAATCCCAAGGTGTTTGACCTCGCGCGAGAGGACTTCGGAGAAGCCTTCGACCGCCCATTTCGCGGTCTGGTAGGGACCCAGGCCTGCTGCGGTTGTGCGCCCTCCAATTGAGGAGACCTGGAGAAAGTGACCTGAGCGTTGCTGACGCAGGACCGGGAGCGCGGCTCGCGTCACATTGATTACGCCCCACAAATTGGCTTCAAGTTGGGCGCGCCACTCTTCTTCGGAGGCATCCTCAATTGTTGTCACGTTAGCATATCCGGCATTGTTGACCACGACATCGAGTCGCCCAAAGGCTTCAATGGTGGTCGCGACCGCTGCGCGAGCCTGCTCGGGATTGGTGACGTCGAGAGCGATGGTGCGCACCTGCTTACCATATTTTACTGCCAGGTCGCTGAGCTGCTCAGGCTTACGTGCGGTGGCAACCAGCTGGTCCCCGTGTTCCAACACAGCCTCAGCGAGGCTGCGGCCCAGGCCGCGTGAGCTTCCCGTAATCAACCAGACCTTTGACATGTATATAGTTCCTTTCTTGAAGAATCCGTGGAGAAGCGAATGATCAATGTCCCTTTGGATAGTAAGCATTGTAGAGCCGAGGAATGATTGGAACCAGGAGCGTAGTTATCATATGTGTGAAAGTAACAGGCTACATATGACTCGTCAGCTCCTGCGCCACTTTGCCAGAAGTAAAGAAGTAGTATCACACCACCGATTGTGGTGTATATGGTTGAGCGGGCTGGCTCTGCCAGCCCGCTCAACCATATACACCACATCACTAATTATGCGAGCCACGTAGTGGCGAGAAGTCACGTAACAAGAGGGTTGAACCATATGAGAGACAATACAAAGAGGCGGGCCGAACTCGGCGATTTTCTGCGCACACGGCGTGCGCGCTTGCAACCAGAGCAGCTTGGACTATCGACGTTTGGTAGGCGCAGAACTCCAGGACTCAGACGCGACGAAGTGGCCCAACTCGCTGGAGTTGGCGTCTCCTGGTATACCTGGCTGGAGCAAGGGCGAGATATCACCGTCTCTGAGCAGGTAGTTGAGCGACTCGCTGAAACGCTGCAACTTGAGAGTGAAGAGCGCCGGCATCTCTTTGTCCTCGCGCGTGGCATGGTTCCCGTCGCGGTCGAGCGTGCTGAAATTGTCCCTCCCCCACCCGGCACTCAAGCTGTGCTTGATGCCCTGGGCATAACCCCCGCCATTCTGGTTGACCATCGTTTTAACCTGGTGGCCTGGAATGAAGGTGCCTGTCGCGTCTTTGGCGACTTCTCTCTGCTTGGGGAGAGAGAGCGAAATAGAATCTGGAACATGTTCACCAATCCTGCGGCGCGCCAACTTTTTGTCGATTGGGAAGAGGCGGCTCAGCATGCCGTTATGCATTTGCGTTCTGCCTATGACCAGTACATTGGCGATGCCTGGTTTGAACAATTGTTGGCAGACTTACAACGGGAAAGCCCTGAGTTCCGCACACTATGGTCAAAGCATAATGTGCAAGCCTCTTGTGATCTCTATCACGAGAAGATTTTGAACCATCCGCAAGTTGGCCATCTCCACTTCTCAAGCAGCGTGTTTATAGTGCCGATTACTCCCCCACTTCACATGGTAACCTATACGCCATCCTCGCCAGAGACAGCAAACAAGCTTGCGATAATAGGCGAAACCGGGCATATTCACACGTTGGCGCGCTGAGTCGCATATGTACTTGCTCGATACAGGTGATGCCTGAGCCATCTGCATTTTAGGACGTTTGCTTTAGAGGCACCTTTACGCCAATTTTGTATCAGGCGCCAGATGAGCTATGCCTTCCATTATGATTAGCAATACATCATCGGCTACTTTTTCCGCTGAGAGCCTGGTTTCCTCCTGATACCAGTGAACCGCCACTCCCAAAATCGTCCAGCTTACGACTCTGGCAATTGTCTCAACTGGAACACGCCAGCGTGCCCCGGCATTCTTCTCTTGCTTTAACCATGTTAAGAGAAGGCTTGTCAATGCATCTTTGGTAGCACGTTCAACGAGTGGGTCAACAACCTCTGCTGGATCGCACTGACCATACTCGTCCTCGAAGTGTTCCAGCACGACTTTAACAAGGAGATGCAGTGTCTGTTTGTTCCAGCGCGGTTCTGGTGGAAGGCTATGCTGCAACAGCACTTGAAACTGGTCATGGATAAGCTCTTCCAGTAAGGCATACTTGTCGGGGTAGTGAGCGTAAAAGGTTCCTCGGTTGACATTGGCCTGGTCAGCGATATTCTGAATGGTCATCGCCATAAAGCTCTTTTCCTTCATGATCGTAATGGCCGCCTGCCGTAATAGCTGATGTGTGCGCTGCACACGTCGTTCCATGCTCTTTGGTGGGGTAGCCATAGTCTATCCTCCTTTATCTGGGCGCATATGTAACTCAACAAGTCCCTCTGTTTGTTCCTTACCCGACAAAAACGCGAAATTGCTGATTGATTGTCGAGCTTTCAGGCTCTAGTATTATAGACAACCGTTACTCAGTAAACAACCGGTGATTAATGTTCAAAAGGGTAGAAAAAAGGAGATGATGCAATGCAATACACGACTTTGGGGAGGACCGGGTTGGTCGTATCCAGGCTCACGTTAGGGACTATGACCTTTGGCGAAGGAGTTTCTCATGGCTTTGAGCATTCAGTGAATCAAGAGCGCGCAAACAGGATGGTCTCTCAGGCCATCGAAGCTGGTATTAACCTCTTCGATACCGCGAACAATTATGGCGGGGGGCGCGCCGAAGAGTTTCTTGGTCGTGCGCTTGGATCGCGGCGGAGCGACGCTATCATCGCTACGAAACTCGGGGCGCGTACCGGACCTGCACTTACAGATGCAGGTCTGTCATATCGTCATGTTATCGCCTCAACAGAGGCCAGCCTCAAACGCCTGGGAACAGACTATGTCGACCTTTTGCAACTTCACGTTCCTGATCCTCTGACGCCCTTTGAGGAGACAGCTCGCGCGCTAGATCACCTGATACAGCGCGGATTAGTACGCTATGTGGGGTATTCCAATCTCGGTGATTGGCAGGCCGCGACCTTTCTGGCAACACAGCGCCAGCACGAGTATGCTCCCTTTGTTTCCGCACAGATGTACTACTCGCTTTTAGGGCGTGATATCGAGTATGGAGTGACGCCATTCTTACGCCATGAGGGCCTGGGCTTGTTAGTCTGGAGTCCGCTCGCTGGTGGGTTCCTGAGTGGGAAGTATACGAGAGAGCAGCCCAAAGTCAGCGATGGACGGCTGGCCTCATTTGACTATCTCTCTCTCCTCTCAATTGATCGTGAGAAGGGTTATGCTGTTGTCGACAAACTACGCGACATCGCGGATTCTCATGGGGAAGCGACTCCTGCCCAGGTGGCCCTGGCCTGGTTGCTGGCAAAACCCTATGTCTCTTCGGTCATTATCGGTGCCAGCAAGCTAGAGCAATTTGCTGACAATCTGGCGGCGACCAACCTATCCCTTACAACAGAGGAAATAGAGTCTCTTGATACCCTTACCGAACCGAGACCGCTCTACCCCTACAAATGGCAAGCAAGCGGAGGCGATCATATGGTGCACCATGCATTGGGTATGCGATAGACGATGCTAAAGGATGTGGGGTGTATGTTGCGTGGCCCACATCCTGTACTCAGGGAGGGAGGTAGCTAGTAACCAAACACTTGAATAATTAGCCTGGACCATTTATACTAAAAACGTTGCATATTGCTTTAAGTAGATGAAAGGTTTGTGCTCTGATGACCTGGACTTTAGCTTGCTAGTATCTCCACTAGCCGCATAGATTTCTCCATCTTCTCTTGCTCGCTTTCTTCGCGGGACCGTGTGTGTTGGCTGTCAGACATGACGGTAACACTCCATATGATCATTTGTGTCTGAACTGGTCAACGAACGAGCGCGGAAGGTTGATCGAGCCTGGAGGAAAGGCAGCTGGTGGCGGATGTTGAGCAAGAGATGCGGTTCAGGTTAGCGCGCATTGTGTCCTCCTTTCCTGTATACAGGCGCTCTCTCCCTCTCTCACATCCTCTTACGTAAAACCCCCTTTGCATAGTGTTGGATTCTTGCGCCTTTTTCCCCTCTGGGGAAGTGATGTACAGTGAAAAAGGAGATTTTTTATGCCTGATTTACGTCCAGTGGTCCCGACTGCCCAGGTCCTCACTCTTTTGAACCAGCATTTTAGCGCGCCGATCCTTGATTTGACACCAGTCGAAGGCGGACAGGTGGCGCATGTATTCTCCTTTCGTGTGGAGAAGCAAGAGTATATCGTGCGCTTCAATCTGGACAAGATGCTGTCCTCGAATTTTCCCAAAGAGGCATATGTCGCACGCAAACTGGCTGGGACTTCGCTGCCTATCGCGCCTATTCTGCACGTAGGACGCCTGGGCGATCTGCATTTCGCCATTTCGCGCAAGATGCCAGGGAAGATGCTACAAGAGCACACTCCTCAAGAGGTTCAGGCACTTCTACCGCAAATCCTTGATCTTCTGGAGGCGGCACACAGCGTCGACACCAGTGAGACACAAGGGTATGGCGTATTCGATTATCGAGGTAGAGGTTCAGATGCAAGCTGGCGCGCCAGTCTGTTGAAGGTTGCTGATGAAGAGGATGAGCGTGACTACTTTGGTAAATGGCACAGGTTATTCGACGAAACCTTTTTAGAGTGTGACCTCTTCGAGAAGCTCTACCAGTATATGCAAGAGTTGCTTGCCTTCTGTCCCGAGGAGCGCACTTTGCTTTTGGGAGCGTTCACTACGAGAAACCTGCTAGCGCAGGATGGCAAGATTACCGCCGTGCTGGATCTGCTCGATGCAAGTTATGGCGACAGGGTGTACGATATTGTCTCCCTGGATTTCTGGTGGCCTCCACTAGGGATCCGCGAAGCTTTTCTGGCATACCAGCGGCAGCATGGGCGTGAACTGCCTTTCTATGCAGAACGCTTGCTTTGCTATGAATGCTATCAGGCCCTGATTGGCTTGCGCTTTTACGCCAAAAGCGGCAACGAGCAGGGTTATCAGATGGCGCGTGAGATTATTCAGCAAAAGCTCGCCGCGTCTGGCAGGTAACTAAAGGATTATCATGCAACGCATAAGCTGAGAACTATGAAAGCGCTTGCGGTCTCCAGCAAAAATCGGATCTTGAAGAAGATCCGATTTTTGGGTAGCTCCCCACTAAGATATTGTTGGCGAATTAATTTGAGGCGAAATGTGAGATACTGAAGAAGCAAGAAAAAACAAGCATTCAGGAGGGAGGGAACCCATGACACTACAGCCACAAGCGATACCGCCAGTCCCAGAAGAAACTGTAGAGATAGCACAAGCCATTTTGCCGAAAGGCAACATCTGTATTCATATGCGAGATGCATTAGGAACGTTTTTTCGCGATGAAGATTTCCTTGACTTATTTTCCAACAAAGGACAGCCTGCAATATCGGCCTGGCGTCTCGCACTGGTGATGGTAATGCAATATGCAGAAGGGTTAACGGATCGGCAGGCAGCAGACGCAGTGAAAACGCGCATTGATTGGAAATACGCCTTGAGCTTAGAAATCAAGGATCCAGGATTTGATTTTTCCGTGTTAAGTGAATTTCGTGGTCGCCTCCTTGCCAATCAAGCGGAACGCCGTTTGTTTGATCTGATGTTGTCTCAGTTCCGAGAACGAGGCTGGGTCAAAGCACGAGGCAAACAACGGACAGATTCAACGCATATTCTGGCGGCTATTCGAGCTGTCAACCGTCTGGAATGTGTTGGAGAAACCATGCGCCATGTCCTCAATATCCTGGCAGAAGTAGCTCCCGATTGGCTTCTTGAGCGTGTTCAACCTGAATGGGAAAAACGATATCGATCACGCTTTAGCGACTTTCGTTTACCAAAGGACGAGAAAGCGCGTCAAGAGCTCTCAGAGCAGATTGGAGCTGACGGCCGAAGGCTCCTGGAGAGCATCTGGGGCAGCACAACCCATGCCTGGTTACAAGAACTCCCAGCCGTAGAGATTCTGCGAAGGATTTGGATCCAGCAGTATCACGCATGTGAGCAGGGAACACCTTGGAGAAAAGATCAGGAGCTTCCCCCGGCAGCGCTCTTGATCCAATCGCCATATGATGTGGAGGCGCGATACAGCAAGAAGAAGCAGACAGGATGGGTTGGCTACAAAGTGCATTTTACCGAAGGATGTGACGCTGATCAGCCTCATTTTGTGCTCGAAGTTACCACGACAGCATCCACGCTCCCAGATGGAGACGTCATGGAAAATCTTCATGAACGCTTGGCTGGCAACCAACTTCTCCCCGGCCAGCACCTGGTCGATAAAGGCTATGTGGACGCCGAACTGCTTGCTACGAGTCAGCATCGCCATCAGGTTGATCTGGTTGGGCCGGTTCTTCCTGATACCAGTTGGGCCTCAAAAGAAGCTGGGCGCTTTGATCATAGCCACTTCCACATTGATTGGAAGGCCAAACAGGTCCTGTGTCCGGCTGGGCAGACAAGCCGAGATTGGGGACATATCCCTGATCGACATGGAAAGCCAAGTCTGCGTATCCGGTTTCCCCTTCCCCTTTGTCGGGTTTGCACACTTCATGAGAAGTGTTCGTCAACCGCAGCCAAAGTACTCATTTTGCGACCAGATGAAGCCAGCTATGTGGCACTTCAGCAGGCTCGAAAACGTCAGGAAACCGCTGAATTTCGAGCCCTGTATGCAGCGCGAGCAGGCATTGAAGGAACCGTTGCTCAAAGTGTACGGACCTGTGAGATACGCAGATCCCGATACATTGGCGTGAAAAAGCTCAATCTCCAGGCGTTTCTAACAGCGACCTCCATCAACATGCTTCGGGCTTGTCATTGGATTGCAGAAGCGAAGCTGGCAACCACGCCAACTTCTCGTTTTGCAGAGCTGCTCGCTTCTGTCAAGCAAGTAGCTGTTGCGTAGCTTCTGCTCATTCGCCAACAATATCACTAACCGGTGGTTGAGCACAAGGCCCCCTTGCGCAGCCGAACGAGGGCTCGATTTGACGGCTGCTTCATTGTTGGAACAGACGGCTGAGCGTCTTTCCTTCGTCGTCCTCGTCGCTTGGGCTCAACCCATGCAGGAGGCGCGACTTGGTAGTGCAAGAGCTCACTCACACTCCAGAGGTGATCGGTCAACCCAGCTGCCATCGCCGGCGTCACGACTCTGCCCTCGTGCGTCGGCTTGGAAATCTCGTGGTGCTCCCAGCAGAAATTGTAGGTGGTGCCAAGCAGGTACATTCCCGTCTCCAACGGACGTAGGCGGTGAGCGCCCTGACGACATTTGCGCGTCAAGGTGGCAAACCGCTGACGCATGGTGGCATTCAAGCGTTCAATGAAGGCGGTGTTGAGCACGTTGCCTCCTCTCGACTGCTGCAAGAGCCTCTCGGCTTCCTCTTGTGAGCCATGTGACATGGTGCGTGTGACCTCGACGACGCGTTTCTTCTGCGTTCGCTTGATGACGGTCCCAATATGCAACTCTGGCCAGAGGCACAAGCGAGCGCGTCCTCGTCCCGGTGTTTCTTTGACCTTTTCACGAAAGGCTCGCTTGATACTGCCTGGGTACGCCGACCAGCCGTCGGTCAAGACCAGCAGCGCTTTCAGGGACTGCCCACAGCGTCGTACCTGTTGCAAGAGCCGATCAGCCAGAGCCCGATCACGGGTGAGTGAGACGGTCCCGGCCAGCCACAGGCGCGTCTTGACCATCATCGCTAGACCCATCCACGCCACCATGTTGGAACCTTTGACACGAATCTCATCCGCCTGCACGTGTTGCAGATCCAGCTGTGCCGTTTCTACAACATCCTGATGCACGCGTTGGCAATGCATTCCGGCCCGATCTCGCCAGCTGGCCACGGTTCGTTCATCCAGGCCAAAGGCATGAACAATGGCTTGAAGGGGACATCCGTACGAGAGCAGCGTCACCACGATGACGACCAGCTCAGTTGGCTTACGCAGCCCCTCCAACATGGTTCCCTTTCGAGCACTGAAGGTCTTACGGCAACGCGTACAGCGATAGCGCTGCCGCTTGCGGTCATGAATGACGATGGTACCTGCCCCGATTTGCCCTCTTGCGCAACACGTCGAATTGGGGCAGAATTGTTTCGACGGCTCCATTGAGGGAAATATGGTCTTTTGCATATCCATATCTTGTCAATGGAGCCTGATGTTTGCAAGTCTCTCCCACTTTCACCAGTTAATGAAGTCCTACCGATTTTTGCTGGAGATCTGTTTTTTCCGGTGTGGTTACGTCCCTTATAAGGATGCGGAGAGAGCCTGCTCCAATTTTGATACCGAAGCTTCCGAGGCTGAGTAGACTTTCACGCGTAAATCAGGGGAAAAGGATGTTTGGAAGGTTACATGGTCAAATTCCAACCATCCCAGCGTCGGGTGCTTCACGACTTGAGGCCCATCGGGCAAACCGCGTACATTTTGTTGTTCCCACCACTGACAAAATTGTGGGCTGGCCTGTTGCAGGTCTTCGATGATTTCACGAAAAGAGACATCGCCCGGATAGCGAGCGTAATCGGCACGAAATTGTGCCACCAGGCTTTGTGCCTGCTTCTCCCATTCTTGATAGAGGATACTGTTTTCACGTTGAAAAAAACGCCAGATGACATTGTGCGAGTGAGGTGGACATGGCTCGTGAAAACGAAATAACAGCTCTGCTGCTCGGTTCCAGGTAAGCACATTCCAGCACCGCCCAATCATGAAAGCCGGGTGAGGATTGAGTGCATTGACAACGCGTTGGAGCGCAGGCGTCACCTGTTCCTCCCCCATCCTCTTTCCAGATACTTCTCCATATGCCAGGAGGAAGAGATGTCGCTCCTCAGCAGCAGTAAGCCTGAGAGCCGTTGACAGGCTGGAGAGCACCTGTTTGGAGGGATGAACATCCTGTCCCTGTTCAAGCAGCGTATACCAGGAAACACCGATGTTGGCAAGCTCTGCAACCTCCTCGCGCCGCAATCCCGGTGTACGACGACGATTGCGAGCAGGCAAGCCCACCTCTGTGGGCTGAATGCGTGCTCGTCGTGTGCGTAAGAAAGCGGCCAGCGCCTCCCTGCGTTCTCTTTCATCCATCTCTTCTGCTTCTTATCCTGCTAGTTTTAATCATACGATAATCAAACGCTGGTTATACGATCAGCTCATGCCTATACTAGCAAAGAGAAAATTGAAGGTCAAGGAAGGAGCCATCGTATCGGTGGAGAAGGGAGCGGCAAGTACCCCTTAAAAAGTGGAACCGCATTATAAGAAGAAAAATAAGATAGAAATTGAGAAGGAGATTGACTATGAATACTATTCGCGCAATTGTTGTTGATCCTGATATGAAAGGACGCCTGGCGTTACACGAGGTTGAGTCGCCATCGCCCGCATCATCAGAAGTACTGGTCCGTGTCTCTGCCATCTCGCTCAATCTGGGCGAGGTACGTACGGCGGTTTTGCGTACCCCGGAAGCGGGATGGCGCCCGGGGTGGGACCTGGCTGGGGTGGTGGTGCAAGCGGCTGCTGATGGATCGGGGCCGTCGGTTGGGGCCAGGGTCTTTGGCCTGGTTAATTCTGGAGCCTGGGCGGAACTTGTCGCGGTTCCTACAGCTTCGTTGGCAGAGATTCCTGAAGGCGTCACGTTTGCTCAAGCAGCAACGTTGCCGGTTGCGGCCTTGACTGCTTTATATGGACTGGAGAGAGCGGGCTTTCTGCTCAATCGGAAAGTGCTGGTCACGGGGGCTTCGGGTGGTGTGGGACATTTTGCCTGTCAGTTGGCCCGTCAGGGAGGTGCTATGGTGGTCGCCCTTGTTCGGCGCGTGGAGCGTGTGGCCAGTGCCCGAGCAATAGGGGCGCATGAGGTGGTTGTTGGAGAGGACGTTGCTCTGGCTCGCTCGTTTGGCCCTTATGATATCGTCATTGATACATTAGGCGGCAAATCTCTAAGTACTGCTTTGACTTTACTGGAGACAGATGGCGTCTGTGTGAATGTGGGAGCGGCAGGAGACCCGGAAGCAACGTTGCAGAGCCGATTGGAAGCAGCAAAAAAAGGACCATTCCTCGTTCCTGAAATCGAACGCATGTTAAATGCGGCGAAAGATCTGGGAAGATTGGCTCAAATGGTCGCTGAGGAACGATTGCATCCGCAAATTGGGCTGGAGGCTTCCTGGACCAAAGTTACCGAGGTTGCCCAGAGCCTTCTGGACCGTCGTATCGCGGGTAAGGCGATACTGTATGTCTCCTGATGGTACAACTCACATGATCATGCTGTGTGGTCTGACCTTCATGATGGTTTGGCAGGAATTATTGGCATTTGTAAATGCAGCAAATTGCTTTGTGAGTAGTACAGTTATTCAAGCCCTGCCTCAACTAGATCAGTTTGCGCTTGCGAGCCTGGGCGAGGGCCTGGGTGCGGCTCTCTGCGCCTAGTTTGGTATAAATAGCGCGCACATGTGATTTGACTGTGCTCAGGGCGATAACGAGCCGCGAGGCGATCTCATTGTTGGAGTGGCCAGCATTGATAAGATGGAGCACCTCGCGCTCACGCGTACTAAGCGGCTCAATTAGTTCTTGCTCGCTATCTTCAATTTGCAGCTCTTCTTGTAAGCGTATGAGCAGCATATTCATATAGCCAGAATAAAATACCCCTGCATTTTTACGGCTGCCATTTTGAACACGTTGCCTTTCACGTAGTAGGGTGAGCAATGTCAGCATGGGTGCGCCTTTGTCTAGAAATGTTCGGACGTAGCCCCTGGAGTTAGCCAGAATGAGTGCATGCGCTATCTGCTCAATGGCCTGGTCGGTGTGGCCCTGGGCCTGGTTGAGCAGGGCGTACCAGGTGAGCCACTGGATACGGCTGCCTATTCGCTCTGGCTGCTCTACCAGTTCTCGCTGTTCATCCAGCATCTGCTGTGCTTCTTGCCAGCGCTGGCAGGTCAGGAGGAGTTGGATGTAGAGTTGATAGTGAGCGGATGCCAGCGAGAGCCACTGGCGCAACAGCAGGGGATCGCCTCGCTGAGGAAGGGGGTAGGCTTCTAGCCATTGCTGCCCAACTGTTTCGTCGCCAAGCGTGTGCTGGAGAAGCGCATACTCGCCCCTGGCGATGGGAAGTACCTCTTCTCCTATCCATGGCTCAGAGAGATAGTTCGCGACCTCTGCCAGATGCTGGTGTGTGCCCTCAGGATCATGCATGAGAAGTCTGATACGCGCAAGGCCGAGTTTTGCGAGTAGAAAGTGCGTATCAGCGCTGGTCTCTCTAAGGAGGTCAATATCGGCACACGAGGCGATGACGCGATTATAATAGCGTTCCGCCCCCTCTAAATTATTGCGTTCGTAGGCCGCGTTCCCTAGCAAGAGGTTGGCGTTTCCCTTGAGTAGGGGGGACTCAGGTGTGGTCATATGGAGAACTTGTAGGGCGAGATATGGAATATCGCTTAGCCGCCCCATTATCTCATAGAGCATGACCAGGCGGTAGGCGATGCTAAGAATCCAGGTCGCGCTCCGGTCGGCGATAGCCGAGGCCAGCCCCTCCTCCAGAGCCTCAGTGGCGGCGAGAAGGTCTCCTCGTAGAATAGAGACCGTGCTCAGGTGTTGCGTCATACGTGCGCGATGAGCCATACCTGTCAGGCGAGCAACGGCGCGGCGACAGAGTTCCTGGCAAAAAGAGAGGCCACCGGGACGTTGCGTATTCAACATCCCATACAGCGCCAGGAGTTCAGCGGTCATATTGGCTCGCAGTCCCTCGCTTCTGCTGGAATGTGGGTAGAAGCTATCGACATGCGCCGTGATGGCTTGCTCCAGTGAAGCCACATTCTCAGTCTCTAGAGTGGGGAGCGCGTGTTGCTGAATGTATATGGAGAGCATCTCAGTCGCGATTACTGCCTGCCCGGCATACCAGTACCACCAGCAGGCATAAAGAAAGAGGCGCAAGCGGGAGAAGATCAGGGGGCGTGGCAACAATTCAACCCAGTTCATCACCATCTGCACCTCGCCTCGGCTGATAAGCTCTACCCCGTTCTCCTCAGCGAGGTCGACAATCGTAGCAGTATCGTTCGCGGCGTGGGCGTGGGTAACGGCCTCTGTGAGCATGCCCTGCTCGCGATACCAGCGAGCGGCACGCTGATGCAGCAATGGGATATCTCTGGCCGCGCTGGCTTGGAGGTGCTGGCGCAGCATGTCGGCAAAGACCTGGTGATAGCGATACCAGCGGCGTGCCTCATCCAGAGGCGTCAAGAAGAGATTGGCCTGATAGAGCCAGTTCAGGGTCTCCTCGCCATTGAGTTGTGCACTAACGGCCTCACAGAGTTGAGCCTCTAGCTGTGAGAGAATCGAGGTTCGCAAGAGGAATTGTTGGATCTGCTCGGGCAAGTGTGCCAGCACCTCCTGTCCCAGGTATTCGGCGATATAGCTCTGGCTACCCTTGAGGCTCTCTAAGAAATTGGGCGCTTTCGGCTGATCATGCAAGAGGAGCGCGACCATTTGCAGCCCCGCCACCCAGCCAGCAGTGCGCTCTTCCAATAGCGAGATCTCTGTGTGAGTAAGAGGAGCCTTTCCGTGGCGTGCGAAAAACGCTAGCGTCTCCTCACTCGTAAAGCGTAGGTCGTCGGCTCGTATTTCAAGCAGAAGTTGGCGAACCCGAAGGCGCGCAAGCGGCAAAGGAGGATCATGGCGTGCCGCGATAACTATGTGTAGGTGTGCAGGTAGATGTTCTACCAGGAAGGTCAGGCCCTGGTGAACGGACTCGTCGCTAATCACATGATAGTCATCCAGTACGAGCAGCGCCTCGCCGTTTGACTTCTGGGGTCTGAACTTCTCGTTCTCCAGCAGATTGAGTAGCAGCGTCAGGACGCGCTCAATCGTGGGACGCTGAGGGGTGTGGAGCATACGCAGGGTATAGGTGCCCACGCCGGGATAGAGGGTATCTATAGCCGTGAAGAGGTAAGACCAGAAGCGCGTGGTATCGTTATCGCTCGTGTCGAGGGAGACCCAGGCCGAGAGCGATGTCTGGGTGCGCAACCAACTACTAAGCAGCGTACTCTTGCCGGAACCAGCGGGAGCGCAGATCAAGGTCAGGGAGCGTGCCTGTGCTTGGTGCAGGCGTTCAATGAGGCGCGTGCGCTCGACAAGATGCTGTGGTATCAGGGGAACGCGGAGCTTGGCCGCCAGTAGCTCTTCCTGTGCCAGGCTATGTATCTCCTTGCCTGTTGTAGCTTGCTTGGTTGCGCCTCCATTTTTGTCGTCTTCACCATCTGCTGCGAAGAGTCCAGCTACCTCCTCCAGTCGCTGAAGTGTGAGCACCTCGCCTTTGCCCAGGTACTTCTTGCGTACCCGCTTCTGCGAGCGCTGATAGGCATACCAGTACCAGTCACCCTGCTTCACCTGCTCGCGGCGCGCTGTATATGTGCCCTGCCGTCCTCGGAAGGCGAACGAGGCTGCCTGTGCCAGCACCTCCTGCCATGCTGAAGCGTCCGCCTCCAGCACTATTTCTTTTACCTCTGCGTGCTGATCACAGAGAATATATGCCTGGCGCGCCTCTGACCAGGATAGGGTGTATGCTGCTGCCCTTGGCATCCTCTCCCGCCTTTTTCATCCCTGGTGATGTTACCTAACGCTGTGTTACCTAAACCCAAGTATAGATGACTGTAGAAGAAGATGCAAGTTGCTGTATCCTCATTCTGTCCCTTTGTACAGAAGAATCGCTGGTCGTTTGGCGGATCATCAATGACCAATTTTGTACTAGAATAGAAGATATTCTATTCTTTGAGGATATCTAATAAAGAATTGCAAGGATGAAAATGGACATACAAGCTTACCTGCGACGCATTGACTACCAGGGCTCGCTTGAGCCAAATATCCAGACCCTAAACGCACTGCATGAAGCACACCTGCTCTCGGTTCCTTTTGAAAACCTTGATATCCACCTGGGAAGAGAGATTCGCCTGGATGAACGCTCCCTCTGGACGAAGGTTATTGAGGAGAGGCGTGGCGGCTTCTGCTATGAACTCAATGGTCTTTTTGCCTCACTCCTACGAGCGCTGGGTTTTCAAGTTGATCTCCTCTCCGCTGGTGTGGGGCATTCCTCAGGGGGCTTTGGGCCAGAGTTTGACCACCTCACCTTGCTTGTTCATCTAGAAGAGGATTGGCTGGCGGATGTAGGCTTTGGCGATAGTTTTCGCCTTCCCCTTCGTATGCAGCCCGCGCTTATGCAGCCTCAGACCTGGGGAAGCTATCGCCTGGTGCAAGAGGATGAATATTGGGTCCTGGAGCGGCAATACGACGACTGGAAGCCAGAGTATCGTTTTACCCTTCAGCCTCATATACTAAGCGATTTCTCTGCTATGTGCCACTATCAGCAGACCTCTCCCCAGTCGCACTTTACGCAAAATCGTGTGTGCTCGCTTGCCAGAAATGATGGGCGTATCACTCTCAGCAATCAACGCCTGATCACAACAGTTCATGGCGAGCGTCAGGAGCAGATACTAGCCAGCCAGGAAGAATATAGTGCCGCCCTCGCCATATATTTTGGTGTCCATCTCAAAGCCTGACCTGTTGGTCTATAGCGCCTTTGGCGAGTTTTATTGCTTGCATGGCATTTTTATCCCTGCTATACTTGGCGGTGTTGGGTGATCGGATGTTGGGTGGTCGAAGAGGAAATACACAACCTCCCTTGAAGGGGTAGGCCACCTGAAGGGGGCAAGCAGTAAAGGATCTATGCCAAAGCCATCGCTGTACGTGCTCACATGGTCAGAAGAGCAGCAGTGTTATGAACTGACAACAGGTGGACAATTACAACGCTCTTTTCGCCAGGAAGATGAGTCAGAGTGGCTTGCCTGGCTGGGGAACCAGACCTCGTTTGCTTTTGAGTGTCACGGTGGTCATCTTAGTATTATTAAGGAAGATCGCCCCCGAGGCGCAGGGTACTGGTATGCCTATAGCAGGCAGGCTCGCCGCACTCATAAATGCTACGTAGGACGAACTGCCACGTTTGCGCGCTTAGAGCAGGCCGTCTCGAACCTCATAGATAAAGATGGAACCAGCGCAAAGCTAGCCGTGCGGACCGCGCGTGCTGTCGCTGTTTCTGAGCCACAGAAAGCATTGCCCTGCCCTGTAAAGCAGGGTCTTGCCTCGCTTCTCACAACAAAACTCTCTCCGCCCCAACTTCCGCCCTCGCTGGTAGAACGGAAACGTTTGCTCAAAGACCTGGACGCGACATCTTCTCATCGTTTAGTGCTTCTCTCCGCTGCCGCTGGTAGTGGGAAAACGACCCTACTCTCCATGTGGACGGCGCGGAAGCGCGCTTCTACACAGGCTATTGCATGGTTATCACTGGAGGAGCAGGATAACGATCCTCTCCGCTTCTGGATCTATGTCATTGCCGCTTTGCGTATCCATGTGCCAGGTGTGGGTGAAACCGCTCTGAGCATGCTGCAAGCACCACGGTCTCCGCTTCTCTCGACGACCCTGACGGCCCTCATTAACGACCTGGCTGCCTGCCAGGTCGAGACTGTGCTGATATTGGACGACTATCATGTCATCAATGACCCGGCTATTGTTAGCTCTTTTCAATTCTTGCTAGAGCATCTTCCTCCCAGATTGCACCTGGTTCTGGCTGGACGCTATGATCCGCAGCTAGCTCTGCCACGTTTACGTGCGCGAGGACAGGTCGTCGAGCTACGTGAGCAAGATTTACGCTTTACGCGTGCCGAAGTCGTAGACTTCTTCACCCAGACTATGAAACTTCCCCTGGCAGAGGTCGAGATCGATGTGCTAGAGCAACGGGTCGAGGGCTGGATCGCGGGTCTACAACTGGCGGCCCTTGCCATGCGTGCGCGAGCAGATTATTCTACATTTGTCCACCAATTGCATGGTGGGCAGCGCTTCATTCTAGAATATATGCAGGAAGAGATTTTGGAGCCCCAGCCCCAGGAGGTACAGGATTTTCTCCTTCACACGGCCATCTTGACTCGCCTACAAGCCTCGCTCTGCCAGGCGGTGGTGGAGGGGACCAGCGCGCAAGCCTGCCAGCAAATGCTTCGCACTCTGGAGAAAGCCAATCTCTTCCTCGTCCCTCTCGATGAGGAGCGGCACTGGTATCGCTTTCATAGCCTCTTTCGTGATATGCTCCAGGCGGGCCTGCAAGCTATCTTCCTAGAGCGTATTCCTGTTTTACACCAGCGAGCGGCCCGCTGGTATGCTCAACAAGGCAACACACGCGAGGCGATTCTTCATGCACTCGCGGGCAGCGATTGCGTCTTCGCTGCTGACCTGATGGAGCAATCAGCAGAGCATATGTGCTTGAATGGAGAGATTGCGCAGTTGTATGCCTGGATTACAGGTTTGCCCGATCCACTACTGTTGGCTCATGCTGACCTTGCTCTGACAACGACTTTGCAGATCTTGTTGCAGGCCCTTTATGATCCCGATGAACAGTGGAACCAGGCGGTGAGCGGGACGGGTCAGATCCTCAAGCGTATAGAGATGTGTTTGCGTAGCCATGAGATTCCAGAGGTAGAACGGCATATACTCCAAAATCGCCTGGACTTGTTGCGTGAGTGGATCGCGAGCAGGGACGTGCTTATCCAGGAGGATGGGGAGCAGATACGTCTCCTGAGCGCTCGCTTGCAGGAACTTGCCAGAGATGAGAATGTGGTGTGGAAGATGCTTCCAACCTATCATCTTGTTGCTGGGGAAGTGAAGTCGGTCGCTTTGCTTCCGCTGCTGTCCGAGTTGAAGCAGCAAGCTGAAAGAGAACAGCATCCCTACGAGGCTATCTGGATGATGGAGAGGCTCGGTGTCATCTATCGAGATAGGGGGCAATTGCGGCAAGCCTATCAGATCACGAATGAGGCATTGCAGCGCTTGCAGCAGATGGGGAAAGCTCGATCTCTGTTTGGCTATCTTCACCTGCACCTGGCTGAATTGCATTGGACCTGGAGCCAGCTTGCAGAGGCGCGCACTCATCTCGATGCCGCGCTGCAATTCGCTCGAACCTGGCAACATGTGGATATACAGCTTACAGGTTGTTACCAATCTATACGTATGTTCCTTGCAATGGGACAACGAGAAGAGGCAGAGCAGGCTTTGAAAGAGGCAGAGCACTTGAGCCAGCAGAGCCAATGGAAACATCATCGCAACCTGGTAATGGCTGGGCGCGCCCTGGTCTGGCTTGCACAGGGCGATCTCGCCTTGACCTCTGCCTGGGCAGCTCACAACGAGGTCAATCCCCATACTTTTAGCTATATCCATGATGAGGAATATGCAGAAGCTATAGCCCTGGTGCGTGTCTTTCTCGCGTTACGGAGGAATACTGATGCTCTGCACCTCCTGAACCATATGCTCGCGCATGCTCAGCAGAACGAGAGCATATGGCAGGTTGTGCCTGTCCTGGCGCTCCAGGCAGCAGCATTACAGGCTTCTGGCGAAGATGACCAGGCCAGGCAGGTCACGCTTCGGCTGCTCCAGTTAGCTGAGCCAACTGACTACCTGCGTGTGTACCTGGACGCGGGTACGCCTCTGCGACAGGTACTTCAGAGCCTTCTAAATCCCACGATCACCCAACATATGCATCTGTTATCCTCCGAAGTAGCGCTCAAAACCCTGCTGGCGGTCTTTGAGCAGCAAGCTGACCAAGAAGCTTCGCTAGCCCTACCCTGGTCACTCACTGTACGTGAACTGGAAGTCTTTGGTCTATTGGCACAAGGCAAGACGAATCAGGAGATTGCCGATCAGCTCGTCGTTTCGCTGGCAACTGCAAAGAAACATGTCTCTAACATTCTGAGCAAGCTGGGGGCCGAGAATAGAGCACAGGCTATTGCCCGCGTACGTGAGATGCCCCGACGCTGCTAAAGCACGGGTCTACATATAAGCGTCCATATGTAGACGCGTGCTTTAGCAACGTCGGACCCATCTGCTTGATGTGTAGTGCATTCAACAATTACTCCCCTCTTCTTATCCTTTAGGTTACTGTAATCAACATGGAGTTGGCATAAGATATCTCCACGCGAGCTGATACGAAAGAACAAGAAAGAGGTTTTCATAAATGGCTATGAAATTTGGCATTTTGCTACCACAGGGCTGGACGATGGACCTGGTAGGCATCAAGGATCCGGTTGAGGCATATGAGTCCATGACCCAGGTGGCGCAGGCGGCGGATGAGGTGGGCTTTGAGGCGGCATACCTGGTCGATCACTTTCATACAATTCCAGAGCCTTCGCAGGAGTTTACATTCGAGTGCTGGACAACGGCGGCAGCGCTGGCGCGCGATACCAAGCGCATTCGCATCGGCCAGATGGTAACATGCAATGGCTATCGCAATCCCGCATTGTTGGCCAAGATGGCCAGCACATTGGATGTGCTCTCACATGGGCGCCTAAACTTTGGTATTGGATCTGGCTGGTATGAGCATGAGTATCGCGCCTATGGCTATGAGTATCCCGATGCGCCCAAGCGGCTGCGCTATGTGCGCGAGGCGGTGCAGGTGATTCTCGCCATGTGGACCCAGGAAGAGGCACACTTCGAAGGCAAATACTACCAGGTGCATGGGGCCATCAATCAGCCCAAAGGTGTACAAAAGCCCACGGGATGCGCAACGAGATGCACAGTTCAGATGAAATAGCTCTGCAGGTCGCTTCACCGCTATCCCCAGCCAGGCTTCCAACTTCTTGGACGTGGTTCCAAGATAGAAAGTGGCCAATGGCTCAAAGCAGGGTCAGAGCCAGTTCGCGAGAGAGAACATCTCGTTGCGCATTCCGTGGGAAAAGCCGCACATTCCATTGCTGATTGGCGGAGATGGCGAGAAGGTCACGCTGAAGATGGTGGCACAGTATGCCGATGCTTGCAATGTCGGTAACGATCTCGCGACGATTGGGCAGAAATTTGATGTGCTTAAAGCACACTGTGAAGCGGTTGGACGCGACTATGAGAGTATCCGCCGCACGACTACTACCTTCTGCTCGATTGGCGCGACCGATGAAGAGGCGCTGGAGAAGATCCCGCCTGTTGTGCGGGCCAACTTTGGCGACCGTATCGACATTGCCCTGATTGGTAGTCCTGATACGATTCGTCAGCGCCTGAAGGCGTATGAGGATGCCGGAGTGCAAGAACTGGTGATACGCTTCTTTGATATGCCACAATTGGAGGGCATACGCATGTTTTCCAGGGCATTCATCGACTAATAGGGGATTCATGTTTGTGCAAATATATCTGAATATTGGCTGAATTAAAGGCGCAGGCGGAGGGCCTGGACTTTCGCCATGGCCTGAGTGCGGCTGCGAACGTGTAGTTTGCTACAGATGTTGGAGACGTGTTTCTTGACGGTGTTGGTACTCAGGACGAGGCGATACGCGATCTCGCGGTTGGAAATGCCATCCAGGAGCAATTGCAAGACCTCCCGTTCGCGGGCTGTGAGCGACTGCTCCTGAGACTGATCTTGTGGAAGTGATGCCTCTAGGGTATGAGGCGCCCCCTCGGAGGGTAATCCTTGCTGCTCCCACCAGTGGCTGGCGCGTGCATGCAGTTGTGGAATCAATGCGGGCGTGGTCTGCTGTAGCCGCTGGCGCAGGGCTTCGGCAAAGAGTCGGTGATAGCGATACCACTGGCCCTCGTCATCGAGTGCCAGCAGGAATAAATTATTGTGTTCTAACAATTCGAGCAGGGCCTGGCTTCCCCCTTGCTCGCGTACAGCATCGCAGAGCGGCGCACTTAAGCGTTCCAGAATGCACGTCTGTAATAAAAACTCCTGCACGGTCTCGCTCTGCTGATGCAGAACCTCTTCGAGGAGGTAGTCCACGATATAGTGATGACTACCACTGAAAGCCGCGATAAAGGTTGCAGTGTCAGCGCGTCCCTGGAGGGAGACGGCGGCGAGTTGTAGCCCTGTAATCCAGCCTTCAGTACGTGTATGCAGGAGTAAACTCTCTTCCCTAGTAAGCGAAAGCTCAGCTACATCTGCCAGGAATGTGGCGGCCTCCTCGGACGTAAAACGCAGGTCGGTAGCACGCAATTCCAGCAGGTTGCCCTGTCCACGCAGGTGTGCCAATGGGAGAGGTGGATCTTCACGTGTAGCGAGAACCAGGTGTACCTGGGATGGTATATGTTTGAGCAAGAAGGAGAGGGCATAATGAATTGAGGGATCGGTGATGACCTGGTAGTTATCCAGAACAAGCACGACATGCTCTCGTGTATTGGCGCGACGCATCAGCAAATCATTGATCAGCAGTGTCAACAGCGTCTCCATTGGGGGCAGATTTGGCTGCATCTGCCTGAATGTATCCAGGTGAGGATCGTTGGGCTGCAAGGCTGCTAACAGGTAGGAGACAAAACGTACAGGCTCATTGTCCTGTGGCTCAAGCGAGAGCCAGGCGACAGAGGAGGGATGGGTGTGTAGCCAGTTGGCGAGCAGGGTGGTCTTACCGAAGCCAACCGGCGCTGAGATAAGGGTCAGCGTGCGTTGCAAACCCTGTTCGAGCCGGTTAATCAATCGCGGTCTATGCACCAGGTGTGGGCGTGGGCGTGGCATATGAAATTTCGTGGCGAGCAGAGGATGGCTCTGCGCTGATGAGGGTGTCAGGCTCGTCTGTGACTCAATTGAGGCTCTATTCCTGGTATGTATTTCTTCTGCTTTATCGAGTCCCAGATCTTGAGCTACCTCCTCTAAGTGAGGAATGCTCAGGTTGGTTTCTCTCCCAAGGTAGCGCTTAGTTACCTTGCCCTTGATACGCGCATAGGCGTACCAGTAGCCATCACCACGCTGTCTTCGTTCTTTGCACGCCGTATATGAGCCATGTCTCCCATGAAACGCGAACGACGAGACCTGGCTTATCCATGCCAACCATAAATGTTTCTCGTTGGCGATATCGCGAACTTCATTGTTCTGGTATTCATGCAGCTCATATGCATGACGCAATGACGACCAGAAGATGGTGTAGCGTGCCTTCTTTGGCATTGCATCCCCTTTAGCCTTTCATGGATTGTCACCCAACAGCAACATTGCTGGGAGTAGTGGATCTTTCGTGATTAATTGTTGGGTGACATATATTTACCCATTTGGCAATGAACACGTGTAACATTCGTTTGTATGAATACTACCATCTTACTTTTTCGCTGTCAAGGAATGGATGTGTCTCTTTTGAAGCCTTCGCGCTTGTGGGTATGTAGCGAGCCGAGATAGAGGTAAGGAGAGAATTGGAAAGATCAACCTATCAGGTAATAAACCATTGACAATTGCCTGTCCTACATGAGATAGTGCTTGTAATAATATGAACACACGTTACTCATAGGCAGGGATTTAATGTTATGGTCACAAGCGAGCAGGTTGCTCGATTAGCAGGTGTCTCACGGGCGACGGTTTCGCGTGCGCTGAATGGATCGGCACACGTGAGCGAAGAGACAAGAGAGCGCATCCAGGCGGCTATCGCCGCGCTTGGCTATGAGCCGGATGTGGTGGCTCAAAGCCTGGTGCGCCAGCGTTCCTACGTTCTGGCTATAAGCCTCTTCCCCGAAGATGACAACGAAAAGTTCTTAGCGCACCTTGGGCAAACCTCGCAATATATCTACCTGGATATCCTGAAGAATATTGAGCGCGAGGCCAGGTCTGTAGGCTATGATCTGCTTGTACCTTCGCGCCCGCTGGGGCATTCTCCAAAGCATTATATTCGGAGCTTGCAGACACGGCGCGTGGCAGGCGTCATTATGCTGCATGCGACAGAGGAGCGTATCCAGGCCTTGATCGATTCGAATCTTCCCACGGTCTTTGTTGATCGTATCGCCCAGGGGAGGCGCGCAACCTATGTGAAGTCGGATAACTTAGATGGGGAACGCCAGGCGACCACATACCTGCTATCCCTGGGCCATAGACACATCGCCATGTTGACCGGAAAAATGTCTGATCTGGCAGGGAGGGAGCGCCTTCAGGGCTTTCAGCAGGCCCTGACTCACGCTGGGATCAAGCCCGACCCCGGCCTGGTGCGCCACTCAGGCTGGAACATCTCTGAGGCATATGAGGCCGCGAAGATCCTGTTGGCCGAACGACGCGACTTTACAGCGATTGTAGCCGCCAGCGATATGATTGCCATGGGGGTTCTTCGCGCCCTCAACGAACAGGGGATGCGTGTTCCAGAGGATATATCGCTCATTGGCTTCGATGATGTTGAATTCAGTCAGTATACCTATCCACCCCTCACGACTATGCGTCAGGACAATGCCACTATCGGGCAAGGGGCAGTGCAGCGCCTCATATGCCTGTTAGACGGGACGGAAGATATTATTCCCTTAAATATCTCCACCCAACTTGTCATACGCCAATCCACGGGCCCTGCTCCTGCATAAAGGCACGACGCTACAAAAGTACGCGTCTACATATGATGATACAAGTAGTACCGTACCATTATATGTAGACGCGTACTTTTGTAGCGTCGAACAACCTCTTACGCCTTTAAGCCTGTCATCGCGATGCCGCGAATGATGTGGCGCTGGGCCAGGATGTAAACGATCAGGACAGGCACGACCGCGATCACTGAGCCGGCCATGACCAGCGTCCACTCGGTGGCATACTGTCCACGGAACTGGTTAAGCATTAGGGGGACAGTAAAGTTCTCTGGCGTGTTGAGCATGATCAGGGGGCGGAGAAAGTCATTCCATTGGCCCAGGAAGGCGAAGATTCCCCACGCGGCGAGGGGAGCCTTGAGCAAGGGCAGAATGACTTGCCAGAAAATTTTCCAGCGGTTGGCGCCGTCGACGATTGCCGCCTCCTCCAGTTCAATCGGTATTCCGAGAATAAACTGGCGCATCATGAAGACGCCAAGGGCGCTGAAGAGCGCGGGCGGCAGGATAAGCGAGAGTAGGGTATCAAGCAGGTTCAGCTCTTTCATGGTGAGGAAGATCGGAATGATGGTGAGCTGGAAGGGAATCATCATTGTCGCCAGGAAGGCAATGAAGATAATATTGCGTCCGGGAAACTCGATACGCGCAAAAGCATAGCCAGCCATCGAGCAGGTAATTAACTGGAAGAAGGTGACGCTGACAGCGACGATGGTGCTATTCATGTAGGCCAGATTGAAGGGCAGGGCATTGAGCGATTGTGGATAATTTCCCCACAGAAAGGGATTGGGAATCCAGGTGGGCGGAACGCTAAAGGCCTGGCTTGTGCTCTCTAGCGACGTGATAAGCATCCAGATAAATGGGGCCGCCATAAAGATAGCGCCAATGATCAGGATAAAGTGGAGAACCACGTCAAAGACTATACTTGAAGGTCTTCTACCTGTCTTCCTCGTGGCTCGCGCTACTGTCTTCTGACTAACTTCGCTTGTTCCCGGGTTTAGAGTTTCTTGTAACATATGCTCGCTCCTCCTTCTTCTTTACGCGCGTTACACATCGTAGTTTACCCAGCGTCTTTGCAGCCGGAACTGGATCAAGGTCACGACCAGTAGGATTACAAACAGGATGACAGCCACGGCGCTGGCCTGGCCAAACTGAGCTGACTCAAAGCCCAGGTGATACAGGTCATATACCATGGTGTAGCTGTCTTTGCCTGGTCCACCACCTGTGAGGACGAAGGTGAGGTCAAAGACCTGGAACGAATTGATGATAGAGATCACCGTCGTAAAGAAGAGGCTTGGCGTCAGCATAGGTAGGGTGACGTTCCAGAAGACCTGGAACCGATTCGCGCCATCGATGCGTGCTGCCTCGGTGTATGAGACTGGAATGCCTTGGAGTGCCGCCAGAAGGATGACCATATTGAAGCCCAGGCCCTGCCAGGTGCCGACCATGGCCAGCGAAGGAATGACATAGTTCGAGTTTGTCAGCCAGCCTACACCACTGGCATGGAACCAGGAACGCAAGAGCGTATTGATCAGGCCGAAGTCGCTGTTGAGCAACCAGGCCCACATCACGCCGACAGCCACTGAACCCGTGATATAGGGCATAAAGTAGAGTACGCGATAGGCGCTTTTGCCGCGTACATTATTGAGACCAAGCGCGATGATTAGGGCCAGAATCAGCCCACCGGGCACTGCGAGGACCGTGTAATAAATGGTGTGTAGGAGTGAGATGCGTAGATCATCACCTGTGAACTGGTCGATGTAGTTCTGTATGCCTACAAAGTTGACTGCTCCCAGGCCATCCCAGCTTGCCAGGCTGAGATAGAAGACCGAGACAAGGGGAATCAAAGAGAACACGAGCAGCCCTATCAACTGTGGCAGGATAAAGACGTACCCCCAGCCTCTATCCCTCCTGGCTCGCTCACTTGGCCTGCCTTTTTTAGGAATAGCAGGGATAGCCCCAGGTATGTCCAGTGATTGCACTTGAAAATCCATAGCTATGACCCCTCCTCTGTTACGTTTATTTTCATGATGAGAAGGTAGTGTGGGAAGGCTTTCGGCTTGGCACCTGAAGCTTTCCCACAACTCCAAACAAAACTCTATCGCTACATATACAAGCGTTTACTGCGCGTTCTGCTGGGCCTTCTGAATACGAGGGTTGGCCATAGTGGCGATCCCGCTCAGGGCGGTTTTGACGTCTTTCCCTTGCAACCAGACAGGGTCAAGCGCCGTCTTAATGTCATCGGTCAAGCCGGGGACATTGCCTTCCGCGGGGAAGAGACCATAGCCGGAATTGCGGGCATCGATCAGGTAGTGGGCGTGGGCGGGATCATTGCCGTCCGTGACCACCTTTTCCGTCTCGGATGACTGGATGGATGGCACGGCATTGCCGCCACCTTGCAGGCGGAACTTCTGGCCATCGGCCGAGACATAATTGGTCAGGAAATCAAAGGCCTGATCTTTTAGCTTGGTCTTATTATTGATGACCATGTATGCAAGGGCTACGGGCGTGGGTCCGCCCTTACCACCGGGCGCGGGGAAGGGGACACAGTCATATTTCATCCCACTGGCAGCGTGGAACTCGGGGAGGTCCCAGCGCCCAACGGAGATAAAGCCAGTCTGGCCGCTAATCAGCGCAAGGTCAGAGCCCTGGCCCTTGGGCAGGCTGCCAGCGTAGACAATCGTCTTTTTCTTCGTATTATCGGCCAGCCAGGTGAAGGCATCAACCGACTTGGGATCTTCATGCGCGATGAAGTCGCCATAGCCATCCTTGTCATAGATCTTGCCGCCATTGGAGGTGGCCCAGCAATAGTACTGCATATCCCAGGCATCCAGCACAAAGCCATACTTCCCCTTGGCCTTGATCTTGTCCATCATCTCCTGGAAAGCATCACGCGTCCACTGCCCCTGCTCATACATATCGGCTGGCATGGTGGTGATACCCGCGTCCTGTAGCACCTTCTCGTTGTACCAGAGCAGGAGGGGGTTACAGTCGACGGGGACGCCAAAGATCTTGCCGCTCTGCGTCTTGGAGGCGCCCCAAAGGCCCGGCAGATAATCGCTGGCCTTCGCTTTGCTCTTGGAGCTGTCCAGCAGATCGTTCAACTGCATGACGGTCTTGTTGGCGACCAGCTTGCCGATATCGCCATCTCCGACGTAGAAGCAATCGGGGGCCACACCTCCATTAAGTTCGGTCAATATTTTGGAAAAATAATTGTTATTGGCCGAGGGGATAAAGCTATACTGGACATTCGTGTTGTGGGTCTTGTTGTAGTTCGCGGTGAAATCCTTAAAGCGTTGGATCTCACCAGTGTTGGCCCAGTTCGACCACTTGATGGAGCTGCCGGAACCTCCGCCACCAGAGCCATTGGTTGTGCAGGCTGCCACGATGGCTTCAACGCCAGCAAGAGAAATACCAAGTGCCGTCGCTCGGCGAATAAAAGAACGACGGTCTATCCTTCCGGCCTGAAATGCATTTACCAGATTGTTCTGAGAAGTGCTCATACTACCTTTTTTCTCCTTGTCTTGGGACAGATAAGTGAGCTGAGGGTCAGAGTATCACTATTGAGATAATGACTGTTAGAGTCGTTCTCAAAGACTCTAAAGACTACGATGTCTACTACTTTTCAGCAAAGCATGATGCAATACACGCTTGAGGAAAAAGGGCGCAAGTACATTTCAAGTACGTTTTCAAGGGGGAAGAGGTGTTTTGGGACGTCTCATGGGGAATCCTCCTTTGCATCTTTTTTGGCTGGAGCATCCACCTCTAGAGGAGAGATAGAGATCAAGGTTAAATGGAGGTCGCGCACTTTACTGAGCAATCCATGTAGCGCGGCCTGATCGACCACTTCCCCTGTAAGCACTGTTTCCCCGTTCGCCTCATGTATCATCTTCAGTCCACCCAACCAGGACGACCAGCGCTGGTCGAGTTGCTCCTTGAGACGAATCCGGTAGGCTGGCATGGCTCCTCCTTCCGCGAATGACTTACCGCTCCCAGCGGCATGCGATGGGAATGCACATAGTAAGCATAGCCTATCCCTTCTGCATAGCGGGGGACCCAAAAGGAGTATTTTAAGGATTACTTGTTGGGGGAAAATGAGTAAGCTTGGTGGAGCGTATGCTTGCCAAGCTTACTCATTCCCCCATTCATCATGATTGACAGATCTGCTCAGGTTGATGCTTACTTTATATGCAGTATAAAAAGGGAAAGAGGGAGAAAGCGAAATGAGTCGCCAAAACACGGTCCTGGCGCTGGTAAGAAGCCAGGGGAAGTTCTTGTTGGTGAAGCATCATGGGCCGGAGGAGAGTGCCTGGTGGTTGCCCGGTGGGGTTGTCGAGCCAGGGGAGACGCTGTTAGAGGCCTTGCGACGGGAAATGCTTGAGGAGACTGGCCTGCGCATCACAAGCCAGCCATACCTGGCCTTCGTCGTTGAACTCCAGCGTAAGACGGAACAAGGCCTGCAAGAGGCTGGCTTTGGCTTCCATTTTGTCTGCGAGGTCAGCGGCCAGTTTCAGTTTGCTGACCCGGATGGCCTGGTGCAGTCTGCGCACTGGGTCGATGAAGTGGAGGTCGTGCCGCTCCTCAGTGTGCAGACCTGGTACGATTGTGAACCCCTGCGCCGCTGGCTCTCGGGCGAGGCGGGCGCCGGGGCTGTTTATATAACAAGAATCAAGTGACATACGTATGGCTAATGATGTGTGCGCGCTGTCACCTGAGATGATTGTTGGTGACTGGTAGTAGGCGTGAAGAGTGGTTCTTAACACATTCTCGGTGAAGCTAGCCTGGTCATGGGCATGCAGAACTCTCTGGCGCAGCAACTCAAATCCAGCGCGGCCATATCCCATCCTTTTGATACGCTTGAGCTTGTTGACATGATCCTCAACCAATCCGTTCTGGTTTCCCATCGTTCGCGAAGATAGGAGAGGTGGGGATCAACTCCCATCTTGCGCCGAATGGGTTGTCGCTCGGGAAATGCACTATGCCTCAGCCAGCGAAATGGACCCTGACTGAAACCGTTGCCTGGGCCCTTTGCCTGTATATGCCTTGACACGTATATGCTCTGCGGAGTATACTAAGACTATGGAACCTGTGTTCGAAATCATTGCGGAGCCGAACTGCCGCGCGATAAGGAAGATAAGGAGAAAACGACGCGGCCCAAACCGCGAACGTGACAAAGGAGTAACGAAATGAAAATTAAAGTGACCAGCGTATACGTGGACGACCAGGACAAGGCTCTGCGCTTCTATACGGAGGTACTGGGCTTTGCCAAGAAGGCCGATTTTAGTCAGGGCCCATTTCGCTGGCTGACCGTGGCCTCGCCTGAGGAACCGGACGGCACTGAGCTGCAGCTGGCGCTGAACGACAACCCCGCGGCCAAATCGTATCAACAAGCGATCTTTCAACAAGGCCAGCCCGCGGCCATGTTCTTCACCGACGACGTCAAGGGCGACTACGAGCGGATCAAGGCCCGCGGCGCCGAGTTCACGATGCCACCCACCGATGTGACCGGCTCGACCATTGCAATATTGAACGACACCTGCGGCAACCTCATTCAACTTACCCAGTTGGCACGCTATTAAGGGCGGCCGTTCAGCAGGCGCCAGGGCGTGACGCGACAGCTGCCTTTCGGCGGCATGCAGCAGCGGGGGCAGCCCTTGTCCCCGCCTCAACGCTGAAGCGGCCGGAGCGAGCAGCGCTCTGAATAGCACCCGCCAAAAACGCATCGGTCGGTGCATCCCGCACGCTGACTGAAACCGTTGCCTGGGCCCCTGCCTGTATATACCTTGGCAAGCATATGCTCTGTGGAGTATACCAAGATAATGGAATCTGTGTTCGAAATCATTGCGGAGCCGAACCGCCGCGCGATATTGAGCCTCCTGGCCTCGTCACAACAGTCGGTTGGAGAGATCGCGCGTCAGCTTCGTATGTCGCAGCCAACTGTGTCAAAGCACCTGCGAGTGTTGCGCGAGGCTGGTTTTGTGGAATCCACGGTGGACGCCCAGCGCCGTCTCTACCGGCTGAGGCCAGAACCGCTCCAGGAGGTGGATGCCTGGCTGGCTCCGTTCCGCCAGTTCTGGTCCGCTCACGTGGATGCTCTCGAACGCCACCTCGACCACATGGATCAATCAATACCAACGAAAAGGAAGATAAGGAGAAGAAGATGACCGATCGCGAGCAGTACACACCGGGTCCGGCCAGCGGGGCGCAGATAAGAAAGAACGGAGAGAAGTGGACGCTCATTCTCGTCAGAGAACTGCGTCACTCGCCGGAAAAAGTTTGGCAGGCGCTTACCGACCCGGCGCATCTGCGCGAGTGGGCTCCCTTTGAAGCCGATGGAAGCCTAGGTACGGTTGGAACCACGGTGAAGCTCACCAACGTGGGAGCGCCCACGCCGCAGATTTCCGAAACAAGAGTGACGCGAGCCGATGCTCCCAAGGTGCTTGAGTACAATTGGGGCGGCAATGATATCCGGTGGGAACTCAAAGCCTTTGATGGCGGCACGCGCCTGACGCTGTGGCACAACATCGATCGTCGCTTCATCTCAATGGGTGCTGCCGGGTGGCACATTTGTTTCGATGTGCTGGATCACCTTCTCAGCGGAACTCCCATCGGCCGCATTGTTGCTGGCGAGGCGATGAAGTTCGGTTGGCCTCGGCTCAATTCGGAGTACACCCAGCAATTCGGTATCGAAGTTCCGAGCTAGCTCCCAAAGTCTCCCAATCCTGAGGTTGCCTGCCATTGTGTTGTCCAGCACTGCTAGCTGCCTGTGGAAATCATTCCGGCGAAGCCGAACACATTTCCGGGATTGGCCTGAAACCGTTCGGCTTCAGTACGCAAAAAGATGCAAATTAGGTGGGAGATGCTCAAGCATAAATTGGAGCGAGGCGTGAAGCGCCTGCTCGCGAATCACATGATAGTCATCCAGAATCAGGGCAATATCCTGCTCCAGAGCGGCCAGTTCGTTGATAAGTGAAGTGATAGCCCCCGTCAGGAGGGAGGATTGAGAGGAATGCAGAAGCGCTTCCGTGGGCGCGCCTACGGGGGCGCCCGCCTTCCTGAGGGCGGCAATCACATAGGCCCAGAAGCGCATTGGATCGTTATCCTGTTCCTCAAGCGTGAGCCATGCTATCTGCTCCCTATACTGGCTCTGGCTCGCCCAGGCTGAGAGCAGCGTCGTCATCCCGAAGCCAGCGGAGGCTGAGAGAAGGGTCAAAGGGACCTGGGGGCTCTGCTCGAGGAGTGTAAGCAAGTGTGAACGTTGAAGCAACCCTGAACGAACAGGTGGAACCGTAAACTTTGTCACCAGCAAGTCAGGCTCAAGCATCAAAAAGTTTTCTCCCGTCTCAAGCTTTTCATTAAGCATGTGTACATCCCAGGTGGTGTGAGTAATCACGCCCGCAAGGATGATGATTGGCAGGCCGAACAGCAGGTGCCAGAGGCGCATCGCGATATTCGTACCGAGCTGTCCCAGCACCGTAGGCTGGGGTTTCAGCAACTCCTGGCTGAATGTCCCATCATAGATAGCATTAGAGAATGTATGGTTTTCATAAGAGACCGTCATCAACTGGATGGCTAACAGCGCGACATAGTAGGTTGAGATCTGACTATTTCCGGGTAAAGCGACCGACCAAACGGCGAGCCCGATCAGGGGCGCGACCGCCTGGTTGATCATCAGCGTAATCACGAAGGCGCGCCCGGTCAGCCATTGCAGGATTTCACGCTGCGTCGCGATTGCGAGTAAGCAGAGTATGCGCATCATATCCTGCCCTCCTGATAAATTTGATCTATCACCTGCTCCAGAGGGATGATTCCTATAGCCAAATCAACTACAGGAAGTTCGGAGAGCAACCGCGCAGAGAGGGTTGCAAGTTTTTCACGTTGAACACACAGAGTGGCTTTGCCTGGCTCCGCTTCTATGACATCACCATACAGTCCCCACTCCGGGGTCACCTCTTTAGCAATTGTGACTGTCAGTATTCTAGAGGTCGAGAAGGATGTGGAGAGGTCCTCCAACCCTCCATCATATCTCAAGGTTCCGTGGTCAATAAGCACGACACGTTTGCAGAGCTCCTCGACATCGGCCATATAGTGGCTCGTCAAAAGGATGGTTGCCTGCGTCTGCTGGCTATAGTCTGTGATAAAACGGCGCATCATACTGACCGCGGTCACATCCAGGCCTAGCGTCGGCTCATCGAGAAAGAGGATACGTGGCTGATAGATGAGTGCGAGGGCCAGCCCACAGCGCATGCGTTCCCCTAGGCTGAGGGCACGAATCTGGCGCTTAAGCAGCGGCTCCAATTTGAGCATCTCTACCAGAAGGGCCAGGCTATTATGAAAAGCCGTCTCAGGGATTTCGTAGGTGAGTTGCTGGAAACGGAGTGAATCGAGTACCGTCAGTTCGTTTGGGCCACCGATGGGCTGGCTACCACGGATAAAGGCGATGTTCTTTAAGAAAGAGGCTTCCCGACGCCAGGGAGTAAAGCCAAGCACATTGACTGTGCCGCCGGTTGAGTGCAAGATGCCGCTCAGAATCTTCATCGTCGTAGTCTTCCCTGCGCCATTAGGACCAATAAAGCCCACTACCTCACCCGCTTCAAGCTCAAATGAGATATCACGCACAGCCTGTATCTCGCGGTATTTTCGGTGAACAAGCGAGCCTAGCGCGGCGCGCAAACCAGCCTCCCGCACTGGGGCTTTATAGACCATCGAGATATCTTGAACACTGATCACAGAAACCATAGATGCACCTCTCAGAGTGAGTATATCCATCGTTCTGTGCATGCATGCAGTGCCACCCGAGCCGGCCATGCTCTTTTTTTCTGGATAGTAACTATACTGTACGACACTGATGCAAGAATAGAGGGTTGTGTATCTATTGGCAAGAGACAAGTTGTGATATAAAGCCTGAAGATAGCTATATGACATACCAAAAGCCTATATTCGCAATTGAGGTTTTTGCATTAGTAAATGGAACCTTGGGCTCACGGTGTCACGACGCTGGGGACGAGACGCGTGCTATAGCACGCACCAGCTTGGCTCCAACCTGCTCTGGAATGCCTTCAATACGGTTGCCGTCTATTATTATGTGACGAAGCTGCACGTTTCGGGCGTGATTCTCTCCGCCAGCTTGATTGCCTATGGCCTCATCAATGCGGTCTTGAACCTGTTGGCTGGTCATATTAGCGATCGTGCCAATACGCGCTGGGGGCGGCGCGCAAAACTATTTATCAGATCCTGAAACGCTGGGTCGATGAGGGTGTGCGCGGCTTGGAGGACAAATCCCATGCGAATACCAATCGACAACCCACCGTGGATTTACGCACCCGTAGCACCATCCGTAAACTGCAAGCGAACCCGCTCTTGGGCGAGTACCGAAGCAACCTCTATGGGAACCTGAGACCATCGAATGGCACCCTGCACAACGCTTACCAGACTATGCTCCGCGCCATTCCCGTAAGCATCACACACACTATGTGCAACCTCCCTTACTCAACGATGAGCAGGCTGGTCATGGCTAATGGCTGAGTAGTATCTACTATCGTCATTGACTAATGGCGTTACCTATCCGCTGGCGAGATCTCGCGTAGAAGCGCCCCCTGCGAAAGCGAATATGCCCTGATCGATCCAGATGGCGAGTAAACTCTGTCGCAAAGAAGATGCGGGCTAGCATCGGCGCTGGAAGGGTACGCGCTAGTACACCACGCGGCACAGCCCCAGGATGTGCCGCCCGTCCTTGACGGCAACCCGGTACTCATGCAGTACGCCTCTCCCTATCAAACGCACGAGCGGTTCGGTGCTGGCCGAACCGCTCGGACTGCTGTGGGATCGTGCTCGTACAGCTACGAGAGAGGGCTGAGAGTGCAGGGTGTTGGAGCGTTGCCCCACTTTGGCTCTCAAACTCAATTTTTTTAATCAGTAACGTTGCCTAGTATTTCTTCTCGCGAAGGGGATGCACCGCTCAATTGACCTGAAACACGTGTGAAAGTGTCGGGGCGGCGTGTCTCACAATGCTGACAGACACGAAGAAGCATATCCAGGTAGTCTTCAAGCATCATTGGAATCAGGAAATGTTGCTGAACAAAGGCATGAGCTCGTTCGCCCATGCTCGCTTTGTCCTCTGGATGGCGTAGCAGATGAAGCGCATAATAGGCAGAAGTTTCAGTATCATCGGCAATGTAGCCATTCTGCTCATGGATGATCTGTGTGCGTAGGCCAGTGGAAGACGTGCCAATCACGGGCTGATACTTCCACATAGCCTCAGTCGTTGTGAGCCCAAACCCTTCACGCTGCGAGCGCTGGAGAATCACACTTGAGTAGCGCTGGAAGGCGTTGACTTCTAGGTGCCCAATACTCGCCGGATTGTGGAGCAGATGAACATCGGGATCGTCACCTACATATTGCTCTACCTCGTGCATAACCTTGATCGCCTCCATATCGTCGCTTGCCTCCATCGCCCCCACAAGAGCAAGTTGCACATCGGGAATTTGTTGTTTCACCAGGCGATAGATATCCACAGCCTGCCAGGGATTCTTCCAACGGGCAAAACGCGCCACCTGGGTAATGATGGGACGTTGAGGGTCGACACCACAACGGTGTATGCGCTCTCCCCCTTCCTGGTATGAGAGTGGTCGGTTTTTATCTCGAAAAGGGTCGATACCCAGATTGATCACTTGCGTTTTCTCTAGGGGAAGATCGCGCAAGATAGAGGCCGGTGTATTGAAAATGATCAATTCGTATTCAGTCAAAAACCGGCGTATGTAGTGATCGGCATGGGGATTTGGCCGGGCCGTATCCACATGGCAAAACCAGGATGCCGGGCGGAGCCAGGAAAAGAGTTGTGCCAAAGGAACGAGTTGGAAATCGTGGACTACGTAAACATCAGCCTCTAACTCAGGTGTGTGCGAGAGCGCATGACTCAGTTTATCGAGGAAGACACGCGCATCATCCGGTGAGAGATTGCCTGGCTCCTCGTAGTTCTGGAGCAAGTCCACCAGGTGAGTGGTAAAACGGCCTGATATCTCGTCTAACGGAACAACTTTTCGCGTATGGATAATACCCAGCGTATCCGTAATAGGTGTGAGCGCGGAGAGTATTTCGGCTACCCCCCCACCGGTGGCCGTTGTATTCAAATGTAAGACGCGCAAGCCTCGCAAGGATTCGGCTTTCTCATAGAGACGCGTAATGCGTTCGTTACCAACATATGCTCTAAAATTTTCTAACAAAGATGACGCTCGCATAGAATAGCTCCTTCATTTATTGAGATACATAGAGTAGAACTGCATGATAGTGAGTTTCTATTGCTACTGGCACGTAATGAACACCAGAGAAGGATACTCAGCAATAACAAAGAAGCGACGCGAGCCCGAAGAGGGAGGATCAGGTTGTGGAGGTCGGCCATGATCTCCAGCGTCCAGCATTGGCTTCCATCGGGAGCCTTGCTACACGCCAAATGAATCAGTTGAGTTTCTCCCTGCCTGGATGGCAGGGAGAAGCAAGGATTTTTGCAAGCAGAGAGCAGAAAGAGCCTACATCTGAGAGCGAACGCTCTTCTTCTTGTTGCCCAGGCTTTTTATGGCACCGTGAGTCTGCTTCCACATGGCGCAATGGTGCTCCAGCGTGGCGTCGTTGTGCTCCTGTAATTGAGGCGTCAGCCCTGCCTCCAGTTGTGCCCGCTTCTTCGGAAGGCGACCAGGAATCGCTCTGGGGCGTACATGCCCCTCTTCTCGCTGCTGCTTGATGTACCGTTTGAGGGTGGCCAAGGCTTTGTGTCTGTACTCTCCCCACGACCCCGTCGGTCATACGAGTAGACGGTAAAAGCAGGCGCGAGCAGTTCGGCGAGTCCAGCCGAAGCTGCCCGGCTCCCCATCGCCCCTTCAACGAGAATGGCCGCAGAACCTTGGCCTACTGTGTCATAGGCTATGATTGTCCCATCTTTTGATATGACTGTTGGCAGAGAGAACCTCCTCTCAGTTCCATAACTGATCTCGGCTTCAGAGAAATGAATCCGCGATCTCTTTGTGTTGCCAGGTTCCTCACGAACAGCGACATCACCATCTGTGATCTCTCTCGAACCTGTTCTTTGTTGTCCTGTACGAATCCGGTTGCAAAGATAGGGAGAGTCTATCTAAAAAGGCACCTGTCAAAAAAACTGTCCGTGAAGACCTGTTGCCATCGGCAAGGGGCAACAGGGCTTCTCATGCTCTCCTCCCCATGGTTGTTCATCTTCTCATCTGCTTTCTTGCTCATCAATCCCGAATTTCTGTTTTTCACGTTCGAGTAGAGTATCTAGAGCAGAAAAACGCTCTTCCCATCTCTGCCTCATTTGCTGAGCCCATGTTTCAAACTGGGACAGTGTTTGTGGATTGAGGCGGTACAGGTGCTTCTGGGCGCGTTTTTCCATCACCACCAGCTTTGCCTCACGCAAGACCTTGAGGTGCTGCGAGATCGCCTGTGGGCTGACAGAAAAGTGCTCGTAGATCTCAGTCGCAGTGAGCTCACCGCGGCTGGCAAGGATCTCTAAAATGGCCCGTCGTGTCGGATCGGAAAGCGCAACAAATATATCCATGGATATATTATAAAGCATTAGCTTAATTAAGTATTTACTTAACTAAATGTTTTCCAGGATGATCTAAAACTCGCGCGCCTACGGTGCGCACAAAAAGTGGAGCCGTTGTGGAAGAAGGACCACTTGACGTGGCCCTGGTGTCAATCATGGAATGAAAGGGGTGGGCACAATGTAGGCAAAGAAGGAAGAGATAAATGAAAGCTCAATGTTTAAGCACGCTGCTGTAAGAAGATCGCGGGAGCTGTCGTCGAGTGTTGAAAAGTTGAAAGGAGCTTGTCCTTCTATATGAAGCGAAAACGTGTGCGCGATCCTTAGTGCGCCTGGTGGCTAATGTTGAAGGATATGGAATGCGGGAGGCGCAGCGTTGCGTTGAGGAGTGGCTGCTGTCTGGGGATGAAAGTGTTGAAGCGTTGGCCGATAGTCTTGCATATGTCTATGATGGGGAACAACCGGCGAATGGGCCCAGGGATCTTCGGTTGACTCCTCTGCTGGTGGCGCGGCAAATCCAAGGACGATTGATGGGGCTCAAGGCACTGTCTGCAGGTCGCACGTTTTCTGACCAATGGTGGTGGTGGGCGCGTCACGCGCACCTGCAAAGCGCGGCTGGCTTCTTTGCCCACCGAGGCCTATACGAGCGGGAAACGGTGGGGACGGAAGCGGCCAGGCTCTACTTTGTAGAGACCATCGTGCAGGCGTGTCCCTCGGCATGCCTGCACCTTGTGACGGTGCTTGGGTTGAGGTTGCTTCTGGTGTTGAGCCGTGGGCACCAATCACGAGGCGATTATTTGAGGCAGTCCAGGCCACGTTCTTCTTTGCCAACTACTAGGGATATATTATTTTCTGGCGCGGTCTTAGCAAGGGCTTGAGCAGCGCGATCAAAGATATAATCAGCGCGACCAGGCTGAGGCCGCCAAGAACACCCGTAATAATGTAGGCTACGACTGCTTCCGCATCCGTAATCATAGAGGTAGGATCGTCGGGCATATACCAGATAGTCACTTCGTCGCCATTTTCAAAAACATTGGTGCAAAAGTTCGGGTTAGCAACGCTATGCTTTTTCCCATGTGTATCGGTGAAATCATATTTAAAACTAAAGGAACCAGGTGAGTCCTCAGTTTTCTCACAGTATACATACTTATGCGCGATGGCGCGCGTCTGATTTCCGTTCAGGCGTACCTGCCACGTTGATGCAGCCAGCCAGTAAATCAACGCGCCCAGGAACAAGGCAATCAATAAACAAATCCCTGCCAAAATCAGTCTTCCACTCCAACTGGTCTTTTTTTGCTGCCGATAAGCTATCATGTCTACCCCAAAAACAACGCTTCTTTGAAAAGCACACTATGTGCTCATCCAAACATTCTCTGCCGCGAATAATCCATGAGCATTTCTCTCGCTGCATTTGCTATGCTACTCGTTGTTATCTTTCTTTCTTCACTTCAAGTATATCCTGCGGCGATTCGCGCCTACAATGCACGACCTCACTCGTTTCTTGTGAACCAGGACCATTGTTTCCTCAAGCGTTTCTGGCTGTATTCTCCTGGTCTGGTGTCTCGGTTCTGACAGAACCCTCGGAATGGTTCACAGTGCGTCTATGTCTCTTGAACAAAATTTAGAAGGGAGGTTTTTGATCTAGCGCCGAGATACGTGTAAAAGTAGTGCCGCGTTGCAAAGAGTCAGTTGATCTGTTAAGGTTGATAAAAAAGAAGAAAAAAGAGAGTCAGTCATGACAGAGCAGCATCCCTTCAAATGGCGTCACTACGAAGCGGAGATTATCCTGCTCCGCGTACATTGGTATTTGCGCTATGCACTCAGTTACCGAGACCTAGAGGAAATCATGACGGAGCGAGGACTCTCGGTGGACCATACGACCATCTACCATTGGGTGCAGCGGTACGCGCCCGAACTGGAGAAGCGTTGCCGACCGCATCTCAAAGGGGCGACTGATTCATGGCGCGTCGACGAAACGTATGTGAAGAGGAAAGGGGTCTGGATGTACCTTTACCGTGCAGTGGACTCTCAAGGGAACACCCTGGAGTTTCTGTTAAGCGCTCCTCGTGACGCCCAAGCTGCGAAGCGCTTTTTCGCGAAAGCGCTCGAAGCCTCCCATGCAGTGACTCCGCGTGTTATCACCGTTGACAAAAATGCGGCGTACCCCAAAGCGCTCAAGGAGCTCAAAGCAGAGGGACACCTCCCCCAGGCGTGTGAACTCCGGCAGAGCAAATACCTCAACAACCTGGTTGAACAGGACCACCGCTTTATCAAAAGGCTGGTGAAACCAGGAATAGGTTTCTTTTCGTTGAGACTGCCTAGCGAACATTGTAGGGATATGAAGTAATACACATGATAAGAAAAGAACAGATGCAAAGCGCGAGCAAAGGAGACAGCTTGAGACAGGTGACGTTCATCGCAGAACTGTTCGGAGTGGCTATCTAAATGCAGCAGAAGGACGGCGAAGGTCCGTTTTTTGTGGCCCTCTTCGCATTTTTGTAACACAGCCTTATATGCAGATAGCAATAGGATCCCTAGTCTGAGGCGGAATCTCCGAGCAGGTAGGTGACGTGCTCAAGCAGAATGTCTACGTCAAAGGGTTTTTTGAGCGCAATGACGTTTTGATGCCTGGGTAGGTATGCAGGCAAGGAACCGCTGATCAGGACAACAGGAATCTGTTCGCTTTCAATGGAGGTGCGCAAGTGAGCAAGAAAGGCTAAACCATCCATCTGGGGAAGGTGATAGTCCAACAAAACGAGATCGGTGAGCACAAGGCGAATCATTTTGAGCGCCTGCAAAGCATCCGTGGCAAAATCACTTTGCAGGAAAACTCCTCTTTGAGCGCCTGGGCGAGCATATAGCCTACGTGAAGATCATCCTCAATAACTAAAATAGTTGTGGCTGCTTGCATCTTCGCCTGTTTTTCAACATGGAAAGATGGTGCATCGTTTGTTGCCTCTCCTCTGCTAGAAAGGTGTCATTTCTCTTCAAAATATACCACGACGCTGGTATAATACCAAAGGAACGACCACCTCTTAACCTCGAAAGGCCGATGAATAGAGCTGCGCCCTCGCTGTATGCCTGACTCTTAGCTTTGGAGTACCTTGAGGTATATCGCCGCATGAGATAGCGATAGCTTTCCTTGTTTCCATACAGACGAAGAAGGTGCCTGCCTGTATTTCACTGCTTCTCTTGTGGTGCCATGGGCAACGTGAACCAGAAGGTCGCCCCCTGACCAGGTGCACTCTGCACGCCAACACTGCCCGCTTGACTCTCTATGAACGCTCGGCAAAGATAGAGCCCTAACTCTAAACTCAAATCCAGTTCATGCTGGACCGCATATCCCTTCGCACGGTAGAAGCGTTCCCAGAGATGCTTTTGCTCTTCGTAAGGGATGCCTGGCCCAGGTTTTGGACATTGAGAACGAAGATCTCCAGTTCACGGGTTTGCTGGCCCAAACGGTCGCCGTTTTTCACCGTTCCACCGGCGCGCCCGGAGCCCTTCTGAATACTGATGCGGACCTGGTTTCTTTCCAGCACGATCGAGGCCTGCACTTGACCTGTTCCGTCATTGAGGACGGAGTGCTAGGCCGATAGGTGTAGAGAGGATACCACCGACATCTTCCCTTGACTCCAAACAGACGAGCGATTGCACTGGCAACCCGCTAGTAGAGCTTACTTATTGCTCGAATATCGCACATCATGTGAGTATCCTTGCTTTCGCTCCGAACAGAAAGAGGTCTTTCAGGCCGTATGAAACAGAACAGCGCTTGCGCCATGGCACAACTGGAGCCTATCGCTGGTTCCTGATGCAAGCAATGCCGCTGAAAGATGCGCAAAGCACGGTCCTGAAATATGTTGACACCTGCACTGACATCGAGGCCCGGAAACAGACGGAGCAGCGCCTCAAAGAAAGCGAGGAGCACTGGCATGCGCTGGCCGAAACCATGCCACAAATCGTGTGGATAGGGGAACCGGGCGGTTCGAAAGAGTACTTCAATCAGCGCTGGTTTGACTATATACATGCCACGTTTGAGCACATGCGGGGCGCTGGATGGCTTCAGTTCTTGCACCCCGATGATCATGAGCGAACGCTGGCTCTTGGGCGTCATGCGCTTGTAACAGGTGAACCCTATGAGATCGAAAATCGTTTCAAAGAGGGCAAAACAGGAATGTATCGCTGGTTTTTAAGCCGCGCGCTTCCGGTGCGCGATGAAACCGGTCAGGTCGTCAAGTGGTTTGGCGCCTGCACCGATATTGAGGATCAGAAACGCACCGAGGAAGCCTTGTGCCAGAGTCAGGAATGGGGGCAGGCACTCTGGAATTCCCCGATTATCGGGATCTTCCTTGGCCAGGGAGAAAAAGTAGTGGAAGTCAATGACACCTTTCTTTGTATGACTGGTTATAGCCGGGATGACCTGTGCAACGGGCTGATCGACTGGGGGTGCATGACTCCTCCAGAGTATGCTGTGGTTACCCGGAGCGCGCACGAGGAACTCGCACTTCACCAATCCATGACGTCTTATGAGAAAGGGTATGTCTGTCAAGATGGGAGCCGTTTACCGGTTGTCGTGGGTGGTGTGACCATCCCGTCCAATCCCTTTCAATGCTTCTACTTTGCGCTGGATAATTCAGTGCGCAAGGAGTTGGATCTGCGCAAAGATGCCTTTATCAGCATGGCGAGTCATGAACTGAGAAACCCGCTCACCGCTTTAAAACTCCGGACCTCCCTGCTGCACCGACAACTGGCCAAGCAAGGCATTCCAGCTTCGGCCCTTTCCAGCATGGAGACCCAGATCAATACCGTCATCCGGCTGGTGGATGAGTTGCTGGATGTCTCCAAGATCCAGGCGGGCAGACTGGAGTATGTCCGGGAGGCGGTAGATCTCGACGTCTTGCTGCGAGAGATCGCCGACACCTTGCAACAGACCAGTCCGAGCCATACCCTCGTGCTGCGTGGCACCGTAGGAACCGGCCTGATCGGGGACCGCGACCGACTCGGACAGGTCTTCACCAATCTGATCAGTAATGCCATCAAGTATTCTCCAGATGCTCAGACGGTCGAGATTGACCTAAGCACCTCAAGAGAGACGGTGACGGTCAGTGTCTGCGATCATGGCCTTGGCATCCCACGAGAACAGCGCGACAAGATTTTTGAACGGTTCTATCGGGTCGCTGATCTGAAGCAGAAGGCGATTCCCGGCCTGGGAATGGTTACTTGCCATTTCAAAGGAAAAGAAACCCAATCTCGCTTTGACCAACCACTTGAGAACGCGGTGGTTTTGCTCGATCAGGTTTTTGAGGTATTTGCTTTGCCGAGGCTCACAAGAAGCGGCAAGATCCCCAGCTGCTTGCATTTCCTTGAGGGCTTTGGGATAGGCCGCATTTTTGTCAACGGTGATCACGCGGGGAGTTCCCGTGTGGGAGGCGACAAGGGCTTTTGCGAAGAAACGCTTGGCGGCCTGAGCGTCGCGAGTGGCACTCAGATGGAACTCCAGCGTCTTTCCCTGAGAATCCACTGCATGGTACAGATACATCCACACCCCTTTCACCTTCACAGAGGTCTCATCTACCCGCCACGAGTCGGTCGTCCTTCTCAGATGCGGACGGCAGCGCTTCTCTCACTGGGGTGCGTAGTGCTGCACCCAGCGCTAAATCGTGGTATGGTCCACCAAGAGTCCCCATTCGGCCATGATGCGCTTCCAGATCTCGATAGCTGATGATGCAGGCACAATGGAGATGCCCAGGTTCGCAGCCACCAGTCCAAGCTGCATACGAATGTCAGGAATCTCTTGTGTGATGTGCGGATTGAAGCCGCAGAGCTGAATGATCCGGTCGTAAAAAAATGCGAGGCCTGGCGCTGGCAAAAAAAGAACGATTCATTGCTCAGGGAACGGACCGGGACGGATGTCTGTGCAGCGAGGGATGCTGTAAAGCCATACAAATGCATACCTATGGAGGCCCTGAGGTCTTAGTGTATGAGGAGGTCCCACGTTCCCGAGTTGCACCAGGCGAGGTGCTGATTCGTATCGCTGCTGTGGGTGTCAACCCCAGCGACTGGCGAACACGTACAGGACATGCGGATATTCCAGAGGATCTCCGGCCGCCAAGGCACGCTCTGCCTTTGATCCTGGGCCATGATGTCTCGGGCATCATTGAGGCGGTTGGACCGGAAGTCACGGCGTTCCATGAGGGCAACGCTGTCTATGGGATGATTCACTTTCCCGGTGGTGGTGGGGCCTACGCGGAATATGTAGCGATAGATGCAAAAGACCTGGCTCCCAAACCGGTAACCATCGACCATCTTCAGGCAGCAGCAGTCCCGACGGTGGCGTTAACGGCCTGGCAAGCGCTCTTTGTGCATGCGAACCTGGAGGCTGGACAAACCATTCTGGTGAATGGAGTAGCCGGTGGGGTCGGTCATTTTGCCGTCCAACTGGCGAAGGCCAAAGGAGCGCGGGTCATCGGTGTCGCCTCGGGACGCAATGCGGCATTTCTGCGCGAACTGGGCGTCGATCACTTCATTGACTACACTGCCACTCCCGTGGAAAAAGCCGCGCATGATGTGGATCTGGTCGTGGACACGGTAGGTGGTGAGCAGGGGGACCGCCTGCTGGATGTGCTGGGGCGCGGTGGCAAGTTGATCGCCGTTTTCCTGGGCCAGTACTCTGCTGAACACGCTGCCAAGGCTGGTGTGATCGCACAGCTTTTCCAGGTGCGTCCAAATGCGGCGCACCTGATCGAAATCGGTGGCCTGATCGATGCCGGACGTGTGCGGGTGGCAGTCGAAGCGGTTCTCCCCCTGGCGCAGGCGAGCAAGGCGCATGAACTGAGCGAAAATCACCATGTCCGCGGGAAGATTGTCCTGCGCGTTGCAGAATAACGTCGTTGCGCGAAACGTTTGCCTTACCTTGAATGGCTGTCATGGGAAGTCGATGGCGATGTGCCGCAGGCAGCCTTTTGCGTCTCGATCAGAGATGGAGATGCAACTGGCCACCTTTGCCGAATTGCGTGAGACCAGAGGACGAACCTGTAGTGTCTCAGATGCGAAATTCCGAGAGTTGCAACGCCTGGCTGCGCACAGTATTGGGAGCAAAGATCCTGCTTGCGTCAATGGCTTGGTTTTTGAGCAAAAGCAACTCATCACAGCGCTCAAACCTCTGGGGAGCATCTGGAGCAGCTAGAGCAAGAGATTGTGCAGGTGGTCGAAAGGTCACGCGAGGGGAAGATTCTCACCTCTATTCCTGGTATTGGACCGCAAGCCGCTGCGACGCTCATTGCGACCATTGGGAGCATCGCCAACTTTGAGCGCCCAGCTCAGCTGAAATCCTATTTCGGTTGGGTTCCCAAAATCGCTCAATCAGGATCAACGCTGAATTGGAGCCGTCTTACTACGCGTGGAGTACGTGCATGCGGCAAACAGTGTATTTGATCGTGTGGAGGGCCATTCAGTGGGACGCTGACTGGAAGGAGATCTATGCGCGCTTGGTGGCACACAAGTGCCGTGTGGATGAGAGAACGCGCCGCCTGATTGGACGAGAGAAAGTGATTGGGCGGCTGGCCGGACAAATGACCTCGGTCATCTATGTCTTGCTCAAAAAGGATCAGGAACTGCTTGCGCACCTGGCACCTGGAGCGAGGCCGCCAGAGCCTCAACTGTATGATTCCAATCTGCATCGCAAGCATCGGACGGGATACTATCAATCGTTCAGGCCTGGAGAAAAGTCATCAGGGGAAATTCAGCTTCCCACAAATTAACTCATCAGGCAGAGATTCTACGTGAGTTTTTTAAGATATCGCGCTCCTGCCGTGTCATTTCCAGTTCCCGCTTCAGGCGACGGAGTTCTTCTTCCTGTTGCGTCTGATGACCACTACCTGGGAAGGCTTGAGAACCCTGTCGCGCAAATTCCTTACACCAATGGTGCAACGTACTGTCGGCAATGCCTAGATCGCGGGCAACTTGGGCCTGGGACCTTCCGCTCCTCTCCGCAAATTGCACGGCTTCAAGTTTGAACTCCTTCGTAAAGGTGCGCTGTTCTTTTGAGACATGATGCCCTCCCTGTGGAGACTCTCTTCCAAGTTTATCTCCTCTGGGAAAGTCAGTTAAGCCCACGCAGCCTGCGCCGCATTTTTGGTATGAGAGGAAGAAGAACCCATTGGAGAGGGGAAGCGAACCAGAGTTGCCATGTCGTCAGTATGTGGGGGCCTGGAAGCTTCACGTGAGATTGGAGTATAAGCGGGCAAGGAGTGTTGCTTGTGTGTCTTGACGTCAGCGCTTGTACCTGTAGCAATCCTCATATTCCACGCGTCATCATCATCTGCTGGTAAACAGAGTGACTTCCCGGATCTGATCGAGGGAGAGTTGCCAGAAGCTTGCCTGGATCGCTTTTTCGTCTCGGGTTTGGTTGCCGAGCCAGTCGGGGTGTCCAACGCCATCCAGATCGAAGATGCGTTGCCAGCTCTCGAGAATCCTCTGATGGAACACCGGATCGGAGAGGGGTCCTAATGGCATGTACGTGAGGCCATCCGCCGCTAATTCGGCCTCAAAAGCTTCCTCTTCTGCTTGGCTGAGGGAGAGATATCCATAGTTGAGTGCATGATGCCAGAGCAGAAAATCGGAGAGCAGCATCTGATCGTCGGGGATCTCGCAGGCGAGACGAACTCCCTTTGTGCCTGGAGCAAGATGGCCGGAACTGCGAAGATCTGGCTTGCGATGGGTGACATCTCTCCACTGAAACCAAGCCCACAACGGAGAGATGTTTGGTTTGGGCCTCTTACCAATACCTCTCTCCATCTGCTCGGCAATCCATTGGTAGGCAGTTTGCCATTGCCAAGACTCAGTCACTCGATTGATGAGATCTGGTCCAGGCCCATATATGAAGCCATCTTGTTGGAGTTTTTCCCATACCTGAAGAGATTGAATCGTCCAAACCAGCATCAATGCATTCCCTTTCTTTAGCAGTTTCTTCATAGACTCCAGGCTACCATGAAGGCCATTGCTGACGCAAGTGAGTGACCCAACCTGGGCGTCTCGCTTTGAGATTGGCAGAGTAGATGGAGGAAGGGGGGATCAACTGGGAAGCGTGGATGTGCCAGAACGGGAGAGGGTGGGAGTAGGTGGCTGCCTGAGGGACATCTCTTCTCTGGTCTCCCGTGTTCATGGTTGACTCGATCCTTGAGCATGAGAAAAGAGGTAATGTAGAATAGTACTGGCTAAATGTCCATGATAACTCTCATAAGTTTGTGAAAGGAAGATACGATGGCCACAGCCCTCGCAAAGCAAGTCGCGACCTGCAACCGGCGATCTCGGGAGAGAGGACTGGTAGGCACCCTGACAACACTCGATTGGCAACGGACGCTGAATTTTTTTGATCAACTGTGTGCTGCATATTGCGTTACCGCTGTGGCATGGACCATTGACCAGGTATTGTCAACTTGACGATAGAGCTGAAAAATGTGTTAAAGTAGCTCTATGAAAACAACTCCCATTGCTCCCAATTACAAAGGTTACCGCTTCCCGCCTGAAATCATCAGCCATGCGGTATGGCTCTATTTTCGTTTCTCACTCAGTTTTCGTGATGTCGAAGAGCTTTTGGCACAACGCGGGATCATTGTGAGCTATGAAACGGCCCGGCAATGGTGTTTGAAGTTTGGGCAGATCTATGCCAATGAGTTGCGTCGCTGCCGGCCCTCACTGTGGCGACAAGTGGCATATGGATGAAATGGGACTCACCATTCGTGGCAAGAAACACATTCTCTGGCGAGCAGTGGATCAGGACGGCAATGTGCTCGACATTCTCGCCCAAAATCGACGGAACAAACACGTGACGAAATGCTTCTTCCGGAAGCTCCTCAAGGGGCTCCAATACGTCCCTCGCGTCATTATCACCGATAAACTCAGAAGTTATGAGGCGGCGAAACGCGAGATCCTCCCTAGTGTGGAGCATCGGCAGCACAAACGCTTGAATAATCGAGCGGAAAACTCACACCAATCCACACGACTGCGTGAAAAGAAGATGCGGCGGTTTAAATCAGCCAGACACGCGCAGCGCTTTCTTTCGGCCTTTGGTCCCATTGCCGGACATTTCCAACTACGAAGGCATCATTTGGGAGCCGGGAAATACCGTGTCATTTTGCTGGGCCGATTCCAGCAATGGAATGAGGTAGCTGGAGTCAAACAAGTTGTATAAGTATACAGATCTCGTCACTTCTTATTGCCCTCCAACACTTTTCTCGTTATAGCTCATCAGCATATTCCGTTTGTATACATAAGTTGACAATACCTCCTAGCGATATCGTGGGGCTGCCCAGCCTCCTTGGACATACCTCCCTCGACACCACGAGAAGCTATAGCCAACCAACGATTGAGCAACTTTCGACACGAGCCGAACAATTGCCTCACAATGCCTACAGTGAATAATAATCGAACGAACGCTTTTCACCATTTGCACAAAAAAGCGTTCAGGTCCGTCGTTATGCACTGAACGTGTGTCAGTCTTTGCACTTCCCACCGTTGTGAGGAATCACATCAGGCAAAGACACGCACCGCGCTGAAGAGGAAACACTTGCGTTGGCTGAACAGCGTGGCGATAAAGTTCTCCAACGTGTGGTATACTGTTGGAGAACTTTGGGGAAACAATGGTTCCTCACACCTTGACGAGAAAGATGGAAGCACTATTTGCTCTATGGCACGATCAACCCCTACTGTAAGTGATGCCACGCTTTTTGTGCGTGAAGAAGCACAAGGTATCTCCATAGCGGTTGGATCAGAACGTTGGTTTGAGTGGTTGGAGCAGCAAACGTCCACGATCTTCTCCTTTCAGGCACTCCATGGTTCGTACACCGCACGCAAAGAACGCATTGGCAATCATCGGGGAGGGTGGTATTGGAAAGCCTATCGCAAGTCTGAAGGAAAATTGTATCGGGCGTATCTGGGAAAGTCAGAAGATCTGACTCTGGCACGACTGAGTGAGATTGCCTTGATCTTAGCCACACGCATACACACAGAGACAGCCAAAACGCAGCATCTTTCTCCCCAGTATTCTTCCCACCTGCCTGCTGGTGTCTCGGTGATGCCGCTGCTGGAAACCAAATTGCATCCTCCCCGGCTCCCGGCCCTCCTCATCGAACGTTCTCGTCTGCTGACGCTGCTTGCTGGAGAGCAGAAACTAACGCTGGTGCAGGCGCCAGCAGGCTTTGGCAAAACCACGCTCGCCACTCAATGGGTTACCCAACGCCAAGCCGCTGGCGGCGTCATCGCTTGGCTCTCTCTCGACGCTGGAGATAACGACCCGATCCGTTTCTGGTCCTCCTTGATTACTGCGTGCCAGATCTTCCATGCCCAGGTCGGGCAGATGGCGCTCGCACAGCTTTCTCGGATCTCTCGTTCACCTTTCTCTTCCTCGCCGCTGGAAACAGTGCTGACCTTTCTGCTTAATGATCTAGCAGGATTGGACTCGCCTGGAGTTTTGATTCTGGAGGACTATCACTGTATCGAGCACCCGCGTGTCCACGAAACGCTGACCTTTTTCATCGAGCATCTGCCCAGCGCTCTGCAGGTGGTGCTCCTGACACGCCGTATCCCATCTTTGCCTCTGACGCGTTGGCGAGCTGGTGGCGATCTAAGAGAAGTCACGAGCGGCCAGTTGCGCTTCGATGCTGCGGAAACTGATGCTTTTTTGCAGCAGGTGCTTCACTCGAGGGAGGGATTCGTGCCACCGATCCACATGCCCGAGGCCCTCCTCAGGCTTTCCACCCACCTGGAAGGTTGGGCCGCTGGTCTCCGTTTGCTCGCCCTCAGCGTGCAAAACCACATGGCGGAGCAGACCATCGAGGATGCGCTGACGCAATTTCGCCTGGATGCCGCCACGGATCACGCCCAGCGTTCTATTCAGGAGTATTTTCTGAGTGAGATCCTCGCCGTCCAACCAGAACCGCTCCAACGTTTCTTGCTTCAGACCAGTATCCTCAGCCGCCTCACTGGTTCTCTCTGTGATGTCGTGACTGGCGGACACGAGAGCGCCGAGTGGTTAGCCACGGCTGAGCGTTCGGGCTTCTTTCTGGAGGCGTTGGAGAGCGAGGCATTTCATCATACCGAAGGGGCGCAGGTTGACCGTCCCCAGACCTCGCGGGTGTGGTATCGTTATCATTCCCTCTGGGCTTCAACTATAAGGGCCGAGGCGGCCCGCCACCTGGGTGAGAAAACCATGCATAGCCTAGCCCTCAAAGCCTCCCACTGGTATGAAGCGCACGCCATGTTGGTAGAAGCCATAGACACCGCCCTCTCGGCCCAAGAATTCGAGCGTGCGGCCCTTCTCATCGCCAGATTCAATGAGGACGCCTCTTTCCGCGAGCACCACACGCTGTTGGGTTGGCTGAAACAACTCCCCGATCCGCTCTTGCGAAGCCACCCGACGCTGTGTTTCTGCGCCGCCTATACAGAACTCATGAGTGAAGGCGCCACTTCTCAGCTAGCGCAACATCGGATAGAAGGGTTGTTTCAGACGGCGGAGGAAGGCTGGCGAAAGCGAGGAGATCTGGAGAAGATCGGCATGCTCCTGGCCTTTCGTGCTGCTGTGGCATTGCTTGGCGGGTATCTCGCGCAAGCCGCCGTCTACGCCCGCCAGTCGCTCCACATCCCGTCTCTGGGAGCAGAGGGTGCACCAGTGGGAGATCAGAGCCAGAGCCACCGTCTGGAGTGGGCCGATTGGCGCTGTAGCAGCCTGATGATCCTGGGGATGGAAGCCATGCACAACGGTTTCTTTGAGCCAGCACATTCGTTGCTTGTGCAAGCCTATGCTCTCAGCTTGAAGGGGTCTGACCGCGTGCTCTCAGCCGTTCTCAGTGGATTACTGAGCGAGGTGTGTATCGAACTAGGGGAATTGCATCAAGCCGCCTTCTACTGTCAGCAGACGCCTATGCAGCCTGTTCATCTGGTGGACGTTCAGGATGAGAAGAGAGGGGTTTTACGACATGCCAACGCGACCTGGGGACAGATCCGGCTGGCCTATGAGTGGAATCAGACTGATCAGGCGGAACAACTGGTTCGGGAGGCCTCCTTCGAGCGATCCGGTGGGCCTTTCGCCTCCTGGGAAGAAAGAACACATGTGAAATTCGAGCTTGGGAGACTGCTTGCCTTGCGTCTTGGTGGAGATGACTCTGGGGTGCGAGCCGCTCTGTCCGCACTCCTGGCAGACCTGGCTACCACTCCCAGGGCGTTCCCATTCATCAGCGAAGTTCGCATCTGGCAAACGCGTTGGCACATCTGGGATGGAGACCTGGCTGGAGCCGAACGTACGCTGGCCCTGCTCGCGCAGTCGGAACAAGCGTTGTCATTATTGCAACAAGAGACCTTTCACCTGTTGCATGTCCGCCTGCATCTTGCGCGGGGGGAGGCAGAAGCCGCTCTTCCCCTGCTTGAGCATTCCCTCTCAGATGCACAGGCCCGCCGCCACTTCGCTCGTATCGTAGAAATCCAACTACTCATCGCCCTTGCCTATGCCGCCCGCAAGCAGGGACAGGAGGCCCGACGCCAGATCACGCTGACCCTTGCCCAGACGCGCAACGAGGGCTTTCGGCGCCTCTTTCTGGATGAAGGGGAACCGCTGGCCGTTCTTCTCCGCCAGGTTTTGCCCACTTTGACGGAGAAGCCTCTGCGTACCTATGTCCAGAGCCTTCTCTCCGCATTCACCCACGCCCTGTCTTCCCATGCCAAACATGTGCATACAATAGAGGGTTTGCCGCTCGAACCGCTCTCTACGCAGGAACAGCGAGTGCTCACGCTGCTCGTCGCCGGACGCAGCAACCCGGAGATCGCCGATATCCTGGTCATTTCCGTCAATACCGTCAAGGGGCACGTCAAAAATCTCTACCGCAAACTGGGCGTGAACAACCGCATGCAGGCCAGTGCGGTCGCCCGATGTGCCCGACTTGTCTAGCACCAGTTCCCCCATCTTCCGTACTTCGACCTACTGAAGACAATTGTCAGGAGCCGCTCCCCAACCTCCGAGAACCACCCACAACCACCCACCAAACAACCCACTTGGAGGGTGTGTGCCCACCCTGTTGCCCTCTATACTCAGAGCCGTGATGCATTAAGACGTTCTGAGAGAAGGAAAGGAGTCTCACGTGATACAGATTGCCATTATTATTGGAAGCACTCGTCCAGGTCGCAATGGAGAGGCCGTAGCCCGCTGGGTCCACGAGGTTGCAGCGAGGCGCAGTGATGCTCAGTTTGAGCTTGTGGATCTCAAAGATTTTAATCTGCCGCACCTCGACGAGGTGATGCCAGCAGCTACAGGGCAGTACCGTCAGCCGCACACCAGTGCCTGGTCCAACAAGATTGATCCCTTCGATGCCTATATCTTCGTGACGCCTGAATACAATCATGGGCCGTCAGGCGTGTTGAAGAACGCAGTTGATTATCTCTACAAGGAGTGGAACAACAAGGCGGCAGGATTTGTCGGCTATGGGGCCAATGGCGGAACGCGAGCAGTGGAGCATTTGCGACTGATGATGGGGGGATTGCAAGTTGCCGACGTCAGCGCTCAGGTGAGTCTCTCGATCACAAGCGATTTCGAGGACTATAGGACCTTTCGGCCGCGCCCCCATCAGGAGGCATCGCTTCACGCTATGCTTGATCAGGTGATTGTCTGGGGGAATGCGTTGAAGGTCCTGCGCCAGGCGCCCGCCCAGATTGTGTAATAAACGTACGTCACAAGAAGAGGGATATGGTGAAAAACGATGGAGAAGGCTGAAAAAGATTCGATGAGCCGGGTATGTGCATCGAAGAAGGAGAGAGCTGTATGCGTCGATGGAGTGCTGTGATTGTGCTTGGACTCACGATCTTTATGACGACCGTTGATATGAGCATTGTGACGCTGGCGTTACCAGCGATGGGGCAGACATTTCGGCAGACGGACGAAGCCATGTCGGCTGTCCTCCTCAGCTACTTGATTCCTTCAACGCTGTTGTTGATCCCGTCTGGCTTGGTGGTGACGCGCTGGCAGCCGCTGCCAACGTTTTTAGGTGCAATCGGGGGATTTGCGGGGGCAAGTGTGCTCTGTGCGCTTGCTCCCTCCTTTGAACTCTTACTGATTGGCCGCGCTCTACAGGGGACGATTGGGGCGTTGTTGGGAACACAGGGGTTGCCGGTTGTGGCGGCAGTGATTAAGCCGCAGGAGCGTGGACGAGCGATGGGCATTCTCGGAGCGATGGGGCCGTTGGGCGCGATCACGGGGCCGGGGATTGGGGGTCTCTTGCTCTCAACCTGGGGATGGCCTGTGATCTTCCTAATCAATGTCCCAGTGAGCCTGCTGGCGGCTGGCCTGGCCCTGTATAGTCTTCGCCGCGTGACTCTGAGTACAACCCGCGTCAGTGGTCTGGACCAGATGCGCTCTTTGTTGGGCCAGAGACGCTTTCTTGCTGTCTCTCTGACGCTCCTGGCCTTCAGTTCGGCGAGTGGTGCGCTCTCCTATCTCTTACCGTTTGCCTTGCAGGATATTCATCACCTGAATTCGGCGCTGGCTGGCCTGACATTGCTCGTTCCGTCGCTCGGCATGGCGGTCATGGGTCCACTGGGCGGGTATCTGGTTGACCGTTGTGGCGTTCGCCTGCTCATGCCTGTAGGATGGATGGTGACGCTGCTAGGATTGTTGGCATTGCTGCTTGTCATTGCGACACCTACCAGTGTCTTCAATCTCGATTGGCGCTTACTCCTGATTGGCCTGGGCAATAGCGTGGCCTATATCCCACTGCTGACGCTCTTGATGTCCGTTGGTCCGCGTTCGACGCTAGGATCTGCCAGTGCCCTCTCTGGCGTGACCCGTCAGCTCGGATTTACCTGCGGCCCGCTGCTGGTCAGTGTGCTCTGGTCCTGGCAGATCGCTGCCAGCTCCGCAGAACGGATGAGAAGTAGTATGTTGCTCTTGATAGGGCTTGTTCTTGTGGGTTTCATCAGTACGCTTATTGCGGTACGCGGATTGTCATCGTCACAGCTGTCTATTCCAGATTCAGCAAAAGAACCCGCTTCCAGCGGGCAGCTCTGATCATTGTGCCTTGCGAGGAAGAGCAATCAATGCCCTCCCCCTGAGAGAGGGGAGAGCAAAAACATGTGTATGAAGGAGTCCTCAATGAAACTGTATTGCATGAAACTTGGCTGGATCGTTCCCTTTCATCTTCCCATCACCGGCTATCTTGTCCAGACTGATGACGGTCTCAATATTTTGGTGGATACTGGCATTTCCCGTCATTTCATTGAAACTCACTCGTTTCACGGGCAACCATTCGCGCGTATGGGCGAAGCAGAAGACGTGGTAAACCAGCTTGCCAGGGTAGGACTGGCTCCCCACGACATCCATCTTCTGATCAGCTCACACTTTGATCCTGACCATGCAGGCAATCTGACAGCGTTTTCCAGGGCACACATCGTAGTACAGCGCCGCCAGTATCTTGTGGCGAAAGAAGGAACCATTGTACGTCAGGAAGCGCTTCGTTCTCAGTGGGATGCTCCAGAACTGCGGTATCAATTGGTCGATGGAGATACGACGTTGCTGCCGGGAATCGAACTGATTGAAACCAGCGGGCATTCCCCAGGACACCAGTCGGTCCTCGTGCGCTTACCACAAAAAGGGCCAGTTCTGCTCGCCATTGACGCTATTCCGTCCGCCGGTTGCCTGGACCCAGACACCCGTCCTCTGACCCCGTTTGACATGGATGAAGAAGAGGTGCGAGCCAGTACACGCAAGCTGATTGCTCTTGCCGAAAGAGAGCGTGTGACCTTGATCGTTCACGGGCATGATCGTGAACAGTGGCAACAATTGAAGCTCCTTCCTGAATGCTACACCTAATCGCTCTAGGGGCAGTTCGAGAAGCACTCGTATATTGGTGTCGAAGGGTCTTTTACTGCTCACAAAGCGCGAGCGGGAAATCGCGTTCACCATTGTCTCATGTTAGGCTTCTCTCTCCAATGCTCACGGCAGAATTATTGAAATAATTAAGATGCATGCGCTCCCCTACTTCTTTTACCAATCAGGGCGTATCTTCGCGCAGAACGACATGCGGCTTGTATGCTCCTGGTGACTCTGTTATACTTCCTCCTGTTGGGGGTGTTGGGGGAATACAAACAAAAAGGACACCTGCATGCAGCCAAAGCATTCTTCGTATGTGCTGGCCTGGTCTCCCCAAGACCGCGTCTATGAGCTTCTTCTGAATGGCACACTGCAACAGCGATTTCGCGTAGATGATGAGCAAGCATGGCAGAACTGGTTGAAACCCCAGACCAGTTTTGCTTTTCGAGGGCAACACGGCCATCTTTCTCTCCTGAAAGAAGCCCGCTCGCGTGGTGATGGATACTGGTATGCCTATGCCTATCGAAATCACCACAAACAGAAACGCTATCTTGGCACCACCAGAGCACTGACGCTGGCCCATTTAGAAGAAACGGGCACCACGCTTTGCCACCAGGACACATACTCTCTCATGGCAACTGAGAGCAAAGCTCAAACAGCAAACACTTCAGTTTCGCCCCCCTTTTTCTCGGCTCCTACGCCGTTCCCTGACGTCTTGCTTTTGCCGAAGCTTGTACCACCTCGTTTGCCTTCTACGCTCGTCATGCGTGCGCGTCTCTTCAACTACCTGGAACAAGCCAGGACACATCCGCTCACGCTCCTCTCAGCCTCTGCCGGATCTGGCAAAACGACATTACTTTCGGCATGGGTGGCCCATATTCCATTGCCATTTTCTCGCTTCGCATGGCTTTCGCTAGATGAACGGGATAATGACCCGGCCCATTTTTGGGCCTATATCATCGCGGCCCTACGTGTGCATTCTGGCGTCGCCTCACAGCGTCAGCCAGAACCAGGAGAAACGGCGTTGACCATGCTCTACTCTCCTCAGCCACCAGACTTGCTCGTTATCCTGACATCACTGATTAACGATCTGACGATCAGTCGGGAGAAGATTGTGTTGGTGCTAGATGACTATCACGTCATCGACGATCCCGCTATCATTGACTCACTTCAGTTCTTGCTAGAGCACCTTCCACCAAATCTCCATGTGATTCTGGCGGGGCGCAGTGACCCGCCGCTGCATCTGACGCGTTTGCGCGCACGAGGACAGATGATCGAGATACGAGATCAGGACTTACGCTTTACCCGAACCGAGACCGAGCATTTTCTCGCTCAAACAACGTGCCTTCCTCTGACGGATGCGGAGGTCGATGTACTCGAACAACGTTCTGAAGGCTGGATTGCTGGTTTACAACTGGCGGCACTCGCTATGCGTACACGGAGTGATCGCGCGACGTTTATCCAACAGTTCAACGGCAACCAACGCTTTATTTTGGAGTATATGCAAGAAGAAATTCTGCAGCACCAGCCTCCGGAAGTACAAGATTTTCTCGTGAAGACAGCTATCCTTGCTCGCTTGCATGCTTCGCTCTGTCAACATGTCCTTGGAGGCACTACCGAACTCGCTTGCCAGCACATGCTCACGGCGTTGGAGAAAACCAATCTCTTCCTCACCTCTCTTGATGAGGAACAGCGTTGGTATCGTTTCCATAGCCTCTTTCGAGATGTGCTTCAGGCACGCTTGCAAGCTCTCTACCCCGATTTTGTACCTACCTTACATCAGCGTGCGGCACGATGGTACACCCAACAGGGAGATATATATACGGCGATTGTTCATGCACTTACGGGAAGCGATTACACCTTTGCCGCGACTTTGATGGAGCAGTCTTCTGCGCAAATGTGGCTCAATGGGAAAGGAACCACATTATATACCTGGATTACGCAATTGCCCGACGAAATACTACTTGCTCATGCCAATCTCGCGCTCACATCAGTCCTACATCTTTTTTTTCTGGCCTACTATGCTTCAGATGAACAATGGCATCAGGCTGCTAGCAGAGCAGAGCAGATTACTGAGCGCATTGAAACACTTTTAGAGCGTCAAGACGTGATTCTCTCGCCAGAGGAAGATAGCTTGCTCCATAATCGCCTCGCATTCCTGCATAGCTGGCTCGCCAGCAGAGAGATATATGTCCAGGGAAAGCTCGCTCAAATGCAAGAGCTTATTGTCAGGATGTTGGAGCTTGTCAGAGAAGATGCTGTTGTGTGGCAAATGTTCCCGGTCTCTGCCTTATCTCTTTTTCAGACCAATCAAACGACTTTCATTCCTCTCTATTCCAAATTGCAGCAGCAGGCAGAGCAAGAAAAGCATGGCTATGAAGTGGCCTGGTGCATGTACCTGCTCAGTCGAGCATATCATCAAAATGGGCAACTGCATCTAGCTTATCACATCAACCTGGATGCGTTGCAACGCTTGCAGCAGGTGGGAAAGGCGAGATCGATGTTTGGGTATGTTCATCTGCATCTGGCTCGATTTCATTGGACACGGAATCAACTTGTGGAGGCTCAAAGCCACCTGGAGACTGCATTACAGTTTGCTCAGACCTGGCAACATATAGAATTACAAATTGTGGGCTATTGTCAGCTTATCCCGCTTCTCATTGCCGAGGGGAAACAGGCAGAGGCTGCAAAGGCGCTTATGGAGGCGGAACTTCTCAGCCGACAGGGGTCGTGGAGGTGGCATCGTGTGTGCTTAGGGTTCGCTCAGACCCGCCTCTGGCTTTCTGAAGGCAAGCTAGACGCGGCAAAACGCTGGGTGGCTTACTGCGACCTTGATCCACAGAGCCGCGCATTCTACACCGATCCGGCGTCCATTGAACATTTCATGCTGCCTCTCATACAGGTCTATTTAGCGACAGGGAGAGATAACGACGCTCACGAACTGCTGACTTCATTGCTTCTCCATGTGGAGCGAAACCAGGATACATGGAACGTGATACATATCCTGGCGCTACAAGTCCTCGTGTGGCAGACTTCCGGCGAGTTTGCGCGAGCACAAGAGCGCGCACTCCATCTGCTCCAATTGGCCGAGCCAGCAGACTACCTCCGTGTCTATCTGGATATAGGTGCCCCTATGCAACAGGTGCTTCAGAAAATTTTGCATGACGTTAAGGTGCCACTGAAGCAGCAACACCCCCAGATTTCTCTCGATGCTCTCAAGACCCTCCTGGTGGCCTTCGAGCAACAGATGAATGGTCAGCACATCCTTGCGGGCCAGCCTCCTAGCTCATTTTCCAGGTCATCTCTTGCCACTCTCACCGCTCGCGAACAAGAGGTGTTACATCTACTGGCACAGGGAGCCACCAACCAGGATATTGCTAATGAGCTTGTCATTGCATTGGCAACGGTGAAGAAGCATGTCACGAATATATTGAATAAACTAGGAGCTGAGAATCGCATACAGGCCATCGCTCGTGCTCGCGATTCCAGGCTCCTCTAGCACAATTAACATCGGCATCCCTTCTCCTGCTCTACTTCTTCAGGATTATTATACTTCCACCCCCAACCTTTGGGACATTTACACCTCAAGAGGTATTCTTTCGGCTACCAACGAGCACACAGCTTTTCTCTATACTCTGCATAAGCAAGAACAAAAGTGAACATCTTACGGTTCACTGCTTAGCAGAGCATATTCCTGGTGCATGACGAGAAGCAGAGAGAAGAAGGAAACCATTGTAATGAGATACCGACTTTTAGGAACAAGTGGTTTGCGCGTCTCAGAAGTCTTTCTTGGCGCGATGACCTTTGGCGAGGAATCAGGGCCGGGCGCCTCACTAGAGGAATCCCGCCGGATGCTCAACACTTACGCTGAGGCTGGCGGCAATGTAATTGATACAGCCATCAATTATAGAAACGGCGACAGCGAGCGCTTTGTTGGAGAGCTACTCGAAGGACGCAGAGATCGCTTTGTGCTTGCAAGTAAATACACAGTGACACGCGACCGTGAAGATCCTAATGCCGCTGGCAATCACCGCAAGAATCTTATGCTCTCCCTTGAGACCAGCTTGAAGCGCTTACGTACCGACTACATTGATCTCTACTGGGTGCATATTTGGGATCATCATACTCCCATTGAGGAAACTCTGCGTGCTCTTGATGATGCTGTACGAGCAGGAAAAATCCTCTACGTGGGTATCTCGGACGCGCCAGCCTGGATTGTCTCACGTGCCAACACACTTGCCGAATGGCGCGGTTGGAGTCCGCTTGTTGCTTTGCAGGTTCCCTATCACCTCCTCAAACGCGACATCGAGCGCGAGTTATTGCCTATGGCTGAGGCATGTGGAATGAGTGTCGCCACCTGGGGACCGCTCGCCGATGGCGTGCTTTCAGGGAAATTTACGCGCGCTGGAGGCGTTGAAGGGAGAACACGTTTAGCACCCACTGCGATCAGCGAACGTGACCATACCGTTGTCCGTGTGGTTCAAGATGTGGCATATCAGCTTGGCGTTACCCCCGCTCAAGTAGCTATTTCCTGGATACGCAGCCGTTCACGGGCCATTCACCCTATTCTTGGAGCACGCAGACATGAGCAGTTGGTAGAGAATCTAGGGGCGCTCACAGTTGAAATTCCCCCCGAACTGATGACTCAGCTGGATACTGCCACGGATTTTGACCCTGGTTTCCCTACCAATTTTATCAATGCCACCGCACCTTGGATCTATGGAGATAAGGGGCAACTCGTTGATGGGCGCTTATAAAGAGATTTGTTGACGGGCGTATGACATTCACACGCGCAGAATGAGGCATTGCGCGTCTTGAAGCAGAAAGGAGCATGATTGTGACACAAGCAGAGATACAAGCCACTACCGAAGGGATAGACACCCTCACACCCCATATCGTTGTACGAGACGCAGGGAAAGCCGCTGAATGGTATAAAGAGGTCCTGGGGGCCGAAGAACGGGGGCGAGTTCCTGTTCCGGGTGGTAAGTTTATGCAAATTGAGTTGTGGTTTGGAAACTCAGCGGTGATGCTGGCTGATGAGTTTCTCGATGCGGGTATTTTCTCACCCTTAGCAATCGGGGGAACGCCAGTTGTTCTCCACCTCACAACAAAGAAGGTCGAAGCGCTCTGGCAACGCGCAATAGATGCGGGGGCTGTGATCTTACAGCCATTGCAAGAACAATTCTGGGGCGACCTGCATGGGCAAATCCTTGATCCGTTTGGCTATCGTTGGAACCTCGCGCAACATCTACGAGATGTTCCCTCCGAAGAGATTGCACGTATCGCAGCCAGTATATTCGGTGGTCAAGCATAACAGGGTTGCTTATGATCTCAATGAGAAGAGCGGTCACGTTTTAGGGCGCACACTTGTCTTCTCATTGAGATGCTCAGTAGAGGAAAACACTACCATAGAACAGAGGAGGAGATCGATGTACTACCGCATTCACATTCAGGGGCACCTTGCTTCTGGATTGCAAGACAGTTTTGCGGGATTACGCATCGAGCAGCAGGAGGTGGGTACTACCCTGTTCTCAGGAACACTTCCGGATCAGTCAGCGCTCTATGGAGTGCTCTTACAGTTCATCCGGCTGGGTGTGGTGCTGCTTTCTCTTGTCTCTCTTGAAACGAGTTAGGCAAAAGGTAGCGAGGAGGCAGCACAACACTTGTAAAAGAGGCGTGCCGCCTCTTACAAGCCAAGAGCTGCGCTTGAACCACTTTTGTAGAGACTCAAAAGATGCGAATTACCCCATCAGTGTTTCATAGACAACGGGACTCTTGTAACCCAGTGATGAGTCCCGTCGAATCCGATTGCAGAAGACTTCTGTGTACTCAAAGATGGCCTGCCTGGCCTGAGAACGTATCTGAAAGTGTGCGTGATCCACACATTCTCGTTTGAGGGTCCCAAAGAACGCTTCGCTCACCGCGTTGTCATAACAAATTCCCTTCCGTGATATACTCACGCTGATGCCACATTGAGCCAACAGGCCTTGATAGTGCTGGCCCGTGTATTGAGAACCACAATCACTGTGGTGTAAGAAGCTGGCCTGAGGGCGGCGCTGTAGCAATGCCATGCGCAGTGCCTTCTCCACCAGTTGCTCATCTTGGCGTGCTGCCATCGCCCATCCTATTACTCTGCGTGAAAACACGTCCAGTACTGTTGCCAGATAGAGCCATCCCTTTGTCGTCCAAATGACCTTAATAACATCCGTCCACTTTTCATTGGGACGGCTCGCCGTGAACTGGCGATTCAACGCATTGGCCGCGACTTGTGTTGCTGGATCATTGTGTGTAGTACGTGTTCGATGACGTGGCCGATGGGGTGAGAGCACCATCTCTCGCATCAAGCGTGCCACTCGCCGACGTAAGCAGCTGATCCCTTGCTCGCGTAGTTCAACGTGCAAGCGCGGGCTCCCCATATACCTCTCGGTTGGCCGTGTAGGCTGGTTGGGTCTGTACTGCTAACTCATTATCTTCGTATTGATGTTTGCTCATTGGGCGCTTCTTCCATACATAGTATCCACTGATTGAGACTGAAATTCTCCCGCTTGACTGGAAGGTCTCAAGTGAAAAAGGACTGAGCCTTAGCCTCATCACCTTCGCTCAACGTTTTCAGGCTAAGAACAACCAACGCATTATCGTGGAATAGAACACCATCTGCTTTGCAAAAAACTGCCAAACTTTCTTCAATCCTGTGACGAGCTTCTACTATATCACCATGCTAAAAAAGAGCAAACCTAGTAGATGTCAATCCCCATAATCTATATTACCGCTTCTTCGGCTATCCCATGACGAAGTCTGTTCCGCTCCATCACCCGACGCAAATCACAGACCACGACTCCTTAGATGCCACTTGCCTCTTTAAGGAGCTATTGAATGCTGGGTTTGACACTTTAAGTTAGAAGGCGTTACTCTGGTTTGCCTCTCTGAGCTATCAACTTCATATACTGGTCACATTCCTGGATTGTGTTCCGTCATTGGAATGTAGGGCAAGATTGCTTCGATGTTTAGCTCCCAAAAACGAGGTTTCCCGCTGAAGCCGGACGGAGATAAACATCAATGTAACAAATTCATGGTAATTCTGACAGTCATGTAGATGTAAGAAAGCAGATCATGTTGGGGAACTTCTCCTCGATCCCCAACATGAGAGAAAGAATGTTATGCCTAAACCATCGCGCTCTATGCTCATCTGGTCACAGGAGCATAAGCAGTATGTATTCCAAACCCAAGAACACGCCGTTCACTGGTTTCGCAAAGACGATGAAGCGACCTTCTCGCGCTGGTTAGAAACACACACATCCTTTGCTTTTGTGGGGCAAGCCGGGAGGCTCTCGGTCCTCAAAGAAGCTCGGCCTCGTGGAGGGAGCTATTGGTACGCCTATCGCAAGCAGGGAAGGCAGGCCAGAAAACGCTACCTGGGACATTCGGACCAGGTCACCATCGCCCGCTTGGAGCAAGAGGCGAACGTATTGATGAGTCAGCTTGAGCCATCCTCTTTCTCCCCTGAACCTGGTATGCTGCCATCTGGGTTAATCCTCTCTAGCAAACTCGCTATCCCCCGTCTGCCAACCTCTCTGGTGAAGCGAGAGCGCTTGCTGGCCACCCTCGATGCGGTGCTTGCCACCAGGCTCTCGCTCGTCTGCGCCCCAGCAGGCTTTGGAAAAACCACCTTGCTTGCCGCCTGGGCGCACCGGCAAAAAGAGGCACAGGTGGCCTGGCTCTCGCTGGATGACCTGGACACGACGCCGACTCGCTTCTGGACTACGCTGATCGCTGCCCTGCGCCGTTGCCCCAGCTTCTCCCCAAACTTTGGAGCAAGCTCGATGGCGCTGCTGCAATCCCCCCAGTCGCCACCGCTTTCCACCATACTCACGGTGTTGCTCCAGGAACTAGAAAACGGTGAGGGGCAAACTGCCCCCATCGTAGTGATTGTGGACAATTATCAGGTGATCGACGAGCCAGCTATCCACGAGGGCATATGCTTCTTCCTTGAACATCTTCCTGAATATGTCCATCTGATCCTCTCCAGCCGCGTGGACCCAGATCTGGCCCTGGCGCGGCTTCGGGTGCTCGGACACCTGACAGAGATCCGTGCAGACGAGCTGCGCTTTGAAGAGGGAGAGGCGAGCCAGTATCTAGGCCAGTTACTCTCCCCTCCGCTCGAAGCCGGAGAGGTGCGCAAGCTGGTGAGCCGGACCGAGGGCTGGATCGTTGGCTTGCAGCTGGCCGCGCTCACCCTTCAGAAACGCGAAGATCGCGCGGCCTATCTTGAGGCATTGACCGGCAACCAGAGATATCTCCTGGATTATGTACAGGAAGAGATTCTAGCCCGTCTGCCTGAGAACGTACGCGACTTTCTACTTTACAGCGCTCTCCTCTCGCAAATGTCAGCCGCTGCGTGTCATGCCATCACCGCTGCCCCCACAAGAGCAGCCAGCCAACAGATGCTCATCTTCCTGGAGCGAGCCAACCTTTTTGTCGTGCCTCTGGATGAGGAGCGCCACAACTATCGCCTGCACGACCTCTTCCGGGAAGCGCTACTCTCAGTTCTGCATACTCGCCAGCCAGAGAAGGTGCCGCTTTTGCACCGCCGGGCCGCCGCCTTTTATGAGGCAGAAGGTGATGTTCACGAAGCAATGAGTCACGCTCTCCAGGGGGCTGACGCCTCTATGGCAGCCAATCTCATGGAGCAGGTGGTCGAGGAGTTCTGGCTGTGTGGAGAGATAGAGGCGATGGCTCATTGGGCACTGATACTGCCAGAGCAGACGGCACGTGAGCACGCATACCTTTTGCTCACGATAGCACTCTATCTGCTCTCTACAGTGACTCAGACCAGCCGGGAACGGCGTAACAGAATCTCTCAGGAGGCTCGGCGGCTCATGGCACGGGTGCAAACGCTTCTGCGGCTGCCTGGTGATGTGATCGATCAGGAGATCTCGGCCACAGGAGAAGGCGTCCTCCCTCTTCCTAGAGGTCAAGAAGCCCGGCCTGACAAAGACATCCTGTGGCGGCGCTTGCGCCTGCTCCAGATCCATCTGACCTTTTGGGAAGCCGTGGTCCACGGGGATGATGAGCACCTGAGGAGCATGGAGCAGGAGATCGAGGAGGCGCTTGAGCGCGAGGAGGAGGTGATCTGGCAGCTCGTGCCGCTCGCCTGTAGCTTCCTCCTTCACCACGTAGTCCGGCAAGAGGGCGCAAGCCTGGTGCCGCGGCTGCTCTCTGCAAAAAATCAGGCGAACTGGTCGTATGCAACCTGCAAGGTTGGGCAATGGGTGGCAATGGCGGCGTTGGAGGCGGGACAACTGCACCTGGCATACGAGGAGAGCCGGGAGGGTCTTGATCTGATCGGGCAAACCACAGGCTATGCTCTGCTCAAAGGCTACTTCGAAGTCGTGCTGGCACGGGTGTACTATCAATGGAATCGCCTGGAAGAAGCACGCGGCTTGCTGGCTACGGTTGTTCAGGATGCCACTAGATTGCTGCACCTGGATGTGCTCGCGGAAGGCTACTTCGAGGGTGTCAGCGTTGCACTTGCGAGAGGCGTATGGTCGGAGGCTGAGTTCGCACTGCATGAACTGGAGCGGTGGACGCAACGCGAGCGTTCGGCAGTATTCTCCGGCTGGTTCCCCATCGCGCGAGCGCAGTGGTGGCTGGCGCAAGGACAGCTCAAGGAGGCATCTGACTGGGTGAGTGGAGTCCATTTTTCAGAGGGGCCATGGGATCGGAGGCTGTATGATGCCTTCCCAACTGTGATCCGCGTGTATTTCGCTCAGCGGCGCTTTCGGGAGGCGTTGGATTTGCTGGAACGTTGGAGCGGACACCTGGATCGACCGACCAATGTCAGGATCACTATGACATACCTGTCTCAGTTGCTGGTAGCGCTGCACCAAACTGGACAGCACGAGCAGATCCGCGAGATCGCTGAGCGCCTCTTTGCTCTCACAGAGCCAGAGGGCTACCTGCGCGTGTACCTGGCTGAGGGCGAGCTCATGAAGGAGGCGCTTCAGGCACTGCTCTCCACATATGTCGGGAAGGACGAGGTGACTACTGCGACCAGAGCCTCCATCACCAAGCTGCTCGTTGCCTTCGGGCAGGAGCCATCAGGTGCGAGCAGATCGCTCGAGGGGGCGAACCCATCCGAGCCTGCGCTTTCCTTGGCTCGACAGCTATCGGTTACTTCCTCTATGCCAGAGATTTCATTAACCCGGCGCGAACAGGAAGTCCTGCGCTTGCTGGCAACCGGAGCTTCCAATCAGGACATCGCCCAGGCCCTGGTGATTTCTCTGGATACCGTCAAGAAGCATGTCAGTAATCTGCTTAGCAAGCTGGGAGCGAGCAGCCGTACGCAGACGGTAGCCCTGGCGCGAGCCTACTCGCTTCTCTAGTGTCTCTTTCTTCCCAGCAGGTCGCCTTCCTGCCTTGCAAAACTACTCCTTTTCTTCCACTTTTGAGGACTGTGTTGGAGGGCATACCCCATCTATACTTTCCTCATGATCAGAGCACTCTACTGCAATTGAAGGAGAAGACCGATGCACTACCGCATTCACATCCAGGGGCACCTTGATTCTGGGTGGCAAGACCGCTTTGCAGGATTACGCATCGAGCAGCAGGAGGGAGGCACCACACTGCTTGTAGGGACGCTGCCGGATCAGGCCGCGCTCTATGGAGTGCTCTTACAGCTCATCTGGATGAGTCTGGTACTGCTCTCACTCGAAACGAACCAGGCGGAGGGTGACGAGGAGGCCGCACAACGCTCTTGAAGGGTATGCGCCTTCCGCCAGAAACCAGGGGCATATGTTCTGCGCGCCGCACCAAATTTCAACATAAGGGATGGTGCGCATTTGGGTCGCAAACAAGCAGTTTCTTGGCAGGTATTCTATTGATCAAAAGATGCACTTCTTTACAGGTGACGTTTTTGGAGGAAACTATGACAGTTGAAGACAACAAGAAAAACGATGAAGCCGAAATCAAAAGGGTCATCGAGGGTGGAGTCGAGGCGATTCGCGCGAAGGATCTCGATGGGGTGATGGCCATGTACGCACCCGAACTGGTGTCGTTCGACATCGTGCCCCCGTTGCAATACGTGGGAGCAGATGCATACAGGAAACATTGGGGAGATGGGATCTCGTCGATTCCAGGCCCAATCAACTATGAAATTGTTGACCTGTCTATCACAGTGGGCGATAACGTGGCATTCGCCCATAGCTTCAACCGGCTAACCGCAACCATGCCCAATGGGCAGAAGATTGGTAACTGGTTGCGTTGGACTGCCTGCTTCCAAAAGATCGATGACAAATGGCTGATCGTACATATGCAGGCTTCGGTACCTGTCGATATGGCAACGGGCAAAGCGGTGCTCGACCTCAAACCATAGCCATTCCCTGGGATTTTTCGGTAAAAGCTTGCAAGAACATGAGAGAGCGTGCCCAGAATGGTCGGCGCATGATGCCGCGATGTAATAACGCGTGAACTACCTAGACAAGTAAGGAAAGCAATGAGCAATTTAGAGAGCATTGTTGATCGCTTCGAGATCGAGGCGCTAGCAGTGAGTTCACCGACGCAGGTATGATGTACGACTACTATCGCCTCGCGCCGCTGTTCACTGAGGACGGCGTGTATCGAATTCCCGATGTCAACATCGAACAAGTGGGCCGAGAACAGATCCGCGCCGGGAGCGAGCGACTGAAGGGCCAGTGGGACTACTTCGTGCAAACCACACACCCCGGCACGATCCAACTTCAGGGCGATACCGCAGTTGGCCGGGCCTATGTCTCAGAACTCATCCGCCTGCGCGACGGCAGCTCGTATCTGAACTACGCCGTGTTTCACGACCGCTACCAACGTACCGAGGGCGGCTGGAAGTTCGCCGAGCGCGTCTTCGAGGTCAGATACCTCGACACCACGCCGCTTGCCGGCTCTGCGCCCCAGGCAGCGGACGCGAAAGCTCAAGCGCAGAACGATCCCACGTCTTCGCCGAAATGAAGGGACATCACAGGATGAACTAGCGTTCCCGCAGTTCACGTGAAAACTCGCACCTAGTGAATAGACATTTGGAGGTGAATCTGGACAGATGCCAGACTTTCTTCTGTTGCTGAACGTTTTTTGCAGCAACAAGAGGGCCGGACATCCATAACCTTCCACCAGATTCATCTCAAGATGTACAAAAGACAAGAAAGTGAGAACAATCTCAATGGCTACCAATTTATCACATTCCGAATTCACGCAACTGGCATCAGAATCGCAGATCGAGAAGACTGTCCAGGCGCTACAAGCGCACGGCATACAAACTGTCGTCTTTGAGACTGGCGAAGAAGCAAGCAAGTATGTGCTCGACCTGATCCCCGATGGCGCAGAGGTTTATGATTCGCCCTCACGCACCTTTGAGGCGATTGGCCTGACAGAGCAGATCGAACACGCAAACCGCTTTCAAGCGGTGCGCGCTCGGTTATCTCTGCTTGATTACGTAGCCCAGCGCGACGAGAGGCGCAAATTGGTCGCGACCCCCGATATCCTGGTGGGTAGCATCCACGCGATCACCGAACAGGGCGAGGTGCTTATTGCATCAGGCACTGGAAGCCAGTTAGGTTCCGCTGCATATGGTGCAAGCAGGGCGATCTGGGTAGTTAGTACACAAAAGCTCGTGCCCACGCTGGAAGATGGACTTCGTCGTATCCGCGAACATTGCCTTCCCTTAGAGAGTGCGCGAGCCCAGCAGATATATGGCCAGCCCAGCGCCATCAATAAACTGCTGATCGTCAATGCGGAGCACGAGGCCGGTCGTATCACGATTGTCCTGGTCAAGCAGCAGCTCGGCTTCTAGGAAATGTGGGAAAGCGAAAGGGACTTTCTCATGGAATAGAGCCATCCATACTGCGGTTCGTAAACACACCTTTCGCTTTGCTATCATCTCGCTGGCCCCGTTTTCAGTCTGGTGCATGTGTCAGTTTCAGGAAGCTAAAAACGTACCATGTTTCTCATCAAGTCATGCACAAATGGAATGATTGGGGATGGCTTGATGCAACACGCTTGCTTGAGAGCATGGTGAGACGCTATATTGCCTATGTGTATTAGAAGGAGAGTGAGGGTGCTTGAGCAGACGATTTCTTCTCGAAGTGAGATTTCCCAATGGCGAGCGCATGTGCAAGCACTCTTTGATGGCATATAGCAGCAGCTTTTATGCCTCAAATGAGGCTGACAACGCTTTTCCAGCTCCGGGGCATAGTGCTGCACCCAGCGATAGATGGTGGTGTGATCGACGCAGAGTCTGCGTTCGACCATCATCTCTTCCAGATCGCGATAGCTGAGCGAGTATCGTAAGTACCAGCGCACGCACAGGAGAATAATCTCGGCCTGGAAATGACGCCATTTGAACGGATTCTGCTCGGTCATGGGGTCCTCATTTGCTTTTTTCGCTTCACTTTAGCAGATCAGCTTACTTCTTGCAACACAGCCTATGAAGCGGCTACGAAAGCGGCGACCCCACTGCCTCAGCCAACGGAACCTCTTGCCTGGACGATTGAGGCCCTCGATGTTTCTGCTCAGCAGTTGCAAGAGATTCGTGCCTATCTGCTCAGCCAGCAGGTGACCGATCTGCGACCCGTGGTGACCTCCTGGCTCCTGCATGAAGCGGAGAAGATGAAACAGGAGGGGCCACACTTTGCCGCCATGCCCACGTCTCAGCTTTCGCGCTATCGGCAGGAAGGGGCGACCAAGGAACGTCTGCGCCGCGCGATCTCTGCCATTATGCAGTGGAATCGCGCCAACGAACCCAGACGACGGTGGTTTCTCAATGTCAGCTTAGTGAAAGCCCTGGCAGGTGGTCGCAAGGACCTCATCGGCGTGGTGTTGAAGGAGCATCAGGCTGACGTCGACCAGCATCATCAAGAGCCCAATATTCCACGCGGGTATAACAAACATACCGAGCTGGTACAGGAGGATATTCAGTTGCCTGAGGAGCCAGAGGCCTATCCCTGGAATCGGCCGAAATAGCAGAGAGTTCTCCTGTTCGGAGAAGAGAGGTCACCATGAAGATGCATGAAGCGAGCCAGTGGCGCTATGACTTTGTCCAAGGACTCGCTCCGCCGTATGCAACGCACCCCAAGGTGGAGGCCGCCTTTGTCGGAGGGTCTGTTTCCCGCGACTGAGCTGATTGGTTCTCCGATATTGAACTCGGTATTTGTTGGAATGAGCCCCCCTCGGATGCGGAACGTCGTCTCCTTCTCGAAGCCGCAGGAGGGAAAGTGAGAACCTTGCGTCCCTACGATCCAAGAAAACAGGTCTGGGAGGATACCTGTCTCATGAGAGGTATGGAACTAGATGTGTGTCATATGACGGTTTCCTCGATAGAGCAGATCCTCCGAGATGTGGTAGACCATGCTGACCCTGATATTCTCAAGCAATACCCGATTTCTGCCATTCTTCATGCCCTCCCTCTCTTTGGGGAGGCACAACTTACGAACTGGCGCGATCATGCTCTTCCTTATCCTGATGCACTGCGCGCCGCTGTCATCCGAGACTGGCTCCTTTTCACACCTGCTTGGCAACGTTCAGTCTTGGCCGAGCGGGGCGATCTGCTGGTGCTCTATGACTCCTATTGCTTGGCCCAAAAGAGAATCCTCACGCTTCTGCTCGCAGTCAACCGGGTCTATCATCCTGGCTTCAAGTGGTTGGATGCTCTGTGAGCCTCTAGCCATGAATGGCTGACGTGGAGTCAAGGTGGAGCGCCTGGCCCACTTTCATGAGTAGGTTTCTCCACCGTGCTCCCTCAAACTGAGCGGACCCCTTTCGGAGTACTCAGCTTTCCCTGTTGACTCTTACTTTGTTGCTGTTGATGAGTTCGTGCCAGATGACAAGTATGGCACAATCCCACTTTGGTTGCTGCATATCCAGACTGACTCGCATTGACTTTCTTGCTGAGGGCATTTCGATGGTGAACTTCTGTGATGGTTGCTCTGCATTGAGCACACCGTCCTTGTTGGTCCGCTTTGATTTCCGCTCGTTGCCAGGGACTTCGACCAACCGAGGCTGAGTAATTCATCCAAGGATGCTTTCGTGTGTCCACATCAACCTGATCGCATTTGAGCTTGTAGAGCGATTTCCGACCGGTTGAGCGAACCAGCGAGATTTGTCGTCCTGTGAGCGGCGAGGTGTAGACCAGCGTTTTCTTGCCTTTGACCGTCCCGTAGTAGTGCCGCATCACTTTCTTTGCTCCTCGTTGCTTCTTTCGCTTGTTCAGATAGCGAACGAGGCACCAGAAGGCGTGGTGCAGAACTCTGGCAATGACACGATGGGGATTGGTGGCGTAGCAATAGTAGTTCATCCACCCCTTCAAGACAAGGTTGACGGAGTCGATCATATCCCCTGGGTCGATGAAGTTTTGACGGGTCAGTTTCGCGACTGTGTGCTTGACTCGTTCCTCGGTGTCATGAGGAATGATGAGTCTGGGGGCACGTCTGGCTCCATTGTCATGAGATTTGATCCCTCGCAGTTCAAAACCCAGAAAGCTCACCCTGTCCGTCCAGTGAGTAATCAGCGTTTTCTCTGGGCTTAACGTGAGCTTGAGCGTGGTCTTGAGCCACTCGGCAATCTGTGCTTTCACGGCTCTGGCTTCGTCTTTGGAGTGCTCATACAGCAAAATTACCCAGTCATCGGCATACCGAATGAACGTCAGCCGCTTGGCTGGCTTCCTGCTGGGGATTCGTTTCCGCTCCTCTTGCAGGCAGTGAAGTTGTCGAAGCATCGTTGCTCGTTTTTCTTGATCGGTCTCTCGTGCGATGCGATGACTGAGGCGGTTAATCTTCAGATTCACCCGGTTGTAGGCAGGATTTTTGGCGGCATGTCCTCGCTCTGAGGGCCGATTGGTTCCCCACGTTTCTTCCATATACTGGTCGAATTCGTGGAGCATCACATTGGACAGCAATGGTGAGAGCACTGAACCTTGAGGGGCTCCACTCCACGTTTCGTGCCAATGCCAGTTTTCCAGGTATCCTGCTTTCAAAAATTTGTGGATGAGATCGAGAAGACGTTCGTCGGCGATCTTCTTGCGAAGGAGGGTCAGGAGGACTCCATGATCCATCATGTCGAAGTAGCTTTTCAAATCCCCTTCGATCGTCCAGGTCGGGGTCCCACTTCGCAGGTAGGCACGAAGAGCCGTCTGGCAACTTCGCTCTGGTCGGAACCCATGAGAACAGTCTCGGAAGACACATTCGTAAATGGGTTCGAGAACGAGCTTAATAGCGCTCTGCACGACTTTATCTTCAGCCGAGGGGAGTCCGAGAGGACGCAACTTCCCGGTACGCTTGGGGATGTATATTCGCCTCACTGGAGTCGGTTGATACGTTCCATTGCGTAATTTCTCAGCGAGTTGCTCAATCTGGTTCCGGTCGAGATCTTCCCCCCGTATTCCATCCGGGCCTGGGGTGTTAAAGCCTTTGTTGGCACGGATGGCATCGAGAGCTTTCATGAGCCATTCCGGTTGACAGATGAGTCGATAGAGTCTGCGAAAGCGTTTGTCTGGATCGCTTGCAGCAAGTTTCGCAAGGTGTGTTTGTTCCTGTTTGACGTTGTTCAAGGGTCTAGTTCCCTCGTCTTTTGGTACTAAAACACCGTCAACGCTACCGCCCTTCCCCGTGTTCGCGGCTCTCCCGCGCTCAGAGTACTACGGCGGTTCCGCCCCATATGTCCTCTTCGGTGTCCTCACCACCTATCCTTCAAAAAAAACAACCTTTGAAGGAGTGAGCGGCATATGGTTCTCCGGTAGCGCCAGATCACTTTACCCACTGATTGTAGGTAGGACAACCACATGCGTAGCCTTTGCTACGCTGAGATCATTCCTGCTTTGGTGATGATGAAGCCTCTACAGCACTCGCAGAGCGAGGGAACAGCTACGACCAACGAGTAGCCTGTTCGTCTGATCTCATCGGCCCTTCAGTCGTCCTGAGCCGGGTGTGCTATTTTAGTGGCTCTATCCTTCGCAGATTCGACCTGCTTACCATAGTCAGCTCTCCTCGCAGCACATGCCTCTTGGTACGACGACTTCCCGCACATGCGCCGCATGTCCCTCTCCGGGCTAACCGGTACGCACAGCGCTTATCTGCTTCGTCATCTGCGCCCCCTGCCGAGTGAGATCGACAGGGCGGGAGAGGTTAGGAACGGGCAGCTTCATCCTGTCCGTAGGCTGTTCACAGCCTGGTCATCTGGCACCCGAACGGACGCCCTCCGTCAAAGCACGCCTTGATGTCTCCTTCGAGCACCCACTGTGCTGAATACTTGTGGCTCAGCACAGTGAAGCACTGTTCGATGGCATCGGCTGTGGACCTCTCTGGTCGGAACCCATATGAGTTCCGATCTCCTGTTGTTTCGGCAATAGGACTGAGCGCCAACAAGTAGAGCACTTGCATGGCCCTATCCGACATACACGGAATGGAGAGGGGTCTCAGTTGGTTGTTGCTTTTGGAATATACACCCGCTTCAGCGGTTGAGGATGATAGCCTCGTTGCTTGAGCGATTGTATGGCTTTTGCCTTCTTTTCTGGAGTATTCCAGATGTCTTTGTCTACTCCAGGGGTGTTCTTGCCTTGGTTTTCCGTCACTCGTCTGACAGCAAGCGCTTTGCCACTGAACGAGTGGGTTAACAAGCGTTGCAGGGCTTTCACCTTGCCCCGTTTGCCTTCCTGTGTTGCCTTGACGATACGCGCTTGGAGCCGACGCACATTGCGGTGAGCGGCTGACCAATTGATCTGGTGCCATTTCATCTCGCTGTGGGAAGCTGCACCAGCAAACATGTTCGCTGTCATCTGCTTTGCCTCCTGTGTCTGTTCGTCAAGTTTTCTCGTCAAGAAAGACCAAACGGAAGTCTGCTCGCTTTCGCGCGGGATCATGTTGTCTCTCGACGTCATCCCTATCCACCTCATTACAGGCGGCTTTCGCTTTCTCCGTTTTCCTTTGCCCGCATTCCCATAGGCCGTCCTTGCGGTTGGCTGTCCCTTTCGGGAGGACTACGGGTTTACCACGTTCCGTATGCATACCCGGATCGAGTAGGTTCTGCCTCTGCGCCGGTGGATACAGCGTCTGCGCCAGGGTAAAGGGGCACACCCTGGACCGATCCACACTGCCTTTTGGCTCAAGCCTGTCAGCATCTTTGGCTTGTTTTCGGTGACGACGTTTTGGGCAGTTCACATCTGTTAACCATACGATCCAACCCTAGTTCCCGACCGCTTTGATGCTAGCAGTCGTAGTGAACTCCTCGCGGGTTCACTACCGCTTTTGCAAGCGAGGCATCCATTGTCCCAAGAGCTTCACACCGCCGGATTACTCCAACCGCATGTCTTGGTAGGGTACTGGGGGCAGAACCCCAGGTGAGATCTTGTTCATTCAAATCTCACAGCTATTCATACAGCTTCGTGTCGCACCCCCTGCTCCGAACCGTGCTTGCACCGTTAAATGCACACGGCTCTCCAGTTTCCCGCATACTCTCGCATGTTTCCTGGCGCATCACGCGCCAACATGCGTTTCCCTACGGTGCTTCCCCCTGTATTGAGCTTTCCTCAACGCCTTGGTCGGACGTGACTCCGACGAGTACTACCACCGTTCCGTGGCCCTTCTGCTCGCGCAGGGAGGGCCATCCCGAATTCCGTTCGTGCGATACGTCTCTAGTGAGTGTAGGTGTCCTGTTCGCTGCCTTCATTGAGCTCATTGCTCAACGCCCTTTCCCGTCGAAGAGTATCTCAGTCCTACAGAATTACCAAGATAGACGGAGGAACCGCTTCAAGCGTGCTGCGGTTGGCGTTCCATTGCGCCACTGGCAACTAGGCTTCAGGGTGTTTACCTTTCACCATGCTCACAGGTCTTGCGGCGCGTCGTACTACACGCTTTCGTCCGTCGCCGCTTTCCGGATATGCTCTTTTCCCCTTTGTGTTTCCACGCCAGGTAGACCCGGTGACCTCTAGAATCCCTCTTCAATTCTAGGCCGATGTTCGGCCATACCGCACTACGTTAGACGGCGCACCTGTAAGTGAAAACGATCAACGACTTGGCTGGCCTGTGGAGCGCCGTTCGTAGCAGCTTCGCGAAAGATTTTGCCACGATCTCGTGAGACCAGGTCAATTTCAGGGTGTGTACGCAACCAGGCTGTACTTGTTTCTTCCGAACGCTCTGCTAACAACTGCACCACCCGTCGCTTTTGCAGGTCCACGAGAATGGTTCCATAGCGCCGACCTTTCTTCCACGCCCACTCGTCTATTCCCACCTTTACTACCTTGCCTTCGCTGGGTAAGGGAAGCTGCAAGACACGACGAATGATGGTTTTGGCAGTGGTGGGCATGCCAAGGGACGAGGCGATCCGCGCTGCATCGGCTCCATTGGTGGTCACTCCTAGTGCCTGAAGGGCCTTGACGAGCCGATCCGTCATCCGTGCGTAGCGCTGGACCAACTCTGGAAAGCGCTCAGCAAAGACGTGTTGGGGACAGGATGTCTCGCGACAGATCCACTTGCGCACCTGTAACTTGAGCACAAGGCATCGCCCACCAAAGGCGACATCGGCAATGGTACGTACATAGCGGCTATGAACCCGAGAGCCTAGCGTCCCCACACCGTGGGCAAAGTGCACTTGCCGAGATGGCATGAAGATGGACAATGATGGTCTGATTCTGGACCTCGATAGTCTCAAGACGCGCCATTGAAGGAAATGCAAAAACAGGGGAGAGATCGATGGGAATGCCTCCAGATGACTTAAATGATGAGAACTGATGCTATTCTAGCACAAAATTACGCGACGGGCACACCGAAAGTGTCCCAGAGCCTAAATGAGTCAAAAAAACGAAGTTATATTCGACAATCAACAAAGAGCAAGGTTCTTTTTCTCTTTGTGTACTCTGCTGAGGTGCGTGGAGGGGAGGGATAAGGGGTCTCGTCGTGATTGCATCTGAGCCGTAGAATGGAGAGCGCGCAGATCCTCTCCAGATCCTCTCTACCGAGTAGAGAACTGGAGCATCACCAGAGGGGGACAAAAGAGGGATGCCTGGCAGCGCCGCCGGGCATTTTTTTCTAGGATCGTAAACTTGTCTTAGAAAGTTGTTTCTCCAGACCAGCCAAGTAGGCGAGAGGATCTTTGCGAAAGCGAAGCTGTTTGCAGCGAGCCTCTTGCCGAAAGGCGATTTCTGCTCGGATTTGCCGCCAGTGAGCCAGATTCGAGGGAATGAGGTCCTCTGCACTGAACAGACGCAAGCGGGTGGCAAGTGCTGCTGTCAAGCGAACAGCTCCCCGCACCACTAGAGCCGGAACGGCTCCTTTGCGTCCAGTCGCTCGGCGCTCCCTTTGGCGAACGGCCCCAAAGGCTTGTTCCAGGTCATTGTTGGTTTTTGGAACATCGGCTACCTGGTAGCAGCAAAAGAGATGAGGCCCATAGCTCTGGGTGACCTTCAAGAAGTGCGAGAGGGCCTCTCGACTTACCTGATGCTGCTCCGCGTGCTCTCGCATGCGCGTGAGTTCCCTCTCACAGCGCTCGTGGACCTCTTGTGCTGCTTGCTGCTCGTGATTGCTGAGCACCTGGGCCACGGCCCAGACATGAGCAAAGAGCGGATGAACGACGGCAAACAGTACCTCAGTGGCCTGTAATCCCTTGTCGAGCAGTTGCTTCAATCGTCCAAGCTCTCGGGGAAGCCCCTTTTTTGAGCCACGCGATCCAACGACTCACTGATGGCTTGCAATCGTTTCTGTAAACGCAGGCCCGATGCTGAGAGGGGTGGCAACCCATCATCGGTGAGACTACTGCGAACCGCCAGGCAGTAATCATGAATCACCTGAGCCTCCTCATCGGTTCTCCCTTCAACCGCTCGCTCGATGGGCCGTACCCCGCGAACCTGCTTTTTGAGCTCCTTTTTGGCATGCCGATCTGCCTCGTACATAGCTTGGCTGCTTCACGCAAGTAGTGAAAGTGACACAGTTGATGGGGGACCTCGGGAAAGACCTTCGCGACGGCACCACGAATGGAAAGCTGTCCATCAGAAACCACCGCCATGAGAGGAACAACCAGGAGGTCTTTGACCTCGGTGAGCAGACCCGCCAGATCCTCTTGACTTGAGCTGAGAAGGGCTCGGGCCAGCACGATCTCTCCAGAGAGGACCTCGCGGATGACCCCAGATACCCCGAGAGCACCTCATGACCTACATCCGGTTGCAACCCATCGATGGCCACAATCACACGTCCTTGGGAGGCGAAGCATTCTTGCAGCCGGTGTCGACTGCACAGATGCAGGCTTACCAATTCCTCATAGCGATGCATCAAATGCTCAACGGTGCGCTCACAGACCGGCACGCCTCGCTCCTGCAACATACGCTGGATATGAGGAGCAGAACGATGCTCTCGATACCGCAGATACCCCACGTATGCAATGAGATCCAGGCCACATTCCCCGTGAGGAAGCGCCCATCGACCTTCTTCTTCGGCTCGATACGGCTGTTTGTACGCCTGACAGGTGGAATTGGAGCAACGGCGAACGACGATGCGTAGCCCAACCAACCCCTGCATCGTGAGTACCTTGCGTGTTCCATGATAGGCCACTGGCATCCAGTGGCCACACGAGCGACAGTGCTGCTCCTGGGGCTCCAAACGGACGTGCTGCTCTGCTTGGGGGCGAGGCACTCTTCTTCCTCTCATCTGCTCTTTCTCCTCATTCACCTCTTTCTCTTTCGTATACTCTTCTCTTCAAGCTCAGTTTACGATCCTAGTTTTTTTCTGCCTTGTGAACATGGTGGTGCTCCATGCGATGAGGCCGTGGATGTGCGGAAGGCATTTGCAGGCGTGTTTGCAGGCGTTGCAGGGCGTTTGGGAAGGCGTTTACGGGCGTTGCAGGGCCGGAGGATGTGCGCAGGGCTTGTTGGGGGCGTGTGGAGGGCGTGTGAGCAGAGGTGAGACAGTCTGTTGGTCGGGTCATGCTCGTTATCGTCTTCGCCGTGGATGTGCGGAAGGAGTTAGAGGGGGTTGGTGGCCGAACGTGTGCTTGGTGGCCGTTATTATCCTATAGCCAGTGAACGTCTGCCTGGGAGCAAGTGTGGAGAGGGGGTGTGCCTCAAGATGTGGTGTGGTGGAGGTGCCCCGTGTACGCCAGGGGATGAGGAGGGAGACGAGATGAGGTACAATAGAGGCATATTTTGGGCAGAAGGAAGAGGCGCACACGTCATGCGATTGAGAAAGATGGCCGAGGGGAGAACGTTTGCCTCGACGGTATCCTGGGAGATGAAGTCCCTGGTGGTGCTGGTAGAGCGGGGAAGTGAGTGGGTTCCTCTCTTCCCCTGGTATGGATACAAGGAAGGATCACCCAAGTCATGCGATTGAGGAAGATGCACGCGGGCGTGATGGTGCAGTCGATCTTGCCCTGGGAGGAGGAACATTTGGCGTCGCTGGCAGCGCAGGGAAGCGCGTGGGTGCCTCTTTCGAGTATAGGCGCGCAGGGGCAGGTGCTCGGTGAGATCAACAGCCGGACCTACGCTATTCGGTTGCGTCCTGGGGTGGAGATTGTGGATCGGCAGGTGGTGGTGTTGAGTCCGCCGGAGGTGCCCAGGCGGTAGATAGAACGTCTCCAGGGGAGGAAGCGAGAGCCGAGCGACCGGCGATGTTCTCGCTTCCTCCCCTGTTTTTCTCTGGAATGTTTCCAGTGGTATCCCTGGTGCTGGCGCGACGGCGTGTGGAACCACGTCATGGACCTTCACGAGCAGCAGGTGGCGCGATACCTGGGGCGTTTTCGTTCATAGGTCGCAGCAATATGAGTCGTGTCGTTGTGAGCGCTTCTTGCTGTGTTTCCTGCTGCCTGATTGACAGAAGCGCAGGCTGTGCGCTATGCTCATCACAGGTCCGATGAGAGGACACCTGCATTGGAACGTTTCTCAGGCGCGGGACCAATGCAGGTGGGGGTTGGGGAAAGGACCCGCTGGTGGCGAGTGCTGCCAGCGGGTGTGCTTCTCATGGTGGTCGGGGTGTGGAGAAGGTGAGGGTGGCAAGAGGATGTCGTGTGCATGTGGAGAGAGCCTTGCCTGGCGTATGGAGAGCGAGGCAAGGCCTGATTGTGATGGAGGAGAAATGGGTATGACGGTTGGGCAAGCCTCTAGCGAGTTGCTTTCAGCGCAGGAGCGCAAGGCGCTTGCTGCTGGATGCGATGTGTTGATTGACCAGGTGTTTGATGCCTTGCAAGAGATCAAGGAGCCGCAGGATGTAGCGCACAGGGTCTGTCAAGTATTTTGTGGACTTTCAGCTAATTGGTAGGAAAACGATCAGCGAATTCGATGGCAAAGCGGTTGAGGGCGGCTTTCCAATCACGCAGCGGCATGGTCCATTTCTTGGAGACGGTTTGGACAGCCAGGTACATGATCTTGAACACGGACTCATCCGAAGGGAAAATACGGCGATTGCGCGTCATTTTGCGCAGGGTCATATTGAGTGATTCAATGGCATTGGTCGTGTAGATGATCTTGCGAATGTCTTCGGGAAAGGCAAAGAGCGGGATCACGTTGGTCCAGTGTGCTCTCCAAGAGGCACTGATGGTAGGATACTGCTGATCCCATTTCTCAGCGAAGAGTTCCAGGTTGAACTCAGCTTCCATTTGGGTACTCGCCGTGTAGATCGCCCGCAGGTCAGCGGCTACCTCTCGGCTGTGCTTGTAGGCAACAAAACGCAAGGAATTGCGCACCAAATGGACCATGCACAGTTGCACCTGGGTACGAGGAAAGACCGTTTCGATGGCCTCTGGCAGACCGGTGAGGCCATCAACACAGGCAATGAAGATATCTTTGAGCCCTCGATTGTGCAGTTCTGTAAACACGGAGAGCCAGAATTTGGCGCCCTCTGTCTGTGAGATCCACATCCCCAAAAGGTCTTTCTGTCCTTGCATCGTGATGCCGAGCACCAGATACAAGGCTTTGTTGATCACCCGTTGGCTCTCACGGACCTTGACGACCAGACAATCGACGTAGACGATGGGATAGAGAGCATCAAGAGGACGGGTTTGCCATTGATGCACCTCATCGATGACGGCATCGGTCACATTGGCGATCAAGGTGGGTGAGACCTCCACTCCATACATCTCCTGCAATTGGGCCTGAATATCACGGGTGGTTTGTCCGTGAGCATAGAGGGTGAGGATCTTCTGCTCGAGACCTTCCAAACGGCTCTGATGCTTTCTCACGAGCTGGGGTTCAAAGCTGCCTTCTCGGTCACGAGGAACACTGATCTCAACAGGTCCTTGCTCGCTTTGGAGCAGTTTCCGGCTTTTCCCGTTGCGAGCATTGCTGCTTCCTTCGGCTTTGGGAGCGTATTTGGCATAGCCCAGATGCTGCTCAAGTTCCGTCTCCAAGCAGCGCTCAATGACGGCTTTGGTCAGTTGCTTGAGGAGACCACCTTCGGCGAGAATATCCTTGGGGTCAGCGTAATCCTTGAGAAGTTCGTCAAGTATCTCTTTGCGTATGGTCATGGGATGATTCCTTTCTGCTGCTACTGCTCTCTCTATTCAGTATGACCTCTACACAAAATACTTTACAGTACCAGCGCACACGACGTTGGGGCTCTGTTTGCCTCCACGCTACCTGTATAAGTACACGCCTTTCTTTTGCAGGCGCTTTTTGGTGTGTCTTCTTACCGTTGCCTGGAAACTTGCTCAACCGAAGCGCATGTTGCTCGGGCTGATCCTCGAGGGCGAGGGCATTGCTGCCGGCGTACTCGAAAGCTTTGATATCAGCCTGGAAAAAGTGCGTACACAGACTATTCAGGTACTTAGCCTAAAGAGATAATAAAATAGCTGCATACTGCTCTTGCGAAAAAAGTGCTCCAAGTATAACGGGAATGATCGAAGGTGTAAACGCGTTGAAACAAGTAAAAGCATCCCAGGTCGGTTTCTATCCCATATGGGAGGAAAAATAGGTGAATCATTAGGCACTGGTGACTGGCTAGGTGCACTTCTAGGTGGTGCAGTTACCTGGCTCACGGCCAGCGATTCTATTCGTGAAGAAACCTCTTATGAAGTATGGGAATGTCCAGGCTGTCACTGCGAAGTTCTATACCGAACAATCAGAGAAGAAGGACCCACGAAAACTAGCAAGTTGATCGAAATCTCTGACTGCAAAAACGGTAAAACATGCAACTGGTGACTGCAAAAGGGATATTAAGAGCATATGAATAATAGGAAAGTGTTTTGTCTTAAAATGCTCGTTAGGCTGATTGATTGTTTAGAACGTCATAAATTTCGTTGGTAGGTCAATCAGAAAGTGGTTCGTTCATGAACCTCAAGGCGGTGAAAGTCATGAATCTCCATGAAATCAGATACAGACAAGGGTACTCGGTGAAACGTAGTATAGTGCTTTTGCCTGTTCTATTCTTCTTTATCGCTATAGTACTCAGTTCTTGTGGTGTTTCAGATAACGGTAAAAAATTAGATAACTTTTATTTTTACCAAAACAATCAAAAAATCCAATGTATATTTACTAGCACAGGCAATTCCCTCAACCCAAATAAAGATTACTGCTCCAATACCACTGGTGACTATTACGAAAGTGAGTTCAATGGAATCTTTCTCTGTAAAGAGCATAGCACTTCAGATGTTCCCACCTGTGATCTACAAAAAAGCGATAATAACTGGGCTCCACCTTATACTTATAGACAAATAGGAATTCTATCATTAGTGCTTTTTGCCTTCCTTATTCTCTTTTGTACGTCGTCCTTAACAAGAGCTGTCTACTTCATAATTCAAGTATGTGCCTATCTTGTTGGTTGGTTTGTCTCCTTCATTGTAGGCTCCACCATAGGCTTAGGAACCAATGCAATGATGAGCAATTACATTATATGGTTTTTTTTACTTGATGTTGTAGTTCTTTTTGGTTTTTTTTCATTACCCATCAAACATTTGTTCGGAGATACGTGGTACAACAAATTTGCGTTAATAGCAGAAATTGTGGCGATAGTAGCCATTATTTTGATTACGCTTTTGGGTTGGCTGATAGCAACTGCTTAGGATGATCGCCTAAATAACTTGACAAGAGAGGGCTTTAGCCCGCCGCAAGCCACGGTTCTTGAGACCGTGGTGAGGCGTGTTATAGGGCTTTAGCCCTTGTACAATAGAGTACTATATAGAACGAACGTTTGACAATTTCACATCAGCCTAGTACTCTCTAAGAGAGATACCATATATTTTGCGAGAGGAGGTACTGAACATGGCAAAAGCCACGAAAACCATCAGGCAGGCGTTACACTATCCACCGCAGTATGCGGTTCTATTGCAAACAAAGAACTCTTCTGATAGGATAGTGCCAAATGAAAAGAAGATGGTTCTGACAATGCAAAACGTGTTCAAATGACGTCATGCGCGAGGCAGAGATCATTTTGCTCTGCGTTCGCTGGTATCTGCGGTATTCGCTCAGCTATCGCGATCTCGAAGAGATCATGGGAGAACGAGGGCTGCATGTCGATCATACAACGATCTATCGCTGGGTCCAACGGTATGCCCCCGAACTGGAGAAGCGTTGCCGTCCGCATCTCAAAACGACAATGGACTCGTGGCGCGTGGATGAGATCTATGTAAAGATCAAAGGAGTGTGGATGTACCTCTATCGAGCTGTGGACTCCCAAGGGAACACGCTCGAGTTCTTCTTGAGTGCTGCTCGCGACTCCCAAGCAGCGAAACACTTTTTGAGAAAAGCGCTCAATGCTTCCCATACCGTCTCTCCTCGGGTCGTTACGGTGGAGAAAAACGCAGCGTATCCTAAAGCGCTTCAGGAAATGAAAGCTAGCGAGCCTGGGCTTGCCTCTTGCGAACTGCGGCAGAGCAAATATCTGAACAATCTGATTGAACAAGACCATCGCTTTCTCAAACGACTGGTCAAGCCAGGGCTGGGTTTCTTTTCGTTCGAGACGGCATGGCGAACGCTCCAGGGATATGAGGTCATGCACATGTTCAGGAAAAGGCAAGTGCGAGGCGTGAGCGAGGAAGATGTACGAAGCCAAGCGGCATTCATCGCTGAATTGGGCATTGTCAACTTATTCATAAAAACGAGAGATACTGATGCGTTAGAGGGGGAAAGCATGGAAGGTCAACGGGATGTGGGGCAGTTTGTGTGATTATGCGACCTGTTTGATCCCAGTCACCTCATTCCATCGCTGGAATCGTCCCTGCAAAATAGCACGATATTCTCCGGCACGCAAGCGGTGGCGTCGCGGCTGGAAATGCCCTGAGATGGGACCAAAGGCCGAAAGAAAGCGTTGCGCCTGTTTGGCTGATGTGAACCTTCGCATCTTCTTTTCGCGCAGTCGAGTAGGTGGTGCGAATTTTTCGCCCGATTGTTTCGCCCTTTGTGCTGTCGATGTTGCACACCAGGCAGGATCTCACGTTTCGCCGCACCATAGCTCCTGAGCTTGTCTGTAATGATGACGCGCGGCACGTATTGAAGTCCTTTGAGGCGCTTACGAAAGAAGCGTTTTGCCGCGTTCTTGTTCCGTCGGCTCTGAACCAATATATCGAGCACGTTGCCATCCTGATCCACCGCTCGCCACAGGGAGTACGTTTTCCCATTGATCTTCAGGTAGACTTCATCCAGATGCCATGTGTCGCCACAACAAGGACGGCGACGGCGCAGTTCATTGGCGTAGGTCTGTCCAAACTTCAAACACCATTGCCGGACCGTTTCATAGCTCACGACGATCCCGTGCTGCGCCAGAAGCTCTTCCACATCACGAAAACTGAGCGAGAAACGGAAATAGAACCACACAGCGTGGCTGATGATTGCAGGCGGGAAGCGGAAACCTTTGTAATCGGGAGGAATGCTGTTTGTTTTCATAAAGGTATTTAAGCATATTGTTCAGCTCTATTGTCAAGTTGACAATACCATATTTTCGGGTGAGGAGTGATCAAGCGGCGCGAAGAGTGATCAGTTTAACTATTGCCGGAGGAAAACCCGCTTGAGAGGCGGGTCGCCTTAGACCGTTTCTGTAAATTCGCGCGTGAATTTGCCTGTTATAGGTAGTCTTCAGTAGCAAGCTGTCCTAGCGAGACTTGCTTCTTTCAACCCAAAATCTGGGCCGAAGGAGAGGAACTTCTGCTTACAATTCAGGCAAATTTTGCTTATGAATTTACATTGCTGAAAGTAGTCAGCGTGCTCGCAGAGCCATGTTTCTAGAAAGAAGGGTTGAGTGCTCACTCTTCGCGCCGCTTAATCACTCTTCACCCGAAAATCTATCAGCTCTTAGCACTTACTACCAAGTGTGCTTACGAGGTGGAGGGCCTAATTAAAATAATAGGCATCACATGCAACTAAAGGTTGCATATATGTGTTATACTATGTAATAGTTGGTTGCGTTAAATAATATCAGGAGTATTTCTATGACCGATAAGATTGAGAGAGAAATCAGCATTCAGGCACCGATAGCAACAGTATGGGAAGTCATCACAAAGCCTGAATACATCAGCCAGTGGTTTGGGAGCCAGGTCGAAATAGACGTGCGACGAGGAGGAAAGGGCAAACTGATCTGGGGCGAGGACTTTGAAGCCCCCCTGGAAATTGTAGAGGTAGAGAGACCGCATCTTTTCTCATTTCTGTGGGTTGCACCCGATGAGGAAACGAAATCGACCCATCAGCAAACCCTGGTTGCGTTCAGGCTGACAGAGGATGGTGCAGAGACAAAGGTACGCTTTACAGAAAGCGGTTTCGAGAAACTCGAGATGACCGCAGAACAGAAGGCCAACCTGATGGCCAAACATACCCCTGGCTGGGGTGACTTTCTGTCCAGCTTGCAGCGTTGTGCCCAGAATATCCCAACAAAGGCGTAGCTATGTCATCACCTGCTCCTTTTAATGAAAAGCTCTGGTTTGCCATTGCTGAACCGAGCCGACGGAAGCTCATCGAGGTTTTGCTTCTCAAAGGTGAAGCCACTGCAAGCAGGCTGGCGGATGACGTGCCGTTTAGCCGCCAGGCGGTGAGTAAACACCTGGCTGTTCTGAAAAGGGCAGGTCTCGTCAAAGAGTGCAAAACGGGCAAAGAGGTACGTTTTAGCATTGAGCCAGAAGGACTCAGTGTTGCAGCCCAGGAGCTGTCACGGGCTGCAACGCTCTGGGATGAACGGCTACAAAAGATAAAACACATTGCTGAAACGCTTCATCGAGAAGGAAAGAGTACAAATGGAGACAAAAACAATTAGAAAAGAACAATTCATTAAGGCGACACCAGAACGAATTTTTAAAGCGCTTACCGAAAAGCAAGAATTAGAACGCTGGTTTGTACAAGAAGCTGATATCGAATTGAAACCCGGAGGAACAATTCATACAAATTGGGCACCTGGTGTGGGAGAGCATGGAAAAGTAAAAGAAGTGAAGCCATCTCAGTTGTTCAGTTTTACTTGGGAAGGTGCATTTTCTCCTACTCCAACAACCCTTACTTTTGAGTTAGCAAAAGAAAAAGACGGTACGTTGGTAACATTTATCCATAGCGGTGTTGGTGAAGGAGAAGGATGGGATGCTTATACGAATATCAGCAAAGCGTGGGATGCTCATCTCAAAGATTTAACGTCTTGGATTGAAATAGGGACATGTCCACCACCAGGACCAAGAGGATAAGACAAGTAACCGCCAAAAGGGTCAGAATCGTCATTTACACTATGAGGTTTCAGCACGAAGCATGATCAAGCGGCGCGAAGGGTGAGTAGCTCATCAATTGACAAAGGGAGAAACCTTCAGCAACGGAGCGTCCTCTATCGTTTCTGTAAATTCAGTTTTCGTTTTGCGGCGTTTGCTCATTCTCTGTATGCAAAGAGTTGAGCCAGATCCGGCGAGGCTACCCGTTTTGGGTCCAGTTGCAACCTGAAAGATCTGGTTTTCTGTCTACAATTCAAGCAATTGCTGCTAGTGAAGGTAAATGCCCTACGAAGTGAGCGAATCTGGCCCTCAATCATGAGCACTGGTAGAAATGTTCGTGGGCGAAGTGCTCCACAAGAGGTTTCTTCCATCTGCACTTTGGAAATTGGAATGCATTGGGAAGTGCAGAACGGCTGTACATTGAGTGAGGAATGGCATGTGCTGCGCAGCTTCAAAAGAAGAAATCTCTTACCAAAAACAGACACTGTCTGAGAATAGTTGTGTTGGCTACTTGGAATATCTGTTCATAAGATCGGAAAATTGGTCCAGGATACGCTCTCGTCTTCCACATTGCTTTCACAAAGAGGCGCACCGGCAAGCAAGGGGAGGCCTTTGCTTTATGAGCAGAGAAGCACCGATCTCGGTAATGAAGCGGAGAAATAACCTGTTCTTTTGTCCGATGAGGGAAAACGGGCAAGGAACGTTCAGATACTCCATCTGATATTTTACGGGTTGCACCTGCTTCTTGGGGTATATGCTTGCCATTGTTTAAGCTGCTCTGCGGTAGTTGTGGTGTAAGCCACTCAACACAGGAATGGCGCTCACCTGGTTCGGTGGGTTCGGGAGAGGAGTAGATGGAATCGATGGATCAGGAATTCGCTGCCCCAGCCCTTGATGCGGTCGAGCCTGGTTGAAGTACACGACATACGCTTTGAGAAGGCGGTACAGCTGCTTTTCCTGGAAGATCAGGAAGTGATCCAGGCATTCTCGTCTCACACTTTCCAGAAAGCGTTCACAGATGGCATTCGCTTGTGGGGTTCGGTACGGCGTTCGAAGGACTTTGATGCGGCTTGTGGTTGCTACTCATGCGAATTCCGGCCCGAATTTGCGATCATTCTCCCGGATCAGATATTTTGGCGCGTGTCCATAGGGAGTTGCTTCTCGTAACTGTTGCGCTACCCAGGGATCGCTGGGAGAGCGCGTCACATTGACATGAATGACCTTTCGCGATTGCAACTCGATGATGAAGAAGGCAAAAAGCGGGCGGAAGAAGAGGTCAGGGACCTGAAGGAAATCGCAAGCCCATATTTCTGCCGCATGGTTGCGCAGGAACGTTTTCCAGGTCTGTCCACTCAGCCTTTTGCGGCGGATGGGTCTCATATAGTTCTGAATCGTGCGTTTACTCACCCGAATATCGAGCTTGAGAAGCTCACCGCGAATACGTTCCGCTCCCCAGAGCCGATTGTTTGCGGCCATCTCCTTGATCAAGCTGATCGTCTCGGACGAGAGCTTCGGCTTTCTCTCATGCCCCTTCGATGTGCGCTTCCAGAACAGACGGAAAAGCTCGCGGTGCCAGCGGAGGAGCGTCTCTGGCTGGACAAGGAAAAGCGCTTGTTTCCAGGTTCGGACCATCCTGGCAAGGAGCACGAAAAGAAGCCGATCCGTCTTGCGATAGGTTGGTCGCTTGACCTGTCGATGCAGAATGATCAGTTGTTGTCGCAAGAGCGCATTTTCAGCCAAAAGTTCGGCTTTGCTGCGCGTCAGATCGGCGAACGTGCCGAGTACAAAGGAAGTTGTCGACGGTTTAATCCAACGCAAAACATGTTCTTGAAGCGTATGGAAGCAAAAAGAGACACGTTGCGTGATCGAGGAAAAGAGACGCAGCACAAATAGAAACCTCTTCTTTGTGAGAACGGCGTATGGTCGGAGGGCATACGTAGAATGGCCCCTGTTGATTGTACACGCATCTCACGTGCTTTGACAAGAAAGCTCACTCCATCATACATAACAGTCCGATGTATCGAACAGATGTCCCACGTAGCCAGTTACAGCACTTTTCGATGTTTGTGGATGTGGTGAGGACGCTCAATCCTGGGGAGGCACTGTGTCTGGAATGTGTCTTGAATCCGCAGCTTCGCGCCTGGTGTCGAGGGCATGGCTGGATTGAGGAACCGAAAGAACACGCCCGCTCCTTTACCAATCCTTCGTTTTACTGGGTCAAGGAGGGAGCGCAGGGCATTGGGAGTGTCGAGGCGTGGTATGCGGGCCAGGAGGAGAACGGCAAGCGTGGACTGAACTGGGATACCTGGACGTTGCGGGAATTGCGGTCATATGAGGAGTGGAGAGCCAGGCGCCGGAATCGTCCAGTTCTCCAGGTGGAACCAGGGCGAGTGAGTGGAGAGGAATGACCTGGCCGAGGAGGATGGGGGAAAACGATTCCGTAACGGTGCGAGGGTGTCACGGTCACAGGGTGAGGTCAGAAGAGATACTTCCTCGCCCCAGGTTGACGCGACGCTCGGCCATCTCCTTGCTGGCTGCTGTGTGTGGAGCCAACGGCTCTTGTGTGTTCCAGGGGAGAGGGACGTCAGGGAGGTGCTGCGAGTGAGAGCGGGTAGGGAGATGGTTGATGGAGAGGTCAAAGGTAGTGTGGGCTTCGAGCGCAACCGCTCATAAAGCTGTTTGTACAGTGGGATGGATGCGTTCTGGTCGAGAGTGATTTCCGGCCTTTCGGCATACGGTATTTGCGTTCCTGAACGTCTTGACACGGATTGAAATCTTTCTTCAATGGCCCCTTTAGCCTACCTGAAAATGGCTCTTTTGACAAGATCATTATTGGAGTATGCTTCTCGTGTCAGGAAAAGAAAGTTTCTTCAAGAAGCAGATAAAGGAGATGTCCAGAGGGAGCGAGCATGAATAGTCGTGTTGCAAAAAAAATTGGGCTGAGAAAGTGGTGCAGGTAATGTGGCTCTACCCAATGTGCTGAGCTTTACATTTTTTGCAACACGACCTCATTTGTTCACACTCGTCTCATCATATCCTGGCAGGAAGCAGCGTACGGAGAGAAAGTCTCTCCGTTTGAAAGAATCCGCCTGACTTCTCTAGGAGACATATGTAACGTTGGTAGAACGAAAAGAAAAAAAGAATTGTGAAAGGACAAGGGACAACATATGCAAGCTATCGCCATTACCGCCTTTGGCGGGCCTGATCGTCTCACGCTCATGGACCTGCCTGCGCCAACCTGTGGCCCGGACCAGGTCATTATTCACGTTCAGGCAGCAGGTGTTGGAATGTGGGATGTGAAGGCGCGGGAGGGGAGCCTGACGCTGGAAGGACAACAGTTTCCGCTCATTCTTGGTTGGGAATCAGCAGGGTTCATTGAACAGGTAGGGGCTGCGGTGACCGGGCTGAAGGTAGGAACCCGCGTGATCTCTACGACGTATCAGGTCGGCATTGGTCATTATGCCCAGTCTGTCGCTGTTCCTGCGCATCTCGTCGCGCCAGCTCCATCCTCTCTCGATGCCTTGCACGCAGCCGCGCTTCCTATCGGCGGGCTTACCGCTTACCAGGCAATCTATGAAGTGCTGAAGATGCAGAGAGGAGAAACGCTCCTGATTACCGGTGCGGCTGGAGGAACAGGCACGCTTGCCGTTCAGCTTGCTGCTCATGTAGGAGTCCACGTCATTGCCACTGCGAGCAGTAAGAACCATCCATACCTTCAGCAGCTTGGAGCCAGTGAACTCATTGATTACGCACAGACGGACTTCGCGAGCGTGGTCCAGGGGGCTCATCCCAAGGGTATCGATGCAGTTCTGGACTGTGTTGGTGGAGAGACGGCTGCAAGAAGTCTGAAGGTTGTGCGTGATGGTGGGCGGTTCGTCACGATTGTTGATCTTGAGCAGGTAACACCTACCCGTCACATTGATACGCAATTGCTCTACTACCGCCCCGATGGGCAACAATTGGCCGAACTAACGAAGCTCGTCGATGCCGGTCAGTTGACGGTCCACCTCGACCAGGTGTTTCCTTTGGAAAAGGCCAGCCAAGCTCACGAGCGCTTGGAGACACGGCACCACCAGGGGAAAATTGTGCTTAGCCTGGAAGGGTGAACGTAATCTCATCTTCCGGTATTGTCAACTCAGCCAAAGTTGTAGAGCTTCCATGCCAAAAATGGCCGCAACGTGGAGAGAGCTCTCTATCTCTGACCTGATAGTCAGGAGAACCCTGGCGAAAATAACGTCGGAGCTGTGAGAGCTCGTCAACAATTTTGGAAGTTGACAAGACCTCTTTGGACGCCTGCGTCTCACGGGATGTGCAACAAGGTTTAGCTCATCAGTGATATGACGTGAGACTGTTCTTCGTCGTTGTCCCCGGGAATAACTGCTCAGGTGGGTAGTGGTTAGGTGGTAAGTGATGAGATAGAATTGGGGTTATGATTCAAGAAACGATGATACACGTTTGCCGTGTCTGTAGAAGGCTGAATGGCAATCTTCGCATGAGGCGAGCGTGAAACTGTCGCTTTTTCTCCTGAAAATGAGCGTAGCTCAAGGCAAGATTGCCATTCAGCGTAGAAGTACAAATATTGCCAAAAATGGAGCCAATCGTTGTGGAAATGCTCAATACCACTGCAAGGACTGTGGCACCTATCGTGTTCTCACGCCAGCAAGCGTCTTCAGAAACTGAGCAACAAACCGTGCTGCGGGCTTATCTGGAACGGTATAGCCTACGTGGAGTGGCACGAATCTTTGCCATGGCACGGTCAACCATTGCGGGGTGGCTCAAAGCGCACGTCCAGAACTCGCCTGATGTCAAAGAAACCCTTCCGCCTGCGACCCCAGATGATGTGCTCGAACTCGATGAAATGTGGAGTTTTGTGCGCAAAAAAGACCAGGCGCGGTGGTTGTAGACGGCAATGTGCCGCCGAACCCGCCAAATCGTTGCCTTTGCTATTGGAGACCGAAGCAAAGCAACCTGTCTTCGGCTTTGGCAAGCCATCCCGCATGAATACAAACACTGCCATACCTTCAGTGATTTTTGGCATGCCTATCAGTACGTGTTCCCAACTGAAACCCATCATTGTGTTGGGAAGGAAACTGGGGAGACTGCGCATATGGAACGCTGGAACAACACCTTGCGTCAACGAGTAGGCTGCTACGTTCGACAAACGTTGTCCTTTTCCAAATCTGACGAATCTCATGAAATGGTTACCAAGTGGTTTATTGTTCAGTATAATTTGGGCTTATCACTTACCATCTAACCGCTACCGTATCGTCGAGGGCGCTCTCAGACTCAAACTTAACAAGAACGGCTACCGGAGCCGATGTATCCTTAGCCCTGGCAGCCTCACCAGAAGGAGATAAACACAAATGACTTCGACAAACTATGATGTAATTGTGATCGGCGCCAGTAAGGGCGGTAGATTCTTCCCAATCGATTTTGCAAAAGCAGGCCGGAAAGTGGCGCTCATCGAGCGCGACCAGATAGGCGGTGTCTGTGTGAACTTCGGCTGTACCCCGACAAAAACGATGGTCGCCAGCGCACGCCTCGCCTATCAGGCAAGACGTGGGGCCGAGTACGGTGTTCACGCCGGCCCCATTTCGGTCGATCTGCGGACCGTCCGCCAGCGCAAACAAGGCATAGTCGAGGGTGTTCGCAACAGCCACGAGAGCCGCCTGACAGCGCTGCAAGGACGGGGTCTCGATCTGCTAATGGGCGAGGCCCATTTTATCGCTCCAAAGACGCTTGAGATCTCTCTCAAGGACGGCGAGAGGCGAGAAATCACCGCGCCACTGATTTTTATCGATACCGGGGACCGACCAGAACAACTCACGATCAAAGGCGCCGAGAGTGTCCCTGTGCTCAATTCCACCACGATCATGGAACTGGATACGCTCCCCGAACATTTGCTCATCACTGGTGGCGGCTATATCGGGCTGGAGTTCGGGCAGATGTTTCGCCGCTTTGGCAGCCAGGTCACGATCATTCATCCTCGTCCACGCTTACTCATGAACGAGGATGAAGATGTCTCTAACGAAATCACGAAGATTTTGCGCGAGGAAGGGATCACGGTCTTGACCGAAACAATGCCGCAACAGATTGAGCCACTGGACGGTGGGCGCATGCGGTTGACCGTACGCACGCCTCAGGGAAAACAGCAGCTTACCGGCTCGCATCTGCTGGCGGCAACCGGTCGTGTCCCCAACACGGAAGCGCTCACCCCTGAAGCTGCTGGCATACGCCTCGACAAAGATGGCTACATCCAGGTCAATGAGCGCCTGGAAACGAACGTTCCTGGCATCTACGCGCTGGGAGATGTCAAAGGTGGGCCTGCTTTCACCCACGTCTCTTTAGATGATTTCCGCATTGTGCGCACCAACCTGCTTGAGCAGGGCAACGCCAGCACACGAGGTCGCCTGGTCCCCCATACCATCTTCATCGATCCCCAGCTTGGGTGTGTTGGTCTGACCGAAAACCAGGCCAGAAAACAGGGTCGCAACATCCGGGTGGCCAAATTGCCCATGAACGCCGTGTCCCGTGCCGTAGAAACCGGCGAGACGCGTGGCTTCATGAAGGCCATCGTCGATGCCGATACCCAACAAATTTTGGGCTGTGCCATCCTGGGAGCAGAAGGCGGGGAGATTATGACCATCATCCAGGTAGCGATGATGGGCAAGCTGCCCTACATCGCCTTGAGAGATGGCATTTTCACGCATCCCACCCTGGCTGAAGGGCTCAAAGCACTGTTTATGACGCTCGACTCTTAGGGTTACGTTGATACTACCTTTTTGTTATGAGTCATCCCGGATTTTTGAGCTTCCCATAGAACCACCAGAGTGATGAGGAACTCAAAAAAACAAAAAAGCCTCCTACGCTAAACTGTAGAAAACAAACGAAACAGAGAGCGTAAGGAGGCTTTTCTCATCGATGCAGCCCAAGTATGACACCCTTCAAACAAACGAACAAGATCCTCAGCAAATTTCGCAGGCCATAGCGCAAGAACTTGAAATATTCCTTTCACCTCTTTTAATCACCCTCGATAAGTTGTTAGATAAGCGTCTTGTACGAACAGTGTTGCAGGTTTGCGTTGCGACCTTGCGATTCAGGGATCAGAAGCAGGGGCTTTTACTGAGTGAATTAGGGTCTTATCTCGTTCATGATGAAGGAAAACTGGGTATCCGTCTTTCCGGGGGAAGGATGAGCTTTTTTCAGCAGAAACGAGCAAGCAGAGAAAGGCAACGGCTTGTCAACGTTTTTATCTCGAGCAATTTGAGCTTGAAATGCTGCTCTTTCATGGGCTTAAAACAAGACAAAATCCCGAACCAACAAAGTACCGTTATGTGGATCACGAGAAAACGTCGAAGTTCATCATGTCCATAAACTTGCAGACCTTAGAAAAAGGAAGAAGGAACGACCCCGTTGGGTGAAAGTTATGATAGCCCGGCGGAGAAAGACTCTGGTGGTTTGTTACATCTGTCATCAGGCGATCCACGCAGGACGACCTACACGACAGAGAACAAGAGACACATCTCGGAAGGAACAACTGGAAAGCGCAGTGCCGTGAAAGTGGCATGCTGTGTTTGGCGGAGGGGCCGACAGAAAAGGATTGCAACCGCAGTACCTCGCTGGCGGCCTACTCTACGACGGAAACTGGGTTGTGGACGCGGGGTAAGACCAAAAAGACCAGCTGGTCTTGAGGCACCTACGATGAAGCAGCAACAACGAAAGACGCAGGAAGGCGATGCTTGCATACGTTTTCCTCCATTAATCGGAGCAGGTCAATGCCAGAATCTTCTCGTACCCTTTCTGAAAGACGTACGAGAAGATTCTCGTTGTTACTTTACGGCTGATGACAATCACCTTAATTCTACCCTTACACTCAGGTCAGCCGGGCGCAAACATGGGAAAAGCTCAAACTGTTCAAGGGATAGCAAAGGCTTGCAGAGGGTTCCATCTCGACACACAGATGAGCGCGAAGACGGGCCTTGCGAGCCTGATACGCTCCATATAGTTCGCCATCTCTCCGTAAGTCGCGACCATTGCAAGCAGACTACCAGGTTCTGCTCCTGCCAGATCCACTTGATGCCAGGAAAGGAGCTGCATACCTCTTCCCGTTGGGGCAGAACCATGAGCTTGCAATGCGTCAACTCTCCTCATTCAGAGAAGCTCTCACAGGGATTTTCTGTCCTCTTAGAGAACTAGGTGTATCCAGATGTGCTCCTTCGTCTACTCCTACCCCCAGACGATCTACCAGTTCACCACCAAGCCAGGAGGTGATGAGTGCCAGTACGACGCCAACAACCGAAAGAGCATATGCCAGCACGGAGGGGTTCGTCTGTGTGTTCATTCGCAGCAGCCAACTCACAATGAAGAGCACGACGATGACAACATTGCCCACACCATGAAACATCCCAACAGTTTTTGCTCGTGTGCCTGAAGGGATTATCAGCCAATCAATCAGACCAAAAATGGCCGCGAGTAGCCCTCCGATCACCCCTGCTGCAATCATCCAAAATGCCACGTGCGAGAAGAAGCCGTTGCCAGTGATCCAATGCACGATGTCGAAAACCAGCGATGTCGCCAGTAACCCCAGTGGGAAGGCAATGAGCATCGGATGGATCGGGTGCCCAAACAACTTGACTTTACTTTCCATGATTTCCTCCTTGCTCTGTGCGCCACCAACAATGGCGCACAGAGCCGAATATGGTCTCATCTTTTCGCGTATCGAAGCGCTCATGCTTGTTTTTTTGCTGGCGGCCAACCACGTCCCCTTGCCTCCTCTCACCCTCTGATCCTCGATGAGGAGTGCTCATCTTTGTCATGGCTGCGGGGGCGGAAGTCGCATCCGTAGACCAGGCACGTAACATCCCAGAGGGAACAGCCGGACGGCATTGGGCAGCCATCTGACCGACAGCGCCAGATGCCCAGACTGGATATGTGCAAGCTGGACGCGCGGCGTCTCTTCCAGGAGCGCATGGATGCTACAGCCGCTGGGGAAACGCACCGGACACGTCCATCTGGGCAGCCATCTGGAGATGAGTCTGGCTATACCTTTGCCTGAACCCAGCAGTCGTGCTCGGATACAACTCTGCTGCGCGCCATCTCTCACGTGAGAAGAGAACCACTTCTCGCCCACCTGAACCTGCATGTCGGTCGGCTGTTTTGGCATCCCATAGCCGTGCCCAAGCTGAATAGTCAGATCACTCGTGGCATAGATGGCAGGCGCAAAGAGCATCGACCCGCGCAGAAATGCCACCACGTTCAGTTCATCGTACTCCGCTGCGCCACTCAAACAGTGCTGCTCTCCTCTCGGATCAGAGTAGCACACCCTACTGACATGGCTGAACCAGAGCAGCAGCGGCGTTTTCCCGGCAAGTGACAGAAAGGATACGTCCTCAAACACCTGAGAAAGCGCTCTGCTCGGACACCATGCCAGCACAAAGAGCATATCCGAAGTCAGATCGAAGGGCGGTCTATACTCTGCAAAGAGACTGGTTGAAGTCGTCGCGCCCCAACCGGGTTTCATCATCATATCTGCTCCTTCTTATCTGCTGAAGAGGCGTTTCCCCAGCCAGATTCCGCCTGCCACCAGACCGATGACGCCAGCTACCAGAGCCGAGAGTTGCAGTGCATAGAGCGGAACGGTTATGGGGTGCGCTGGTCGATCTCCTCGTGGTCCTTGTGTGCGTCGAATACGCCATAAGGTCCCGGTTCCCATCTGCATGCGCACCCCGCCACGTTCTGGCGCAATATCGATCTTTCCCCAATCCACCACGTAGAGGGCCCCGTCTGGACCAAACTGGCAATGCGAAGGTCGCTCAAAGCCCTCGTGTGGTAGTTTGGAGGCTGGACCCGCAATCTTGTTCACGGCAAAGTCCACAATCTGCTGGGTCTGCATCTCCACGCGTACTACCTTAAAGCCTGCTGGATTCGTTAGCCGTGGGGTGGTGATGGGAGCCAGGTCGCCAAAAAGCGCCACAAACGCATCCCCGGCAAAGCCGAAAGCCGCATCGTGGCAGAAATCAGCTCCATTAGCTCCGGCATGTGGTTCAAAACTGACAAAGGGTCTAGGTGGCTGTGGATCGGGATGCTCAGCCAGGACGGGCTCACGCCCCTGACCGCCTTTGCCCCAGTGCGGATCATCCAGCCGGATGCCTGAGGCAAAGTCCGGCCAGCCATACCATGCCCCCTGCTTGATCTCATAGAAATCATCGGGGTCGCCCACAATATAGCGTCCACTGCGCTCGTCGATGCCATGCTCCGTCGCAAAGAGCCGACCGTCTGGATGGAAAGCCGTTCCATAGGGATTGCGCAATCCCCAGGCCACTACTTCCAGGTTGCTGCCATCGAGATTGCACCGCAGGATGGCCCTGGTGCATTTCGTGTTCCCTGCAATCACCTGCCCTGGCCTGGTTTGGGCCCCAAAGGGCACATAGGCCCCGGAATGGACCGTTTCCGTGATCGTTCCCAGAACATTTTGGTACTCGTAGTTGTGCCCGACAAGTCGAATAGCTTGAGCAGGCACATCATGGAACTGGGGAAATTTGGGCAACCACTCGTAGGCGAAATTGTCGGCTCCCACCACTCCAGTGTTCGTAGCGCTGCCCATCCCGAAATAGAGCTTGCCATCTGGCCCAACGATGGGATAATTGGCCTGATGGTCCCCCAGCCCTGGCAGATCGGTCAGAATCGCCTCTGCACTGCCATCTGAACTGATGCGCAAGAGCGTATCGGTGTTCATCACATAAAGATATCCCTGGTACCAACAGGCTCCAGTCACCGCTCCTGTCTTGTTCCACTGCGACTGGGGCAGTTCAAAAAAAGTCTCCTGTTCACCAGTCTGGACGTTGACTTTGAGAATACGCGGTGCAGCCTCCACCTTGTGTCCCCCTTCTATCACATAGCAGAAGCCTCGCTCATCGAAACAACAATGCACTGGAGTGTTGAAGCCAGTGGCGATGACCTCGGCCTGGTAGCCCTGGGGAAGGAGAATATCTTTAGGGTCGTGCCCGCGCGGGCCACGACGCATGATTTTGATCCATTTGAGATAGGGCAGAATCGGAGCATAGAGATAGGCAAGCCGACTGGGTAGGTCCAGAGCCTTCCCAGATGTTGCCGACACTGGCGCATGTGTTGTTCTGGTTTTCAGTTGAGTTGACATATGACTACACCTTTCTGCCAGGAGTTGGCAGTCACCGCAGAAGAAACGTCTTAAAGAGGATCACGAGAAAGCGTGAGCCGGAAGACACTGCCACTGCGCGCCAGGGCCTCCACTCCCTGCTTGGCACGCATCTCAAAGTGCCCAAAGTCCAGGATGTAGAGGGACTTTCCCGAAGGATCGAAACGCACATCAATTGGACGAGCCAGTGGTCCCTGAACGAGAGGGTGCAGACTCCAATCGGTAGGATCAATGCGGACGACCGAGCGCCCGACACGTGGTCCTGGTGGAACTGTCATCGGGACTTCGTCTCCGAAGAGGGTAACGACCATCTGCCCAGCCCACGCTGGCACAGAGCTTGGGGCCACAGCAAATTTTACGGCAGCACTATGAGGCGGGAAGCGTAGCAGGGGACGTTGTGGAGGTGGAAGATTGTCGTGATTGGCAAGGACGAAACTGGAGGCCGGTCCTCGCTGTGGTCGAAACTGGGGGGCGGTGATGGGATCGCCGCCAATGAAATCCGGCCAGCCATACCAAGCCCCCCTGCTCACTTCAAAGGGATATGTCAGAACTGAGAATGTGAGAGGCGATAAAGTTGTGCTTGATACAGCGATCCCGCTCCTTCTCTGTGTTTAGGTTATTACAACGATAGCCTTCAAGGTATCCAATCTCTGACAGAACAAGCGACGTTGGTCTGCGAGGGAAACGTGTTGTTTCATGGTCGTGCAGAAGCGAAAGAACTGACGCATCTCATCGAAGGCACGACAAAAACGCGCTGCTGAAGAGAAGTTTCCGAAGCCTCGCATAGGATAGTACCGCTGCTTGATACCCCGGTGATCTTGCTCCAATCGATTGTTCAGATAGGGATTACAGCGATGCGTGACCGTGCTACCAAAGGTTTCGCGAATAGCACGAGGATAGGAGTCATGCCCATCGCTCGTGACGCGCTCAGGCGCATGGCCAACCATCTCGAGTGCTTGCTGAAAAAAGCGCTTGGCGGCCTCCATATTTCGCTTCTCACTCAGCCGCGAATCAACCAGGTTGCCATCTGCATCAATGGCACGATAGAGGGAACACCACTTTCCCCTGACCTTGACGTACGTTTCATCGACATACCAGGACAACCCTGCTTGTCCGCTTCGCTTGGCCCGCAGATGCTCTGCTATCAGTGGTGAGAACCGTGTTTCCCACTCCCGAACCGCTTCATGCGTAAACTCCCAGCCGCGCTCCAGGAACATTTCTGCCAGATCTCGCAAGCTCAACTTATAGCGGAGTCGCCACAGCACAACGAGCAGAACGACATCGGTGGGATATTCCAGAAAGTTGAATGGTGTTCCTGTCCGCTCGTTAAAAGCTTGCTTACAATCTGAGCAGCGGAACGTCTGATATCCGAGCGCGGTTTTCTTGGTCTGTTCCCTCGTGGTAGCTGAAGCACAGTGCGGGCAGTTCATGAACTCCTCCTCATGAGGTGAGACTTTGCCATCAGCATACCTCATCAACTATTCCCAAGCCAAATCTTCGTCTGAATTCTGACGCTTCCGGCGCATCAGCATCGAAGACGCCGAGATGCTTCATGGTCGCAAAAGTCGTAGTGTGCGCGTGGATGGGTACAAGCGGCACGTGCTCCACGATCTGGATACCGGCCTCATCCGAGCAGTGGGAGTCACGTCGGCAAATGTGCCCGAAGCCAGTGTGACCGAAGCGATCAGCGCGGATCTAGCTCAGCAAGCGGCTTCCTTGAAGGAGCTACATATCGACCGAGCCTATTTGAGCAGTCATCTGGTTCGTGAACACGCTCCGACCTGAAAGTGTACTGCAAAGCCTAGCCAGTTCGCACCGGCAAACTCTTTCACAAACAAGCCTTTCTTCTGGATTGGGAGCGACAGACTATTCAGTGTCCTGCCAAGCAGGAGATGCCCTTTATTCCCTGCGGTGTGGTTCATTTCCCCAGAGAGACGTGTGCGGCGTGCCCTCTGAAAACGCAATGCACCGCCAGTTCCGAGGGACGTAGCGTGAGCATTCTTCCTGATGAAGCCTTGCTCATCGAGTTACGAGAATTCCAACAGACCGTGCAGGGGCGTGCCAAATTGCGCGAACGAGTGGCCGTTGAGCATACACTTGCTCATGTTGGTCGATGGCAGGGGCGACGCGCTCGGTATCGCGGAGTGCGCAAGAATCTTTTCGATCTGCGCCGTTGCGCTGTCGTCCACAATTTGCACGTCCTGGCTCGCTCCCAGCAGCTTTCTGCTGAGCTTCACAATATTGCTTGAATTACTTGACCGGTGCTCTAAACTTGCGGAAATGAGAACAGGCGAATATACCGTGACAGCAAGTAAGTAGTGGCACGTCAGAGCATAATTGTCACCGGGACTATTGGGTATAACTTTCTACTTTTTGTTTGCAAGATTGGCCTGAACGTCTGCCATGTGCTCTGTAATGCGCTGTGCCGCGTCTGCTGGCGAGATGGTACTTACGTCAATCTTAACGGTATCAAGCTCATCATAGAGTGGTATCCGAGCCGTGCTACGCTCTATGATGTCACGCTCGCGTTTTCCTGCTGATATGTCACGGTTCAGCCTTTCGGATAAAGCCTGTTTGTTGCTAACAAGCGAAAAACTATATGTTGTATAGTTATCGAGGTTGAGTTTGGCAATGAGATTGTCTAGTATCTTTTGCTCATGAAGCACCCAACAAAAAATAATGTTCTCAAACTCCGAACAAGCCAGGAAGCTATTGAGCAGATGAGTGATGTTACCCTCCACCATCGCTATTGTTTCGTCTGTCACCACAAATGGGTGCATATCCCAGCACCAGTCGCCATCAAGAAAGACGTTCCGTGGAAGTATTTTCTGCAGTTCGCGGCAGGTGGCAGTTTTGCCAACGCCCATGGTGCCGCCTACGATGATAAGGTTTTTCATGAGATTTATTATCTCATAGACAATTATGCGTAGCTACTAGTGTTACTTGCCGTCATGGGATACTCGTCTGAGAACATTTTTAAATATGCTTTTTGTTTCTGCACGAGCTACCTAGTCGCGCCAAACTCAGGCAAGATGAGTTGCTCTGCCAAGACCACGACCTTGCCTGGCTTCGGACGCGCAACCGGCTCTGGCCTGCGTAGCGCCAACAGCCATTTCATCCTGTACTCACGAGAAGTTTGCGACTCTCGCATGGGATCGGATATGATCGAGCGCTTTGAACACGGCTGGCAAGATCGCGCGTGATGTATGTACACTATTCTGACTTCTATCGAAGGTAGTGGCAAAAAAGAGAGTGATGCCCTTCCCTTCTCTATCATTCCCTCTCCTAACTCGGTGTTGAGCGTCAATACGTCAATATAAGATCAGTAAAATGATTACCAAAGTGGCATAAAATCCTGTAAAATTCTGGTATAATCACGAGAAAACGATAGGATTTGGGAAACCATGATCTCTCGTCGAATACTCATAAAACGTCTTGCCACGCTCTTTCTCGGAAGCACCGCCTTAAGTGCTTGCACAACAGGGCAGACTCTCCTGGATCCAAAGACTATTGCCCAACAAGTGGCCAAACATTACGGTGAATCCTCACCTGCGATTGTCTCCGTCAAGAAGACGGAGACGGATAGTCCTCCGAACGGCCCCATGTTATATATAATAGGACTCGCAGGACACTTCCAGAAAGGCGGCCTGGTGGCTACCTCTCTCGGTTTCTCTGCCTTGGCCGACGGAAGGTATGTCTGACATATTCATGCTTATAAAGCAACTGGGCAAGAAGTCTGGATGGATATGGAGCTCCCAGCTTAATTCGTTCTCCCTATCCAACACGATGCAAGCGCCTGAAGCTGATAGCTCGCTCAACATTGCACCGATGGAGAAAGATCTTCAGACAAGCCTCGTGCATCACCAGCGATTTGGAGAAAGACAGCGTTTTGCGGACAAAGCGCGCCAGGCGTTGTCGGAGGGTATTATTCCACCGTTCCACATGGGCTGTTTCACCGGTTTCCTTTCCGGCAGCTATATGCTGCTCTTCTGGGATCACCGCCTGGTATGCTCCCCAAAAATCGGTGAAGCAGTGCCCTGTACGATAGGCGGGTGGGATAGCCTGCCATAAACGGCGACAGGTGGCTTGGCTGCGCGTCATCTTTTTGCAATGGATTTGGGACGACAAGTCAACGCACGTTTCCAGGGATGAGAGGCTGAAGGGCAAGATCGCACGCCGTTGTGTGATCTTGCCCTTTGGAGCCCTTCGCCTGATGAGTGAGCATCTTCCAGCTGCTTGACCGGCTCATGGGCAATCCTTTAGAGTAGGGAACAAAGGGGGAGACAACATGAATTTTCACGAGGAGGACAAATTTCATGAAATGCGAAAGCGGGCGGGCATTCTTTCGCCATTCTCCTTTCTCGGTTCAGATCAGGTTCTCCGCTATCGAAAAATCGTAGAGGCGCTGACACAGCGAGAACATTACATCGAGGTGTTGGAAGCGGTATTGGATGTTCTCGGAAAAAATTTGCGAGGAAACCTAGAACAGTTTAGAGATATACTTCCGACGGTATTTGAGGGAGCAGAGATAGCAGATTTCGAGTCTCGACGTTATTATGTCCGAGTGCTGAAGGCTCTGTTGACAAGCGTTGAGGATAGGATACCTGAAGAGACACGCTTCCCTGATTTCGAAACGCTTTCAGACGATGTCTATCTTCTGCCTCTCAATACGCCTGAGGGTAGAGATCAATGCGCGCTATTCGATCGGATTTCCAAGCAATTTGACGCTCGAGACAGCCATATCCGCTTGTTACAAAGAATGGTGAAGGAAAAAGTGCGGAAAGAATTTTGACTGGTGTAAAGTACCCGATACTATAGTTCTCGTTGTCTGCGTGCCCGTGTTCTATGAGCTACTTCGCTTAAGAAGGCTTCCACATGACTATCAAGGTTCTCATCTGCTTTGGAGTGTGATCGGTGCGGCGAGTGTGGCGTCTGTGTAGTTGTCCCGGTTTGGATGAAACAGTAAACTGGAAGTGGACGGTCGTAGAAGAAGTGAGGAAAGCATGGCAACGGGACAAACATACGATAAGACCTTTAAGCGAGAAGCTGTGAATTTAGTCCACACAAGCGGAAAATCGCAGAGGCAGGTAGCAGAAGACTTAGGGATTGCGATGAGCACACTGAGTCGCTGGTGCTCTGAGCTGGCGGCCAACGGAGAACGAGCGTTTGTTGGCAGTGGAAATCTCCAGCCAGAAGCTGAGGAGCTGCGCCGCTTACGGCGGGAAAATGACGTGTTGCGACAGGAGCGTGACATCCTAAAAAAGGCGCTGACCATCTTCTCGCATCCGTAGAAGACCGTTTCGGCTTTATTGAGCACCACCGAGGGCAGTTTGAGGTTCGGATCATGTGCCGCGTGCTCTCGGTTTCGGTCGGCGGGTTCTATGCCTGGATAAAGCGCCCTCCCTCGCAGAGGGAGCGAGAAGATGGCGAAATCAGCAAAGAGATCGTGAAAATCTCTCATCAGCACCGGGGACGCTATGGCAGTCCGCGCATTCATGTGCAACTGCGCGATGAAGGCGTTCGTGTGGGCCGCAAACGCGTGGTGCGTCTCATGAAGCAGGCCCAGCTCGCTGCCCATCACACGACCCATCGTGTGCTGACGACCCATGCCGATCCTGCTGCAACGCCAGCCGAAAATGTACTTGATCGTGCTTTTGAGGCCGAGCGCCCGAACGAAAAATGGGTCACAGATGTGACATATATTGCGACAGCAAACGGCTGGATGTACTTGGCAGCGGTCTTGGATCTCTACTCGCGGCGCATTGTTGGCTGGGCCATGGCAGCCAAACAAGATGAGGCTTTGGTCGAGCAAGCGATGGCCATGGCGATCAGGCATCGCAAGCCAGAGGCGGGATGGTATTGTCAACTTGGCAATAGAACTGAACAACATGCTAGAATGGCTTTATGAAAACAAACAGCATTGCTCCTGCATACAAAGGTTACCGCTTCCCACCCGAAATTATCAGTCACACTGTATGGGTATATTTCCGTTTCTCGCTCAGTTTTCGTGATGTCGAAGAGCTTTTGGCACAACGTGGGATCATTGTGAGCTATGAAACGATCCGGCAATGGTGTTTGACGTTTGGGCAGACCTATGCGAATGAATTGCGACGTCGTCGCCCTCGCTGTGGCGACACGTGGCATCTGGACGAAGTTTTCCTCACCATCAGGGGCAAGAAGCATTCCCTCTGGCGAGCAGTAGATCAGCATGGTAATGTGCTGGATATCCTCGTGCAGAGCCAGCGCAACAAAAAGGCGGCCAAACGATTCTTCCGCAAACTGCTTAAAGGGCTACTCTCTGTTCCACGCGTGATCATCACCGATAAACTCAAAAGCTATAGCGCAGCCAAACGCGAGGTCTTGCCAAGCGTAGAGCATCGGCAGCACAAAGGACTGAACAATCGAGCCGAGAACTCCCACCAACCCACGAGACTGCGTGAAAAGAAGATGCGGCGCTTCAAATCGACCAAACATGCCCAACGCTTCCTCTCCGCCTTCGGTGTCATTGCTGGGCATTTCCAGACTCGACGCCACCGTTTACGTGCCGGAGAATATCGTACCATGTTACGGGACCGATTCCAGCAATGGAATGAGGTGACTGAGGTGAAAATGGCCTCATAACCCCAGAGACATTCCCATCTTTCCCCACACTTCAACGCCTCACCTCGTTCTAGCACATCAATATGTTTTATCCCTGCGAATAAGTTGACAATATCCCATGATCAACTGCTCCTCCAAATTCGCGGAGCTGTGTCCGAGTATGAACGGAATTTGATTGCAGAGCGGATGAGGCGAGGCCGACGGCAGAAGTATTTGGCAGGTGGACTGCTTCCCTGGACCCGTGCGCCCTATGGCTATCGAGTTGATCCTGCCCACCCCCGTGATCCGGCGGGGGTTCGCCTTGAAGCAACAGAGGTGGCAGTCGTGGCAGAATTGTTCTCTAACTATCTGCAAGAGGGGAAGAGCTTAAAGGCCGAGACCCAACGTCTGACGAGCCTGGGCGTTGCCAGTCCTGCAGGGAGAACACGATGGAACCAGGCAACCGTCCGAGGCATTCTCACCAATCCTGTCTATACCGGAACGGTCTACATCGGGCGCAGCCGCCCTACGGAAGCCCGGGGACGACATTCAGCCCTGGTTCCCATTGGCCGAGGCCGGGGAGGCCATGCCCAGACGAGCCAGGAGGAATGGACTGCTGTCACTCAGGTTCCAGCAGTCATCACCCAGGAGCAATTTGATCTGGTCCAGCAAAAACTTGCTCACAATCAGCAATTTGCCCGCCGCAACAACACCGCCTACCCCTACCTCCTGCGTGCCATGGTCAGTTGTGGCATGTGTCGGCTTGGCTGTATTGGTCGCGCGTAGCCGCGGAGGCTATGCCTACTACGTCTGTGTAGGCAAAAGCCATGGAACCATCTCGCACCGGGATGAAAAATGTTCAGCACGCTCGGTTCCTACCGACCAACTCGATGAACTGGTCTGGCAAGATGTCTGCGAGATGCTGACGCATCCCGGCGCCATTGCCACTGCGCTCTATCATGCTCAAGGTGGGCTGTGGCTTCCTCAAGAACTGCAAGCTCGCCGGGAGAATCTACGCAAGGCACGAGTCAGCTTGGAGCAGCAGATAGAACGGTTAACCGATGCGTACCTAGCCAATGTGCTTCAGCTTGAAGAATACAAGAGGCGCAGACTTGAATTGGAACAGCGTTTGTTCGTGATTGCTGAACAAAAACGGCAATTGGAAGCGAATGTGGGGCATCACGATCAACTTGCAGGGATAGTCCAATCGATTGAAGCATTCTGCCAGCGCGTCCAACAAGGGCTCAATGAGGCCACTTTTGAACAAAAACGCCAACTTATCGAGCTGTTAGTTGACCGTGTCGTGGTCACCGGGGAAGAGGTGGAGATCCGCTATGTGATCCCCCTCTCTCCCACGAGTGAGCAGACTCGTTTTTGTCATTTGCGATTAGACTATTTCGATTCCCCAATGGCTTCGGACAGCCAGAGCAAACTGCTGAACCGAGGAGAAGCTGAGCAAATAGTAGCGCGTTTCTTGGCTCATCTCTTGATAGATGTATCGTTTGGAACGGACCATACCGATGGCCTGCAAGCCTTTCCATTTCTTTTGCGGGTCCAAATACTCCAAGATTTCGCGATCACAAATCGTCGAGTACTCTCTGACCTCTAGCCGCCCATGTCCCTTTTCTACAAATCGTTCTGAGCCAGCCTCGACCAACGTCGAGGCTTCTTTCTCGGCCAGTGCAAATGTCGCCTTGACCTCTTCGTACAAGTAGCCTTGGTTGTCTTTCAGGGCCAGAGCATAGCCTCCCTCTTGCTCGATGATTTGCTCGGCAATCTTGATTTGGGTTCCCATGGCATCAATGGTCACGATACATCCTTTAAGGACTAATTGCTTTAATAACAGAGCGATGGCGGTGATTTCATTGGATTTCTGTTCGGTGGCCAACTGTGCCAGGACTAGGCGGTTTTCGACGGACCAAGCGCTCACTAGATGCAGCGCTTTCTTGCCTGCTCCCCGATCATGAGAGCGTCGCAGTGTCTTGCCATCAATGGCCACTACTCCCTTAACCGTCCTGCTGATCCCTTGAACCCACTGCACAAAGCTGGCTTCAAACTGCTTGGGATCTATGAGACCAAAGACTCGGCCAAAGGTGTCATGAGAGGGGATTCCATTCGGTAAATCGAGCAATTCCTGAAAAAAGGCGGCCTTCGCCTTTCCGAACTCTTCGATTTCCACCCATCCATCTGCTCCACAGATCGTGCCACAGATGGCTATGATCAGAATATCTCGCAACCGATGCCGTTTTGTTCGGTCGATGCGTGGATCCTCCACTCGAGCAAAGATCGTTTCCAGTGCCTGCACGTCTTCCATCTCCCCTCCTCCTGGTTTTTAGGCTTTATTTTATCATCCCTCATTAGGGCGCTTGCGCTGTTGTGCGTGCTAGTTTGCTCCGCAATCACCTTTCATACAACCGTATGAGCAAAGAGCACGTGAAAAAGAAGAGGAGAGATTCTTTTCAAGAGATCCCTCCTTGATGCATCTAGCATTCTCTTTGGATGAGATGTGTGGGGATATATCCCCAGTAGAAAGAGGCAATTGTATGTTCGAGGGATTCCAACTATCGATGATTGATACCGGTGAAGCAGTGATCAGGGTACGATATGCAGGACATGGCCCTGGACTACTGCTTTTGCATGGTCATCCCCAAACCCATGTCATGTGGCATAAAATTGCGCCTCGCCTCGCTCAACATTTTACCGTAGTTGCCGCCAATTTGCGCGGCTATGGAGAGAGTAGCAAGCCTCCGACGACACCCGATCACGAGCCATACTCAAAACGAGCCATGGCACGCGACCAGGTCGAAGTCATGCGACAACTAGGTTTTGAGCAATTCAGTGTCGCCGGACATGATCGAGGTGGTTATTGTGCTTACCGGATAGCCCTTGATCATCCTCAGCGTGTGTCCAGGTTGGCTTTGTTTGACAACATCCCTATTGGGGAGGCATTTCGACGAACCACCAGAGAGTTTGCACTTGGGTGGTACCACTGGTTCTTCTTTGCGCAACCTGATTTGCCAGGGCGACTGATTCTAGAGAATCCTGACAATTTCTATCGCTGGGGAAAGCGCATGCGAGCAGAACTGCCAGCCTACTTTACACCAGAAGCCGTAGAAGATTATCGGCGCTGTGTCTACAACCCTGACACCATCTGTGCGATGATTGAAGAGTATCGTGCTGGTGCTACCTATGATTTTGCACTCGATAAGGCTGATCTTGGCAAGAAACGCATTTCCTGCCCAATGCTCGTCCTGACGTGCCTGAAGGATGATCTCAAAGACTACTTCGATATAGAGGCTATTTGGCGGGAGTGGGCCGATGATGTACGGTTTGAGTCTCTAGATGCTGGTCATTGCGCTGCTGAAGAACGCCCAGAGGAAACATATCGAGCATTGTTTACTTTCTTCACAGCACCATAATGAGGGGAATGAGCTTGATACCCAAAAATCGCCTCTCCCGCTTTGGCATCCCCTGAAAAGGGGATGCCCCTCAGACTGTAGTCAACAAGTTGCTACCGTCGGCGTCCTCGCTCTTGGCATGAATTTTGATGAGTACTGAGAAGTCAAAAAGGTTGAATTCTAGGTTCATTAGATGCGATTGCCCTGGTAGGGGGCCACATCTTTTGCGTCTAGTCTGTTTAGGGCGCAATCTGCTACTTATGCGGCTTGTTGCCAGGATTCTGTCTCACGCAAAAAACCTTGCCACACCCCCGGCTGAGGTCTGCATGACGATTGCTCGCGTTTTCTCCACAATTCCTGCACATCGGTCTGGATAACTTCGTGGATAAATGGGTTGTGCGCTGCCCTATAGTTCAGGTATGCTTCGTAGGAAAGAACGTTCTTTCCTCTCCTGAGACTACTCAGGCCCCTCTATTTCTGGTGTGCTTTTGTTGTGCTTCTCAAGGATAAGGAGGGAATCAGTATGCCTGCAACCATCGAGGGGGAGGAGCAGCGTCTCGCCCCACGCAGCCTTGTTGTGCGTCGCCGCCCGAGGTCCTCGCCAGGAAAAGCGCCAGCGGTCCAGACCGTGCGTGCTTCTCAGTTCGCCAAACCGCGAGCGCAGCGCACCACCACAACCGAAGAAGTGCCGGAATTCTCGCGTCCGTCAGCTCCAGCGCGATCCTCACGTCGAGGAGGATGCCCCTTGGGCTAGGGATGTTGTGTGCTCTGCTGCTTGCCCTGGGTGGATCGGTGATTATGAGCTGGAGCAGTCGATTCATTGACGACATTCACTATGGCTACCCCAGGACCACGCAGGTCGACCACATTGTGGGCCACGAGGTCGATCCGCACCTACAAACCCACTTTACAGCTATCAACCTCAAGGGCCAAGTGTTGATTTTTGAGGTGCCCAGCGGCGATCCAGCCCATGTGCGACTCCTGCAAGGCCCTCGCCTTGTTGGTCCTGGCGCTGACCTAGCGCCAGTTACGCTCACCTTCTCGGGCGATGCACGCCATCCGGACCTGGTGGTAACGGTAAACGATCTCCAAGTAGTCTTCCATAACACCGGAACGAGTTATGCGCCGATGCGATAAAAGCAAGAAGCCTTCATCAAATACGCCACTGCTGACCAGGCTATAATGGTTGCTCTCCGTCTCTAGTATGGAACTGAAACAGAGTAGGAATCTGGCATCAGGCCTCTACTCTGTTTTGCTTCCGTTTGATTCTTAAGAGACCAATTGGTTATTTCAACAGCACGTTTTCCAATTTTCTCTTCAACAGGAAGAAGAGTATAATTAACGAAAATGCATTTACGCATTTAAATTGTTAAAAGTGTAGGAGAAAGGGCAATCCTTGAAAGCAACAGAACGAACACTTCACGAAATTATTAACTCACCGGATCATTATATGATCCCTGTTTTTCAACGCTACTACTCTTGGAAAGAAGAAAATTGGGAACGGCTTTGGAACGACCTCTATGCACTCGTAGAAGCAATGTCTGAGCCAAAGAGTAAAAGACCTCGAACGCACTTCCTTGGTGTCATTGTTTGTACATCTGATGAGCTCGAACCTGGAAAGCTGCCGAATTATCAGGTTATTGATGGGCAACAGCGATTGCTGACCTTATCTATCTTGTTGTGTGCTATTCGTGCAGTTGCCAAATCCCACCATCTAGATAATACTGCTGCTGAGATTACAGAAACCCTGCTGATTCATAAATTTGAAATGAAAGGGAAGCATTACCGGATCTATCCTCGCCTGCATGATCGCCAGATCTATAAAGACCTCATCGATGAGCGGGAACCTCATCGGAATGTTGCGGCAAGCGAAAGTCAAATCTTGAAGGCGTATGTCCCCACGGGATGCGCAACGAGATGTATCTTCGGCTGAGGTGGCTCCGTAAGCCCATTCAATGTTCTCACTTTTTTCTAGCAAGGACTCAAAAATACCTCTGCCTTATAGAGGCAGCTAAGCAATGAGAGACGCTTTCAAGCCAATTTACTGATGAGGTAAAACTCGTTGCGCATCCCGTGGGTATGTCTACTTCCAAGAACAAATTACTAAGGATTTTTCCTCACCAGAGGAGCTTACTACGTTGTTTAGCATCATGAAAACACAGCTGAACTTTGTGCTCATCACCATTACCAGAGAAACTCCCGAAAACCCCTACCTCATTTTTCGATCACTCAATTCCACTGGCCAAGATCTGACCCAATGGGATTTAGTACGCAACTATGTGTTTATGCATGTGCCAGAACAACAGCAAGAGATGTTTGACCATGATGAATGGACCTCGCTTGAGCAGCGCTTTGAGCAAAAAGCCAAACGGTTAGCAGCGAAGAAAAAAGAGGGGAAGAAAAAGACAGCAGGCGAACTCCTTACCAGTTTTTTCCGCGATGTTCTCATGAGTAAAGGCAACTATATTCCGGAGGGGGAAGTTTTTGAAACCTTCGAACTTATCTACTCTGGTAATGGAAATACTCTGGATCCTTCTGACTTTGTCAGTGAACTTGAGATTCAAGCGACTGGCTATGACATAATTGATGGAACGTCCACACATTCAAACCCAGAAGTGCAACGAGCATTCCAAATGGTTCGCGAGTTTGATATTAGTGCATCCTATCCTCTTATCCTTGCCCTCCTAGATAAACAACGGGAAGGGGTTCTCAGCGATGAAGAACTCGCTCAGGCTCTTGTTGCAATCGTTAGCTTTGTTGTTCGCCGATCCATCTGTCGAGAGAGTACACGCTCCCATGGACCCCTCTTCTGTGAGGCTTGCAAAAAATTGGAGAGCCGTCCCCTGGTAAATTTACTTGCCTACTTGAGCAAAAATTGGCCAGATGATAGTCGATTTATTCCTGCGCTCCAAACTGCCAAACTTTACAAAACCTTGTATGGTAAAGATATTCTTTGCTGGATCGAACGAACCCTTCAACGTAAAAGTGAGCCTGTCCATCTCGACCGCTGCGATATTGAGCGGATTATGCCAGAAAATCTGACAGCGAGCTGGCAACATGTTCTTGGACCAGAAGCACAGCAAATTCATGCCCAGTATGTTAGTACTCTCGGCAATCTAACGTTGCTTGGTAGTAATGAAAATAGAAAAATCAAAGATAAAGCTTTTCAGGAAAAGAAACCTGTTTATATCGCAAGCAGACTTTCATTAAATGACTACTTTCACGATTCTAACCTGGATCAATGGGGTGAAAAAGAGATTCTAGCTCGCGCTGCAAAACTCGCTAAGATTGCGGCCCAAATTTGGACGTGCCCGCCTAGTTCTGACGAGTCGACACGAATTGCCGTCCAACCGCTACGACTTTTGTAGCGTATGGTAGAGCCGATTTTGTTAGACCTCATTTGATTGATGCGCATCAATTCACCTTGTCGTGGGCTTCAGGTCGTATCTCACAACACAGGAACGAGCTATGCGCCGATGCGATAAAACAAGAAACCTTCATCGCGATGATTCAAGAAGAAAAGAGCAATCGTCATCCCTCTGGCAGCTGGGTGTGACAAGTTTTTTTGCGTCGAGCTCATCCAGACTAGACGATGGCTCTCAAACGGGAAAATCGAGGAAAAAATATGCCGGGACCCCAGATTGATTTGCTACGTTACTGCGTTCTAACGTGCTCAAGTAATGTATGGGGTCATTTTGGCAGTCAGTGCACTGACTGCCAAATGGTTTCTTCTGTCTAATTAGATGCCATCCTTTTTGCAGGAAGCCGTAATGAGTAGCGATTTGCACCATCCATATCCTCTATCGAGCAGGAAACCAATTTGCCTCACGAATACGTCGCGCGTAGGCATCAGCCAAGGGTTGTCCAGATCTGTGGATAGCTGCAATGGTCTCTTCATTATTAGACGAAACACGCTGATGGGAGATGAACCACTCCTCCCCATCCCATTGCGCTAAGGCGTAAGCAGCTTGCGGATTGCCATCAAAAGGAAAGCCAACCGATCCAATAGACATCACTCGTTGCCCGCGAATAGTGCCCGATGAACAGTAGTGGATATGCCCGTAGACGATCAAGTTGGCCTGTTCCCCTCTCAGCATTGCAGCCGCTTCTTCTTCAGGTGTGATCCTGGTAAATGTGGTTCCTAACGGGTGTGGTTCGAGGATCAATACGTCTTCAACACTGCGAGGAGTGGCATGAACAACCAATAAATCATCCTTTGGAGATTGCCCCTCAGGAGGCGTGACGCGGTAAGAGAGTGGTAACTGTTTCAGATAAGTGAGATCATCCCCCCTCAGTTGTTGCTGAGTCCACCAGCTATTGGGATGTGACGGATCTGCCTGTATGGTCTCTACATCCATATTGCCATAAAGCGTCGGGACGCGTAGATTGCGTACACATGTCATGACTTCTGCTGGCTTTGGTCCATTCATTACGAGATCGCCCGCAATGACCATCAGGTCATACTGCTGCTTCGCCAAATCGGTGAGCACGGCTTCTAATGCATCAAAATTACTGTGGATATCGGCCAAAATGGCAACACGGTAAGGGCTCTCCATTCATCTTCTCCTTCTATAACTTCCGTTTGCAATGTGGACCTCCAGCAATATCAGCTTCACGCGATCATCCCCTCCAGAAGGCTCGCAACGCATTGATGCCATGTGTTGGGCTCTGTGCTGAACAAACTCGGAATTATGCAAAAAACTTGCCGCACCCCCGATGAACCGATGGCATGAGCGAGAGGTTTTGGAGAGCAATCGTCACAACGGCCGATTTTCTCTCGCATATCACTCCTCCAGGAGCGCGGCATCGTCGATGGGATAATCCCATTGCATGCCAGTGAAGTTGGCTCCTGGTTGCAGCATGAGGTCCTTAACGATCAGCCAGGGGATCCCACGCAGGTTGGCTCCCTGGAGGTCCGCACCGCTCACCTGGACCTGTTTCAGATTGGCTCCCTGCAAGAGGGCCTTGACGAGCTTTGCCTCGTTGAGGTTCGCCTCGCTCAGGTCCGTCCTGCTCAGATCAGTTCCACTCAGGTTAGCCTGGTTCAAGTTTACTTTGCTGAGATTGGCCCCGCTGAGATGAGCGTTACTGAGATCGGCCCATTCTAACTTGGCCCCACTGAGATTGGCTCGGCTCAGGGTGGCTTTGTTCAACCTGGCCCGCTTCAGGTCCACATAATTGATGTCAGCTGCGCTGAGATCGGCCTCACTGAGATCGGCTTCGATTAACTCTGCCCACCCTAAGCGAGCCATACATAGGTTCGCCCGGATCAGCTTAGCGTGATTGAGACAGCTTTCTTCGAGGTCAACCTGGGTCAGCTTGGCGTCGCAGAGGGTAGCGTTACGAAGATCGGCCCATCTCAGACAGGCTCGGTCCAATCTGGCTCGGTCCAATCTGGCTGTGTTCAGACTAGCTCCAGCAAGGTTCGCCTGATTCAGATCGGCTTTGTGCAGCCTAGCCCCGTTTAATCGAGCGTCGTACAGAGAGGCCCTGTAGAGGAGAGCCTTGTGCAATTTGGCCTCGCTGAGATCGGCCTCACTGAGATCGGCCCGGCTCAGGCAGGTCTCATACAGGTTGGCCTGAATCAACCTGGCCTTGCTCAGATTGGCCCCGCTGAGATCGGCCTTGCTCAGATTCATGCCAGAGAGGTCAGCCCCTCCCAGATTCACCTCTCTGAGATCAGGCCGCACATCTGGAGCGTCCCGTCGCCATTGGTTCCACGCTACTGTTCCCTGGCTCAATCGAGCCAGGTGCTCCTGATTCGCCATCGGTGCTTTTTCTCCTTGTTACCTTTTCTGTCGAGAGTATACTGGTACGTTCGTTGCAAGACAAGTGGGAAGAGAAGGCAGTACCTGTGCTAGTGGAGCCGAAGAAGACGCAACTCGAGAGGCCTTTCGTAGAAGGAAACGATGGCATAGAGGCAAAGGGTCTCCATGCGCAAACATTCTTGCCACACCCCTGGCAGCTGGCGGGTGCGGCAAGTTTTTTTGCAAGGTTCCAGAGAGGAGTTGATGATGTGGGCCTGGCCATGACGATTGCTGTCTTGACGTCTGTCAACCCTCCCTAGTAGTAAAAAACTCTCACGCGTTATGAGGAGACGAGTGAGAGTTCGGTCAGCACAGGATAATGATCGCTGGGATAGATAGGAGGAGTCGCGTCGCGCAGGATCTCGCAGGAGTGAACCTTGAAGGAGCCTGTCCCATTCCTCGTCAGAATCCAGTCGCAACGGCATGCCGGTGAGAAGTGTTCTCCTTCAAATGCATGATACGTCAGGGCCGTCTTTGTCTCTTGCTTGCCGGAAGCATGATACGTATCCACAAAACCCTGGCCAAGAAAGAAGCAATAGCAGGCATTGGTGATGCAAGGTTCAAGGGTGAGGAGCTGTGCATCAGGAACCTCAGTAGGAACATTAAAATCACCTGTGACCAGCAGAGGAAGATGATCGAGATGGAAGGCTTCAAGTTGCCGAAGGATCAGAGAACATGCTTGCTGCCGCGCTTCTTCGCTGACTGAATCCAGCTGTACGTTCATGTGGCAGAATTCTCTCCTTGTCTCACGATGACGAAACTTCGCCCAGGTCGCAGCACGAACATAGGCGCTTCCCCATCCAAGAGACCACTGCTCAGGCGTTGGACTGAGCCAGAAGCCGCCAGTGTTGAGGAGATCCAGGAGAGAAGGTTTCCAGAAAATCGCGTTATAGTTGATCCGTGTTTCTCTCATCGTTTCCGGCCCCAGGACCCACTGATACTCGTGAAACTGCTCTCGGTACGTCTCCAGGTTTTCGCGCATGAGTTCCTGGAATCCAATGATGTCAGGAGACGTACATTTCATAACGGCAGTGTTGAGCAGTGCGCGGTGTTCCCAGGCATTCATGCCATCCCGACCGGGAACAGCTCCACGGATATTGAAAGTCATGACTCGAAATGTCATCAAAAAGTCCTCCGCTTGTTGCAATTAAAGAAACACCTGCTTGTCGCAGGCTCACCGATCAATGGTGCGAAGACGTTTCCCCCGCAAATACCTATGTTCATCTATTTGACCCAAGACCGAGATACGTGCAAAAACAGAGCAGAGATGTGAGATGTTATACCTTATGCCTATGTCCTGTTTTTGCACGTATCTCGGTCTTGGGTCAGTCGGTTTGGTCCTGCTCAATTGAGTGCCTTCTGAAAGAAAGTGACGATACGCTGGACGTATTCGCTTCTATCTTGTACGATGCCGCTGACATGTGCCATGCCGGGTAGTGTCCACGTCTGTACGTGAGCATCATGGCCTTTGCGTGCGGCAGCGGCCAATTGGAGCATGTTTTCAAAAGGAACCAGGTCATCGGCGGTACCGTGAATGAGCAGCAAGGGGCGCGGCGCGATCTTCGCCACAACGTCGACTGGCCCTACCTGATCATAATCGATGCCATAGAGCAGTTTTGCTGCCAGCAAACACTCTGGCAGCAAAATGCCAGGGACGCCCGACTTCTCGCGAATAAGAGACGAAGCCTCAGCAAAGGCACTGTCGGTGACGACTGCCTGGATGGCCGGTTCTTGAGCGGCGGCAAGCAAGAGCGTCGCTCCCCGAGAGAATCACCCCAGCCTTCGATGCTGCGTGGACGCCCCAGGTTGGCATAGGGCAATGTTCCCGAACGCAGGAAATCAACAGCCCCAAGGACATCACGTTGCTCATAGTATCCCAGAGAAAGCCGCGCAGGAGCCGATTCACCATTCCCACGGAGATCGAAGGCTAGCACAGCAAAACCATGCTGCGCTAGTGCTATGCTTGCATCCATTGAGGGGGAGTAGGAACGATTCGCATGCAGGCCATGAACGACAATGATAGCATGCTGTGTGGTGAGATGACCATCAGCGAGGACACCGGGAATGAACCAGCCCTGTAACTGTAGGTGATCCTCACGACTGAAAATGCTGACACGTTGATAGCGTAAGCCAAAATCAGCAGGTGTACTGATAAGGGCGGATGCTGAGGGCTGGGTCAAAAGGGTGGCAAGAGCAATGGATAGAATACTATAGAGGGCAAGGAACAAGATCAGAAGAATGACAAAGATTTTTTTGCGCAAAAAAACGCGGCGCAAGCTTCCCTGAAATGGTGGCTGCAAAGATTTTGGTGACGAAGAACGTTTCAAGGACATACACAAACCTCTATCGTTATTCATCAAGATGTTGAAACACTGATTGTGATGGTGTAACCAGTGTAGTCGATGGATGTCGGCTCCTCCATGGGTCATTTGACCCATTTTTGACACGAGCCTGTCCCTCTCATGCTGTACGTTCCGTTGAAAAACCGCAGAGGACAGGGATACTGCTGCTAATAGAGGGTAGCAGCACAAAAAGAGTCAAAAAGCAGGCTTTTTCATCTGCTAAGGTTCTCCAGAACCTAGCCTGGATACTGCTGCTAAGGTTCCAACGTTCACCGATGCATCGGAAATGAGAGAGAAAAAGCAGATAATACTCGTTTTATCTTTCTTACCTATGTCCTAGTTTTACACGTACTTCGGCTCTAGGTCTATTTTCTTTTGTATGAAAGTTGCCAGATCTCATTTGTGACAAATTTCATGTTGATTTTTCCCTGACTTCACTGTTTGCAAAAAAACTTGCCGCACCCCACCCAACTGGCCAGGCTGTGACGATTGCTTCGGCTTTCTCCACAATTCGTGCACACCCTCTGAGGATAAGTTCGTGGAAAAATGGGTTGTGCGCGCCCCTCTGATTCAGGTATGCTTCGTAAGAGCAAGCGCTTTCTCCTCTGCCCTGCCCCCTCTCAGCAGGCTCCTCTATTTCTCGTGTCTTGATGTGCTTTTATAGCCAAGGGAGGGAATCGTTATGCCTGCAATCATCGAGGGAGAGGAGCCTCGTCTGGCTCCACGCAGCCTTGTTGTGCGTCGCTGCCCGAGGACCGAGCCAGGGAAAGCGCCAGCGGTCCAGACGGCGCGCGCGTCTCAATTCGCCAAACCACGAGCGCAGCGCCCTGTAACGACTGAAGAGGTGCAGGAATTTTCGCGGCTGTCAGCTCCACAGTCGAAAACGTTCCGAGGTGGGAGTTGGCTCCTGCCCCTTGGGCTGGGGATGTTTTGCGCCCTGCTCCTCGCCCTCGCTGGGTCTGTGGTGTTCACCTGGAGTAGCACGCTCATGGACGGGGTACGCTATGGCTATCCAAGGACGACGCAAGTAGAACACATGGTGGGCCATGAGCGAGATCCACGAGTCCCAACGCACTTTACCGCTCTCAATCTCAAGGGGCAAGTACTGATCTTTGAGGTGCCCGGCGGCGATCCCGGGCATGCGCGACTCCTGCAAGGCCCTCACCTGGTTGGAACTGGCGCGGATCTGGCCCCGGTCATGCTGACCTTCTCAGGCGATGCAAAGCATCCTGATCTGGTGGTGACGGTCAATGGGCTGCAGGTGCTGTTTCACAACAGAGGAACGAGCTATGCGCCAATGCGGTAAAGGCCAAAGGGGCAATTGTCATCGCGGCCACCACTATGGGTGCCCCACACTTTTTTGCATTGAGTCTGTCCCAGGTAGCAGGGCATCACCACAGGCGGCGTCAACGTGCTGAGAGCCTCATTGGGGGAGAATCGCGCGAAGTTGGTAATCCGTAGGAGGCCCACACGCAAAATCGCGTTCTAGTGCGATTGACATCTCGATGCGAAATCACCAAAAAGAGGGCGGTGGTGGAAAACAGCGTGACCAGAAAGAAAAGAGGGAAAGACAGGATGATATAAGGACAGACACACATACATGCATTTAAGGAGGATTGGACGATCTGAGAAGTCCTCTTAAGCGACAGCGTTCAGGGCCTCAATATACCCTTGGTAAAGAAAAAGGAGTGACGCGCTGGAGGATGGCCGTTGTTGATCTCCTCCAGCGCGTCTCGATCGTTCGCGGCTCGATCGTTACTACTTCCCGAAGAAGTCCCGGTCCGCGGCGGCACACCTCTCCTGATACGTCTTGAAGAGTTGCGAGCGCCTCTCCTGGAACTCCTGATTAATATCGGTGAGCTTCCGGCGTTCCTGCATGGGCTTCCGGAGCTCGGCCTCTTTCGCCTCCTTGAGCGACTTGACGCCGTCCTGGAAGTCCTGGTAGTACTGTTTTTTCTGAGCCACGTACCGCTTGTACTTCTTGGACTGTGACACGATTCCTCCCGGAATCTTTGTCGGGTTCCCTCTAGCGGTTGCTAGGGGATCAATCGGAGAGGTTCTTGCTTCCTCTGTCCACCCTCCGCGCAAGCGCGATCTGAGCAAACATTAGCACCACCACTCCTTGGTCTCCTTCACACACTGCACCTTCTGCAGCTTGCGGCGCGAACCCTTGCAGCTGAATGAGACCTCTCTTGTTGCCAAGTAGTATACCATGCCAGGCACAATCTGGGTATGCATCTCTCTCTACACGAATATGACCCGGTTGCTAGGAGCTTCATTGAGAGAGAGATCATACGAACTCATACTGCGGGAAGATCCGCACCCCCAGGCCAACGAACCCTCACTCCTTTCCTCCCATATGATTCAGGCCGTACGCTCACGATAGGCACGTTGACGACAACGCCCAGAACAGTACGCTTTCTGTCGCCCTCCACGTTGACGACCGCACGATTGCACCAGTTCTGCTCCACAGAAGAGACAGGTTTTCCCCTTCACCCCGCCTGAACGGTGAAAGGAACGCTTCGCTCGCTTGGGTGCATCGTTCGCGCCCCTTTTCTGCTGATGACGCTTCCAGGGGCGCGTGGGACCGGAGCGCGGTATTGGAAACATCGGAGTCAAAGGTGCACTGGATCGCCTAGCTTGTGCCTTTCGGCTTCGATAGGCTCGTTGGCGACACCGACCAGAACAGTACTGTTTTGGTCGGTGCCCTCTCATGCGCTTGAGAGGGGTTCCACATGGGCAAGTCTCTCGACCCAGATGACGTGATGAAGATGCCGTGTGAGAGCGTCTTGGATGACATGAGCGCTCTGTGGAAGGCAGATAGGCATCAGGAGAGGCTAGTACAGGAGAGGTTGCCAACGAGGACGAGGCTAGAGGTGCGATCTCTTGAGGGGCTGCAGATGAGAGAGGAGAAGGAGAAGAGGGAGCAGACAGACAGGAGCGATCCCTGCGACGAAACAAGAGCGATCGAGGCTGTGGCTGGCTTTCACCATGAGATTCCTTTTGAGTATGTGCCTGTGTGAGCGCCTTGCCCCACATCTCTTGCCATCGCTCATTACACACAGCGTTGCGTAAGGCCAGCATGGGGTTGACGTGCTGGCGTTGCCAATGCATACCCGAGCCTTTGAGACGTGCTTGTACCACCAGTTTATTGGCACTCTCGACCATGCCCGAGCCAATGGGCCAGCCTCGCGCTCGAAAGGCGGGATACTGCATCAAGGATTCTCGCTTGCGCAGATAGTCCAGGTGCTCCTGAATCCCCTTCTGTTGGATCAGATCGCTTCCCAAGTGATTGGCCATAAGCAGCAGAGGATGGGGACCACGATGTTTGAGCACATGCAAACACCGCTCAAGCATCTGGGAGGGGATGGACATGCCTGCATCTTTGACCGCTTCGAGCAGGTGCGTGATGTGTTCGACCGCATGAGGAAAATCCAGAATGCGAACGGCATCAGGCCGATGCCTCTGGATGAAGGCTTGGCACCAGTCTGCTCCATCGGTAACGGCACAAACATGCTGAGCCTCTCCTACGCGGCGGCGACGTATCTCGGCTTGAGCTAGACACGTAAAACTCGAGGCGTCAGCCAGACGCGAAAAATATGAGAGCTGATCGACATGGATCTCCGCTTCGCCAGCAGTGCCGCGCCGCTCTTGGGGTTGACCGATAGCGAGGGTGCGTACTTCGACCCACTGTTTGTGGAGCAGAGAGACCATGGTTCCATCGGTGCTGAGGACACAGCGTTGAGGCGGTAACTGATCTGCGAGTGCTGCTGGTTCTGAGGCCGCAGTCATCTCAGCTTCCGCCGTTTGCGCCGCTTCCATGCATGCCCCCATCCGCTCAGTGAGTCGGCGTGCGGTTTCGGCACTACACTTCACACCAAGAAGCGTGGTAAGCATCCCGGACGCCTGCTCAAAAGGCATCCAACTGGCGAGGTGGACTAGATGCTCCTGCTGGCGGGGGGCCAGTGTTCCTGGCAGTAAGCCAAGCTCCTCATCGAGGGGGAAAAAGACTGTTCCCGCACATGGGACACCATCCGTAGGTTCGCTCCAGCTGGACGCATTCTCCTCCATTGCCCTGCAGGGTTCGCTGGCGCCTGCCTCGTGCCTGCAGGGGAACGGCGCAGGTGGGGCACAAGGGCGCTGGCTGTTCTGACAGTTTCCCCCACTCGCGGCTCGCACTCGCCTGGGCAGCCTCTTGCAAGACCTGCGCCTCCAGTTCCATCATGCGTCGATGCACCTCGTCTTCGATCTCCACAAAGGTGGCTTTGGGATGGGCCTGCCGCCATGTTTTGATGTCCGTCAGGATCTCGGTGCTCTTGTGAAGCCAAGCGTGTTCGTCCATTCCTCTTCTGCTCGCTCCTTTTTCTTTCAGATCCGACTATCGTAGCATCTTTCCTTTGGCCTGAACAGACTCGACGCAAAAAGTTGTGGCGCACCCCACCACTATAATCCATTCATCACCTTCATGCTACTTGATGAGGTCCAGTTGCTCCGTTTTGACTTCGCCACCGGTATCACGGTTGCGTATGAGCCACTTGAGAGTCACACTGGCAAACTGTAACCACTGTTGTGAGCACAAAAAGATCGCTTTCAAGATTCAGTTACAAACTAGAAATCCCTTTCATGTGTTGTATCTCCCTTCGCTTCGTTCTATACTTTAGAGAGCACGGTAGATTGAAATGTTTGAGGAGTATGGTATGCTGTCCGAATCTCACTCACCACGAGGGGTGGTCCTTCTCCGATGGATACGCTCTTTCCAGCGGTGCTGGAAACCCCTGACCTGGATTTGGGGAGGTCTCCTTTTTGGGGTATTTATCAATATTGGCTCTTCCTGGCTGACAACCAAAAATTTTGATCTGAGTGGGACGCCTCTCGGCTGGGGAATAGATCATCTCTGGATCACGCTGCCACCCCTACTTCTCCTCATGCTGCTTACCCTGCTGGCTAGACTGGCTTCATTGCAGGAACAGCTTGTCTCACCGGCATCCTCTCTCACGCTGACTCCCAGGCAACGCCTGCAATTCATTCGGGGGTTTCAACAAGAGTATACAAGTCGATTGGCCTCTTCTTTGCAAGGGCAGGTGACACTTGAGTTGCACCTGCAAGAGCGAGCCGATGTCATTGCTTCTTCGGCCAGCCTCGTCTTTCATCAGCTAGAGACAGGCGAAGCCTCTCCTCTGCCATTGGAAACTTCGATTATCGAGGCTTATGATCGTGCTCAGCGCGGTCTCCTCCTTCTTGGCGCACCTGGCTCTGGCAAAACCACGCTACTGCTGCAACTGGCGCGGGAATTGTTGCAACGAGCGGAAAACGACCCGGATCAGCCTCTGGCGATCATTCTCAACCTTTCTAGTTGGGCTAGAACCCAGCTTCCTCTTGCGCAATGGCTTGGCGAGCAGTGTTCGTTGGTCTATGGCATTCCGTCGCAACTCACTGCCACATGGATCGCGCAGGAACAGGTACAGTTCTTGCTCGATGGCCTTGATGAAATGGGAGTCGCTGCACGAACGACCTGTATCGAGGCCATCAATACCTATCGGCAAGCGCATCTGGCCCCTTTGGTGATATGTTCGCGCAGTCAAGAGTATCATTCTCAGCCAGCACGCCTGATCCTTCCTGGGGCTGTGGAGATTCAGCCATTGGAACCGAGGCAGGTCTGGCAGGTGCTCAAGGGATCTGGCAAATCTCTAGCGGCAGTCCGAGCCGCGTTGCGGAGCAATGCGATTCTCAGAGACTTGCTCATCACGCCATTGATGCTGAGTATCGTCATCTTAACCTATCGTGACAAAATGGCCAAAGAGCTTCCCCAGAGAGGCTCGTCATCAGAGCAGCAACGAGAGATTTTCGAGCAGTATGTTCAGCGCATGTTGCAACGATACCGGCAGCACCGAAGCTTCCCGCAGGCACAAACAATCTCCTCGCTATCCTGGTTAGCGCACCAGATGCAACAACACCATTTGACCGAGTTTTACCTGGAAGCGTTCCATCCAGACTGGCTGAGCACGACTGATGTTCCCATTACCTATCTACTCGTCTCGTGGCTGCTTAACGGGCTACCCTTCGGGTTGATCGGCGGGCTAATCTTCGGGCTGATGGGCTGGTCGTTCGACGGGCCGGTTCACGGGCTGTTTATCGGGCTGTTTATCGGGGGGTGTTTCGGGCTGATGGGCGCGCTGACCGGCTCGCAAGACAGCAAGCAGGACCGGGCAATCAATATCGAACTTGTTGAAAAACTCGTCTGGTCATGGAAAGTGTGTGGCAAAGGGTTGCTCGTCGGACTGCTCCTCGGGCTGATCTTCGGGCTGCTCGTCGGACTGTTCGGCGGGCTGCTCCTCGGTTTGTACATCGAGCTGATCTTCGGGCTGTTTTTCGGGCTGCTCGGCGGGTTATCAGGTGCTCCTCTGACCGGGAACGTGCGTCTCCAACCGAACCAGGGAATATACACTTCAGGGTGGAATGCCTTGCGTCTTGGTCTTGTTTTTTTCCGTCAGGGCAGAGATACCGACTGAGTAGCCTCGGTCCAGCGTGATTCGAGCGAGGCCAGCACGGAAGAACGCTTGTGACGGAAACGAAACCGCGTGAGCTGCTCCTGCTGGGCACGGGTCGTCTGCTGGCGCAGTTCTCTCCACCGGCCCCGGTCAAGCTGAGCAATCTGGCGCTGCAAGTGGTGGCGGTGGGTCTCATCTTGCTCCCACCAGGGCGCATAGGCCACGCAGCGCCCATAGCGCAACAGATACGCATTCCAATTCTTGCGCCCGCTCACCCGGCGATACTGCGTTTTGAGCGCGCGAATGCTGCGCTCCATGTCATTGTTGGTGCGCGGAAAGTCCTCCCGCTCATAACACTGCACCAGGTACGGGCGCAGATTCGAAAGCACCTGCAGCAGCTCCCGTAGGCTCTCCTGTTCCAACTCCGAGAGGGGGGACGTTTCCAGAAGTTGGACCATCTGCTCGCGCCACGCGTCCAGGCGTCGTCCCACGCTCTCATTGCTCACGGGTTCTGCGAGCGTGCGTGCCGCTTCTTTCACCAGGATCGCTTCGACCTCACAGAGCCAGCCATACATCCGCTTGACCTGTCTCAGGTGCTCTGCCCAGGTTGCCCGTTCTGTCACAATTGCCTGCAGACGGGTGAGCTTCTGTTCACACCGCCGACTCACGGCGCCCCCTTTTTGAGCAAGTGCTGGAGACTGGCTTCGATCTCCTCCAGCATCTGGCTTGCCTCGACCGTCGCAAAAGTCAGCGGCTGCACGCCGTCGATATTGAGCGCGGTCAAGATCCCAGTGGCGTACGCATCCAGCACGCGGAGCTGCTCGGCCTCCTGAGGCGAGGCGGTCACGAGGGCCTTCTTGATCTGTTTGCGCACCGCACGAACCTTCGGCTGTAAGCGTTTGCGGATCGCCGTTTTCGCCGCTTTGTCTGCTTCAAAGGCGGTCTTGGAGGCATCGCGCAGCGCATGGAACTGACACACCTGATGAGGGACCTCCGGCCAGAGCTCCTGGAGTGCCAGCAGCTCACTTTCCTGGGCATCGCTGATCGTGCCCAGCACCTTCACCCCCAGCTCAACCACCGGAGTCAAGAGTGCTTTCATGACGGCAGTCTCCGAGGAGAGCACATTCTCGGCCACCAGGACCCGCCCAGTCAGCGCATCGCGGACCAGGTACACTGTCTCGTTCCCTTTGTCAGGCTGAATGCCGTCGATGGCAACAATGATGCCCCCGTTCTTCTCGACTTGGGCCAACCACTCCTGGTCCTCGTTGGCCGCACTCGCTGCCCGCAGCAACGTGCAGTACGCATCAAACAGGTAGAGCACTTCTCGGCGCGCGATCTTGACTCCCAACGGGGCCAACCGGGCCAGTAACTCGCGATGGATCTCGTCGACGGTTTGGTGCTCGACCAATCGCAGCCGCCCCACCAACAGCACCACATCCACCCCATACGTGAAGTGGGGCAGGGCCAGCGCATCCGCTCGCGCACTGCGATACGTCCGCTGATGGCCCACACACTGCGCATCGGAACAGCGGTAGCCCGCATGCACCAGTTTGATCACCTCCTGCAACGTGACCACCGTGCGTTCCGACAAGGTGACGGCCCGCCGGAGTCGCTTCTGGCAGTCGGCACAGTGTGTCACTTCGGGACGGTAAAAACGTCGGCTGACCTGGGAAAATGTCCGCGCAGGTTTCATGCGTTTCTCTCCTGGCTGTTTCTGAGATCCTTTCCTGGTGGAGAGTGTACCACATGGGCTCAGTCGGCATCTCTGCCCCTACGGTTTTTTTTCTGGTCTTCGGGCTAATCATCGGGCTGGTCTTCAACCCGCTCGCCGGATTGCTCATCGGGCTTGGCTTCGGACTGTTCTTCGGGCTGTCCAACGGCGGAAGAGCCTATTTCCAACATTATATGCTCCGATTGTTGCTCACGCAGAGTCGCGCCCTCCCCTGGAGGACTGTCCCCTTCCTGGAAGAGATGACGGGTTGCATCCTGCTTCAGCGCGTGGGTAGTGGATATCGGTTTATCCATCCCCTGTTACAAGAGTATTTTGCATCCCTGACACACTCCCCCGCCACAGAGAAGTAGTTTGCGCGAGCGGCGAGAACTTGCTTTCCAATTTTTCCTTCGCTATACTAACGTGACTGATACCATGAGAGATTTGTTGGAAAGGATTTCATCTATGCAATCATCTGGCATGCGCACATCTCTACCTCAAGCTCAACCCGGTCCCTCCTGGATTGTTCTTCGCGTTGTCTCTGTCTTCATCAAGATTGTCGCGATCCTGCTTTTGTTGGGCGACCTGGCTCTCGGTTTGCTTGTTCTCGTCGCCATAGCAAATCAGGCTACGGGCATTAACCTTCAGCCCGGCATGGAAACCCCGCCGCTCGTGCTTGGTCTCATTTCAATTGTGGATATTGTCGGCTCCCTCTTCCTGTACGCGTTTGCTGATCTCATTCTGCTTTTTGTTGCCATTGAGAAGAATACCCGCTCTAGAGGTTAGATCGCCGCTTCAGTTCTTGAGAGGCGAGGGAGCGGAGGGCGACTCGCGCTCTCTCCGCCTCTCGCTGGCTAGCGAAGCTGGCGTATAGGCGAGAAGAAGAGCCAGCCAAAGGCCAGGCTTACACCGATGGCACCAAGCAGCAGCGTTGGTCTCACTCCGACCAGGGTTCCCAGCAAGCCGCCCACGAGCGAGCCGAGCGGTGCTGACCCGCCAGCCAGAAAGCGGATAGTCGCGTTTACACGCCCTTGCAGGGTTGTAGGCGTGGTCGATTGGCGCAAACTGATCTGATTGACGTTGTAAATGGTTGCTGAAATCCCCTCAAGGAAACGCCCGGCTATGAGCATGGAGAGCGCCACCAGTAAGGGACCATGTGCCAGGGGCGTCAGCAGCGCGCCCGCGCTGGCTAGTAGAGCCGTGGCGAGGAGGGCAGGCCCTAGACCACGCCAGCGGGCAAAACGTTCGGCAATCATCGCGCCCAGCAGACCGCCCAGGCTGCCAACGCCAAGCGCGATACCCAGCAGCGTGGACGAAAGGTGGAGTTCATTGACCGCGTAGAGCGTATAGACCGTGGAGATGATGGACCAGCAGAAATTGAGCGTACTGGAATAGGCCGCGATAGCTCGTAGGAGCGGGTGCTTGAGGATAGTCTGTAAGCCCTCGGCGATCTGTTTCCAGATAGAAGGTCGCTCTTTGCTAGCCATAGGAGCGGCTTGTATCCTGATCCATTTCAAGCAGATGGCGGACATCAGGAAGGATGCCGCGTCAATAAACAGGGCGAGCGGCGCTGAGAGCACCTGAACGATCACGCCTGCCAGCGATGGCCCCGCGATCTCGTCGACCGCCCGACTTGCCTCCAACTTGCTATTCCCTTCGAGCAAGTCTTCACCCTTCACCAGTTCAGGTAGGAAGGATTGGTACGCCACGCCAAAGACAACGGCGAAGCAACCAGCCAGAAAAGCGACGGCGTAGAGATACTCGATACGCAGGAGTCCTAGCAGGAAGGCGACCGGAACCGAGCCCATAAGCGCAGCCTGCCCAATGTCGGAGATGAGGAGCAGGAGCCGACGCGGCAAACGATCTACCCAGACTCCCGCGAACAGGCTTAAAAGCAGCAACGGAGCGTATTCAGCCGCGCCCAGCAACCCCAGTTGCGCGGCATTGGCGTGTAAAGTAAGCACAGCGGTTAGTTGGAGCGCGAGCATCGAAACCTGGCTCCCAACGAGAGAGACGCTCTCGCCAAACCAGAGCTTCAGGAAGTCTCGATGAGACCATAGCCCGGAGAAGCGCCTAGACATACAGCGAGTCCATTCTATGTTAATAGAAGCGCTATAAATAAGCTATAGCGCGTAATGCACTTAAAGAGGTAGAGTATGTGGATAAGAATGAAGCGCTGTAGAGATCAATCTGGCATGACTATGACGGGAGAAGGGGCTACCCAGGAGCCAGGAAGCAGGCTTGTTGAGGATAAGGGGAAGCGTGTTATGCTGGAAGGTTGAGCGGTAAACATCACAGTGCTGATACGCATGCTCATCGTGCTCGTCCTTTCCTATAGCTTCGCTACCCGTTATTGCTGCCAAGTATACTGGCGAGCGGTGAATACGTCAAGCCTGGAGCAAAGATCGGGTGCGGCAAGTTTATTTGCGTGAGACAGAGTCCAGTGTTACCACAAGCGGCATCGATGCGCTAGAAGCCTCCTTGAGGGGATGATCTCTGGAAGCTGATACATCCCTACTTACAATTTTGTTCTAGCACGATTGGTTTCTGGATGCGAAACCACCAACGAGAGAAGCTTGCAACTCTGTATAATGTGGGCATAATCAACTCATAGCAGTGTCGTTAGAGGGGAATGGTGGAAGAAATGTCTTCTACCATCATCTCAGTATATAAAAGTATATATAGAAAATATCTACGTTAGGATGATTCCATGCATTACTTTGCCATCGTTCTTATCAAAGGTGATACGCCGAAAGAGAAGATTGAAGATACTGTTGAAGATGTGCTTGCCAGGAGCTGTTCTACTCAGAAGTCCATCTGCACGGCGGCCCAGCACCGGTGCGCCGCTTCCTGCCTGACCTCATTGACCGGATCTGGAAGGGCCAGATACACCCTGGCAAAGTCTTCGACCTGGAACTGCCCTTGGAGCAGGTGGCGGAGGGCTACCGCGCTATGGATGAGCGCCGTGCGATCAAGACGCTGTTGCGTCCGTAAGGCGCTTGCCGTCTCTTGATGCAATGGGACCTGGATAACCTCATCACACGCACCGATATGGTGCCAGCGGTGAATCACGTTGAGTTGCATCTGTTCTTCATCCAGCGCGAGGCGTGTGCTGCAGACGCGTGCCACAATGTCGTCATGCCGTCGTGGTTGCTCCTCGGGAGCTGAGAAAGGCAAGAACTGGCAGCCATCTCCGCGCTTGATAGGGGTGTTCGTCTGGACTGGATCCAGATCCTGACACATGCGACTGGGAAGAAGAGAGAGGAGAACATTATGTACCGTCAGACAAAGGAGGCCCTGCCATGACGAACTGGACACAGAAGGAGCTTGAACGCATTGGAGCTGCAGATGAACTACAGCTTGCATCTTTCAAGCAGGATGGCACGCTTCACAAGCCCGTCACGATCTGGGTCGTTCGCGTCGGTGATGACCTGTACGTGCGAGCATACCGTGGCCGTGAAACTGCCTGGTTCCGACAGACACGACGGCGGCCCGAAGGACGTATTGGTGCTGGTGGAGTGACGAAGGACGTGGCGTTTGTAGATGCAAGCACCGATGAGGTGCTCAATCACGAGATAGACGCTGCTTATCAATCGAAGTACCGCAGATACAGCGCAACGTATGTTGGCCCGATGATCGCCCCACAAGCACGTGCGACCACATTGAAACTGGAGCTAGTCTAGCGTAAAGGATGAAAGGAGGAACGCATGCCCAATTCAGATAAAGAAAGCACTATCAAGAAGACCTACGGTGACTTTGTGCCGAAACTCGTCTCGCTGACCGATGATGTCTTGTTTGGAGACATTTGGGAACGAAAGGAACTCTCGCCACGCGACCGCAGTCTCATTACCGTGGCGGCACTTATTGCTGGCGGGAACAGCGAACAACTGTCGTTCCATCTGGGCAAGGCGAAGGAAAATGGTCTGGCAGAAACGGAACTCAAAGAGGTCATTACGCACCTCGCGTTCTACTCTGGCTGGCCGAAAGCCATGTCCGCTCTGACAGTCGCCAAGCAGGTCTTCAAAAACGAGCCTTGAGATTGTACACAGAATGAGGAAGATCACATGGAATACACGAAGCTAGGACACACCGGAATGGATGTGTCTCACATCTGCCTGGGTTGCATGGGGTTAGGAGACGCAGAACATTGGATGCATAAATGGGTGCTGAACGAAGAAAACAGCCGACCGATCATCAAGAAAGCCCTGGAGCTGGGGATCAATTTCTTCGATACCGCCAATGTCTATTCCATTGGCAAGAGTGAGGAGATCCTCGGACGCGCTTTGAAGGATTTCGCGAAGCGCGACGAGGTCGTCATCGCCACCAAGGTGCATGGCAAAATGCATGAGGGACCCAATGGTGCCGGGCTCTCGCGCAAGGCGATCCTGGGCGAGATCGACCATAGCCTCAAGCGGCTTGGGACGGATTACGTGGACCTCTACCAGATCCATCGCTGGGATTACCAGACCCCGATCGAGGAGACGATGGAGGCACTGCATGACGTGGTGAGGGCTGGCAAGGCCCGCTATCTCGGTGCCTCCGCCATGTTCGCCTGGCAGTTCCAAAAGGCGCTCTACGTGGCCGAGAAGCATGGGTGGACCAGCTTCGTCTCGATGCAGAATCATCTCAACCTTCTCTACCGTGAAGAGGAGCGGGAGATGCTGCCGCTGTGCCGCGAGGAGAAGATTGGGGTGATCCCGTACAGCCCACTCGCCTCCGGCAGATTGACGCGTGACTGGTCAGCGACAAGCACGCTTCGTGCCGAAACCGATCAAATCGCCAAAAGCAAGTACGATGCGACCGCCCAAACCGATCAACAGGTCGTTTCGCGGGTGGCAGACCTCGCGCAACAACATGGAGTTCCGCGCGTGCATATTGCGCTGGCTTGGCTGTTACAGAAGCAGCCGGTGACAGCGCCGATCATCGGGGCAACGAAGATCACGCATCTGGAAGATGCCGTCGGCGCGCTGGACGTTCACCTGACACAGGAAGAGGTCGCCTACCTGCAAGAGCCGTATGTGCCGCATCCCATCGTCAGTCATCAGTAAACCGGAAGGCAGGAGAGCGCCCGTCCATCTTTTGTGAAAGAGAAGTCCATGATCACAACACCAACTCAACAAACCATTCAACAGACAAAAACACAGACGATGATGCCACTGCTGGCGCTCTGTCTTGGCTACTTCATGACGATTCTCGATGTCACCATCGTCAATGTGGCCCTGGTCGATATCAAGGAACACCTGAGCGCGAATGTGACAGGACTGCAATGGATTGTGGATGGCTATGCCCTCGTCTTCGCCAGTTTGCTGCTGACTGGCGGAGCGCTGGGCGACAGAAGAGGAAGCAGAACCATTTTTTTGGTTGGGTTTGCCCTCTTCACGCTGGCATCTACGCTATGTAGTCTGGCACCAACACTGCTCGTCTTACAGATCGCCCGCGCCTTCCAGGGGCTTGGGGCAGCCCTGCTGGTCCCCAATTCACTCGCCCTCTTAAATACCCTCTCGACTTCCGCACACAAACGGGCGCAAGCCATTGGCATCTGGGCCGCAGTCGCAAGCATTGGGGCCCTGTCTGGTCCTCTGCTTGGGGGGTTTTTGGTCAACGCGTTTGGGTGGCGCAGCATCTTCCTGATCAATCTGCCCATCGGCATCCTCGGCTTTCTGCTCACCCTCCGTTCGATTGCACCTTCGACGCCAAAGACGAGACGCAGTCTGGATCTTCCGGGGCAAGTAGCAGGGATGCTGGCTCTGGGGCTGTTGACCTTCGCCTTGATTGAAGGCAATAGCCTGGGCATCCTGTCTTTGCCCATTCTTGTGGCATACGCTGCAAGTGCGCTCTTCTTCCTGCTCTTCCTGTGGAGAGAAAAAATCATCAGCCATCCCATGCTTCCCTTGAATCTGTTTCACGAACGAACGTTCTCTGCAACCAATGTGGTCGCCCTGTGCCAGACCTTCACGTTTACGGGCTTCATTTTTGTCATCAGTCTCTACCTACAAGAGGTGCAACACTACTCACCGTCGCTCACGGGACTGGCCCTGCTGCCGTCCTTTGGCTGTGCCCTGCTGGCAACATCGTTCTCAGGCATGCTCATGGCCCGCATCGGGACAAAACGTGTGATGGTCATGGGTCTGATCTTCGCCGCGCTTGGCTGTTTTGGGGTAGTGCTGCTGGTCCAAGCGCACACCACGTACCTGCTGCTAGCATGTCTGATTACTGTTCTGGGAGGAGGGTTGGCACTGGTCTTACCGGCTATGACCAATGCTGCGATGTCACACGCCCCAAGATCCCAATCGGGGATTGCATCGGCCATGCTCAATGTGAGCAGACAAGTGGGTGGGGTCATCGGGGTCGCGATCCTGGGAACGTTGGTGGGCAATCAGCAGAGTTTCGTCTCAGGGATGCATCTTGCCTTTGTCATTGCCGGAGGCGTCCTCGTCCTCGGGCTGGTGGTAGCATGGAGGCTTGTCTCGGAACAAGCCAAGAGATATCCTCAAAGTGATGAAATTGCGGGAAAACCAGGGACGATCACGGAATTGACCAGGGATGCACTACATGAACAGCGTTGAGGTGTTTGTATGGATCTCTTAGGTATCCTCAGAGGTTGGCTGAGAGGGCAAGCGAGAGAGCAGATCGTTGCGCGAACTATTTGCTCCCTCGTTGCAATCGAATGGTGCACGTGTCCTGGGTCTCCCTCACAAAGATGTTTTCCCGCTTTTACCTAACCCTTGTGCATAGGTACCAAAATCGCTAGGATAGTAGCTTACCCTCAACAGAGTGCCGACTTCTTCATTGGAAAGTGAACTTCATTCCTTTTGGCTATTTTTCCCTTTGCACCTTGTGCTCATGGATGTATCTTACTATACTCAACTGTGAGTGGAGAGTGCCGACTCTACTGATTATCTACAGTCCAATTTTGCCAGAGCAAGAAGGAAGCCAGTTCTTACGTCATTAACGTTTTTAACGGGGTGCAGCAAGTTTTTTTGCGCGAGGCGATTGTTCAGGAAAAAGCTCCGTGCTCCTCTGCTGGTGAACCATTCTATCAGGTACGTAGCATTTTCTCAGAGCGAGCGCGAAGATGGTGGCTATGTCCCGCCTGAGCCTACTATGCAATAGCTACCAAGATGATACGCAATAGCTACCAAGATGATATGAATTTGCTATCCATCTTTCCCTGCTAATACCACTATACTTGCACTATCGAAGGAAAAAGAAATATCTAGCAGTAAGATCGTCTCGCTTATGAGGCGTAAGAACACTGTTGAGAGTAGTTTCCTCAGGGGTGATATGTGTGTTTGAGAAGCTCTCGTTGCTTTCTTGCTTCTAAGAAGCAAAGTTCAACGGAGCCAACGTGATCTGTTGTCGGACATGAACACATGAAAGGATGGATTCATGCGATATCCTTCGTTCCGCCTCCTTTGTAGCACAATGTTGGCCTGTCTTCTTGCTTGTCTTGCCTTATTGACCACAACCCTTCCCTCCTACGCCTCGTCTTCGCCTTCTGCCAAAAAGGCGACCGCCACATGCCATCAGCTCTTGGTGCAACTGCATGGAAGTGCCCCTGCCACTTCCCAGTGTCTCGATCAGCGTTCCAGTGGAAGCACAAAGACCAGTGTGAAGCCAGCTATAACAACTGATAATGTCTGTTCAACCTATACCGGCGCGCTCAAGATCTATTCGGATGCCAATTATGAAGGGAGTATGATCTGCTTCATCGGCACGGGTTGGGCTGATATGACGCAATATTGGATCTTCTGGCCTGGAAACTGGAATGATCAGGCAAGTAGTTTCTATGGCGGCTGCAATAGCGGTACATTTTATCAGAACGTCAACACATCGACACATACTGGCTGGGGAAATTCCCAGAATTTCAGTGGGGTATATAGTGGGGAAGGCAACTTTGACGGCCTCAATGGACATCTTCCCAACGATTCCCTGTCGGCGATCTACATCTCAAGCTCCTGTAATTATTAGATACGCTGCATCCGCTTGAGGAACATCCTTCGAGGTACGACAATCGCACAAACATGTTCAGGGAGCAGGACTTGGCGGCGGCCCCACTTGAAGGAAGACTTCTCTGGGGCACTGCCAGAGGCTCCTTGACCCCAGCGGTAGAAATAAAGCTTTGAGTATTCACAGAGAGGAAGTATCTTTCCTCTCTGTTGTCTTTTAAACTCCTTAGAGCATTTGAGAGGGGAAAAACGTAGTTAGGCCCATTGTGACACGAAGCCTTTTCCTGAACGCTACCTTGCGCAAAAAAACTTGCCGCACCCTTTTTAACGTAGTATGTATCGTACTGTAAAGAGCAATATCGGACGGCTTGAGAAGCCGAAACGCACAACGTTAACGTTCTTTGTCAGGAGATTTTCAACTACGAACGAAAACGTTAGCACTTATACGTCGTTGACGGTCTATTTGGACCCTCAGATAATAGAGAGAGTCAGAACTTGCAGCTTCTTCATGAATAGAACGAAGAACAGCAATGAGCACAACAACAGATGCTCCTCATAGGCAAAATGGGGTCAAGTTCCTTTCCGATAAAAAATCAGGAACAAGCAATGAACAACTATACAGCTTACGCGTGTGGTAACCGCTCCTCTGCCCTTCATGACAGCGTACGTAGCGCCAGGCCTTATAAATGCGCCATCGCGTAGTCGCCTGGTACAAAGGGCGGCAAAGTATTATCTCATGATTGTCGAAATATTCCGTTGCATCCGTGAAACGACAACGGGCGCCTCCTCGTTCCCGGTGGGGAGGAGGGGGTGCCCGTTGCGTGGTGCGATGTTGCCTCAGGACGTCAGACCGGAGCCTTCAATCCTGTTGGTGACCAGGTCGGCTAGGCCGACTTGATCTCCGCGTTCTCCAGCCGTCCGACCTTGACGATGTCGTGGTCGGTCAACCTGCTCAGGCCGCGGTCGAGCTGCTCGAAGAAGTCGATCGGGATCGCGTTCTCGTCACCGACCAGCAGGAAGGTGATGTTGAACGGGTACCCGTCCTCGTTCCCCTGCTTGCCCGCCTGCGCGCCGACCTCGTTCGCGATGCGGACGATGGTCGCCTGGAGGGCCTTCAGGTCCGTCTCGCCATCGGTGACGACGGTGAGGCGGAACTTCTTGTTGTAGCCGCCGGCCGCCACCTTGCGCTGGTAGAGCTGGTAGCCCCACTCCACCGCGAGGTGGGTCGCCGTGCCGCCGCCGGGACGGTTGCTGCGCAGCGTCTGCGCGATCGCCCCGGACGTCTGGCTCTCGTAGATCCTGATGCCGTGGTTGAAGACCGCGAAGTCGATGCCGTCGTGGTCGAACCGCTCCGCCTGCTGCGCGAGCTCGATGGAGCGCTCGACGGTGTAGGCCCACCGGGTGGTGGTGCCGGAGAAGCGGCCGCCGGTGCGGACGTCCTTCGTGCTCATCGAGCCGGAGCCGTCGTCCGCGAGCGCGTGGTCGACATTGTCCTTGGTGAGGATCACGATCTTGGCCTTGATGACCTTGGTCCGGAAGTCGGACATTGCAGATCCTTCCGTTCGGAGTGCTTTTGCACTCGCTGATGGGGCCTTGCAGAACATCGCGTTGGAGGGTTCTTGCGTCCTCTGTTCGCCCTCCGCGCTCTCGCTGCGATCTGAGCCAACAGTAGCAACACCTCTCCATAGTCTCCTTCTCACACTGCACTTTCTGCGAACCATGCGGTGAGAACACGTGCAGGTGGATGGAAACCGATCTTGCTGTTAAGCAGTATAGGCCATGTCATGCACAATGTCTAGTACTCGACACAACCTGGCTATGCATCTCGGCCTGGCGTACGTACGCTGTCATGAAGGGCAGAGGAGCGGTTACCACATGCGTAGCTGTATAGTTGTTCATTGCTTGTTCCTGATTTTGTTGTTATCTACAGTCACGAAGAAAGAACGTAGCGCTGGAGCAGCAAGAAACGTCATAGACATGTCCATAAAGAAGCTCGCAAGAAATGCGCAAAGGCTCATCTGAGAGGGGCTAGTGGGACATTACCAAAGAGAATCACCTGTTAATTCCAACCCATGGCCTGAGATGCGGTTTGCTGGCACTCCTCGCAGAAAAAAAAGACTGCGGAAGCCATCACCATATTCACGGAGCGAACTAGCAACGGTACATACATGGAACATCAATTTTTTACATATCGGGCAACAAGGATTCTCGTTCAATCCCAGAGGAGGACCTCCCACATCCCCATGCACGCCTTTCGTGAGTTGGGTATGACCATTGCGGTACACTAATTGGTCATCATATGGCAGGAGGAGAAGCTCTCCCCTTCCATCGTTTTGATCGTCAAGAGCCTGTCTCTGGAGTTCCTCAATCACCTCGGGATCTTCATCCTCAGATGTACTCAGTTTTGCCTGTGTATAGAGATTCCGCGGTGAAAGAGTACCAAAGGGTTCTGTCAGAATTCAGAGAAAGGCTTGCCTGAAAGATCATTTGCAAGGTATGCTGAGAGCAACAAATTCTCTAATACGGAGTGCTTCATGAACTGCCCACATTGCGTCTCGACCAGCACCAAAGAACAAACCCAGAAGACAGCGCTCGGCTACCGGACGTTCCGTTGTTCAGCTTGCAAACACCTCTTCAATGAGCGCACAGGAACACCGTTCAACTTCCTGGAATATCCTACCGATGTGGTCCTTCTGGTTGTCCTGTGGCGACTTCGGTACAAGTTGAGCCTGCGAGATCGCGCTGAGATGTTTCTGGAACGTGGCTGGGAGTTCAGCTATGAGGCGGTCCGGGAGTGGGAAGAGCGATTTGCTCCACTCATTACAGAGCAATTGCGGACCAAACGGCGTGGACAAGCAGGCCAGTCCTGGTACGTAGATGAAACCTACATCAAGGTCCACGGAAAGTGGTGTTATCTGTATCGAGCCATTGATACGGATGGCAACCTGGTTGATTCACGACTGAGTGAGAAGCGAGATATGGAAGCCGCCCAACCGTTTTTCAAGCAGGCTCTCACGGTTCTGTCAGAACTCAAACTCCATCTGGGCATGAGGGTGACACTTCTGATATGCTGGTGCTATTATTTTGACGGAATGAGGAACGTTGACCGATGAACTGCCCCAAATGCGCCACAGCTGAGACCAGGGAAAGATCAAAGAAAACCAAATGTGGTTATGCCACGTTCTTCTGCCCTCACTGTCAATCTACGTTCAATGAGCGAACTGGCACTCCCTTTCACCATCTCGAATTCCCCACTGATATCGTCCTGCTGGCTGTCTTGTGGCGATTGCGCTACAAATTGAGCCTGCGTGACGTTGCTGAGATGTTTTTAGCGCGTGGATTTTCGTTCACTCACGAAGCCATCCGAGACTGGGAAGCGCGGTTTGCACCTTTGATAACAGATCAGTGACGCGTCAAGCGGCAAGGGAAGGCCGGAAAATCCTGGTACGTGGATGAGACGTACGTCAAAGTGCATGGGAAGTGGTGCTATTTGTATCGAGCGATCGACCACGAGGGCCATCTCGTTGATTCCATGTTGAGCGAGAAGCGAAATATGGAATCAGCTCAGGCGTTTTTCAAACAGGCGGTTACTGTGGTCGGCTCTGTTCCCGATCAGGTCACGACGGATGGCCATGCTTCCTATCCCCGTGCCATACGCGAGACGATGGGATGTGAAGTCATACATCGGACGAATACATACCTCAATAATCGGCTAGAGCAAGACCATCGTGGGATCAAACAACAACGATACTATCCCATGTGTGGTTTCGGAAGCTTCACATCAGCAGTGCGATTCTGTTGTGCCTTCGACGAATTGCGCAACTATCTCCGTCCTCGCCGCACCATGGGCGAAGTGGTCTCACTCCTGGAACAACGGCAGGCTTTTCTCCAACGTCTAGCTGCTCTCCAGAGAATGATACAAGCAACCTCATAAGTTAACGAGCGAGAGGCGAGCATTCTATTCGTCTGAGAAGCTTTTCTGTGATCTCAGTTCTGACAGAACCAGAGCACACATGGGAGTTATCCCATTCCAACATTCTGTTTTGCGTTGCCGTAGACCTGTACTCTCCACCGGACTTGACATGAGTGAGCATGAAGTCAGTCCGAAAGACTTCACGCATGGCGATGGGGTCATCGCGGTCAGTACCTTTTTGGTCAAGCCTCTTATCCTCCGTAGGCTTGGTCCCGTTAACGATGGGGCACCGCGTACATTCGTCTCCTGGTCATAGCAACTAGCTGGAAGAGCTTTGTATGAGGCTTACATTGCGCTCCCCTATGCTCCCTCGCTTCGTTCGATTGATGTCCAGTCGCACCAACGGAGGGATGCTGTCCGCGCTCACTTCGCGGGTAGGGAATCTCGCCCTACGCCAAAACGTTAGTTATCGGGTCGCACTTGGGCTAACGGGTCGCACAATCTAGAAATGAGTGTACTCGAATTGTTTTGCGATGTCGATGATTTTCTGCTGAACTTTGCGCCATATCTCAAAGCCACTCAGATCGCAGCAGGCCTGCTCGCCTCCGGTGCAAGCCATGTTAAGGGATGAGGTCTGGTTGCTTCTGGATCTGGGCGCCTACCCTCGGGGCGATCAGTTCCTTCACGCATTACGTTCATCTGCTCCTTTGCTCAATAACCTTCAACACTGTGTGCTCATCATACTTATAGCTCAACGTCTGATAAATCGTGGTTAGCGCGGAAGGTGCCCAGGGTGCGCCGCGTGACTGCACAAAGTCAATCACCGTTTCCAGCTGTGTGGGTACAAAGTCCAGGTGCGATGCCTCCCAGGCATCGGCCGCTCCTGCGCGATGGCCAGCAATCTCTCCCGACTCCAGCTTCAACCTGGCATAGCCCAGTATCCCCCAGCTGGTATAGCTCCTATCAATGCCCAGGCCCAGGCACGTCAGCTCCTCTATCTGCTTCTCCGCGATCCCATACTCCTCAAAAATGCCGCGCCGGCCGCAGCCCGCTAGGTCCGGCCCCCGGCCATCAACCCCATCCACCAGCGAAAGCCCCTCCGAAAGCGAGATATTGTAATAACCAGCATAGACTCCGACCCGCTGGCTGCGCTGAGCGAAGATCAGGTGCTGATCCCGCGTCTCTATCAACAGGCTCACGCCGAACGTATTGCTACAATAGCGTAGCCTCTCTCGCTCATCGGTGACCTCACGATACAATTCGTGCAGAGCTAGCCGCGTGTAGTAATCGGTCGCGCCAAAACAAAGTTCCGGCGCATCCTCACCCTGCGTCAGGCTCAACAACTTATAGTTGGCCTCGTTCCAATAATAGAGCTCCCCGCGCGCTCGCTTCTCCTCCTCGCGCCGCTCGATCTCAGCCCTTCTCTCAGCCACCAGGGGAGAAAGCGGTTCAACCTGTGACTCACATGTGTGTGGAACAGTCTGCCCGCTCCATACCCCAATCCAGGAGGAGGGCTGGTAAAATGTTGTGCCGTCGCACCGGTCTTGCGGTTGCTTGTGCCATGTGTCCTCGATTACCTGGCTCGCCTTGACCGGCTGACCTAGCGGAAGATAGTACGCCTGTGATCCTGCTGAAATTGATTTCTTAATGATTTCTATTTCCCTTCTTCATCAGTAATATAATGTGAGTTCTGGATAAGCAGATCCTCCTTCAATGAGTTAGGAGAGGGGCAAACAAGCAACTTCTATCCATTATTGGAGGGATCTGACTATGAGTCTACTCGAATTGTTCTGTGATGTCGATACTTCATGTTGAGTGTTGAGCCATACTGGAAAGCCAGCCGGTTCTGTCAGAACTCAATACTCCCTTGGTAGAGCACTCACACTTCTGTTATGCGAATTCCACTCCCGGGGAGGGAGCAGGAGCGAAGGCGTTTGCAGCGAGCGATTGAATCTGGTGCGTTCTCACGTGATGGCGCGGAGGAGCTTCCATCTGGGAATATTGTGCCGTTGTTTCGGGAGAGAGGAGCAGGAGGAGCGTGATAGGTCCTAGGGAGCTAGCCCCTGTCAGACGCGTTGTTATATACTATTGATGTTACCCCGCGAGTAAAGAGTTTCATCCATGGTATGAGCGCGAAAGAGCGAGTCCTGACGGCCCGCTCTTTTTTTGCGGGTTGCGAGCCGGCGGGAATGCGAGAGCGCGTCTGTTGTGGGAAAGGGCGTGTATTTGAGGGCACTGGCGGCCTCGTTCCAAAGCTCAGCCGTGATCCGTGTCGAGGTATCCCACCCAAAATCCTGGGCCAAGCGGCGGGCGAATTGTGCAGACGTTTCTTGTTTTTTGGCGAGAATGTGATGGGCGGTGATTGCTGGCGAGGTCTTCTGTGTGGAAAGGGAGGTGAGCCATTCTTGCACGAGGAGCATTTTGCCACTACCTGGCGGTCCTTCGAGAACCAACATCCCTGGAAGTGGAGCCGGGTACAACTGAAGAAGCGTTGTGATCCAGTTGTGAAAGTTGGTGATACGCGCCATTATCCCTTCCTTCCCAAGATTTCTCTTGTCGCCCTTTGGCACAAAGCCCCGCAGATACCATTGCAAGCACTACTCTCCCTTTCTACAGTATACATATGCCTGCAAGCATTATGTAGATTTAAAAATTAGATGAGGCATAGTTTTGCGCAGTATGTGAGGTCGAACACCCGATCACGTCGTTCCCCCGCATGTGATGCAACTGGCTTCACACGCCCTCCCCACCGTGCTTGGTCTTGATGGTCAAGCACAGCTTGTTTCCTCATTGATTGGAGAAAAAAGAGCGCCAAAAAGCGCTGAAATTGAGAGTGCGCCTTTCTTCTGCTTGTAAGGTTGCTGCAGGGAGCGGGGAAGAATGTTCTTTCTTGCCCTGTTATTCTTATAGCCATATGCCATGATGGTCTGGTTGGCCCACGCATGTGTGCAGAGGAGGGGGAAAGCGGGGGAGCGGCCTCTTCATCCCACTGGGCGCACGCACCCACCTGGTCAGAGAAGCGTGGCGCTGGGTAGGTTCCAGCCCATGCGGTGCGGAGGGCGGCTGCGTAGAAAGAGCGGTGGCAGGCGACTGGCACCTCCCGCTTTTCCTGGTATATTCGTTTATTTCTATCTAAAATGAGATAAAGTAAAATTTCTCTTGTTTATATGGATTTTTCTTCTTTTGCACAGTATAGTTGTATCTATGGATGGAAACCCTGATGGAGAACATCGTCTTTGTGGAGGAGGGAGTAAGCGGATGGCGAGCATGGAGGACCAGCGCCTACAGGCATTACAACGTTTTGAGATCATTCGTCCTCATGTTGAGGAAGGGGTGTGTCAAACCGAGATCGCGCGGGTGTCTGGTATCCCGCTGAAAACAGTGCAACGTTGGATTCGTTCGTATCGTGGGGCTGGGTTGAGTGGATTGGCAAGGAAGGTCCGCTCGGATGCCGGTCAGCCTCGTGGGCTTCCGCAGGACCTGGTGCTGCTGGTTGAGGGCCTGGCGCTGCAGTCGCTTCGACGGCCATTGACGAGCATTCATATGTTGGTGAGCCAGGTGGCCCAGGAGCACAACTGGCCCCTTCCCAGCTATGCCCAGGTGTATCGGATTGTCGGGCAGTTGCCCGATGATCTCGTGACGCTGGGACGAGGCGCGGAGCGGCGGCGTATCGGGAAGCCTTTGATCTCCTGTTGCGTCGCGAGGCCAGATGTGCCAATGCCATCTGGCAAGCCGATCACTGCCAGTTGCGCATCTTCGGCGAGAAATGAGCAGGGGAAAGCGCAGATGCCGCTGTTGACGGCGATCGAGGACGATTATAGCCGCTGTCTTGCCGGGTATCGGCTCAGTTGGAGCGCTCCTTCGGCCCTGCAAACGGCCTTAACGTTGCGAGGGGCCATCCGGGTTAAAGAGGATCCATGCTGGCCCATTCATGGGGTGCCTGAGTGTTTGTATACGGATCACGGAAGCGATTTTACTTCGAAGCATATGGAGGCTGTCGGCGTCGACCTCAAAATGTCGTTGATCTTTTCCCAGGTTGGGCGACCGCGTGGACGAGGGAAGGTCGAGCGTTTTTTTCGCACCGTGAGAGAGGAGGTCTTAGCGCGTCTTCCAGGGTATGCGCCCAAGGTGAAGGATGATCTGAGGCGCCAGCGCGAGCTAGAAGCCGAAGCGAGGGACATTGCGTGCCTGTCCCTCTCGGAGTTTGAGGGAATTTTTCGCGACTGGCTCTTGAAGACGTATCACCGCAGAATACACACAGAGACGAATGCTGCGCCCTCTGAGCGCTGGCTCGACTCGGGGGTGATACCGGATTTGCCAGAAGATGATGCGCAGTTGGATCTGCTCCTGCTGCAACCGCGGCGGCGATGTCTCGTGCATCAGGAAGGGATCACCTTCAAAGGGGCGTGGTACATGCACGAATTGCTTGCGGGCCATGTGAAAGAGGCGGTGATCATTCGCTATGATCCGATGGATCTGGCCAGCATACGGGTGTACGAGGGAGAAAAAGAGGAGCGATTTCTCTGTCAGGCTTCCTGTGTGGAACGTGGGGGACCGGCGGTGAGTCTGCAGGCGATTCAAGCTTCCCGAACAAAACGACGCCAGGTGGTTGGAAACGCCTTGCGTGAGCGCAAGGGGGTGGTGGCTCGCTATGCATCGCCGGAGCACCGGAAGATGCGTGCGCTCTCAGAGGGAGCTGCGACGCTGGTTCCTGCGCACAGCGACGAGGGAGGCAGCGCAGATGAAGCTGAGAACGTGTCGGCATTGAGTGGACGACCCAAGAAGCCGTCCAAGATACGGTGGTATGACGATGAGTGAGAGCGAGAAACAGCGTGAGAGACAGCTGCAGGAGAACCGCTCCTTGTCTCCAACTGAGCAGCGATCGATGAGGGAGAGGGAACAGAGCCAGCTTGAGCTCCCGTTCTCCTCGTTTGTGCAGACAAAGGAATATCGCCGTTTTGTCCAGGTGTGTGAGGCGAGTCGGCGTTATCGCTACATCGTGGTGTGTGTGGGGGAGAGGGGGGTGGGGAAGACACGTGCAGCGCGTGAATATGCGAAAGTCGGGAGGTCTTTGAACCGTTGTTGTCGGCTCATGGCGTGACCTTTTCAGCGGAGGGTCCGATGCCGCGAACGGCCTTCTATACATCCAAACCGACGGCAACGCCAAAGAGCATCGAGCAAGATCTGGCCTTGTTGTTGTGGGGCCTGCAAATGCTTGCCGATCATGCGAGTACCGTGGCGCAAGAGACCAGGGCGATGCCCGTCGCGATCCGCCCAGAGGTGGTGGACCTGCTGATTGTGGATGAGGTTGATGGCCTGTTGTGGGAGAGCCTGGAGGTGTTGCGGGATCTCTCTGATCGCAGTCGTCTGGGGCTGGTTTTGTTGGGTCGTCCACGGAGCGCAGAACGGTTAGTGAAGCTGTCGGCTTTGTCCTCTCGGGCGGGTGTGTTGCACGCATTTGCAGCCCTTGGGAAACAGGATACCCGTACCCTCCTCGAACAGCAGGTGCAGCGGTTGGGTTTGCCAGTTGAGGATGAGGCTGTCGAGATGGTTGTGCAGAAGACGCAGGGGAATTTGCAGGTGATGTTCCTGGTGTGCTGTCATCTTGACTATTTGCTCAGTCGTTATGGGGTGTTTACGGTGACGAAGGATGTGGTGGGAGAAGCGATGGATCGCCTCTTCACCCAAAGAAACGTGCAGCGGTTGCGTGAGAAGCGCTAGCGATTCCACCAGGTCTGTTTGGTGGCGGAGAGGAAAGGCGTGTGAGGGCCCAGGTCGCGCAAGTGGTTGCAAGAGCGCTGGGAGCGGTTGTTGCCGATGCTCGCGCCTCTGGGGTGTGCGCAGGAGGAGGAGATCAAGCGCATCTGCGAAGCGGAACTGGAGTTGTGGCGGCGCCGACCCAGCCTCAAGCGTGCAAGTTCGTTGCAGAAACCATTAACAGAAACGCGTCATCGTATTCGGGAAACCTTTCCCCTCACTCAGGAGAATTGTTGGTGCAATCCCAAATCAGGCCAAAAGGAGCATCTGTCGCTCAAATATCTGAACTTTTCGACGCAGGAATGGAGACAGATGGCCGCAGCGAGCGAGAGGGAGGTGCAGGAGCGGCGAGAGCATCCTCTGCCGCTTGCGCGTCCCTGGGAACTGATTGGAAAAGTGGAGCACCTGTTGCAGAGCAATGTGTGGCCGCAGCTGGTGGTCGGAATCGGATTGGCGACTGGTCGAGGCCTCGTCGAGATTCTGCACACCGGACACTTTACGAAGAAAAGCGCCTACTCCCTGCTGGTTGCCGCGCCAATGACGGTCTATGAAGTCATGAGTGACCCGTTTGAGGTGCCGACCCTGGTGGAGGCGTCGCAGGTGCTTGCGGCAGTGCATCGGGTGCGCCAGTTCTTTGGGAATCATTTTCAAGGATTGCGACGGCGTGATGTCAGCCAACAATGTCTGAGCCACATTCAGGAAGCCGCCTATAAGCAGGTCGGGAACCTGGTACCCCTGCGCCCGCTGGCACGCAACATGTACACGTCCCTGGCTCATGGTGTCTATCCTCGATTGGCAGCCTGGCTCTATTGTCCGCTCACCGTTGACACCTGGTATTACGCTGCGACTATTCAGCATCATCAGAAGTTTCTGGAGGCAACGTCGGCAGAGGAACGCTCCACGCTGGCTCAGATGGCATTGTACGACGAGTACGTGGTGCTTGACGAGCACGGGAGCATTGACGAGCGTCGAGGCATTCGGCTTGGAGAGCCAGGAGTGGAAGTGTTGGAGGTGTTCAAACAGACAGATGGGCGTGTGCATGGAGTGCCGCAGGAGAAGCGAGCCCGCGCACAGGAAGAGATGCAACGTGATGATGGACAGGAGCGTGAGGATGGGAAAGGCAGAGCGCAGAGAGATCGAGAGAGGAGGTCGCAGGTGCGAGCCGGAGAGAAAGAAGGAAAAACGCTGGCTTTGCAATGGCTCGAAGCGCGTTGGCACTGGTTAATTGCTGAGATGGCAGAGTATGTGGTGGATGAGGGTGGGGGCGACGAGGAAGAAGAGATTTGGGCGATCTGTGAGGCTGAGATGGCGCAATGGAGGGCGTATTGTCGGCAGAACCAGAGCATGTCGTATCAAGAGATGATGATGCGCACACGGCTCGTCTTGCGGACGTGTCTGCCTGCTCCCTGGAATGAGCGGTGGAACGAGGAGGCAGGTGAGTGGGAGCATATCGGCCTCAAATATTTGAGATGTCGAGAAGACGAGTGGGAGCAGATGAGGCAGGACTGGCAGGATCGTCGTGTGCTTCTGCCTGATCCCGAATTGATCGTCGCGAGGGCGAAAGGATTGCTCTCGAGGGGGGTGATGGAGGCAGAGGCGTGGCCTGACTTGGTGGTAGGGATTGCTGTGCTGACCGGTCAAGGGCTGATGGCCATTCTGAAGAATGGGAGTTTCTCACAGAAGACGGCGTATTCCCTCCTGTTCCGAGATGCAGTCCATGACAATCCTTTTTTTCCTGGTCCCTTTGCGCATCCCGACGCTCGTGCGAGCGGACCTCGTCGTAGAAGCCTGGGAGCGGGTGAGAGAACGTGTCGATGGTACCCAGGTCGATGAGCAAGTACTGCGTGAGCAGTATGGCCCCCGCGTGTGTGCAAGCGCAACGGAGTCTTTTCGTGACCTGGTTCCGTTGCCTGCCGGAGAGAGAGAGCTCTTTCCCGCGCTTCATGGCAGTGTCTATCCCTGTCTTGCAACGCACTACTACTGTCCACCTTCTGTGGAGAGCGTCGACTATCTGGCAACGATTTGTCATGATCCTGTGTTGCTAGCAGATTCTTCACCAGGAGCACGTTTTGCCTGTGCTGCTGTTTGTAACTATATGGAATACCGACTGGAGGATGAGCGCAAAGGAATCTGGCTTGAGCGGCCAGGAGTCCCAATCATTGAGCCTGGTTGGGTGGCAAGAGAAAGGGAGGGGGCTGCTGGTCACGCGGTTATTGAGGTGGAGTTCGATGAGGAGGAGATCGCTGCTCTCGATGAGATTCGGCAGCAGATGGGATTTGGTTTTGCCGCCGTTAGGATGACGGATCGAGGTGAAAACGAAGGTGATGCTGCACCAGGGGGAGCTGCAGGCACGCTGCATCTCTCCATGTGCCTGCGCAATCAAGGACTCTCGCCAGTTTTGTATGAGTTTATCCGGCGTGGCTTGAAGCATCTTCGCGGCAGTGTGGCGGAATTTGTCACGGTGTGCTTACGGGAGGAAATGCTGGAGGGATTGAAACTGCAGCAACCGTTTGAGACCATGGCGTCCTCTGAATTGAGGGCAGGTGATCCCCCACAAGTGACGCGTCAGAGACCTCACGAGTAAGGCCGTAGGCCCGGTGAGACGAGTGTGAGGGAGGTTCTCTGCGAACAGCAGCGCGCGCGAGGGTTGTGCTGCTGGAGGAGGGGAGGGTGTGCGCGGAGGTGATGACCCTGGAATCGGGTGTCCCGGCTGTTGCTGGTCCTGCTGCGCGCCGGTTCACGCGAGGAGGGCGAAAAGCCGTGCGTCGCGCAAAAAGAGCATGGGAGGGGGTGTTCTCGCGCAGGGAGAGGAAAAAAAAGAGAGACCCACATGGTCTCTCAAAAAAGCTTACCTATAAAGTATACCTGAGTATCGCGAAAAAATCAAGGGGGCGGTGAAACTCGGGTGTGATTCATTTTTTTGCATTTTGCCAAGAAGGTGCTTTGTGAGAAAAGGTCATGCGCCCCCAACGCCTTTGGCCTTCGGTGCGACCTTTGCGGGGAGCCGATTGAGCCTTGATCTTGGGGCACACGGACAGGAGTAAGAGATGGATGACTTGTTCTTCCAGCGCATGCTCTAACTGAGCTCGTCTCTGTTGGCTGCGCTGCTCTCGGCGAGCAAGACGATCTTCTTTTTGCCGCTGTTGCTGCTGGTGCCAGACTTCTGCCCAGCGCTGATTACAGAGGGCATCACGCAGGGCGAGCATGGGATTGACGTTGCTTGGCTCCCAATGCATCCCCGCTCGTTTGAGCCGAGCCTGCATGACCACCTTGTTCGCGCTTTCCACCATTCCTGACCCAATGGGCCACCCTTGGGCCTGAAACTGAGGATAGTGCATCTGAGGGAGGCGTTTGCCAAAATACCGTAGCGCATCTGTGATGGCTGGGATATCCCTGCGCTGGCTGAGCCAGTGCAAGTGCTCCAGCATGCGCACTGGACCGTGATATTTCAGCTGATGGAGCAGCACGCTCACCCAGCGTGCTGGCAAGCGCTGCCCTGTTTGCTGGGCCTGCTCGTGGATCTTGCCTACATACTCAGCAGCATGCGCAAAGTCGAGAATGCGAATGGCATCATGGCGATGGCTTTGCACAAAGCCTTGAAGCCATTCGGCTCCATCTTGCACTGCACAGACCTGCTCCGCGCTCTCGATACCTCGTCGCGCGATCTCCACTGAAGCCAGATCCGCAAACATCGTCGCATCAGCCAGTCGCGAAAAGTACGAATGGTTGGTGGTCCGTCGGCTGGCCTGCTCTGTGCTCTCTGGCTGCGAAGGAAGCACCTCTGCAATGACCACGGTTTTGACTTCTGCCCAGGTTCCTCCACGCAAGGGAACCATCGCTCCGTCTCCGCTCATGGCCAGGCGTGAGGGGAGAGGTTGGGGAGAGGAAGACCCACACGAAGAGGCATGCGAGATGTTGGCTTGCTCGGTTTGAATGGCTTGAACGCTTGCCCCCACTTGTAACGTCTGCCGGCGTACGCGTGAGTCACTCACCTCGATGCCCAGCAGGGCGTGCAGTTCGCTGGCTGCTTCCTCAAAAGAGAGGCGTGCTCCCAGACGGACCAGGCTTTGGTGAGCATGAGGCATCAACCCGCTTGCAGGCAGATCCAACTGCTCATCGAGGGGGAAAAAAGCTGTAGCCGCACTGCGGACAGCTCTGATACTCACGCGTGAGGGTGACCTCTTGCCCCCCTTGGGTTTGCAATCGCCGTTGCCGCTTGCCACGCCCTTGCATGCGGTTTCCACATTGAGGACATTTCACCGGCTGGCGCTGACCCGCTGCCTGCTCAGGTGGGCTCGTGTGAGCCACTTCCTCGATCATTCTGGCTCGCAGCTGGTTCATCTGCTCATCAACGGCACGCTCAATCTCAGCTAAGGTGGCTTGGGGATGCGTTCGCCGCCATTCTTGCATCGCCTGGTCAACGTCCTGACTTCTTTGCTGCCACGACGGAGGTCTCTCTTCCTGGCTCATATCCTCTCCTCTCGTTTTTCTTGCTTTTCTCCTCCTTAGTCTACCATCTTTGTCTCATTGCAAAAAAATGAATCACACCCGTGAAACTCTAGAGCCGTCGAATTTCACGCAGCATGGAGGGACGGGGGCAGAACGCTTGCTGTGTTCTCTGGTGCTTTTGGGGGCAAGGCGCGGATCCGGGGAAAGGGCAAAAGGGATGCTCGACATGATCAAGTGCTGGCCTGATCAGCCGTGTCTGGTACAGGGCTGACGAGAGAATGCTTCTGCCTCTCTCGTCAGCTCCATGTCTGTTTGCGGGTATATATCTGTCCCCTTGGAAAATGGCGCCTGCTTCCTTTGACGCCTGGGGCAGGCATTCACACCATGGACGAATGCCTCTTTTCATCTTGAACTGTAGCATGAATTACAGCAATTTGCAATGCCCTAGATGCGCAAGAGGTACATGTATGAGAGAGCTGTCTCTGCATGCGGTTGGGAGTGAGACAGGATGAGTCGATATTCATCCTTTTCTGTTGATGTCCTGACTGCTGTTGTCTCCAACGTTGGCGAAGCTATGCACAATTCGTGCACACCCCCTGGAAAACTTCGTGGAAAAATGGGTTGTGCGTTTGCCTCTGGCTCAGGTATGCTTGGTGTGAACGACTGCTGTTCCCCCCTCCTTGCGATGGCTCAGGCCTCTCTATTTCTTCTTCGTCCTTGTTGTGCTTTGCTTGTCAAAGGAGGGAACCATCATGCCTGCAACCATCGGGGGAGAGGAGCCTCGTCTGGCTCCACGCAGTCTTGTTGTCCGTCGCCGTCCGAGGCCCTCGCCCGCCAAAGCGCCAGCGGTTCAGACGGCGCGCGCCTCTCAGTTCGCCAAAGCGCGAGCGCGGCGTCCCACGACACCCGAAGAGGTGCCAGAATTCGTGCGGGAGGCCGCGGCAGAGCCGAAAACGTCGCGAGGAGGGAGCTGGCTCCTGCCCCTTGGGCTAGGCATGTTCTGTGCGTTGCTTCTGGCGCTTGTCGGATCGGCGGCGATGAATGGGAGTAGCACGCTCATGGACAACGTTCGCTATGGCTATCCGCGAACGACGCAGGTCGATCACATCGTGGGCCATGAGGTGGATCCCCATGTGCCAACCCATTTTACCGCTCTCAATCTCAAGGGGCAGGTGTTGATCTTTGAGGTGCCCGGCGGCGATGGCGCACAGGCTCGTCTTCTGCAAGGGCCTCACCTTGTTGGGACTGGCGCGGATCTGGCACCAATCACGCTCACCTTCTCAGGCGATGTCCACCATCCGGATCTCGTGGTGACGGTGAATGGGCTTGAGGTGATGTTTCACAACACAGGAACGAGTTATGCGCCAATGCGGTAGAAGACAAAGGGGCGACCGTCATAGCAACCTTCACTCACGTGGCTATGACGGTCGCCCCTTTGTCTTTGGCAGAGTCATGGAAACGTGGCAACCGGTTGCCACGTTTTGTAAGAGCAACCTGTTTATGAGAAGCAATGAGGAGCAGCAGCTGAGAAAGGAGCTGTCTTTTTCTTTGCGTTCTGGTGGCGGTATCGGCTCATCTGCTTCTCTGCTCGCGAGGGGTGTCATGGCGGGAGTGCTCACGCGACACGCGCCTATGGGATGCGCAGAGAGGATGGGTGGGATCCTTCTCTCCTCTGAGAAGAGAAAATCTGGTCACTAAGAGTGTATTGTGTAATATAGCTTTTTAAGCTCGATTATGGTATACTAGAGAGGAGAAAAGAGGTTATGATGTGACCAAATAGTGGTCACATCACGAGAATGATACAACGCTGCACTTCAGAGTGTGAAGGAGTGGGTCAATGCCAAAGATTACCGGGTGGGAGCGAGACTACTGGCAGGGGATGTTGCCCCAGGTGGAGCGCCTGGCGCACGAACGCAATGAGCCTGCTTTGGCTCAGTTAGCGAAAGAGGTCTTTGCGTATTGGCGTGAGGAGCGTCACCTCTCGGAGAGTAGCATTCGTAATCCGTTGACGAATCTGCGCAACCAAATTAAGCAACTGCCGCTCACTGAGCAGAATAGTTATCTCACGGATTCGGGGCAGCGGGAGCATCTGGCGCTCAAATATGTTCGCCTCACGCAGCAGGAGTGGGTGCAGTTGAATGCTCCTGCCCGTCAGAAACTGGATGAACGCCTTGGGGATTCTCTGCCTCTCAAGGAGGTTGACGTGCTGGTGGAGCGAGGCACCCGTTTGTTGTCGTCACACAATCCGGCAGAGCTCGCCGTGGGGCTGGCGCTGTGTTGCGGTCGCCGTTTCATTGAGGTGATGAAAACGGCTGTCTTTGAACCCAAGACGGCGTACACGCTCTGGTTTCGTGGCAGGTGAAAGGGCGTTCGCGTGAGCAGGCCTATGAGATTCCGACGTTGGCGCCGGCTGCTTTGGTTCTCGAGGGCATCGCGCGACTGAGGCAGCTGGTGGATGCGCACGAAGAGGAACAGAGCATTCGTGCCCGCTATGGGCAAGCAGTGCGCGAGGCTGCTGATCGCCATTTTCACGACCTGGTGCCTGTCCGTGATGAGGAGCGGGACGCCTTGTATACCCACCTACTCAGAAGCGTCTATGCCACCATCGCGGTGTACTGGTATGCTCCCGAGCAGGTGAAAGCCATTGCCTATATTGCCGAAATCCAGGGACATCGCTTGGTGACCACGCCAGAGCGTCACCCGGGAGCGGGGAAGGTGGGTGAGGAGGATGTGGAACAGCAGCAGCGTAATTATGCTTCCGCCCTGCACTACTTTGATTATGTGGTCGTTGCTTCTGATGGGACCATTGATCGACGTCAGGGGCGAAAGGTAGGGGAGCCTGGCGTCGAGGTGCTTGAGATCTTTCAACCAAAGGAGAAGGGCGTGAGGAAAGAACCGAAGCCGGAGGGACGGCCCCTCAAGAAGAAGAAAGGCAAAAGGAAAGAGGGGCTGCTTTTTCTTTGATCCGCTTAGCGATCCCCACGCGCGATCGCTTTGACGATCTCTCCGAGAGGATGGTTCCTTACCCTCAAGATCAGGATGAAGTGGTACGCAACCTGATGGATGCCTATGAAGCGGCTACGAAAGCGGCGACCCACTGCCTCAGCCAACGGAACCTCTTGCCTGGACGATTGAGGCCCTCGATGTTTCTGCTCAGCAGTTGCAAGAGATTCGTGCCTATCTGCTCAGTCAGCAGGTGACCGATCTGCGACCCGTGGTGACCTCCTGGCTCCTGCATGAAGTGGAGAAGATGAAACAGGAGGGACCACACTTTGCCGTTATGCCCACGTCTCAGCTTTCGCGCTATCGGCAGGAAGGGGCGACCAAGGAACGTCTGCGCCGCGCGATCTATGCCATCATGCAGTGGAATCGTGCTAACGAACCCAGGCGACGGTGGTTTCTCAATGTCAGCTTAGTGAAAGCCCTGGCTGGTGGTCGCAAGGATTTGATTGGTGCCGTGTTGAAGGAGCATCAGGCTGAAGTCGATCAGCATCATCAAGAGCTCAATATTCCACGCGGTATAACAAACATACCGAGCTGGTACAGGAGGATATTCAGTTGCCCGAGGAGCCAGAGGCCTATCCCTGGAATCGGCAAAACTAGTCCACTGCGGCGTAGAGTTAAGGGTTCAAGAATCGAGGCAAGCCTCTCTGTTTAGAGCGCTTGCAAATGCCTTGTGACCACCATCGAGCGTTCCCAAGGAATGCCTCGCCGTGTAAAATCGAGCAGGGAATAGTTCAATGCCCGGTGCAAAAGCATGGGCGTTGTCGCGTGTTCAAACGCCTCCAGCAAACGATCCATTGGCGCATAGGCGGTCCAGGGTTCCAAATAAGCCGTGCGCAAACGCTGGATGAGATGGGGATGCTGTTCCTTGAGTGAGGTTGGCAAGAAATAGGAGAGCAGGCGGAGCGCACTGAAGAATGGATGAGTGAGGCTCGCGTCAGTCCAGTCCAGGTAGGTAATCTGCTCATCCTGTACGAGGATATTCATGGGATTGAAGTCGCCATGTTCCAGGGTTTCTGGGACGCCACATTCCGCGAGACAGTGGCAGGTCGCCTGGAGTTCGGGCACGCGAGTGCGCAGCTGTATTACTTGCTCGCGGCTGAGTCCGTCAGATTGATCGACGCGCAAAGCTGCTTGATCGTCCAACAGTGGCTCAAGTTGGGCGCTGATGACAGAGAGACGCAGGTCTGGACAGCCAATCGCAAGCAGTTCCTCTTTCCGGCTCACGCAGGCGATTTGCAGCTCTGCAAAGGTACAGAGTGCACGCTCCCAAGCGCTCATATCGGTCAGATCAGA
>NZ_BNJH01000006.1:0-152500 GCF_016587395.1 Ktedonobacter sp. SOSP1-52
GTCAGGCGTCCGACCGAGAGATCATACATACGGTCTAGCTGGGCATGTTCATCGATCCAGGAGCTATCGGCCACCGTCGCCAGGATCGCTGGCTCGCGGGCCGCCGCCAATAGGACAATTCCCGCGCCAAGCGAATTCCCCATCAGACCAAAATGTTTGTTCAGCAGGTCCGAGCGCCCTTTGAGGTAGCGCACAGCTCCCAGTACATCATCTGGCTCACGCGCGCCCAGGGTAATCTCCCAGCCATCGCTCGCGCCACAGCCCCGGCTATCATAGAGCAGGACATTATAGCCAGCCTGGTAGAGGAAGCGTGCATCGGGCAGCATGCCCATACGATTCTCCTTAAAGCCATGCACAAGAATGATCGTAGGTGCCTTGGGCGAGGCCAGGGCCAACCAGCCCGAGAGGTGCACCCCATCTACGGCCTGAAACTGGACATCCTGTACTGGAATACCGGCTGAGGTGGCCTGGGGCACAAAGTGACGCTTATTCTCTACAAGCGTATAGCCCCGGATGGCAGGGATAATCGCCCAGGCCAGAAATAACACAACAAGGCAGAGACCAAGCAGAATCTTGAAGATGAGAAAGGGCTTGCGTGCCCTTTTTATAGTGGTGGATATGGGTTGCGTATCCTTCTCATATATATGTTCTTTTGTCAATGCGGATGCTCTCTTTCACACTCTTATCTTATCCTTGCGACTGATCAGATTATAGCAGGCAAGCATAGACAAGAACTGTGAAGCAAGCTACAGAAATTATATGGTGATGAGATGTGCTTCCGGGTTGCTGCAAGCAACCCGGAAGCACATCTCATCACCATAGTAACAAGTGTCTACCTGGCGGGAACAGGTGTGCGCCGGGAGTCACGCATAAACCAGACGTAGCTGTCTTCCAGGCTGGGATCGAGGGCTATGGCGTCGGAGCTGGAGGGCTTCTCGCCCACAATGCGGTACTGGACGCTGTCGCCCATGTTGAGGGTCGAGACAACGGTAAAGTTGCCCTCGGGCTTCTGGCCTGGAGTGGTGACCTGCCAGACCTTGCCATGTGTCTCCTCAAGCATGCTCATGATTGTGCCCTGGAAGAGGACGTGGCCGTTCTTCATCAGGGCCAGTTGCTGGCAGGTCTGAGCGATATCCTCAATGATATGTGTGGAGAGGAGCACGGTGCGCTCGCCTGCCAGGTCTGAGAGCAGGTTGCGGAAGCGGATGCGCTCTTCGGGATCGAGGCCCGCCGTTGGCTCGTCGACGATGAGGAGCTGGGGATCATTGAGCAGGGCCTGCGCGATGCCCACGCGGCGTTTCATGCCGCCGGAGAAGGTCTTGAGCTTGCGACGCGCGACATCACTGAGCGCCACGGTCTCTAGCAGCTCGTTGACGCGTTGCTGGCGTTGCTTGCGCTCGTCAAGGCCTTTGAGGATGCCGATATAGTCCAGGAACTCGTAGGCCGAGAGATCGGGATACATCCCCAGGTCCTGGGGCAGGTAGCCCAAGACACGCTTGATGGCAGTGCGTCCACGTTCAGTGGTGCCATCATAGCTACCGATGCGAATTGAGCCCTCCGTAGCTGGCAGGATGCCCGCCAGGATGCGCATGAGTGTGGTCTTACCCGCGCCATTGGGGCCAAGCAGGCCAAACATCCCGCTGGGGATAGTCAGGTTTAGATCCTGAAGGGCATGTACGCCTCCGCGATAGACCTTGGTTAGATGCTGAATTTCTATCTGCATGATAATTATTCTCCTCAAACTATTGCTGTGCCTGTTGCCACTTCATGAGCGCTACAAGGACGATTAAGACCAGGGCCGCGAGGCCCACGAGCAGACCCAGGCTTATAAAGCCATTTACTAGAGGTACAGGGTCGTGCGAGATAAAGAGACGGTCACTACCGGGAAAAAAGGCGCGGCTAAGATTATCGCCGATCGGCGTGAGCAGGGTAGAGCTCAAGGAAGGGATTTTGGGACCGTGTAAGAGGTTGCCCCAGAACCAGTAGCCAACGAAGAGAAACTGGTAGAGCGGCACCCACATGACACGTGGGCAGGCTAGCGAGAACGCGCTAATGAAGAGCAGGCCCGGCAGGCTGACCAGGGCGAAGACGGCTACCGCCTGGGGAGCACCAGCCAGTCGCCAGTCTGAAACAGGATATACAGAACACCGAGCATATAGATGGTAAACAGAGGAAGCGCGGCGGCTCCCAGCCCACCCAGGTATTTACCAAGCAAGCGCGAAGACAGTGCATTGGGTAGAGAGGTAAAGAGTTCTTCGACCCGCGTCTTGCGGTCACGGTAGAGACGATCTGCCATCATCAGCCCGACCCCAATGGGGAGCAGGATGCTGAGAAAGTCCATCCATACCACCAGTGTCGAGGCCGCAGACTGCTTATTGATATGTTGCGCATAGGAGACGAGAGACGTGCTGCGACCCGTCGAGGCGAGAATGAGGAAGATGATGATCGCCATCGTGATCCAGAGCGCGGGACGGCGAATCTGCATACGAAACTCATAGTAGAAGGTGCCTAAAAAGCTTGTAAGCTGTTCCATCGTTTTATGCCTCACTAGAACTTTTCAACACGGCCTCAGTATTATGCGTGAGCAACCAGCCGAGGAAGAGGAGCGCCGCCGCGATGGCACACATTTGCCAGCGTGTCGTCAGCCAGGCTCCAAACGTGCTCGAAGTAACCTGTTGAATGGGAGTAAGTGATGTCGCGAAGAAGAAGACTGAATGGAGCCAATCTGTTGCCCTTAGATAGTCTTTAAAGACGAACTCCAGCAGCCAGATGGCACTGAGAATGGTTGTGCCCGCGACCCAGTTGCGCAGGAGTGCACCCAGGCAGAAGCCCGCACAGACGAACCAGACCAGGGGCGTGAGCCAACTCAGTTGCGCCAGAGGGAAGCTAAGTGCCAGTGGCAAGCTGCCCAGGTTGATATGCAGCCAGCTGAGATTTATCGCGGCGATAAAAAAGCTACTAAGTAAACCTACAAGGATAAACCAGCCAAGCAGCAGTAGCAGGCGCCGCAGTATGGTCAGATGATAGAGGCGAGGCACCGTAAGCTGGATCTCAATAGCCTGGTCATAGCTGGTAAGCATCACAGTAATAATGCCCGCTGCCAGGGGGAGAATCATCTCCAGCCCACCCATCAGGAAGCGCGGGACGAAATCACTGTAGGGTAGCAGAAATGAGAACAAACCAAAGCTAAGCATGCTCACAATAGGCGTCAGTGTAACCCTTCCTCCCATGAGCTTCAATTCATAACGCAGTCGATCAAGAGACATCGGGAACTCCATTTCTATATATAGTTGAATCTGTCTTGAGTAAGGTTGTGTTAAAAGCTTTTTAGGTTAAGAGATCAGGCGAAACGCATATTCTTGGGTGTATAGAGCAAGGCAAAGATGAGTAACAGGGCCGCTATCAGGAGCACAGCAGGCTGAGTTTGCCAGAGATCTGAGAGCGCCATATTTAGATGTGGGATGCCCTCATGAACCTGTATTGTGAGCATCTGGGTCAGCTCAAAGGCCAGGGTGGTGATAATGGCCACCAGGGAGCCTAGCAACATCGAGATGGCCAGGCTGGCCGCCGACAGCAGCAGCAGGGGACCAAGCCAGAGCTGAATGATGCTCCAGAGTGTACCGCCGTTGAGCAGGACGAGCAGCGCCGAGAAGGCCACAGCCAGGGTGAGATTATAGCCAGTTACCAGCAGCATGCGGCAGAGCAGGATCAAGCGTGGCGAAGTGGGGGTCGCCAGGGCGAACTCCAGGCCTGGATCGTGCGCGCGCCCATAGACATAAGCCATATTGATCACAGAGGCGGCAGTAATGCTGATCGCCAGCAGGTCGCGCGTTACATGGTCCTGAATAAGCACCATGTTGCCTCGTAACAGGAGCAAAGCCAGGATCATAAACAGGACTGTTGCCGAACTCGCCCAGATACTCCTGGGAAGAACGCGAATTTGTGCCCACAAGAGGCCCCAGGCATAGCGCCAGGGCTGGGAGAAGAGCCGCAGTGGTGAGACCGCAGGTAGCTTTTCTACGCGTGGTTGCTTATTGAATAGGACAAGTGCTATCTCGCGTACTTCATCGTTGTCATCCCGAAGCGCCTGGATAATGTACTCATACACAAGCGAAGAGTTTGGGCGCAAGGCTGCCAGGGCGCGCAAGACTGCGACACGCACGAGTGGATGTTCATCATGCAGAGCCTCGCCAAGCGCGGCCTCAGCGGCGGATGTGTCATGATTTGCGAGGGCCTTCGCAGCGGCGCTACGCATCTCCCACGCCGGGTGTCGGAGAGCCTCAAGCAACTCCTGCTCGCCAGGGCGCTTCGTTACATCGGAAGAAAGCAGGGCTTCTCGCTGGTTCAGGCGTTGCTGGACACCTGTCAGGAGCGAGGGGGGCGCGGCATACTGCCATGCCGTTGGTTTGCTTATGGATTTTTGTGTCTGGGCGTTCTCTGGCTCCATGACTGTTCCTCCCTCTCCTGTTCTTGGGTATCGATGCTGGCGCGCAAGAGGCGTAGCCCCCTTGAGATGGTCGATTTCACGGTTCCCATGGGTTGAGCGAGCAGCTCGGCAATCTCGCGATAACTGAGCTGTTCGAAGTAGTAGCAAGTAATCGCAACGCGGTAGCGCTCCGGTAGTCGGGCCACGAGGTCTTCTAGCTCGCGTTGTTGCTCCCAGGTCGTGCAAAGCAGTTCGGGTTGTTCCTCCTCGCGGTCAGCCGGGTTTAGCTCGGGATGCTCCTCAAGCGTCGCCAGTGGCACCAGGTGTAGCTGTGTATTGCGCCTGGAGTGGCTATAGACGTTAAAGACCACGCGATAGAGCCAGGCCTGGAGCTTGAGTGCGCGTATACGCTCGGGAGTATAATTTTCCAACGAGACATACGCGCCCACCAGAGCCTCCTGCACAATATCTTCCGCATCCTGAAAGCTGCGCGTCAGGCGTAGGGCGAAGGTATAGAGGCGATGCTGGTAATGCTCCACCACGCGCAAAAAATTGCCGTGTAGATCGCTTGCCAACAGCGCCAGTAGTTCCTGCTCGCTCTCTTCCATATCCGTCCTTCACAGAAAGAAATCATCATCTATGGGGTAGATACCAGAAAGCCCCACAAAGGTTGCATCTTTTGCGCATGGATAAGGGGTGTATGGGTGGAAACGGCAAAGCCGTTTCCACCCATACACCCCTTATCCATGCGCGCCACGCAGTGGCTACTTCTCTTCTTCTGATTGGTTGAACTGGGTGAGGACAATATAGGTGATGTTGTCCCAGGCGTTGTGGATACCGATGAAGATGAGCAGGACCGTCATCGCGCCGATGACGAACAGGGTGGGCACCGGGTATGTTGGTAGCACTATGGCTGCGACAAAGAGTGTTGTATACGCGGCGAGCGGTAGGATGGTATGGAAGATCCAGTCTTCCATAACTGGTTGATAGTCGTTTTGACGGCGCGTTCGTCGTACGATGATTATGATGTATATCATCCCTGCCACACCGGCGAGACCAAGCGGGAAGCTCATGCTCCAGAGCACCTGCCAGGGAGCAGTCATTGTCGCGGCAATAAAGAGTGCAGCACAGAAATGCACGACATTTGGCGTGCTAAATGCCGCGATAGCCTCGCCTGATCTTCTACCCCGAAGCCCTGCGATCAAGGTAATGACTATGAACATCAGTCCAGTCAGCGCGGCAGCAGAGGAACCGACGATGACGTAAAAGTTTTGCCAGGTGGGAAGCGGCGATATCACAGCCTCTTGCACTAGAGATCCCCCTTCTGTAGATAGAGATATGCTAATGATCCTTCCGCAGCATTGAGGAAGTGTACGAGGTCGAATTGAACGGCTTAAAGTAAAGAGAAACGCAAGGCATGATGTGGCTTCCCTGCGTTTCTGAGGAAGAATATTTATTGTCTTCCATATTATCACATCAGCGCTTCATGCGAAAACTAAAACGTCGTAATTGAACAGGTGCAGAGGCAGAAGCCGCTTCACATAATAATGGCCCTATAAGCATTATGAAAATCGGCCCTTGTATTAAGGCCAATATTACTCTACAGTGATGAGAAAAGAGCCTGTAATATTGTGCGATAGCATAGAGGGAGTTCTATCTATGAATTATCAGAAACAACAAGAGAGAGCGGCGCAATTTCGCCAGTTGCATCACGATGCGCCTCTGCTGGTCTTGCCAAACGTCTGGGATGCTGCGAGTGCGCGAATTATTGAGCAGGCAGGTTTCCCTGCTATTGCCACCACTAGCTCTGGAGTTGCCACTGCCCTGGGCTATAGTGATGGTCAGCACATTAGCCGAGACATGCTGATAGAGGCGCTTGCGCGGATCACACGTGTGGTCGATTGCCCAGTTACAGCGGATATTGAGGCGGGGTATGGCAACTCCATTGACGAGGTACTGCAAACCGTCAAAGCAGTGATTGAGACTGGTGTTGTAGGTATCAATATCGAAGATTCGCTCAAGCACCAGGAAAACACGCTGGCCGATATTACCTACCAGGTTGAATTGATACAGGCACTGCGTGAATTAGCGAACTCACTGGGCGTGCCCTTCGTCATCAACGCGCGTGTCGATGTGTTCTTACTCGCCATTGGTGAGCCAGAGAGCCGCTTTGAGCATGCCGTTCAGAGAGCTAATGCCTATCTGCAAGCGGGTGCCGATTGTGTCTATCCTATTGGCTTCCTTGAGCGCTCCACGATTGCTGATCTTGTCAGGGCCATCAATGGGCCCATTAACATTCTTGGTAGCTCTCCTGATCTCCCACTTCCAGTGCTTGCGCAACTCGGAGTTGCCCGCGTTAGTCTTGCCGGCAGGTTGATGCTCTCAATACTTGGGCATATGCGCACCATTGCTCGTGAGTTGCTTGAGCATGGCACCTATGAGAGCCTGCATGCCGAGGCTCTCTCAGGCACGGAGTTCAAGGCGCTTTTCTCCTAAATCGCTACAAGGCCCGGCACTCTATGATTGTGATCTCGGGGCGGCAGTCGAAGCGTACCTGGGGCTTGACCATACCTAGGCCGCGATTGGTGTACTGGAGCATGGAGCCAACCGAGTAGAGACCGGAGACGTACTTGTGTCCCAGGGGCGGCGTTCTGGGAGTGCCGACAAGAGGAATACGCACCTGCCCACCATGGGTATGGCCGGAGAGTTGGAGATCGAAGCGCTCTGTTTTAGTAGCGACATCGGCAAAATCTGGCTCATGTGCGAGCAGGATGGCGGACCCCTCCGAAGGAAGGCGCTTGACCAGGTCTGCGATGGTATCGCTGTACTCCCAGACCGAGTTGATGTATGAGGGATCTGGCCAGAGATCCTCGATGCCAACGATATGCAGCATCGCGCCATTCTCGCGCTTGATAGTGTGAAACTCATTGGTGAGATCGTTGATGCTAAGCGGTTTGATGAGAGCGCCAAGCCAGTCTGTGCCACTCCAGGCATCATGGTTGCCATAGATGGAGAAGATGCCGTCACGGGCGTGGAGGTCTCCTAAAGCCGCCAGGGGACGCGCCGCCCAGGGATAGTAGCGCGTGACAAAATCGCCAGTGATCACGATTAGGTCGGGATGTTGCGCGTTCACCTGTTTGACGATGTCGCTCAGACGCTTAAAATCCATCCAGGTATCGTCGATGTGAATGTCACTGAGCTGAGCGATGCGATAGCCATGGAAGGCGGGAGATAGGCGTGGTAAGCGGAGTGAGAGCTGAGTACAATCTATATTTGCTGGCTCAATATGCGTGCTGTAGAAGGAGGTGCTCGTCCCGAGAAGGACAGTGCCAGCGACAGTCCCGCCAGCTACTTTGAGAAATTGACGTTTATGCATATAAAATAAAACTCGCTTCACATAAATTCAAGGCGTTGATGAGAGGTTATATGAGGTTAAATCACGTTTCTATCTACATTTACCTCGTATTCTATCACAGCTATGGGGACTCAGCAGGCCATATAGTAAGTTTGGCAGTGTGATGAATAGCGAAAACGATGTGGTGTGATGGATAGGGGAAATACGCTTTCCGCTTTTGTGTATTTGGGATGTATGTATTATAGCAGAGCCTATGGCTTTTGTCTGTAATGTCGCTAACGGCACCCCGAGCGCGTACGAACATCCGCCGCCACCTACGTGGGATACTTGCAAGCCCCAAATATTCTTATAGCCCTAAAAGAGCAGGGTGAGAGAAGTGCAGGAAGCATAAATAGCGACGAATTAGAGGCGATACGTACCGAAGTGCACGACTGGAGCGAGCGCCCAGACGCCTTTGAACTGCTCATATGGCGCGAAGGCCTCGCCTGGCGCGAACAGTAGTGGGGTGACGCTACTAAAGTACGCGTCTACATATTATGCTCATAATATGTAGACGCGTACTTTAGTAGCGTCGGGCCGATGATACATTCGTCACGGAAACTGGGACTGGGGTGTGTTCGGCAGTTGGCCCTGGGGCAGCGTTGCTGGCGGGGGCGAAGAAGGTGTATCCTGCCCCTGATCTGGTGCCTGGTTCTGCTGCTGTTGATTGGTGGATTGGTTTTGCGATTGATCCTGGCTTTGGTTCTGAGGCTGATATTGGGGCTGGTATTGATCGCTGGTATTGACGGCGCTGGCGGCATCAATAATACCGGTCCCCATTTCGTTATTGGAGATGGGCGAGGCCTTGTAGTCCAGGGTCGTGTTGTAGTAAGTGCTATTAGCATCTGTAGGTAGGGGCGGAGTCGCGTTAGGATCGGTGAACTTGCTCACCGATTGATGTAACCATGAGACCAGCTCGGTAGGCGTCATATCGGGATGGGCCGCCAGGGCCAGCGCGGCTACACCAGCCACCTGGGGCGCGGCTGTTGAGGTTCCTTGCAGGTAGGCATAGCAGTTATTGCAACTCTGCCCATTGCTATCGGTTCCATAGGCGCCGAAGACGCCGGGGTTGTCGCTGGCACCAATAAGCGAGGAGCTGGCCTCCAGGCGGCTGCACTCTTTGGAGATGCAGTCGCTTGCGGGAACATTGTAGTTGCGTGCCCCACCGGGAGCCGAGAGGTCTATGCGAGGCCCATAGTTGCTGTAGTAGGCAAGCTGTTCACGTTTTGAGGAGCCATACTGACCGTATTTGGTCGTGCTGGTATCGCCCGTTCCTGTAGCGCGATTGACAGCACTCACGGCCACGACTCCTGGAATGCCTGCGGGAACCATGCGTGTGCCATGCAGGTCGGCAGTGGTCCCACCATCACCACTGGGGAGACTGCCAGCGCTGATAACGCGCCCATTCTGGTCGAGCTGGACGTGATCATTACCAGCGGCGGCAATGACGGTGGTACCGTTCTGCTTGAGATAGTCAACCATGCGTGCGAAGGCATCCCAGATGGCCTCATCGTTGCCGACGTCTTCCTGGTTGCCACAGCGAGCGGAGCCGGGGATAACGCCATCAGCGCAGATGTAGGTTCCCATCGACATATTGATGATCTGGGCGCCGACGCTATTGGCGTAATACATGCCATCGAGCAGCCAGCTTAACGCGCCGCTGCCGCAGGCGTTGAGCACACGAATGTTGATAAGCGTCGTGTTAGGAGCAATACCGCTGATCTGAGGACCATCCTTGCCCGCGATATGTGTGGCGGTCCAGGTACCGTGGCCGTCGAAGTCTTCCAGGCTGCTGGGATCATCGGTCTTGTTACAAGAGGAAGAGGCCTCAACAAAGGAGCGGCTATGATCGCGGTCATAGTTCATTCCTACGGCCTCGTGAGTTGAGAGCAGGCCTGTGTCGAGATTGGCGACACGCACTTTGGCTGAGCCCTGTGTTTTCTGCCAGGCCTGGGGAATATTCATGAAGGCCAGGTCCCACTGGAGGGGGCAGGCTTTCTGTGTGGTCGCGCACCCTTGAGAGGTAGTTGAGCTGTCAGTGCTAGATAGAGACTCGTTACGCGTAAAGGTGGTGGGTTTCTCGTCTGGCATGGCCAGAGTAAAGGTGTCGCGAGCGATGCTCTTTACTCCGGGTAGCGTGGCCAGGTCATCCCGGTTACTTGAGCGTACAACCAGCATATTCGCCTTGCTCATGTCACGCAGAATTTTATGACCATGATTGAGAAGCTGTCGGGTATCAATACGAAGTTTGGGTTGGAAGACGACGATATAATTATCCTCGCTCTGGCGGAACTCCGCGCGGGAGATAAAGGTTGGTGCGAACACGATGACCACTCCAAACACAAGTAGGGCTACGAGTGCCGGGAGAGTCAGGCGATGCCGAAAAATACGCATTACTTTGATCCTTTCGTCCAATTGCTCCCCATTATTGGCGAAAGGTGCTATTCAGGCAATAGCTTGAAGTTACAGTCTGGTTGTGAAATAGTTGCGTTTCACAATACTTTATACATTTTAAATACACTGATAAGATATTGGTGTAGTTGGCGGACAACTGCCCGCCAACTACACCAATATCTTATCCCTCTTCTTTTTCGGAGACGCCAGCCTGGGCGAAGGTAGCCATCTCGTTATGGGTGTGGAGCGCGGCCTCGAGGATGTGCATGGCGAGCACCGCGCCCGTGCCCTCGCCGAGGCGCATATTTAGATTGAGGAGGGGTTGAAGCTGAAGGTACTCAAGGATCAGGCGGTGCCCGGGTTCAACTGAGGTGTGACCGGCAAAAAGATAGTTGCGGATAGCGGGATTGAGCGCGCAGGCGGCAAGAGCGGCCGAGCTAGAGATAAAGCCATCGATCAAGACGGGAATACGGCGTGCTGTGGCGGCAATAATAACGCCGGTAAGGCCCGCGATCTCCAGGCCGCCAACCTTAGTCAGGACATCCAGAGCATCGTTGGGATCAGGCTGGTTAAGCTCAAGTGCGCGCTCGAGCACGCGAACCTTGTGCTGGCGCTGTTCGGCGCTGATGCCAGTGCCATGTCCGGTGAGGGCATCAACAGGCTGGCGCAGGAGCGTGGCACTGATAGCACTGGCGGCGGTAGTATTACCGATGCCCATCTCGCCAATCGCGATGAGATCGCAGCCCTTCTCAGCGGTGGCATCCAGGACCTCAAAGCCTACCTGAATGGCCTCAAATAGTTGCTCACGGGTTAGGGCAGGTCCCTCGGCCATATTGGCACTGCCCAGGGCTACCTTGCGCGAAATAAGTTGAGGATGTGTCAGGGGAGCGGCCACGCCGATATCGACAATGACGACCTCGGCCTGGGCCTGGCGCGCCAGGGCATTGATGGCCGCGCCCCCAGCGAGAAAGTTCAACACCATCTGAGGCGTCACCTCGGCGGGATAGGCGCTGACGCCCTCACGCGTTACCCCGTGGTCGCCTGCCATCACGATCACGCTCTTCTGCTGGATGTGTGGTAGAGGTGTACCCTGAATGCCAGCCAGGCGCACGGCTATCTCTTCGAGGCGACCAAGGCTACCCGCTGGCTTAGTAAGCTGCTGCTGACGCCGCGCAGCCTGTTGCATGGCCTCTTTATCGAGCGGCTGCACCAGCGCGAGTCGCTCCTGAATTTGCTCTATAGACATAGAAAATCCTCTCGTCATGCCTCGTAAGGACAAAACAGGTGTCTGTCAATGAGAAGCTGGATGTTTCCTTCACCGTGTCATTATAGCGCATAGTGAGGGCGCACATACAGCCATTTTCATGTTATAGTATGCGCATACACAAGAGCTTATTTGTGTATGTGTCAAAGTTCCCTTTGAGGAGGCAATAGTGGTGCGACCATTGCCATTGGAGGCCTATCGCCTGGCGGAGAAGTATCGCCTGGGTGCGCCTCAGTTTTGCTTCCGGCGCGGAGGCGTGCGTCGAACGCTTCTAAGCCTGTTATTTGCGTTGCCTGCCCTCTATGGCGGGTATCAGCTTGTCCTATACACCAGCCCGTTGCTATTCTACTATTTTGGTGACCACCAGGGCAGTCTCTACGTGCTGGGACCATTTAGGCGCTTCGACGCGGTTTTTGAGCGTGATGGAAGTGTGATTGATTTGGAGTTATGGGCGCGCTCGCACTGGAGCTACATATTTCTGCTGGTGCTGGGGGCGCTGCTTGTTGTGAGCGCAGGCGTTCTGCTGATGAATGTGATCAATCGCCTGGTCAAGCAGGAGCGAGCCTATATCTGTGCGGAGGGCTTTCTCTTGCTCAGGGGGCGCGAGAAGGTAGAGGCCGCGCTCCGCTGGGAACAGATACATGAATTGCGCTACCAGGTCGAAGAGCTTTACAGACGCTATCGCATCCCGCCAGCCAAAAGCGCCTATGTAGTAGCCACCAGCGGCAAAATGCTACGTGTGCCCATCACTGCGCTGGCAAGAATAATCAACGAGCGATTAAATATGAGGAAAGAAGCAGCTCTCAGTACATAGGGGCATATAGCCCCTATGTACTGAGAGCTGCTTCTTTCCTCATATTCTAGAGCTTACCACTGGTTCCAGTGCAGGATTTTGCTTAGCGGCTCGCGGGGGGCGGGCTTAAAGTCGGTGCCGAGGGTATAGGCGATGGGTAAGAGTGCGGCCTGCGTGATTTTGTTGTAGGGGATATCGAGGATGTCGGCGGCCTCTTTCTCATAGGTAAGGTGGAGGGTGGTCCAGGCGCTACCCAGTCCACGGGCGCGCGCGGCAAGCATAAAGCTCCAGGCGGCGGGCAGGATGGAACCCCAGATGCTGGCCTGAATGCCGCTCGGCAGGTTTTCGGTGCGGCCACGGAAGCAGGGGATGAGCATGACGGGAACCTCGTGCATATGCTCGGCCAGGTAGTCCGCCGAGTTGCCGACGCGCTCCTGCACGCGACCGCGCTCGGGATTTTTTGCGAAGGCCGTACCTGACGTGGCGGCAGTGGCCTGGCGATAGTCCTTGTAGCTGCGGCGATAAAGTTCTGCCAGGGCGGCCTTCTTCTGCGCATCATCTACCACAACGAAGTGCCAGGACTGCATATTGCTGCCAGTTGGCGCTTGGAGCGCGATCTCCAGGCATTCTTGCAGAATCTCTGGCTCAATGGGACGTGAGAAGTCGAGCCGCTTACGTACTGAGCGCGTGGTGGTGAGTAGCTGGTCGGGCGAGAGGTCGAGTAATGACATGTTCTACTCCTTCTGACGAGAAATAAAATGGATCCTTCTTGCATAGCATACTACATTGTTCAGCGTGAGTGCTGAGGCGGAGTCACCGATTCTCGTATCACCAGTTCTGTGCCTATCAGCCGGGTTATATAGGGGGCCTCGGGATTATTTGCCCGTTCGATTAACGTATGTAGGGCGATAGTTCCCATCGTAGTAGTATCGACGCGGATTGTTGTGAGAGCTGGGGTGACGTGTTGTCCCAGCTCGATGTCATCGAAGCCAATCAGTGAGACATCGCCTGGTATACGGCAGCCAGCCTCGCGTAGGGCTTTCATCGCGCCAATGGCCGTAATATCGTCTGCACAGAAGATCGCACTGAAGGTAACCTCACGCTCGAGTAAGCGTTTGCAGGCCGCGTACCCTCCCTCCATCGTAAGATTACCAGCCTCCACGAGATCAAAGTTGATGGGCACCTTGCGGTCGATGAAGGCCATACAGTAGCACATCCAGCGTTGTTGAATGGAGTAAATTTGTTGTGCAGGCGCGGGTCCGGGAAGTGTTGGGCCGCCAATAAAAGCGATTTGCTGGTGCCCCCCTTCAAAGAGATGATCCATAGCCAGCCGGGCACCCTGGAGATTATCGGGAAGGATCGTATCAATTGGTGTGGGCAGATCTGCGACATAATTGTCCACCTGGACAACCGGCGTATGTGTGGCATGAATGGCCGCGATGGTCTGAGCGTTGGCCTGTCCAACCAGGATGATGCCTCCCAGGCGCATCTCATACAGAACAGTTGTCAGCAGGGCCGGGTTGAGGTAAATATCGGTGATAGTGCGGTAGGTGATTTTAATATTTGAGGGCCGGGAAGCGCTTTCGACGCCGTGAAATATCGGCGCCCAGTAGGGGTCCATTGTGGCAGGCGTTGGCTCAATGCTTGAGCAATAGAGAAAGCCTACCTCTTTCAATATCCTGTTTTGTATACGCGGCAAGATTGCCTGTCCCCCCGTGTTCCGGTAGTAGCCCAGTTCGGCCGCTACCTTGAGGACACGTTGCCGAATCTCTTCACTGACGTTGCTGTGGTTGTTGAAGACCCGTGATACGGTCCCCACGGACACTTCAGCCAGTTTAGCGACATCCCTGGCGGTTACTGAGCTTGTCACATTCTCCTACTTTCCGGCAAAAATGATGCGCAATAAGTTCATGAAAGTATGATAAGCAAATTTCACCTCAAAGTCAATGCATGAACATAGTGTTTTGCTATTTGAGTCCAAAACATATTTTTATTAAGGATAGCAGAAGTGAATGTAGCAGATTTTATATTTTAAATAAAATGGCTTTGGAAGCAGCACGGCACTATGTATATTACTATATTTGAGAAGGGTTAATATTGACAAGAGCGTAAAAATGATACATAGTTATTTCATCATTAATATAGCGCAAGAGGTTCATTGGCGTTTTGTCTACTCTGTTTAGCTGAGCGTATTTCTCAGTCGCTTCAGGAGGTGTCTGGTGGCACACACTAATTTGCTGACGCGCAAGAGCAGAACCACGATGGCATGCCTCTCTCTGCTCATGCTGCTCTCTCTCTTGTTTGTTGCTTGTGGTGGTAGTACTACAAGCAAAAGCAACAAAAGCACATCCTTGACGATGCTGGCGAATGCCGGCGGAGATTACACACGGAACTTCAACCCTTACTCATCCAGCGTGATCAGCGGCACACCGGGTATGATCTATGAGACGTTGTTGTATTTTAATCGCCTCAATGGCGACATCAAACCCTGGCTGGCCCAGAGCTATGACCTTGCCAGCGATGCTACGAGCATTACCTTCCACTTGCGCAAAGATGTAAAGTGGTCGGATGGTCAGCCTTTTACCAGCGATGATGTCGTATTTACTCTCAATCTGATCAAGCAGAACCCCTCGATTGATGTCAGTGGTATCTCGCCTCGCTTCAAAGATGTTGTCGCACTCGATAGTAGCACCGTGAAAGTGACCTTGAACGCACCCTACTATCCCATTATCTGGTACTTAGGTGGCCAGACTTACGTTCTGCCCAAGCACGTCTGGTCCGCTGTGAAGGGAGATCCAGCGCAGTATGCCGATCCTAATCCCGTTGGCACCGGTCCCTTTGTGCTGAAATCCTTCACGCCTCAGTTGGTGACTCTGAGCAAGAATTCCAGGTTCTGGAAACCTGGTAAACCTGAGGTAAGCGAACTAAAGATTCCAGCCTATAACTCCAATACCAGTGCTGAACTGGCTCTTCAAAAGGGCGAGATCGACTGGACCAACCTCTATATTCCCGATATTGAGAAAACATACATCAAGCTCGATCCAGCGCATAACCATTACTGGTTCCCCTCCAGTGACGTGGTCATGCTCTTCATGAACATCACAAAGTACCCCTTTAACCAGCTCCCGGTGCGCCAGGCGATCAGCGATGCTATCAATCGCGACCAGTTGAATAAGGTTGGCGAGAGTGGCTATGAACCTGCCGCCAGTCCGACGCTGATCCTTCCTGCCAATAAAGACTATACGGCGCCTGAATACAATGGGCTGTCCTTTTCGGTCGATGCCGCGAAGGCGCAACAGCTATTGGAGAGCGCGGGCTTTAGCAAGGGTGGAGACGGCATTTATGCCGACAAACAGGGGAAGAAGCTGACCTTCAACCTCAATGTCGTCAGCGGCTATACCGATTGGATTACCGATTGCCAGCTTATAGCGAGTGATTTGCAGGCTATCGGCATTAAGGTGACGGTCAATACCATCGCCTTTGATGCATACTATGATGCCTTGCAGAAGGGCAACTATGACCTGGCGATGCTCTGGACCAATCCCGGTCCGACCCCCTACTACATCTTTGATGGTTTGCTCAGGAGCACTAATAGCGCGCCCAATGGCCAGGCCGCACCCTCGAACTATGAGCGCTGGAACGATCCCAATACGGATAAATTGCTGGATCAATATGCCTCATCGACCGATCCCAACGCGCAGAAACAGGCCATTCAGGCCTTGCAGAAGATCATGGTCGAGCAACTGCCCAGCATTCCCCTGACCAATGAGCCGTACTGGTATCAATACAGTACTAAGAAGTTCACGGGCTGGCCTGACGCGCAGCATCCCTATGCGGCCCCTGGCACGGCCACCTATCCAGATATCGAGTATGTTGTGCTTAATCTGCACCCGGTTGAGTAGGCATTTCGAGCTTATGGACGCTATACCAACATAGCGTTTACATACCGGGTTGGGTCGCTGATGGCCGCTCAGCCCGGTCCCCTATTGGTAGTGTTCTCTGCATGTGACAAGGCTTTTTATACGGTGATTTTTTCATCTAGAAGGGGGCAGGCATGCGCCATATGCTTCGCCGTATTATCTTCTACATCCTGGCCCTGTGGGCATCAGTCACGCTCAATTTTCTCATTCCACATCTCTCGCCAGGCAATCCAGCCAGCGCTATGATGTCACGCATGCGTGGTAAGTTGTCGCCGCAGGCCCAGCACGCATTGGAGATCTCTTTGGGCGTCAACCATGACTCGCTCTGGTCGCAATACGGACAATATATAAACAACCTGATGCATGGAAATCTAGGGACGTCCATTACCTACCTGCCGACTCCAGTCTCTGAGGTGATCATGCAAGAGCTGCCCTGGACGCTGGTCCTGGTGGGGACGGCCCTCGTTATCAGCTTTGTTATTGGTACATTACTGGGCATCATCGTTGTTTGGCGGCGTGGCTCGCTGATGGACGTGGTACTCTCGCCCTTCTTTACTTTTATCTCGGCAATCCCCTATTTCTGGCTAGCACTGGTGCTGCTCTATGTGCTTGGCTCTCAGCTGAACTGGTTTCCCATTCATGGCGGCTATGACTCGGACGTAGCCGATCCAGGCTGGAACCTCGATTTTATCCTGAGTGCGGCCTGGTACGCCGTTCTTCCCGCCTTGACGATTATTATTGGCTCGCTGGCGGGCTGGCTGTTGGGTATGCGTAATGCCATGGTTACGACGCTGGCTGAGGACTATGTGCTGATGGCGGAGGCCAAAGGTCTCTCACCCTGGCGGGTCATGTTCTCTTATGCCGCCCGCAACGCCATTCTACCCAATATTACTGCCTTTGCGCTCTCGCTGGGATTTGTCGTTAGCGGCTCGCTCTTGACCGAGATTGTCTTCTCCTATCCTGGGATTGGCTTTGCCATCTTGCAGGCAGTGGATAACCTGGATTACGCGCTCTTGCAGGGAATTTTCCTGGTAATTACGGTGGCCGTGCTGGCGGCGAATCTCATGGCGGATGCGCTCTATGTTGTGCTCGACCCACGTGTGCGCATAAGTAGAAGCTAGAGAGGGAAATGTATATGCAGGTAACAACGAGTGAAACGGCGACCGGACCCTCGGCTCGAAGCTTGCGCTTGAGTGACCTCTGGCGCCTTCTGACGCAGAATCGCAAGGTAAGTTTTGGCCTGATTGTGTTGGGTTTCTTCTTACTCCTGGCGATTGTGGGACCTCTCATTGTGCCGCAGGATCCCAATGCTTTTAGCCCGGATCGCCTGGCATCGCCTTCAGCCTCCCACTGGCTGGGAACAACCCAGACAGGACAGGATGTGCTGGCACAGGTGATTGTCGGGACGCGTATCTCCGTCTTCATGGGCATAGCTATTGGCGTTATGACCATGCTTATTTCTATCGTAATTGGGCTGGCCTCAGGCTATTATGGTGGTTGGGTAGATGAAATTCTCTCAATGATCACGAATATCTTTCTCGTGCTTCCTACTCTGCCCCTGGCGATCCTGCTGGCGGCTTTTATTGCCTATAAAGGGCCATTGACCATCGTTATCGTGCTCACGGTTACTGGCTGGTCCTGGGGAGCGCGGGTCCTGCGTGCCCAGACGCTCTCGATGCGCAGTCGTGAGTGTATAGAATCAGCGCGTGCCAGTGGTGAGAGTGACTGGCGCATTATTTTTTATGAGATCTTGCCTAATGAGATCGCCATTGTGGCCGCGCAACTACTGGGTACCATTATCTACGCTATTCTTGCGGAGACAGGTCTGGAGTTCCTGGGCCTGGGCGATATCACGGCTGTGAGCTGGGGAACGATGCTCTACTGGGCTGGGAACAATGATGCTCTGTTATTGGGTGCATGGTGGTGGTTTCTGCCGCCGGGCCTCTGTATCGCCCTGCTGGGTGCGGGCCTCACCTTTATCAACTTTGGCATTGACGAGATCGCCAATCCACGCCTGCGAGGCAAAAGAAAACAGAAGAGGCTAGAGAACGACAAGAGGTCTGCCACGTCGCCCGAGTTCAATGAGGCACAAATCCCAGTTGAGCAGGCATAACACGACTTCTGGGGGAACACACAAAGTTCGGTAGGGACGCGCTAAAGCTGATCCCTACCGAACTTTGTGATGTCTTTAGCAGAGGCGTAGCATGCTTTGATAAAGCACTAGAGATGAGCATATGAAAAGGCCTTGCCACCTCGCGGCAAGGCCTGAAAGAGAAGAAATGCTAGTTTATAAGCTAGAAATTACAAACTAGAAGGCTCCGGTTCCATTGGGTGTACCCAGGCCAGTGGGTCCATCGTAACCAGTACCGGCTGTGCAGAGGTAGGAACCGCCGCAGCTGCCATTGCTACCACTGGTCACATCAAAGAGGCTGCCGGTGTTGCTATAGAGAGAAGAAGCGGCGTTGACGGTGCTGGCATTACCGGCCAGAGCATAAACGCTAGCGATAATGGGCGAAGAAACGCTGGTACCGCCAAAGACGAGCCAGCCGCCGACATTCCCATAGGTGTCGTAGACTGAGACGCCAGTGTTTGGATCGGCAACCGCCGATACATCGGCGATGGTGCGCCTGGAGCAGCCAGTATCTTTCTGCCAGCTTGGCTTGGAGATGTAGGCGCTGCATCCGCTGCCTGCGCCGTTCCAGGCCGTTTCAGTCCAGCCACGGCTATTGCTGCTCTTGCTGAGCGAGGTACCACCAACCGCAACAACGGTGTTGTAGGCTGCGGGAACCTGTGCGCCATAGCCGCTATCACCAGAGCTGGCGGTGATAATATGGCCGGGATGGTTGTAGTACGAGGCGTAGGACGATTCGCCACTGGACTCGCTGCCACCGTAGCTATTGCTGACAGTATTAGCACCCAGGCTAATAGCTGTGTTTACAGCTGTGCCCAGGTTGGCGAATGAAGAGGATTTGGCCTCGACCAGCAGGATGTGGCAGTTAGGACAGATGGCGCTGACCATATCCAGGTCGAGGGAGATCTCCTCAGCCCAGCCACTATTGGCGCGAGGATACGAGGTGCCACCAGTTTGGTTGACCTTCCTGAAGCAGCCATTAGCTGTGGTACAGGCGGGGAGACCAAAATGTGAGCGATAGACGGCCAGGTCCGACTCCGCGTTAGGATCGTCGTAAGCATCGACGATGGCGACGGTCTGCCCGCTGCCCGCGCTGGCGGATGGCAGCTTGTACGCCGACTGAAGATCGGCAGGATTGTAACCGGAGGGACTACTAGCATTGGGCTTCACACCGCTGGTGTTGGCATCAATCTGGATGGCGTTACATTGCGCGAGGTCAACCACTTTAATGCCACAAACACTATGGTAGCGGAGTTTGGATGGGTGCTGCTGAGCAAATACGTCACTGGTGCTAAAGCTGAGCAGCATAAAGGAAAGTAGGGTTGCGATGCTGAAGAGACTGATAAGTCTTTTCAATGTGCCTTCCTTTCGCTAATGCGAATTCCTCTTTCAGCAAGAGAGCTTTTCTGTGGGCGAGCAGCTTTCTTGCCTGCGAAACGTCCTTTTTCGCGCGAAGAATGCATCAAACACAATGCAAAGAGGTTCTTTAGAAGAAATGGCACATAAAAGTCGCGAGGTGACTTCCATGTCTGGCACAAACATTTCCTCTCCTAAGAAAAGGCACAAGATATTCGATGCAGTAATTGCGACATTACCACAAAGAATTGTGTCTTAGATAGAAGTATAAATATATATTGATTATTGTCAAGTAAAAAGTGTTAAAGGAATTAACCTGATTCTAATCTTTTTTAACAGATGCAAGAAGTCGTCATGCAGTTTATGAGGACTTACGTACAACACGTAAGTCCTCATAAACTGCATGAGCACGTATGTGCTAGACACTCCAGTCCAGTTTGCGGTTGACGAACCAGAAGGCAATGACGGTGAGACCAGCCATGACGCCTATATCGATGAGGAGCTGGTTGGTGATGGGTCCCAGTAAGACCTGGCGCAGGGCTGAGGCCGCGTAAGTTGCCGGGCTAAAGCGCCCAATGAAGATCATAAAGGGCGGGAGGTGGTCGGGTGGAATGACTACGGGACCGAGGGCAAGTAGCACCAGCGTCAGGATATAGCTGAAGGCGTTAGCGGTCTCGGGCGTGCGCATGCGAGCACCTATCAGCGCCCCAATGGCGGAGAAAGGCAGTGTACACAGGGGTAGCACGATGAGCAGCAAGGGACTGATCTGGAGGTGTACGCCCAGGATCAGCGTGCCGCCGATGATCGTCACCAGGAGAGAGGGGAGCGAGAGGAGGAGGAAAGCCGCCAGGATGGCCAGAATCAGGATATAGCGCCGGATGGGAAGGGTTGCGAAATAGTCGAGTGTTCCATGCTCGCGCATAAAGAAGACATGCCCGTTCACGTTATTCATGTTGTTGAAGAGGACAGCCAGGACAATATTGCCGACCAGGACATAGCTCAGCGAGAGCGAGCCAGAATCGCGGGCGAAGGTGCCAAGAGCCGTAATACTCAGTAACGGTGAGATCATGCCCAGGGTGATAAGCGAGCGCCAGGACCAGCGCCAGTTGGTCAGCTCAATCAAGAATACGTCGAGGAATTGCGTGAGCAGCGAGGGCGCGCGGCGCTCACTGGGCAGCGTTTGTGGTAGCTGGATGTTTTGTGACATAGTGCAGGTAAATATCCTCCAGTGTCGCGGAATACAGGTGGAAGTCGTCAATAGTATGCAGGGGAAGGGCATCAATGACCGCGCCAGCCTCGTGGCGCTCTAAGAGCACGAGCCAGCGTCCAGGCGCGAGCTCGTTGTATTGCAGGTGTGCTGACAGTGATGGCGGAGACTCAGCCGGAAAGAAGAGCTCCAGGCGCATCTTCTCGCCAACCTCGCGCTTAAGCTCAGCCAGGGGACCCATAGCCACGAAACTGCCCTGGCGCATAATGCCCACGCGTTGTACGGTCTTCTCGGCCTCGATGGCATCGTGTGTGATAAAGATAATCGTCGTGCCATACGCGCTATTCAGGTGGCGCAGCACATCCCAGACCAGCTTGCGCTTCTGGGGATCGAGATCGTTTGTGGGTTCGTCGAGGATCAGAATGGGTGGACGCGCGGTGGTGGCGACGGCGAGGCGCAGGATACGCTTCTGACCGCCTGAGAGCCTGGGGCTATATTTATCGCGCAACTCCTCGATCTGCCAGAGCTTGAGCAACTCGTCGCGTTCGCGGCGTGCATCTGATCGGCTCATTCCGCGCAAATGGGCCGTAAAGTAGAGGGCCTCGCTCACACTCATATTATTGAGGGCCTCGCTATCCTGGGGCATATAGCCAACATATTGCGCGATGAGATAGGGATGCTGACAAATATCCCTGCCATAGAGCGTGATCTGACCCGAAGTGCTGCGTTGCAGGTTAACCATCTGGCGTACCAGCGTCGTCTTGCCCGCGCCGTTGCTGCCCAGAATACCAAAGATCTCACCCTGCTCAATCGCCAGGTTAATATCCTTATTCGCTGGCTGCTCCTGCCCTGGATACTGCTTGACCAGGTCATGAACAACATATACTGAATCACTCATGCATATTACTTTCATTCTTAATGGTCGACATTATTATTACACGCGGGACTGACGGTGCATAATGCGTAGGGTTTTCCAGAAGATACACGCAGAGAACCGCACTGTCAAGCGGGGCTGTATAGAAACCAGGGCTTTCCAGCTCTCATACATATGGAGCCCTTCGCGCCCACACCCACTTCCCCCGAGGCGAGCGTAGCGAGCCGAGGCAAGAAGCAGATGAGAATGGGAAGTGATGTGAGCAAACTCACAGAAAATTTATGAAGTGGCGCATTGAGGCGCGTGAGCGTTTAGTACATACTATGTATTAGTGATTCATTATGTTTCTTTGAATACTTTTCCTCTTATCGTTCGTGTTGATACCTGAAGGTTTTCTGATCCTATCGGTTGTTTATTGGGGGGTATGGAATGACAAATTTAAATTATGGTGGCTCCAATGCTAAACATGCTATATATGTTTTCTTGATCGCTTTTACTGTTGCCGTGTTGTTTGGTGCTCTCTTATTCTTCTTCTAGTTACGACTTAGCGTCTGAGACGCTTCGCAGAAGTATATGATGTGGGGTGGCAATGCCGAGGTATTGCCACCCCACATCATATACTAAACGAGCTATGAAGTAGCGCTGACAGTTTTATCTGTGTTCTTCTTTCTTCTTAGATACAGCTATTCCTTGACAAAGCATTTCCTGAGATGTTAAAACAATATATAACAATAAGTTTTAATATATATTGCTATTGGCTATAATAGATGAAGGGATGCCATCTATGGAGAAAGTACGACGCCTGCTGTGGAACATAGGCCTGGTGCCAAACAAGGAGACGTTTATTTTTGTAGGTATTGCCCTGGTAAGTTGTTTAGCGACTCTTGTCTGTGGAATTCTACTCGCTATCACACACGATCTCTTGTTTGGAAGCCTGATTGTATTGGTGTCGCTTCCAGCGTTTATTATCTCGTTTGGAGGCTCTTACCGTCTCATGAACTGGACTCTCTCGAGCAAAGAAGAGCGCGCAAGCATAGAGAAAGAAATGACTGTGCAGCTTTTGCGTAGTTGGAATCAGGCCCAGTCAGAGAAAGAGGATACATCAGAGAAAGAGTGATAAGGGAATGATGACATAGGGAGAGTTATGTTAATTGGCTGAGAAACCCTGCCTTAAAGATTAGTTGCATAGAGGCGAGGCGAGGGAAGATTGGGGCTGAAGCAAGGCACGAGGCGCCCTGTTATGTTCATCAACTAGAAAGGGGCGTTCAGAGACTTCCAACCGAGATACCTGTTCTATCTATGTATCTTTGGGGCGAAGCGTAAGGCCGTACCAGGTAGGATGCTTGTCGCTGCTGGAGTGGTAGCCTCGCTGTGTAAGTTCAACGCGAAATTGGCCAAGCAGCGCTGGATGCGGCTCGCCCTGCCATACTCGTTTGTAGTATGCGCGGAAATTGGCGAAGAGCTGAGCATCCTCAATGCTTTGCTGCTCTTCCAATATGCAGCATTCTTGCAAGAATTGCTCTACAACATTCGCAAATGTAGAGGGTGTCTTTGGTAACTGATCTATATCCATGTGTTTTATCGCTATACTCATCAATCTCTCTCTCTTGTTCAGTTGATAAGGCTGAACCACAAGTAGCTAAAAGCAAGCTATTAGTATTCATTGTACCTGAGTGTAAGCTTTTCTTCACTACCGGGTATGGATAGGAGCCTTACCGTTCTCTGTTTGCTCAGGCGAATAATTCTCAGCTTGATACAAAGGAACCTGATACTTTACGCTTAGACAAGAGAAACACTGGTAAGCAAGCATAAAACAGATGCACTGGCATTGAGTCTGCTCCTCACAGAATAGCCTCTGTTACTAGAGTATACGTTGTGGCGTGCTACAACGCTTCTCTGGTTGCACTCAATACTCCCCTCATTTTATTTCTAAGGCATTCTAGTGGTATGCTATGTGATGGGTTGGAAAAACGAGAGCGAAAGGTTGTATTTATTTTATGAGCACGTCCCAATTTCAAGAGGTCATTACCTCTGAGGAAGAACTGCGTGAGCTGTTAGGTTTCCCTAGCGAGCTGGTGGTGCGCAAACAGCTCTCCACGCTGGATAGCCACTGCCATAATTTTATCGCTCACTCTCCCTTTCTGTTGCTTGGTACGGCGAGCGCTGATGGGCACTACGATGTCTCACCGCGTGGTGATGCTCCCGGTTTCGTCCAGGTGTTAGATGAGAAGACGCTGCTCATTCCTGAGCGTCCCGGGAATCGCAGGCTCGACTCCTTGCGCAACATTCTCCAGACCTCGGTGGCTGGCCTGCTCTTCCTGATTCCAGGCGTTGAGGAGATACTGCGCGTGAATGGGCGCGCGCAGATTATTCGTGATCGCGCACTGCTCGAAGGGATGGAGGCCCAGGGGAAGCTTCCGCTCGCCGCCATTGCGCTTGAGGTTGAGGAATGCTTCATGCACTGCGCCAAAGCGGCCAAACGCTCACACCTCTGGGATCCCACAACCTGGCCTGAGCGCTCGGTTATTCCCTCCCTGGGACGAATCCTGGTAGAGCAGATTCATCCCGCGAACACCTCTGTTGCAGACATGGATGCCTATCTAGAGGAAAGCTACCGCAAGCGCCTGTATTAGTAAGATGTGTAGCGCCGGATTACAGCCAATATGGGGCAGGTTGCGTGCGATTGGCTGTAGTAAAAGCGCTCCTGGACAGCTACCATTACCCTGGTAAGGATCACTTGGCTTTCTTTGGCAATTTAGAATGGAGTCACTGAACGGATGGATACAGCAGACCAAGCGCACGCGACGCAACAAGAGCCTTCAACAGATTTTTCTCGGCAGGACGAGAGTACAGCGGGGACGGTAGCTTCTCCCACCCGGCGTTCGCCGCTGATAGTGGTTGTGGCACTCTTCTATATTCTGCTCTGGGGTTCAGCCTTTATTGCCACCAAAGTTGGCGTGACCTATAGTCCGCCGCTTACCCTGCTCTCAGTACGCTTCCTGACGGCTGCGTTGCTAATGGCGCTTCTGGCCTGGGTTTGTCGTGTGCCCTGGCCGCGTGGCTGGGCCGCCTGGGGACGCCTCTCCCTCTTTGGTCTGCTCAATTGTGCCCTCTACCTGGGCTGTAACTATGAGGCGCTGCGCTCCCTCTCGGCAGGTATGGGCTCGATTATCGCGGCGACAAATCCGTTGCTGCTAACCATGGTTGCGCCTTTTGTGCTGCGTGAGCGCTTGACATGGTGGCGTGTCCTGGGACTTCTCCTGGGCTTTGGCGGCGTCCTCTTTGTCATGGGAGCCAGGCTGAATGGCAATGGGCAGCTCGATACTGTGGGTGGTATGCTCATCTCCTTTATTGGCGTCATTGGACTGGTTGCGGCTACGCTTTTTTACAAGCGCTATCCTCCACGCGAGCACGCCTTCGTCGTCAATACTGTGCAACTGGGGGCTGCTGGCCTCGCGTTGCTGATACCAGCCTTGCTCTTTGAGCATCCTGAGCCGTTTACCCTGAACGCGCCACTGATCGAGTCTTTCCTTTACCTCGTGCTGGTGATCAGCATTGGGGCCTCGCTGCTCTGGTTCTGGCTCCTGCGGCGAGGTGAGGCCAGCGTGGTCAGCGCCTACTACTTCTTGACGCCGATAGCGGGCCTGGCCCTGGCGGCCCTCCTGCTGGGCGAACCCTTCACACTGCGCGACGCCCTGGGCCTGGTCGCGGTTGCCGCCGGCATCGCCCTGATCAACCGCCCGGTACGCGCACGTGATTAAACATAGGCACTACGTTCATGGCGCGCCGTGAACGTGGCACCTATATTGCATGAAAAACATTGACCACATGTATCAGAGGTTACTCTGCCAGCAGGTGGCGCTTGGTGAGGTCTAGCATCTGAGCCTCGAACTCCGCGAGCAGGGTGGCTTTGCGCTCGGCGGGGAGGAAGCTGTAGCGTATCCCATTTAATAGGAGCGTATTGATGGTAGCCACTTCGAGCTGGAAGGCGCTGTGGAGCAGGCCTATCTCGTGGTTGAGCGTCGTATTAAAGAGTGGCGGATCATCGGTATTGACCGTGACGGGAATGCCTGCGTCCATCAATTTGAGCAGGGGATGGTGTGCGTAATCGGGATAGACGCCCAGGCAGATATTGCTGGTTGGATTGACCTCCAGGGGGATCTGGTGCTCGGCGAGGTAGGTCAGCAGGCTCTCATCCTCGGCTGAGCGTACACCATGCCCGATGCGTTCAGCACCCAGAACCTTCAACGCGCCCCAGACGCTCTCGGGACCCGCGATCTCGCCCGCGTGAGGATTGCTATGCAGGCCAGCAGCGCGTGCCTCATTAAACCAGCGTTCGAACCACTCAGGAGGGTGGCCGACCTCGTTGCCGCCCAGGCCGAGAGCTACCACCCCGTCGCGCATGCCTTCTTTTGCCACCTTGACGGTGTAGTCGGCACGCTCAGAGACGCCTGGCTCGTTGCACAGATTGCGCACGATATCAAAGACCCAGTTGATCTCGACGCCAAAATCCTGGCGCGCCCGCTCCCGGCCACGTGTCAGGCCCGCGAAATAGGTATCGAAGGGCACGCCCAACGTAAAGGCATGTGTGCAGGGCGAAAAGGTCACCTCGGCATAGCGTATGTTCTGTTGCGCCATCATCTCGCCAAACTCATAGGCAATTAGTTCGTAGTCCTCAGCTTGTTTTAGGCAGCTTGAAATAGCCAGGTAAATCTCAATAAAATGCTTGAAATCACGATACTGAAACCACTGCTGAAGCTCCTCCACGCTCTTACCCGGCAAGGATGCTCCATTGCGCTGCGCCAGCTTTAACAGCGTATCGGGACGGACTGCGCCCTCCAGGTGGACATGCAGCTCCGCCTTCGGTGCCTCCCGTAAATACTGTTCTATCGACATACATCTCTCCCAATGCTGAATAAACATAGTTCTCTTCTATCTGCATACAGTGTATGAGGTTCTAGCGGGAGATGCAAATTGTGGGGACGACACAGTGTCGTCCCCACACAAATTATTCTGCTCGCCATACCTTGATTGTGCCACCACCACTGACTTATGAATCAAAGCTTGCATGAGTGCAAGCTGTCTTTTTCTCCCAGTTACCATGGTGTCTATAGAGAGTTGCAGCAGGTGGCTCTACAGAAGGATCTATAGGATGGTTGGGACTGATGCATCATATTCCTCAATTTTTAGAGATCTCACCTCAACAAACGTCACGATCAGAGGAAATGCAACAGCCTCTTCTTTTGAAGACCCTGGAGGGAAATCTCATCACTCAGCCTGTGTGCGTAACTTTGTGATGAGTTTTTCTAATACAGGACGGGAGATATAGTGTTGTGATGAACGAACCAGGCCCACGGGCAATCGCAGCTCAAATTCGGCAAGGGGGTGGAGAACAGTTCCTTCTGGAGCAGGTGTGACGGCTCTGGCGGGAACAACCGCGATACCAATACCGGCTTTTACCCCTTGCTTAAGGGTGTCAAAGCTGCTGATCTCCATGCATGGGCGCATATTGAGGCCGCGTTGCGTGAAGAAATGCTCAATGGTTTCACGGTAGGCGCAGTACTGACCAGTAAGTAGCAGGCGTTGATCTTGTAAGTCGGCTGGTGTCACGTGTGTAAGCTCGGCCAGGGGGTGCGTCGCAGGGATGAGGAGGGCGATGGGTTCAAAAAAGAGCGGCTCAAAGGTTAAGCCTAGTTCGGCTGGTGGAGGAGAACAGAGACCGATTTCCAGCTTGCCTGTTGCTACACGTTGGCAGATAAAGCGTGTGCTTGTCACCTCCAATGTCACATGCATTTTAGGATATTCCTGGCAGAATTCGGCCAGCAGGGGCATGAAGTACACACTGGCGGCTGGCTCGATAACTCCTATGCGCAGACTGCCGCTTTCGCCGGCAACGATTTCTTTCATGGTTTGCTCAAGTGTGCGGGCATGCTGAAGTAGAGTATCTGCCTGCTCATAGAGTGCCTGCCCAGCAGTTGAGAGCTGAATTTGTTTCCCCTGGCGCACAAAGAGCTTGAACCCTAGCTCCGACTCCAGGTGCTGTACATGTAGGGTTATGGTCGATGGGGCATAGGAAAGCGTCTCGGCGGCTTTGATAAAGCTCCCTTCCCGCACAATAGTCTGAAATGTCGCAAGGTAGCGTAGTTCCATCCTGCCTCCTTCGTTCAGTAAAAATGAAATAAATGCTCAGAAACTTGATATTGACACTATATCATAATAAGCCCTATGCTTGAGAAGGCCAATTGGCGCGCCACAAGTGGAGCCTCGAAGGGAGAATTCTCTCTTTCATGCCTGTGGTGCTCAAAGGGAAGATTGTCCTTTCCCCGAGGTTCGCGCAGTGAGCCGAGACAAGAGATAGAAGAGAGCCGGAAAGTAGTGCCAGGGAAGAGTGTTTGTTTGATAGGATGAACAAAGGAGAAAAATCATAATGCAGGATATCGAACTTTATGCCGAGCTTATAGAGTCGCTGTCTAAGGGGGCGCATCTTGAGGTGGAGGGTCTTTCAGAGCAGGAGCTGGCCTGGCAACCGGACGCGGAAGGGAATTCTATTGGCGTGACGGTCTGGCATTTTAGCCGTTGGCTTGATGTCGTCGCGCGTCTTCTAGATGGGAGAAAGCCAGCAGAGGAGCTCTGGCTTACGCGTGGCTGGGCTGAAAGCACAGGCTATAATCCGCAAGGCATTGGTGAGAAAGGCTTGGGTGTGGTAACGGGCTATACACTGCAAGAGGTTGCTGCCATTCCGCAGCTTAGTGCCAGGGAACTACTCTTGTACCTGGACCAGCTATGTGAGGCACTATGTACCTTCTTGCACTCTCTATCGTCCTCCGAACCATTGCAGCAGCCGATATATCCAGGAGCTGAACTCACAAAACGGCAAATGCTACAAACGGTCTTTCTGGGCAGCTGTGGACACTTGGGCGAGATAGAGGCGTTGAAGGCCATGATGAAGCGGGCTGGTAAATAGAAAAAGATTTTTGCTATTACAGAGAGTAGTAGGATCAAATTCTGAATATAAAAGGATGGGCTGTAGCTCTTCTCTCTTTGCACTGATTTATATGAAGCTGTATTTCTGGTCCCGCCTGATCATACGCCTGGTTTAAGGCGTATGATCAGGCGGTTTTCACATAAACGACCTTTGTATCTGGATGAGTGTTAGAGGCTTAGGCCGCCTTGATCACGCTTTGCTCTTTTGCCTGCCTCCCGATGCGTGAGGTAAGCAGGATAAACACGAGCGCGAAGACTTCAATGCTAGCGGCAATCCAGCACATAACCGAAAGTGAGCTAGTCTGAATGAGCAGACTACCTAATCCGGAACCGGAGCTAATACCCAGGTAAATGGCGGAACTGTTTAGCGAGAGAATGATGCCAGCAGTGCTGGGAGCGAAGGCGACCAGGCGATGTTGCTGAGCTGGCAGGAGGGACCAGCCAGCGATACCCCAGACGCAGAGGGCGAACGCGCTCCCCAGGGCAGTGCTTGCCAGCCAGGGAAGGAGAAAGAGTATAGCCACCAGCATCAGTAGCCCCCCGACCAGGGTCCGTATATTTCCCCAGCGATCCGCGCTATAACCTCCCACAATACCACCAATAACTCCTGCAACGCCAAAGAGCAAGAGCATCAGGCTAATTGCCAGATCATCGAGATGGGTAACCTGCTGAAGGAGAACGCGGTTATAGGTAGCGATAATCTGGGTTCCACTCAAGAAGAGCAGGGTCTGAAAGAGCGCCAGGAGCAGTTCGGGCCGCTTTAAGAATGCGATGCGTGTCCCAAGCGTGACCGTTGGCGGTGCCGTAACCTGAGGGAAGAGCGTAAGGACGCCGACGAGAGCTAGAACGCTCAAGAGTGCGACGAACATCAATGTCGCTTGCCAGTTGAGCCAGGAGCCAATCAATACGCCCAGAGGAACACCCAGGACCGTCGAGGCCGTCAGACCCGTCATAACCATGGCTAGCGCTCGGCCGCGTTGCTGCTCAGGAGCAAGCGTCGTTACAACGGCGGTCGCGGTAGGAGTATAGAGCGAGGCTCCGATGGCAGCCAGAACCCGTGCTGCCATAAAGATAGGCAGGTTGGTAGCCAGAGCCGACAGGATATTTGCTAGCGCCAGGATCGCCAGGCTAGCGAGCAGGAGACGCCGTCGTTCCAGGGAGCCCGTAAAGGTAGCCAGGATAGGCGCACCACAGGCATAGACGAGAGCAAAAACGGTCACAGTCAGCCCGGCCAGCGCCAGAGAAATATGTAAACCGCCAGCGATATTTGGTAGAATACCCGCGATCACAAAGCTATCGGTCCCAATCGCGAAGGTTCCCAACGCCAGGACGAGGATACGAAACCACATAGGATACTCCTTATCATCAGAGAGCAATTATTTGTTTTGTTGTTCGTATATATTCGAACATTGGAAGTTTAAACCAAAAGATGCTATACTGTCAAGCATGAGAACGCTTTTTCATCCCAAACGCGAGGATATCTCCTTGCCCGCTGTTTTATATGCCTTAAGTGACCCTCTGCGCTTGAAAATCGTGACAGAGCTGGCAGGTCTAGATGAAGCCATCAGCTGTAGTGACTGTTCCGCGAGCCAGGGCATAGCCAAGTCGACCCAATCGCACCACTTCAAAGTCTTGCGAGAAGCTGGTGTGACCAATACGACGCCCCAGGGGACGAGGCTCTTTATCACCCTGCGCCGCGAGGACCTGCAAGCGCGCTTCCCCGGCCTGCTGGACGCGGTTCTACGTGCTTACCATGCGACGATGGCGATAGAGGAGTGAGTGTGTTTCCGCCCATGTAGGAGGGCCGCCCGCTACTGAGGTACGCGGCTACTGGAGACTTCATGCATGGGTGTGAGATGCTTATCGTTACTTAGTTGCCCTCTCCCTTGTGTTTTTTCTTATTGCCGTTGTTATTACCCTTGTTGTTTCCACCTCCACTAATTTGAGTTGGAGGTGGTGTGACAGATTTCGTCGGTGTGGGCGTGGGCGGGGGAGACGTGGGGGTGGCGCTCCAGGTGCCAGTCCCGCAGGCGGTGCTCTGGGTCTGGGGGCAGTAGCTGCCGGCGAGATGCCCATCGGGGTAGACCTGGCCCTTGAAGAGGAGTGTTCCGCTGTTGCTGGCGACGTTGAACTGGAGAGTGTGATCGATAGCGGTTGTGCCCTCAATATGCAGGGAGCCGGGTTGGCCTGCCATGGACAGAGTTCCGTTGAAGCTAGCGCTGTGTTGCTGGACCTGGCTCAGGGTGAGCGCGGTGTGATGGATAGATGTTTTGGGGGTCATTGTTCCGGTGTAGTAGTTGGCGAGGGCACTGTACATCGAGGGCGCGCTGGTAGGTGTGATGGTTTGCGCGTGTGTATCCCTGGCCGTTGCCTGCTGGGCTGTGGCATAGATCATGGTGCCCAGGATGAGTGCCAGGACTACGACCAGGGCCAGGGCTGCCAGGCCGCGATGCACATTCCAGGGCCGCTCCTGGCTAGTTTTTGTCTGTGAGGATCGCTGTAGGGTGTGTGCTTGCGTAGCGACGCGCGAGATCGAGGAGTTTGCGGGTGTGCCTAACATAATGGCTTCAGGCACGGGCCGTTTACGTGTGGGTTGTTCGCCGATAGGTAGGGGGGTGTGGAGTGCCTGCCAGAAGTCGCTGACGGAGGTGAAACGGTGCTGCGGCTCCATGGCTAGGGCGCATTCGATAGCCTCTGCGATATGCTCAGGGAGGTTGGATGCCAGTTGCAGGACTGGTACGAGCGGATCGGCTTGGTGGGTGCTAATATGAGAGAGGCGTGTCAGGGCATCGGCGGGTACCTCGCCGGTCAGGAGGGTATAGAAGGTGGCGCCCAGGCTATAGATATCTGTCTGAGGACAGGTGCCGGTCATATATTGTTCAGGCGCGCTGTAGCCGGCGGAGCAGACGCGGTGAATGCTGGTTGTGCTATCCTGTTCGTATACCTTGGCGATGCCGAAATCGACCAGGACTGCTCCCTGGCCCAATGCTGGCATGATAATATTGGCGGGCTTGATATCACGATGAACAATGGATGGCGTTTGTCGGTGTAAATAGATAATAGCATCGACAATCGGCGTCATCATGGAGAAAACCTGCGCGGGCTTGAAGCGTTTCTCAGGCTGTTGCCTGCGCAGACTCTCCAGGTTGGGTCCAGCGATATAGCTCATTAAAATACCGGCGCGCATGCGCAGTGGGTCTTCAACCATGCCATAGAAGCGCGGAATAGCGTAGTGGTCGAGCTGCTTGAGCAGCTCGGCCTCAAGTTGTACGCTTTTCCATTCCGTCTTCTGACGAATCGATACCTCTTTGAGCGCATAGACCTGGTCGTTGTCTTGCATATCTCGGACGCGATAGACAGACCCAAAGCCCCCCTCTCCCAGCACTTCATCTACCATATAGCGCTCATAAAGGATATTTTCGGCTGGGAGATCAACGTACACAGTGGCTAATCCTTTCCCTCGTACATATCCTGGCAGCGTCTACTGCCCCATATTTTATTACGCGTGGTAAGCGCCAAAGGGAGACAAGAGCTTATTTCTGAGCCTCTTCCTCAAGCCAGCCATGCTCTTCGCGGAAATTCAGGCCCTGGTTAGTGGCCTCGGCGGCGCTCAGGTAGGGCAGGAGATGTCCGATCAGAGGCTGGTTCTCTTTGTAGCGCTGGAGATTATTCCAGGCGCACTCGTGCATAGCCTGGAGCGCGGCTCGTGGCTCACTCAGGCGCTCCTCCAGGTAATCATGGATGTATACAGCACGCTCTTGCTCGCTGGCTGAGAGGTGCTGGCGACTCAGGAGCCGCGAGAGGACAAAGAGGTCCGCATCCTGTACCAGGCCCAGGTGCTCGCCCTGCAGCAGCAGGCGCAGGTTACGGGCCAGCCTGCTATCGAGAACGGCAACGTTGATCTCCGTATCGTCGCGCATCCCACGATTGTTGAGATTGGCGGACCCTACAGTTGACCAGAGGTCGTCGATGATGGCTACCTTGGCGTGTACGTAGATGGGGCGGTAATGTACCTTACCATCAATCTGACCACTACTGCCGAGGCAGAAGGCCTCAAAACGCCCCTCCTCAAAGGCCTGGGGCGCCTCAGCGTGTAAGCGCTGTAGGCCGGCGTCGCTGAAGGCGCGCCCAACATTGGGATGGTCGGGCAGGATGATACTGGCGAAGGCTCCACGCTGGAGCGCAGCCCCCAGAGTGCGTAGGTTTGTCTCCATGTCTGGGCTGTCGGAACCTATCAGGGGCAGGTCGACGCCGATAAAGGCGCGCAACCAGAGATACTGGTTCTCCAGATAGGCGAAGCGCTGAATATTGCCCAGAGCCTTAGCGTAGACCTGCGCGATGTCTTGCAGACCAGGATCGGGATCAAAATCGTAGGTATGCTGTGGAATCGTGCGCACGACCTGAACCGTCTGCGCCCCCTGTACAGGTAAAGGCAAGGGGCGTTCTGGAATAGTAAAGCTGGTATCCAGGCGCTGGCGAGCGACGACATCGTTCCAGCGCTGGCGGAAGTTAAACTCTACATCACCGGCTGCGCAGCCTTCAATGAGGGAGTGGACATCGTGCCAGGGATGTGGCGTCTTCTGCTGTTCGTTGAGCCTGAGAGGAGTATTGAAGGCGTGCATGGGCGTGTCCCAGCGATCATAATCACCCTGTTTCTCAATCAGAAGATCCACGCCACCCACAAAGGCATGTGTACCATCGATAACCGCCGTCTTCTGATGCAGCGACTCTACGGGATGGTGAACCAGGCCGCGTGCGCTATCATCCAGGATGCAGTGTACTCCAACTGCTTCAAGCTCCTGTTTTGTCTCAAGCGGCTGGTAGTGTGAAAACGCTTCCTGGCTGTGCCAGAGGAGCACTTTTACCTCCACTCCCTTGCTGCGCGCGTAGCCCAGCACGGCCTGAACCGAAAGATTATGCGTCAGCCAGAACTGGATATCAGCCTCAGAGAAACCCTCGACGCGCAGTCCCTCGATTAATGCTGCCCGCTGGGGGCTGCCATCGGGTCCGCCGAGATAGTCATCTCCTCGCACCAACTCCATTTTAGCTGTCATGCCCCAGTTGGCTAAATAGATGTATTTCTGTGCTTTAATACAGTGGCGACATATGGTCCACATCGCCTGCCTGCCATCGACCAGGTAAGTTACAAGCGAATCGTTCGCACGGACAGGCGTATCGCCCTGTGCCCACCAGTCCCGTTGTTGGGTATTGATATTTGCTTCTTGCGTCATAATTGCCACCTTCTACAAGCGTTTTACCAGCATATATTACGTGTGTGCTAGACATAACTATATCTTTATTACTTATCAGGCAGAGATTTAGTTCTAGGTCATCATTGTGTTATGCAATGAAAGAGATTTTTATGTAAAAGTGACTGTTTTGTACCTTTTGCCGTAGAAGTAATGTAGCACCAAATAGCTGAAATTGCAAATTACGAGAACTAGCGACGCTTGACAGGACAATGTAGTATCGGTTACAAGTCAAGTGTGATTGATACTAATTGGCGATCCTGATACTTATCATATCTGAGTAGCAATTGAAAGTGAGTGACTGGCAGCCATGAGTATAAATGCGAATCTAGGGGATATTTTTAATGAGTCGGAGCGCCCGCAGTTTCACTTTACGCCACAGGCAAACTGGATGAATGATCCCAATGGCCTTGTCTATTACCAGGGTGAGTATCACCTCTTTTACCAGTATCATCCTGGTGGTATTGTCTGGGGACCAATGCATTGGGGGCATGCCGTGAGCAGTGACCTGGTGCATTGGACACATCTCTCCATCGCGCTTTATCCTGATGAACAGGGGGATGCCTGGTCAGGGAGCGCTGTGGTTGACGCGAACAATACCAGTGGCATTTTCCCTGGTGGTTCAGGGTTGGCCGCCCTCTATACGGGAGCTCATACGGTGCCACAGCATCAGTGCCTTGCCTATAGTAGTGATCGAGGTAGAACCTGGACGAAGTATAAGTACAATCCTGTCATCGCGAATCCAGGTGTGAGCGATTTTCGCGATCCCAAGGTCTTCTGGTATGCGTCAGAGCAGCGTTGGGTTATGGTGGTCGCGGGCGGCCAGGTTCGTTTCTACTCCTCGCCCGATTTAAAGAACTGGCGCCTGGAGAGCCAGTTAGATGACCATACCGAGTGTCCTGACCTCTTTCCACTGGCGATAGATGGCGATCCTAACAAGCAGAAATGGGTACTTAGCCTCGGCGGGCGTTTCTATTATGTCGGTAGCTTTGATGGTCATATCTTCAGCAAAGAGTCTGATCTGTTGACGACTGATTATGGGTCAGACTTTTACGCGGCCCAGTCCTGGAGCGACATTCCCGCTAGCGACGGGCGATGTATCTGGATCGGATGGATGGCCGATCTGAGCTATGCCCACGTTACTCCGGCCACATCCTGGCGTGGAACTATATCTATACCGCGCAGCCTGGAGCTGAAAATGACCCCGCAGGGCTTGCGGCTCGTGCAAATGCCCATACGAGAGCTGGAGCAACTGCGGAGCGAGCATGTACACCTGGATCGTAGCGAGCTTACACCGGGAGCAAACCTGCTTGCAGACATGAGGAGTGATACGCTGGATATTGTGGTCTCATTCCAGCCTGGGAGTGGCAGAGAGTTTGGCTTCAAGCTGCGCGCAGGTGGGGAAGAGCAGACCCTCGTCGGTTATGACACGCGAACCTCCAGGCTCTTTGTTGATCGTGCTCAGTCTGGTCGTAGCGATTTCAATAACAGGTTCGCGGCCCGGCACGAAGCTTCCCTACTGTTGAAGAACAACATGCTTACGCTGCGTATTCTGCTAGATCGTACCTCCATCGAGGTCTTTGCTAATGATGGAGAGGTCGTAATCAGTGACCTGATCTTTCCCAATGTCTCTAGCCAGGGCATCGAACTCTATACTAGCGGTGGCGAGACGATACTCCATTCCCTGGATCTGTATCACATGAGCTCCGCCTGGAAACGATAATTGCAACATATAATAGGAGTGGTGCGCGATTAAGTGATCTATTCACGAACTTCGGGAGCAAAAATATTATGCGTAGGTTGATTACTTGTGTTGGTGAATGTTTGATTGACTTTATGCCCTTGAGAGAGGGCCAGCATAGCCTGGGCTATGGCGTCGATTTTCGCATGTACGCGGGCGGCTCTATCTTTAATGTCGCAGTAGCCCTGGCGCGCCTGGAGCAACCCACGGCCTTCGCCTGCAAAGTTGCAGATGACTATTTTGGACAGTATTTACGCACATATATGCAGCGTGAGCAGATCGACACGCGTTTTCTCGTCGAGGCGTCTGGTACGCACACGACGCTGGCTTTTGTCGCCGAGCAAGACGGCCATCCCACCTTTAGCTTTTATGGTGAGGGCGCGGCGGAGGCGCTTCTCATGGCGAATGAAATTCCTGAAGCACTGTACATTGAGACACGTATCTTGCACTTTGGTTCCATTAGTCTGCTGCGTGGTAGTACGCCTCAGGCCGTGTTGCACATACTGGAGAAACTACGCGGGAAGGCGTTACTCTCCTTTGATCCTAATTTACGCCCCAACCTGGTGCAGGATGAGCGGGCGTATCGCGAACTACTCAGGCGGGCCTTCTCCTTGGCGGATATCGTCAAATGTAGCGATGCCGACCTGGAGTGGATTTATCCCGGGCTTGGCAATGAAGAGGCGCTCGCCGAGCTGTTGCGACAGGGACCCGCGCTCGCTGTCATCACCCAGGGAGGGCAGGGAGCCATAGCAGCGCGCATAGATGGCCCGGTTGTGCGAGTTCCCGTATTTCCAGTAGAGATCGCGGATACGGTGGGCGCAGGCGATTCCTTCTGCGCGGGCCTGCTGGCGCGACTAAGCGAGCTTGGAATCGACGAGCGCGGCCGTCTGGAGAGTCTCACTCCGGAACAGTTGAGCCAGGTTTTGCGCTTCGCCTCAGGCGTATCCGCTCTCAATTGCATCAGGCCAGGAGCTAATGCACCCCGGCGCGCGGAAGTCGAAGCCTTTTTTGCGTAAGGCTTAGATCCTATGCGTTTCTATTGAAAAGACATAACAAAGCTCTAGAGCAAGAACTTATGCAGAGAAAGACGTTCTTGCTCTAGAGCCCTTTGTTATGTTGTTGGAATGAAGAATACCAGAGAGTTAGCGCTCTGTCCCGCGCCCTCCTCCAAAGAGGCGACTGATTACATTGCCAGCCTGCCCAATAATATTGCCGGAGTGCTTGCGCGCCTGGTCTTGCACCACGTTCAGCGCTCCGCTTGCCATGTCTTTGGCCTGCTGTTCGAATCGCTGTCCACCTGGAACCTTCTTCGCGAAGTCGCCAATGACCTTGTCAATTCGCTCTTCCGCCACTTTGCGCGCGGAGTCTATCTGCTCATCAAACTGTCCTGGCTGCTCGTTTTCGGGCCGATGTGGATCTGTCATATGTATGTTCTCCTGCGAGAGGACCTGTATGGATCTCCCGATCTACGCTGGTCGTTTACAGTTCTATTATAGACAGATGCTTATGCTTGACCTTTCGCGCCTGCGGCGCTCAAAAAGTAAGTAGTGTGGGGCGATTGGCGGGCATTCGCCCGCCAATCGCCCCACACTACTTACTAAGGAGGGAAACATGATGCTTATAGATTGGCGACTACCTGGAGTGGTGGCTGTTCTATACCAAGCTGATGGAGTTGCGGGTGGATCAGGTTGGCTTGTACCAGGAGATCGCGGTTGCGGAGAACGCGCTCAGGCGTACCATCGGTCAGGATGCGTCGCTCCTCACCCAGGACGATGACGCGTTCGGCGATGATGGGCACAATATCTAGCTCGTGGGTGGAGGTAATGATTGTCTTGCCTGCCTGACCCAACTTGCGGATGAGGTTCACCAGGACCCACTTGGTGCGGGGATCGAGGGCCGCCGTAGGCTCATCAAGTAGGATGACATCGGGGCGGAGGGAGAGTACAGAGGCGATGGCGGCACGCTTCTTCTCACCACCGGATAGCTCGAAGGGGGCACGCCTGGCAAGGTGTGTGATCTCCATTTGCTCCAACGCTTCGTCACAGCGCTCGCGTACCTCCGCGGACGAGAGGCCCAGCTGAAGCGGGCCAAAGGCAATGTCATCATAGACCGTCGCGCTAAAGAGCTGGATATCCGGGTCTTGAAAGACCAGGCCAACCTCGCGGTGAAAGGTGAAGGCCTCCTCGCCCGCCGCTACCGCCTTAATGTCACGTTCCAGCATACGCATTGTGCCAGACGTAGGAGCGTAGATACCGTCCATGAGCTTGAGCAGGGTCGATTTGCCGCTACCGTTGGCTCCCAGGAGTGCTACTTGTTCGCCAGGGTAGATGTCCAGGTCGACGCCAGCCAGGGCCATGCGCTGGCTGTGATATTTGTAGCATACATCACGTAAGTGAAAGAGTGGCTGCTGACGCGACTGATCAGGCGAAATGCTCATAATATGTATCCTCCCACGAAAAAGATAATCAGCGCCAGGCCGGTTGCCAGCGAGAGCGCCATCCAATCATCGGTGCTCATGCGATAGTCCTGGTGTGTGTGGATGGTTCCCGTGAAGCCGCGTGCCATCATTGCGGCATAGACATCATTGCTCATGCGAAACGAGCGATTCATCAAGACTCCCATTGAAGCGCTAATCCATTTGCGCTGTTCATTCCCGCTCAAGCGGCCCACGGTTCGGCTCTTGCGTGCCTCAAACATACCATTGGCAGTATGGAGAAAGAGAAAGATATAGCGATAGGTCATGGAGAGCAGCAGGGTAAAGACCTGGGGTACACGCAGGACCTGCAAGCTTTTTAGAATATCGGCCCAGGCCGTGGTGAGAATCAGGAGCACCGCCAGCGAGACGGAGACGCCCACACGTGCGATAAAGATCAAGCCATTTAGGATGCTGGCATACGTTGGACCAAGGTGCCAGGTTCCCAGGGAGAGCTCGAAGAGGCGTGGCCCGTTGGGTACCAGGAAGATCGCGGGGAGAATCACGATTCCCGCGAAGAAGGGAATACCCAGCCAGACGCGGCGCACAAAGAAGTCGAAGGGGACCTGGCTACCCCGCGCTACCAGGAGTAGCACGAGGTAGAAGGCCAGTAACATGAAGAGCGAGTGTGATAGGCTAGCCGCCAGCACTGTCACCAGGAACATGCCCAGCTTGGCGCGTGGATCGAGCTTCTGGAGCCAGCCGGCCTTATGTGCATGCTCCTCCGTAAAGACGGCCCGCTCAATGGCCTCGGAGATACCGCCAATGGTCTTCTCGATCCAGCCAAATTGCCGCCTGTGCTCTTTGTTGGTTGATTGATTGGTGTGTGAAAGCATATATTCTTTCTTATCCAGCGATTACTTGCCATCAAAGGCCAGTTATTTGTTATGCTTGGTAGCTGCAACTGGTTGGGGTTCTCTTACAGGCGCAGCTTCATTGCCACGTAGCCGCTTTAGGAGCGTGAGGAGACCAAAGACTGCCCCTCCTAAGACCAGAATACCAACGATCCCTGAAAACTCGTAGCCGATTGCCTGGTGCCATAGCGGCGCACTATCACCATTAAAGAATGGAAGCGGCAGGTTATATCCAGAGAATGGCGCGCTAAAGATGCCAGAGAACTCTTGCAACCCCTTTGGGACGTAGTGGAAGGCTTGCTGGACATCCTGGGTGCTTCCCTCGCCAAAGGCAAAGCCAGGTGCAATCAGGCCAACAGGGGCGATGATGGCGATAGCCAGGAAGGCCGCGCCTACCTTGCGTATTGAGCGTGGAAGCAGGAACCAGGCCAGGGGGACCAGTACCAGGGCCAGGATCAGTACTATCAGCAGCATTACTCCGACATCCGTCCAGTTGACGCTGCTCCAGTCCGCGCCAAAGAGGTGGTTGATACTGCCTCCGCCTGTGATAAAGCCCGCGATCAAGAGGATCACAGCGATACCTACAAGCGCGGCTGTATAGAGCTGCCACTGTGGTATCTTTGCTGGTTCGCCTTCCTCGACTGTCTTCCCAGCGACTATGGTGCGTAGCGAAGTCAGGTAGTAAGGATGGTTACGCTGGATGTAGGCCAGGCCTAGCGCGGTCACCAGGGCTTCAACGAGCGCGGCCCCAAAGGCATGTGAGAGCAGCATGGCCGGAATGGCGGCCTCAAGTCCATAGGGACTGTAGAGCGGCCTGCCTCCATCGGAGAAGAGCAGCGGTTGTACGCCTAGTTCAACGCCGACAGCCAGAGCCGCTACCGTAATGCCAATGTAAGAGCCAATGCCCGCGGCCCAGACGCGCCTGGTCGAGAGGAGCGGCGAGCGACCAGAGATCAGGCGATAGGCGAAGTAGCCCACGAAGGGCAAGATAATCCCCATATTGAGGCAATTGGTGAAAATAGCCAGGATGCCGCCATCACCAAAGAAGAGGGCCTGAATGATTAGGGCGATGCTGACCCCAATGATAGCGGCCCAGGGACCCAGGACAATCGCGATCAGCGTTCCACCAACGGCGTGGGCCGTGGTGCCACCCGGCACGGGAATGTTAAACATCATAATGGTAAAAGAGAACGCCGCAAAGATTGAGAGCAGCGGAATGGTGCGATTATTGAGTACAGAACGCACACGTTGGGCGGCAATGGCCCAGCCCGGCATGGTGATAACACCTGTACCAAGCGAAAAGACGGGGCTGAGATAGCCGTCAGGGATGTGCATAGAGACCTCCGAATCCTTTACTTAAAAATAGCTCATCTAAGATACTAAGATACACGTGTTACGGAGGATGAGTAATGGGAATTGGAAACTTTTGACAAATATTATTTATTGCAAATGTTTCGCAATAAGCAGTGTACACGCTGGAAGCGTTGAATGTCCAGTGTTCAATAGCTTGATTTTCTAATGGTAGATAGTGTAAGTTATATTTATGTAAACTAAGATGCATTTAGTAATATTGAAAGCAAAAATAGTGCCTGCTAGCTTCGTCGTGATGGAAAACGTAAATCATTATGCGGGAGTGTGAGTTTGCCAAGAAAGGATGCGACATGAAAGCAAGCTTAGAGAAGCAAAGCTATGTAATGCAGGGTGAAAACTTTGGCGCGCGAGGCTGCTCTGGCTGTACCTGCGATCCTTGTGATTGTAATCCTTGTAACTGCGGTGATGGCGTGGCGATTCCGCGTTGGCGTGTCAGTGGATACTTTGTAGAGAAGGGCGAGCTTGAGGCGTTGGACGTCTCGGGACTGCTGATACTCTCTCTAGCGCAGCCGTGTGGTGAGAGCGAGGCTGGCGCATGGCAGGAGGTGCTGCTCATAGACAGCCGAGCTAGCATCTCCCAGGCGGCTGCTCTGCTAAACGCCTTTGAGGCGCGGCTGGCGAGCATCCCTGCGGAGATCGGCACCCATTTCAGTGGGCAGCGCTCAGTGTACCAGGTGCCAATGAGCTACCATCGTGATGAGCAACGCTCCTGGCTTGAAGTCGAGTTCATGCCCGAGCAGGCGCTTCCCTTACGCGAGAGCGCGGAGAGCCTCTTCAAAGAATGGCGCTACAGCGGACCTATGGCGTTGCGGTAGATAGATATGAGGTGTGTTGTATTGTGGCAGTCGCAAGCTACCATAATACAGCACACCTCATGTTTTAAATGACGCAGGGTTCGGAGTTGCCGATAATGTGTTTGATCTTGCCGAGTTCGCCCTCGATCTGAGTCAGGGAGATCTCTTCGGCTGGGTAGCTCAGGACGACGGTTTTGCTGGGGACATCGGTTTGTACGATCTCTACTTTCGGTAGCGCGCTGAGCGCGTTGACAACCTTCTTCATACAGCCCTGACAACCAATTTTTGGTAGGGTCAGCCTCATAGTAGTGTGCATAGCTCTTTATCCCCTTCGACTTGTTTTGTGCAACAATGATTCGTAACTAGCTCAGAACTTTTATTCCCTGAATTATTATATTGTGTTACGCGTTGTGATGTTGTACAGAGTGCAGCATTACAACGCGTAACACAACATGAGCCTAAATTAGGGACGTCCTATCTATTGTAAGCCTGAGAAGCAACCTACACATTGGGCTATCTAAGATCTTCAAAAGGGCGTGAGCAGAAGTAGGCGTTGAGGAGATGTGCGCCTTGCAGGTGGGCCTTGCTTAGATCAACGTCGTTCAAGATGGCGTCCTTAAAGGCGGCCCCGCAGAAGATGGCCTGCTCCAGATTGGCACCCGCGAGAATAGTTCCGCGCAAATCGGCATCGCTCACATCTGCGTTTGCCAGGAGCGCGTTGCGCAGGTCGGTATCGCTCAAGATAGCGGCACGTAAGTTTGCCTTCTGGAAATTGGCGCTATTGAGGCGAGCGCGGTGGAAGTTTGCGCCACCGCAATCGGCCTCGATAAAGAGCGATTCTCTGAGGTCGGTATCGCTCAGGTTGGCTTCATGCAGGTAGACACCACTCAAGTTGACATGCGCTAGGGACCAGCCACGCAGGTTGGCCTCCGCCAGGTTGGGGCGAATTTCATGATGAAGCTGCCGCCAGAGATTCCATGCCTCTACGCCTTGCTTCAGCAGTTCAAGGTGATTCAGGTTTGCCATTTTTAGACCTCAACTTTGCTTTCTTCGGCTAGAGAGCAATTTGCTTCCAGGATGGAAGGCTCGTCAGGGAGCCCACCAGGAGCGTGCAGGCACGAGTTCCTGCATCCTGGGAGCACAGGTGAGTATGGTTTACAGGAGCGTTCCCTGTGGAATGTTGGGATTATAGAAACCAAAGTGTATATTCATGACGGTTTCTGGCATGTGACAGGGTATATGTGTGAGTGCGTCATAGGCGCCGTGTCGCAACAAAATATCTCTGGCTTCCTGGACGCGCTCGGGAGGCTGAACAACTACAATAATGCGATTCTTTTTGAGCAACTCTTTCTGGTAATAACAACACTCGTCCTGGCTGAGTGGAGTGAAGGCGAGGGTATCTAACAGATCCTGGATGGTAATGGTGCTAAGCTTGATGGGTGTACCTACGGCATCTCGGGCGATGAACATAGCGGCATTACACCGTGTCCAGTTATGAAATTCTGCCACACAAAGCTGCTCTACGGCCTGGGTTGCCCTGTGTATATCCGTAAAAATACCAACGACGATGGAGCTTGTAGTCGTTTTCATAAGTGCCTCCAGATGATGCAGTAATATGCACGCTTCAATTTGAAGCATGCTTTGCCATTGTAATTAAACGTTATACGTAAAATACACGCTAATACACTACAAGTTCCACTAACAGCCTGGAAAAATAATGCTTCTTTCAGTTATAAACTCGTACCTGTTGTTTTGTCCATGCTTATCACGCCTTACTATAAAGAAAGGGTGACTCACCAATACAGCAATACCTGTATTGTCCGGTTCAGGGCTTGTGACTACGCATTTTGTGAGAGGGAGAGGTGGCGAATCTGATCTGGTAGATGCCTCGGTCCTCGAACCAGTAGTGGGCTACATCGTGCAGTGTGATATCACCTCCTAGATCGTAGTTCTCCCTTACCAGCTGGCTCAGTTGGTTTCTTTGCTCCTCTGGTTGCATATTCTGTTTTCTCCTTGCGCTGGCGTTTTCATTTATCTACGAATGCTGCTTCTGGGTAGTTCGATATGCTCGTGGACTCATGCCAAAGTGTTGCTGAAATTGGCGACTAAAGTAGAAGGCGGAGTGGAAGCCAGCTTCGTCGGCGATGGTGGCCATGCTATCGTTGGTGAAGGTCAGTAGGCGAGCCGCGTGCGTCAGGCGCAACCCTACAAGTGTATTGATGAGTGAATCGCCTACCTCTTGTTTGAAGAGATGTGCTAGCCTGGAGGGGGAGAGTGCGACCTCCTGGGCGAGGGTTGCCACGGTATGCCGGGCGCCCAGGTTTTTACTGATGATGTCCAGGACCTGTTGCACACGTGGATCGAGAAGGCGTTGTTTCTCCTGCTCTGTCTCTAGCGTAGTGAGGAGGAGTAGCTCTTCCAGCCGATTGAGGGCTAATTCGCGCCGGAGGAGGGCGCGGGCACTGGCTACCTGGTGAGCTTGCTCCAGGAGCGAGGCGTTACTATCAGTATGTAATTGGAGAAAGGCCTGGTAGGCTCTCTCCTGACTGTGTGATGTGCGGAGGGCTGCTTTGAAGAGGCCGGGTTGCAGCTCGGGCAGATTCCACCAGCTAAACCAGTCGACGCGCGGTTGGAAGTGTGCCCAGAAGAAGTCCCACAGGCCGCCCAGTGGCACGGAGTAGTCATGAGGCGTGCCAGGTTTGAGCAGAATAATATCACCTGGCCTGGCCGAGATCGTTTTGCCGTATAGGCGGTAGCGTCCCTCTCCCTCCAGCGTATAGGTGATCAGCCAATTGCCCGAGCCGTGGGAGCGTTGTACCGCGTACTCATACTGCTCCCTAAAATGTCCACTGACAAAAATATCTGAGGGTGGGGAGGGTGTCTCATAATGTGGCATAGCAGTATTGTACATATTTTTGACTGTCGCGTCTATTCTTCTTCTGCGCTTTATTGGGTAGTATTCTTCTTAGGATTCATGCCTATGTACGAGTGATTCGCTTGACCTCTCGCGCCTGCGGCTGCCAATCCACACCACACATAAACATAGAATTAGAAGGAAGGATGACTAGATTATGACAACGGCGGCTACACGTTTGACACCTGATCAGCTTGCAAGCTTTCATGAGCAAGGCTACCTGGTCTTACCTGGAGTCTTTAACCAGGACGAGGTGCAGGCATTGATTGACAATTTTATGGACATCCACGCACAGGGTCCCATACCCGGCTTCTTTGAGCCAGTGGCGCCTGAGCAGAGTGGTGGCGACATTCTCAAGCAGTATCCACGCATCATGCATCCTCATCGCTTTAACGAGGTGGCGCGACGCTACCTGCTGGATCAACGCCTGGCTGTTATCTTACAGGATCTCTTTGACGAGGAGCCATTGGCGGCACAGAGTATGCTCTACTTCAAGCCAGCAGGCGGGCGTGGACAGGCTCTGCACCAGGATAATTTCTACCTGCGCGTCGAGCCTGGGACCTGTATCGCAGCCTGGGTCGCGCTTGATCCCGCGGATCGCGCCAATGGCGGCCTGGAAGTAGTACCCGGGACACATAAGATGGATATCTTCTGTCCTGAGGAGGCGGATGCCAGCGTCTCCTTTACACGCGATTTTGTGCCGATCCCCGAGGGGCTGGAGGCGGTTCCGGTCAATCTAGCTTCTGGCGATGTTCTCTTCTTCAATGGCAGTTTAGTGCATGGATCACAGCCGAATTCGACTCGTGACCGCTTCCGGCGTTCCTTCATCTGTCACTACATCGGCCGCTCATCTGAGCGCATGTCGCGCTGGTATCGCCCCATCCTGACTATGCAGGGCGCAGAGGTCACAATCGATGAGAACACTGGCGGCGGCCCATGTGGAGTCGAGATCGGCGGCCCGCATTAGAGAGAGGGGCACGACGCTACTAAAGTACGCGTCTACATATCATAGCGCGACGTACTCCGTACCATGATATGTAGACGCGTACTTTAGTAGCGTTACTCTACTGTGTGAATCGTTCGACACCGAAGGGTTGGAGGAGGGAGGGCGTTTGACCTGTCAGGATCAGCTCGGAAATTAGCTTGCCTGTTATTGCGCTCAATTCGAAGCCCACACCATTATGGCCGGTTGCCAGGGTGACGTTGTGCCAGCCGGGGGCGGGTCCCAGGATAGGACGGTTATCGGGTGTGCCCGGGCGCAGGCCCGCCCACATTCTGGCAATGAAGGCCTGCTCTAGCGAAGGTGCGACGCGAATGGCACTATTGAGTAGCGTCGCGATGGCGCCAGCGGTCAGGCGCTTGTCGAACCCGGCTTTTTCGACTGTTGCGCCTACAAATATAGTATTGTCAGGCTTGGGAATCAGGTAGACGCCCTCGCCAGAGAGGATATGGGTCAGGGGAGGCTCGGGCTGATGCAGGGCCAGGATTTGTCCCCGTGTCGGCGTGACGGGGAGATCAAAGCCTAGCCAATCGCCACAGCGTCCCGACCAGGCTCCGGCTGCGACAATCAGGTGCTGGCAGGGCAGGATATCTCCGGTTGAGGTGCGAACAGCAGTAACCATATAGTCCTCGCGTTCGATGCCGATTACCTCGCAGCGTTCAATGAAGCGTACTCCTATGGCACGTGCTGCGCCTGCGTATGCCCGGGTGACGCCCGCGGGTTTCATCGATCCCTCGTGAGGCGCGTAGACAGCTGCACATGTCTCCTCTCCGAGTAAGGGCTCAATTTCTCGCGCCTCGTCTCCATTGAGCCAGCGCACCTCCTGTTGCAGATTTTGCCAGTCGTTAAAGCGCTCGCGTAAACGCTGTGCCTCCTCCTCGCTATTGGCGATGCGTAGTGAGCCCGGGCGATGATATTCCGTCTGAACGCCGCTGGTTGCCTGGATTTGTGGTAGCAGCTCAAGGTTGAGTTTGCGCCCGGCGATGAGCAGGTCGGTAAAGGCATCTCCCTGACGCATCCCTCCAATGGGCGCTAACATACCAGCGGCGGCACTTGAAGACTCGGAAGCGATCTCTTCGCGCTCTATGACTGTCACTCTGGCCCCCGCTTGTTGCAAATGATAAGCAATAGAGCAGCCTGTAACTCCCCCTCCCATAATGATGGTGTCTGCGTTGCTTGTAATGGTCATTTACAGAAATCCTCCTTTGTATGTCATGACCTTCACCCGGCATTGTCGCAAGCCGATATTCCTGGCTTGCGCAAATCCCCATATTCTTTACTTCTGTTCTTTAAAGCATACATACAAGCATAACGCTTATACAAGCTCAAGTATTCTGGTTAATGGTACAAAGTAATCGTGATTGAGAAGGCCGTAGGTATTTTTTTACTATGCCACTCCATCCGAATATGGTGCGTATACTTTTCCCTGGCTGGGGTGTTGCTCTTTTAATCAGGGGCGAGGTGTGTTATCATTCCTCCTTAAGGTGTGTTCTAATACATCGATTTTTGTAAATTTGTGTCTTGTTAACGTCTTCCTATGGTACCTCGGGTTGTCTTATTTGAGAGAGCTATTTGTTCCTGAATCGGGCGGGCAGAAGAGTGCTGCGTGGAAACGTAACTGTTGACACAAAGCACAAGAGAAAGGTACATGTACTTCATGAACTCGCAGAAGAACGCTTCTCTTCGGCGCCTTCGCCCAAGAACTTTTACAATTGTGCTTATGTGTATGTTGCTGCTCACCCTTATTATCTCCGCCTGCGGTGGCAACAGTAGCACAACCTCGAATGACCAACTGACCAAGGTAACACCCAATGTACCCGCGCCCAAGGACCTCCAGACCGCAGATACGCTCACTATTGGCACTGATCCAACCTATTTCCCTATGGAGTATGTCGATCAAACGAGCAATCAGTATACTGGCTTTGATATCGATCTCTCCCAGGCCCTGGCCGCGCATATGGGGGTGAAGGTAAACGTCGTGAAGACGAGCTTCGATACCATCTTCGACGACTTGAATAATAAGCGCTTTGATATCATCGTGGCAAGTGTCTACATGAGCCCTGCGCGCCTGCCGAAATTTGATTTCGTCAAGTATATGCAGGCTGGTTCGGCGCTTCTCGTCCAGAACGGCAATCCCAAGAACGTCAAAGGTGTTGATGACCTGTGTGGTCTGAATGTCAGTGTACAGAACGGTACCAGCCAGCAGGAGAAGTTGACCGCGACCTCAAAGGCCTGCGAGGCCAAAGGGAAGTCTGCGATTAAGGTGATGGTACTGGGTACGGAGACCGATGTTATTCAGGCGCTGGTTGACCGCCGTGTGGATGCGACCTTCCAGGGTTCGCTCTCCGCTGGTTACTATAACAAGCTCCATCCTGAGCAGTTCGCGTACGGTGGTCCCGTGATCGAGGCCGCTCCCAGTGGGATAGTCATCCGCAAGGGAGATGTGGAGATGCAGAATGCGGTGCAGAAGGCGTTTCAGGCGCTGAAAGCTGATGGCACCTATGATAAGCTCTTTACAAAGTGGGGCTTTACTAATGATGAGAAAATATAATTGATGTGTTTTTTCAGCCCTCCTGGCATATGTCAGGAGGGCTGAAAAAACACATCAGCCTAGGTTATCAGGAGGGCGTTCATGTTTAACTGGGATCTTGTCTGGTTCTACCTTTTCCAGGACCCCAACCTCTATTTCCTAAAGGCGGCCTGGCTCGTGCTATGGGTCTCCGTCGTGGCTCAGACCCTGGGCGTGATCCTGGGCTTGTTCCTGGCCCTGATGCAGATGTCGAAGTGGCCGGCGCTGCAATGGATCGCGCGAGCATACCTCTGGTTCTTCCGTGGTAGCCCGCTGCTGGTGCAGGTGCTGCTCCTGTGGACCGGTCTACCGAAGATCGTTCCTGGCCTCTTGCTCCCCGATTTTGCCTGTATACTGGTGGCCTTCTCGCTTAACGAAGGCGCATATATGTCCGAAATTATTCGCGCGGCTATTGGCGCGGTTGATCCCGGTCAGATGGAGGCCTCTAAGGCGCTTGGCATGCGCTACTGGGTAGCGATGCGGCGTATTATTCTTCCTCAGGCCGCGCGCGTGGTTATTCCTCCCCTCGGCAACGAATTCAATAACATGCTCAAGACAACCTCTATCGCGACCGTTATCGGTATGCTTGAGCTGACTGGCACCGCGCGTACCTTTGGCGCGCCAACCTTCAACATCTTCGAACTCCTCATCGTGGCGACCGTCTACTACCTGATCCTGACCACCATCTGGGATGTGATCCAGCGCTGGATTGAGCGCCGCCTGGATCCTGATCGCAAGTCAGCAATCAGTGTTAACAAGAGCTTCGGCCAGCGTGTCCTTGGTTTTGGTAGTGGCCGTGATCGTGAATTTGCTAGATAAGGAGGAATGCATTAATGGAAGATGTACAACAGACAGCGGCCTCAGAGGCGCAGACAGCAACGCATATGGTGCGCACCGAACAACTGGTGAAGTGCTTTGGTAGCAACGTTGTGCTTGACGGCGTCGATTTTACCGTTGATCGCGGACAGGTGGTCGTCGTCATCGGCCCCAGCGGCTCGGGCAAGACAACCTTGCTGCGTTGTTTGAACCATCTTGAGAAGATTGATAGTGGGCGTATCTATATCGATGGGCAGCTTGTTGGCTATCGCGAGAAGAACGGCAAGCTGATCGAGGATAGCGAGGCCAATATCGCGCGTATGCGCTCGCAGGTTGGCTTTGTCTTTCAGCGCTTTAATCTCTTTGCGCATAAGACCGCCCTACAAAACATTATCGAGGCCCCTATCCAGGTTCAGCGCCGCCCGAAGGCCGAAGTAATCGAGCAGGCCTATGAATTATTGCGCAAGGTTGGTTTGTCAGAGAAGGCCGATGCCTATCCACACCGGCTCTCTGGTGGTCAGCAGCAGCGCGTGGCAATCGCACGTGCGCTGGCGATGAACCCTAAATTGATGCTCTTTGACGAAGCGACCTCGGCTCTGGATCCCGAGCTGGTGGGCGAGGTACTGGCCGTTATGCGCCAGCTGGCCGAAGAGGGCATGACTATGGTTGTTGTGACTCACGAGATGGGCTTTGCCCGCGATGTCGCGGATCACGTGGTCTTTATGGATAAGGCCCAGATTGTAGAGCAAGGTCCCCCTCAACAGATCTTCAACGATACACAGAACGAGCGTACGCGCAAATTCCTCGGACGTGTGCTTGGTTAGATGAAGAAGCAAGAAAAAAAGCGGCTCACACGAGCCGCTTTTTTTCTTGCTCTTTATCGGGTATGCTGAATAAAGGTATAGTGACAACAGGGAGGAGAAGGCTAGGTATGACCATTAAGTTATATGGCACCAACTGGTGCAGTGATTGTAAGCGGAGCAAGAAGTTCCTGGGCGAACAGCGGGTGCGCTATGACTACATCGACATTGAAGAGGATGAGCAGGCGCAGGCGTATGTGCGTGAACTGCAAAAGGGCGGGATGTCGATCCCAACCATCGTATTTGATGACCAGGGTGTGCTCATAGAGCCATCAAACGCGGAGCTTGCCGAGAAGTTGGGTCTGGATATCAAGGCACAGTGTACCTTCTATGATCTCATTGTCGTCGGTGGTGGTCCCACAGCTCTTACCGCTGCGATTTATATTGCTCGCGATGGCTACGATGTACTGGTGATTGAGCGTTCGAGCCTGGGTGGGCAGGCGGGCATTACCGAGCGCCTGGACAACTATCCCGGCTTTCCCCATGGTGTGACGGGTGGCGAGTTCGCCGAGCGCGTGATCGAGCAGGCAAAGCGCTTCGACGTCGAGATGATCTCGGCTCAGAACGTAGTGCGCGTGGGCAACGATCTCGACGCGCACTACGTTGAGACCGAGGACGGGACTCGCTATCGCTGTAATGCCGTTTTGCTTGCCACAGGTTCAAGCTATAAGCGCCTGGATGTGCCCGGCGAAAGTGAGTATATTGGCGCGGGCATCCATTTCTGTGCCACCTGCGATGGGCCCTTCTACAAGGGGCAGGATGTTGTAGTGGTGGGCAGTGGCAATAGCGCTGTAGAGGAGGCCGTCTTCTTGACGCGCTTCAGTCCCCAGGTAACCATCCTCACGCGAGGAGAGCGCCTCTCTGCCAGCAAGCTCGCGATTGATAAAGCACTCACGACCCCCGAGATTAAGGTGCGCTATAACACCGAGATTGTGGAGTTTAAGGGGGAGAATAATCGCATCACGACGCTTGTAGTCAAAGACACGCAGAGTGGGAAGCAAGAGGAACTGCATCCAGCCGCGGCCTTTATCTTTATCGGCCTCCAGCCCAATAGCGAGCCATTTCGCGCCACCGTTGCCTCCAATGCCCAGGGCTTTATACGGACAGGCGCGGACTTCCAGACGAACATCGAGGGCATTTTCGCCGCGGGCGACGTACGCGCCGGAAGCACCAAGCAACTGGTCAGCGCTGCCGGTGAGGGTGCCGCCGCCGCCATCGCGATCCGCGAGCACCTCAATACACACCACGCTGGTGCCTGACCCTGTATTGGCGCATCTTATGTAGGGCCCATGCAAGCATGGACTAAAAACGCATGCAAGGCAGAGCAAGCTCTGCCCCTACGAATCGGAGAGACACAGGTATGAGCAGTATCGATGCGTATAAATGCATTTTACCAGGCGGACGAGAGGTGCTTATACGCTCAGGCATATGCGCGGATGCCGACCGGGTCTTCGTGCTTGTCAGGGCCTCGGTCCTTGAGGAGCAAGTGCACGACTTGAACACGCTGGAGGATCTGCCCACCAGGGAGCATGAACGCAAGTGGGTGGAGATGCTGGAGCAGGCGCCAGAGAAGGTTTTGTTGCTGGCGGAGAGCCAGGGGGACGTGGTCGGCTTTATCAGTTTCAACAACGGGCATCTCAAGCGCCTGGCGCACCAGGGTGAGATAAGTATTTCGGTCAAGCAGGAGTGGCGCGACCAGGGTCTGGGGCGCCAGCTTTTTCTGGCGCTCTTTGCCTGGGCCGAGAAACACCCACGTATCGAGAAGCTGTCTTTGCAGGTGGTGGCCACTAATATGCGCGCTATCCACCTCTATCAGGCGCTGGGCTTTGTCGAGGAGGGGCGTCTGCAACGGCAGGTAAAGATTGCTGAAGGTCAGTATATCGATCTTGTATTTATGGGTAAGTGGTTGAACAGGGATATAAAATAGGAATAAAGCAGTAGGTGAGTGGGAGGGAGGACAATATTGGCTTATGTTCTAAACACGGAAATTACATCCTGGTTCTCGGCATTGAGGTCTTCCTGGCGCACAGCCCTGCGCATTGATCGCTCACAGATCATGGCGATTCAGGCCTTGTATAGTACGCTAGGTTTTGTCATTCCACTGGCTCTTGGTGTGGCGACTGGACACGTAGTGGAGGGCGTCTCTATCGCTGGCGGCGCGGCTAGCCTTGGCTCCGTAGCCCTGGATGCCTCTTCGTCGGCGCGCACGCGCACCATGTTTCTGGCATGCGTGGGGATCGCGGCCTCTGCCTTTGTGGGCAGCGTCACGAGCCAGATTGACTGGCTGGCGATCCTGGTGATTGGTATCTGGGGCTTTGGCGCGGGTATGCTTGTGGCGCTCAATCGCTTCGCCATGATTATTGGCCTGCAATCCACGATAGCCTTGATCATTCTTTCTCATTTTAAGCTTGATCCGCTTAACGCTGCACTCCAGGCGTTATTGATGTTTGTAGGAGCTTTATTTCAAGCTGGACTGGGCTTGTTGACGGCTCGCTGGCAGCGCACCAAGATTGAGCGTCATGTCCTGGCGACGGCGTATCGGCAGCTTGCCGACTATGCAAGTGATCCCGGTAGCACATTTCCCCAGACCCGAGATGCCCTGTCAAATGCCCAGACAGTGCTGGCGGAGAGCAGTATATCAGAGAGGGAAGGCAATGTTCTCTATGGGCTTTTAGAGGCGGCGGAGCGTATTCGCTTATATTGTTTTGCCTTGCAGCAATTACGGAAGAGTATAGGTAGTGATGAGAGGGGCGCCCACTGTTCGTCATACCTGGACCGCGTGCTAGAAGCAACGGCTGAAGAACTGAATAATATCGCCGATGAGCTAGAGCCGCGGAAGAGCTTTGTACATTTTCACAAGCCACAGCAAGAGTTGAAGGAGGCTCTCACAGGCTTACGGCAGGAACTGGGAGCCTTCTGCGACGAGGCAAGCATACAACAGGTGCTTGGCTATAGTAGCGCCTTGCGCGATCAGTTGCATGCCACGAAGAAGTTGGCGAAATCCTTGCGATATAAGCAACTTCACCTGCCCCAGGAATTATTGGGGAGCTTCAGGAATCGGCATCCTAATCGCCTCCAATGGCGTAATGCCCTGGTAACGCTAAGGGCTAACCTCTCCCTGGAGTCAACTATCTTTCGGCACGCCATTCGCCTGGGCGTCACTCTGACCCTGGCGACCGCGCTCTACCGGGTTGGCCCCTGGCCGATTGAGCGTGGCTACTGGATACCATTGACGGCTCTCCTTGTGCTTAAGCCCGATTTTAGCACGACCTTTACTCGGGGGCTGGCGCGTATGCTGGGCACTATGCTGGGGGCGGCGTTGACGTCATTATTGATAGCATTGCTGGCGCCAGCAAACGAAGTCCTGGTAGTTATCGACGCGGTTATGGCCTACCTGGCCTTTACCTTTCTGTATGCCAATTATGCCATCTTCTCAGCCTTTATTACCATGCAGATCGTCTTCCTCCTGTCCTTTGTGATTCCCCAACCACTCACAACCGCTCTGGATCGCGCCTTAGACACGCTTATAGGAGGGATACTAGCGCTACTTATCTACACCGCCTGGCCTACCTGGCAACTCAAACAGGTTCCACGGGATCTTGCGGCCCACCTGGAGTCACTGTGTGCCTATGGCTCTACTGTGCTTACGGCCTATGCCACTTCTCAGCCATATGAGTCAGTCCGGTCCCACGAGTTGTTGCAGCAGGCTCGCCTGGCGCGTTCCAATGCCGATGTATCCATTCGACGCTCTCTCGAAGAGCCAGTCTCCCATCATTTTGATCCCGATTTGGCCCAGAGCTTGCTTGAAGCAGAGGACGCAATAGCGCAAAGTCTGCTTGCCCTGGAAGCCCACCTCTTAGCGCACCCGGTGAATCACAAGCTAACAGAGATGGTCGCGTTCAAGCAGCAGTATGAGGAGGCGCTCCATCTGCTTGCAGAAGCGATACGAGAGCAGAGGCCAGCGCAGCAGTTGCCGCCAATCAAGCAGACCCTGCATGACCTGAATTGCGCGGTAAAGGCACGGGGTTATACGGAATGTTCGGATATGCGAGCTATTGTTGCCGAACTCAGGCATATCGTGAATGCTATAACGCTTATGGCGCAACTTCTCGCGGAGAGAGAGAAGTCGCGCGCATAGGCTCTAGTGTAAGTGGATACTATTGGTTTGTGGCCTTGAGAGGCTCGACCACCTCGGCGACGAGGCGGCGGACGATGCCCTCGGGGAAGGGAGGGCGCAGGTTCAGGATAAAATGGTTCGCGCCCGCATCAATGAATTGCTGCGTCAGTTCACGTGCCTGGGCCAGGTCGTTGGGCGTAATGGGAATCTGGATTGAGCGCAAGATCGTATTGGGATCGCGGCCGATGGCGGCGCAGTGCTCATCCAGGACCGCGCTCTTATGCTTAAAGTCGTCGATAGAGCCACCCGCCATATTCCAGATGTCGGCATACTGGGCCACGATACGCAGTGTGAGCTTTTCGCCGCTCCCGCCAATAACGAAGGGTGGATAGGGCTTCTGCACTGGCTTGGGTTCGCAATAGGCCTCTTTGATCTGGTAATAGCGTCCCTCAAAGGTGGGAGCCTCCTCGGTCCACATCTGACGAATGACCTCGCAGGCCTCACCAAAGCGGCGAATGCGCTCACCCGTCGTATAGAGAGGAATGCCGTAGGAGCTATGCTCGCGCTCATTCCAGCCCGCGCCAATACCAAAGTCCAGGCGGCCATTGGAGATCACATCCACGGTCGCCCCAATGTTGGCGAGTACGGCGGGATGGCGATAGGTGTTGCCGGTGACCATCAGACCGATGCGAATACGTTTGGTCAGCGCGGCAAAGGCGGAGAGGAGCGACCAGCCCTCCAAGCAGGGACCTTTATAGTCGCCAACGATAGGCATAAAGTGATCGAAGAGCCAGGCATGTTCCAGGGCCGGCTCGGCATCCGCCGCCAGCCATATGGCCAGCATATCCTCATAGGTCGTATGCTGAGGGGCGGTCTTGATGCCAAAGCTTAAGGGCTTTTTTGCTGTCATTTTGTTCCTTTTCACCACTAAAATAGTTTGCACGTAACTCTTTAGTATATCTCAGGGGAGCTGTTCATGACTTCTCCCCACCTGCGGTGGCTCGTTGGTGGTACTGGGATGTGTGCGACCGTTGCGTTCGCAACGGTCGCACACATCCCAGTACCCAGAGAAGGTTGTAAGCATGCACAAAAGTTTTATGCCAAGGAAACTTATTGTTGGCTACCTTGGTTGATAGCGTTAAACTCTTCCTGGGTGAGCTTGATGGTTGCGCCCAGGACGTTTTCCTCAAGGTGCTTGATGGAGGAGGTACCTGGGATAGGCAGCAGCGTGGGTGAACGATGCAGGAGCCAGGCCAGTGCAATCTGGCTGGGCTGTGCGTTATGCTTTTTGGCTACTTGCTCAAGCGTGCTGCCGGGACGCGCCAGCGCGCCTGTGGAGAGCGGATTCCAGGGGATGAAGCCAATACCCTGGCGCGCGCAGACATCAATCATCTCTTCGGATTGCTGAGTAGTCATGCGTTCAGACTCACGCTTGGAGAGATTATAGTGGTTCTGAACTGTGACGATGGGGACAATCTTTTGCGCCCGTGCTAGCTCATCAATCGTCACATTGGAGAGGCCGACGTGGCGAATCTTGCCCTCTTTTTGCAGCTTCGCGATCTCGCCCACGGAGTCCTCGAAGGGTACTTTGGGGTCTGGGCGATGGAACTGGTAGATATCGATGTGGTCTACACGCAGGCGACGCAGGCTTCCCTCCAGGGCCTCGCGCAGGTGTTCTGGTCGCCCATCCTGTGGCCACTGGCCGGGGCCGGAGCGCAGTAACCCACCCTTGGTGGCGATGACAAGCCCCTCAGGATAGGGATGGAGGGCCTCAGCGATCAGTTCCTCGCTCACATTAGGTCCATAAGAGTCGGCGGTATCGATCAGGTTGATACCAAGCTCCAGCGTGCGCCGAAGTAGCGAGATAGCCTCCTGCTTGTTCGTGGGCGGGCCCCAGATGCCCTCGCCGGTAATGCGCATCGCGCCAAAACCGAGACGATAGACCTTAAGGTCGCCACCCAGCGTTAGAGTCCCACTGGCCTGGGCTGGTTTCTGCTGAATATTCTGCATAATGATTTTCTCCTTCTCTTTTGGCTTTACACTGGTTATCAAACACCTCAAAGAGGAGAGATATTCCAAAACCTCAAGCTTTAATGCCTTGTCATAGTTGAGCTGTATCCGCTTGCAGTGCGGCATTACATAAAATTATTGATAGTGGCAAAAAAGGGTATTCTTCGTCTTGCCTGTATGCTCCTTTAGTAGTGAATTCTCCGTAATTTATCCCTACCTAAAGTCTCGCTTATAACACGTCTACAGACGTATGGAAAATCTTGATTTTTAATTTGTGCTTGGAGCACGATAACTGTTCAAGAACTTCTAGTTGGTAATACAAACATCCAAATATTTCGAAAGGATTTCGCACATGACAACCAGCACGAATCTTACAGATGACCAGGCGCAGAAGCCAGAAGCCCGCGCAGTAATAGATGTTCAGGAGATCAGGAAGAGCCTCCCTATCGGCGAGAAGACGGTCAAGGGACATGTCAGCAATACTCTTGGCAAGTTGCACATGGTTGACCGTATTCAGGCGGCGGTCTTTGCCTGGCAGCAGGGGCTGGCCATGCTGCATGATCCATAAAGACAAACAATCATTCATGCATATTAAACGCTTATAGATACATAAAAGAATATGATTTATATGAGCAAGTATAATTAGATTTAGAGCAAGTAATGCTCGAAAGGTGCTTCAAGCACATACAAAAATACAGCTTTTTATCCAGGCTACATTCAAAAATCCTGGATATGATAGGAAAGGAACACACACATGGAGTGGGTAAAAAATCTTTTCTCTCGTAACTATGCCAGCGAGGAAACCTTTGTACAGGGGCCTCAGGTGAGAGAATTAGATGATGTGGAGTTGGAAGGCGTGGAAGGTGGCCTTGGAGGCGACCTGATTGGATCACTCCCCATGCTTTCTGTCTTGGACTCTCTTCTCGGTGGCCTCCTGGGCAGTGGCAGTAACGGCCAGCAATAGTAAACACCATAACAGCAGTGAGCACCAAAAACAAGTGGCCTTCCGAACAATGCGTTCGTTAGCCACTTGTTTTACTGTTTACTTTATGCTTCACAAAAAGAGGCCATAGGTCGTTTAGTAGGATTGAGTTTCTATGACCAGCGTTCCCAATGCACCGCTTCATCAAAGGGCTTGCGACCGTTCTTTTTGGGGGCTGAGAGTGTTCTTGCGGTGCTGGATAGCCGAAGGAGAGAACTACGTGAAATTCCAGGTCAGCGGGAATGTGCAGCGCTTCTTTAGCTTTCTCCGGATAATGCATCCAGGTAATGCATGAGCCAATGCCCAGGTCCCACGCAGCCAGTTGCAAATAGGCAGCGGCCTGTCCCAGATCAAAATTAGGACGACCAGCCTCCGACGTAACAAGTGCGATAGCAAAGGCGGCATGAGGCACATGAGCAGCATACATGCCGCCTTCCGCCAGTTGTTTTAGTGTCTCACGGTCGCGAACCACGATAAATTGCCATGGTTGAGTATTTTTTTGAACTTTGCGCACGCCGACCCGCGTTCAATATCGTCCGGATATCCTCTTCTAATACCGCTTGCTGGCTGTACTGGCGTGTTGCGCGCTGTGTACGAATAAGCTCTGCTACCTGTGCTTTGCCTTTTATTTCTTGCATAATACCTTTTCCTTTTATCATTGATGAAGAACTGAGTGGTTACGATAGAATTATATTGGTTGTAAAGGGAAAGGGCGCGCGTTTTATTGCGCTTCTACCACGGAATTTTGCTCTTTGGCGTCGTTAGTGATGAGAAGGGCTTGTGTCTCTCTTAAGGGATGGGTGTTCTCTGGAGAGGGCAAAACATACATTGAAGGAGATGAATTGCTGGAAAGAAAGAAGAAACCACGCTCTTTACGCAAGGTTGATGGGGATTGCCCGAAGGCGGCTTTACACGCTTCAGTCAACTGGCGAGCTGAACCAAAGCCACTCAGATAAGAGACTTCTTCCATGCTTAGTGTTGTGCTAAAGAGAAGCTGCAATGCATGATTCAAACGCTGCTGGCGCAAATAGTGACCGGGTGTTATGCCGACCTCCTGTTTAAAGCGACGTGAGAAGTGAAACAGGCTTAGACCAACATATTGCGCCGTATATTCTAGTGAGAGCGAAGAACAGGTATGCGCCTCCTTCAAAAGTTGGGTAGCATGGAGCATCTCACTGCTTATACGTTCTTGAGGTAATGGCTGCGTAGCAATTGAAGGAACGGGCGGCGTTGGTTGAACCGCAAGGCGCAGAAATTCGGCTAATGCAAGATGGAGAAGAAGGGAGATGATATAGTCGGGGGCCTGATTACAGCTACGAACCTCTTGTAGAAGATGATGGAGCGCATTCTGTAGTTGAGGGGGAGAGGGGAGAATGGCGGCATGTGGAACCTGCAATGGGCAGCCTCCATAGAGTTCTTCCCATACATGTTCGACCATAGCCGATGGAAAGAGCGCGAAAATAGTTTCCAGCTCGCCTGAGGTGCGATGCGCATGCATAATTCTGGGGCTCGTCCAGACAATATGTAAAGGAGGCACAGGACGCCAGCTCCCATCAAGATAGATCTCCTGCATACCCTGGCAGACTAGCTCCAGGGTATACATATCATCGAGGTGCATCCCCGTGAGTTTCTCTCTTGCAGTTAAAGGTTCATAGCCGATCAGACCCTGTGAATTGCGCCAGAGTATACCAGAACATGTACTAAGAGAGTAAATTGGGATATTGATTGAGTCCAGTAGCATAATAGAGATCTTTCTATGCAAGAACAGTTGTAGCAAAGATGCGCTTATTTTATCACGAATTCCTGCCTTCGCGCCTGCGGCACTCAGGAGTAAGGGTATGCATGCGAAAAATTAGGTTTAGCCCAATTTTCCGCACACATACCCTTACTCAATAGCTCACTACGCGAGCCGAGGCCGGTTATGAGAGAAGTATTAGATGTTCCCTGATTTATTGGTCTAGATGACTTGACAACGTAACCTTGTTTTGGCTATGCTTAGCATAGATCTTATGCATGAGATCTACGCGATGATTGGCAAGAAAGCCATAATTGCAGGCATATTGCCTGGATCGCGTTCTCGAGGCATGTGGCCCGCCCAATGGTGGTGCGGACCTGATAGTATTGTTGCGCGCATTCATGCAAGGAGAGCTGTCATGTTGCGTTACCGTCGTCTCGTCATGCTTATGTCCTTCGCCCTGTTTCTTGTAGGGAGTAGCATCGGCGCTATTTCGTTCTTTTATGGATCTTCCCAGGCTCATGCCGCTGGAAACAACCTCGTTAGTAATCCCAGTTTTGAAACAGGCAACCTCACTAGCTGGAGTTGTGATCCTGGGGACGTCGTGACCTCGACTCCCGTACATGGTGGATCTTACGCGGGCCAGCTTACCCCCAGCAGTTCTACCACCGGCCAGTGTTCTCAGACGATTAGTGTGCAGCCCAATACCGCATACACGCTCAGCGCGTATGTAAATGGCCCTTATGCCTATATTGGAGCCAATGGCTACAGTAATAACTGGACCAGCAGCAGTAGCTATACCCTGCTGTCGTATTCATTTACCACAGGTGCTTCTGCTACCAGCGTAACAATCTATCTGCATGGCTGGTATGGGCAAGGGAACGTCTATGTGGACGACGTGACGCTCAGCGGCCCCGGGGGATCTAGCACGCCTACCCCAACGCCAATGACGCCCACGGCTACTCCGACAAAGACTCCAACCTCAACCCCAACGCCCAGCCCAACTACGATGCCCACGCCCACACCAACCCCATGTCCCACCTGTGGAGGTAGCCTCCCGAAGCATATCCTGACTGGTTATTGGCAGGACTTCGTTAATGGAGCTACGCCTCTGCGCTTAAGCAATGTCAATGCAAACTATGACTTGATCGCCGTGGCCTTCGCCAATGCCGATACGTCGAAGACGGGTGGCGTAACGTTTAGCATCGATTCAGGCCTCTCCAGCGCGCTTGGTGGCTATAGCGATGCGCAGTTTACCAGCGATATCGCGACGCTCCACTCCAGGGGAAAAAAGGTCATTCTCTCTGTGGGTGGTCAGAACGGAACGGTCACGGTCAATGATGCGACGAGCGCGACCAATTTCACCAACAGCGTCTATAGCCTGATCCAGCAGTATGGTTTCGATGGCGTAGATATCGATTTTGAAAATGGGCTTAATGCGACCTATATGGCGAGCTCGTTGCGTCAGCTCTCCACCAAGGTTGGCTCAAGCCTCATTATCACCCTGGCCCCTCAGACGATTGATATGCAATCCACGAGCGGGACCTACTTCCAACTGGCCCTCAACATCAAAGATATCCTTACCGTCGTCAATACACAGTACTATAACTCCGGTTCTATGCTGGGTTGCGATGGCAATGTGTACTCCCAGGGAAGCGTGAACTTCCTGACCGCCCTGGCTTGCATCCAGCTCCAGGGAGGATTGCGCGCGGACCAGGTCGGATTTGGTTTGCCCGCCTCAAGCTCGGCAGCAGGTAGCGGCTATGTTTCGCCCTCGGTGGTCAATGCCGCGCTCGATTGCCTGGCCTACGGCACAAATTGCGGCTCCTTCAAGCCCGCTACGACCTATCCAAGCATTCGCGGCGCGATGACATGGTCGATAAGCTGGGATGCCTCCAATAGCTACAATTTCGCCAATACCGTCAAACCGCACCTCAACTCTTTGCCCTGATATGACAGGATGTGTAGGGTCCATGCTGGCATGGACTCTCTGCTCTTGGGAGAAATGTTCCGCTTCCCGGGCAAGTCCATGCCAGCATGGACCCTACATTGTAACTTGAGCAATTGCTTTGTTGCCTGTATACTACTGGAGAGTTTTGCTGAGAAAAACCAGTAGAAAAGAGAAGCCAGATGCAGGCAGAAGATTTTGTACGCGAGGTTCGAAACACGCAGTTCGAGTTTCTTTCCCCACAACTACTCCAATTGGTTGCCTACAAAGAAGAAATTTTCCCCAATACCGAAGAGAGAGGGGATCAAAATGCAGAGTTCCGTTTGGCGGTCCTGGAAGCATTGCATAAAACCCTCTCACCAGGAGATCGGCCCCTCATCCGCTTTCTCCTGAAACAAGAAATTACTGTTCATGAAAACGCCTGGAGTATTTCCGAGAGCATCCGCTTGTGTGGTTTTCTCCTCTCTCTTCTTGCGCAGGTGGAGGATGTCGGTCTGTTGTGGGAGGCCAAAACCACTAGCTTTGATACCATGTGCGGTTTTGATGTCGAGTTTCTGGTCGGTGCTGGTGTGGCTCCCACAGTAAGCTATCTTCAATCTATCCAGGAGGAATGGGCGCCGGACGCGTTGGAATATATCGAAGAATGCCAGAGAACAGGAGATTTCCACAATTTAGAGCGTTTTCGCGAGGTGACACATAAGGTTTTTCGTGAGCAAACCATTTAGATTTCTTGTCCCGTTGGTGCGACCTGGCTGGTGCGTGTCAGGGATTTGCGCGAAAGGTTGGCCCCGCCCAGGGCGATAACGCAGCCACCTGCAAGCACAATGATGCCTCCAACCAGTTGCAGCGGCGAGAGGCTGTCTCCCAGGAGAAGCATGGCGAAGAGTGTGGAAAAGATAGGCGTACTCTGCATCGTTGTTGCCGACTCCCAGGCTTGCAGGTATTTGAGGCCCTCCTGCTGGGTCACATAGCCAATGCAGAAATTGGAGATGATATAGACAGGTAGCAGCCAGAGCAGAAATGGTGGCAGATATGTCGGCCATGCTGTGGGCTGGAGTGAGAGGAATGGGAGAATCATCAGGGCGCTGAGCAGTAACTTCCAGACCGTCAATGGCAGCGAATCTATTTTTCCTGTTAGTGCCTTTGCCGGGAGAATCGCATAGCCAAAGCCAATAGCCCCTAAAATAACCAGTACATCCCCCAGGTTAAAGGCGCTCAATATCGACGTTTGCGTGGTCTTCATAACGACAAAGAGGCTGCCAAGCAGGAGTAACAGCATTCCCCCCACCTGCTTCCAGTTCAGGCGCTCGCGCAGGAAGAGTACCGAAAATAGGACCGACGAGATGCCCTGTATCTGCATGAGAAAGCCAGCCTTGATGGCGCTGGTCAAGGCGAGTCCATAGAGCACACAGCAGGCAGGCAGGGTTGTGCCAAAGACCACCAGCAACAGTAAATTCAGCCAGTCACGTCGCTCCAAGCGTTTAAAGAGAGCGATCCTGCGTACCAGGAGAAAAATAAGCAGCAAGCCGCCCCCCACCGCGAAATTTAAGAACGTTACCAGCAACGGATTAAGTACAGAAGAGGCCATTTTGCCCAGAACCGCGCCCAGACCAAACATACACGCCGTAGCGAGCGTCAAAAGAAATCCCTTTATTTTCACCATCGTATCCTTTCTCTTCTCTCTTTGTAGAGTACGTCATACGTATGACTTTGTCAATAGAGAAAAAATCGGTATAAAGGGTGCGTGATATCAGGTTGGCTACTCCAGCCTGATATCACGCACCCTTTATACCGAAAGCACTTTGCGCTACAATGAGCACATCTTAAAGCAAGAGAAGGTACATCATGGTACGAGGAAAAGAGAGCAGGAGTATTACCAGCGTCGATGTCGCGCGTAAAGCGGGTGTCTCGCAATCGACCGTCTCGCTTGTCTTCGCGGGCAAAGCGTCGGGGCGCGTCTCTCCTCAGACGCAGCAGGAAGTCTTGCGTATAGCCGAGGAGATGGGATATCGCCCCAACACAGTGGCGCGCACTCTGCGCCTTGGACATACCAACATTATCGCGTTTGTTATTCCAGATGTGAGCAATCCCTTCTTTGCCGCCGTGTTGAAAGGGGCCGAGCAGGCCGCGCGGTTGCATAACTATACGGTGATTTTGGTAAGTACGGGTGATGACCAGGAGTGGCAGCGTGTCGTGATGGACGCTCTGACCACGCATTCTATTGAAGGCTTTGTCTTATGCGCGGTTCGCCCGCCAGGCGATATGGATATCGCCATCTTGCGTTCACGCGCCGTTATTGTGGATGAAACCTGGACTGGCCTCTCTTCGCTGAGCCTGGACATCGTTGGCGGGACGCAGGCGGCTATGCACCATTTGTTTGGTCTTGGTCATCGCCGGGTTGCGCATCTGGCAGCGGATGTCGATGTGGAGACCTTTCGCCAGCGCCAGCGCACCTATGAGCAGGAATTGGCGCTCCTTGGTCTTGTCCTGGAGGCACGCTATACCGCACGTGCGGCTCTCAATCCTGCCTCGGCCTTTCAGGCGGCTCGCAAGCTGCTGCATCTCTCCGAGCCGCCCACGGCGATTTTTTGTGACGATGACCTGCTGGCGATTGGAGCCTATAAAGCGGCGGCTGAGCTAGGGTGGGAGGTGCCACGCCAGCTCTCAATTGTCGGCTTTGGCGATGGCCTCATCGCGCAAACCCTCGCGCCAGAGCTTACCACGGTCTCCATCCCCACAGCTGCGCTGGGAAAGCGCGCAATAGAAGTCCTACTCGCCGATTTCGAAGTTTTAGAACAGCCGCATAGCGAGGTTATTTCCCTGGAACTGAGCGTTCGTGGCTCGACTACAGCGGTTGCAGGTAATGCATAGAAGGTATCCAACCGATGCTGCTCAAGCACGCGTCTACATATAGATGTCATATGTAGACGCGTGCTTGAGCAGCATCATGCTATCTACAAGTTACAAAATGTTCATAGAGAAAGTAATGCCACGGCCAGGGGTCAGCAGAAGGGGTTGTAGGATAGATGTTTGGCAGTTACATCAAGAGAAGTACGGCTCCTACATGAATATAGTTTAAAGAAAGTATCTGTTCTTATGACTTTCTTACTATTTGCAAAGGAAAAATTGAGCTTCTTCTGCACCATAAAATGAAAAAAAATACATCTAGCTAATGGCTGACATTCTCATCTTGAGAATGTCGCGACTGCTCCGATATGGCTTTGCAGGCTGATCAAAAAGCGTAAATTCTCTAAAAATATGAAATAGCTTATTACTGTTTAAACCTTTTATGATCTTTGAATGAATAAAAAAGAGGAATATTCATTTTCATTTAATGGACTAATATATACAAATATGTTACATTCATTTTAGCAGGTGAGACGGCGTTGTTTGCGCCTGGCGGCGCTTTTTGTTGTATCTGGCTGTTTAACGGGGTAGAGATAACCTGCTACGTGTCATACTTGGCTTGAAGCAAGGGTATTCGATGTATCGAAGTAGTGTCGAACAGTTTGGGTTAGAGGGTTTGGCATGGGTAAGGAACACATTGATGCAAGTGTCGGGTTGCGTTTTAGTCTGACCTTATTTGAGCGCTATCGAAAGAATGGCGTGCTCCGGGCGGAATTACAGCATGTTCCTGGTATACGTGGTCGGTGTAAAGGGTATATTCAACTGGTTGAGGGGAAGGTCGCCTCTTCTTATGTTGAGGACAGGGAGGGGCGACGTCACTCGATCTCGGCTACTATCCTGGCTGCCGTGGATGACGAGCGCGGACCCTTTGATTGGCAACTTGTACCCCTGCCAGCGCCGCCTTCGACGGCGAAAGCCGTGCATACCTTTGAGCATGCCACATATAACACGCCTGTGCCGAAAGTGATTGCGCCATTGGATCTTGAACTCTTGCGAGGGTGGTCCGCGAAGCAGAAGTTAATGCTTTCGACCGTCTATGAGGCGATTGATAGCCGCAAGGATATTGAGTCCTTGAAGAAGGAGGTTCCCTTACAGGCCAATGTCACCGAAGAGGCGCTACGCGTGCTTCTCTCCCTGGGGGTTATTGCGATTAACTAACCCTGTATTATCTCCACTTTTTTTCTCCAACAGTCAATTGTTTGAGTTGACGGAGCAGTGTATCAAAGCCGATGCACTGCTTTTTGAGTGCTCAAAGCCAAGTGGATGCATTATAACGGGAAACGCGTAGGCGCGTATGTAAGCTACTTACGTACGCGCCTACACATTCACTTGGAGTGGGGAAATGACGTTGTTTGCCGTGACCATCCCTGGCTGGGCATAGGCATGGGGGGAGGTGTAGGCGAAGGCAGATGGGCACGATTGATGGTTTGGCCTTGCAAGGCCGCGATCAAGGGATCGATCTTGGTATGGCTCAGAGGAAGGGTTGGAGTCTTCCGCTGTGCCTCAGCCTGTTGGATTGCGCTCACGTAGTGCGTTACCGCCTGCTCAACATGCTGAAGCTCTCTCTCCGCCTGCACAGCTCTTTGCAGGCGCACCAGCAGTACGTTAAGCGCACGGGCGATCTGCCAGAGAACGTTATCCTTGTTGAGAGGGGCGCGTGCGCTTAAATTTCCATTGGCGACGGAGACGTGCGTATCCAGAATCTGTTGTATGCCTTCCTCTAGATCGTTCTTCTGGTCCGCTAACTCGTGCTCCAATTTCGCGATCAGTTCGGCTCGCCCTGCGCGCTTAATCGCGGTTGTCATGGTGGTGGAGAGAATATATGCCGCGCCCGCGACCAGCAGGAGCGTTCCTACTGGGCGTGCCGCGATGATGAGGAGACGGTCATGGATATCCTGTTGTAGCACTGCTGTGTGCGGCATATAGAGCAGCGTTGCCAGCGTACAGCCCACACTTGCGACAAAGATGACGAAGATGCTGCGACTGGGCAATAGCGAGACCGCGAGCAGTTCGACAATCACATACATATCGTAGCCCTGAAGGGTCGTCTCATCAAAGGGGACGCTGGAGAAGAGCGCGGCAGTAAGTACCGTAAAGCTACCAATTGTCACAAGGAGACCCGCCGTCAGAGACATCCCCCTACGGTTCAGTACCAAAGCGATGATGCAGGTGATGCTAAGCACTATATCCAGCCAGAAGTAGGATGGATAGGGAGCTATGTAGCAAGCTGGCAAGAGAAAGATGACCATGATCGTGAAAAAGAAGAGGATATTGCTGGTCATCTGCGATTTGCGCACATTTTCGCGCCTAGCAAAGTCGGCGTCAGGGGGAGCATCAGGAATAGAGGTCAGCTCGTTCCAGCGTTGGATCAGGCTGCTTTTCTTTTTCACGTCTGGTTCGATTAGATCGGATGGAGACCAGCGACCCTGAGAGGATTGACTATTAGTGGACATCGACACAAAGAACCTCCTCATCATCATCAACAAGCAAGAGAGCAGAAAAAACAAGCTTCAAAATGCTCGCGCCACTTCCACGAAGCAGCATTTTGTGTGCGATAAAGCCCTGAAAAGCTCTATATCTAAAATTTGCACTATGTATGTGCGATACCAACTTTACGCGTCGCACTTTTCAACCTGCCAGACTTTTTTACATCTCTGCCTTTCCTTCATAACAACCACACTATTTAAATACATAAATTTGGTGCTCGCATGTTGTGCAAAAGCAGCCAGATGTGTTTTGGAGATGTGTACGCAAAGTCATTTCAGGTGAAACAGTAGCTTTTCCTTTCATTTTCCTCGGGATGCGCTGGATAAGCTGTCTTATACCATCAACAAAGAAGGTATCGTAGGGTCTCTTTGTGACAAGAAATGGCAAAAACTAGCCTGCTCCTGATCGCTTCTCTTTCGTCTTCGTATCAGCAGTAAAGGTAATTGTGCGGAAAAGATTATGTTAGGGATCTTACCTCCTTAGGAATATGTTATTATGATATTGCCATATTTGTAGTATAAGATAGCATATGTAAGTATATTTTGCTATAAAAATTTAGTTAAAATATGTTTGCATCTTTGCAGCCTCTTATATGCAAATATGTATGTTGACTGTTTGCTTTGTTACAGCGGTAATACACAAGAAAAGTAGTATGCGTCAAATAGTAGTTGTTATGATCTGTAACCAGGAAGGATATCTAAAGCTTGAGTACCACTTTGTCCAATGTACCCGGAAATGCGATTGCTATTGTTGGTATGGGCTGTCGCTTTCCTGGAGCACCCAACCTCTATGCATTCTGGAAATTAATGGCTGAGGGTGGAGATGCGATTGCAGAGGTACCACGTGATCGGTATGATGTGGATGCTGTGTACGATTCGCGTCCCGCGACGCCGGGGAAAGTGATGAGCCGCTTTGGTGGTTTTTTAGCCCAGGTAGATCAGTTTGACGCCGCGTTTTTTGGTCTCTCTCCACGCGAAGTTTCGCGTATGGACCCCCAGCATCGTTTATTGCTCGAGGTGGCATGGGAGGCGATGGAGGACGCTGGCCTGGTGCCGGGAAAGCTGCGTGACGAGGTTGCTGGAGTCTTTATTGGTGTGATTACTAGCGATTATTGGGATAGGCAGTTCCGCAATCCAACCGATCTCGATGTCTATAGCACGGCGGGGAATGCACGTAGTGGTGCCGCTGGTCGTATTTCATATGCTCTCGGTCTGCAAGGCGTGAGTGTGGCCCTTGATGCCGCCTGCTCCTCCTCGCTGGTCGCGGTCCACCTGGCATGCCAGAGCTTGCGTACAGGTGCCTGCACTATGGCCCTGGCCGGGGGTGTCAATATTATCCTGAATCCTGATCATACCATTGGCTTCTCGCAAGGGCGTATGATGGCTCCCGATGGGCATTGTAAGGCGTTTGATGCCAGGGCCGATGGCTATGTGCGTAGCGAGGGAGCCGGTGTGGTAGCCTTGAAGACGCTTGAGAAGGCCCTGGCGGATGGTGATCAGATTCACGCCGTCATCCGTGGTAGTTCTTCTAATAATGATGGACATTGCGACCTGTTTATGGCGCCAAGCGTACAGGGACAGCAGGCTGGCCTGCGCCTGGCGTACAAGGATGCGGGTCTCGACCCGCTACAGGTGCAGTATGTCGAGGCACATGGCACAGGCACGCAGGCTGGTGACCCGGTTGAGATCAATGCATTGGGCAGCGTCCTTTGCGCTGGTCGCTCATCTGCCAGGCCGCTGCTGGTAGGTTCAGTGAAAACCAATATCGGTCACACTGAGGGAGCCGCTGGTCTCGCGGGCTTGATCAAGGTCGTACTTTGTCTTAAGCACAAGATGATCCCGCCCAACCTGCATTTTCAAGAACCCAGCCCAAAAATTCCCTGGGATGATTACGCGTTGAAGGTGCCGACGGAGCTGACGCCCTGGCCCGAGAGCGAGGGTCCACGCCTGGCGGGTGTGAGCAGTTTCGGTATCGCCGGAACAAATGTGCATGTGATTGTGGAGGAGGCCTCTGTCCGCGAGCCTGCCATACTAGCGGCGGATGCTGAGCCGACCAGCTATCTTCTGCCCCTTTCAGCGCAGAATACGCAGGCGCTACAAGACCTGGTGACGAAGTATCTTCAGCATCTCGAAGATGAGGTATACGCGGATCAGGCTCTGCGCGACATCTGCTATACAGCTAGCGAGCATCGTTCACACTTTGAGCAACGATTGACCATCGTTGGCCACTCGCGCCAGGATGTATGCCAGAAGCTTGAGGCGTTTGCGCGCGGCGAGACGGGTCTGGAGATTATGAGTGGGTGTAAGTGCAACGATCAGCGGCCCCGCGTGGCCTGGATCTTTCCCGGCCAGGGTTCGCAATGGTTGGGGATGGGGCACGATCTGCTGGAGCGCGAACCAGTCTTTCGAGCCATGATTGAGGAGTGCGACCGGGTTATGCGTACCTATGTCGATTGGTCTTTGCTGGAGCAATTGCAGGCAGACGAGGCGCATTCCCGACTCAATGAGATCAACGTGGTGCAGCCGGCACTCTTCGCCATCGAAGTGGCCCTGGCAGCCCTCTGGCGCTCGTGGGGAATCGAACCAGATGTGGTTGTTGGTCACTCAATGGGCGAAGTGGGAGCCGCGTATGTGGCGGGTGCGCTGAGTCTGGAGGATGCTGCCTGGATCATCTGTGCGCGTAGTCAACTATTATTACACGTCAGTGGCAAGGGTGCGATGGCCGCCGTAGAACTCTCAATGGGCCAGGCGCAGGCCTTCGTGCGTGATTACCAGGGACGCGTCTCCGTCGCGGTAAGCAATAGCCCTCACTCAACAGTTCTCTCGGGAGACCCCCAGGCGCTAACCGAGATTCTGGCTCTGCTGGAACGCAATGGTATCTTTGGACGCCTCGTGCGCGTGGATGTGGCTTCGCATAGCCCACAGATGGACCCCTTACACGATGACCTGCTGGCCTTGATGCAGCGTGTACAGCCTCGCACGGCCCGGATACCTATGTTCTCGACCGTTAGCGGTGCCTATCTTCAGGGCGCTGAATTGGTGGCCCCCTACTGGGTAGATAACCTGCGCCAGCCCGTGCTGTTCTTGCAAGCCACCAGGGCATTATTGGCGGAGGGTATTGATGTCTTTATGGAGATGAGTCCGCACCCGATCCTGGTTGGAGCCATCAGGCAGACGTTGGAGGAGTACGAAATGTCTGGCCTGGCCCTGGCTTCGCTACGGCGTGAGGAGGAAGGTCGCGCGGCCCTGCTGGGGACTCTGGGAACGCTGTATACCCATGGATATGATCCTGATTGGGCCAAGTTGTTTCCCACAAGCGTTCAGCATGTTGCTCTTCCAACCTACCCCTGGCAGCGCCAGCGCTACTGGAACTCCAATGCCGAACACTACTTCTATGGCTCGCCAGTTCAGCATCAGGGTACCAGGAACGCAGTGACTCATGCGATACTGGGGCTGAGCACGCAGTCGGCGCTTCATCCTGACACTTATTTCTGGACTACCCAGATTGGCCCGGACATCCTCCCCTACCTGGGCGAGCATCGAGTCTACGATGTGCCGGTGCTACCGGGAGCGGCCTATATTGAACTGTCCCTGGCGGCGGCCACAGAGATCTTTGGTCCCCAGCAGTTCCTGGTGGAGGTGTTGGAACTAAAACAAGCGCTCTTCTTCCCCAAAGACGTGCCCCCCTTCACACTCCAGCTTATTATGGCACCTGAACAACAGTCGGGATACATGGAGCTACGTTTCTTCAGTACTCAGGCGGGGCAGAGCAGTGAGGTGCGCACCTGGAGCGAGCATGCCAGGGTTACCGTGCGTCGTATAGAGGAGGTACTCAGCCCTGAGAGTGTGATGCATCCAATTCCCGAAGAGGTGCAGCGTGATTGGGCCTTAGCTATGGAGGCGCCGATCTACTATCAGGGATTGCGTAACCGCGGCATTCAACACGGTGAGCCTTTCCAGGGCGTGACGCATGTCTGGCGGCGCCCAGGCGAGGTTATGGCGCACCTCTCACTGCCAGAAGATGTAGTCTTCGATATGGCTGGCTACCAGATTCACCCGGCGCTGATGGACTCAATTCTCCAGGCGATCACGCCCTTCCTGCCGGAGGAGAATGATGATAGCTATGTCCCGGTGGAAGCCAGGTGTATCAAGTATTACCAGCGGCCCGTTTCTGGGGCTAGCCTGTGGTCGCACGTGCTCGTGGATATGGAGAAGAATCGCGATCCCCGTATACTGGAGGGAGATATCTTCCTGCTGGATGAGCAGGGCCAGGTCTTACTGGAGGTGCTGGGTTTCCGCTTGCAGTCGCTGGACAGCGGCTCGCAGGATCTCATGCGTCAGCGCCTCAACCAGTTGCTCTACACCATTGAATGGGAAGAGCAGGCCCTGAACGCTATACAACAGTCCGCGCAGCCGCGCACCTGGCTACTTTTTAGCCAGCCAGAAGGACCAGGACAATCGCTGGCTGAGCGTTTGCGAGCCTCTGGAGCGCGTTGCCTCACTGTTACTCCAGGCGATTCCTATAGCCAAATAGATATGGGGCATTATGAGCTGGCAGCAGCCTCGGCGGCTGACTTCCACCAGCTCTTTCACGAGGTCTATGATGCATATGGTACGCAGGCGCTCGGCATCGTCTATCTCTGGGGTTTGGGAACGAAACCGGCCAGTGAAGAACTGGCGTCTCAGGCTTTCTATGCCGACATGGAGCAATCTAGCCTCGGCCTGCTGCATCTGATTCAGGCTGTAAACGCCACGAAAGGCGAGCACTCCACGCGTCTCTGGATCGTCACGAGCGGCGTTCAGGGAATAGAGGCACGTGACACCTCAAGCGCGCTAGTGCAGAGCCAGCTTTGGGGCCTGGGGCGCGTCATCGTCTACGAGCATGAGGACCTTCACAGTACGCTCATAGACCTCGATGCCACAACCGACGAGCACACTGTTGAGGCGCTCTTCCGCGAAATCTGGTCAGATGCCGGCGCGGACGAGGTGGCTTTGCGCGGCGAGAGACGCTACCTGGCTCGCCTGGCGCATGCCACCCTGGCGGAGCCGGAAACGACGAATCAATCACACTTCCACGCTGATGGAACTTACCTGGTGACGGGAGGCCTGGGTGGCGTCGGCCTGCGGAGCGCGCAGTGGATGGTTGAGCAGGGAGCGCGCCATCTCGTTCTTATGGGAAGGCGTGCCCCTGGCGAGGAGGCCAGTGCGGCCATTCAAGTCATGGAGAGCCAGGGTGCCAGGGTGCGCGCTATGCAGGTGAACGTAGCCCTGGAAGAGCAACTGGCGAGTGCTCTCAGCGAGATACGCCAGACTATGCCACCCCTGCGTGGTGTCTTCCACTCTGCCGTTGTGCTGGATGACAGCATTCTTCTGCAACTGGACCAGGAGCGCTTCCTGGGCGTGATGCCGCCCAAGGTTGATGGCGCCTGGAACTTGCATCGCCTGACGTTGGAAGACCCGCTGGACTACTTTGTCCTCTTCTCCTCGGCAGCCTCGCTTATCGGTTCGCCGGGACAGGGCAACTATGCAGCGGCGAACGCCTTCATGGATACGCTGGCCTTTTACCGCAGGCGGCAGGGGTGTCCCGCGCTCTGTATCAACTGGGGGCGTTGGGGCGAGATCGGCCAGGCGACAAAGGGTGATCGAGGAGAGCGCCTGGACTTCCGTGGCTTTGCCAGTATGAAGCCAAAGGAGGGGCTAGCGGTCCTGGGAAGCCTGCTGCGCCAGAGTCCACCGCAGGTCGGCGTCATGTCCTTTGACCTGCCCAGGTGGAGTCAGTTCTATCCCGATCTCCGCAATTCCTCACTCTTCACGCGCCTGGTCACAGAAGCCCAGGAAGCCAGCGTAATCCAGAACGCAGGCGTGACGCGCGCGGTACTGACTGACCTCAACGACGAGGAGCGCCGGGAAACGCTCAGCCAGTACCTCAGCGCGCAGATCGCCCGTGTGCTGGGCCACACCTCGCTCAAGCTTGACGCGCAGCAGCAGCTCAACCGCCTGGGCATTGACTCGCTCATGTCCGTCGAACTCAAGAACCGCATCAACTCTGATCTGAAGATAACCGTGCCAGTCACCACCTTCCTGCAAGGCGTGACCTTCGAGCAACTTATCGCCCAGGTCAGCGAACAATTGTAGCAAGTAGCCGCGTATGCCAGTAGCGGGCAATGTACCCGCTACTGGCATACGCGGCTACTGGGGCCTATCACTTTTTTTCATTGGCAAAGTTCCACCAGTCATGTGGAGTCGTCACATGCGCACGACGGCCTTGGTATCGACCTCGGCAAAGGAGGTGTAGCCGCTGAGGGCCAGGGTGAGATCCAGGTCGGCAAGCAGGTTGGCCAGTAGTTCGCGAACGCCCTGTTCGCCATTTAGAGCCAAAGCCCACATGTAGGGGCGTCCAAGGAGGACCGCCTGCGCTCCCAGGGCGATGGCTTTAAGTACATCTGATGCCCGCCGGATGCCGCTATCGAGGAGGATGGGAACTTCTCCCCGTACCGCCTCGGAGATGGCGGGAAGCGCATCGAGCGAGGCAATGGCGCCCTCTACCTGGCGGCCACCGTGATTGGAAACGATCATACCATCCATGCCGGCGTCGATGGCTTTGCGCGCGTCATCGGGATGGAGAATGCCCTTGAGCAGGATGGGGAGCCTTGTTTGTTGGCGCAGGGTAGCCAGGTCCTGCCAGGTCAGGGAGGGATTGGTGAAAATAGCGAGAAAGCGCTGAATGGCTTCCTGGGGATTGACCTCGGGCGGCTGTGAGAGGCCCTTGCGGAAGGCGGGATCGCTCAGATAGTTGCCAATGCCCTGGCCCAGGATAAAGGGGAGATAGGCGTTTTGAATATCAGAGGGGCGCCAGGCTAGAAGATATGTGTCAAGCGTGACTACGATAGCCTCGCACCCGGCCCGTTCCGCTCGCTGAACAATGCTCTGATTGAATTCCGGGTCCTTGCTCCAGTAGAGCTGGAACCAGCGTGGCGCATCGCCCATTGCCTGTGCCACCTGTTCGAGCGGCGTCGAGGAGGCTGTACTGAAGATAAAGGGCAGGCCAACCGAGGCCGCCGCGCGTGCGGCCCCTGTCTCGGCTTCCGTATGGACAATTGACTGGACACCGATAGGCGCGAGCAAGATCGGGACTGGATAGCGCTTATTGAAAAGTTGGATGCTTAGATCGCGCTCTGCCACATTGCGCAACATGCGAGGAACGATGCGCCAGCGCTGAAAGGCCGCCAGATTGGCACGCATGCTATCCGCCATACCATTGAGGTAGCCACTAGCCTCGGGCGTCATTGCCCTATTCGCGGCCTGCTCCAGGGCTTCGGGATCAACTGGCAGACTGGGGCGTTGACCTTGCAGGCCAGCCATATAGACCTGAAACTGGCGCTGTAGCCCATATGAAGAGGGAGGGGGTAGAGAACTCATGTCGTCATCCTTTCTCTGTGCGGTTAGCGGTGTCGCCACCACTCTAAGTATGCCTTATAGCTACCCCATCACACAAGAAAAAAGGGCGAAAATAATAGTAGGAGAGGGTCAAGCGGCGCTCGACTCCCTCCTACTATTATAAGTATGAGTGTAGGATTAGCCGTTCCAGCGGCCCTGGAAGACGAAGTCTTTCTGCTCTTTGCGGACGCGAGGAGCCAGTTCGCGCTCGCGGAAGTCGTCAGATAGGTCGTCAGCGTGACCGGGATAGCCGATTGCGATCATGGTCAGGGGGACATAGCCCTCGGGAATGTTGAGTTCTTCGCGAGCCTTGCTGGCGTCGAAGCCACCCATCTGGTGCGTAGCCAGTCCAAGATCGACCGCCTGCGTAACCAGGGCACCAGAGGCCATGCCCACATCATAGAAGCTGACCGTCTCTCTGCCAGGAGCTTCGTAGAGTTTGGCTACGACGAGGACCAGGACGGGGGCCTTCTGCGCCCACATCGCATTGCGCTCAAAGAGAATCGAGGTCAGGCGAGCGTGCTCCTCTGGCTGTTCATTAGTTGCGTAGATGAAATGCCAGGGCTGCATGTTGTTGGCGGAAGCGGCCCAGCGCGCGGCTTCAAAGACGCTATCGAGCTTTTCCTGTTCGACAGAGCGACTGGAGAAGGCACGAGGACTCCAGCGATGACGAATCAAATCATGGATGGGATGCAGGTTGTCAGCAGGTTTATGGTGGGTTGTTGTTGTCACTATTCTATTCCTCTATTGCATATATTTGCGTATATAGGTTACTTATTATTAGTCGCTTGTATTATTTCACCATAAGCCTACGAGGTTGTCAAGCCCTTTGGCTAGATCTGCGTCAAAAGGATAAGGGGCATGTATGTGGGAAACGAGCTAAGTTCATTTTCCACATACATGCCCCTTATCCTTGCCCTACACAGTTTCGGGTTGGGTGACGATGCTTTCCTTGTGCTCAAGGGGGAGGGAGAAGCAGAAGGTTGCGCCCTGGCCTTCTTCGCTCTCGACCCAGATGCGACCCTCATGTTGTCTGATAATCTCCGAGGCGATATGCAGGCCAAGTCCCAGGCCCGGGATTGAGCGTTGCTCGGGGCGTTCCTGGCGAAAGAAAGGCGTGAAAATTTTCTCCTGGACATCTTTAGCAATGCCCGGACCAAAATCCTGTACACAGAGCGTTACATCCTGATCCGAGAGGCGGGTCTTCACAACGACGCGTTGGCTAGTACTGGCGTATTTCATGGCGTTGGTCAGAAAATTGGTAATGACCTGGCCAAGGCGCATGCGGTCACCCCAAATTGTAACGCCACTCTCGCCTTCCAACTCAAGCGTAAATTGCTCATTGATTGCCTGTAGATCTTCTACGATCTCTTTTACCAGCTCATCGAAGGGGAAAAACTCCTCGGAGATCGAAAGCATTCCACCAGAGATGCGTGTGACATCGAGGAGGTCATCGAGCAGGCTGGTGAGTTTAGAGACCTGGGCGTTCATGCGATTTACCAGTTGCAGGGCCTGATCATCTTCTGAGCGCTTGTAACGTTTGTTGAGCAATTGAGCATAGCCCTTGATGCTGGTGAGTGGCGTTTTGACCTCATGAACTACCATACTCATGAACTCATTTTTGCGTTTCTCCAGTTCCTGAGCCGCCATCGTTTCTCTGATCAGCTTCTCGCGCTCAATCTCAGCCTTTTTACGCTCGATGGCATAGCGAATGATACGATGTAGGAGTTCGCCCTGCAAATGGCCCTTGTCAATGTAATCGTCCGCGCCAGCCTGTAGAGCCTGGATATCGATCTCGCCTTCAGTCGCACCCGTGAGGAGAACTATGGGACGTACATATCCACGTTCGCGGGCCTCTGTCAGCAGTTCAATACCATTGTGAGCACCCAGGCGATAGTCAAGCATACAGAGATCATGCTGGGTATCTTCAAGCATGTGCGTCAGGCCATGGATATACGAGGTTTCCCATTCAAGCTCATAGCGCACTCCCGAGATGCGCGAGAGGTGCTTGCGGAGGAGGATAAAATCCTCCTCGTCATCCTCAATGAGCAGAATTCTGATTATTGGTATCGTCATACGCATTATTCTTTTCTTCAGGAGGTAGAGTGACAATCTCAAACCAGTATTTTCCCAGCATCTGCATTACTTCAATCAGGTTTTCAAAGGTAACTGGCTTGGTAATGAAAGAGTTTACTCCGAGTTTGTATGAGCGATAGATATCCTCTTCCGCCTTTGAGGTAGTAAAGACCACAACGGGGATATCACGCAATTCCTCGTGAGATTTCAGCTCTTTAAGTGCCTCGCGCCCATCCATGCGGGGCATATTGAGGTCAAGCAGGATGACTCCCGGGCGTGGCGCATTGGCTGGATCTGTAAACTCGCCTCTACGTAAGAGGTAATCGAGCAACTCTTCGCCATTATGGACTGTGTAGAGAGGATTGAGTAGTTTGCCTTTTTCCAGGGCCTTCTGGGCTAACAAAATATCATCATCGTCATCATCAGCCATTAGAATGACAAGGGTCTCTTTATTCGTCATATGTGTACTCCTGTTGTGTTGCGTGAGAAATAGGGAGGGTTACAACGAAGGTTGAACCCTCGCCAAGGGTGCTGGAAGCATTGATTGTGCCCTCGTGGCGCTCGACAATTTTGCGCACCACGGCCAGGCCAATCCCTGTTCCTTCATACTGCCCTTTGCCATGCAGGCGTTGGAAGACAATAAAGATGCGATCCAGGTACTTCTCGTCGAAGCCAATGCCGTTATCCTTGATGGTAAGCTGGCAATACGCGGGTGCAGGATTCTCTGCCTGTCCTTCTTCTTCTGTCGCGGGAAGAAGTTCAGCCGACACGGTAATTACAGGTGGAACGTCGCGTTGGTGAAATTTAAGCCCGTTTCCGATCAAGTTCTGTAGCATCTGACGCATTTGTACGGGATCGGCCTGGATGGTGGGTAGCTGGCCGATCTCGACTGCCCCCTGTGTAGTCTGGATTTGTACCTCTAAATCATCTACGACTTCCTGGGCAATCTGGTTTAAATCAATGGTAGAGAATGGGAGGGCTTTCGTTGTCACGCGTGAGAAGGTAAGCAGATCGTTGATTAAGATCTGCATACGCGCGGCGGCCTGGCGCATCCGATCCAGGTACATTTTGCCCGAACCCAATTCCTTACCATGGTCCTCTTCCAGGAGATTACCAAAGGATTGGATTTTGCGCAACGGCTCTTGTAGGTCATGGGAGGCGACGTAGGCAAACTCCTGTAACTCCTGGTTACTTCGCTGCAACTCTTTATTGGTCTGGTTCAGAGCTTCTGTTCGCTGATTGACGCGGTCCTCCAGCATGCTGGCGAAGTCCTGTAGCTCCTGGGTCATATCTACCAGTTGTTGTTCAGTCTCCTTGCGTCCGGTGATATCAATATTAATGCCAACCATCTCCTGGGGACGGCCCTGGTCGTCGTAGGAGGTGATCTCACCCATACCACGCAACCAGTGAGTCGTACCATCAGGCCAGATCGCACGAAACTCTACGTTGTAAGGAGGTCCGCCAGCCATCGCACGTTGTAGATTCTCTTCGGTTGCCGCGATATCATCGGGATGAACGCGCCGTGCCCAGTTCTCGTACCGGCCCTCGAAGCCACCTGCTGGTAGGCCATAGAGTGCCTCTAGCTCTGGCGTCCAGATGATTTTATTGCTGGGGATATTCCACTCGAAGGTACCTATGCGCCCAACGCGCTGTGCCAGTTGCAGGCGCTGCTCGCTTTTCTTAATGTTTTCGCGGGCATGAACCTTTTCGGTGACTTCGACTGCATGCACAAGAATACCATCGATCTTGCCCAGAGCGTCGCGAGTAGGTTGGTAGACAAAATCAAAATAGCTTTCCTGACCGCTGTTATAAACGAGCACTTCTTTGCCAATATATGGTTCTCCGGTGGTATACACAGTGTCGAGTAGCTCAAAGAAATGTGGATCATAGTCTGATAAAGCTTCACGCACAGGTTTATGCAGGAAATCTCGATTTGCTATCAGGCGGCGATAGTGTTCATTGGCGAACTCGAACGTATGCTGTGGCCCTTGAAGTAGACAGATAAAGGCCGGAGCCTGAGTAAAGAGTTCATAGAGGCGTCCACGCTCGGCCTCAGCCTTTTCCGCCATCTGACGCGTGGCCTCTTGCTGCTCATAGAGCGCCTCTTCCAGGCGCTTGCGCTCGGTAATATCCTCGACGACTGAGATAAAATATTGCGCTGCTTCGGTTTTATCCCGAGCCAGGGAGACCGTAAGATGTGCCCAGACGAGAGAGCCATCTTTGCGAAAATAGCGCTTATCCATGGCATATGTTTCGATCTCGTCAGCCAGCAACTGCTGAACATAAGCCAGGTCCGCATCCAGATCATCGGGATGAGTAATATCCTGAAAGGTCATGTGACGAAGCTCTAAGCGTGTATAGCCCAGAATATCGCATAGTTTCTGATTGACCTGTAACCACTGCCCATCAAGGGAGATCAGAGCCATTCCGACAGCGGCCTGGTCGAAGACAGCCTGAAAGCGACGCTCAGCCTGGCGTACGTTGTTTTGGAGTTGTGAAATAGAGCCTGGATCTTCTTGCGAGGAGGAAGTATGCATATTTTGTGTCATGCGTCTGTTTGTTCTCCCTTTCCCTATGTTTCCTATAAAGATGAGATGGGCACTTTGGCGTCTTCGCAGACGGGTGGTGCTGAAAAAGATGGGAAATGGCCCGAATAGGGTTTCTCATAGCCGGTGTCTGAGACACATACTATTTAACACGTAAGGGAAGCGCAAATAGATGAGGCTGGGGAAAGAACCTTACTTTTGATTGTGAATGTGTATGTCTACGGTAGCAAAAGGTTAGTGGTTTTGGCAAGAAACAGTACGATATATTCAGAGTCTTTTAATCTTGAGCTAGAGGCGTAGCAACTGGCGATGCGCCCTTCAGGGGACGCCAGAAGAGGAGAAACATCGCGAGAAGCGTCACAAGTAGAAGACCACCCCAGCCAAGAAGGGCGATTTCTTCAAGGCCGTTCTCGCGCTTCTCTACCTCGCGCAGGGAGCGACCAGCCAGCACAAAGCCTGCTCCCCCTTTTATCTGGGTGACAACGATGGCGCTGCGGACACCGGGTTGTGGTTGCCAGGAGATCCGATCCTCCCCCTGTTGCTTTACACTCTCAAATATGCCCGAGGGGATAGTAAGAGTCCCGCCATTGAGTTCCGCGGAGGAAGCAAGGGGCTTGCCGTCGCGATCAAAAACGATAAGGTAGGGAGCCAGGCTGGTAGCGATATCGACCTTCTCCGTAGGCACCACCTGTTGTGGAGAGGCCCCGCTTGCCAGGCGTGCCGCTGCATCCTCGGCCATCTGGATCTGCGGATCATCCGCGCCAAGGCGCTCGACCTGCTGCGCCAGACCGTACATGATGACAAAGAGACCAGAGATAATAATAGCGGTTAGCAGCCAGTATTTCAGGATAGTTTTGAGCATCGAGATTCCCTCCTTGAAGCGCGCTCAGGTTCGTTCCTATTTCTTGCCATAACAAGCATAGCGCCTCTCGGTGCGGCTGGCTATGTTCTGAGTGCTTCTCTCAAGGTGCGTGTGTGCGGTAGTATTGGAGGAAGAAGTGTGATCGATATATATTCCAGTTGAAGCTTTTTGCATAGAGGCGAGAAGCCTATCGATCACACTTTGCGTTAGGAGATAAAGGTAAATTGCGCGGTCTCAGCGACCAGGGGTGAGGGATCGGTTTTATAGCGCTCCAGGCGTTTGATTCGTTCATCTGTCCAACCACTGGCTTGCCTACCTTGCGTGATGAGAGCAGCGAGCGCGAGGCGACGTAAACGCTCGTCGCGACTATTTGCAAGTGCCTGCTCCAGGGTTGCTAAATCAATATCAGGGCGTTTCGCGACCCCTTCGATAGCCTGTATTGCTCTTGCCAGGGCATCAGGGTGCAGATCCTTTGCCAGGCGCATAATTTCCGGTGCTACCTCCGACCAGGGGAGGCCCTGAATAATAAGGTTAAGGCGCATGGATATGGTAAGCCGATCACTGGCGAGTGCGCTTAAGATGGCCCGCGTGGTGGGTACCAGGCGTCGTTGATCGTTGCGTAGCGTGGGCAGATAATTGTTGTAGGCAATATATAACGCCTGGCGGTTATTGAGGAGCTGGCGTATAGCTTCTCCGACAAGGTTGACATCTCTTCCCATATAGATCGCAAAAAAGGCTCTGGAGGCGAGCGCACATTCACCTGGTAGTGGAGAATTCAGCAGCGCAGAGAGATGGGTAAGCAGGGTATGCTCAGTATCGGTTACTGGATGATGCATGCAGCGCTGAAGCACATGCGTACGCACAACGGGATCTGGGTGGTTAAGTAAGGTGGCGAGCAGGATTGCCAGGTGTTTCTGAGTTTGAGGTGAGAGCCCATCGGCAGGAATTTGGATCACGCCACGCGCGATGGAAATATCGGAGGCATGGGCCGCCTGGTTGAATATCTCCCAGGTCTCATCGCGCTCCAGATAGGACCAGAAAGCGCGCAAGAGGGCCACGCGTACATCACGATGTAGCTCATGTGTGTTGAGTGTGAGCAATTCGCGATACGCCTCCTCTGTGGCCAGTTCTCCGATCAGGCGTACAGTCTCTTTAGCGACTGTAACCTGGGTGGTTGGCACGCTGCGTAGAATCTTGAGCGCTTCAGCCTGTGGCAATGAGAGTAGGGCCTGGCGCAGAGCATAAATAGCGATGCGTGCGCGTGTGTCATTCAAGGCTTCAAGTAGGGTTGGAATACCCTGGCCAGCATCCAACTTACCTAATACTTGCAGAGCCGTATCTCGTACTGGCTCACGCTTGTCGCTAGCGAAGGGAATGAGGTAAGCCGGGTCGAGCGCTGGCATGGCCGCCAACTGGTGAATAGTATAGGTTAAAGAAGATGTGGAGCGCTTCTCATCATTGGCGATCTCAAGTAGTGTGAGTGCAAAGAGTTCCTGTTGCGTTGGTGTCCAGCGGTGGAAGCCTTTTTCAAAGGAGAGGACATAGCGCGTCTTACCAGTGTTAAATCTACCTCGATAGGCTTGCTGTCCCAGGAAGGGCGTCAGCAGGTCTTGCCGCCAGCGATGGAGATAGGCGGAGACAGGGGCTAGCGTTATGCAGCTTTTATCTTGCTCCAGCAATTGTGGAATAAGGGTAGATAGGCGCTGTTTTTGATAGTTGGCGAAGAGCTGGAGAACTGCATTCATGGTTGAGGATTGACGTGTCTGATCAAGCAGGGATTCTAGAATATCTGCCAATTTATCCAACACGTGCAGGCGCGGACCAAAGGCGTTTGCCAGACTTGCTAGCGCGGCCTCGCGTTCGCGTCCTTTCCATTCCTTTATCAACGGTAGGAGTGTATCTGCGAAGAGCTGTGTATGGGCTTTACTGATATAGGTGTAGAGCTTAGTGACGCTCGTGTATCCGCGTTTACGATAGACATTGGTCAGTTGCGTTGCGCACCATGTTGGATGGAAGGTAAAGAGCTGTAGCACGATAAGCTCAAGCTTGTTTGCGCTAGCGGCTGAGAGGTCGCGGGCATTGAGGGCATCAAGGATGATCTGCTCAAGGTTGTCCAGGTCTGTGGCGGACCAGATATGACGTGGCAGCTCCGAAAGCGCATTAAGTAAAGCGAGCCGTACAGGATCTTGTTCGTAGCGACGGGCACGTACAAGTTGCAGTACATCACCGAGGCGCTCCCGCTGATAGCGGGCTGAGGCAATCAAGGCGCTAAGAGCCGCGGCGCGCAGATCGGCGTCAGGCATATTCAAATAACTACTCACCAGGTTTTGGGCTTCATCCCAGGGTAGGAAGGCGGCATAGCGTAGTCTGGAGATAGGGGATGTTGCCAGCGCCGGAAGCGCTATATGGCGGCGTGCCTCCTGCATACGTTGAACAGTCGGCAGAGATTTGATAATGTCTAATGGTAAAATACCATCTTTATCGCGCCAACCACGTGCACAGGCAGTATAGATCTCAAGGCGCTGTTCTGGCTTAAGCTTGCGAAAGTATTTATGGAAAAAGTGGTGACTGCCAAAGTTTGTCGCGTAATGAGTAAACAGAGCGATAATCTGCTCTGCATCCAGGATGGGTATGACCCTGCTAAAGTTTATGCTGCTCTGCTGGCCTGAATGCCTGAGTAGGTCGAAAATCTCTCTGGGGCGCCTGAGAACGAGCGATTGTATGCTCAAGCGTTGAAAGGGAATAAGCGTGAGCGCTCCGCGCACCAGCTCAAGCCCGGCATCGGGATCTAGCTGAGCAAGCAGGGGCATAACGGTATTGACTTGCAGGATGAATTGTTGATCCAGGACATCGCTGGCGGTAATACGAGCGCGTAACTGAGTGCTCGCGAAGGCTGGATGGCTCCTGGTCAAGCGCTTCCAATCATCAAGCTCAAATTTGTCAATAACCTGTCCAAGATGGTGCGTGACGATGTCAAGCGAGGCGAAAGGGAGCAACCGCTTGAGACGTGCATCCTGGCGTGTCGCAAGTGTCTCTATGTAGGCATTGATGGGGTCTTGCCTGCGGTGGCGTGCAAGATTAGTGAGGATTACAACTTGTAAGTCATTAGCTAATGTTTCTAGCGCGGCTTGTATCTCGGTATCGCTGCATAGTATTGAGGCGAGAGAGAGCGCGAGAGAGCGCACGCAGCGCGAGGGGTCGGAGAGCGCCTGGAGAGCCAGGGCTGAGTTCTGGCTGCCATAGCAGGATTGAAGCGCCAGGGTGCGCTCATAGACGTTGCCGCGGGCCAGGGCTGTTATAAGCTCGCGGATGCTGGCATCTTGCGCGTACAGGCGGCCCAGTTCCACCATGCGGTACATGCGCCCATGATGCGTTAAAGTCTCACACTCTTGTAACAAATCTTCCAGCGTCATGCTCTCTTCTCCATCACGTCTCTTTAGCAAAGAGTAGCTATTATGTTTTCTTGTATGCTTGAGCATCGTACGCGAAGGCAGTTTGCCTGTCAATATCCAGGGTTGGTACACGACGCTGCAAAAGCACGCGTTTACATATCATGGCACTGTGAGCCTCGTACCATGATATGTAAACGCGTGCTTTTGCAGCGTCGTTCGGATACAATCTAAATAAAGAAATTATATAGAAAGCAATCAATCAAGGGTATGCGAAAAATCTCATTCTGGAAGCAATCCTGGCCGCGTCTGTTGTTATGGAGTCATGCTATAGCGGTGGCGGGCTTTTATATGATCAACTGGTGGCGCACAAGGCCGCGCGAGAGCGACCAGGTGGAGAGTCTCTCGGTTGCCGCGCGCCCGAGAGTTAGTGATCTTCCGCTGGTCTCCATCATTGTCCCGGCGCGTGACGAGGAGCACAATATTCAGCGCTGTGTGGAGTCGCTCCTGGGGCAGGATTATGGTAAATTTGAGGTCATTGTTGTCAATGATGACTCACAGGACAGGACGGGCAAGATTCTGCAAGCTATGCAGCGACAGCACCCACACGGCGATTTACTGCACGTGGTTGAGGTAAAGGAACTCCCTGCGGGCTGGGCGGGGAAGCCACACGCCATGCACCAGGGGGCACTGGCGGCGCGTGGCGCGTGGCTGGTCTTCTCCGATGCTGATACCTGTCACGCGCCTCAGGCGCTGCGCTCGGCCTTTGCGCGGGCGCAGGAGGAGTGTGCGGACCTCTTTAGTATGGGCGCGGAGCAGGAGCTACCCACCTTCTGGGAGAGGGTGCTGATTCCTATCGCCTATATGGGTATCAGCATGCTCTATCCGCCGCGACAGGTTAATGATCCCGCCAATCCACTTGCCATTGCTGCCGGTCAGTTTATGCTGATTCGTCGCGAGGTCTATGAACACATCGGTGGCTATGCTGCGCCACACCTGCGCGCCACCGTACTTGATGACCTGGACCTGGCGCGTACGGTCAAAGCCCAGGGCTATCGCACGCATTTTCTGGACGGGCGCGGCCTGGTCTTTGTGCGTATGTATCGCAACTTTGGCGAGATCTGGCGCGGCTGGCTCAAGAACGCCTATCTCGGCAATCGCGGGGGTCTACCCTTCTTAGTAGTGCAGCTTGTTGGCCTCTTTAACGTTTGCATCGTGCCCTTCCTCCTGCCACTGCTCTTCTTTGCACGGATCAAGGGTCTGAATAAGAGGGATATTACGCAGGCGACGGCCCTGGAGTTATGGGCGCTGCTCTCGTACCGCTTCTGGCTCAATCGCAAGCTAGGCTTACCGTGCTGGCAGGCCCTGACCCACCCTCTGGGCGCGGCTGTCTTCGAGGGTATTCTGGCCCGCTCGGCCTGGCTTGTGCTCTCGCGCAAGGGCGTGCAGTGGCGTGGGCGCACCTATCACGGGGCCGAGGAATAAAAGAGGTAAGAAAATAGTAAATGCTGCTAGGCCATTGGCCTAGCAGCATTTACTATTTTCAAGGTATTTTTCGGCAATCTGGCGTGCGGCGACCTCGATTGCGTCACGTAGCTCGCGGGGTTCGAGCACAAGTGCCTCGGTGCCAAAGGCGAGTACGTAGGGGACCGCGCTCTCGATAGAGTTCATTTTGACCTCCACAACGATGCTGCCGTCATGGCGGGAGTCCAGAATGGTATAGCGTCCCTCAAGCTTGTGGCGGCCCTGGGCGTCGATGTGCAGAATGACATTGATGGGGGCCTGAATGGCATCGATAGTGATATGCTCCTCTTCCCAGTAGCTTTGTAGATCGAAGTCATGGTGAGTATACGTGGCCTCATTCAGGACACGCATATTCTCGATATTGGCTACGCGGAAGGTCTGGTACGCACTACAGGTGTGGCAATACGCGACGAGATACCAGATACCTGAACGAATATGTTTAAGCGACAGGCCCTTGAAGACCAGACCGATGGGATCAAGCCGACGCCATTTGATGCCAGGCTTATCAATGCACGAGACGCAAGGATAGAGAATCTCAACCTGGTAGGCCTCTAGCACGGCGGAACGAATGCGTTCCAGATATGTCGTGTGCTGTGCCTTCCCGTAGTGCCAGGCGCTGGTATCAAAGAAGATACGCTCACGCGCGGCGCGTACGTTGTCGCGATACTCCTCCGGCAGCGTCGCTTCCAGTTTGATGAGTGCGCGCTGTAGCCCGTCGTCTCCCGCGAAGAGACTATAGTTGCCCGCAATATCTGTGCTTAAAATAAGCGAGACCGCCTCTTCACGTGTGAAGACGGTCGAATCGAATTGATAGTTCGCCGGTAGATAGTAGCCTCCGCCGGGGCCGTAGTCCATTGAGATTGGTACGTGAGCCAGTGAAAGCGAGGTTATATCCCGGTAGATGGTGCGTGTGGATGTCCCCAGAATCTCGGCCAGTCTCCTGGCTGTCATTTTTCCACGTGCTTGTAGGAGCAGTGTAATAGCCACGAGACGCTCGATTTTTTGCATACTTGTATTGTGGCATGAAGCTGTGCCAAAAGGCAAGGTATTGTAGACGCAAAAAGTTTTGTATGGCAAAACTTTTTGCGTCTGCGGCGCCTGATTAATAGGTGTGCTGGGTGTTCCTGGGCAACGCCCAGGAACACCCAGCACACCTATTTTCTTACTCGCGGGCGGTGGTGATGCGGAGGATTTCGGGGGCTTTCTGGAGCATGCGTTGGGCGGCCAGGTGGGTGGTTATAAAGTAGAGCAGCCAGCCGTAGACGAGGGAGGCCGGAATAGAGAGACTCCAGAGCCAGAGTATATGGAAGAAGACGGGTAGGAGGAGGGCGGCGGCCACCGGTGCCAGGAGCACCAGCATCAGCAGGAAGAGGGCCGAGGTCTGAATCAGGCGCAGGCAGCCATTCTCTTGCGAGGTCGTGGTGGCGCTGGCCTGGTAGCCGCGTTGCTCCTGAGGCATACGGCTGGGAAAATAGACGGAAGAGAGGTTGCCACAGCCCAGGACAATCCCCAGACCAGCTAGCCCAATAGTCAGCGCGGGCAGCACGTACTCCCAGCTGTGCGCGACATACACTCCCAGCAGGATTACTATGAGCAGGTTGAGGGTGCCTAGCACAAAGGCAATCAGGTTCTTGCCAAAGAGTAGTTGCTGAGGTTTGATAGGAAAGATAAAGAGTAGGGCCAGGCTCTGGCGCTCAAGGCCAAGCACATTATGCGAAAAGCTAGTGACGAAAAAGAGCGCGTAAAAGGGAACGGCCAGCACGGTCCAGGAGGATTGCAGGCCGTCGCCAAAGCGCGTGGGACTAAAAAGCGTAATCACGATCAGCACTACCATCGAGATCAGGGATTGAATGATGAGGCGCAGGAGCATAGGATCGCGTCGGTAGTACTTCAAGTCCTTGAGAGCGATGGCCCTGGTCTGCTCCGGTAGCCAGTGCGTCAGGCGTGAGCGCGTCGTGGGAGCGGCGGTGGCGAGGTCACGCTGGCTAGCAGGTGCGCGGCGTACACGGACGGCTCCAGCGCCCTCGGTAGCGGTAAGCGCGCGTTCGACGACGATCTGCCAGAGATAGAGGACAAGCAAGGTAATGGCCAGCAGCGGAAGCAGCCAGGCAAAGCTCAAAAGCCAGTTGCCACGTGTAGCCTGTAAGATCACCTGAGCCGCCATGCCAGGTGGCAGCCATTGCAGGTAGCGCGAGAAGGCCTGGTCATAGAGGGCGTGAACCAGTTGGCGTGCGCCCAGGCCGCGAAAGACCAGTTGCTGGATGAGATAGCACGAGGAGGAGAAGAGGCCAACCAGCAGGATGCTGACATCGCGGAAGCGGCGGCTCTGCATTACGCGCCCCAGGAGGGCTAGTACAAGCTGGCTACACCCGATAAGCTGGGCGAAGAAGATGAGCATGGTCACGCTCGACATAAGGACCACGAGAGGCGAACTGGCCCAGCCAATGATGACCGCGAGGCAGAGCAGGAGCATACCGAGGGTGGGAACATCAAATAAGGTTGAGAGCAACAGGCTGAGCATTAATTCTTCGCGACTAAGCGGAAATAGGACCAATTTCGCGACATTCAGACCTTCATTGACGTTGTATTCGAAAAGTGGTAGAGTGAGCCACAAAATGAATAAGCCGTTTAACACAAGGGTTAGGACTTCAGCGTTGGCTGGTGCTGGCAAGAAGCGATACGCGAGATATGTCGCAGCAGCGATGCCTAGTGAGAGCGGCACGATGATGAGAAGGGAGAGCACCAGGCCGGTAATTTGCCTGGTCTGGCGGGCGGTAAACATACGCGAGAACATTTTCCAACGCAGCCAGAAGAGCCAACGTACTCTATCTCCACGAATCCGCATAACAGACCAGTTTCTCGATTGAATTGGGTATTCAATCGCCTTTCTTGACGTTTATCTAAAGCAATAAAGCAGGGATGTCGCCAAAACAGATACGTGCCAGCAAGCTTTTCCGTTACGCCCATTGCTTCCATACAGTACCATGTAGAACTATACCAATTTTCTTATATAGGCGACAAATAGCTGTGTATGTACGATAATAGGTTGGCTGGTAGGCACGAATTATGTGCTTCTGCTTATACAGGCATAGCCAACGAAAGCCAGTGTGCAGCCACGAGGTGTACGCAACCTCATGTCGCTCTTTTTTATACCCCCTCAAATCTCATCGAAAGACTGACACCCCCTTGTCAGCCATTGCAGGCTAGACTTTTAAGAGAAGGAGTGGATGTGCGTAGCGGTTAGGCATGTCAAGAAAGGACCTGCTTGCAATGCCATTAGAAAAAAAGCAAAAATTGTTCTCATCGTATGTTGAATCATTTAAGTTTAATTGGCGTATCTTTACTCGTATTCTAGGCTTATTGCGCCCTCACTGGTTCTGGTCCATTACTACTCTCGTATGCGTCGCATTGGCAACTGGCGCCTCACTGGTGGTGCCGCAGTTGTTGCAGTGGGTGATCGATGTCGGTGTGCGGAATGGCAACCTTACTGATCTGATCATTGCCGCAGTAGCGATTTTAGGGGCCAGCTCATTGCGTGGTCTCTTCTCATATGGACAGGGCTACCTCTCTCAGGCAGTCTCGAACCAGGTCGCGTATGACCTGCGTAACATGATGTATGACCACCTTCAGGGTCTGAGCTTCGCCTTTCACGATGACTCGGAGACGGGACAGTTGATGTCGCGTATGACGGTGGATATTGAAGCGGTGCGTAACTTTCTCCCTTTTGGTTTGATGCGTGCTGCCCTGGCCCTCGTCACGTTTGTCACGGTGGCGGCGATTCTCTTCTCGCTGGACTGGGCTTTGGCGCTGGTGACCCTGATCTGCGTCCCCTTCCTGGCGATCTTTACCTCTCAGGTGGCGATCCGTATTCGCCCGCTCTGGCTGGCTGTCCAGAATGAGAATGGCGAACTCAGCACCATTATGCAGGAGAGCCTGAGTGGTGTGCGCGTGGTCAAGTCCTTCGCGCGCGAAGAGTTCGAAATGGAGAAGTTCGACAAGCAGAATCAGCATCTGCGTGATTACAGCCTGAAGGCCATGCGCTTCATGGCCTGGAACCAGCCTCTGCTGGTGTTTGTGCTGAACGTCGTGACTGTGCTGGTGCTCTGGGTCGGTGGTATCGCGGTTATTCAGCACCATCTGAGCCTGGGAACCCTGGTCGCGGTGACGCAGTACGCGCTCTTGCTGGCGACTCCTGTACGTACCTTTGGCTTTATGGTGAACTGGTTTATGCGTGGCCTCTCGGGCGCTGAGCGCATCTTCTCCGTGCTGGATACTAAGTCGACGGTGACCGATGCTCCCAATGCCAAGGAACTGAAGAATATCGAGGGCCATGTGCGCTTTGAGCACGTAGACTTCTCCTACGCCCGTGGTCGTCAGATTCTTCATGATGTGAATATTGATGCGCAGCCAGGTCAGGTTGTGGCCTTGCTGGGTGTGACGGGTAGCGGTAAGAGCACACTGCTGCACCTGCTGCCGCGCTTCTATGATGTCACTGATGGCGCGATCACGGTTGATGGGCTGGATGTACGCGAGGTCACGCAGAGTTCACTGCGGCGCAACATTGGCCTGGTCTTGCAGGATGTCTTCCTCTTTAACGCGACGATTCGCGATAACATCGGCTATGGCGTGGAGCATGCCACCGAGGAGCAGATTATCGCGGCGGCCAAAGTGGCACGCATCCATGAATTTATCCTGAGCCTGCCTGATGGCTATGAGACCTGGGTTGGCGAGCGTGGTGTCACCCTCTCGGGCGGCCAGAAGCAGCGTGTCGCTATCGCGCGTACCCTCTTGCTGAACCCGCGCATCCTGGTCCTGGACGACTCGACCTCCAGCGTGGATATGGAGACGGAGTACCTGATCCAGCAGGCGCTGGAAGCGGTTATGAAGGGGCGCACCTCCTTTGTGGTGGCCTCGCGCCTGCGTACCGTCAAAAATGCCGACCAGATCCTGGTGATCGAGGACGGGCATATCGTCGAGCACGGCACGCACGATACCCTGGTGACGCAGGATGGCCCCTATGCTCACCTGTATGATCTACAGCTACGTGAGCAGGAGGAGTTCGAAGCTCGCTTGCTCGCGCAGCAGGTGGACGAGGACCTGCGCAAGAGCTCTAAAGGGAAGAAAGAGGCGAGCGAGGAGCAGCAGCAGTATCCTCGCCTGGATGCCGAGAACGTTGAGAAAAGGGAGGCGATGCGGTGATTTTGCGCAAGAGTAAACCTAAGTCCGACTTGTATGATAAGCTCTCAGCTCGCCGTACCTGGAGCGAGAATAGCCTGGCGGGCTCGGATGAAGATATCGAAGGCAAGTTTGATTGGAAGCTGATTGGTCGCTTTGGTCCCTATGTTGGTAAATATAAGACCGCGACCATTCTGAGCTGTGTCCTGGTGCTGCTGTATACCGCCTTCAACCTGGCGAATCCCTACCTGATTGGTCTGGCAATCGATAGCTCTATCAGTCATGGCGATCTGGTTGCCCTGGCCTGGATTAGCGGAGTCCTTTTGCTCGTAAATGTGGGGATGTGGCAGTCGCAGTACTGGCAGATCTGGAGCATGTCCTGGGCGGGCCAGCGCATCCTGTATAAAATCAGTGCCGACATGTTCGCGCACTTGCAGAGGCTCTCGCTGAGCTTCTATGACCACACGCAGATTGGGCGTGTCATGTCGCGCCTGCAAAGCGACATCGATGTCATGGAATCCATGCTTAGCTCGGGCCTGCTCTCCATGCTGGGTTCGCTGGTGGCCCTGGTGGGGATTATCGGAACCATGCTGGCGCTGAGCGTGCGTCTGGCCCTGTTGACCTTTACCGTTCTGCCAATCATGGTCATCATCGCCATTTTCTGGCAGCGTTATGCGCAGCGTTCCTTCCGTCGCACGCGTGCTGCCATCTCGCTGGTAAACGCGACCTTGCAGGAGAACATCTCCGGCATGCGCGTCATCCAGAGCCTGGCGCGTGAGGATCGCAACCGTAACGAGTTCGATGAGTTGAATCGTTACAACCTGGATACGAACCTGGAGTCGAGCCGGGTGGCCGCGCTTGTCCTGCCACTAGTTGAGGTCGTAGCGGCGGTGGCGACGGCCCTGGCGGTGGTCTATGGCGGCTGGCTGGTCGCGCATGGTGATTTACAGGTTGGCGTACTGGTCGCCTTTACGCTCTACATCAACCGCTTCTTCGATCCCATTCGCGACCTGAGTATGTTGTATACCCAGTTGCAGCGCTCGGGCGTTGCCGCTGAGCGTATCTTCCAGATTCTGGATGTACCAATTTCCATTCAGGATCGTGAAAATGCCTATGATATGCCAGAGGTCGTGGGCAACGTCGAGTTCAAGAACGTAGTCTTTGGCTACAAAAAAGAGCATCCCGTGCTGCGTGGGCTGAATCTCACGGCCCAGGCGGGCCAGACTATCGCCATTGTGGGACCAACGGGCGCGGGTAAGAGCACAATCATCAGTCTCTTGCCGCGCTTCTACGAGGTATTGGATGGCGCCTTGCTCATTGACGGGCACGATATTCGCGAGGTGAAGCAGCAGTCCTTGCGCAGGCAGATCGGCATCGTGTTGCAGGAACCCTTCCTCTTCACGGGTACCATTCGCGAGAACATTCGCTATGGACGCCTGGACGCCAGCGACGCCGAGGTGGAGGAGGCCGCGAAGGTTGTGGGTGTGCATGATCTGATCATTGGCATGCCTGATGGCTATGATACCGTCATTCGCGAGCGTGGGCGCAACCTGAGCGTGGGCCAGCGCCAGTTGATCTCCTTCGCGCGCGCCTTGCTGGCCGATCCTCGTATTCTGGTGCTCGACGAGGCCACGGCCAGTATTGATACCTTCACAGAGGTATTGGTGCAGGAGGGCTTGCGCCGCCTGCTGTATGGACGTACCGCCTTCGTCATCGCGCACCGTCTCTCGACCATCAAGAACGCGGACAAGATCATTGTCTTGCAGAAGGGCGAGATCATGGAGCAGGGTACGCACGATGAGCTGTTAAAGGCTGATGGTGCCTATGCCTCGCTCTACGCGATGGGCTTCCGCCACACGGATGTGAAGGAGACGCTGCCCGAAGCCGTCTAAACGCCGTATCACACCAAAACAGGCCCGCGAAACAGCATGTCGTGTTTCGCGGGCCTGTTTTGGTGTGTAGTGATAGTAGAAGAAGGATTTTGGCGACGAGCTTTTGAAAGTATAACCTTACGACGGGAACAACACTTGTGATGGATGGGGGTGGACTCGTCGTATAGAGATTAAAAGATTCTAGGGTTGAAAGATTTTAGTAGAGCAAGACGACAAGCGAAAAATTTTAGTGTACACTGGAGGGTGAGTAGATCGCCCTCCAATTTTGTGTGTCGCTTGCTGTAGGTGTTCTTCGCTGAAAGGAGAGAAGTGAAATGTGTAGCCAGTACCAATCTGGTCCACTTCCCGCTGGTCAAACCGGGCCATTGCCCGTAGTCAGAGCGATCAAAGCGCCGCTCTTGCCTCGGCGGATGGAGACGCATGCGTTGCCGACGCCGTATGTGGAAGACCATGGGCACTATAGCACGTTCGTTCTTGCGCGTGAGGAGTTGAGTGGGCAGGTCGCGTCCCATGTCCATGTCGAGCAGGTATTGCTCAAGCGGGTAAAGCTGAACGAGAGCCAGTTCGACCTTGCGCGCCTTGAGGATTGCCGTCTGGAGGCGTGTGAAATGGCGAGCGCCTGCTGGCCGCAGGTCAATATGGACCGGGTCGAGTTTCGTTCATGCCTTCTGACTGGCTTCCAGGCCAACGAATCGCGCTTCCAGGACGTGGTATTCCAGGGCTGTACCTTGAACCTGGCGCAGTTCCGTTTTAGTAAGTTTCGCTCGGTCCGCTTTGAAGAGTGTGATCTTAGCGACGTGGACTTTCAGGCCTCGGACCTGGCAGGTGCGGTATTCGAGCGCTGTCGCCTCAACCATGTGCAGTTTTCGGGCACCAGGCTCAAGGGTGTGAACCTGGCCGGCTGTGAGATCGAGGGCGTACATATTGGACCGACCGAATTGCAAGGCCTGGTCATAGATCCCGTGCAGGCGGTGGCGCTGATTCAAGCGTTAGGGGTCGTCATTGAGTGGCCATATGCTCAACCGCAGACAGATGAATTGTCATGATGGCAGAGGCGCATAGTGTGGCTCTAGCTTGTAAGCGTTTGTGCGTCTATTTGTTACTGTACAAACGTATATAAGCTAGAGCCTTGAGAGTATTTCTTCTTGCAACCCGCTTGTAGAGCGTTCTTAGTGCCCAAATCTGACCAGTGCAAGGCACTCTACCCGCCTTTGCGCATACCAGTGACCAGCACCAACGTGACAAGGAATTTCAGCTTATGGCTCTCGACAAACTTGAGCAATGCCTGTGTTTGCTTACAGATCGGTAAAATGATTCTTATGCCGTAATTGCCTACTTCGTTTTCTTTGCTCTAAATTTTTTGCAACACTAGCACCTGACTCTATATTATGTCCTTTTCCAGCTTCGCCAGACAGGTTTGATTGCGTCCGAGACGCTTGGCTTCATACATGGCTTGATCGGCGCAAATCAGCAACAGTTCCCGCTCAGTGGCCATCTGTGGATAGGTTGCCACTCCTAGCGAACAGGACACGTGGAGGTCTTTTTGACCCGCAAATACTTGCTCTGAGACCCGCATCCGTATTCGTTCAGCTACCGTGAATGCTTCGGTGGGACCTTGTCCTGGCAAAATAGCAACAAACTCCTCACCTCCCCACCGCCCCAGGCAATCTTCTGAGCGCAGAAGTGACACTGCCAACCCGGCAACTTGGCACAAGACCAGATCTCCCACTACGTGCCCGTACTGGTCGTTGACAGCTTTAAATTGGTCGATATCCATGAACAGGACGGAGCACGTCGTCTGCTGTGCCTTTGCGCGCTCCAACTTTTCGCCAAGCGTGTTCACTAGCGTTCGATAGTTGGGCACACCGGTCAGGGGATCAGAAGCGGCCAGCCTGTCTAACTGCGCATTCGCCTCTCGGAGATCTTGCTTCAAGCTGTACAATTCATGTGTTACTAGCAACTGCCGTAGAACAAGCAAGATCAGAATACCGGTTCCACCAAACTCAACGACCTGTAACCTTGCGGGGGTGTACACATTGGCAGGCTGGATCGCGAGAGACACCAGCAGCAGTGCAAAGATCAGCACCAGGAGAGACACCAGCCAGGTTTTCCAATGGGCAAATACCCATGTTTCCTCTAAAAGCACCGTGGGACCACGTTCCGCAGGTGCGTCCTGAACCAGCACGCGCCGCATCCTTTGAGCTGCCATAGCGATCAGGGTGAGACTTCCAAGCAGGCCAGGGTTTGGTCCGGTCGTGAGGCTCGCCTCTGCCGAATGCAAGAGCGTGTAGTAGACCACATGACCGACCAGGAAAATGACCATGGCCAGCGTGAGCAGAGCGATGACCTGTCGTATACCCACATGGACCGTTTGGAAGGCGACGAGCAGCAAGCAAAAGAGCGACACCAGGTTGGCAGTGACGAAGAGACTCCCCAAGGTCTTTTCCAGGAGTGTTAGCCTGGTCGTGACAAGCATGGGAACCGCGAACACATAGACATAGAGGGTCACGACCGTCGCCAGGATGATCAAGCTATCAAGCAGGATCCGCAGGCGCGAGAGCCGGGAGAGGTTTGGCGAGGGCAGAAGCAGAACCGCCGCAATGAAGAACGGATACACTCCCAACTCGAGCACATGAAACAGGGTAGGATAGGTCGATGCTCGCTGGGTCCACATGGTCTCGGACACCCAGCCAAGGAGTGCAAGAGCAGCCCACAATGTACTCATGCCCAACAGAAACGGGATGAAATGCCGTCCGGTCAGCGTGCCAGTCCCAGGGGGACCGACCATGCTCAGCAGCCCCCATGAGCTGCGAAAACACACCAGCGCCAGGAACAGCGCATACAATATGCTTAAAGCGTCAAGGAGTTGGCCACCAAACGTCAGCCTGAACGGTATGAGAAAAGAGAAAGCCCCCAGGACAAGGCTTCCCAGGAGGAGCCCCACAAACAGATGCCAGGGGATGGATGTGGTAGGACCAGGTGTCTCACTATCATGGGAGGCGGCCATAGTTATGGCCGCAGTGCTAAAAAAGCGGCGGCGATAAAGGTTGATTTTGACAAATACTGGGAGAAGGAGCTTGGCCACAAGCAGCAGATCAGGAGACGAGCGTGGGATAGGCTCGGACGCGTTGCTGTGGTGTCCATAGTTCTCGTGGTCCATGATTGTTCTTCCTTTCCTGCATCTCCTTTGCTTTAGAACTTTCGTATCAGTTTTCGGCTGTCATTGCTCCCTGAAAATATCTCTATCGGCCCATGAATTGCCCCTCTTCTTTGCAATATACTCCAATGGTCAGAACGTTATCCGCCAGCGGACACACTGGCGATATACGATGAATGAGGTTGTGTTGCAACAAACTTTTTTCAACCCCTAATTTTTGGCGGAACCTGTTGATATTCCTTACGAGCAAGAAGTATTCTTGCTTGTAAGGCCCAGCATGGCCCCGAACCAGCCCATGAGAGTACCGCAGGCCATGTCGAAGGCAATGAACAAGAGGTTATTGACGAGTATTGTCCTGACAACCCACCACGTCGTATTGCCCACAAGTTGAGGGAAAGTGCCCTGGTCGTGAGGGATGCCCGATGCCACGAGCATGAGCAATGAGGCAAACGAAATGGCAATAATCGCAATAATGATATAGATAGCCAACCCGCTGAAGAGGCCAGCCTTTAGCCCTGTTAGCAGGCCGGTGCGAATGCTTCCTGTTTTCCTGGTTATGAGCCACCCCGCGAAGGCATAAAAAGGGAGATTAATGAAACTCAGGATGAGGGTATCCGTGAGAGCAACGACATCATTGGTCTTAAAAGTGAGTGACATATCTGAATGGTAGCTGAACATAGCCTTTTGTGGCATCATCACGAAGAGGATAACTCTCAGCACAAAGATGATAAGGGCCGTGAGGAGAGCGTATTTAAGAGTTGACACTGGTCTGGGGGTGGTAACGACTGTCTTTGCATCATGCATGAAGATTCTCCACATATTCACTCTGTGTAAGGCGCAAAATAAGTGTTTCTGTCGAGGGTGGCACGCAACTGGTTTCATTTCGCGCATTAGACGGGCAAACCTCTTACTCTCCTTTAGGAAAAGTATATCCAAAGCTTTTACTCTTCCGTAAAAGCGTGGCAAGGTCAAGGGCGCCTGAGGTCGTCTTCGCACTTGAGGCGCAGAGTATGCAAGTAGACACGAATATAATCTACTTCCTCGTTATACCCTGTGCCTCAGATAGTGTGGAATAATGACTGATGGGAGAGTACCCGAGCAGTCAAAAACTGAGCGGGTTCGACAATCACTCTTTTGCCTTGAACCCGCTTCGGCTCAATCCAGCTGAGCAGAGGCTTTTGTTGGCAATCAGCACGGGACAATGCGTACACTATGTTTGCCAGTTCGCCCCTCTTGCTGCATAGTCTGAATCTGCTGGAGAAGCTAAATCCTGGCCTTCTTCTCTGCATATTGCAGATGCTCACCAGGGTTCGCGTGTTTCCCCGATCAACACTCAGACGGAGAACTGTTCAATTTGCTGATATTCAGCCTCGCTCAGATGGAAATCGGCAACGATAGCCAATTCATCGGCTTGATACGGGTGACGCACGCCAACGATGGCCGCCGTTACTGCTGGGTTATGTAGCGCCCAAGCAATAGCGACCGTTCCCGCTGTGACATTGCGTGCCTTTCCAATCGCCGTGAGGAGATCAGCGAGCGCCAAATTACGCGTCAAGCGCGGCTCCTGAAACTCCTGACCCTGTTTGCGCCAATCACCATCTGGCAGTTGTGCAATGCGCTCACGGGTCATGTGCCCAGACAAGAGGCCCGACGCCATAGGGGAATAGACGATTGTACCAATCGTGTTTTGCTGGCAATAAGGCAGAATTTCGTGCTCCGCCTGGCGATTAATTAATGAGTATGGTGGCTGTAGCGTTTCAACGGGCGCTATCTTCTCCGCGCGCTGCAGTTGCGCTACGTTGAAGTTTGATACGCCTATATGGCGTACTTTCCCTTCCCGTTTGAGTTCGGCAAGCGTATTCCACCCTTCTTCAATCTCTGGATCGGGATTGGGCCAGTGTATCTGGTACAAATCAATGGTCTCAATATCGAGTCGTCTCAAGCTCTCCTCAACTTCGTGACGGATCGAACTGGCTTTCAGGCTGCTGCTTACCTGCATCCCCTCATCCCAGATTAATGAGCATTTCGTGAAGATATAGGGTTGTTTGCGCCCCTTAATGGCTCTTCCCACCACTTTCTCGGATCCTCCCAACCCATAAATAGCAGCGGTATCAATCCAGTTGATACCCAGGTCCAGAGCTCGTTGTATTGTTGCTATAGATTCCTGGTCGTCCTGAGGACCCCATTGATTTCCACCAAGTGCCCATGTTCCCAGCCCGATGGCTGTAATCCGCATATCTGTTTTGCCAAACTGATGTGTTTGCATGGTGAGTGATCTCCTTATTTTTTCATTGGTAGTGACTATTCAGTACCTGTTTGCCGAAGGCTTCTCAGCACTAATGGCGCTTTACATGGAACAGGGATGTAACATATTCCATCTCCACCTCAATCTTGCCACTTGCACAATGACGAACGAGGTTGAGACGAAAAGCGACCTTTCGTGCCACATCCAAGAAGCATGTGTAAACAAGAGAGTGGAGTTTATTTTATGTACTGGTTGGTATAGGCGTCCGAGACCTTCTGGATGGGGCGTATCATCTTCTGCGCAACCATGAATTGCTCCATAGCTTGCCAGGCCGCCTCATCATTGGTACCAAGTGTTCCATTCCCTTGCCAAATAGGAATGGTTGCCTTCAATATCTCCAGCGTTTGCTGGGTATTGGTCATGCCGGGGACATAAGGCTTACTCAGCGTGATCGCATCCTCAGGATGATCGATCACATATTGTAGCCCCTTTAATGTGGCTTGCACAAACTCATGGACCACCTGCGGCTGCTCCTGAAGTGTGGTTTCAGGGACAATGATCCCTTCTGAGATGAGTGGTTGATAGTCCGAGACAGCAAATGTGCGAACCTGTACATTGCGCCTGGCAAGCTGTAGTGGTTCGTTATTGGAGAAGCCTATAATCGCATCCACGCGATGAGCGAGCAAGGCCGCAACCTGTGTAAAACCTATTGGTTGAAGCTTGATATCAGAAAGCGAGAGATGCTCCTTGTAGAGAAATGCTTGCAGCGCAGTATAGCTTGACCCATAGGGACCGGGTATGCCGACAGAGTGTCCCTTTAAATCGGCTGGAGACTTAATTGGTGAGTCGGCAGGAACAATTAAGCTGATAGGGTACTTCTGGAAGATTGTTGCGACGTTTTTTGCCTGTATATGCTCATTGCGAGCAGTAAGCAATTCATCGCCACCAGCCATAACGAATGTATTCTTTCCGGCCACCATCGAACCGATGAGGTCTGGAACGATACCATGATGAAAGGTAACATTCAGACCTGACTCGCTATAATACCCCTTTGATTGAGCGACATAAAAAGGTGCGAACTGGATGTCTGGTATATACCCTAGACCAATAGAAACCTGTTGTACTCTATTTGAAGAGGCCGTTGTCGTGGTTGTACTTCCTCCGCAACCACTCGCTAACAGGCTGATGGACAACAACCACAAGCCGAATACCAGAAGGGAAAACGAACGAGGACGTCGGAACATTAATTACCTACTCCATATGTGAAATATAATATATACGAATTTAGCCATGACCAATTCAGCCACCTGGACGATAAGGCGAACGATCAGAGTTATAAACAGAAACACAATTTGATATTATTCCCCTGGGCGCTAAACATACTGCTCCATCCAACTAAATTGACGGGGTTTTAATACGCTTTGCCGTTCAGATATTCTCCTCATCACCAAATGGCGGATGAGCCGGAATTGAGCTCAATACAGGTGCGTCCATTTGCTACTGTACAAACGTATATAAGCTAGAGCCTTTATATATAGCAATAGTATGCTTGCCTGAGCGTTTTAGTCCACGCAAGCATGGACCCTACATGTATATATAGCAATAGTATGCTTGCCTGAGCGTTTTAGTCCATGCAAGCATGGACCCTTTATGAGTCTTTGTACTCAGGGTGAATGTTGGGTGGAGTAGACGACAGGAGAAAAGAATATGCGCAAAGTATGGATTCATCTGCTTGGTGCCTGCATGGTTGCAGCACTTTTGCTTACAGCATGTAACTCATCTAGCTATGGTGGTTCAGATGTTCCGGGTGTGGCCTCAAGTCCTGATAATACAGGTTCAAACTCAGGTTCGAGCAGCGGTGGTGCGCCGAACTGGGGCGTGCAAAGCAAGACCTCTGGCTGTCAGGCCCAGGGGCCGCTTCAGGATAAAGCCTGTTCGCCAGGTGCCATCTTCCCCAACGTGACGAAGACGGATATCTGTCGCTCGGGCTATGCCTCCTCGGTGCGCAACGTGCCAACAAGCGAGAAGAATCAGGTCTACCAGGAGTATGGCATTACGCATCACTCGACGGGCGAGTATGAGGTCGACCACCTGGTAAGCCTGGAACTGGGTGGCTCTAATGACATCTCCAATCTCTGGCCCGAGGCTGCCAGCCCTAAGCCGGGCTTCCATGAGAAAGACAAGGTTGAGAACTACCTGCACGACCAGGTGTGCTCCGGCGCGATCAGCCTGAAAGACGCCCAGATTGAGATCGCGACCAACTGGCTCAACGTCTATAACAAAATGGGCGGTAATTAATAAGCCTGCCTGCCAGGAATATAACATAAGGTCCATGCTTAGGCATAGACCTTATGTTATATTGGTAGGGTCCATGCTTGCATGGACTTTCAACGCCCAGGTAAGCGGATAGCCAGAAGAAGGAGCAAAATTATGGAGCAAGCGCGACCCAATATTTTGCAGCCTAATATTTTGTATCTGCACTCGCATGATACTGGTCGCTATATTCAACCGTATGGGCATGCTCTGCCCACGCCACACCTGCAACGCCTGGCGGAGCAGGGGGTGCTGTTTCGCCAGGCGTTCTCTGTCTCTTCTACCTGCTCTCCCAGTCGTGCCGCTCTGCTTACCGGGCAGAGTCCTCATTCGGCGGGTATGCTTGGCCTGGCTCATCGCGGCTTCTCACTCTATGATTATCAACAGCACCTGGCGAACGCTTTGCGCCCGGCGGGCTACTCCTCGCTGTTACTTGGTATGCAGCATGAGGCGCGCGATCCTGCTCTGCTTGGCTATGATGAGATAGTAGAGGTCGCCAGTGCAGACACGAAAGATGTTGTTCCCAGGGCGGTTCAACTCTTGAGGAGTGGTCTGCCTCAACCCTGTTTTCTCTCCATTGGTTTTTCGGAGACGCATCGCCCCTTCCACGAGCCGTTCTCTACCCAGGATGAAAAGTATATGTTGCCACCCGCGCCACTGCCTGATACGCCTGAAGTCAGGCGCGACATGGCGGCCTTTAAGGCCAGTGTGCAAAAGCTTGATGAAGCTATTGGCGCGGTCTTAGCAGCGTTGGAGGAGAGTGGTCTGGCGGAGCATACGCTGGTAATCTGTACTACCGATCACGGCCTCGCTTTTCCCAGGATGAAGTGTAACCTGACCGATCATGGCATCGGGGTGATGCTCTTGATGCGCGGCCCAGGTGGCTTTCGTGGCGGGAAGGTCTGTGATGCCCTGGTCTCGCATATCGATATCTATCCAACGCTCTGCGAGTTGCTGCATGTGCCCAGGCCTGAGTGGGTGCAGGGGCGCTCCCTCTTGCCCTTGATACGCGAGGAGCGTGAGCAGATTAACGAGGCCATCTTCGCCGAGGTGAACTATCATGCCGCCTACGAGCCACAGCGGGCCGTACGTACGCAGCGCTGGAAGTATATCCGCTACTTCGATACGCACCATCGCAGGCTGGTTCTGCCTAATTGTGATGACAGCCCCACCAAGGATCTCCTGATGCGTTCTGGCTGGGGAGAGGCGACCAGGCGTGATGAAGAGCTCTATGATCTGCTCTTTGACCCAAATGAAGCCTGTAACCGCATCGATGACCCTGAGTTATCCACAATTGCCGACGCCATGCGCCAGCGTTTAATGCAATGGATGCAGGCCACACACGATCCCTTACTGCATGGAGCCATCCCTTTGCCCGCAGGTGCGCTAGTTAACAGCCCCGACCAAACCTCACCTGATGAACCCATGCAGTATAGTAAGTAGTCGCAGACAGAGAGAAGGAGCAGCCTCGCGAGGCTGCTCCTTCTCTCTGTCTATTTTTCTCGTGGATTGACGAGGCGCTATTAGTAGCGGCGAGCCGTACCACGGGAGACGAGGCGCAAGAGGGCGATCAGCACACACGCGCCGATGAAGGCGATGATAATCGTGCCGATGAAACCGCTCGAACCCAGGCCCACCAGGCTGGCCAGGAAGCCACCGATGAAGGCGCCAATCAGACCGACGACGATGTCACCGAGGATACCATAGCCGCCACCACGCATCACAACGCTGGCCAGGAAACCGGCGATCAAGCCGACGAGCAGCCACCATACGATGCTGGTAAGGTCAAGGGCTGCAAGTACGAGAGTAGCCTGTGTAAACATAACTCTAGATCCTCCATTTCCTTGCTCTGAAAAAGTGACTTAATTGATACCTTTTATGAAAAACCATTGCTGTATCATTTACATTTTCTAGTACGGGCTAGCGATAGAAAAAGTTTCAAGATCATAACCGATTATAGAGGAATTTATTATACTCTAAAGCAATGCTAAGCTTTTTAAGAAATATATTATAAGCACAATTTCTGGAGCGGCTGGCTTAGCCAGCCGCTCCAGAAATTGTGCTTATAATATATTTTCAGGCGCGATTGAAGCGCATGCGGATGCCGTTGAGGGGGAAGCCTGTGACGCCGTAGACCTGTTGAATATGCTGATTTGGCGCGAGAGTCAAGCGGTAGTTGCGCAGGATGTGTGAGGCAATGGCTTTAATTTCTACCTGGGCAAAGTTGATGCCAATACAGATGCGTGGTCCGCCTCCAAAGCCAACCAGAGCATAGGGAGATTTTTTCTGCTCCTCGCGAGGTGGGGCGAAGCGGTCGGGGTCAAAGTTCTCGGGATCTTTAAAAATGCTGGGAAGCCTATGAGCGCCGGCAATAGAGTAGAAGACAAAGGTGCCTGCGGGAACATGGTAGCCGTGGAATTCGAAATCCTCTGCTACACCGCGTGGTCCATTGGCAACTGGTGGATAAAGGCGCTCTGCCTCGCTTAAAGCATTGTCCAGCACCTTCATTTTCTTAACCTCTTCTAATGTTGGCTCGCTGCCAGGCGCAAGGAGCTGCGTCTGCTCTTGTAGGATGCGTTGCGTATAGTCAGGATGCTGAGAGAGCAGATAGAGCAACCAGGCACTCAGGCTGGTAGAAGTTTCGTGGCCTGCCACCAGGAGAATATTGATATGCGAGATCAATTGTTCATCTGAGAGAGATTGACCATGCTCGTCGTGGGCGCGTACGAGCAGACCAAAGACATCGTCGGTTGGCTGCTTGCGGCGCTCTTCAATTCTGGGAAGGAGCAGCTCGCGGAGCTGGGCCTGTAGGGGCGTGATGTAGGCATAGTACTCTTCATCCGACTCGAAGGGACCCGCGGGATTGAGCAGGCTGACAAAGAGGTGACGGAAGGTATCTACCTCTGCGCCGCTTTTCAGACCTGTGAGCGCTTCTGCCGCGACATTAAAGGTGATTGTGCGCATCTCTTCATAAATATCCACCTCTCCGCGTTCGAGCCAGCTTTCAGCCTGCTCACGAATAATGCGCTGCATGAGTGGCAGGTAGCGCGACATGTAGCCAATGGTAAAGGCGGGATTCATGATCTTGCGATGGTGAGCGTGCTCCTCGCCATCCATCATCAGCAGGCCGCGGCCCAGGAGCTGCTCGACCTGGAAAATGGAGCTCCAACCTATATGGTGTGAGAACTTCTTGCGGTTATTTACCAGGATGAAACGATTGGCCTCGGGTCCAAGCATATAGGTAATCTGGCGCCCGAAGCGCTCGGCGCGAAAGATTGGCCCATATTGTTCATAGTAACTGGCGAGCAGGGGACCCACCTGCATATAGAAATCCTGAGGAAACTCCACCTGGGGAATGGCCTCATAAGGACGTATCTCGGAAGTAGTCATAGCCATGCTCTTTTCTATCTGTAAAGATGGATAGATCGGCGCCACACAATATATGTTGTCCTTCAACATAGATCACTCTTCGTGTAGGCTCTGTCAAGAGATACGTAGTGATGGCAAAGAGGTTGTAGAAAACAGGGAGCATACAGTAGTTGTCCGACGCGTGCCTTGCGCCCTTTAGGGCGCAAGGCACGCGTCGGACAACTACCTTCGTTAGCGTGTAAGCTGTTCGCGTTGCAGGTGGGTGTAGAAGGTATATTTGTGGCCACAGTACATGGAGGTCGCATACTCAAGAGGCTGCTTGCGCTCGGTATAGGTTGTGCGGCGTGTGTAGAGGACGGGGCTACCCACGGCGATTTTTAAGACTTTGGCCTCCTCTGGCCCCACCAGGCCTGCCTCAAGCTCTTGATCGGCCTCCATGGGGGGCTGACCGTATTTTGTTTCTAGCAGGTAGTAGAGCGAGTGCTGATTGAGGTCTTCTTCAAGCAGCCGTTCGCAGCCCATAAAGTGGATAAATGAGGTCTCCAAGGCCAGCGGATCGCCATCAGCAAGGCGCAGACGGTGCAAGCGAAAGACCTTGTCGCCTGGTTTAATATGTAGGCGTTCAGCCACTGTTTCGTCAACAGGCCACATCTTCGCCGAAAGGACGTGGGCGCTGGGACGTTGTCCGCGCGCGTGCATGTCCTCGCTAAAGCCAGTTAGCTGCGTCAGGTGCTGCGTAATGCGGTGGTGGCTCACAAAGGTGCCGCGCCCCTGCTCACGGTAAAAGAGTCCTTCATTGACCAGTTCAGTAATGGCCTGGCGCGCTGTCATGCGACTGATACCGTATTGTTCGCTTAGTTCGCGCTCCGAGGGAATAAGGTTCCCTGGCTGCCACTCACCGTTGCGGATCTTTTCGCGCATAATCTCTTTTAACTGATAATAGCGCGGTAAAGGACTATTTCTAGAAATAATACTCATGCAAACATCTTCCCAATGTAAGAACACCACTGTTAAGGTGTGGTTTGGAGCGTTACGATTGGGAGGGCACAATAGAACGTTGACCCTTTGCCCTCCTTGCTTTCAACCCAGATGCGCCCACCGTGCCTGGAAATTACCTCTTTGACCAGGTAGAGGCCAATACCGAAGCCGCTCTGGCTCTGATCAACGTTGCGCGCTCGATAGAAGCGCTTGAAGATCAGCGGGATTTCATCGTTGGCGATGCCAATGCCCTGGTCCCTAACCCAGAAAACAACTCCCTGATCTCCCTCTTGCTCTCTATTGTAACGCAAACCAACCTCAATTTCACTGCCTGGCGCGCTATATTTTATCGCGTTGCCAATAAGATTGTTGAGCGCCTGGATTAAACGCTCTTCATCCACCAGGGCCAGCAGGCGGTCGCTGGCATTGAGACCACGCAGTATAAAGTGAAGCTGGTGCTGGCGAGCCGCTACCTGCTGACCCTGAAACACATTGGTGATGATGGGTAGCAGGTCATATGCCTGGCGTTGAAGAGTGAAGCGGGATTGCTCAATCCGCGAGATATCGAGCATCTCTTCGATCAAGTGGGTAAGATGTTGGCTCTGTTCCGAGATGCTGCTCAAGGCATATTTCGTTGTGCCATCAAAGATGGGCTCTTGTTGGGCCTTCATCTGGAGGATCTCCGCAAAGCCCTGAATGACCGTGATTGGTGTGCGCAGCTCATGATTGGCGATAGAGAAGAACTCATTTTTATGCTGTTCGAAGGTCTTCTGGGTCGTGACGTCCTGCAGGACGACGACTGCGCCCTTCATAATACCATCTTCTGTGTAGAAGGGCGCGCAGGAAGCCAGTGTAATCAGACGACTTCCTCCTGCATGCACAACGATAGCCTCTTTGCCTTTAATGGTTTCGCCACAGAGTGCCCGCACCACGATAACCGTCCAGGGCGTGAGCATTTGCCCACCCACGCGCATATCCACGTTCTTCATTTGCCGTCGATAATGGTGCAATGGCTGATTAATAACATCCTGTGACTCTAAACCGAGGATGTTGGCGGCGGCCTCATTCGCGTAACTGATGGTCGCGTTGGCTGCCTCAACAATCAGGATGCCTTCAGGGAGTTGATCCAAAACGGCCTGGAGATAGGATTGTTCGCGTTCGACAGAGGTATGGATGCGCGCATGCGCCATAGCCGAGGCGATATACGCGCTGCATCCGCGTAAGATGCGGATCTCAGGTCCTGCTGGATCGATGGGGGTCTGGAAGAGTACACAGAGCGCTCCTTCAAAGCGATTGCTATGCCAGAGGGGCAGGTAGGCATAGCCCAGTATCCCGGCGGTCACGAATGGGTTTCTGGCGGGCACACGCTCCTGAGCGGCGGCCAGTTGGAGATCAGTAATGAGTACAGGTTCGCGCTGCTGGAGAATTGAGGAAGTAAGAGGGAGATCCTGGCTCTCGAAGGGCAGGTAGTCAACGTCTAGCAGGTGATGCTTGGCCTGGGCGTCTTGGTGCGAGGACAGACAACGTAGCGCGCGGTGCGTGGTGTCGCTGACAAAGAGACTGGCCTTGAGGGGACGGATATGATGTGCAATCGCATGAATAGCCGTCTGAGACACGGTTTCGATTTCGAGGGAGTTGCGCAGGCTGCGCGCGATGTGTTCGATGACTGCCACCGCCTGGTGCTCTATTTCGGCTAAATCGCTCTTTGTGCTGAGAGTCGCATCAGCTTTCTGGCGTGCCAGGACTTGCTCAGTTACTTCCGTAATGCTCTGAATAATGTGCGTGATATTCTGCTGATCATCAAAGACCGGTTGGAGAGTCCAACTCCAATAAGAAACGCCTTCGCCGCTGTGGAAACAAAACTCAGGGTTCTGATAGGCCTGGCCGCTGGCTTTGACCTGCTGAAAGATGGCGAGAAGCTGCGCGCTCTGGGGATGATATACCCAATCGGCAACAGTCTGATTGGGCCGGAGCTTATGCTCCGGTTGAGTCGCAAAGTGGGTATCAAAAAAGCCCAGGAAGCGCGAATTGGCCTCAAGCAAACGAAAATCAGCAGCATCATAAATAGCCATACCTACTGGAGTATGCTCTAACATTGTCTCCGCATAGTGATATGGCCTGGTATTCATAAGGGAACTCATAAGCTCACCTGCTTAAAATTGCTGTGGCAACTGCTCAGGACTTCTCGCCACTACGTGGCTTGTAGGGTTATGGGATGTGGGAAAAAATGCCGAAGGCATTTTTTCCCACATCCCATAACCCTACGCAGCGTCGCAGACGCTGCGAGTGTCTCTTGGAGAGAGGATCTGAGTAGCTACTTTCTGCGTTCTACTTCAGGACTTTTTTTAAAACATATGTGTATAGCGGATGAGAGGCAACAGAAATACGCAATTATTGTAATCTAAACCGTAACTAGGACATGTGTCAAGAGGTTAAGCTATATTGCGGTACTAAAGTCAGCATATTATAATTGTTTTGGAGAGAGGTTATTTTTGATACTTTAAGGAAGTAGGACTCTATGTCGGAGCAATGGGAAGCTATTGAAGCGAAGAGAGAAGAACAGGTTGGTGAGAGCACATATTTTATAGATGCCGATAATTTCGGCGAGGTCGCGCGCCTATGTAAACAGCATCGTCTGTTGGCGAATGGCATGGGAGGTGCCCTGCCAGAGATAAGCGACTTTTCCCATATTCAAGATGTGCTTGATATTGCGTGTGGTGCCGGAGGATGGGCCGTTGATATCGCGCTTGAGCACCCGACTGTCCAGGTGACGGGCGTTGATATCAACCCGGGAATGCTAGAATATGCACGCTCACAGGCTCAGGAAGAGGATGTACAGAATCTGCACTTGCACCTCATGGACGCAACCGGGCCATTGGATTTTCCCCACAATACATTCGACCTCGTCAATGCGAGGCTGCTCTCTAGCTTTATGCCAACGAGCAAATGGCCCACCTTTTTGCGGGAATGTGCGCGTATCACGCGACCGGGCGGAGCTATTCGCGTCGTAGAAGCGGAGGCGCCGCTCACCAATAGTGCCGCCTGTGAACAGTTGAACGCCTTGATTGCCCAGAGCATGAAGGCGGGAGGACTTGGTTTCTCACCTGATGGGCGCCACCTTGGCCTTATACCAGTGATGAAGCGCCTGTTGCAGGACGCAGGTTGTCGCAATGTGCGCCTCTTTAGCTATGCCATTGATTGTTCGGCAAGCAGCCTTGAGCGTGTGAGAGCCTATCAGAATGGGCAGACGGTCTATAAACTGGTGCAGCCATACCTGCTCCAATTGGGACTGGCGACGCAGCAAGAGCTAGACCGCCTCTATCACCTGGCACTGGAAGACATGAACTCGCCGGACTTCTGCGCCCTTTGGACCTTCGTGACCGTGCTTGGTGAAGTTCCCGATCCAAATAAGGCTTGATCTAAGGGAGAAAGGAGGTAACCTCCTCTCCCTAAATCATGTACGAGGTCGTTGATCGATGACACGCCGGGCCTTTAGTTCAAAGCGCGGCAGTGTCTGCGGCTCAACGACCTGTATAGGGATGCGCAAGTTGAATGCAAGTCGTAGATCCTCCTGAAGGCGTGGAATAAGCTCTGTGGGGCACTCGACCTTGAGGGTAATTTCATCCATCCTGCCATCACGAGTAACGAGCACCTGGTACTCCGCAATCTCAGGGAAGCGATGCAGTACGTCTGCCAGGGCCGAGGGATATAGATTGACCCCACGTACGATAAGCATATCATCCACGCGTCCGAGAATGCCTCCCTTCAGCAGGAGAGAGCCTCGTCCACAGGCGCAGGCATAGCCTCCATGCTCAACCAGATCGCCCGTGCGATAGCGCAAGGCGGGACTGCCCCAGCGTCCCAGGTTGGTCAGTACCAACTCGCCCTTCTCGCCCTTCGTAACTGCCTGTCCAGAATGAGGCTGAACGATCTCGGCAATGAACTCCTCTTCATTGATATGGATGCCGGTATGGGCACTACAGGTGAAGCCATAGGCTCCCATTTCCGTCATACCTGCATGATCGAAGGTCTCCGCGCCCCAGGCCTCCTCAATCCGTTTGCGCGTTGCGGGAATTGAGGCCCCGGGCTCGCCTGCGTGAATGGTCAGGCGGATACGGCTCTTATGTAAAGGAATATGCTGCTCGCGAGCGATCTCGGCCAGGTGCAGAGCATAGCTTGGTGTGCAGACCAGGACGGTTGCGCCCACATCCTGAAGTACCTGCAATCGCTGTAGCGAGGTCATGCCGCCGCCAGGCACAGTCAATGTGCCTATGCGTTTAGCCCCCTCATAAGCCGACCAGAAGCCAATAAAAGGGCCAAAGCCAAAGGCCAGAAAGAGAATGTCCTCCTTCGTCACGCTTGCCGCCCTATACACAGTTTCCCAGCACTTTGCCCACCAGTCCCAGCTCTCCTGTGTATCAATAATCTTCAATGGGTGACCTGTAGTACCTGAGGTCTGGTGCAGGCGTATATAGGTCGATGGCGGATAAGTCAGATTGCTCCCAAAGGGGGGATACTCCTCTTGATCGGCCACCAACTCATGTTTGACAGTAAAAGGGAGCCATGCCAGGTCGGCTATAGATTGGATATCATCAATATTAAGCCCGGAGGAGGCGAACTTGCGCTCATAGAAGCGGTTATGAGTGGAGATACGGCGTAGCCCTTCCTGGAGCCGTTGCAGTTGATGTGTAGCGATTTGTGCTCTCGTAGCACCTTCCAGGTCCATCATGGTCCCGTCATCCTCTCTGAACGTACACGTTCATGCGGATAATTTCTACTCTACGTATTGATCGTTATTCAGTGAGAAACTGGTTGAGGGCGCGCCGGATGTAGACGAGCGTGACCTGTTTGCGGTAGTTGATAGTAAGGTCGGCATTATCGAGTGGCTTGGCGAGCCTGGTGGCCTCTTGGGCGACATGTTCAATGAGATTGACGCTGAGGCGCTGACCATGTAGGAGCGCCGCGGCTTTCTCTGCTACAATCGGATACGAGGCGACTGCACCAAGTACGATGCGCGCTTCTTGTATGGTGCCATCGTGCTCTTGACACAGAGCGATGGCTACACCCAGTAGGGGAAAATCGAACGAACCACGACGCCGTAGCTTGAGGTAGGTACTCTTCCAGCCCTCAGCAGGTGGAAGATAGATCTCGCGCAATATCTCATCAGGCTCATGGGTAAAGGGATGCATGCCATCGTCGCAATAAAGTTCCTGGATTGGCAACATGCGCTCTCCACGTGCGCTAACGAGTCGCGCCTGAGCCTTCAGGCTGAGCAGTACAGGTGCGGTATCGGCGGAGGAGATGGCCCAGCAGCGTGGACTACCAGGCGCGACCAGACAGATCTCACCATCTTTCTTCATGCAATAGCCAATGGAGTGACGCCAGAACTCGCTCTGATTGTAGTAGTTGCAGCGTGTATCAAGCAGGATATTGCCGCCAAGCGTACCCATAGCGCGTAATTGAGGCGTCGAGACCGAGCTAGCCGCGCTGGCCAGGGCAGAGTAAGCACTCTGGATGTCGGACCGCTCGGAGAGCCTAGCGAGTGTCACGCCCGCGCCAATGTGCATCCCACCCTCGGGCGAGCCTGTGATATGGCTTAGCTCAGGAAGATTGCCGATGCCAATGAGGACTTGCGGGGTAAACTGGCGGCGTTTCATATTTGGGAAGAGGTCGGTACCGCCCGCAACCAGCATGGCCTGCTCGCCCTCCTCACTGAGCATATGCGCGGCCTCAGCAAGTGTGGAGGGTGCCAGGTAACGAAATGGGGGAAGGCGAAGCATCAGACATCTCCTCCTTTCATCAACGTAGCGCGCTGATTGCTCTTATAGCCATAACGTGATGCAGGCTCAATAACTTTTGCCTGCTCATCGGGTTGCCATTGAATGAGGCGAGTGGGCCAGGGACTGGGAGCGGTAACAGGTTGTATCTTGCGTTCCTGGACGCGTTGACCAGAGAGGGCCTTGAGGGCCTGGAGGATCTTATCGGGCGTGATGGGCGTCTCATCAATGCGGACGCCTATGGCGTCGTAAACGGCGTTGGCTATGGCTGGAATCACGGGATTGAGCGGCCCCTGCCCCGCCTCCTTGGCTCCGAAGGGCCCCTCCGGGTCGGCCTCTTCGATAAGAATCGTCTCGATCTTGGGCGTATCCAGGGTTGTAGGGAGCTTATAGTCGAGCAGTGAAGGGATCTTATGGCGACCCTTGCGGAAAATTTGCTGTTCCATCACGGCCTCGCCATAGCCCATATATGCCCCGCCCTCGACCTGGCCCGCCACAAGCAGGGGATTGATGGCCTGCCCAACATCATGGGCCAGCCAGAGCTTCTCAACGGTCAGCTCGCCAGTCTCTATGTCGACCGCCACCTGGGCCGCGCAGGCCGAGTAGGAGTAGGCTGGTGATGGGCCGACGCCCGCGCCCTTATAATTGCCGTGAATGCCCTCGGGGGGCGCGTATGTTCCAGCCGCGACCAGCGCGCCAAACTTCGTCTCGGCAAGTTGGACTGCCAATGTGAAGGGTAGTGAGCGACCAGGATCAGCCTCGTCGTAGAGAGTGTTTTCTGCTGCGAGCAGGCGTTCAACTGGAACAGCCAGGCGTGTGGCGGCGACCTCAAAAAGTTGCTGTTTGAGCTTACGAGCGGCGCTGATGGCGGCGTTGCCCGCCATGAAGGTCACACGACTGGAGTAGGAACCCAAATCAACGGGAGTAAGTGTGGTGTCAGCGGTCTCCACGTGGATATGCTCTGGTGTGATGCCCAGTTCCTCGGCAACGATATAGGCCAGAATCGATGTCGAGCCCTGCCCGATATCCGTTGAGCCGCAGTAGATGGTCACGCCGCCGCCACGGTCCAGGCGAATTTGCACCGCGGAGTGCGGCATATCGTTCCAGTAAATAGGTTTACCTGCTCCACATATGTAGGAGGCGGCGGCGATACCCAGGCCCCGGCGAAGTGGACTCGCCACAGACGGTTGATTTGGAGTATTCTGGCGCCTTTCATACCAGTGGGAGCGCTCGGTGACAGCGTCCAGGCACTTGTCCAGGGCGCAACTGGTTACACGTAGCCCATTGATGGTGCGGGTATAGGGCTGTATCAGGTTATGTTTGCGCAGGGCAAGAGGATCTATGTTGAGGTCGTATGCCAGTTTGTCCAGGTGGACCTCCAGGGCATAGCGTGGCTGGGTTGTGCCATGTCCGCGTTTGGGACCACAGGGAGGCTTATTGGTAAAGACGCGCATGCCCTCGAACTTATAGGATGGCAACTTGTAGGTGACAGTCTGGAGCACGCCAGTATAATAGGTAGTCGCGATGCCATAGGAGCCATAAGCCCCTCCATCCAGGAAGGAGCGGAAGTGCATAGCTGTTAGCGTACCATCCTGCTTTACGCCCGTCTTAATCCACATCTTAACTGGATGGCGTCCCCGGTGCAGCAGGAAGACCTCCTCACGTGTGCAGGTAATCTTTACGGGTCGTCCAGTGCGTCGTGAGAGTTCGGCAGCACAGATCTCGTGTGAAAAAGGATCAGACTTGCCACCAAAGCCGCCACCCACATGGGGGACGATCACACGCACATGCGATTGAGGCAGGCCCAGGACCTTGCTCAACTCACGATGCACATAGTGAGGCGTTTGAGTTGAGCTCCAGAGGATTAGTTTTCCGCCTATGGGATCGCTGGGATTAGGTTCCCAGTTCGCCACGCAGGCATGCTCCTCGATTGGCGCGTGTGTATTGCCCTCGTAGTAGAACCAGTCCTCGCGCATGTAGTCGGCCTCAGCGAAGCCCGCCTCCACATCTCCAAATTCGTAGGCGACGGCCTTGTGGATATTGCCGATGCGTGCCTCCTCATTGATCTTGACATCGGGTTGGGCCAGGGCTTCGTCGATGCTTATCAAGGCGGGCAGGACCTCGTACTCAACCTCGATCAGCTTCAGGGCCTGCTCAAGGGTCTCGGGATCGAGCGCAGCCACGGCGGCTACAGGATCGCCAACATAGCGTACTTTATCGCGTGCCAAGGCGTACTCGTCTTGACTGGAGGGGAGGATACCGAACTTGTGTGGTAGGTCTGAGCCTGTGAGGATAGCAATCACGCCTGGAAGATCGAGGGCGCGGTGTGTATTAATGGCGAGAATATTGGCGTGGGGATGAGGGGAGCGCAGCAGGGCGCCATAGAGCATGCGTGGCAGCGAGATATCGTCTGCATACAGGGCGCGGCCAGTAACTTTTGGGTAGGCATCGACTTTAGGTCTGGACGTACCGATTATACTATAGGGGTGAGGCTGCCTGTTGTCCAATTGCTGTTCTTTCATTGTCGTTTGCCTCCTATCCCGTTCGACGATGAAGCTGGCGTGGCAGTCTCGTGCTTTTCTACCTCCCCTCGTTCAGCCACCTTTTCCAGAGCCTCATAGATCTTGGTATAGCCAGTACAACGGCAGAGATTACCTGCCAGGGCCTCCTTCATCTGTGTGGGGGTAGGTCGAGGGTTTTTTGCCAGCAGGGCCGCGCCCGCCAGGAGCATTCCGGGAGTGCAATAGCCACACTGGGCCGCGCCTAGTTCTGCAAAGGCTTCCTGTAGGGGGTGAAGTCGACCATAGCGTTCCAGACCCTCTATAGTTGTAATAGCACGATCCTGCACTGCCAGAGGCAGCACCAGGCAGGAGAGAACAGGCTCGCCATCCAGTAGGATGGTGCAGGCCCCACACTCGCCCAGTTCACAGCCGTGCTTAGTGCCAGTCAGCCCAAGATCCTCGCGCAGCACCTCCATGAGGGTATGATGAGGCAGGACCGCGACTTCTCTCTCTTCGCCGTTGACGGTGAGCGTAATGAGCGTTCGTTGCATAGTTGGTGCTCGCTCCTTTTGAAGCCCGTTGTTCAAACTGAAGAACATTTTGTTAGTTCATAAGAACAAGTATATGTTCAGGGGTGAGCAGATGCAAGAGCTGTATCTTCTCAGCTCACAAGCTCGCCCATAAGTATGTATGTGGCATGGAGGGCGTGCATTCGCACGCCCTCCATGCCACATACATACCCTCTGAGCACCGCAGGTACATAGCTAGCCTGTGATGGGAGGTGAATAGGTCTGGGTTGTAGCGCGGGGGACGACCTGTACGGATAGCAGTTCAGTGTCTGCGGTATCATTGTGTTGAAGCTGGGCCAGGAGTTTGCGCATGCCACTTCGGCCTAAATCGCGCAGGCCAATATGGATCGTCGTGAGGGAGGGAACAACCACCTGGGCCATAGGGAGGTCGCCAAAACCACAGACGGAAATGTCTTCTGGCACGCGCCAGCCGAGGCTGTTAAGTCCTCGAAGAACGCCAAAGGCTGTCTCGTCGTTGGCGGCGAAAATCGCGCTGGGACGCTGAGGCTCAGGCAACTGTTCCAGGTTGCGCACCGCCTGCTCGCCTCCCTCGCGGTCAAAGCTTCCCGCCAGGATAAGCGTGTGATCAACATCCAAGCCTGCTTCAATGAGCGCGGCCATGTAGCCTTGTAGACGCATATTGGCCACGATCAGGTTGGAGGGACCACCTATAAACGCGATTCGCCGGTGTCCCAGCTCCAATAGATAGCGTGTCATGGCGCGCGCACCGCTAGCGTTATCAACCTGAATAGTGGGTACCTGAAGTGTATGTTGAGCCAGGGTTACTATTGCCGCCCCGCGCTCACGCATAGTTTGCACTATGGTATTGAGGCGCTCAGTATGGCCAGGTTCGTTAAGGCCGCTTCCCGCGAAGATGACACCATCGGCGCGGTAGTCCTGGAGCATCTGGAGATAGTGTAGCTCGCGCTCACCTTTGCGCTCAGTATTGCAGACGATAGTGAGATAGCCGCAATCGTTCGCCACCTCTTCGACGCCGCGTGTGATCTCAGCGAAATAGGAATCGGCGTTATCGCCCACGAGGACTGCGATCAGGTTGCTGCGCTGAGCGCGCAGGCTACGTGCCAGAGAGTTGGGTGCATAATGTAATTCCCGGGCGGCCTGCAGCACCTTGCCACGTGTCTCCTCGCTAACAGGATAGGAGGCGTTACTTAAAACACGACTGGCGCTGGCCACCGAGACCCCGGCGCGCCTGGCCACATCCACAATTGAGACTAACTGTTTCCCCATCGCTCTAACTCTCTACTCCCCCATTGCGCACATACGCAAGCTGTATTAGTAATGGATTACTATGCAAGTATTCCTGAGTCCCCTACTTTTGTCAAGTAGAAGATAGGGGTGCTCAAAAGTTCTTTTTGAGCATCAACTTTCGTGTTGAGCATCAGGACATGGATAACTTTTGAGAAGCCCGAGTGAAGGAGAAAAGATATTGACAAAAATACTCCAGGTTGTTTATAGTTAGTGATAGTAAACGTTTACTGTAAAGTAAATCTGAAAATAGCCATATCTTGGGGATAGGAGCTTATAAAGCCCTTCTATTTTATTCTGAACATGAGAACGAGAGGATAACGTTTTCTCGATGGCGAGATAGTGTGGCATAGCCGCGAAAGGAATGGACAATGGCAACACGTAGAATTGGCATCATTATGAATGGCGTTACCGGGCGCATGGGCATGAATCAGCACTTGATTCGCTCGATTATCGCCATTCGTGAGCAGGGGGGCGTTAAGTTGTCGGATGGCGATGTATTAATGCCCGATCCTATTCTGGTTGGGCGCAATGCACAAAAGATAGAGGCCCTGGCGCGAGCGTACGGCATCACGCGCTGGAGCACCGATCTGGAGAGCTGTTTGCGCAGCCAGGAAGACGAGATTTACTTTGATGCCCAGACGACGAAGCAGCGTTATGAGAGCGTCAGTGCCGCCATTCGCGCCGGGAAACATATCTACTGCGAGAAACCGACCGCGACCGATACGCGCGAAGCCCTCGCGCTGGCAGTCCAGGCGCGCCAGGCGGGGATCAAACATGGTGTGGTGCAGGATAAGCTCTTTTTGCCGGGTCTCTTAAAGCTCAAACGTGTGATCGATAGCGGTTTCTTTGGGCGTATCCTCTCGGTGCGCGGCGAGTTTGGCTACTGGGTCTTTGAGGGCGATTGGCAGCCTGGACAGCGACCATCCTGGAACTATCGCCAGGAGGATGGGGGTGGCATCATTGTAGACATGCTCTGTCACTGGCGCTATGTCCTGGCGAACCTCTTTGGTGAGGTTCAGGCCCTCTCTTGCCTGGGAGCTACGCATATTCCTGAGCGCGTCGATGAGCAGGGTCAGCCCTATGCCAGCACCGCTGACGATGCCGCTTATGCCACATTTGAGCTAGCGGGTGGTATTATAGCTCACTTTAACTCATCCTGGTGCGTCCGTGTGTATCGCGATGAACTGCTTTCGATTCAGGTTGATGGCACCCATGGTAGCGCGGTCGCTGGCTTGCGCGAGTGCAAGGTGCAGAGCCGCGTGAACACGCCAAAGGCGGTCTGGAACCCCGACATTCCAAACCCCATTGATTTCTATGCCAACTGGCAGGACGTGCCAGATAATGCCATATTTGAGAACGCCTTCAAGGTCCAGTGGGAGATGTTTCTCAAGCATGTCGCCTGTGACACCCCCTTCCCATGGGATTTGCTGGCAGGCGCTCGAGGCGTGCAGGTAGCCGAATTGGGGCTACGCTCCTGGCAGGAGAGACGCTGGATAGACGTTCCCGACCTGACTGCTGAACTGAGTTAGGTGAGGAGGGAAGCACACATGATCTATCAGATACGTCTGCCACGCGTTAACCATACGCTGGAAACATACACCCTTTCAGAGGCCTCACCATATTCCCTGACAAGCGCGCCAGCGCGCCAGCGCAAGGCCTACGCCGCTGCGCATGTGGTTGCCGACCCCTTCGCCGATAATACTCCTGGCGCGGGGGCGGCATTGGATTGGGATGCGACGCTGGCCTATCGCCGCTATCTCTGGGGCCTGGGCTTCTCAGTCGCAGAAGCCATGGATACGGCGCAGCGCGGCATGGGCCTGGATTGGACGATATCCCAGGAGTTGATACGCCGTTCGCTGACTGAGGCGCGGTCCTGTGGAGGCGAGATCGCCTGTGGCGCAGGTACAGATCACCTACTGCCCAGGCCTGGCCTGACCCTCGCCGGTGTCATAGAGGCCTATCAGGAGCAGTGCGCCTTTATCGAGGGGCAGGGTGGGCGCATCATCTTGATGGCGAGCCGCGCCCTTGCCGCCTGCGCGCGTGCGCCAGAGGATTACGTCTACGTCTACGACGCCATTCTCTCGCAGATAAGCCAACCCGTTATTCTGCACTGGCTTGGCGAGATGTTCGATCCCGCTCTTGCCTCCTACTGGGGGCATGCTGAGCATGGCGCGGCGATGGAGGTCTGCCTTGACCTCATTCAGCGCCACACTAGCAAGATTGATGGCATCAAGATCTCTCTCTTAGATGCTGAACGCGAAGTCGAGATGCGGCGTCGCCTGCCGGAGGGAGTGCGCATGTATACCGGCGACGACTTCAACTTTGCCCGCCTCATTCGTGGAGATGAACAGGGCTATAGTCACGCTCTGCTGGGGATCTTTGATGCCATCGCGCCCGCCGCCGCTGCTGCTTTTCAAGCATTAGACGCCCAGGAATGGGAGCGCTATGAAGCCATCCTGGCACCCACAGTGCCGCTCTCGCGCCATATCTTCCAGCCTCCTACCTATTACTACAAAACCGGCGTCGTCTTTATGGCGTACCTGAATGGACACCAGGAGCATTTTCGCCTGGTAGCAGGCTTGGAGAGCGCGCGCTCGCTTGTGCACCTGTCCGACCTGTTTATCCTGGCGGATAAGGCCGGCCTGCTTGTAGATCCCGCTATGGCCTGTGAACGCATGCGGCGTGTGCTGGCTGTGGCTGGCATGGTCTAGAGAGGAAGAAGCATGCACGACACATTTACAAATCTCTCAAATCTCTCAGATCTCTCGAATCTCTCGCGCTTGAGCCTGAATCAGATGACCACTAAGCCCTGGAGCGTACGCGAGGCCGTTGAGGGCTGCGCCCGCGCTGGCATCCCCTCGATTGGTCTCTGGCGCGACAAGGTGGCTGATACCGGATTACAGGAGAGCGCACGCCTTGTACGCGACGCGGGTCTCAAGGTATCCAGTCTCTGCCGCGGCGGCTGGTTTTGTGCTGCAAGCGCGCGGGAGCGCCAGGAGCGCCTCGACGATAATCGGCGCGCCATAGAAGAGGCGGCAACCTTGGGGACAGAGACGCTGGTGTTGGTGTGCGGCCCTGCCGCGAATCGGGATCTGCCTGCGGCGCGTGCCTATGTCGAAGAGTCGATAAGCATCTTATTGCCATACGCGCAAGAGCATAGTGTAAAGCTAGGTATCGAGCCACTACATCCCATGTACGCGGGTGATCGCTCAGTGATCGTCAGCCTGGGCGAGGCAAATCGGCTTGTGCAGCGCCTGGCGCATCCAGGCATTGGCGTCATCATTGATGCCTATCATGTATGGTGGGACCCCGAATTGGAAGAACAGGTTGCCGCAGCGAGCGGCCATATCCTGGGCTTCCATGTCTGTGACTGGCTTGTACCCACACCCGATATGTTGAATGGTCGGGGTATGATGGGCGATGGCGTCATTGACCTGCGCCGCCTGCGGTATCTGGTGGAGGCCGCAGGCTATAGCGGTCCCATTGAAGTGGAGATCTTCAATCAAGCGCTCTGGGAGTTACCAGGCATGGAGGTCCTACATCTGATGAGCGAGCGCTACAAGCAATGTGTCTAACATAGAAGTATGGTCAAACAACTGCCTATAGCACAAAGTGCCAGGCAGTTGTCTTGTTTAAGAGCGTGTAGCAATCGTTTAGCCAGCATCCTGAATGGAGGCTTCGGGTGGCGAGGTTGTTGCCACGCTGGGTAGACGTTCGGCGGCAAAGCCAATGGCCAGGGAGATAACGCCGAGTAAGAGATGGAGGATATGATCCCCCAGATTGACATGCATAATGCCCAACAGGCGACCATCGAAGTAGAGAACGGGATAGGCCAGGCCGAGAAGCCCTACCAGGAGATAGATCACGCCTATTGTACGGTTAAAGATCCTAGACCACGTGGGACCCATAATAGCCACGACCATAGCTACCACTCCGGTCAGGAAGTGCATCATATTGTGTACAACATCGACATCGAAGATGAGCATGTGTCCTGTTTGCATATCTGCGGAGTACGCAATACCAGCGGTGCCTACGATGAGGAATATAATCGCGATAGCCAGGGTGAAGTAGCGATTGACTGTCCAGGGCATATCCGCGCCTCCTTTTGTGGCAACTGAGCAGGCAGACCATAGAAGAGGTGTATAAGTCTATTTTAGTATGTGTTTATGGATAAAGCAAGTATGGATATCTAATCTTTCACGCCTACGGCGTGCAGGGAGAAAGAGGTGTATGCATGGGAAATTGGGCATTGCCCAATTTCCCATGCATACACCTCTTTCTCGGATGCTTCAATTATCAGGTTTGTGTAAAAGGGCTTTAAGAACCCTGAACCTGGACAGTCTGCGTGGCTGGGTCGCTTTTCTGGCCGAAAGTATCGGTGACCACGAGTTTTACTGTATAGGTTCCGCCTTTACTATAGCTGTGTGAATTTGAAGTGCAGTTATAAGAGTTAGTATCATCCTCGACTGTGCCATCGCCAAAGTCCCAAGTGCAGCTAGCAATTGATGTACTCTCATCAATATTTGAGGTATCAACGCGGAAGTAAACGTATGTATAGAAGGAAGAGCTATCTACTGTTAAGGTGACTATGGGTTTGGGTGGATAGATGGGAACAGACATTTTATCCTGGCTCGTGTGTCCTAGCGGATCGGTTACGGTCACCGTGATGTTGTGTGAGCCTACGCTTGTAAAGACAAAGTTAACGTTCTGGCCCTCTTTATTTACGACATTGGTTCCACTGCTACCGGTGTTTGAGGTATCGCTGGTGTTCGCGGAGGGCGTATCATCGAAGGTCCAGGTGTATTTCAAATCGCGTCCGGTGCCCTGGGCGCTAAATTGAATTTCGTCTTGCGTATGGTAGGTTTGCGCCGCCAATTGATTGATATGCACGACTGGCTGAGGGTATCCCAGTTCCAATCCTTGCTGGCCAGACCAGGAGAGCCAGATCAAGCTGGCAGCCAGGATTGCAATGATCACCAGAATGGTCAGTACCAGCGCAATGCGTCGCCGTGTGCTCAATCCCGCGGGCAGTGGATAAAAGCCTGAATTTGTGGGTGTAAATGTAGGGATGGTGGTACCAGGCTGCATTATGCGTTCCCTCCCTGAATATTTGATTCTGTAAGCGGCTGTGATGCTTCAGCTGGCGGCGTCGTCGGAGGTTGAGGTTGCGCTCCAGTTTGCCCCTGAAGTGATGCAAAGTAGGGCAATAGCGGGTCGTGAGCCAGGGCCGTTGTTGCCGAACTGACAAGCAAGATACCAGGCAGAGCGATCAATAAGAGCATCATAACATTGCGGAAATTCTCGCTCTGCTCGCGGGTAAGCACCTGAGCCTGTTGGACCAGCATCAATCCAACGAAGAGAGAGAGAATACCCAGCACAATTGCCACAATTAGCGTTGTATAGAGCAGTATATAGGCGCTACTCCGCTTCATCTGTCGAGGACGCCCCAGGAGCAGATCGAAGAAGATATAGAGTGGGGTAAAGAGGAGCGTGATTGGTTTAACCAGGAGGCCAAGCACCCTACTTATGACCGAGCGTAAGCCGCTATTCTGGTAGGCTCCACCGAGTGCCCCCAGGAGTACCCCGCTGACCAGGCCTCAGAGCAACACATCTCCTGCCTGTGTCCCAATAGAGATTGTGCCTGTGCTGGCTATATTGGCTGTAGAGAACTGGGTTATGCTATTGGTATTAATCGCGGTGAAGAGCAGCAGCAAGGCGGTAAAGGGGAGCGAGATAAGAGCGCCCTGGATGGCACCAGGGCCGACACCACGCACGCGTGAAATAGCTACACTTACTCGTCCACCCAGGAAGAGCGCCACGATAGGTACCAGCAGGAGTGCGAAGACCCAGGGATGCGCCAGAACTCCCATACCAAGCTGTTTCCATACCTGGTAGGAGCCTGGCTCTGCATTAAGGTAGCCATCTTGTCCCTTAGCGTGCTGGACAACAAGAGGAATACCACAGGCATAGGCGAGAAGGCCAACGGCTCTCGCCAGTCCCTGCACAAAAATTGCCACGGCCTGGAGTGGGCCGGTATTTGGATCTGTGGGCGTGTTTGGATTCAGAATTACGTCGGGAATGGAGCTATTGAGGGCATAATGATTGATCTGTGAATACAAGCTATAGCCAAAGATCAAAGCCAGGGAGAGTCCCAGCAGGAGCGCGCTCAGGCCACCGGTAACGATACCGGTTAGCTGGGGATGTCTCTGAGTATACAGATAGCGATGCAGGTGATGGCGCACCTGTCCCTGCCCCAGCTTGATTGCAGCGCCCACAAGGCCAAAGACTGCTCCCCACAGCAGACCATATAGGAGCAGAGTTGTACTATCGACGGAGAACGTGGACGTACTCTGTTGTGTCGCAGAAGTACTGGTCGCCAGAGGGATGTTTCCGTTGACCTGGGTTGCGAGCAGGAAGAGCAGGACGGTATAAGGGATAGCAATGGCCATGCCTCGTACCAGGGAAGCGCCACGTCTATTGCGGAAGTCTGTGCTGGCCGCGATATAACCCCCCAATACCAGTAGTAGAGCCTGGAGTAGCAGGAGGCCATGGAAGGGCGAGGTCATCGTCTCAGTGTAGGTAGTAACCGTCCCATTCGAACCGCCAGGAAAGGTATCTTGCAGAGTCGTTTGTGTGTTTTGGGAGATCAAGAATAATTCAGCGGTATCGCGGAAAGGACTCTGTAGTGGTAGAAACTGGAGCAGATTGCCAGCAGTAAACTCTCCACCGTTTGATTTTTGAGTGTTGCCAGACGCATTATAGTACTGCCGGGAAATGTTTTCCGGTACAGCATTGCTTAGCAGGCTGATAATGCAGAAAAAGCAGAGCATGCCAAGCAGAGTCGAAACCAGCGCGCCCAGGATGATACCGAAAATGGCGTTGCTGGCCAGGTAGGGCTGGAAGAGACGAATAGTAAGCTTTTGTGCCCAGTTGGGTCGCTCTGGCAGCACAATAATCAGAGGCTGCCGGGGTTGGATTGGTGCTCCTGCCTGTGCTGGATAGGGAGACGGGGCATAGTTGGCGCCCGAAGCCGCCTGTGGAGGAAGCGTGGTCTGAACACCTGACTGAAAATAATTTGGATTGCTCTGCAGCAGCGTCTGAGCCTGCGGTACAGGAGGATAGGCACCCGAAAATCCGCCCAGCATTGTTGGCACGGATGGATGTGAGGGATAGGTGCCGCTTGTCAAAGGCTGGGATGAGGCAGGCGTAACCTGTGGAGAAGATGTATTGATCGGCCTGGTCGCGTTGATTGTAGGCGTATCCTCAACAGGAGGCTGAGCCTGAATAGTGGTTGTCTGTGCTGATTGGCTGGAAACCTTGTTTTCAGCTTCGCTGGCGCCAGGTTGGGTATTGACGCGTACCGTCTTATCATCCTCTACATCCTCTTTCGAGGTATGCCCTGGTGTGGGTAATCGCGTTCCACAATAATTGCAGAATAATCCATTTGGTAGCGTTTCTCTGCCACATTGGGGACAAAACATAGCAATAATACCACCTTACATTCCTAATGTTTTTGCATGTAAGTACTATAGTCAGTTACCCCACGGCCTAAAGGCGAGGGCTTGTGTCCGTGCTCCACCTCAGTTCACGATAGCGTTGCCGCTGTCGCGCTTTGGCTTCCTCGCACGACACATCAGGGGATACTGACAAGATCCCCGTACTCATCCAGTCCTGCTGGGTGAGCAACGTCCGCAGCGCCACATTTCTGGCTCCGATCAGATCCGCATGGAGTCGATATCCACACTCCTGGCACACAAACAGCAGTCCCTTGTTGGGGCGGTTGTCCGCAGAGGCATGGCCACATCTGGGGCACGCCTGACTGGTGTGGTAAGCATCCACTTTGATGGCCAGACTTCCTGAAAGCAGCGCTTTATAGGCGATGTAGCCATGTAATTCGGCGAATGCCCACGAGGAGGCATGGAGGTTGGCTCGCCGCTGCTTCTTGCTCGCCTTCTTTCCTCGTTTGCGCCTGGTCCGCTCGCGAATGTGGGTCAGATCTTCCAGACCAATGAGACGCTGAGGGTGTGCGTCCACGATGCGTCGACTGATCAGGTGGTTGCGGTCTTGTTTCAACCGTCTCTCTCGTCCGCTGATGGCGAGCAGGCGTCGTGTCGCGGAGCGAGTGCCTTTCTTCTGCAACCGCTTTCTCAGGCGCGCATAATGGTCCGCCGTGGCGCGGACCTGTTTGCCAGGGAAAAAGGAGGCTTGCCCGGTGAGGGTGGCCGTCACGGCCAGGTAGCGCTGACCGACGTCCACGCCAACCACCTGCGTATGGGTCTGGGGTGTGGGGTCCTCCACCTCCAGCTCAAGGGAAACCAGCAGATAGAACTGTTTGCGCGGCTTGTCATACCAGAGCTTGGCAGCCCCGATGCTGGCTCCCTGCCCAATGAGGGCCACATGTTTCTCGTAGCCTCGATAGGAGAGCACGACTCGTCCCTGCAGGGTCAGGATGCTGACCTGTTGGTCTTTCTTAAAGCCGTAGTCGCGCTGGTAATTGTAGGTCAGGGTTGGCGAAACGTACTTGGGGGGCTGATCGAGTCCCTTGTAGCGTTTTTTTGTGTGACCAGCCTTGTGGGCTTCGGCATTGTGCTTGGCTTTGGTCCACAAGCTTTTGTAGGTTGCGCCCACCTGGCGGGGAACATTACAGGCCATCTGAGCAGGCAAGCCAAAGAGCAGGCGGATGTCGTCGTAGCAGGCATGTTGCAAGGTGCGCTGATTGCTTGTTTTGCCATGCGCAAAGCTGTAGCGGCTCACGTGGTTCAAGGCATCACGATAGGCCAGTTGGGTCTCTCGCAAGGCCGTGAACTGGGCGGGATCGGTGTGCAGTTTGAGCTTGGCCGTGATGACGTGTTTCATGCGAACAAATGTACCATATCCACTGATAGCTGTCAATGCTTTCCTTGTGTGAATGTGCCCCTTTCCTTCTCTCCAATGAAGGAACGCCGCAGGAGTCCCCATGCTTCAAAGGCAGGGGACTCCTGCGGCGGTTTGTTGAAAGCAATGTATCTAAGCACCATCATTATAACAGAGCTATCGGGGTCAATCAAGGAAAAAAGGTGTTTGCTGTATAAAGTGTGAAATAACTCACATATTTGTCTTTACAAGTAAGCAAGGCTAACTGAGAAGGTAGGGTATTGTGGCCGTCGCATCAGCGACAGCCACAATACCCTACCTTCTCACGAAGCGCCACAGGCGCTGAGAAGTATCGTATAATCAATAAAAAAGCAAAGAGAGGAATAGCACCTATGTTACATAAAGTAGAGCACGGGAGCATCTTCCCACGTGAAGACGGGAAAATCATCGACGAGCATTTTGGAGCCTTACATAGTAAGCATGATGGGTTTAGCCTGGCGCATATGTTGGCGCCCGCGGCCTGGCGCGAGCCAGCCCAGGTAGCGGACTTCGATGAAGTCGTCATTGTCGTGCGCGGTGTGCTTGCAGTAGAGGCCGAGGGAGAGCACCTGGAGGTCGCGCCCGGCGAGACCTGCCTGATTGAGCGTGGCACGCGTGTTACCTATAGCAACGCCAGCCAGGGCGAGGAGTGCGAATACTGGTCGCTCTGTATGCCAGCCTTTCGCCCCGAGCGCACGAAAATAGATGTGCTCTAGCAGAGAAAAGAGACACTTTAAGCTGTAGAAAGTGCCTCGCTTTACCGGTTGACCACAACGACCTGGAAAGATCGAAGCGGGATATGTTTGCCTTTCACATCAACCACGTGTGGCAACAATGATTTGTTGATAATGAGCACGCTGCTTTTGGATGCGAGCGCGACAATATCTTGTGATGTTGAGCTTGTCTTATAGAGAGGGGTTCCAGCGGGGAAATGCTCCTTAATGGCTTTGGCGCTCCCATACCAGGGGCCCGGTGTTGCTGGGTTAGCGTACCATAGATCGTCATAGCCCCATGCGAGTGCGACACTTACTCCAGAATTAATAAACTGGAGCAAGGTGTAAGTTTTGAGAGCGTTATTATAGTCTGGATTGTTCTCTGTTGCGAAAGGGATAGCATACCATTCGGCCCACCAGATAGGGAGGGTCGTCGTCCCAGGATGTGTATGGGGATCAAGCGAGCGAATCCACTGTACGACGTCAGCGAATTTCTCTGTGGCGGTAAAGGGGTCGGTAAGGTTGGTCTCATCTTTATTGACATTGCCGCCATCAATGGTAAGGAAATCACCACCAATCCTCTCAGAAAGCCATGTTGCGACGACATTGAGGCTTCTCCGGTCAAGTGCTCCATACTGATCTTTGACGTTGGAACGATCAGGTGCTTTGGCTGAGGCCCAGCTATCCATCACCACATAGGGGCCACCAACCTTTACCTGTGGAGGGTCTATGCCCTGCCCCTGAGCAACTTGCTTTAAGGTTGTGTAGACCTGGTTATACATGTAGGTATAGCCGTGACGCGCGTTGTCCCCTGTGGGATCTCCCTGTGACTTTCCGCCATCCCAATTATTGGTTATTGGATTGTAATAGCCTTTAAGCTCATTCCAGACCTGAAAATAGCGTACATTGTAGGGGGGCGCCATATAACGTTCCGCGATTCTTTGCACAAGGTGTAACCAATCAGACATATGATTATCTAAGATGCGTGCATCGTAAGTAATATCGGCAAAGTCATCGTCTCTGGTGAGACGTGTCGTTGAGCCATCGGCATTCAGGCGCCCCTTCATCCACCAGGGAGCCTCACACAGGGTAAGCACAGGCGTCGTCCCGGTATCAAGTGCGATTTGCAGCTTCTTATCCAGTGTGCTCCAGTTTGTAGGTTCTGGCTGCGCTGGATCAGGCCAGGGATCGTCTGCACCCCAGCCCATGATATGGATGTTCGTGAAAGAACTGCTTTGCGCTAATAAGTGCTTGATCTGTGAAGCCTGCTCAGAGGATTGTGGATAAATAAGATTTGTGTCGACATCGCTCATGCCCAGAGTAAAGGCACTGGTTTGCTGAGATGTTGTTGCGATATGCAGAGTCGTATCGGGTGGCATATCCGGTGTAGGAGCTAGAGAGGAGAAAGCCATCTGTTCATCAGAGGTAAAGAGAAGCAGAAAACTGCTTAAAGCTGCAAGCGCAACCCCCCAAACTTGCCTACGGTTATACTGCTTTTCCCTACTCATCTCGTGTTAACCTTCTAAAAAACTAAGTTTTCTGGCAACGCTTTCCTTCCGAGTTGTATTATAATGCGTTTCTGCATAAAAAAACACATTAGCTTGTTCCTACCTTCTTTGCTTTAAAAGCTTATTTTTAAAATTGCTAAAAGCATAAGTAAAAAGTAGTTAAACAGAATTCGCCTGCAATCAAATGTTGTCTTGCTCTGAGACCTCTCGCTTTAAGGCTTCTTTAGTGAGACGCTTCTTCCTCAAAACATTTTTTGTAGTAGGCTCCTGAACGATAGCTTTGTGAGGATTGGTGTGTGGAATTATTGTTCTGGCAGAAAGAGTTTTTTCTTTTTTCTGTGGTTCCTTGAAAGGTTCTGGTTTTGCTGCAATAATGACTGGCTCTTTCTCCTCCTGTTCCTCTTGTTCTTTCTCTGAAGTTAGAGGATTGACTGATGTTTGTTCAGGTATCAGATCAGGCTCAGGCATCTGTACTGATGGAATATTGATAGTTTCTTTCTCCTCAACGGCTTGTTCATCGTCAGCCGAAGAGGATGAAATCTCTGGGATAGGTGCAATGTCTTGCTCGTCAATGACTTGTTCATTGTCAGCCGAAGAGGGTGAAGCCTCTGGGATAGGTGTAATGTCTTGCTCCTCAAGGAGGTCTTGTTCTTGGGTGGTGTTGGTGCTTAGTTGCTGTGTTTCTTGTTCCTCTAAAGATTGTTTATCAGTGTTTGGTTTCGCTTGAGGTGCAGGTGAATAAGAAATACTAATACTGGGAACATGTACAGTTGCCTTCTCTTCAATGGCCTCTATGTTGTTTTGTGACTCGTCAATTATATCTGGTAAGTCATTTGCATTTATATGTTCAACCGCATTTATATATGTTGTATCATGATCAGCAATATCTTCTTGAGCAGGTGTGTTGCGTATGACTGAGGGCATTTGTATGGTATCTGTCTCGGTTACATCTCTGGTTTGATCTGTGCTAGATGAAAGTTTATAGTTGGACAAATAGGCTGTCTGCTGATCTTCAATACTTACCGCTTTGCCTGTATGACCTGCGAGCGATATTTTTGGTAGGGCCATCGTCTCACTGTCAGTTATATCTTCTGGCATTTTGAAAATGGACAATGCACTTAGGCGTTGCGCCACTACGGGATGTAGGATTACGAGTTGCCCTGTTGCTCCCAAAAGACTAATAACTAACAAGGTAATAAGAATACCAGAAAGCGACCAGTGGCCTGTGTATAAAAATATGCCTCCCACTATGGCATCAATGGCAAAGCTCAAAGAAAAAGCCATGATCCATTCTGTGATAACATCATTGAGGCGAAGGAAACGTACCAGCGCCATACCAGGGCAAATAAAAAGAAAACTCATGACAGTGACAGCTCTAATTTGAGCGTCGGGGATCACGTATGTGACGATACAAGCCGCAAGGGCACAAAGAATAATTATGGCAGGCCACAGCCAGAGTAAACGCATTTTCATAGTTTCCCTCCAGCGGCACTGGCAAGCTGGAATATTTGCACATCCTGACTATGATATACCAGATTAAAGTCACCTGATGAGGCCACAGCATTCTCAAATTTATCAAGTGCGCCAGGAGGGAAACCCGACATGGAGTTAAACCAGGCTTTCTGACTGCGTGTGAAGATAAAGTAGATTTGTTGGTTTCGTTGCCCCTTCTGGTTTTGCATATATTGGACAACGTAAGCAACATTTAAGTTATATACTGCATCACCTAATTTATCGGTGCTATCGAGAGAGGTGAGTGGATACTTTTCAAAATCTTTAATCTGCCATGGTGTTCCGTCCCAACCAGCAACTAAGAGCGAACCGGGTTGAGCTATACTATAGAGCTTGTAGACACCATTTATCTCATCGTATGTCTTGTAATCCATATTCTCATTGCCATAGCGGGTGTAGAGGAAACTGCTTAGCAAGATGATATTTATGCCTGCGATTGCTATGCCTTGCCAGGGGAGCTTTATAGTAGCCAGGAGTGATGTGAGCTGTGATACAAGTGGTGATAGGAATGCCAGGAATGTTGGAAGCGTTGGTAGCTCATAAAATATTGAAGCCGCAAGAAAGACCATAGGTGGCAATGCAAAGAGATAACAGCGTAACAGCATTTCTCCACCATAGGGTTGGATCATGAATAATGGAAATGGGGCCAGGGCTAGAATGATGATCGAGGCATCTTTATGACCCTTAAAAAGACGGAAAATCGCCCCTATACCAGCTAATCCCCAGACAAAAGCCGTCATGATGAGACGTAGGCGTGCAACAAAGGTGTGCTGAGGACTTCCTCCCACGCGATTTGAGACATTAGAGGAGACGGAAGAGAAAATATCGACAATTCCTCCGAAAACCTGGCTCATATGTCCAGATAGAAATGACTGGGTCATAAGAATGAGCCAAGCCCCTATCATGATTATCATTACGATAGGTAGCCACCATATTTTAGGTGTACAGCGACGAAAGACGATAAGGCCAGTAACGCTTGCGACGATGAAAAAAGGCGTCAATTGATGTCCATAGACAGAGAAGGCAAAAATAGTGAGCATGCTGATGAGTAGCGCAATGCTTTTGGCTCGTGAAATAGTAGGAGTATTTAGTGAGTCGGGCGCTGTGAGCCAGGTATAGACTTGGGGCAAGAAACGTATACGACTTAAACGAGGACCGAGGGGACGAATGGGTGTACCAGGTGGCGCTTTAAACCATTTTAAGATGATGGCTAGAATAACTATGTAGGAGAAGAAGAAGAAGCCCTGTGGTGAGAAATAATCCTGGCCGATCCAGTTGGTGATGCAAAAGAACCATAAAGCCAGGTAGATCAAACGTTTATTGCTCGTAAATGTGCTAAAGAGCATATATAGAGCACCAAGATAGAGCACATTATAAAAAACAGGCGCCCAGCTAGCGTAACCCAGGATATCGGGGTAGCCAGAGATTCGCGTTACGAAAGCACTTAAAATAAAGAAACCAGGCCAGCTAAAATAAGCATCCAGGCCGGGATCAACCGTCCCGGTACGCATAATATACTCTGTGTATCCTGCGTGACGGTACACAATCGCAAAGCGTGGTGCCTCCTCTACAAGGATGCAGAGAGCATACAGCATAAAGATCAAAAGCGCAAAATGCAACAGCACAATGGGCATACGCAAGCGTGACTGTTGTAGTGTTAGACAGAAGCTCACCATCATGACCAGCAAAGCGATGATCAAGGTGGGTGGCATGATAGAAACCAACCCCAGGTCATTCATCCGTGATATATTTATCGTTACATTACCTAGTGAGCTATACCAGAGGACAAAAGCGCCTAGTGGTAGTAGCAGGCAGACGATATCTATGAGAAACGGTATTTTTAGACCGCTCTGAGCTTGTGATATGGTAATTCCTTTATTCATTGTTCTTAATATTCATCATTTCTATTCCGGCTAAAGGCCTGGTTCACAATGTGCTCTTGCTCTACCTGATTTGGTCCTTCATCATTACTAGAGGGCGTCCTTATAATCTTCAGGGCTCGCATTCCCATAGTTATTGGTTCCAACTTTGGCCGTTTGATGGATCTGGCTAAAGGCGCGGGCGTATCTGGAACGACATATCGTCTGGGTGTAACAGGTGGCTGCTGTTTCTCTATCTTTGGTAGCCGCATAGTATGCTGCTCTTCGATCTGGATTCTATTCATTTTTATGGTCGGTGCATCAATGAATGTCAGTGTTTTGATGGTGTCAGTAGGCGAATCCAGTCCCATGATAGTGGCTAGCTGCTGCGTTGGCGTATCAATGAAGTTCCCCAGCGAATCGGTAATGGTTTGTGGGTGTATGGCCTGTAGGATCATGGTATCGGCGTCTACAACGCTACTGATGGTATTGGCGACCGTATCAGTCCCGCGAATCGTTTTGAAGACGAGGGGGGCCATAAAAATGGCTTCAACACTTAGAGCCGCAACCCACCCCAGGCTCAGGCCAGTTAACCCCCCTAAATGTGCGCCTAGTGCCATTGCCCATCTAAGGCTCAGTCCCGGCCAGCCTACCAAATGTGCGCTTAGTGCTACCAGCCACCCATGACTCAGGCTAGATCCCCCTAAACATGCACCTAGTGTCGCCAGAATCAGTTCGAGAATGCTTCCTAGTATAATGGGCAACATCGAGTTGGTGATCTCGTCTTTGATGCGGCGAATAGCGATATGATGGTTTTTAATGATAAGCGGAAAAGCGGCCAGGGCCAGGATGCGCAGAGGCCATGCAGCGTTCGCTGCGTAACTGTGACCAAAAAAACTGAGAACCAGGTTTGCTGCGAGCACCAGGACGCCACTGGTGACGATACCTGTGAGAGCTGAGATGCCTACCGTCAGGCGTGTCTTCTGTGAAAGCGTAGTTGTCTGGGCCGCGTTCGTTGCATGCAGCACAGTGGTGAGTGAGGCCGCGATAGAAAACACAAAATTAGCGAGCATGGATGAGACATAGAACCAGGCATTCATTGCTGGTGAGAGCAGTACAGTAACGAGTACAGGCAAGACCTGGGTTGGTGCCTGAAGTATCAGGTTTAAGATATGGTGCTGGATTGCCGCTCCTCCTAGCTTGCGCAGCACATACCAACGAGGCAAAAGGCTACCTAGCCTGGTACGATTTTTCCATACAGCCAGGAATATCAGCGGTATGAGCGAGATGATGTTGCCTAGCGTCCAGGTTGCATAGATAGACATACCAATTTTATCGTTGAGCCAAATAGCGAGGAGATAGAGGGCGATAAGTTTGACGATTGAGAAGATAGTATTGCGCCAGAACTGTAATCCTCCCTGGAGAAGCCCGATCACTGCCTGGTCAATGACTATGGTAATCACGGTGATGCTAATACTAGCACCGAAGAGCACAATATTTTGTATGCCTGCACCTATGGGTCGGAGTGCGGGAGAAATAAAAGGTGCGAGCAGAGCAAAGATGATTCCAGCTACAAAGCCAATGCCTCCTACCAGCAGGAGAGCTGTACTGATGAGTGGTCCCTCATTGCCCTTATTACGGGGAATTTCGGTGATGAGCAGAGTTCCCAAACCCATCATACAGAATGAGGAGATCAGCATCATGGTTGAGGTTGCCGCCGAGGCGAGACCCACGGCTTCTGGCCTAAACAAGCGAGCTGCTACCCACCAGTAAGCAAAGCCTAGCAATGATGTAACAACCATCGTGCCAATCAGTGAACCGGTATTAAATAATATGGCTTTATTTTTTTTGACCCATTGAAAGATAGGCGTTATCACCAACGAAACTCCCGCAACGACTTATTCTTCGGCGAAATTTAACACCACTGTTGTGGTGAGCATTCTCGCGCCCAGATTTCTTCTATAGACGGCTATTCTGGCTTTGAATCACTTTTATAAATCCATATATAAGCATAAACCAGGGGTGGGGGATATTGCATACATAGTAAGTACTATAGTACAGGGGTAGGATCTCCTTCTTGCCTGTCGTGTACAGCTGGTATTTGCTTACTTTGCTCCTGCTCATTTTTGCGTGAAAAAAGTCTTCCTATTATGTATCCTCCTGCTGTCACTCCTAGTCCAGTAATGATAGCTATTGCCTTTAGAAGGCCACCTGGATTATGTTGTGTAAACACAGACTTTATATTACGTGTTACACCCCGGGGTAAAGTATGAAATGTATAGGTGTTCTCGGACGAGAGCGCATCTTTTGTTCCCACGTAGCGTGTTATAAATGCTTTTGAAATGCCCTCTGCGTAGCAGCGCGACCAGAAATAGCTCCACTGTGCGCGTTGACCCGGAACACGATGTTGAACTCTGGCCTGGGGCTGATAAAAGAATTGACGCGCAGGCCAGTGCTGGCTTGCACGAATACATAGCTCAGTCTCTTCGCAGCCAATTGGGCGTGTGCCTACACGTCCAATGCCACTACGGAAACCTCCAACACTTTCAAATACTTCACGACGCAGGCACATGCTTGCTCCGATTGGGTTACGAACTGGTGCGTTGTTTTGAGGCATACCTAGATAGGTACAACCCACAACCCAGTAAAATTCCTCTGGTAACCAGGAGGGGTTATAATCTACCCACAGCGGAACGACAGATCCGCCAACACCTAGAATGTGTGGGTCTTGCAAGACCTGTTGGAAGAGCATCAACCAGTTGTCGTCTGCTAGAGCATCATCATCTAGAAATGCGATAAATTGACCTTGAGCAATGGCAACTCCACTGTTGCGTGCTCCAGATAATCCACGTTCTTCTTGATTTTGGATGACAGTAATTCCTGTCAAATCTGCTTGTGCTTTGTTAAACAATTGCGGATTGTGATCGATCACAACTATGATTTCTCGGGCTGGTAAGGTTTGTTGCTGTACAGAAGATACAGCAGCTGCCAGGTCGTCCCAGCGCCTCTCTGTATAGGCGCAAATAATAACACTAATATCGGATGTCTCTGCTTGGATAGTATCTTGGATCATGATGCTATGCCTTCTTCCAGGTTTTGCCTGTTATCCTACGACTCTGCCAGTAGGCCAGGGGTCCAAAAAGCATACCTTTTAATTCAAGTTGTTTCAACTCTTTCGGATAACTGCTTTGTTGCAAACGATTTCTTGCTGAGCGATTGAAAAAGGCGAAGAAAAAACTGGAAACTAGTTGAGGCAAGAGATCAAAAAGAAGGAGTGGATGATCCCAGACGCATTTGGTCAGGTGAGCCGTAAACCCTACGCTATAGCCATAAAGCTGCCTGCGCAAGCCAGAATAATCACGACGATGCAGGTGGTAGAGCAAGGCACGAGGTTCATAAACCAGGCGATAGCCATGCATCATTACTTCGAAAAAAACTGATATATCCTGTCCATTTTTGGATGGACCGAGTCCACCTAGAGCGGGATCGAACCCGTCAATGCTCTTGAGGAAGGATGCGGTAAAGGCCATGCTGGCTCCTGTGCCGAAGCGACCGGCCATATAGGGGTGTAAGGGCATGCGTGGATGATGCTCCTTCATGTCGAAGAGGCGGCGTTGGAAGCCCTTGGTGAAGCCAGCATACTGTTCAAACCAGAACTGTGCGGGTTGTTCCAGCTCAAGGGGAAGGACCAGGCCGGTGACGCAGGCCACTTTCTCTGCCTGGCGAAAGCCGCGTACAAGCTCGACAAGCCAGTAGGGATCGAGCACCACATCGTCATCGGTAAAAGCCAGGATTTCGCCCTGGGCTGCTGCAATGCCACAATTACGCGCCCAGCTAGCGCCAGGACGCTCTTCGCGCAGATAGCGCACCTGAGAATATGTGCCATAGATTTGAGTAAGAAACTGTTCTGTCACATTTGTACTTGGAGCGCTATCAACAATAATAACCTCAAAGCGTGGATAGTGCTGAGCCAATACGCCCTCCAGACAGGAGGCAAGGGTCTCGGGGCGATCATGGGTTGGGATAATCACGCTGACCAGGGGCAGATCAGAGCTGGCCAGGAAGGCTTCGCGTTCGGCGAGACAGCGAGGAGGCGTGGTGGAGGCAAGCCCCTGAAGTGGTAGTTCACTCAGCTCTGGCAACCCGTCTTGCTGGCAATGCTCATTGATCTGGTGGCTCAGGGCATTCCAAAGCAGGGGAGCATAGGTAGCAGGAGTGAGCTCCTGTGTGGAGAGGGGCAGTTCGGCAAGGCCCAGGGGCTGGGTGTGCAGGCGTACGACGGCCAATACGCGTTGATAGCGACGTTGGGTCTTGGGATCAACAGCGGAGATGTTCGGGAGGGCTTGCTCCAGCTCGATCTCGACAATACGCATGGGCATGAGATCTGGAGCTTGTTCAAGAGAGGTGTTCTCATGCTCTCTAGAGGCATCTTTCTGACGTGTTAGCAACAACATATATTCTTACCCTTGTGTATCAGTGATAATGCATCCAATTTGTTTAAGATCAAATATAAGTTTTCACTAGAGTGTGTTTTTCCGCAGAACTTTACGTACCACTCTCCGACTTTGTAGGTAGGCCAAAGGCCCAAAGAGCATGCCTTTTAATTCCGCTTGTTTTAATGCTTTGGGATAGTTATCCTGCCTCTTATGATTCTTTGCAGAGCGATTACTCAAAGTGAAAAAAAGACCATACGCTAGTTTTGGAAGCAGATCAAAGAGCAGGTGCGGGCGCTCCCAGACACACTTGGTCAGGTAAGCAGTAAGGCCCATGCCATAGTTATGAAGTTGTTTGTGCAAGCCAGAATAATCACGACGATGCAGGTGGTAGAGCAAGGCACGAGGTTCATAAACCAGGCGATAGCCACGCATCATTACTTCGAAAAATGCCGATATATCTAATCCCGCTTTTACCAGACCTATGCCACCCAGGGCGGGATCAAAGCCACCAATGCTCTTGAGGAAGGAGGCAGTAAAGGCCATGCTGGCTCCTGTGCCAAATTGGCCAGCCGTGTAAGGGTGCAACCGTGTTTTTGGATGATGCTCCTTCATGTCGAAGAGGCGGCGTTGGAAGCCCTTGGTGAAGCCAGCATACTGTTCAAACCAGAACTGTGCGGGTTGTTCCAGCTCAAGGGGAAGGACCAGGCCGGTGACGCAGGCCACTTTCTCTGCCTGGCGAAAGCCGCGTACAAGCTCGACAAGCCAGTAGGGATCGAGCACCACATCGTCATCGGTAAAAGCCAGGATTTCGCCCTGAGCTGCTGCAATGCCACAGTTGGCGGCATTACCAATGCCAGGACCCTCTTCGCGTAGATAGCGCACCTGTGGATGGGTGCCTGAGATCTGTGTCAGGAGTTGTTGTGTTGCATCGGTACTGGGCTTATTGTCGACCACAAGGACTTCAAAGCGTGGATAGTGCTGAGCCAATACGCCCTCCAGACAGGAGGCAAGGGTCTCGGGGCGATCATGGGTTGGGATAATCACGCTGACCAGGGGCAGATCGGGACTGACCAGAAAGGCTTCGCGTTCGGCGAGACAGCGAGGAGGCGTGGTGGAGGCAAGCCCCTGAAGTGGTAGTTCACTCAGCTCTGGCAACCCATCTTGCTGAAGATGTTCATTGATCTCACTGCTCAGGGCATTCCAGAGCAAAGGAGCATAGGTAGCAGGAGCGAGCTCCTCTGTGGAGAGGGGCAGTTCGGCAAGGCCCAGGGGTTGGGTGTGCAGGCGCACGACGGCCATTACGCGTTGATAGCGACGTTGGGTCTTGGGATCAACGGCGGAGATGTTCGGGAGGGCTTGCTCCAGCTCAATCTCGACAATAAGCATGGGCATGAGATCTGGAGCTTGCTCAACAACATTTTCTTCATAATATGCCTGTAATAGCATAGCTTTCACCAATTTGTCATCTATTGAGATACTAAGTATTTTAATTTAGGGGAACCCTGCATTGGAGTTTTATTGTACGCTTGGAGTCTCCACTGTTTTGGTAGAGAGTTGTTTTTGCATATATAAATTTCCTTGTGCTGCGAAATGTGCTGTCTGAGTGAGAGTGTTGGAGCGCTCTTTTAAAATTGTTTTGAGGACTCGCCATCCATCGCGGAATGTACGCAGATTGCTTTCTCCATAGATACGTCTATGCTCTACGCTAGGAACTTCAATAATTTTATAGTGAGCTTTGTGTATACGTAGGCAAAGTTGTGACTCTATCTCAAAACCATCGCAGTCGATGTCAATCCGGTCAAGACAGTGACGCCAAAAAGCGTTATAACCATAGCAGAGATCACTGAAGTGTTGCCAGAATAGTAGGTTAGCTAGCTGGCACAGAACATAATTGCCAATGCTACGCAGTAAAGTAATATCCTGGCTGCCTCCCCCTTGCTGAAACGCGAACCTTTTGCAAAATCATAGCCAGCCATAAGCGCTTCGGCAAAACGTACAATTTCTGCAGGATTAGCAGATCCATCGGCATCCAGCATAACAATAATGTCACCTGTACAAGCAGCAAAGCCTACTCTCATTGCGTCGCCTTTGCCTCTTCCTTCCTGTTGAATGACGCGTATGTCTGGCAATAGCTGTTGTGCAATTTTGCTTGTATCATCCGTTGAGTGGCCGTCGACGAGGATAACTTCAGTGACGATTTCGGGTAACTTGGGTAAAATATGCTGAAGATTTTGTGCCTCATTGCGCGCTGGAATAACAACACTGATGCTGGGATATTTTTCTTGCTTTGACATATATACAATCGACATCTTTCTGTATTTTAAACGCTAAAGGGAGAAGCCTTACTGCTATAGAAGCGAAAAGCTATGGTGTTCTTGCCATAAGTGCTAGTCAGGTTATTTGTGCCCCCTTTACCGGAAATATAATCATAAATTTGGGTGATCAAGTCAAATGGTGTGAAAGTGTAATGGATTTTTGCTTACTAGAGGCGTAGGCATGGTAAATATAGGGAAAATATGGCTGGAATATTTCTTTTTTTGAAGAGAACGAGATATAAGTAAGGATTCTCGAAAATAAAACAAAGCTTTAAGATAGAACAAGCAAAAATGCATAGGCATATTCCTCTTTACATGCCTCTACAATATTATATTGAAAAAAGGGCTTATTGTATAAATTATCCCTAGTTTAAAGAAAATATGGCTATTCTTTCGCATTTATGGCTGAGTATATTCACTACAACTTAGTCTGTCAAGCCTGGTATTTTTGTATGTTTGATGGCTAGAGAGGAAGTTGCTTAATAGAGGTGTACTTTTGTACTGGCTAGCGGGTAGTTGCTATATCAAGGATGCCATAACGAATGTTGTGTAAAGGGGGAAGGCTTCCCAAGGAGGAAAGAAAAGGTGATACTACAGGCATAGAATGTTTTTACTCAGTCCTGCACAAAGGACAAGGAGGAAGACTATGCCTGTGCACAAAAAACACCATAACACACCAGAGCCACCAACGACAAGCGTACGTATCTCCCCATCGGATGTTCCCAGCCAAGAGAGCTTTCATCAGCATCTGCGTGAGTTGATTCGTGGAGCAACCCGCGTGGTGATGGAAGAAATCATGCAAGAAGAACTCCGTCTGTTCTTGGGCGCAGAATGGGGAGAAAGCACCAGCCAGCGTCGAGGCTATCGCAATGGCTCCTACACCCGCGACCTGGTGACCACAAGTGGCCGTATTGAAGATCTGAGCGTTCCACGAGATCGAGAGGGCCAGTTTCATACGCAGGCGTTTGAGCGCTACAGCCGCTATGAGCCTGAGGTAGCAGAGGCCTTAACCGAGATGTTTGTCAGCGGAAGCAGCACCCACAAAATTGGCAAGGTCGCCAACACGTTGCTGGGGGTCGCTCCCAGCGCCAGTAGCGTGAGTCGCTTGAATGAAAGCCCGAGTGAACAATTTGAGGCGTGGCGCACCCGTCCGTTACAAACGCACTATCGCATTGTGTACCTCGATGGGATTCATTTCAGCATTCGTCATGGCTCCAAGTGCGATGCGAGCATCATTTTGACGATTTTGGGCGTCGATGGGGAGGGAAACAAGGAGGTCTTAGCGCTGCAAGCCTGCGCCGAAGAAAGCCGTGAGGGGTGGCTGGGCATCTTACAGGACATGCGCAGTCGTGGAGCCACTGAGGTGGACCTCTTTGTCACGGATGGGCATGAAGGACTCCTGGGAGCGCTTGACCGGCTCTTTACAGCGACTGCACGCCAACGCTGCCTGGTTCACAAGCAGCGCAATGTGCTCAGTGCCATTCCTCGTCGAGAGCGCGAGCTGGTGCAAGCCGATCTGGTGGGGATCTGGAAGCCAGAGAAGAAGGAGGATGCTCTGGCCAATCTTGTCGCCTTCAAAGCCAAATATGCCGAGCGCTATCCCCAAGCGGTGCGCAGTTTGTGTGAGGATGAGGAGCACTTACTCACCTTTTATGACTTTCCAGTCGGGATGCATCGGCATATCCAGAGCACCAACGCGATTGAAGGCTTCTTTAGCAATGTGCGGCAGAGAACCGATCAGATTGACGCCTTTACGAGCGAAACCAGTTGTGTGCGTCTGGTGTGGGCTGTGATGCAGGACATTCGTTTTCACAAGGTCACGGTGAGCTAAGCCGTAAGAGCATTGAGCAGATCAACGCTCGGCTGCTGTGGCCGAGGAGGGAGAAGGTGGCCTTTTTTGTCTCTTGAGGACAGCCAGGAGCGTTTTCTCGCATGCTTCTCAATGAATGATGGGATGTGAAGCCATTGTGCTCGCTAGCTCTGAGGCTCTTGCGCCGTGAGGGTTACTGGCCTTTCATCAGTACACAACATTCGTTATGGCATCTATATCAAGTTTATAAGATCAAAGTAGTCTTTTGGGACGAAAGAGAGTGGTGGATTAATAGTCCTATAACATATGTATTTTATGGGCGTTTTGTTACAAAGCTCTTCTCCCTCCCGTTATTATGAGTGCGTCTGGTTGTAAGGTCTTTCTTCTTGAGTAAATTGGGTAGGAGATAGTTAGCCAATGTGTCTCTCCAACATTTTTAGCTAAAGACGCGACCACAAAACTTTCCGAAGGTGAGTTTCATGAGTGAATGGGAGAAACGTTCTGCTTATTTTTGGTTGTGCCTTGCACTCCTTGTAATTAGTCTGTCATCTTGCGCTAATCCCGATAATTACAGCCCTACACGTGTGAAGAACAGTGTCACTGGACAGGTAAAGCCGTCTCCAACGAGTACTCCGGATGAGCTTTCTCGTTGTAAGAGCAAAGATGCTAGCACGACAAATGACGGCAAGATACATGTTTTAGTCGATAAATCTTGTTCCGCGACGAGCCAGTTTGCTCTCGGTGTGACCCATGTCAATAATGAGGGGGTCCTTCCCCCAGAGAGTAAAGGTTCTGTCTCTAGCAATGATGTGAGGTCTTTGCTCAGAACGTCGGTATCGTATCAAAATACACACATTATGGGTTGGGGCCTACCAGATCCCTGGTCTGACCCTGCTAGCCCTGAGCCAACGAACTGGTCTGCTCTGGATAACCGGGTGCAACTGGCGGTAGATACTGGAAGCACTCCTGTTCTTTCATTAGACGAGGCTCCCTGGTGGATGAAGGGAAGTCCATTGGCTGGTGGCAAAGCCCGGACGCTTACCTCTGCCCAGGAATGGTCTTCTGCTGCTTATGAAACGCGTATTCTGGATAATAAAATGGATGCCTGGCTGCATCTTGTTCAATGTGTAGCGGAACGCTACATGGCTCCGCCTTATAATGTCCGGTATTTTCAAGTCTGGAATGAGTTAAAGGGGTACTACAATCCAGGTATCAATAATTACGATTTCACAACGAGTCCAGGTAATCCCAATGGAGTACATGCTAATCATGGTTATACCTACATGTATAATCAGGTCTACAGCACAATTATGAAGGTGGCGCAGACACGAGGCATATCAACCGATAGTGTAAAAATCGGTGGCCCTTATGTATTTATGGATGTCTGGTCTGCGAAGCAACCAAGCAATCCTTCAAATCTCATTAAGCCGTATGGTACGTTCGATCAGCGTCCCTTCGATGTCATAGAGTACTGGTTACAACACAAAGTAGGTGCTGGCTTTATTACCGTAGATAGTTCGATTGAAAATCGGGAAGAGAGACCTACTGGTAATCTTGCCGCAAATCCTTTTGTCGCGTCTGAAAAATTTGCAGATGTCGTGAAATGGATACATTCTCTAGATCCCGCCGTCTATCCAGGCTCTACCACGCTCCCCGTCTGGTTTGCAGAGTGGTTCTCTTATCCTCGTAATGATGTGCTAAATGCGGCTTATGACAATGCGTTGAAGTCCTATACGATGATCGAGTTTTTAAAAGCTGGAGGTGCGGTGGCCCTTGCCTGGGGAGAATCGGGCGATGGCTGGTCAGATAAGGGACTCTGGACCGCTAGCTATGCAGATAGCGCGCAACCTGAACCCTGGTACTATAGTGCCAGCAGCCTCAAGAGCGATTTTGCACCTGGCACAAAGATTTATAGCACGACAGTATCAGCGCCTGACCAAGTTGAAGCTTTAGCCTCTGATGAAAAATTGATGTTGGTCAATAAAACGGAGGTTTCTGTTACGGTGGATGTTAACGGCCAGAGCGTGCTTCTTACTCCTTACCAGGTAAAGGTAGTTAGTTATGCGGTTTGACACAAGTTCTCTTGTCGCATGATGTTTTCTGGAAGGTATAGCACAGGAAGACTTTGCTAAATACAATAGCTGTAGATTAGGATAGGATCCCACTTGCTATCCTGGTCTACAGCTATTAGTCTTCCCCATGCTTGATATGCTTATACTCTATTCAGGCTCACCTTTAACTGTTCGGCTAACAAATGCAGGTGCTCGTCTATAAGTCCCATATAAGGTCCAGGAATAACGGCGGAGTTTTCCTTCTGCTCAATTGAACCCCAAATCGGTTTTGCCCCAAGATCATCACCAGCCCAGATAAATGTAATATTTTCTGGCAAAAAGTGCGGTTTATAATCAGCAGCAAGCCAGGGAAAAAGACCAGGAAAATCTTTATAGAGAGCTTCCATGGGTGGAAACATCATATCTAACCTTGGTTCCAGTGTGAGCAGTGTAGAAAAGCCCTCAATTCTTCCATCTTCAGGTGGAAGAATTTTTCTATATATATGCCTCAATGCATGCCGGAGGCGCAGAAATAAGCTTAATTGTTGCTTTCGGTTGATATGAAATAGGTTTCCCAGGGCATTAAAAATGTTACGTTTCCTTCTAAGTGAGTCAGTAATATGAGATGGTGCTACAAGTAGTAAAAAGTTTATTTCTTGCCCTTGCTCTTTGAGTTGGCGAGCCATTTCATAAGAGAGAAATGCCCCGCTACAGAAACCGCCCAACTGATAGGGGCCCTCTGGCTGTATTGCACGCATAGCTTGAATATGTGCCGCTGCCATGTCTTCCAAGGTTGCTGGTACATCTAAACCATCAACATTGTATGGATCTAGTCCGTAGAAGGGTTGATCTCGCCCTAGCGTACGAGCAAGCGTAAAGCAATAGAGCGGCGTTCCTCCTGTCCAGGCGCCATGCAAAAAGAAAAAGGGGCGTTTGGATTTTCCCACTTGAATCGTGCGTGTAGGTGCTGCGGTCTTTTTTTCAACTGGCTGAATAGTTTCTAACATAGCGTTTATCCCTTCTCTCGGGAGCAAAATGTGATGCTAAAAGCATCTTTATCTCTTCTGTTTACGAACCATAGGTAGAGCGTTCATTATTCATGATCAATTCGGGTTACTCACGTGTTGAATTTATCACGAATGCATTTAATGCATAACTATAAGTGGGCATATAATAAAAATTAACGATGAAACTAAAGGGAAATGTGTTTTGACCGCCTCCTTTTCTATCCACTGAGAAAAAAGAGCATTTGATTATATTGCCCTTTAAATATTTATATCATTCAGACTATTAAGCGCTGAGAGTGATCCCCATAGGGATGACTTTTTTCCCATCGGTACCAGCCGGACTATTTTCTCGCTTCCGGGACGCATGTGGAAGTAGTTGTCTTCTGGTAGGTACTGGTTCGCTTGTATCGCGACTGCCTGAGCGAATTTTTCAGCTTTTATGTGCAGTTCGTAAGTGCCATCTTCCAGGGGACGAGCGTGGGCTTGTAGGCCGACTGACTGCTCGCGGGTATTGGGCAAGCCCTGGGGGAAGTAGAAGGCTTCTCCAAGTACCTGGCCTGTCTCCTGGGCGCTTAGGGTAGCAACCACGAGATCCTGTCCCGGTGGACCAAAGCGGAAGGCGTAGGTCAGGTCCAGGAAATGCCCAAAGAGCTTCTCAGTGTGCAGTTCTTGCGCACCGCGCGCGGGCAGCAGGATTTCAGCGTTTACTGTCTCCAGGAGCGTGGCTGGCAGGCGATAGCGTGTGAGCTGTACCACGGCAGGGATGTTGTGCTCAGTGTCGTTGACAAGGTGTAAACTCAGCCCACTCAAGCCCTCGTCCGTGAAGAAACAGGTAGTGGGAGCCAGCACGCGACGCAGGTAGTAGTAGGGCGCTTTGGGATAGCCCGTGGAGTCTATTACGCCCCAGCCTGCTCCTGGCCAGAGGTCGCGATAGAACCAGATCAGCCCTCCCTGACAGGAGGAGCGCTGGCGCCTCCATTCAGCGAAGACGGAGGCCATGACTTCGCCCGTGGTAACGCGTCCCAGCGCTAGATAGCGCTGCATGTCCGCGTAGCGCAGTTTCATAGGCTCAACGCGGAAGAGCTTCTCCAGGTAGTAGTCGCGGATATCGTCGAAGTCCCAGCCGGGGCCGTTGTCGCGTGGCACACGCGCCTTCCACCTGGGATGATGGACGGGCGACTGATTGGGTTTCAAGAACAGGTCAAGCGTCTGATCTTCAGGGATATTGGCGAAGGAGAGGCACTCGGTGACAAAGCGTACTCCGCTCTGGCGCGCATCCTCCAGCGGTCGCAGATAGGCCCCTACGCCTTGATAGTTTGAGGTCCCAGCATTGACCTGAAATGGGAGCGCGCCCCCATTTGGCGTCGATGACCAGTAGGGGACGTCTGTGTAGCTCTGGCAGAGTTCTGGCAGGAGCTGCTCAAAGAAGGCGTTACTCCAGCGCTCCTCGGGTAGGCCCAGCATCGCCACCTGTTGCGCGATCTCGCTATTGCCACACAAGAGTGCGAGGGACGCATGCCGTTGCAGGCGTTGTAGCATCTGCTCGCACTCAGCCTGCACGTTGGCGAGGAAATCCTCCTGCGTAACTGGATACTCCATATTGGCGAACATAAAATCCTGCCAGACCAGGATGCCCAGCTCGTCGCAGAGGGTATAGAAGGCCTCATCCTCGTAGACCATCGTGCCACCGACGCGGATCATGTTCATGCCGGCATTTTTAGCGCTCAGAAGTGCCTCGCGGTACTCCTGTGGAGAGGCTGTGAGGGTCACAATGTTGAGAGGCGTCCAGCAGGCACCGCGACAAAAGATAGCTTCTCCATTGACACGGAGGCTGAAGTCTTCTTGTTCAGTGCAGAGCTCAAGTGTGCGGAAAGCCAGCAAACCACAATCTATCTCCGCCACGGTATCTGGATAATAAAGCTGAATGCTGGCGGGATAGCGTGGTTGCTGCCCATGGGTATGTGGCCACCATAGCGCGATATCATTGAGCCGGGCCTCGCCGGTAAGGGCAAAGGTGACTGGCGTATCGGTTTGCACCTGTAAGGCAACAGTGGTCTCGCCAACACGTAGCGTGGCATGGTTTGGCACGCCTCCATCCAGGCTCCTGGCCTGGAGATCCAGACTCACGACACCCGTATTCTCTTGTACCTTTGGGCGGATGCGCAGGTGCTCTATGGCGAGGGTCGAGCGCTCCACCAGGAAGATAGGTTGCCAGGGTCCAATTGCCTGGATGGGAGGCGACCAGCCAGGAATTTTGCCTAGCAGCGTCGTGCGAAACCAGCGCAGTTGCTGTTGCTCAACCAGATTAGTGCGCCAGCGTGGACGTGGGCGTTTTTGCGCTAGCAGAGCAGTGAGGGCGTGAAAATGGAGATAGAGTTCGTTTCGCTCAGTGAGGAGCGGCGTCACGTCCACCTCATAGGCTCGGAACATGTTCTCGGCCTGGAGTATGAGCTTGCCATTCAGCCAGACATCTGCGATCGTCGCCAGACCTTCGAACGCGAGAGTGTAGTGTTTTCCCTCCATGCTGGCGGGTGCCGCGAAGGTGCAGTGATACCACCAGTCATGCTCGTCGGCGTTCGGAGGTGTGTTGAAGTCCCAGGGCTGATGGCGTTGTAGCATCTGCATGACCGTGCCAGGTACAGGGGCCGCAAGCCAGCGCGCGGTCTCTGATGCCAGTTGCTCCGGGTTTTGATAGCTGCCCGGAGCAACTGAGATGAGTTCCCAGCCATCGTGCAGCGAGATCTGTCGATGCGTAGACGCCTGAAAAGTGGGATGCATAGCCTTGTCTCTTTCTTCCTATGCCAGGTTGGCGAGAATATGCTGCATGGCTTGATCCCAGTGCATCGCCATCTCCTCAAAGTAGGGGAGATGGTCCAGGGGTTTCTTGTTTCTGACCACGCGCGCGGCCCGCAGCAGGAAGACCTGAGTGCCGCTGGAGATAGCCTCCAGATGTGCCGCGGCCTCTTTGAAATGGGCACCCTGGTAGTCCGCCAGCCATTGAAGGAAGAGACTGGCATAGGCATAACAGGCGCCATACTGTCGCAGGGTCGCAAAGGCATATTGGTGATAGGCTTGCAGGTCAGGGAGCGCCGCCAGGTGCGCCTGGAAGTGCTGGCTATAGGTCGTGAAGGGATTGGCTGATGGAATGCGTCGACTATAGCCGCGTAATAGCTCAAGCGCTAACGTGGACAATTCTTGATCCGCGTGGCGCTGTAAACGGTCAAATTTGGCGAACTCGACGTAGGGAGGGAGAATTGCCGTTCTGCCCACCTGGGTATCTGGATGGAAGATGCCGTCGAAATCCTCACCTTGCAGGCTATAATAGCCGCTGTTGTGGAAGTAATGGAGTTCACGTGCCTCGGGATCAATCGACTGGATACCAATCGTGGTCTTCTCATGCATGCGATGATAATTTGTATCGCTCACATCTGGCAGATAGAAGGCATCGACCTCCACAAGCGTTAGGCGATCCCGACCTGTCTGCTCACAGATCTGCGGCAAAAGCGCGTTCCAGATATTCAATTCCTGGACATCGATGCCGTAGAGCAAGAAGAGATCATGAATGGGAAACTTGAAAAATGTCCACTGATCTCCCTCAAAATCGATGGAGAGCGTAAAGGCGAAGCAGGCCAGGGGATTGACATGCAGGGTATGCAAAATTTCAATCCATAGATCTACATAGCAGTTGGACTGTGGCCAGTGATTGGTGCTGCTATGGAGCCAGTGCGGTGTATAGCTCTCAACATCGATACTCGTTACAAGATGTTTCATACGGTCAACCTTTTTCGCACTTCAACGGGCCATGCAGCGCTATCCAGTCCATGCTTGCGGAAGAGGGCCAGGGCGATGCGTTCCAGGCCAAAGCCGATACACGAGGTATGCGCGATCTCGCCGCTAGCGGTATAAATGCCAAACTTGCTCGCGAAGTGGTCCTGGTGATAATTGCAGGAGGAGATGGCGGTCAGATGCTCGCTTGAATTGATGGGTGAGAGCAACTCGAATTTTAGCTGTTGTTCCTGCTGGCTGGCTGCGAGCAGGCGTCCGCCGGGACCGAAGAAAGGATCATTGGCGGGTGCGACTACTGGCTCCAGGCCCAGTGAACGCAGGAACGCGTCGCCTCGTTTAATCCACTCGCCATGCCACTGCTCAACCGTGTGGGCGTCCGCGATGCGAATGAACTCGTGCTGGCGGAAGGACTGCATGCGAGCGGGATCGGGCGAAGGCTCGTGGCGGAAGCAGAAGCAGCAGACGTCAACCAGGCGTCCATCTTCTGGAAGCGTGCCTGTGAGGGTAGGATAGACGGGATAGCAGGCGGCAGGAATCAAGACATCCTGCGTTGAGGGGAGGGATTGGCTCCAGTCCTGGCCCTCTTCCATCGCGTTCAGCAACTGTTGATGCTCGCGATGCTTGCCAGTGAAGGAGTGAACCGAACCCAGCAACTGAGGGAAAGATTTCATGTAGCCTGTCTGTTCAACGGTTGCCCGGTTCATGACAGGTGGGAAGCGCATAATATCCGCGCCCATCTCGCGCCCGATATCGGTCAGTAGCTCATCAATACGGCAGATAACGTTCTCCATTACGCCGCTTTTGCCATAGATGCCCTGCACGCCAGAAGGAATCAGTAGACCATGGGCAATTAACTGGTCAAGAAACGTGCTTTCGTGGGCTGAAAACTCTCGCGCCATCTTCTTCTATCTACTTTCTATGCTTCTTCTTTATGAACGAGCAGTAGGGCAGCATTGGTGGTATTGAGGCGATCATTGCTGATCATAAGGCTGGCGGAATAGGCATCGCGCAAGTGGCGCCCGATGCTAAAGGGAGAATCTTCTTTATAGCCAGCCATACCGCAAATGTAGAGAGCCTGCTGCGCCACCTGTATCACAAGTTGTGAGGCAAGAGTTTTGACGTTATTCTGCCGAATGCTATAGCCCATGTCGGAGGCTTTTTCTGCCGCATGCTCGGGATCGCGCAGGATGTCTTCGTATTCCTGCACCGCGGTGGCGAGCGTTGCGCGCATCAATTGCAGGTTGCTATTGGCCTCGACCAGTCGGCCATCACCTGGAAGGGAGGTTGTCCTGAGTTGGCGAGCCTTGGTTTGCATAAACTTACGTGCGCGCGAAAAGGCATCAATGGCGATGCCTTGCCAGCAGGCGGCCCACAATAGGTGCGAGAAGGGGACCATCGTTAGGGGAGCGATATCCGCGAAAGAGGTGCTCAAAACTTGTTCCGCGGGGAAGGTAGAGGTGATGTTGAAGCCCGGGCTACAGGTGCCACGCATGCCAAAGGTATTCCAGGTTCCTGTCTGCTCTAACTGGGTCGTGGGGCGGGTGAGCAGCACAAATACCTGGTCGCCAGGAGCCGCTTCAGGTGAGCGGCGGGCCGTTACCAGGTAACCATCTGCATACGAGCCATAGGAAACTGTGGTGGCTTTTTTGAAGAGGCGGCAGCCTTCTCCATCTTGCTCGACGGCGGCAACACTGCTGCGAATATCCCCGCCCACGCCTACCTCAGAGGTGGCTGATGCCAGGAGAAGCTGGTGCTCGGCGATCTCGCGTAGATACTGCTGAAAGAAGGGGGAGTTTTGTTCATGATGGACCAGGCAGGCTACTTGGATCTGATGCATGGCCCAGATCATCGCCGTTGAGGCACAGTATTGCGAGAGGGTTTGGGCGATTGCAATCAAGTCGCTAAAACTACATTCGTCACCGCCATATTGGCGAGGAATATAGAGCGAGAGGAGACGTGCCTGGCGTAGCGCGTCTATAGCTTCGTGAGGGAAACGCGCCTCGCTGTCCACACTGGCCGCTGCCGGTTGAGCGATTGTTTTGCCGATATGGCGTACTTTTTGGATCAGGTCATCTCGATTTGAAATAACCTCGGCAACAGAATGAATAGTTTCCATTAAAGAGATAAGTCTCCTTTGCTGTGCTTAGGAAGCATAAAGATATAGATATTGTAGTTTGAGTAAACGCAAAGAGCAGAATAAAATGGGATGTATAGATCTAGAATAGGAATTTTTATTTATCAATATATAGCTCCCCAAGGGAACCCTGTAGCTGTGTACTGTTTTTGAAACTCATGGATATCAATGCCGTAAGACATATGTCGTACTTTATCTATCACACTATAATATAGCCCATCTGTTTCGTCAACAGAGAAAAATCGCCAGCAAGGGCTTCAGAGGCTGCATTGTACCACTACAGTAAGGCAACGTCCTTTTACCCTTTGGTCCCACCCGGTATATTCGATCTCTAGAAAACAGGGTTTCTCAAAAGTCCGGTGAGAGGTGAAAAGGAAGAGTCAATCCAGTAGAATGCAGGGACTCAAAAACCCAAAGCATTCAAGGAGCGACTCATGATGGACTATACAGCATTGTTGAAAGAAAGCCAAACGGAAGGGGTCTTCTCATCGAGGCAAGTCCCATCCTTGTATCTGGTCTGCCAACAGCTCACAGATGGAAGAAAAGCACGAGGGAAGCGCTATGACCTTGCAGGAATACTGCTGGTGCTGGTCTGGGCAAAACTGGCGGGAATGAGCAGTATCCTGGCGGTCAGTGAATGGGCAAAAGATCAGGAGGCAGCGATCTGCAGCAGTGTGGGGCTGGGGTGGAAGCACATGCCCTGTGCTAACACCTACAGCTATGCCCTGGAACGTTTAGACAGTCAACAGGTCAATGCCCATCTGGCCGCCTGGTTTGTACGCCAGATGGCCCAACGACCGGGAGAAGAACGAGACGACCGGCACGCCCACCTGGCCATTGATGGCAAAACACTGAAAAGTACGGGAGAGCAGGCCTATGGAGGAGAGCATCCGCAACAACACCTCTTGCATATTTATGAAGCAGAAACTGGTGTCGTCCTCCAACAAATTCCGATTGGCACCAAGACCAATGAGGTCGGAGCTCTCAAACCGTTTCTGACCGAAGTGTTGTGCAAAGGGCGAGTGATCACTGCTGATGCAGCGCAAAGCTATCATGAATTTCCACGCCTCATCAAGCGGGCTGGTGGCGAGGTCATTCTTATCATCAAGGACAATACGCCCAATGCTTTCGCCGATCTCGAACTGTTTTTTGAAGATCCATACGCAGATCGACGGACGTGGCAATCGTTTAGCCAACTTGAAAAGGGCCACGGTCGTCTCGAACGTCGCTCAATCCTCACTAGCCCTGATCTCAATGGCTTGTTCTTTCCAGATTGGGGGGAGATTGGGCAAGTGTTTCGTTTGCAACGCGAGCGAACGATCAAGGGAAAGCACTGTTGTGAAGTCTGGTATGGATTGACGACGCTTTCTCCGCGCCACTGTCTGCCAGAACGTCTTCTCCGCTACATTCGGGCACACTGGAGAGTGGAAAATCATCTTCACTGGCGGCGGGATGCGCTCTTAGGAGAAGATCGGTGCCGAGTTCGTTGTGTCCCCGTGATGGAAATGCTAGCTGTGCTTAATACGGTGGTTCTGTCCTTCATGCAGCTCCATCGGGTTTCTACGGTTGCCAAGCAATTGCGTCGTTTCTCTTTTCATCCTGAGGAGGCCCTTTCCTGGTTGTTTCAGGACTTTTGAGAAACCCTGTCTAGAAAAGAGAAAAGATTGACATGTACAATTGAAGACTTTTATAATGGGCAATATTCGAAGAAGTCGTCATAGCGATCGAAAAATAGCAAATATATGCAAGCATCACCATATCGGGTGGGTATAGATCTCGTACCTGTAAAACATATCCAAGAATCTATTGAACGCTTTGGCAAAATCTATCTAAACACTCTCTTTACTGAGGAAGAGCAGGCCTATTGTTGCAGCCATACCAGTTCTCAAGCGGTTGCTCAGAGCTTCGCCGTGCGCTTCGCGGCGAAGGAGGCAACGGTGAAGATCCTGCGTCCTGAACCTTTTTGGGGCGATTGGCGTGAGATCGAAGTCAGGCGCGCCCCAGATGGAGCCTGCGATATTGTTCTTCATAGTACAGCTGCTGAACTGGCGGAGCAACGGGGAATTTATGCTCTTTCTCTCAGTATGAGCCATGAAATAGAATATGCTACAGCTATCGTGATTGCCGATCTTGTATCCAGCTAAACGTTGGATGCTCCTGTGTATATATCATTTTTATCTTTCTTTACTTCTCTCATAGAAGGGACTTGGAACAAAAATGAATGAACGTATTCGAACTATCTTACGTGAGAATGCACGTTTACCAATCAATGTAGACACGCTGAGCGACGATGCGAATCTCTATGATGCCGGGCTCTCTTCTCATGCAAGCGTGAATGTTATGCTTGCCCTGGAAGATGAATTTGAAGTAGAGTTTCCCGCTCGCTTTCTCAATCGTGCCTCTTTCTCTAGCATCGCTAATATTCAGCATGCACTCAGTGAACTGGTCGGCGATTCCAGCTTAGTTGGTAACGATTAGTGTATTAAGAATAGAGCGCTGGCGGGTGCCAATGCTCTATTCTCATTTTCTTTACCTCTGACTTTGTCTCCCTTGTCTACACATAGCGCTTCAGCCAGCGTAGCAGGCGTTCGTAGTAGTCTTTGATATGCTTGCGCTCGCTTAGTCCATGGCGCTCTCGGGGATAAATAACGCATTCGACAGGCACGCCGCGCTCGCGTAGGGCTCGGTAAAAGGCGTAGGCCTGAGCCACGGGAACGGCTGGATCGGCGTCGCCATGCAGGATGAGCGAGGGTGTCTCGATACGCCCGGCGAAGGCCAGGGGCGAGTTTCGCAGGTAGGCTTCGGGATTCTCCAGGGGATTTTGCATAAGCAGGCGCGTGTCGGCATCGGGAATATTTGAGCCGGCATGCATACCAATCCAATCAATGATAGCTGCGCCGATAAGGGCTGCTTTGAAGCGCTTTGGCTCCTGCGTAATCGCCCAGCCACTCAAGAAGCCACCATTGCTCCAGCCACCAATGGCGACGCGCTCGCCATTCACTAGCTTTTGCTCTACAAGATAGTCGATTCCATGTAGGATATCCTGAAAGTCTTTGCCACCCATATCACCCAGGACGGCATCTGCAAAGGCAACCCCATGTCCCCAGCTACCGCGCATGTTGGGTTGCAGGACCGCGAAGCCTGCCGCCGCCAGAAATTGCACGAAGGGTGACCAGCTATGCTGGCGCGCCCAGGATGGGCCGCCATGTACCTCAACATAGAGAGGGGGCAAGCTATCTCCGCTCTGGTACAGAGGCGGTGTATAGATGGCATCGATTAGCCAGCCATCGACGCTGAGATAGCGGATCTCCTGGCTGGGCGCCAGAGCCAGCGTCTCTTCCTGGAGCTTATTGACATAAGTCAGGCGTCTCCAGACAAACTGGGCTGTCTCCTGAGCAATGTCCGCTAGCCAGACTTCATAGGGCTGAGTCGAAGAGGAGCGTACAGCGACCAGGCGTTTAAGATCGGCGCTCACGCCTGGAAAGCCGATGCTGAGATCAAGGATACAATCCTGGTTCTCGCGCTCTAGCAGGGTAATGGCGCCATCCTGCTCATTGATCAATCCAAGCTGGGCGTTGGCTCCATACCAACCTGCATAGAGCAATTGCTTGCCCCCGGGGAGCCAGCGACACCAGCCTGGGCTACAATCGATGCCCGGCGTGAGGTTGCGTGTCTCTCCTCCCACGACGTTGATGACAAAGATATCTCCCCCGCCGCGACAGGGATCGCTCCATTCGCCCGAGATATACGCCAGACGTGTACCATCAGGCGACCAGGCAAGGCCACTGGCTTGGCGCGTCAGTTTGGTTAGCTGTCGCACCGCGCCCCCCTGTATGGAGACGATGCCTATCTGTCCTCGGTACCAATCGGTATCATCTGGGCCAGTAGAATAATAAATAGCCACGTGCTTACCATCAGGCGACCAGGCATACTCCCAGACCGTAATATTCTCCTGAGTAAGAGGACGAGGAGTGTCGCCGTGGCGATGAACGGCCCAGAGACGCTGATGTGATGCGGGCGCCAGGACCAGCGGATCCTTTTCAGGCTCCTGACCAGTACGCGCGAGAAAGCCAATATGTGAGCCATCAGGTGACCAGATTGGCTCCTCCAATCCTCGTGACATGCTACAGATACGCCGGGCTTTGCTCTTCCCATCAAGGGCGCGCACGAAGAGCTGTGGGAGCTCTGGCTCGCCATCAAGGGCCACGAAGGCCAGTTCTTTGCCATCAGGCGACCAGCTGGCTCCCCACTCGCTCTTGGTGTTTCCACCAAAGGGGACTGGTTCACCGCCCTGCGTATCAACCAGCCAGATGCGCCTGCTCCTTTTCTGCTGCTCTCCTTCAAATGACCAGAGCGTATAGGCTACCTGGCGCCCATCGGGTGAGATCGCTGGTGTTGCGGGAAAGTAGGTGGCAAAGAGAGTCTCACTCTGGACGGGTATGCGTGGAATAAAACTTTCATGCTTGTTGGTATCCCTGACCACGAAGGACCTCTTTTCTAGAAAAGAAAAACGATATTTATCAATATGCTTTGCCACTATATCATACTTTACGGCCTGGGGTGCTATTGGCCAGCGAATACATGTGCTATGAAACTTTCTTTTTATTAAACTAAAAATTATATTTTTGCACTTTCTATGGACATAGCTATTCTGTATCAGATACAATGGCCGCCGAGAACCCTTTCACACCTGTGGTGCCACTAGGTACCTGAAGATGAGCTTGTGAGAAATTTACGGCAGGATCTGGTCAGCGATAACGGCAGGATCTGGTCAGCGATAGCAGAACCAGGCATCTGAAGATGAGCTTGTGAGGGATTTGTGACAGTATCGGATCAAGAGCAGCAAAAACAGAAGCAAGCAATGCAACGCGAGAAGAATATGGTCGCACTCTCCTCGGTGGGAGCAGCCATAGGCTTGACGGCTTTGAAACTGGTTGTTGGCTTATTGACTGGTAGCCTGGGCATTCTGGCTGAGGCGGCGCACTCTGGACTAGACTTGATCGCCGCGCTGATGACGTTTTTCGCCGTTCGCTTCGCCTCGCGCCCAGCCGACGAGTCGCATCACTATGGGCATGAAAAGATTGAGAATCTCTCCGCGTTTCTGGAGGCGGTCCTATTGCTCGTAACGGCGCTCTGGATCATTTATGAAGCCGTACGTCGTTTGCTGTACCACGAAGGGCATGTTGAGATTAGCATCTGGGCTTTTGTGGTGATGGGTATCTCCATTATGGTTGATTTCACACGCTCACGCGTCCTGTTACGCGTAGCCCGCAAAGTGGGTAGTCAGGCTCTGGAGGCCGATGCCTTACACTTCAGCACCGATATCTGGAGTTCGGCGGTAGTGATTATTGGCTTGTTTATTGTACTTGTCACAAATGCGTTGCATCTCCCTGTATGGCTGACTCAGGCTGATGCGGTAGCCGCCCTGGTCGTCTCATTTATTGTCATCTGGGTGAGCGTGCAACTGGCGAAGGAAACGCTTGATGCCCTGCTGGACAAGGCTCCGCACGCGCTTATTTTGCCGATCACCGGGCATGTGCGAACTCTACCTGAGGTGCTAGAAATCCGTCGCTTACGTGTGCGTCGCGCTGGCAATACGTATTTCATCGAGATCACCATCGCTGTCGCGCGCACCCTGACTTTTGAGCAGACGCACATGGTGAGCGAGCAGGTTGAGGATGCGGTGAGCCAGGCTGTACATGAACAGGCTGAGCAAGCAGAGGTCGATATTGTCGTGCATGCAGAGCCGATGCGTTCGCCGGGTGAGACAATTGCCGAACGCCTGTATCGCCTGGCGGAGAGCCAGGGCGTACATATTCATGATATTCATCTGCGCGCCGTGGGTAGTCACCTGGAAGCCGATGTCGACCTGGAGGTCCCCACAGATCTGTCATTGCAGGAGGCTCATGCTCAGGCGTCACGCTTTGAGCAGACCATTGTCGCCTCTGAACCACAGATACAGCGCGTGACCACACATTTAGAAGCGCCAGAGACCCATGTTGCCGTGCGCAATGAGGTCACGGCAACATATCCTCAACTGGTAGACGCGATCCGCCAGCGGGTAGACGAAAAAGTGGGTAGGGAGCGGGCGCATGATATTCACCTCTATTGTGCTCAGGATGAGGGCGGGCGGGCGCGGGAAGGCTTAACCCCCGAGGATATGTCTCAACTCGACCTGACATTCCACCTGATTTTTCAAGCGCATGCCCCTGTAAGCCAGGTACATATCCAGGCCGAAGAGGTCAAGCGTGATCTGCGGCAGCGCTTTCCATGCTTAGATACGATTACGCTCCACATGGAGCCTCCCGAAGAAGATGGGGGTGTCAACTAGCGAAATTGTGCCTGTGTGAAGCATTTACTGGCATGCAGTCGCGCACTGCTGACACATGTTGGCACAGGCGTGCATCTGGGCGTCTTCCTGAAACTGCTGACAGATCTGGGCGCACTGGTGGCAAGCCTCAGCACAGAGACCGCGTGTACGTTCCTGAAGCGGCGACTGGCGTAGCGTGAGATCCTGTGTAAGCTGGCAGATTTGCGAGCAGTCGATTAGCGCTTGTACACAATCGCCTTGCAGGAGGCGTCCTCCCTTGTGAAGGCAATAGTGCAAAGTTTGTTCACAGACAGCATGGCAGTAGTTGCAGGCTTGTGTGCATTGCCGCAAGTGGCTCTCTATAACAGGTTCATGCATAACGGCTTTCCTCCTTGTAGGGTCCATGCTAGTTTAGACTTTGCAAGCGCTCCAGCGAAAGGGTCCATGCATTGCATGGGCTCTACAGATTTTGTGAATGTACCAGAGTAAAGGCAGAAATATTAGCAGTACACGTTTGCTGATGTCAAATCGTAACATCAGAGGTAGACAATATTCACACAAGCCTGCTTCCTGGAATACAATAGAGAGGCAACTCGCTATATTGAGGAGGAGAGATAGCTTATGCGCTCGGCTGAAGAGAACAGCTCCTTAAATCCCAACCTTACAGGTCCAGCGCGACGCGATCTGCCTGAAGGTATGGTAGTAGCCCCCCGCTGGGCTGCGATCCTTGGCTCTCTGATGCTAGGTGTGCTTTATTTCTTCCTACCCGCGAAATTGCGCCTGGGTCCTGCCTGGCTTTTGCTGGCGATTGAGATTGTAGCATTATGCCCAGCGATCATTGCACGTTTGTTTGGGCGGCGCCTCCCTCATTTCACGACTCGCCTGCTGACATTACTTACGCTAGGGGTGGTCACGGCGGCCCTGGCTATTGGTGTCTTGTTGCTTATTGTGACTTTACCAGCGGATAAGCATGCCCAGATCCTCTTCTCATCAGCCATTGTGCTATGGTTGTTTAACATTCTTGTTTTCTCACTCTGGTACTGGGAGGTGGATGGAGGAGGGCCTGTCAAGCGTCACCAGGCCGGACACAAGGCTGTTGATTGGCAGTTTCCTCAACAAATAGGCGGAAATGATGGCAGTTGGGCGCCTCACTATCTTGATTATCTCTTCGTGGCTTTTACCACAGCCACTGCGCTCAGCCCCACCGATACGATGCCCCTGACGCGTCGTATTAAGGCCTTAATGATGGTCCAGGCCCTGATCGCCATGTCATTGATCGTTATTGTAGCGGCCCGAGCGATTAACATGCTTTAGGGCAGTCAGGGTATGACCATATTTATATTTAAATGTGACGACTAACCATGTTCGCACCACGATGTACTACGCCTGGCGCAATACGCCTACCAATAGTACCGATTTCTCGCATTGTTTGACAGTACAGAACAGCTGTGGGATAATGCCCTCACTCCAAACACACGGTAAACAGCGACAATCACCGGTTTGATCGGTGCTCCTGTCC